>JAXLYL010000031.1:0-80756 GCA_046351475.1 Polyangiaceae bacterium
TTCCGGTTCCGGCGGAGGAACTGGGACGCCACGGTCTTGCCCGACGACTCGCCGAAGATGCGACGGAGATCGGAGTCGTAGAAGTCGGGCGTGTCTTCGGCCCAGAGGCGCTTGCGTCCCGCGTAGTAGCGGGAGAGCGTGGAACGGAGTTTGTCGGCGTTCGACGGTCGCGGTCCACCGGTGACGAGCGGCGCCTTCTTCGACGCTTCGCGCATGAGTGCGTCGACGTATTCGAGCTTCTCGAGCGCCTTCCACCCCTTGTACCGGAGCTGCCACTCGGCCTTCGGCATGCCGAGCCACACCGCGAACGTCTCGGCGAAGTCCTCGTCCGGGTGGGCCTGCGCGTACCAGTTCGGGAGGTGCCGGACGAACCCCTTGCTGTACGGGCGCGGCCGGTAGGTCTCGGGCTCGTACTCGAGATCGGGACTGCCGAAGACGCGACGCCACGTCCTCCGCGTCGAGAACCGGTACGCGTGATCGAGCACGTGGCCGCACTCGTGGCGGAGGAGTTGATCGCACCAGTCCGGCGTGCCGCCCTCCACTTCCATCATCTGGTGGAGCTCGAGTTGCTTCAGGCGCGGGTGCGCGAGGTAGAACGGGATCGCGATGGCCGGCACGCCGGAGGGACTGAACCACTCGTCGCCCAGGTAGCAGTGTGGACGGAGCGCGAGACCTCGCGAATCCAGATCGGCGTGGAGCTTGGCGATGCGTGCCTCGAGATCGGACCCGGCGATCGTCACCTTCAGGTCACAAATGCGCATCGCGAGGAGCTCCTCGTCGCGCAACGACACCCAGGTCGGTTCCGAAGGGCGGTCCACGGGCGGAAGGATAGCGTGCCGTGCGCGAGCGACGGAACTTCCGGGCGACCTTCGTGGTAGCGTGTCCGGCCCCGTGAACGCTCCTGCCGCGACCCCGAACGTCCCCGCCCCGTCCACCGTGCTCGATCCCGAAGCCCTCGATCTCGAGGGACTGCTCGCGGAATTGAGGGAACTCCGGAAGGCCGTCGACGCCGATCTCGGCGAGGCCGATCTGGCGCACCTCCGGAAGATCGAACGCATCGGATGGGCGGCGACGGCGGTCGGCCTCGCGACCGGATGGATCGCTCCGAACCCCTTGAGCATGGCCGCGCTCTCCCTCGGCCGTTCGACCGGGTGGCTGCTCATGCACCACGTCGGCCACCGCGGGTACGACAAGGTTCCGGGAGTGGCGAAGCGCCACACGAGCAAGGTCTTCGCGCGCGGCTCCCGGCGGTTCCTCGATTGGCCCGATTGGATGATCCCCGAAGCGTGGATCTACGAGCACAACGTGCTCCACCACAGTCACACCGGCGAAGAGAAGGACCCCGACCTCCTCGAGCGGAACACGGCCTTCCTGCGCGACGCGAAGATCCCCGTCGTCGCGAAGTACGGCGCCATGGCGTTCCTCGCGCTCACGTGGCGATTCTTCTACTACGCGCCCAACACGCTCCGGACGTGGGCCGATCGCCACCAGGCCGAACGCTCCGACGCGGACGCGACGGGCGGCCGCGGTCACGAGCGCGCGCTCTGGCTCCGGTGTTACCTCCCCTACGCCGCCCTCGAGTTCGTCGCGTTGCCGGCGCTCTTCCTCCCCTTCGGTCCCTGGGCGGCGGGGAGCATGCTCGCCAACTCGCTCGGCGCCGAAGCGATCACGAACGTCCACACGTTCTGCGTCGTCGGCCCGAACCACACGGGCGACGATCTCTTCCGCTTCGACGGTCGCGCGAAGACCAAGGGCGAGGCCATGCTCCGTCAGATCATCGGTTCGGCGAACTACCGCACCGGTGGCGACCTCGTCGACTACGCGCACCTCTGGCTCAACTACCAGATCGAACACCACATCTGGCCGGACCTCCCGATGCTCCGGTACCGGGAGCTCGCCCCGAAGGTCCGTGCACTTTGCACCAAATACGGGATCCCGTACGTGCAAGAGAGCGTGTGGACGCGCGTGAAGAAGATGCTCGAGGTCTCGGTCGGCAAGGCCTCCATGAAGCGCCTCGACCCCACATCTCGCACTGGTTCGCGGGAACGCCAGGCGCGAACGACGTCGATCCACGGGCAGGTGACGGAACTCGCGTCCGCGTGAGCGCGGCGCACGTCCGCGCCGGATGTGCGACGTCGCCCCTTCGCGCGTGAACCCTGGCCCGGCAACGGGCGCGCCCGTCGACGCCGCCATCGCCGACGATCCCTGGCAGCTCGCACGGACCTTGCGACCCTCGGCGCCCTCGGGGAGGTGGACGCATGCGTGGACCGCTTTGGATCGCGACGGCTCTGATCCTGACGGCGTGTGGTGGCGGCGCGGTCGTCGACTCGGAAGAGACCGACGGCGGTGAGGACGGCGGGACCGACGGCGCGCGCGCGACTGCCTCGACCGTCGACGGCGGCCGCACTCCCTCGAATTCGGGCGGCAACGGCGGCTCCGGCGGGAGCGGCGGCTCTGGCGGCAACGGCGGAACCGGTGGCACCGGCGTCGATTCGGGCACGTCGGGGACGACCGGCTCACCGGATTCGGGCGGTGGCTCGGGCGCGGCCGGGTCCCCGAACGACGCGGGGACTCCGGCGGACTCGGGCGCGACCGTCGACGCGGGTTCGACGAACGACGCGGGAACCTCCGGAACGGCCGGCTCCCCCGGCACGTTCGACTTCACGGGGTACTGGGTCGGCACACACGTGAGCGGCAACGACGGCGTCTCGTACACGCCGGTCGTGCGCGGCAACGCGTCGTCCCCCGGAACCGATCAACGGGACTTCGTCGTCTCGGCGGACGGCACGCTCTACAACTATTCCCACCCGAGCACGGGTTCGGTCTTCGTCTGGAAGATCGCGAAGACCTCCTTCGCGCAAACGGGTTCCACCGCGGTCTACTTCGGCTCGACGAAGGCGCAGGGCTCGTGCAACCACGGAGACTGGGTAGGTCCGCTCGGCGCGGCCGACGACCGCGGCGAGTGGGGCGGCAACGGCACGCCCATGTTCCCCGCGAACGCGTACCGCATCGACGTGGTCGACCTGACGCACGCGATCATCCACGTCGGGTATCCCGGTTACGCGTTCTTCTCGCCGGGTGGGGCGAGCAGCGTCGCTGCCGCCGGCGGTACGAGCCTCACGTCGTTCAAGATCGAGAAGGTCGATCGCGCGACGTGGCTCGCGACGGTGCGGCGTCCCGTCGGTCAAAACCCGTCCCCGCCCCCGGTCTGCGCGGATACGGGCGTTCCCTGACCGCCTGCGCTACGATCCGCCCATGGGCGTGTCTCGGAGGAACCTCCTCGTCGGCGCGGGTGTGACGGTTCCGCTCGCCGCGTTGGCCCTCTCCCGGAGGCCCGGCGAATCGGTCCCCCCCGCGGCGAGCGCGATCGCTCCCGCGAAGGTCCGCGAAGTCGCCTCCGTCTTCGACGCCCAACCGACGACCGACGGCGCTGGCGTCCGTCTGAAGCGCGCCCTCGGACACCGCGGGCTGTCGATGCTGGACCCGTTCCTCATGCTCGACGAGTTCCAGACCGACGACCCGGACGACTACATCGCCGGGTTCCCCGATCATCCGCACCGCGGCTTCGAGACGGTGTCGTACATGATCCACGGGGCCATGGAGCACAAGGACAGCGTCGGCAACCGCGGGCGCCTCGGTCCGGGAAGCGCGCAGTGGATGACGGCGGGCCACGGCATCGTCCACTCCGAGATGCCGAAGCAGGAGCGCGGCCTCATGTGGGGCTTCCAACTCTGGGTGAACCTTCCGGCCGCGAGCAAGATGCGGAAGCCCCGGTACCAGGACATCCCGAAGGAACGCATCCCCGAAGTCGCGAAGGAAGGAGCCCTCGTCCGCGTCGTGGCCGGAGACGTCCTCGGCGTCACGGGCCCCGTGACGGGCATCGACGTCGATCCGACGTTCGTGGACGTCGCCCTCCCGAAGGGCGCGGTGTTCGAGCATCCGCTCCGCCCGGGTCACAATGCGTTCGTCTACCTGACCGACGGGTCGGCACGCATCGGCGTCGGTCGGAAGGAAGTGAGGAAGGGCCAGCTCGCCGTGCTCGCGCCGGGTGACACGTTCCTCGCGGAGGGCGAAGCCGCGTCCGGACGCCTCCTCCTCCTCGCGGGCCGCCCCCTCCACGAACCCGTCGCCCGTCGAGGTCCGTTCGTCATGAACACGGAAGAAGAAATCCGGACCGCCATCGAGGACTACCGATCGGGACGACTCACCGCGATCTGATCGCGGGAGTGCGCCGCGTCACGGAGACTTCGTGGCGCCGAACACGTCGTGCAGCGTGAGGGTGGTCTTCGCCTTCTTGCCTGCGCGCACGTAGTCGACGACGACCTTCGTTCCCTCGGGTTTCGCGGTGGCGGCACGCACGGCGTCCGCGTCGCTCGCCGCGGGCACGCCACCGATCGCGAGGATGCGATCGCCCGGTACGAGGCCAGCTTCCGCGGCCGAACTCTCCGGCAGCACGGACGCGACCACCCATGGGCGCCCCTTCCACGCGGCGTCGTCCTCGCGGAGGAGGTTCCATCCGGCGAGGGACGCCGGCGACGTCCGATCGCAGGGTCCCTCGAACCAAATCGTCCGCTTCGGCGTGTCGATCGTGAAGGCACGGCACTGGGAGACGAACGAAGGTCCGAGGTAGCCGGCGACCGGCGTGTCGTTCGCCACTTCGTCCACGTCCACGGTCACGGACTTCGCGCGGATGGGCCCGAGGTCGACGGCGTCCGCCCGGAACATCACGGGAATGGATTTCTTCGAACCGTCGGGGAGCTGCGCGGTCGCGACCAACTGGGGACGCTTGCCGGGGAGTCCGTTCGTCTCGCCCCAAGGTCGGAACATGGTGACACCGGCGTTCGCCGTGCTCACGCCGAGGGGCGCCTTGACGCCGTCGAGGGACGCGTCGACCACGAAGCTCCACGCGTCGAGACGGAACGGAACGGCCGTGGCCCCCGCGCCGACGATGGCCGCCGCGTCCTTCGCGATCACGACCTCGTTCTTCACCGTGTCGACGCGCACGGCCGCACCGACGAACAGCGACGCGCCGAGGACGATCTCCGGCCGGGGATCGCCGAAGCTCTGGAGCGCCGTGAGCGGCGCGACGGCGGTCGGTGGACGATGGATCGTGAGCCCTCCGATCGTCACCTTCGCGAGCTCCCCCATGCCCACTTCCACGAGGGAGGACTCGTTGGCGGCGGAGAGCGGCATGGAGGGCTTGGCAGCGTCCTTGAGCGGACTCGCCGCGTCGACGACGAACACCGTCGCTCCGGATCCGAGGAGCGCCCACGTCTCGCGCTCGCCGACCTTCACGCGGATCTGGAGCTGCCCGAGGGTGCGGCGGAGCGGCGCCCGGACGACGCCGGACGCCGGCCATTCGAACCGCATGGCGCCGGGGAGCTTCTCGGTGCATCCGTCGGCGCCGGCCCCGGGAACCACGCCCTTGCACGCGAGCCCTTCGGCGGAATCGCGGAGGGAATGGATCATGGGCGGCGTTCCGCCGTCGAGGATGACCTTCGGCCAACGCACGCCGCGGGCGTCGGGAGGTCCCCATTCGGCGAGTTCGCGGAGCGCGCGCACGCCTTCCGGCAGCGACCCGAGGGACCCCACCTTCTCGAGCTTCGCGGTCGCCAGATCGAACTGGAGCACCGGGTTGCCGACCTCCGGCCTCCGGATGCGCACGACGACGTGGGCCGGCTTCTCGTCGAGGCAGTCGACGCGGTCCCGCTTCGCGTCGAAGTCGCCCACCCATCCTCGGCGGAAGGTCCATTCGCGGTACGCCGCGAGGACGCCTTCGTCCGACTTCAGGTCCACCGTGAGTCCCGGAAGTCCGAGGTCCCAGGTGCCCGTCCCCGTCCGACCGGACGCGAGATGGATGCCCGCCACGGCGAGCTCGTACCGGAACGTGTCCTTCCCGACCGCCACTTCCGTGGCCCCCTTCGCGCCTCCCGAAGTGACCTCGTACCGGAAGACCTTCGGGAACGACGCGTCGATGGCGGCGCGGGTTCCCCAGAGCTTCGCGTGACGCGCGAAGAAGGCGGCCGCGTCGAAGTCCTTCGGACACACCGACGGACCGAGCGCGGATTCGACCTCCGATTTGGGCGTCGCGCGCGGGAGAGAGCCCGTGACCGCCGGCGCCGGTACCCCTCCGCACGCGGGGAGCAGTGCCGCTCCGGCGGCGAACGTCGCCGCGGTGCGGAGCGTGCCGGAGGACGAGGAACGGGTCCGGCGCGGAATGGAGGACGAGGTCGACGCGTTCATGGGCGGCACTCTATCCGGTCGTCCCGTTTCCGCGAGACCTTCGTCGGCGGTTGTGGCCCTCCGAGGCCATGAGTAAGGAAACGAACCGAACGATGTCCGGCCCCGGCGACGCCACTCCCCTCCGATCCCCTTCCACTCCCGTTCGTCTCGTCCTGGGTGCACTCGTTCTCGGCGCGCTCTCCTCCGGGTCGGCGTGCACGCGCTTCGGCGCCGTGTACCCCGCGCGACCCGCGGAAGGTCCCGGCGTTCCCGTGGCCGACCCGAGCCCATCGCGCGTGACCACCCACGTCACGCTCACGGGCACGCTCCTCCGGGACGCGCTCGACGGCGCGGTACCCACGGACGACGAGGGCACCTTCGAGGCGCTCCACGCGCCGCGGAAGTACCGTTGGCACCGGAAGCCGTTCGAGCTCGCGTTCTCCCAAGGACGCATCGAAGTGGATACCGACGTCCTCGCGACCGTCGAACTGCCGCTCACGAAGGTCGAGCTGCCGATGCGTGTCCACGTGATCGCGGAGCCCATCGTGAGCTCGGAGTACCGCGTGAAGCTCCAGGGCGTGGACGTGCAGGTCACGTCGACGGACCGTCGTCTCCGCGTCGCCGACTCCGTGCTCGGCGTCCTCGACACCGTGGGTGGCGTGATCAAGCAGAAGGTGAAGGACTTCAGCTACGACCTCCGGACGACCCTCGACGAAGCGTACGGGCGGCTCTCGAAGCCCATCGAATTCCCGCTCGCGGAGGCGCGGGGCTGCGCACGGCTCCGCGTCCTCGGCATCGAGGCCGGCCCCACCATCCTGGCCGACGGTCTCGAGAAGGATCTCGCGATGATCGTCGCGCCCCAGGTCACGTTGCCGTGCACCGAAGACGGGCCCATCGCACCGCTGCCACCGCTCGCCAATGTCGCGACGATCGTACCGGGTCCGTTCACGGTCACGGTGCCGATCGCCGCGCGCTACGACGAACTCGCGAAGGCGATGCAACTCACCTTCACGGACGGTCGCTTCCACTTCTCGAAGGAGTACCCGGAACTCTACCTCGAGACACCCGAGCTCTACGCGTCCCAGGGCGACCTCGTGCTGCGTCTCCACTTGCACGGCCCCGTCCACAAGCTCGGCATCGACACCGATCTCGACGGCGACCTCTACCTCACGGGTCACCCGACGGTGGTCGACAACGAAGTGCGCCTGCCGGATCTCGAGCCGACCATCGAGACCCGGAACTTCCTCCTGAAGCTCAAGGCCATGACCGACGGCGACACGATCCGCGACCAGGCACGTGCCGCGCTCCGGCTCGACGTCGCGGAGCGCGTCCGAGGCGTCCGGGAACACCTGTCGAAGACCATCTCCTTCGATCAGGGACTCGGTTGTTTCCGCGGGGACGTCGACAAGGTCGAGATCACCGGCGTCCACGCGCACGCCAACTACCTCCGCGTCGTCGTCGCGGTGACGGCGCGCACCACGCTCCGGGCACCTTGCGCGTCGAATTGACGATCGAGCCGAGGAAGACGAAGGAATCCGCGCGGATTGCTCGCGTCCCGGGACGCCGGTCTGATAGGTGTCGGCGTGCATGGACACGTTCGATTGGAGGGCGACTCTCGGCCCCGCGCTCGCCTCGGCGCTCGACAAAAAAGGCTACGAATCGCTGACCCGCGTGCAGCTCGCGGTGCTCGACCCGGCCCTCGAGGGCCAGGATCTCCGCATCAGTTCGCAGACGGGATCGGGAAAGACCCTCGCGATCGGCATCGTCCTCCGGAACGCCGTCGGCGGCGACACGAGCGCGAAGAAGGGCATCGCCCTGCCCCGCGCCCTGGTGATCACGCCGACGCGGGAGCTCGCCAAGCAGGTCGACGACGAACTCACCTGGTTCTACGAACCGCTGGCCGCGCGCGTCGCCTCCGTCACGGGCGGCACGAGCTTCCGTGACGAGGTCCGACGTCTCGCGGTGGGCCCCGCCGTCGTCGTGGCGACGCCCGGCCGTCTCCTCGACCACCTGAAACGCGGGACCATCGATCCGTCGGAGGTCCGCGCCATCGTCCTCGACGAGGCCGATCGCATGCTCGACATGGGCTTCCGCGACGACATCGAAGCCATCCTCGCCAGCGCGCCCGAGGGTCGGCGCACGCACCTCGTTTCGGCGACGTTCGCGCGCGAGGTCCTCACGCTCGCGAACAAGGTCCAGTCGAACCCGACGGAGGTCGAGGGCACGCGCCTCGGCACGGCGAACGCCGACATCGATCACGTGATCCACGTGGTCTCCCCGCGGGACCGCCTCGACGTCATCATCAACCTCCTCCTCCTCGCGGGAGACGAGACCACCCTCATCTTCGCGCGGACCCGGGCCGACGTCGCCGAGGTCACTCGGGCCCTCGCGAACGAGGGATTTCCCGTCGCCTCGCTCTCGGGCGAGATGGAACAAGCCGCGCGCATCCGCGCCCTCGAAGGGTTCAAACGGGGCCACCTCAAGGTCCTCGTCGCCACCGACGTCGCCGCGCGCGGCATCGACGTGCAGGACATCTCGCGCGTCATCCACGGCGAGCCCCCGAACGACGCCGACACGTACACGCACCGGAGCGGTCGCACGGGACGCGCCGGCAAGAAGGGCACGAGCATCTCCCTCGTCGCGAAGCCGGCCCTCCCCCGTCTCTCGTTCCTCCTCAAGCGCGCCGGCATCCAGGCGCGCGTGGCGAAGGTGCCGAACCCGGATGACATCCACGCCGCCCGCGCGGAGCGCCTCTACGAAGAGCTCCTGCGTCCGGATCCGGAAGGGTTCGAGGGCTACGACGACGCCTTCTGGGCCCTCTCCAAACGCATCGCCGAAGCCGGCGAGACCACCCGCACGATCGCGCGCCTCCTCCTCAGGGTCGGCTTCCGCGGCCCCACGCACGCCCGCTTCGTCCGGAACGCCGAGGTCGTCGACACGATCGTCGGCGCCGGCAAGTCGCTTCCCCGCGACGGCGCACGCGGTCCCCGCGAGTCCGGTTCCACGTTCGAGCGAGGTCCGCGCACGCGCGAAGGCGCACGGGAACGTTCGTTCGACAGGCCGCCGCGGGAGGATCGTCCTCCGCGCGAACGACGGGCCGGGTCGGAGGACGGCTTCACGACGTTCCGTGTGTCCTGGGGTCAGCGTCACGGCGCCGACACCCGGCGCCTCCTCGCGATGATGTGCCGCCGCGGCGGCATCGAAGGCAAACAGGTCGGCGCGATCCGCGTGGGACCGGTGGCCTCCGAGGTCGACATCGCGCGCGACGTCGCCGAGAGCTTCGCCATGCAAGCCGGTCGTCCGGATCCGCGGGATCCGAAGATCGTCATCGTGCCGATGCAGGCGCCCCCGCCCGCCCCGCGTTCGCGACCCGCGCCCGCCGCGCCCCGTTCGCGACCGGCTCCGGCATCTCCGAAGTCCCGACCCGCGCCCGCCTCGCCCAAGTCCCGACCTGCGCCCGCCTCGCCCAAGTCCCGACCCGCGCCGCCGTCGCCGCGATCCCGCCCGGCTCCGGCCTCACCGAAATCACGGCCCGCGCCTCACGCGTCGAAGGGCCCCTCGGCACCGTTCCGCGGCTACGGCACCGGACGCGAAGGACCGAAACGTTACGGGACGAAACCGACGGGCAAGCCCCGTCCGCGATGACGTGACCCACCTTCGGCGTTAGGCTTCGTGCCATGACGACGCCGTCGATCGTGGACGCCACCAACCTGAAGACGATGCAGGACGCCGACGTCGTCCGGATCTACTCCATGTGGAGCGATCTGGAGGCGGCGGAGCGATCGGCCTTCGATGCCCTCGGGGACGCGATCAAGGGGGTCCCGATCCTCGACATCGGCGTCGGCGGCGGACGCACGGTGGGCCCGCTCTCGCGGATCTCCACCGACTACGTGGGCATCGACAACTCGCCGGCCATGATCGCGGCGTGCAAACGCCGGTTCCCCGATCGCCGCTTCGAGCTCGCCGACGCGCGCACCCTGGAAAACTTCGGGGACGGCGCCTTCCAGCTCGTGGTGTTCTCGTGCAATGGCATCGGCATGGTCGCCCACCAGGATCGCCTCGCCATCCTCCGCCAGGTGCACCGCGTGCTCGCGAAAGGCGGTCACTTCGTCTTCTCGAACCACAACCAGAGGAGCGAGCGGCACGACGCCGGCTTCGTCTTCCCCGACTTCGAGCGGACCTTGAACCCCGCCGCGTTCGCCGTGCGCGCGGCCCGGTTCCTCCGCCAGACTCTCCGCCGCGCCCGGAACCGGAACCGCCTGCGTCCGAGCGATCTCCGCGGCCCCGACTACTCCATCATCAACGACGCCTGCCACGACTACGGCACCATGCTCTACTATATTTCCCCCGCGAAGCAGGCCGAACAGCTCGCGAGCGTGGGCTTCTCGGGCGTGCTCCACCGCTTCGGTCTCGACGGCCGGTCCGTCGGCGAGGATGCGCGGGACGACTCCGTCCTCTACGTCGCCCGGAAGTAGACGGCCGCGTGGCCGCCGAAGATCGCGCTCCCGCCCCGACGCTCCCTGCCCTCAAGAGGACGCTCGGCGTCTTCGACACGACCATGATCAACGTCGGGACGATCGTGGGATCGGGCGTTTTCGCCGCGGGTACGGCCGTCGCGTCCAACGTCGCGAGCCTCCCGATGTTCTTCGTCGTCTGGGCCGTGGCCGCGGGCTTCTCGCTCCTGGGAGCGCTCTCGGTCGCCGAACTCGGCGCGGCGCTTCCCGACACCGGCGGCATGTACGTCTACCTCCGGGAGGCGTACGGGCCCGTGTGGGGTTACCTGTACGGGTGGGCCGAGTGCGCCGTCATCCTCGCGGCGGGCAACGCCGCGGTCGCCGTGCTCTTCGCGTCGTACCTGGGCGACCTCGCGCATCTCGGTCCGGTGACGACCAAGTTGGTCGCGTGCGGGTGCATCCTCGTGCTCACGGGACTGAACGTCCTCGGGGTGCGTGCATCCGCCGCGGCGAACAACCTGATGACCGTGGGCAAGGTGGGGCTGCTCCTCGTGCTGGCGATCGCCGCGTTCCTGAAGCCCCCGCTCACGCTGCCGGCCCCGTCGTCGCCGCGCGTCGTTCCCGCCCTGACGTTCACCTCCTACACCACGGCGCTCCTCCAACCGATGTGGGCGTTCGACGGATGGGTCTACGCGGGATGCGTGGGCGGGGAGATGAAGCGCCCGTCCCGCGATCTCCCCCTGGCGACGATCCTCTCCGTCACGGCGGTGGCGCTCGTCTACGCCGTCGTCACCGGGTCGTTCCTCCACGTCCTGGGTCTCGGAGGTCTCGCCCGGACCGAGCTCTCGACGACCGTCGTCGCCGGCCACGCGTTCGGCAGCGCGGGAACTCCGCTCGCTCTCGGTCTCGTCATGTTGGCCGTGGTGGGCTCGCTCCACGGCGGCATCCTCACCGGGCCGCGCGTCCTCTACGCCATGGCGAAGAACGGCATGTTCTTCCGGGCCGCGGCGACGGTGCATCCGCGGTTCCGGACGCCGACGGTGGCGCTCGGCATCCTCGCCGTCTGGTCCGTCGCCCTGGTCTTCACGGGACGGTACGAACAGCTCCTCACGGCGGCGCTCTTCACGTCCTGGCTCTTCTACGCCCTCGCGGGTGCCGCCGTCGTCGTCCTGCGGAAGAAGCGCCCGGACTTGCCGCGACCCTACCGGGCGCTCGGGTATCCGTGGTCCCCCGTCCTGTTCGTCCTCTTCGCCGCCTACTTCCTCGTCCAGACCGTCCTGTCCGACCCTCGGGACGCCGGCATCGGTCTCGGGCTCGTCCTCTCGGGACTGGGCCCTTACGCGTGGTTCACGCGGAAGCGAACGCCGCCCGCTTCCGACGCTGACGCACGAAGCGCACGGTGAAGAAGATCGGGATTCCGAAGAACACGACGAAGGGCGCGAGCGCTCCCGTCATCCGGATGCCGCCGTTCACGAGGTTCACGCTGATGGCGAGGGAATCGTGGGCGGCTTCCTTCACGCTGCGCGCGAAGCCCGGCTCCGATTCGACGACGGGCATGGGCGCCACCTTCGACACGTTGAGCGTGATGGTCGACATGGAACTCTGGTTCTCGAGGTAGCGGCGCCGTCCCTCGGCGCGCTCGATCTCGGTGCGGATTTCGCCGAGCTTCTGCTGCACCGCGAGCGTCTCGGGGATCGTGTTCGCCCGCTTCATGATCTCGAGGTACTGGGACTCGACGGCCCGTTGTGCCCGCACACGGGCCTCGAGGTCGGCGTACTCCTCGGAGACGTCCTGCCCCGAGGTGTTCTCGCGCGCGACCTCGCTGCCCGCACGCCGGATGGCGTCGAGCGTCTCCTCGAAGCGTTCGGAGGGGACACGCGCCACGATACGGACGCTCCCCGCTTCGCCGCTCTCGGCGACGTCCGAGGAAATCACGTACCCGCCCTTCGAGACCACGATGTCGGTCAAGGTCCCGCGCGCGGACGTCGGGGACTTCGCGACGATGTCGAGCGTCGCGTTCTTGATGATGCGGCGCGCGTACGCGTTCGCTTCGGACTTCGGCTTCGCTTCGGCGCGCACGCCGTCGTCGAGTTTGGCGCGACGACCTTCCTCGGAATCGGCCGGAGTCGGGGACATCGCGGCGAGAGCTCCCTGGGCGACCAGGGGCGAGGCGGACGCCGCCGGGGGAGGAGGCGGCGCCGAGGCCGTCGCGAATTCCACCGTGGCGCTGCTCCCTCCCTTCGACCCGGCCGGGGCGGAATCGTGACCGCCGAATCGCGAGCAGGCGGGCGCGACCGAGAGAGAGAGGAGGAGAGCGGCGACGATCGGGGTGCGGGAGAGAGCCATGTTCGTCCGACGAACGCCCCGGCGATTCGATCTAGTCCGAACCGCGAATCCTTCGGCGGTGGGAACAAAGGGCGCGATGTCGCCCGTTCCCACATTTCACCACTCGTCCGGACGGCCCGATTCGGTACCGTAGCGCCATGGTCTGGGCCCTCTCCGCCCTCGTGGCGTTCCTCCTCGCCGTCGCGATCCACGATCGCCTCCAGCGCGCGCACTCGATCATCCGGAACTTCCCCATCGTGGGCCGGTTCCGTTTCTGGTTCGAGGCCCTCGGCGGTCCGCTCCGCCAATACATCGTCACGAACAACGACGAGGAGCGTCCCTTCAGTCGCGACCAGCGCCGGTGGGTGTACGCGTCGTCGAAGAAGGAGAACAACTACTTCGGCTTCGGCTCCGACAACGACCTCGAACGCACGCCCGGGTACATGATCATCCGGCACGCGGCGTTTCCCGTGCACGCTCCGCACGTCGGCGAGCCCGGCTACGACCCGACCTACGCGTGTCCTTCCGCGAAGGTCCTCGGCGGACACCGGAAGCGGCGGAAGGCGTTCCGTCCCACGTCCATCGTGAACACGTCGGCCATGAGCTACGGCTCGCTCAGTCGCGCGGCCGTCGAAGCCATCAACCGCGGCGTCGCGATCGCGGGCGCCATGCAAAACACCGGCGAAGGCGGCATCGCGGACCCGCACCGTTCCGGCGGCGACATCATCTGGCAGATCGGCACGGGCTACTTCGGATGCCGGGACGCGGACGGCAACTTCTCCATGGAGAAGTTCAAGGAGACCCTCGCGACGGCGAAGGTGCGCGCCATCGAGATCAAGTTGAGTCAAGGCGCGAAGCCGGGGCTCGGCGGCGTGTTGCCCGCGGCGAAGATCACCCCCGAGATCGCCCGGATCCGACTCATTCCCATGGGTCGGGACTGCATCAGCCCCGCAGCCCATTCGGCGTTCTCGGACGTCTCGTCCCTCCTCGATTTCGTCGAACGCATCGCCGACGAGACCGGGTTGCCGGTCGGCATCAAGTCGGCCGTCGGCCAGATGGGCTTCTGGCACGATCTGGCGAAAGCCATCGAGACCACGGGGCGCGCTCCGGATTTCGTCACCATCGACGGCGGCGAAGGTGGCACCGGCGCGGCCCCCCTCGTCTTCTCGGACCACGTCTCGCTCCCGTGGAAGCTCGGCTTCACCTCCGTGTACCGGGCGTTCGCCGAACGGGGCGTGCACGAGAACGTCGTCTTCGTCGGCTCGGGCAAGCTCGGTTTTCCCGAGCAGGGCATGCTCGCCATCGCCCTCGGGTGCGACATGATCAACGTCGCCCGCGAGGCGATGTTGTCCATCGGCTGCATCCAGGCCCAGCTTTGCCACACGGGACACTGCCCCACCGGTGTCGCGACCCAGACGCCGTGGCTCGTCGGCGGTCTGGATCCCACCCTCAAGTCCGCGCGCTTGGCGAACTACCTCATGACGCTCCGGAAGGAGTTCCTCCAGATCGCGAACGCGTGCGGCGAGGTGCACCCCGCCCTCGTCCCCCTCGATCACTTCGACATCCTCCACGCGTTCGAGACGCGACCGGCGCGGGACGTCTTCGGGTACGCCCCGGGGTGGGGCCTGCCGACGGAGTCCGATCGCGCGACGCTGAAGGAGTCGCTCCGCGAGTCCATGCGCGTCCGAGCGTCGATGCCCGCTCCCAGCGCCTGATTCGTCCTCCCGCGCGGTGCCCCGCGCCGTCCGCGGACGCCGACGTCAAAGCACCCGACGGAGGCTCATGTCGAGTTGGCTCTCGACCAGTCGGAGCACGCTCGCGAGCCCCTTCGGGTCCACGTTGGCGCGCGCCATGAATCGCTTCTTCGTCTCGTCGAAGAGGTGCGCTCGCGCGCTCTCGAGCCAGCGCGCGGCGGTCGAACGGTGCACGCCATGGAGCGCGCCGAGCTCGTCGATGCCGAGTCCGTCGAGGACGCTCTGTCGGAGGAGGAGGCGTTCCTTGTCCGTGAGCGAGGGCAAGGCCTCCTCGAACGAGGCCTTGAACGCGACCCGGTAGACGCGCTTGAAGTGGGCGAGCTCGGGGTCGTCGCCGGCGGAACGTTCCTCGAGGAGCGCGTCCTCGTCGGAGTCCGCCTGGTTGACCTTGCCGCGTCGCATCTTGAAGACGATGCGGGTGGCCGTCACGCGGAGCCAGGCGGCGAGCGGACCACGACCTTCGTATTCGCCGATGCGCGGCGGACCGTCGTCCCGCGGAGCGAACACGTCCACACGGACCCGCTGGCGAACTTCGTCGAGCTCGGATTCCGAGAGTCGGAGGCCCACGAGGCGTCGTGCGAGCGAGTCCCCCAGGTAGTCGCGGTCCAGGATCGTCAACGCCTCGCGATCCCCCTCGGCGGCGGCGGCGGCGAGGCGGAGGTCGACCAAGGCCAGGGCCGCGAGATCGTCCTCGACCGCGGGCAGGCTCGCGCCGTCCACACGGCCGCCCGAAAGCCGGGCTCCCACGACACGGGCGAACTCGGACGACGGCCATTTCACCTTCGGGTGGACCGCTTCCGCCTCGCCGAGCGCCTTCGCGAGCGCGGCTTCGAGCGCATCCGACGACGGGGGCGCGCCCTCGCCGAAACCTCGCGAAAACTGCGAGCAAAGGGGTCGCACGTCGGTCACGCGGCAAGTATAACGGCCGGCCGTTGCCCGTCGAGCATCCCCCATGAGCCTCCCTCCTCCCGAACCGCGATGCCTCACGGAGGCGACCGTGCTCGCGCTCGTGGACGGCTCGCTCGCGGAGTCGCGACGAACCGAGGTGGAGGCCCACATGGCGTCCTGCACGGAGTGCCGCGCCCTGGTCTCCGAACTGGCGAAGGACGAGCACCTGGGTCGGGGCGCGACGGTCTCCGCCCCGGATGCCGGACCGGCTCCCGCGCCGAAGGCCGCGTCCGATGGGAAAGAGCCCCTGGCCGAGGGCGATCTCGTGGGCGGGAAATACCGCGTCCTCCGTCGTCTCGGAGCCGGCGGCATGGGCATCGTCCTGGCCGCGGAACACGAAGTCCTCCGGCAGAAGGTGGCCCTCAAGGTCTTGTCTCCGGAGGTGATGTTCCATCCGGGAGCCTCCGCGCGTTTCGTCCGCGAGGCGCGTGCGGCGGCGGGGCTCGCGAGCGAACACGTCGTCCGCGTGCACGACGTCGGTACCCTCGACTCCGGGGCTCCGTACATCGTGATGGAGATGCTCGAGGGGCGCGACCTCGCGACGTGGCTCGCGGAAGACGGCCCCATGTCCGAAAGGGAGGCCGTCGACGTCGTCCTCCAGGCGTGCCGGGGGCTCGCGGAAGCCCACGCCCGTGGGATCATCCACCGCGATCTGAAGCCCGCGAACCTCTTCGCGTGTCCCCGTCCCGACGCCCCTCCCCTCGTGAAGATCCTCGACTTCGGCATCGCGAAGGCCGCCGAGGACGTCGGGTCGAGTTCGGGGGGGCTCACGTCGTCCCACGTCGTCCTCGGTTCGCCGCGTTACATGGCGCCGGAGCAGATCGAGAGCTCACGTTCCGTGGACGCCCGCGCGGACATCTGGTCGTTGGGCGGAATCCTCTACGAGCTCGTCGTCGGAAAACCCGCCTTCGAGGAGACCTCGATGCTCGCCCTGTGCACGCGCATCGCCACGGGTCCCGTGCCCAGCGTCCGCGCGGCACGCCCGGGCATTTCGAACGCCTTCGACGCCGTCGTGTCCCGTTGCCTCGCGAAGGATCCCGAGGCGCGGTTCCCTTCCGTACGCGCCCTCGAGGACGCGCTCCGTCTCGTGAAGGACGCGCCGTCGCACGTCGCGTCGTCCCAAGCGCCCCCGTCGAAGCCTCCCGCGGGCGCGGCGACGCGGACGCGCGTCGGGATCGCCGTGACGGCGATGTCGGCTCTGTTCGTCGGCCTCCTCGCCACGTGGTTCGTCGCGCGCGGAAACGCTCCGACTCCGGCGCCCGTGCCGTCGTCGCCCGTCGCGGCGACCACGGCGCCGGCCGCGATGGCGTCCTCCGGACCGGCGGACACGTCCACCGCGGCGGCCGTCACGACCGCGAGTCCGATTCCGAGCGTCCCGGTTCCGGACGCGCCTCGGTCGACGCCGCCTGCGAAGTCGGCGCCGCGGAGGACGGGAAGCGTCGGAGCGCCGCTCGTCACCGCGTTCCCGTCCCCTTCCGCGTCCGCCTCCGCCGTCGCGAGGCCGGACGAACCGAAGACCTCGCCCAGGGACGCGAAGGACGACCACGGCCTGTCCGATCGGAAGTGAACGTCGGCGCCGGGAGTCTCCGCGTCCCGTCACCGGGGCATGTCACCACGTATTTCCCGCCGTCGTCGGGCCGATGGGTTTCTCGGGGGACACGCTCTCGAGCGGAAACTCGGTGGTGGCGCCCTTCTGGACCTCGGGTCGCCCGAAATACAGCATGCCCGCTCCGACGGCCGTACCGAGCACACCGCCGACGAGGAGCGGCGTCCCGATCTCGCCGACGGACGACGACGACCCGCGGTTCGATGCCATCGCACTCACCCCCGCGAACAGACCTCCAACCAATGCACTCGTGAGGCCGAGGGTCAGGATCGAGGCACCAGCGAACTGAAGTTCCCGATGGTGCGTCTGGCTCCCCACTTCGTGGCGCACGACCATCGGCTTGGACTTCACGTCGAGGGCGAGGACGCTCTTTCTGTCCTCGTCCGTGGTCGACTGGAACACGAGGGTGTGCGCTCCGCGGCGGAGGTCCACGACACACGGCGTGACGTTGCACACGGGCCGCGTCGCGATACTCGTCGCTTGCGCCGTGTATCCGCCGTAGCTCACGACTCCGGCACCGATCGCCGCGACCTCCACGACCGAAGCCTTGACGTTCGGGGTGTCGAGCACCACGCGGCCGTCGCCGGGATCGGGGGGGTCCGTGGGGACGTCCTCGAGCGTCGGCAGCTCCTTCGCGGGGGCCTTCGGCGGCGGAATTTCGTTCACGCCGCAGCCGCCGAGCGCTGGAGCGAGGAAGGCGAGGAGGACGACGGATCCGCAAGCGCGACCCCGGGAGGGAGAGTTCATGGCGACGAACATGGCATCCGGAGGAGCCACGACGACTCACGCGGTCGCACGGAATCGGGCACGACATGGGGGAGGCCCACGGAATTGGAATTTCCCTGGCCGTGCGCTACGTGCCTTCCGCCATGCACGCCCCCCGACGTCCCCGATCCGGGACGCTACTCGCATTCGCGGCCGCGTTCGTCGTCGCGTCCGCGTCCGCGTTCCCGAGGGTCGCCCACGCCGTGACGCCCACCGAAGCGACCCTCGCCCAGTCCCTCTTCGACGAGGGGCGGGCCCTCATGGACTCGGGCGACGTCGCGCGCGCGTGCCCGAAGCTCGAGGAGAGTCAACGGCTCGATCCGGGAGGCGGAACCCTGCTCAACCTCGCGGTCTGCCACGAGAAGGCCGGCCGCCTCGCGACCGCGTGGCTCGAGTACGCGGAGGCGCTCAGCCTGGCGAAGCGGGATCGCCGCGACGATCGGATCCCGTTCGCGGAAGAGCGCGTGCGCGAACTCCGTGCGCGCGTCCCGCGGATCGTGGTCACCTTCCGGTCCCCCGCGTCCGATCACGTCGTGAAGGTCGATGGTGCCCCCGTGCCCGACGCGGCCCTCGAAGGCGGCGTGCCCGTGGACCCGGGATCCCACCGCGTCGAGGCCGGCCGGCGGGACGGGACGATGCATGCGTTCGACGTCGCCGTCGATCCGGGCGCCGTCGCGAACGTCGTCGTCCCCGTCGACACGCCGAATCCTGCGACCGCGCCGACGACGACCACGAGGAACGTCGTACGCGACCCACGTCGCACCGCCGCGTGGGTGACCTACGGAGGCGCCGCCGTGGCCGTGCTGTTCGGCGTCGGCTTCGGCGCGGACGCCATCGCGAAGAACGGCGAGAGCGATTCGCTGTGCAAGAACGTCCGGTGCGCCGACGCACGGGCCGTCGCCCTCGCGGACCAGGCGAACGGTTCGGCGTGGGCGTCGAACGTCGCGTTCGGCGTCGGGCTCACGGGCGCGGCCGTCGCCACCTGGCTCCTCCTCACGTCCGGATCGCACGCCGTCCCCGGAGCGCCCGCCGACGGGACGCCGATCCCCACGAAAGCGACGGCGTTCGTGCCCACCTCCCAGGGCTTCGCGGTGAGGTTCTGATGCGCACGCCTGCGTTCGGCCTCCTCCGCGTGGCGCTCCTCGGCGTGTCCTTGGCGTGCGTGCTCGTCGCCGGGGGTTGCCAGGCAATCGTGGGCATCGAGGCGAAGGAGTTCGATCCGACGGCCCCTCCCGACTCCACCGTCTCGGGCGACGATCCTGCTCGGCCCGCCTCCTACGACGTCGAACACCCCCTCCTCGCGGACGACGTCTACGAACGGCCGCTCTGGCCCATCCCAGTGGACCCGATCACGGCCGATCGCTTCGTCGTGTACAAGGGCCTCGGCACGGCCGTGGACACGAAGACAGGCCTCGAGTGGCTCCGGACGCCCAGCGCCGACATGGGTTGGGACGACGCACGTGCGTGGTGCAAGAACCTCCGGCTCGGAGGCCACACCGACTGGCGCACGCCGACCCGCGTCGAGCTCTGGTCCATCGTCGACTTCGTCTCGAAGACGACGTTGAGCGGCGCGGCGCCGATCCTGGCTCCCCCTTCCCTCACCACGATCGCCGACGCGCGAATCTGGACGTCGACCCGCGCCTGGGATTCCGAAGGCGGCGAACGGTCCATTCCCGTGTCCATGGTGACGTTCACCGGCGGCATGGAAGCCTCGAGCGGCTTCGAGAGCGCGAAGGCCGGAACGGTCTGCGTGCGGAGCGCCCAGGCCCCCGATCGCTTCCCCCAATTCACCGTCGACCACGACGTCGTGCTCGATCGGTTCGCGAAGGTGGCCTGGCAACGGGAAGCGCCCCACGAGCGCATGACGGCCACGGCCGCGACGACCTACTGCAAACGGCTCGTCCTCGGCAGCCGCGGCAACTTCCGACTGCCGACGTTGAAGGAGCTCGTGGGCGTGCTCGATCCGACGCGCCACGACCCCGCCCTCGACACCGCGATCTTCGCCGTCGCGGCGAAACCCGTGACCGACGGCGGAACGTCCTCGTCGTCGCCACCGAACCAATTCTTCTCGTCGACGCTGAGCGCCACCTCCCCCGATTCCACCGCGCGGGGCGTGGACGTGGACGACGCTCGGCTCATCACCGTGTCCCTCTCGGCGTCGTCCACCTACGGCGTACGTTGCGTCCGCGACGAGCCTTGACTCCAGGAAATCCACCGGGATTTCACGGGGATCGTGAACGAAGGCGATTCGTGAACATTCCTGTCGACGGGGCCCCCCACTCTGCTATTTCTGGGGCCTCGCACTTCCAAGAGTGCGGACTCGAGGAGCACGTAGCTCCCGAATCAAAAGGAAAACGGTAACGCGATGGCATTTGGAACTGTGAAGTGGTTCAACGAGACGAAGGGCTTCGGCTTCATCAAGCAGAATGACGGCGGGGAAGATGTTTTCTGCCACCAGACTGCGATTCAGGCGACCGGCTTCCGCACGCTCCAAGAGGGGCAGACCGTGGAATTCGACGTGAAGCGCGGCCCGAAGGGTCTCCAGGCTGAGAACGTTCGCGTTACCGGCTGAACGAGTCCGCTGACTCTTGGCCCGGCCTTGGAAACGAGGTCGGGCCTTCTTTTTTTGTGCGCCGTCCGTTCCTGGACCGTGGCCGCATTGCTCCCTCCGGGATCGCGAGGTAGAGCCAGGCCCATGAAGACCCCCTGGATTCTCGCTGTTCCCGCGTGTGCCCTCCTCGTCGCTTGCGCCGGTTCCCAGGACCCCGCGAAGTCGGCCTCGGACACCACGGTCACCACCACCAAGCCGTCCGAGATTCCGGCCGCCCCGGCGACCACGGCGAAACCGCCGCAGCCGACGGCCCTCCTGCCTCAGGCCCCGGAACCCATGGGTCCGGCCGCGCTCGACGTGCTCGATCCCCTCGCGGTGAACGGAGCCCTCGAAGAGTCCACGGTCCCGAAGGTGGTGCTCACGCCCGCGAAGGACGTGAAGAAGAAGAGCCGCTTCGATCTCGACGGTGCGCTTTCGGCCGCCAAGAGCGCGAAGACGGTGGACGAAGCGTCCTCGGTCATCACCAAGCGCGTCGGCAAGCCCTCCTACGTCGAAGCCGAAGGTCAGCGTCGCGTGTGGATCGCGCCGGACGGCACGAAGTGCCACCGCCTGGTGCTCGACAGCGACGGGTCGCTCGAGCTCGAGACCGCCGCCTCGAACGAGTGGAAGTCCCTCTCCATGGCCGCGAAGCAAAAGCTCTGCAGCGGCGAGATCAAGAAGGGTTCAGGCAAGGAGTGAGCCCCGAAAGCATCCGCGTACCGGATGCTTTCGTGAGGGCCGCCGGGATTCCCGGCCACACGTTCGCGAATCGACCCTGAATCGGTGTCGCTCGCTCTTCGGGCGAGTCCGATTCAGGGGCTCCGAATTCCGGATGTATTCTAATCTGGTCGGCCCCGTCGGGCTCCTCGATCGGGTCACGCGTCCCTGGCGCGTGACCCTTTCGCATTTCGGAGGCCTCGACCGGGACGACCCGCATGGGAACCTTCCTCGACGACGTCCGCACCGCGTGCTTGCCCGCCCTCTGGTCCCAGGGCGTGAAACTCGTGCGCGAGAGCGCGGTGACGAAGGTCCCGCGATCGAGCGAGCCCACGTTCCGCGTGAAGGCGCCTGGATTCGCGATCGCCCCCACGGTGACGCTCTACCCGGACGACGGCGAGTGGTCCTGCGACTGCAACGGCAAGGTCGACCCCTGCGCGCACGTCGCCGCCGCGGCGATCCGGTGGGGACAGGACGACCCGAGCGACGACGACGCGTCCGCCACGACGGCCGTCCCCGCGGCCCCCGCGTCCTCGCCGTCGTCGAAACGTGGGGCGAAGCGCGCGACCTCGGGAACGCGCCTCGAATACCGGTTCGCGAAGCGGGAGCGACTCCTCACGCTCACGCGCCTGTTCGTGGACGGTGCCGGCGCGGCGACGAAGTACACGGGTTCCCTCCACGTGGACCTGGGACGGGGCAAGTCGCTCCCGCCGGGATTCGAGCCCACGCACGAGGATCTGCTCGTGGACCGCATCCTCGGAAACCCCGCCCGCGAAGTCGTCCCCACCGCCCGTATCCACGACATCTTCGAAGCCCTCGAGCGCGCGGATCTCGTCACGTTCCAGGGGGAAACCATCGCCATCTCGGGCGACGAGCTCGTGCCCCGCGCTTCCGTCACCGACGGTCCGGAGGGTTCGTTCGTCCTCACCGTCGACAAGGATCCCGCCCTCACCGACGTGGTCGCGAAGGGCGTGGGACGCTCGAAGAAGGGGCTGCATCCGCTCGCCGAAACCGACACGACGGGCGATCTCCTCGAACGCCTCCCTCTGAGGCGCGTCTTCCGTGCGACCGATTCGAGCCTCCTCGTCACGAAGATCCTCCCCGAACTCGAGGCGAAGATTCCCGTCGCCGTCGTCTCGAAGCGCCTCCCGCGGACCACGGTGCAGGCGAAGCCTCGCATCGCCATGGATCTCTCGCACCACGGACACACGCTCTCGGTGCTGCCGACGCTCGTGTACGGCGATCCTCCCCTCGCGCGGGTCGACGCCGGCGCGTTCGTCCTCCTCGGCGACGCGATGCCGGCACGTCGTGAATCGGAGGAACGGGAACTCCTCCGGAAGTTGCGCGACGAACTGAACCTCGTGCCGGGACGCCGCGTCGATCTCGACGGGAACGACGCCATCCGGTTCGCCGCCAAGCTCCGCGACTGGCAGACGCGGACCGGCGACGAACGTCACGCCATGATATTCGATCGGCGCGAGCTCCACGCGCGCATCGAGGCGACGGACGGCGCTCTCGACGTCGTGTTCGGGTACGACGACGAGGGGGACGAAGGCGAGTTCGCCGGTCGCCGTGTGGACGCCGCGACCGTGCTCCGCGCGTGGCGCGACGGACTCGATCTCGTCCCCCTCGACGGGGGCGGTTGGGCGCCGCTCCCGGCGGGTTGGCTCGCGGAGCACGGGCACCTCGTGGCCGATCTGCTCGCCGCGCGGGCCGGCGAAAAGAAGGTTTCCACCGCCTCCCTCCTCGATCTCGGTGGCCTCTTCGAGGCCCTGCAAGCGCCACGTCCCATGGAGCTCGCGAAGCTCGAGCCCCTCCTCCATGATTTCACGGGAATTCCGAAGAGCGTCCGCCCGAAGGACCTGACGGCGGAACTCCGTCCCTACCAGGACGTCGGAGTCGACTGGCTCGCATTCCTCCGCGAGGCCGGTCTCGGCGCGGTCCTGGCCGACGACATGGGTCTCGGCAAGACGCTCCAGATGATCTGCGCCATGAAGGGGCGCTGCCTCGTCGTCTGTCCGAAGAGCGTCGTCCACAACTGGGCCGACGAAATCGCGCGGTTCCGACCCGGCCTCCGCACGTCGCTCTATCACGGCACCCGACGAGAACTCGACGCGGACGCGGACGTGACGCTGACCACCTACGCGGTGCTGCGTCTCGACGCCGCGAAGCTCGCGGAGATCGCGTGGGACGTGGTCGTCCTCGACGAAGCGCAGGCCATCAAGAACCCGACGAGCCAGACCGCACGCGCCGCGTTCGAACTCCGTGGCGCCTTCCGCGTGGCCCTGAGCGGTACGCCCGTGGAGAACCGCCTCGAGGAACTCTGGAGCGTGATGCACTTCACGAACCCGGGACTTCTCGGCGGACTCCGGGACTTCGACGAGAGGTACGTCGCACCGATCGCCCGCGGGGACGCCGCCGGCGCCGGACGCCTCCGCGCGAAGATCCGCCCGTTCGTGCTCCGCCGCATGAAGCGGGACGTGCTCCCCGATCTTCCGCCGCGCACGGACGCGGTCATTCCCATCGAGCTCGACGAGGCCGAGCGCAGCGTCTACGACGCCGTGCGCGTCGCCACCCGGAAGGACGTCATCGAGAAGCTCCGGCAAGGCGGCGGCGGAAGCGTGCTCGCGGCCCTCGAGGCGCTCCTTCGGCTGCGTCAGGCGGCCTGCCATTCGTCGCTCGTCCCTGGCCAGTCCGCCGAATCGTCGTCGAAGATCGAGCGTGTCCTCGAAGCCCTCGAAGAGTGCGTGGCCGACGGCCACAAGGCCCTCGTCTTCTCCCAATGGACGAGCCTGCTCGATCTGGTGGAGCCGCACCTCCGGAACGCGGAGATTCCCTTCACGAGGCTCGACGGCAGCACGCGGGACCGGAGCGGCGTCGTCGCAGGTTTCCAGGACGAGGGAGGTCCGCCCGTGATGCTCGTCTCCTTGAAGGCCGGCGGCACGGGCCTGAACCTCACGGCCGCCGACCACGTGTTCCTCCTCGATCCGTGGTGGAACCCGGCCGTGGAAGACCAGGCGGCGGACCGTGCCCACCGCATCGGACAAGACCGCCCCGTGATGGTCTACCGCCTCGTGGCGAAGGACACGGTCGAGGAGCGCATCTTCGCGCTCCAGGCGAAGAAGCGGGAGCTCGCGGACGTGGCGCTCGGCGAAGCGAACCACGCCGGCGGGATCACCCGCGACGAACTCCTGGCACTCCTCGAGTGAACGTCCCGCGGACCGTCGTCGGGACCGCGGCGCGGCACGACGTCGTCAGCCGACGTAGGCCTCGTCCTGTTCGATGCGGGAGAGCACCCAGTCGAACTCGCCGGTGGTGACCTTCGCGTTGCAGTACGCGCAGTTTCCGGTCATCGAAATCTGCAGCGGTGCTCCGCAGTTGGGGCACACCCGATCGCCCTTCGGCGCGCCCTGCTTCTGGGCGCCCCGGATGAACGTCCAGTATTCGCTGTAGTCGCGCGGCTTGTTCGGGTTGCCCGAGAGCACCTTGCCGTCGGACTCCTGCACCGTGAAGTCGGCTCCGGTGGCGAACACGCGCACGGTGATCGCGTCGAAGTAGACGTCGCTCGTGATGCGGGCGAGATCGATGCGGGTGACCCGCGCTCCGTCCGTGCGGTTGATGACACGAGCCTGCTTGTACAGATCGAGCCAGTAGCACTGCGACTGGAACAGGTTGTCGCTCATGTACGGGCGGACGCGGAGCGGATCGCGGGCGGTCCAACCGACCTGCAACGCCTCGAACACGGTGCGCACGCGGGCGTCGAACACGTTCCACGCGAAGGCGGGGTCCTTCTGGGAGAGGTGCGCGAAGGCCTCGTCCTTGTGCGGGTCGAAGACCGTGGGGAAGTTCGTACCGACCTCCTCGACCGACGACGTCAGCAAGGGCGGGCGCTCCTCGCGCTCGAGGAGTTGGACGCTCTGGATGCTCCAGTCCTTCTGGCCGGGCGTCACGGCGGTGTTGCAGTACGAACACGTGCGTCCCCGCATGGCCTGGAGGGGCGCCCCGCAGTTCGGGCACACGAGCATCGTGGACTTGTCGGGCGACCGGGAAGGAATTCCGGCCGTGCGCGAGAGGACGACACGCTCCCGGGCGAAGAAGCGCCGCTCGCCCTGCGGACGGTACCGCTCGACGTAGTTCGACTCGAAGACGAGCGTCACGCGGACGTGATCGCCCGCGCTCGACGCCATCGTCACGTCGTCGTACGCGAGGGATCCGATGACGATGCCGGCGACCTCCGCGACCTGCCCATTGTTCTGGAGCGTCGCCCGGACGCCGTCGGTGAGGTACGGCGCGAGCATCTCGATGGCGCCCGCACCGCGCGCCCGGTGCATCTCGGCGTAGAGGAAGTAGACGAAGTCCTCGAACACGGGGAGCGAGAAGGAGGGATCGAACTGCGTGAGCTCCGCGAGCTCGGTGCGGGCGGAATGGGCTCGACGTGCCCCGGCGTTCGCGACGGCGACGCCGCCCGTGTACGCGGACGCGGCGCCTGCCCCGGCTTCCCACTGGTTCGCGTTCTGGTCCTTGTTGCGGAGCGCGTTCACGACGACGACGACGACGACGATGGCCGCGATCGGGATTCCGATGACCGGGTGTTCGATGCAGAGGACGACCAGGAGCGCCACGAGATCGCCGCCCCCTCCCCCACCACCGGACGACGAACCGCCGCTCGATCGGCTGCTGGACGACCCGCTCGATCGGCTGCTGCTCCCCGAATAGGACTGACCGCCTCCGGGACGCGAGGCGGCCCACGCCATGGCGGCCATGGCGAGCACGGCGAGCACGACGAGGGCGCCGACGACGAGATGCCGGCGGTCCTTCCGGCGGATCCACGATTCCACGGTGGCCACGGCTTTCGCGAGGGCGAGCATCAGGCGACCTCGTCGGAGAGTTCGTTCACGTCGTCGGCGCTCCGGGGCATGGTCGCGCCGAAGGTCTTGCCGAGGAGTTCGAGTTCGGACGCGAAGCGATCGACGTCTCCCTGCACGAAGGCCTGGAGAAGATGGGTGCGTGCCGTCTCGGCGGCGCGTTTCGCGTCGGGCGTCACGCCCACGTCGCACACGACCTCGACCCGTTGTTCGAAGTGCGACAGGTACACGAGCACGCCGGTCCGTCCCGTCGTCTTCGTGATGCCGTTGTCGACGAAGAGCGCGCGGGCGGCCTTCGCCGTTTCCGACTTCCGCCGACCGGGAAGAACGAACATCCGGCGGAGCACCGGGAGCGCGACGGAGAGGCCCGCACCGACCGCGTACGCCACGACCAAATCGACGGGGATCATCTCCACCGAAAAGGGCTCGGGATGGAAGAGGAGCACCATGAGGCCCGCGAACGCGAAGAGCGATCCCCAGCCGAAGTGGGCGTGGAGGTAGCGGGACGACGTCGTGCGGAGCGCGATGACGAGTTCGGCCGACGTGTGCGACTCGAACGCGCGGACCGCGGCTTCGGCGCGCGCCTTGGCTTCGGGCGTGAAGAAGGACGCCATGGGACGCCGAGGATATCCCGAAGAGGCTCGGGCTCCCACGAATGTTCGACTATCGTGGCGCGACCCGACATGGCCCGAACGACCGCCACGAAATCCGCGTCCCCCCGCACGCTCGCCGTCGACATCGGCGGCACCGGAACGAAAGCCCTCGTCCTCGACCCGCGCGGCAAGCCCGTCACGGAACGGGTCCGCGAGGAAACGCCACGTCCCGCCACCCCTGCGGCGGTCCTCGCGGTCGTCCATCGCCTGATCGCGAAGCTTCCGGCGTTCCACCGCGTGTCGGTCGGCTTCCCGGGCGTCGTCGTCGACGGCGTCACGATGTCCGCACCGAACCTCGACCCGGCATGGCGCGGGTTCGATCTGGCGCGGGCCCTGGCCAAGCGCACCCGCAAACCCGTCCGCGTGCTGAACGACGCGGGCGTCCAGGGGTTCGGGATCGTGCAAGGGCGGGGCGTCGAGGTCGTCCTCACCTTGGGGACCGGCATGGGGTGCGCCCTCTTCGTGGACGGACGCTACGTTCCCAACGTGGAGCTCGCGCACCATCCGTTCTCCAAGGGACGCACGTACGAGGAGACCGTCGGCAACCGTGCCCTGGAAGACGTCGGCAAGAAGCGCTGGAACAAACGCGTCGCGAAGGTGCTGGAGCAGGTCGACGCGCTCTTCAATCCTCGCGTGATCTACCTGGGCGGCGGGAACACGGAACATCTCCGGATCGCGCTCCCCGAAAATGTCCGCGTCCGGTCGAACGTCGCGGGCCTCACCGGCGGCATCGCGCTATGGAACGCGCCTCGATGAGTTCTTCGCACACTCCGACCCATTCGACCGAAGTCGAGCGCGATCGCGCGGTCCTCGTGGCCGTGCACCTTCCCCACGTGTCCGACGTCGAACACGAGGCGGACCTCGCCGAACTCGGTCGCCTCGTGCACACGTTGGGCATGGACGTGGTCGCCACGATCTCCCAGCGTCGCGATTCCCTCGCGGCGGGAACCGTCCTCGGCAAGGGCAAACTCGCGGAGCTCGGCAAGCTCACGGGGGGGTCGGGCGTCGTGGGGTCGTTCGCGGCCCAGAAGACGAGCAAGGCCCAGGCGCGGTGGAACGCGGAAGCCGGCGACGAGGTGGAGGACGACGAGGACTCCGACGACGACGACGAGGGCGGCGACGGGACCACCCGCGTCCACGACGCGTCGAAGAAGGCGACGGTCGTCGTCGTCGATCACGAGATCACGCCGACCCAGGCCCGGAACCTCGAGAAGGCGACGGGGGCGAAGGTGCTCGACCGCACCGGGGTCATCGTCGACATCTTCCACCGCCACGCGCGGAGCCGCGAGGCACGCTTGCAAGTCGAGATGGCGCGCCTCACCTACGTCGCCCCGCGCCTGCGGGAGTCCACGGGCGGAAGCGAACGGCAGCGGGGTCGCGGTGCGGGCGAATCCGCGCTGGAGCTCGATCGCCGGAAAATCCGGGACCGCCTGGCCGAGATCCGGGAGGAGCTGGTCCTCATCCAGAAGGAACAGGACAACAGGCGCTACGCGCGGCGGGACCAGCTCCGGGTCGCCCTCGTCGGGTACACGAACGCCGGAAAATCGTCCTGGATGCGAGCACTCACGGGAAGCGAGGTCCTCGTCGCCGACAAGCTCTTCGCGACGCTCGACACCACCGTGCGCGCGCTCCATCCCGAGACGAAGCCCCGCATCCTCGTCTCCGACACGGTCGGCTTCATCCAGAAGCTGCCCCACGACCTCGTCGCCTCGTTCCGTTCGACGCTCGACGAAGCCCTCGAGGCCACGCTCCTCTTCCACGTCGTGGACGCGTCCGACCCGACCTACGAGAACCAGCTCGAGGTGACCCGTTCGGTGCTGGAAGAAATCGGCGCGAAGGACGTGGCGGCGGTGCTCCTCTTCAACAAGCTCGATCGCGTGGACGAGGACGCGGCGGCCGCCCTACGTCGGAAATACGGGAACGAAGCCCTCTATCTCTCCTCGCGTCGTCCGGAGGACGTCGCGGCCTTGCACGCCTACATCGTGACGTACTTCGAGTCGCGCATGGAGGAAGCGGACATCCTGGTCCCGTACGCCAAACAATCCCAGCTCGGCACCGTCTACGAGACCGCTCGGGTGGTCGAAGAGACGTACGACGAACGGGGAGCACGCCTCCGGGTCCGGGGCATGCCCGCCGCCGTCGCCAAACTCCGTCACACGTTCGGGGAAGGCGCCGCGTGACCGACGCGTACGACGCGACCACCCGCGAGCACCGGATGGCCGAGCTCGGGGCCGCCATGGGCGAGACGTTGACGTGCGACCACCTGACCGGTCGCTTCCGCATTTTCCAACGCCGTCGTGGCCATCGCCACTCGACCGACGATCTCCTCACGGCGGTGTACGCCCTCACGCACGGACCGGAACGTCGACCCGCGACGCTCCTCGATCTCGGGACCGGAATCGGGAGCGTGGGTCTCGCCGTCCTCGACGCCCATCCGCACGCGACGCTCGTGGCCATCGAGGCGCAGGACGTGAGCTTCCGTCTGTTCCAGGAAAACGTCGCCATGAACGGCGTCACGGCGAAAGTGACGGCCATCCACGGCGACCTCCGGGAGGTCGCGCTCCATCGGACGTTCGATCTGGTGACGGGCAGTCCACCCTACTTCGACCCGAAGGACGGCATCGTCTCGGCGGATTCGCAGCGCGCCCACGCACGCTTCGAGCTGCGGGGGGACGTGAACGACTATTGCCGCGCCGCCGTCCGCACGATCGCGGAAGGGGGTCGCTTCGTCTTCTGTTTTCCGACCGCCCAACGCGCCCGCGCACTCCGGGCCTGCGCCGACGCGGCGTTGCCCGTGGTGAGCCACGTCGACGTCGTGCCGCGCGCGACGCTCCCCGCCCTCTTCACGCTCTTTTCGTGTGCGCGTCCCGGCGAACACGACGCGCCTCCGATCGTGGAGACGCCGTTCGTGGTCCGGGACGAGTCCGGACGTCACACGCCCGAAATGGACGCCGCACGGAGACTCCTGGGCTTCGACGTGCCCGCGGGCGACACGACCTGACGCCGCGGGAATCGGGACGTCAGTCGATGCACGGTCCGGCCGGTTCGATCCAACCGCAGCCCGAGTTCAGGCACCCGCTGCGCGTGCCCTGACCGCCGCACACGCCTCCTCCACCGCCACCGCCGCCGCCACCGGGGTCGATGCAGGGACCGTTCGCTTCGATCCAACCGCAACCGGCGTTGAGGCAACCGGTCCGGGTCGCGTTCGCGCCACAACCGACGCCGCCGCCACCCCCGCCGCCACCACCGCCACCGCCGTTGCCGACGTCGATGCAGGGCCCCGCGGGTTCGATCCAACCGCAGCCCGACACGAGGCAGCCGTTGCGCGTCGCCTGACCTCCGCACGTGCCGCCGTTGTCGTTTCCGGTGCCGCCCGTGCCCGCGGTGCCCGTCGGTTCGGGGGTGACTTGGAAGTTGAGCGCGTTGCTCGTCGCGCCGATGGCGCCTTCGCGCACGGCCACGGTGTGGGTCGTGGCGACGATGAGGAGGTCCGAAGGAATCGTCGCCGAAAGGGACGTGGACGAATTGAAGGTGGTGGCGAGCGCGCGTCCGCCGACGAGCACCTGGGACGTCGCCGTGAATCCGTTGCCCACCACCTGGAGCGGCACGGTCGTGTTGGTGCGACGGGCTTGCGCCGTCTGGGGAGACAGGCTCGTGAGCGTGGCCGCTTGCGGGGAGCTCACGACGAACGACGACGCGGCCGACGCCAGGGCCCCCGTCTTCACGACGACGTTCAAGGTGCCGGAGGACGCCGTCGTCGCGTCGGGAAGCGTGATCTTGATGGAACCGCTCGCTTCGAGGGACGCCGGAACGGCCGCCCCGTTCACCTCGACGGTGGACGATGCGGAAAACCCCGAACCGAAAATCGTGACGGCGACGGCGCGCGTCCCCGCGGCGACCGTGGCCGGACTCATGGTCGTGATGCGGGGCGCGACCGAGACGGACCCCGCGTCGACCTCCGGAGTCGTCGGCGCGGCGGTCGTGCCGGCGTCCTTCTTCTTCTTCGCGGCGGCCGTCGTCTCGGTGGGCTCCTTGCCGTCGTCGCCGGTCTGCGCCTCGAACTGTCCGTCTCCCACGGGCTTGTACGCGGAGCAGGCCGTGGCGAGGAGGCCGGCGGCGAGGGTCCACGCGCCGAACGCGCCGGAGAACGTGCGAAGAAGGGAAGTCGTGCGCATCTCCCCCGAAGGAGCACGAGTCGGGCCAGGCCGCGGAACGCGGATCGGGTCGCCGACGAACCACGGATCCCGCGGAATTTTCGGAGGTCGTGTCCCACCCGAGTTCTCCGTCCGCGGAAAGCACGGTCCACGTCCGAAACGCCGGTGGATCCCAGGGTCCACACGTCGACCCGGCCATTTCCCTGCGGAGACGCGGCCGGGACGGGCGGCGTCGTCGGGCGTGTCTCCGATTCCGGGACGTTCAGGCCCGTGAGATCTCGGCGATCTCGGCTTCGAGCGTCTCCCACTCGGCCATCAGGGTGTCGATGCGGGCTCCGAGCGCGAGGTCCTCCGCTTCGAGCGCCTTCAACGTCTCCGGAGGCGTGGTCTCGAAGAATCCGGGCGTCGCGTAGGCGTCGTGGATCTCCTTCTTCCGGGCCTCGGCGAGGGACGCTTCCGCGAGGACCTTGTCCCGACGTTGCGGCAAATCCTTCTGGCGATTGCGGCGACGCTTCTGCTCCTCCCACGACTCGCCGACCGCCGCACCGGAGCTCGCGGCGCTCGTCGCGGCGGCACTGGCTTCCGTGGCCTTCGCCGCCTTCGCACGCAGGACGACCGTCGCCGCGTCGAGGTGGTCGTCGCCCGATCGTTCGAGGTACTCGTCGTAGGTGCCGGGGAAGTCGTTGATGCCGTCCGGTTTGATCTCGACGACCCGGGTCGCGATCTTCGAGACGACGTGACGATCGGAGACGAACACGACCGTCCCTTCGAAGGCGACCAAGGCTTCGGTGAGCGCCGCGATGGATTCGAGGTCGAGGTGGTTCGTCGGTTCGTCGAGGACGAGGACGTTCGGCTTCGACGGGATCCGGCAGAAGACGACGCGCGCCGCCTCGCCTCCGGAAAGCGACGCGATGGTTTCTGCACGTCCTCGCCGGAGAAGAGCATCCGTCCGAGGGCCCCGCGGACGTAGGTCGTCGGAGCGGAGGGAACCGCGTCCCACACGAAGTCGAGGGGGGTCTTCCGCGCGCCGTCGAGGAGCTCCCCGTGATCCTGGGCGAAGTAGCCCACCTTCGTCTCGTGACCCCACTTCACGGTGCCGGCGGTGGGCTCGAGGTGCGACGTCGCGATCTTGAGGAGCGTGGACTTCCCGAGCCCGTTGGGCCCGATGATGGCCACGCGCTCGCCGCGACGCACGGTGAGCGACACGTCGCGGAGGACGGACTTCTCGCCGAAGCTCTTGTCGACGCCCGCGAGTTCGAGAACGTCGCGTCCGCTCGGCCTCTCCTGTTCGAAGTGGAAGTGCGGTGCGCGACGCGTGGAGCCCGCGAGCTCCTCCACCTCGATCTTCTCGATCTGCTTCAGGCGACTCTGGGCCTGCTTCGCCTTCGTCGCCTTCGCACCGAACCGCTCCACCCACGCCTTCTTGTCGGCGATGATCTTCTCGGTGCGCGCGATCTCGGCTTCCTTGCGGTCCCGGATCGCGATCTTGTCCTCCGCGAACCGCGAGTAGTTGCCCGTGTAGACCGTGATGGTCCCGTAGTCGACGTCCAGGATGTGCGTGGCCACGTTGTCGAGGAAGCGCTGATCGTGGGAGATGACGACCGCACATCCGTCGTAGCCCGCGAGGAAGCGCTCGAGCCACCGGATGGAGAGGATGTCGAGGTGGTTCGTGGGCTCGTCGAGGAGGAGGATATCCGGTCCTCCGAGGAGGACTTCGGCGAGCAAGACCCGGAGCTTGAACCCGCCCGACAACGTCCCCAGGCGCGACCTGTGGGAGGCGACGGGAATGCCGAGCCCTTCCAGGATGGCGCTCGCGCGCGCTTCGAGGGTGTATCCGTCGTGCAGTCGGAGGACGTCCTCGAGGTCGGCGAGTCGCGCGGCGTCCACGTCCCCGGCTTCTTCGGCGGCGCGCATCTCGCGCATGGCGTCCCAGACGAGTCGGTCCCCGGCCATGGCGACGTCGAGGATGATTTCGTCGTCGTCGACGAACCGGTCCTGACGGAGGACGCTCATGCGGGCCTTCGCCGGGATGGCGATGGTGCCGTCGGTCACGGGTTCGTCCCCCGCGAGCATCTTCATGAACGTCGTCTTTCCGGACCCGTTCGCCCCGACGAGCCCGTAGCGGGACCCGGGGTTCAACTGGAGGGAAACGTCCTCGAAGAGGGTGCGGGCACCGAACGATTTGGCGAGTTTCGACGTTCCGATCATGGCGCGCGGGCGCAACCTAGCCGCAAAATCCCCGGATTCCGACCCCCGTCTTTGGTGTAAAGAGAGACCCCATGAGCAGCGACGAGTTCCAGGGCGGCGGCGGCGAATCCTTCGCATCGATGTTCGAGAAGGGCGACGTGGCGACGCCCCAGCGGAAGAAGCGCCTCCGCATGGGCGAGCGCGTGAACGCGAAGGTCGTCCAGGTGGGCAAGGAGAGCGTCTTCGTGGAGCTCGAGGGCGGCCAGCAGGCCTACTTCGACGCCGCCGAACTCCGGGACGAGGAAGGCAACGTCTCGGTGAAGGAAGGCGCCACCGTGAGCGCCCACGTCGTGGAGCTCGAAGGCACGCAGGGCATCGTGCGACTCGGCAAGTCCATGGGGCGTCCCAACGACGTGACCGCGCTCCTCCAGGCGAAGGAAGCGCGCCTCGGCGTCGACGGCAAGGTCACGGGCGTCAACAAGGGCGGCCTCGACGTCGATTTCGGGGGCACGCGCGCGTTCTGCCCCATGTCCCAGATCGACAAGGGGTTCACGGAGGACCCGAAGTCCCTCCTCGGCCAGACGCTCCGCTTCCTCGTGACGGACGTCCGCGACGGCGGGAAGAACGTGGTCGTCTCGCGCAAGGCGTTCCAACAGCAGGAGGCCCAGCTCTCCGCGTCCCGCGCCATGAGCGAGATCGTGGCCGGGGCCGTCCTCCGCGGCACGGTCACGAGCGTCCGCGACTTCGGCGCGTTCGTCGACCTGGGCGGCATCGAAGGCCTCGTCCCGCGATCCGAGATCGCCCACGATCGCAGCGTCTCCGTCGCCGAATCCCTCAAGGCGGGCGACTCCGTGGAAGTGTCCGTGCGCGACGTGAAGGAATTGCCGCCCGGCAAGCCCGGTTCGCCGACCCACAAGATCACGCTCTCGCTCAAGGCCCTCATGGCGGACCCGTGGAGCGAGCTCGACATCCGCGAGGGCAAGGTCCTCGAGGGAACGGTCGTTCGCAAGGCGGAGTTCGGCCGGTTCGTGCGCATCGCGCCGGGCGTCGACGGACTCCTCCACGTCAGCGAACTCGGGAAAGCGGACACCGCCGAGGAAGGGACGTCGCTCCGCGTGGTCGTGAAGAAGATCGACCGCGACGCGAAGAAGGTGTCCCTCGGACTCGCGCCCGACGGCGTGGCTCCCGGCGCCCAGGTGAACCTGACGACGAACCGCGTGAAGGTCGGCGCCATCGTCACCGGCACGGTCGACCGCATCGAGACGTACGGGGTGTTCCTCCAGATCGAGGGCACGCGCGGCAAGGAAGGTCGCGGCCTCGTCCCGAGCGCCGAACTCGGCGTGCCTCGCGGCACCGATCTCCGGAAGACGTTCCCCGAGGGAACGAAGCTCACCGCCAAGGTGCTCGAGACGGGCGACGGACGCATCCGCCTCTCGGTGAAGGGCGCGAAGGAAGCCGAGGAGCGCGCCGACTTCGAGCAGGCGAAGGGCAAGCAGGGACCGACGTCGCTCGGAACGTTCGCCGACCTCCTCAAGGGCAAGAAGCTCTGACCGTCCGGGGGGAGTTCGATCCCTCGAGCCGGTCGCGCCTCGGGCCCCGGGACCGGGATCGCTTCCCGGACGAGACCCTCTTCCATCGCATCGCGCGCGCGGTCTGCGACGCCGACTGCCTTCCGAGGAAGGAACTGTACGAAGCCTGGGAGGTGGCGCGGCGTGCGCGCCGACATTTCCGTGGAGGTCGGGTCGTCGATCTCGCCGCAGGTCACGGACTCCTCGCGCACGTGATGCTCCTCCTCGACGACACGTCGCCGCGCGCCGTCGCCGTCGACACCCGCGTCCCGAAGAGCGCCCCACGCGTCCACGACGCGCTCGTCGCCGCGTGGCCACGGTTGCGGGATCGCGTCGTGTTCGAGGAGGGGGACCTCTCCTCGTTCCCCCTTCGAGCGGACGACGTGGTCGTTTCCGCCCATGCCTGCGGCGACCTGACGGACACGGTCCTCGCCCGGGCGAGCGAGGTCGGGGCGAGAGTCGTCGTGCTCCCCTGCTGCCACGACGAACGGGACCGCGTCGGGTCGTACCTCGAAGGCTGGCTCGATCCGGCGCTCGCACTCGACGTCGCGCGCGTCGAGCGCCTCCGGCAACGTGGGTACACCGTCCGGACGCAGCATATCCCGGCCGAAGTGACGCCGAAGAATCGCCTGCTGCTTGCCGCGCCGCCGTCACGGACGAGCCCCGCGCGCGCCGATTCCCGGTGATTCCTCTCCGCCGTGTCCTCCGGGGACCGGCGTCCGGCCGACCGTTGCCCGTGGCGCACGTCGTCCTACACACGTGGAAGGAGACCGCGTGAAACTCGTGAGACCCGCCCGGGATGGTGCACACTGGTGCTCGGAGGGCGCGCGTCGATGACGGAAGGGATCCACGACTTCGATCCGTTCGCGAACGGCGGCTGGTCCCGCGAGGCACTCGACGCCGTCACCGACCTCGTCTTCGTCAAGGCGCCGGGGTCGCGTCTCGTGTGGGCGAACCGCGCGTTCCTCGCGTTCTACGGGATGTCGAACGAAGAGCTCCGTGGCATCGTCGACGCGCCGTTCGTTCCCCCCGACTTCACGCAGAAATACGTGCGGGACGACGCGTACGTCTTCGAGACCGGCAACGTGCTCGACATCCCCGACGAGCCGATCCAGAAGGCCGACGGGACGGTGTGCCACGTCCACACCGTGAAGTCGCCCGTGAAGGATCCGTCCGGCAAGGTGACGTTCCTCGTCGGAATCTCGCGCGACATCTCGGAGCGTCGGCAGCTCGAGATGCGGCTGAACATCACGAAACGCCTCACGTCGGTGGGTACGCTCGCGTCGGGCGTGGCACACGAGATCAACAATCCCCTCGCCTACGTCCTGATGAACCTCGACAGCATGGCGAACGAACTCGCGGGCGATGCTTCCTCCTTCTCGGAGGAACGCTTCGTCGAATTCCGGGCGATGGTGGAAGAAGCCCGTGAAGGCGCGCTCCGGGTCCGCGACACCGTCAAGGACCTGCAGACGTTCGCGCGGAGCGACGAGAAGCGGAACGCCCCCGTCGATCTGCCCAGGGTGCTCGACTGCGCGCAGAAGCTCGCCCGACACGAGATCCACCTCCGCGCGCGTCTCGAAGTCACGACCGGAGACGTTCCGCGGGTCCTCGGCAACGAGGGCCAGCTCGCGAAGGTGTTCGTGAATCTCCTCCTGAACGCGGCCCAAGCCACGCCGGAGGGCGACACCGCGAACCACGTAATTTCGGTGGTGACCGGGACGACGGAGAACGGTTCCGCGTTCGTCGAGATCCGGGACACGGCCGGTGGCATCAGCGCCGACGTCCTCCCCCGCATCTTCGATCCGTTCTTCACGACGCGGGCCGTCGGCGACGGGGCGGGTCTCGGCCTCCCGCTGGTGCACAACATCGTGAGCGCCCACGGCGGCACCGTGTCCGTCGAGACGCGGGAGGGTGTAGGGAGCACGTTCCGCGTGGTGCTCCCTGCGTACGCCGAGGTGACGACCCATCCCGCGACGAAAGCCGCCGCGATGGCGCGCGCGAAGAAGCCTCGCGTGCTCGTCGTCGACGACGAACCTCTCGTGGTGTCCGCCATCCGCCGGATCCTCTCGAAGGACCACGACGTCGTCACGCTCTACGACGCCAAAACGGCGCTCGCCGCACTCGTGCGCGGGGATTCGTACGACGCCATCGTCTGCGACCTGATGATGCCGAACATGACCGGCATGGACTTCTACGAAGCCGTCCGGAAGGTCGCTCCCGGAATCGAGCGAAGGTTCGTCTTCGTGACGGGAGGCGCGTTCTCGACGCGGGCGCGCACGTTCCTCGACGTCATCCCGAATCCGACGCTGTCGAAGCCCCTCTCCCGCGACGTCCTGCGCGACGCCATCCGCGACGTCCTCGTCTGAGACCGGCTCTTCGCCGACGGGCCGACGGGACCGGAGCCTGCCCTATTTCTTCGAGAGCGACCGCACCTGCATCATGCGGAAGACGGACTTCACCTGGCGAAGGAGCGAGGCTTCGTCCCCTTTGTCGGTGAACGCGCCGTCGAACCCTAGGCGGGCGTAGTCCTTCGCCACGGCCGGATCGGCCGTGTACAGGTAGAAGAGACACGGGTGCGCTGCGGTCGCGGCGGCACGCAGCGAAGCGATGACGCCTCCGCCGTCGATGCCCGGCATGTGGAAGTCGATGATGATGAGGTCGGACGTCGGGACGTACTTCGCGTTCCCGACCGTGCGTGACGTCGTCGTCACGTCGTATCCGTCCATTTCCAGCACGCGCTTCGTCTTCGCGAGGACCACTTCGCTGTCGTCGATGACGACGATCCGCTTCTTGCCGTCCGCGGCACGGATGCGACTCGCGCTCGTCACCGAACTCGGCACCTGGGTCCGCGACACGAAGGACGGCGTGGAGGGCGAGGACGGAATCGACGGATAGGCGCGGGACGTGGACGACGGCGAGGAGGGGATGGAAGGCGCCGAGGTGCCCGACGGCGAACTCCCCGGCGGAACCGGGACGTCCGCCGCGGAACGCACGCGCGTCGCTTCCGCGGCGGCCTGCAAGCGCGCCCGGTCGCGTCCGTCCTCCGTCAGGCTCTCCACTTCCTGCACGCGTTCGATGCGCTTGGCGAGGACGACGGACGCCACGTCCTCCACCCAACGTCCCACCTCCGACGGGAGCGCGACGTTGCCGGTGGCCTCGAGCGCGAGCGCCATGTCCCGCGCCGAGGCGAAACGCGCGGACGGGTCCCGCGCCAGAGCCGTCATCGTCAGGCGGTCGAGCGCCTCGGGAAGGCCGGGCACGAGCACACTCGGAGGGGGCACCTCCATGTTGACCACCCGGTGCACGAGCTGGCCTTCCGTGTCCGCTTCGAACAGCCGCTTCGCGGTCAACGCTTCCCACAGTACGACGCCGACGGCGTACACGTCCGATCGACGCGTCACCGAGTGGCTCATGAGCTGCTCCGGCGCCATGTACGCGATCTTGCCCTTGAGTTGGCCTTCCCGGGTCGTCTGCATCCGGACGGCCGCCTTGGCGACCCCGAAGTCGAGGACGCGCGCGACACCGTCGACGCCGACGATCACGTTCTGAGGCGAGACGTCGCGATGGACGATCTCGAGCGGAACCCCCCGTTCGTCCTTGGCCTCGTGCGCGGCGTGGAGTCCGTGGAGCACGCCGGCCACGATGCTCGCGACGACACGCACGGGCGGGACTGCGTTCTTCTCGCGAAGGGCCCGGAGGAGCTTCGAGAGCGTCTCGCCCTGCACGTAGTCCATGACGAGGAGGAGCTCGCCGTTCGTGGAGACGACGTCGAGGGTCTGGACGACGTTCGGGTGCTGGATGCGAGCGGCGAGCCAAGCTTCGTCCATGAACATCGCGACGAAGTCGGGGTCGGAGGCGAACTGCGCGTGGAGTCGTTTCACCGCGACGGTCCGCGCGAAGCCCGCCGGCCCGACGAGCCGCCCCAGATGGACAGTGGCCATGCCGCCCGCGGCGATTTCGCCGTGGACCGCGTACCTCCCGATGCGCCTCGCGCCGTCGCTCATCGTCGTGGGTTCGAGGTCATTTGAGGATGACCCGGTCCGTCCGGAACTTGAAGTGGCTGGAGTAGGCGGCCGACGCGAGGCAGGTCGCGAAGTCGACCGTGGTGTTCGACTTGTCCTTGCATCCGGTGACGTGCTTCTTCGCGTCGACGGTGAACGTGTAGGGCCCCCCCTGCCCGGCCACGGGCTTCGACGGATCCATCTGGTCCGGCTGCGTCTTGCGGATGGTGGTGACCGGGAATCCGAAGAAGCTCACGGTGCATCCGTTGACGATGACGTCGAGGAGGCGGTTCTCGGTCGCGGAGTAGGCTTCCGTGCACGCGACGGGTCCACCGGGCAGGAGATCCTGCGTGATGGGCGTGTTCGCCAGCGACGTCGCCGTGGCGTCGCCGCACATCTCGGCGGTGGGTGCCGCGTTCGTGCCGCCGAAGGTCCCGAAGGTCGTGACGCCGCCGACGAGGTTCTCCGTCGCGAGATGGCCCGGAGGGGCGCCGCTCGCGGAGTCCTTCACGGCCGACGACGCGCCGACCGATCCGCGGATCCGCGCGCTGGTCACGTTCAACGTCGCGAGAGACGATCCGATCGCCATCCGGAGGAACATGGTTCCGGACGTCGTCGTCAGGGTCCCGGCCGAGAACGTGCCGGGCATGGATTCACGAGCGAGGCGCGCGGTGTCGATCGCGATCGGGTCCACTTGGTACCACCAGTCGAGGTCGTTCGTGCCGCTGTATCCCGTCCCCGCGATGGGCGTTCCGACGACGCTCCCGACGCGGACGCTCCCCGTCTGTCCCGCCCGATCGGAATCGGCGAACGTGAAGAGGACCGAAAGGGACCCGTCGGCGACCGAGGAATCGAAGTTCGACTGGATGGACGACTGCGCGGCACCGGAAATCGCCGCACCGAGGCGGTTCACCGTGCAGAGCGAACCGGCGCCGGGAGCGGCGAACTGCATCTTGAGGGACGTCACGCGGTGCACGTGTTCGAACTTGCAGGTCGACGAACACGCATCCATGTTCGTCGTGTTCGAATCGTCGCATTCCTCGGAGCGCGAGTCGTCCCGGTATCCGTCTCCGCACACGGACGGCGCACACGTGCCACCCAGGCAGATGCTCCCCGTGCCGCACGCGGCGCCGCGGGCCTTCGCCGCCCCGGCGACGCACTTCCTTCCCGTCCCGGAACCGACGGTCACGGCCGTGCACGTCGGCGCTTCGTTGCACGGATTCGGATCCGTGCACGACGTCGCCGTGCAGGAGAACCTGCAGTTCGTCTCGCAGCCGGAACCGGCCGCGTTCGACGTGCCGAGGTCGCATTCCTCGCCGGCCTCCACGACCCCGTTCCCGCACACGGCCCCCTGCGCGATGCACGCGCCGTCCTTGCACACGAGATTGGCCCCGCACGCTCGGCCGTTCTGGGCGGCGTCCGCCGCGTACACGCACTTGTGGTCGCTCCCGCAGGAAGGAACGGAGCACGCCACGGGCGCACAATCCGTGTAGGCGGTCGTGCACGAGAACGTGCAATCGGCCTCGCATCCCGTCCCGGGTCCGTTGGCGCTCCCGCGATCGCATTCCTCGGGCGGAGTGACGACGGCGTCGCCGCATCCCGCCGAGACGCAGGACCCGTTCGTGCAGATCTTCCCGTTGCCGCAGGTCGCGCCTTCGTTGCCCGGCACGTTCGGCGAACACTTGTGGGTCTGGGCGCTGCACGTGCCGGCGACCTGGCACGGCCCCGTGACCACGCACGCCCGCGCCGGATCCGACGTCGTGCACGAGAACCGGCAATCGCTCTCGCAGCCCGAGGCCGGCCCGTTCGCGCTGCCGAGGTCGCATTCTTCGGGCGCGGTGACGATCTCGTCGCCGCACCTCGGCACGAGGCACACGCCAAGATGGCAGATCGAACCTGCGGGGCAGGTTCCGGCATCGGGGCCACACTCGGGAGGCGGACTCGACGAAGAATCGACGGAGGCATCGGACGCGTCGGACACGGTGGCGTCGAGCGGAGCGGCGCCCTCTCCCGAGCCGGTGGCGCCGTCCGTCGTCCCGTCGGGGCGCCCCGCGTCTGAGATGGGCGTCCCGGGATCGACGATCGCCCCGGCGTCGTCGTCCGGGAGGAAGATCTGTTTGCTCCCACTGCATCCGGTCGTCGCGACCACGAGGAGGACGACACGTCCCACGCCCCGATGGACGGACGCCGTCGCGTCGCGACGGGCCACGTTCCGACTCGGTCGAAGGTGACCTCGTCGCCGGTTGGGATCGTGGTTCATGATCGTGTGGGTCCCCCCCGGGACCGGACCTTTGCGGCGTCGGGGCCGCATCCACGAGGATACCTCAGCGAGGCGAAGACAGCCGCGAGCGCACCTTCAGAATCCGTCGAAATCGATGGGCGCCACACCTCCATCGCCGATGTGGCAGGGGACCTGACACCCATTCTCCGCGCATTTCACGACGGTGAGGATGAGACCGATCGTCTTGTCCGTGAGCGAGACGACGCCGGCGCGTTCCACGCACGGGAACCCACAGCGGATCTTGTCCTCCTGCGAGAACTCCTCGAAGCACTGCTCCTCGATCACGCATTGGTAAGTGAGGTTGCACTTCGGGTCGGCGACGCACGTGGCGATCTCGTCGGCGCACCCCAACTCGGCGTTCGGCCTCTGCACGCACGCGAGGCACGACGGGTCGCCACCGTCCACCTCGTCGGGGCCGACGTCGCGTTTCGGTTTCGGCCCCGCTTCCTTCGGGACGATCTCGATGGGAGTGAGATCGAGGCAGCCCGTGGCCGCGAGTCCGACGCCGAGGACCACCGCCGAGGCGGTCCCGATCACGAAGAGTGCGGGGCCTCTCCGGATCCTCATCGTCCTTCCGCTCCCAGGTCGTGGTCGTAGGAGAGGAGCAGCGCCGTCCGGAACTGGTCGACGGGGACGCAGGACGGGGTACGGGAACAGGTCGCCGAACCGTCCCTGCCCCGGGCCGACCACGTAGGGGCCGGTATCGGCCACCGCGTATCCGGCGGTGGCGCGGTACGCGAGGCCCTTCACGAACGGGAACGGGCCCGAGATCGTCGCACGGACTTCGAGCTGCGGGTCGGCGTACGGCAAGGGCACCCACCCTCCATCGTAGGCCCGATCGGCGGGCCTTCGACCGACGTAACTCGCGGCCACCGCCACGGTCGGCCATGGTCCCTGGAAGTCGTAGGAAACGCGGGCGTTGCCGAACATCTGGGGTGCCACGGCGAGCGGCCTCTTCGTTCCGGACTCGTTCCTCCGGGCGACAGTTCCCGTCGCGTTGACCCCGTACCGGAACTGGCGCGCGCTCCCGAGGCTGCCTTCGTAGGTACCGTTGAAACCGAAGTTGTCGATGCTCGAGACGTTGCGGAACTGGGCCGCGCCGTAGGACGTGAGCGCGAGCTCACCGCGCACGATGGCGTCGGTGGTCTCCGCGTCGGAGAGCACGTGTTGCTCGACGAGGTTCGACCACCAGGATCGGAAGAGGCCGAAGAGCACGCGTTGCGAACCGAAACGTTCCTCGACGGACGCCTCGATGGATCGGACCTTCTCCGGCCGGAGGTCCTTCGAGAGGATCTGGATGGGGTTCTGGTAGTCGAGTTCGACCATCGACGGGGTACGGAACGCTTCGGAGTACACGACCTTGATCGTGCCTCCGTCCCACGGTTTCACGCTCCCCGCGATGCGCGGGTTGAGGACGGGGTCGAAGCCTCGCGCACCGTCGAGGCGTGCGCCGGCGTTGAACGCGATCTTGTTCGTCGGTTGCCAGGTCTGCTGGAGATAGCCACCGAGGAGGTAGTCGTCCCGGTTCACGACGCCGAAGCTCGACGCGAGCGCCGTGCTCGTCGCGTAGTCGAGTTGGTCGGTCTTGGAGCCACCGTGACGGAGCCGTCCGTCGACGCCGAGCAACGTGACGAAGCTCTCGTTCTGGAACCAGTCGAACGTCCCCTGCGCTTCGACGCCCCCCCACTGGGAGGCCGCCTGCGTGTAGAAGTCGCAGGTCTTCGAGGTACCGAGCGTGAAACACGCGGCCGCCTGGGAGACGACCCGTTCGTTCTGGAAGTCGAAGGTGTCGGCGTAACCGCGGATCGAGAGGCGAACGACCGGCGAGAGCGTGATCTTGTACCGGGCGTCCACGAAGAGCTCGCGATCGAGTTCGTAGGATTTCGGCTCGTCGAAGTCGCCGAAGTTGTTCGTGTAGCGCGTGCGGTACGGGGCCGAACGCAGGTACGTCTTGCCGTGCACCGCGACCTCGAGGTCGCCGAGCTTCGCCCGCACGTACGCGGAGGGCACCTTCGTGTAATAGGACTCGGACGCGAACCCGCCCCACCAACCCGTGGGTGGGCCGAAACGACGGTACCGCGCCGGCTCCAAGGTGAACGTGTCCACGCCGCCGTATTGCGGGACGTAGAACATCGTCGGCCCCGAATGGTCGTAGTACTCGGCGCCGGCGGTGAGTTCGAGCTTGGTCCCGAACAGCGCGAACTCGTGACCGAATCCGGCCAGGGCGCGGATCGACTTTCCGGGTTCGCCGTCGACCACGGCGTGCACGCCCTTCCAGTCCTTCGCGCGCTTGGTGATGACGTTCACCACGCCGAGCATGGCGTTCGATCCGTAGAGGACCGCGCCCGGGCCGAGGATCACCTCGACACGGTCGATCATCTCGAACGGCATTCCGAGACCTCGTTCGAAGCGGGCGCTCCCGAACATCGGTTCGTTGACGTGGTGTCCGTCGATGAGGAGGAGGACGTGGTCGCCGTTGTCGTTCGGCAACATGACGCCGCGTGCCCCGATGTCGACGATGCGGAGCGGGTTCGACGTGACGACGCCCAAGGCGAGGAAGTTGATCGCCTCGTCGAGCGATCGGACGCCGTAGCGTCGGAAGTCCTCCGCGGTGACGACGGTCGACGTGCCCGGTGCGACCGACGACGATTCGGACGCCTTCGACGCGGTCGTGACGACGGTCTCGCCGAGGAGAGCCTCGAGGTCCGACGTGTCGCTCGCCTTCGGGTCGTCGTCGGCGCGGGCCGTACCGGGGACGGAGGCGGACGTCCCGGCGACCAGGGAGGCGACGAGGAATGCCTTCGCCCTCCGGGAGCGCCAGGCGCGCACCGTCATTCGTAGACTTTCATGAGCTTCAGGACCTCGGCCTTGAAGGCCACGTCCTGACGCTTCGCCTGAGCGAGCTGCACGAGGAGCTTGGGCTTGCCCGAGACCAGATCGAAGCCGAGCACGACGCCCTTCGGAACGTAGTCGGCGATGGCGGCGATGCTGAGGACGCTCACCCCGTCCAGCGCGGCGCGGATCGCGTCGATATCGGCACCGAATCCGGCCGTGAGGTACACGATGGCGATCCGGCGATCCCGGCAGACCTGGGCGAGGGCCGCGGCGGAGGTGAACGGAACCGTGGCTTCGTCGTGCGGCAGACCGCCCACCTGGTTCAACGCACCGAGGGCGCTCTGCATGTGCGTCGCCGCGCGCGTCGAGTCCGGATCCCCGGATTTCGTCACGATGAGCACGTGAGCGCGATCCCCGGCACGCGTCGGGAAGTTCTTGTCGTAGGCGGCGACCTTCGCGATGAGTTCCGCTTGGAGACCGATGGGAACGCCGGGCTCCTCGATGGCGGAGACGTCCTTCGCGACGAACGCCATCGTGGCCGCGAAGAGGACGGTGGCGAGCGCCGACCGTGCCGATCGCGACGCCCGGGTCGGGCTGGTCGTTCGAATGGAAGGAAACACGCGATCCCCCGCGAGAGCGTTTACGCTGCACCGCGGATACCATGCCCGAGCCTCGGAATGCGAATAATGGGACCTCGAGTCTCTCCAATCCGCCGCCGCCGACGCTCTTCTCGGTGGGGACGAAGCTCGCGGTGGCGACGGCTTCCGTCGTGCTCGTCGTCTCGGGATTCCTTTACGGCGAACTCACGCGACGCGAGCGAACGAGCCTCCTCCACGCGAAGGAGACCGCTGCCACGATGGTCGCCGACCTCTTCGCCGCGACGCTCTCGGCACCCCTCGACTTCGACGACGCGGACGCCATCCGGGCCGAACTCGAGAACCTGAAGACGAACCCCGAGATCGCGTGCGCGGCCGTCTGGGTCGGGACGGCGAAGGAACCGTCGGCCGTGGTCGCCCGCGGCTGCGACGCGACACGCGCCGTGACCGTCCTCGACACCGCCGCCGTCGCGGTGTTCGACGATCGGGTGGAGGTCGCCCGGTTCGTCCGCGGCCGCGCCGACGCGACCGTCGGCAGCGTCCGGGTGGTGTTCTCGCTCGCCCGGGAGAACGCGGCGTTCGCGGCGAGCCGTTCGCGGATTTTCTGGCTCACCTTCCTGCTCGCGGCCCTGACGACCCTCGCGCTCGTCGGCATCACGCGTTTCCAGGTCGTCAAACCGCTCGAGTCCTTGGCACGTGCGTCCCGCCGCATCGGTCGCGGCGACTTCACCGCGGGCGTGGAGGTCCGCTCGAAAGACGAAGTGGGCCACCTCGCGCACGCCATGAACCGGATGCGTGAGGCCATCGCCGATCGCGAACGGCGCCTGGCCGCCGCGACGCAGAACCTCCGCGATCTGTTCGATCACATGCGTCAGGCCATCGTGGCGTTCGATCGTTCGGGCGCGGTGCGTGGCGACGTCTCGCGTCAGGCGAAGCGCCTCTTCGGCGCGGACGCGGAGGAAGGCCATCGTGTCCTGCCGCTCCTCTATCCCGGAGCTCCCGCCCACGACGTGGACGTCCTCGCGTTCGACGAGTGGGTGCAGGCCGCGTTCGACGTGCCCGCGGAAGCGTGGACCGAGTTCGCGGACCTCGCCCCGAAGGAAGTGGTCGTCCCCGGCGGAGACGGGGGAACGACCGTGCCCCTCGAACTCGAATTCCGACCGGTGACGAAGGACGGCGCCGTCGACCGCGTCATGCTCCTCGCGACCGACGTCAGCGAGAAGAAGCGCCTCGAGGAAGCCGTGGTCACCGCGGAGGAGGAACACGCGCGACGCACCAACGCCATGCGCAAGCTCGTGGCCGGAGGCGCGCAGATCTTCGTGGACTTCCTCGAGGCGGCGGACGACCACGTGCGGACCGCCCACGAAGTGCTCGGTCCTTTTCCGCGTCCCCTTCCCGCCGCCGACGTGGACCTCCTGTTCCGCCGCGTCCACACCATGAAAGGCGAAGCGCGCGCGTTCGATCTGCGCGAGCTCGAAGCCGAAGCGGCAGCGGCCGAGGAGATCCTCGAAGATCGTCGGCGGGACGCGCGGCAAGCCCCCTCCAGCGGGACCCGTTCCCGCTCCCACGTCATGGTGTCCATGGTCGCGGCACATGGCGCCCTGCTCGCGTGCCTCGAACGGGCGACGGCCCGGGTCGCGGAGGCCCGCGCGCTCTTCGTGGCGGCGTCGCCCATCGGGGAAGCCGCGCTCGACGTCGTCACGGTGCGTCGATCCGACGTCCGCGCCCTGGAGACCACGGAACGCAGCTCGCCCCCCGGGGCGTTGCCGGCGGAGGTCCGGAGCGCGTTGCGTCGCCTCTCCGCGCGCCCGTTCGGCGAGAGCGCGACGACCCTCGGCGAACGCGCTCCCGCGTGGGCCGAACGGGAAGGAAAACGTGTGGTCTTCGACGTCGCGGGGAAGGACGTCCGCGTGCCTTCGGATCTTTCCCGCGTCCTCGGCGGCGTCCTCACGCACCTGGTGCGGAACGCCATCGCCCACGGCATCGAGACGCCGGAAGAGCGGATCGCGTGCGGCAAGGAGGCCCACGGCACGGTGCAGGTCTCCGCCTACGTCACGGGCGAGGCCGGAACCTCCGATCGTCCCGTCCTCGTCGTCGAGGACGACGGAAGGGGCCTCGACGACGACGCGATCCTCGCACGTGCGAAGGTCCTCGGCCTCCGTGGCGAGGATCCGAGGGAACTCGTGTTCCAGGCCGGGCTCTCGACGGCCGAGACCGTCGACGATCTCGCGGGCCGGGGCGTCGGTCTCGACGCCGTGCACGCGGATCTCGCGAGCGTCGGATACGTGGTCGCCGTCGTCTCCGAAAAAGGACAGGGCACGCGGTTCGTGATGACACCGCGTGCCCCGTGATTCCCCCTCTCCGGCGGAGGTCTCCGTTCCCGGTCGGGTTCAGCGCGCCGGTGCGTCACTCGGTGGCGGGGGCGGCGGCGCGTCCGGACTGCCGCGACCTTCGGGCCTCGGGCCACGGCCATGGTCGCCGCGACCCGGCTCCCACGGACCTCGGGGACCGCGGGGACCTCCCGGTCCGCGGTCCATCTTCAGCGTGCCGTCCGCTTCCGCCTTCTGGATCTCGGCGAGCGTGACGGTTCCGTCCTTGTCGGCATCGGCGGCCTGGAGCTTCTCCCAGCGGTGCTCGCCGACTTCCTTGGCGTCGAGCGCCCCGTTCTTGTCCTTGTCCGCGTGCTCGAACATGCGCGATCGCATCTTCGCCCCCTCCGCGGCGAGCTCGTCGGCCGTGAGCGCGCCGTCCGCGTTCGCGTCGGCGCGACCGAGGAACTTCTGCATCCGCTCGGGGAGCTCGGCGACCTGGACGATCCCGTCCGCGTTCTTGTCGAAGCGCTTCACGAGGTGGGCGTAGTGGGACGCGTCGTTCGGGCGATCGGCGATCGCATTGGCCGCGCGCACGTCCCCCTCGAGCGCGGCGGAGCTCTGGGCCTGCATCGTCGACGCCTCCGCGCCCGAGCAGCCCACGAGGGCGGTCCCGGCGGCGAGCGACACGACGAGGGCGAAGCGGGACACGAACGACGAGGACTTCGGTTGCGAGAGGGCCATGGGAGCGTTCTCCTTTTCCCTTCCGACGCGCGCCCGGCCCGGTCCCCTACGGACCGGTCGCCGATTCTGCGCAAAACTTCGTATTCATTGACTTTTATGGCCTATCGGATCCGCCGTACGGCACCCCGCTGGCCAGGTCCGGTCCCCACAATTTCGGAAATCGACCGGGTGCGCGTAGGGATCGTGGCCGGGTCGTCGTCCACATCGCGTGAGAACCGAGACGTACCTACGACGACCGCGCCCGCTCTCGTCGTCGCTTTCGAAGGAGCTTCCGTCCCTTGATCGATCTCGAACGAGCCCTGAGGCGGTTCCTCGACGACCCGGGGAACACGGACGCCTTCGAGGCGATCGTGAACGCCACCAGCGCTCGCCTCGTACGGCTCGGCGCTAGAATGCTCGGCAACGTCGCCGACGCGGAGGATGTCGTGCAGGAAGCCTACGTCAAAGCCCATCGCTCCCTTCTCGAGGGACAGTTCGACGGCCGATCGAAGGTCGAGACGTGGCTCTACCGCATCGTCGTGAACGGAGCCATCGACGCCAAGCGGAAGCGCGCGCGCGCGAAGACGGTGCCGACGGAGGACGAGGGCGAGTTCGGGGCGTTCGAGAGCGAGGGCGGACTGGACGCGAAGCTTGCCCTCCGCGAACTCCACGAATGGATCGCGGACCTTCCCGAAGACCAGGCGACCGCGCTCGTCCTGAAGGCGGTCGAGGGTCTCGACTCGAAGGAGATCGCCGAGATCCTCGACGTGTCGGAGGGCGCGGTGGAACAACGCCTGGTCCGTGCGCGGGCCACGCTTCGGAACCGGAGGAACGCGTCATGAGCGGGCACGACGACATCGAGACGAAGCTCGCGGAGCTCGGGGCACGCACGGCGAACCTGAAACCTCGTGCAGGGTTCGAGGCGAAGGTCCTCGCGGCGATCCGCTCGGAAGCCAAGCCCGTGCCCAGGAACGACCTCCTCCGTCCCGCCCGCTTCGTCCTTCCCTTCGCTGCGGCGCTCGCGGCGATCTCCGTGATCTGGGCGGTCCAGAGCGACGGCCTCGTCGACGACGCGTACGCCGACTTCGACGACGTGTCGGTGGAGCTCGAATGGTGACCGCGACCCCGAACGCCTCGCCGCCCCCGAGGTGGTCTCCCAAGCTCCGCGGCACGCTCGTGCTCGTGCTCACCTTCGCCCTCGGCATCGCCGTGGGGAGCGCCGGAACCTTCGGCACGATCCACCGGCGCCACGCGGCGATGTTGGAACGCGGGCCCGGCGGACCGTTCGCGTTCCAGGCCTTCGAGGGCCGTAGGCTCGAAGGACTCGCGCGCCGTCTCGATCTCGACGCCGATCAGCGCGGGAAGATCCGCACCATCCTGGAGAAGGAGCGCGAGGACGTGCGCGTCCTCAGCCGCACGATGTTCGAGACGTGCGGCGCGCCGCTCCGGGACCAGAAGAGCCGCGCCGAGGCGGAGATCCGCGCCGTCCTCCGGCCCGATCAGCGCGCGAAGTTCGATTCCCTCGTCGACGAGCGACGGGAACGCATCCGATTCGGCGGTCCTCGACGCTGATGGCGTAGACTGACGCGACTCCGTTGAGAGACTCGGTCGACTTCGGCCTCCGCCTCGTCTTCTTCGCGTTCGCGCCGTTCTTCCTGGTGCTGGCGGCGGCGATCTTCCCGGTCACCGGCGCGCTCCTGCAGGTGGGCCTGGGTCTCCTCGTATTTTTCGTGGGTGAGGCCGCACGACGCGTGGCGAGTCGCTCCCGGATCGCCACGGCGCTCCTCCGGAGCCAGCTCGGGTTCGAGGCGTTCTACCGCGAGCACCCGCCCTACCCGTTCCTCTATTACGTCTTCTACCCCTTCCTCTTCCCGTACTGGCTTTGGGACGCGAGGGCGCGACGGGAGTTCCTCCTCTACAAGGGCTACACCCTCGCGAGCTTCGCCATGCTCGTCGTGTCCCTCGTCTTCCAATACGCCTCGGCCTTTCCGCCGGAGCTGGGCCTGAAGGCGTTCGGACCGATCGCGCTCGGCACGTTCGCGGCGGAAACCGTCGTGGTCCTCACGTTCCTCCTCCCCGCGGTGACCACGGTGGTCCACTTCCACCGGACGGGCGCGCGGAAGAGGCTCGCCATCCTCCTGGGCGTCGGCGTCGTCTCGCTCTCGGTGGCGGGAGTGAGGCTCGTGAGGAAGCGCGACCCGATCGTGTCGTTCGCGACACGTCGTCGCGTCCAGCTCCGCACCGACGCGAAACCGAACGCCGCGAGCTACGCGATGGAAGTGGCGCTCCGCGACGCGTGGAAGATCATCCCGAAAGCGAAAGGCGACGTGGACTCGGACGGCAAGGTCGAGGGCGCACCGCTCGAGACGGCCCGTTCGAGCCTGGGTCGGTTCTACAAGAACGACGAGACCTACGCGGTCGATCTTTGGTACGCGCGAAAAGGTCCGGGATCGGTGCTGGTGATCTATTTCGAAGCCCGACGGGGTCGGGGTCCGATTTGGCTCGCCATGGATCGTGCGGGAAACCCGATCCGGGATGCTTCGAAGTTGCCGAGGGGCGCGTTCCTGGCGATGCGATTGGCCGCGGATTAGAAGAAATCAAAACGTACACGTGAACGTGAACGTGCACGTACACGTGGCGTCCTCGAGCTCGCGAAGACCTCCCGTACACGGGCACGGGCACGGGCACGGGCACGGGGAGATGGTGGGCACGTGAACGTGAACGTGCCCGGCATTCCCGCGTTTGTGCCTGATCCGCCGCCGAACCGTGAAACCGCACAGTGGTGCCCGTTCCTCCCGTGCCGCGGCTCGAGAGAGGATCGAGGCGCGTTCGAGGACGCGTTCACGGATGTTCGGCGGATCGGGCACGTGTACGGGCGAAGCCGGGCACGTTCACGTTCACGTTCACGGGCACGTTCACGGTGACCTTGCGGACCGACGCCTTCGATTCCCTCACCGGCACCGAACCAAAGGAGCCAACGGCGCGAACGCGTACCCATCCTCGGGTGTCGCCTTGTCCGCCCTCACGAGCGCTTCTTCCAATCGCGACTCGATCTCCGCGAAGGTCTGGTCGAACTTGTTCACGGCTTCCCCGGTCGACACGCAGACGAACTTTTCCCGTCCACACACGTCGAGCTTCTCGCAGGGAGCCTTCGCGTTCGTCGCGGCCGAGCCCAGGAGAGCCATGTCGCCGTAGAGCACCGTCCCTCCCACGAGGACGAGGCGCACTTCCTTCGGCGACGCCGCGACCACGGATTCGTAGGGTCGCGTCACGTCCCCGCCGAACACCGCGATGTCCGCCAGGGCGCCCTTCTGGATCACGCCGATCGTGCCCTCGAGCGCGAGCACGCGCGCGGGCGTGGTCGTCACCATCGCGACGAGATCCTTCGCGCCGAGGCTCCCTTGCCAGTGGTCCTGATCCCACTTGGCGGCGAAGCGGAGTTCGTCGAGGAGGTTGGGGCTGCCTCCCATGGACCAATCGGGCGCGAGGGCGACCTCGATGCCGGCGGCACGGGCTTTGGGCACGTCCGTCGTCGTCCCGTAGAGCGCGACGTTCGACGCGGGAGACCACGTGAGCTTCATCTTCTGCGCGGCCATCACGCCGAACTCGGCGTCGCCGAACGCGGTCCCGTGGGTGATCGTCGTCGTCGGGGCGTACAGGCAATCCGCCGGCGTCGACGACGAACCGAGCTTCACGAACTCGTCACGACTCCGGGCATCCACGCCTTCGCCGCAGTGCACGAGGAACGCCTGCGTGCGGCCCGACGCCACGTTCGTGCACACGCCCGTGGGATTGGACGGCGGGAACGTCGCGCTCGTCTGGACCCGGTCGGCCTCGAGTCCGCTCTGGGCGACGTCGACCGAGCGCGCGAGCGACCCGAAACATGCCGAGCTCGTTCCCGGCAATCCGACGATGCTCGTCGTGCCTGCGACGAGGCCCTTCAGTTCGCCCCACTTGTCCATCTCGCAACGGAGGCTCGTGTCGGGCGTACCGAAGCCGGCGCCCGCGCACCATGCCGGTTTGCCCTGCGAGTCGTTCGCGAGGCATTGCTTCACGTCGAGCATGGCGCCGTAGCGGACTTCTTTGGTCCACTGATCGTGGTTCTCGTAGGACATGGACGGCAGCCAGTCCGAATCGTCGAAGATGTCGAAGAGGATGTGGTTGTGCGTGTCGACGAGACCGGGCGCCACGATGCCGTTCGTGCGGACGACCGTCGCGCCCGCGGCTTCGGCCGAGGCCGCACACGCGTCTCCGGGGCCCGCGCACGCGATGGTCGTCCCTGCGACGAGCAGCGACCCGTCGTAGGGGCCCTCGGGTCCGAGGATGGTCCCGAAGAGCACGATGCGATCGGTGGCACCCGGGGCGATCTGCGCGCCCTCGCCCTCGTCGATGGGCGCCGCGTCCGAGCCACCGTCCGAGGTGCCGACGGCGCTCCCGTCCGGCGACGTTCCCGCGTCGCCGCCGTCCGCGTCCGCCACGGGGCCGGTGAAAGGAAGGTCCCCTTCGCGCGGCTCGCATCCGAGCATCCCGAGGGCCATCGCGACCCACGTTCCCGCGAGGCGTGCCCTGCGGTGGAACGGGAAGGTCCGCATGGTTCGAGCCTACACCAAAGGCCGTTCGCGGCATCCCATCGCGGGGACGTGGAACGCCGTCGAACTGTCGTGCCGGGTGGGCGCTTGTCCGCTATCTTCGGCTCCGTCGCCGGACATGGACACGAAACCTCGCAAGAAGCCCGGGCCGTCGGCCAAACCGACGGGCGCCGTCCGCGAATCCCGACGCACCCGCGATCGGGACGACGTGCCTCCGGGAGACGATGCCGGCGCGGCCGATCTCGGCCGCAAGGTCGCCGAGAACCTGCGCAACCAGCGGAAGTTGCGCGGTCTGTCGCTCGACGATCTCGCGCACGCGTCGGGTGTGAGCCGCGCGGCGCTCTCGCAGATCGAGACCCGCAAATCGAATCCGACCATCGGCGTGCTCTGGAAGGTGGCGTCGGGTCTCGGCATCTCGTTCGCCGAGCTCGTCGACGACACGCGGCAAGGTGCCGTGCTCCTCCGTCGCGACGAGACGCGTCTCCTCCGCTCGGCGGACGGACGCTTCGAGAGCCGTCCCCTCGCTCCGGCCGGTACGTCGCCCATGGTGGAGCTCTACGAACTGAAGCTGTCGCCGCGCGCACGCCACGCTTCGGAGCCCCATGCGCCGGGAACGCGCGAGCTCGTCGTCGTGCTCTACGGAAAGCTCCGCATGACCCTCGGCGAGGACGTCCACGAACTGGGCGTGGGCGACTCCATCGCGTTCGCCGCGGACGTCCCGCACGTCTACGAGAACACGACGGCCACGGACACGCGCCTGCACAACATCATCGCCTACGCTCGTTGACGGCGCGGCCGGCGACGTCCGTCGTCCGGACATGCCGAAGGACGGTCCGTCTCTGGGAGAACCCTGCCCTTCCACTGGATCGGCGCGAACGCAGCGGAATCCCGCGGGATCCATGTAGGTAAAGCGGCGACACCCATCAAACGAACACGATTGTTCGTATGCAGCCCGTCGGCCATGACATCCGGAGCCCATGTGTCGATTGGCACCGGGGTTGCTGAAGGAAGACTCCGAAGGTTCGAAACACGTCGCCCGGATCACGATCCGAGGCGACAGGAGTCGCCCATGCCCGCCCACGTCCCGTCCATCGTCCGTCAGGTCCTGTCGACGAAGCTCCCGTCCCTGCTCGCCACGCTCGCCCTCGCGACCTCGCTCGGCACACTCGCCGGTTGCAGCGGCGCCGGAGGCGACGAGGGATCGAGTTCCTCCTCCGCCAGCACGACGGGCGGCTCGTTCGGCGACGCCCTCGATCTCGAGGACGCCGTGTGCGAACCGGGCTCGGGCATCGACTGCTCGGATCCGCAACGGACGATGTCCCGCTCCGAGGCCGAGAAGGAAATCGGCAAGAGCGGACTCGACTGGAACGTGCTCGCCATGGTCACCGACCGCACGTCCCTCGGGGTCGACGTCTCCCGTGTGGCGAACGTGGGCGCTCCCCTGAATTTCGCGCCGAACGTCGGCATCCAGGGTGGAGCCGGCGACGGCGGGGACATCTTCGCGAACCTCCCGAACGCCATCGTCGGCGACGCGACGCTCCGCTTCTGGATCGCCGAGAGCGAGGTCGACACCTTGGCCGACGTGGGTTCGCGCTGGATCTTCGACGCCGCCTCCCGTGCCGGCTGTCTCGAGAACCTGGAGGGCGTACTCCGGTCGGATTTCGAGACGGCGAAGGCACGCTACGCGAGTTCCACCGGCGAGATCCGGAAGTACCTCGACGCGCTACTCGCCCTCGGTCGCACCGTGGGCCAGACCCAGGGTGCGCTCATCGCCGAGGTCTACGAGAAGACGGTGCAGAAGCCCTTCCGCATGAAGATCCAGACCGACGTCTACTTCCCGCGCGCCTACGTGCACGGCAAGCTGTACGGCCTCGCGGTGGATCTGCTCGCGAGCTACCCGGCGAAGTGCCGCTACTACGAGGTCGGTCCGGTGCGTCGTTTCGTCCGCAACGGCGTGCGGAGCATCATCGTCAACCGAATGAGCCGGGACGTGGGCATCGTGTCGCGCCTCGCGCACGGCGCCATCGACCGCGCCCTCGATCCCGCCACGATCACGCACAAGGCGGGCATCGCACTCGCGAACGTGTCGACACTCGGCCCGTGGAAGGATCTCACCTCGTCCACCGGTGAACGCCTCTTCCAGGTGGACTTCGGCTTCGCCGTGTTCGATTCCGGTTCGAACCGCGTCGCGGAATCGCAGATGGAGATCTGGGCGCCGAACGGCACGAAGCCCGTCGTCGGCCCGGTCTACTACCACCAGCTCAAGACGATGGCGGAGACGGCGGCGAAGTGGCTGGCGATCCTGTCACCTCCCGGGAACTGACGGCCGTGACGGGGGCTCCTGGGACGTCGAAGTAGGCGTCGAACCGAGCGTCGGCGTCGGCCCCGAAGAGCACCGAACACGCCTCGCGGAGCCCCGGTGCGGCGCGGAGGACGTTCCGATGGACGACGAGGGCGATCTTCGAACGTCGCCGTAGGAAGTCGTCCAGGGTCACGATCATCTCGCGGCGCGCCGCGAGGGCGATCTCGCACCGGAGATACTCCGCACCTTCGATGAGCACTTCGGCCATCCTCGGGTCGGCGCGCATGTCCTCGAGCAGATCGAACGCGTCCGCCCCGTACCTTCGCCAGAGCCGCGTCGTCAGTTTTTCGGACGCGGTCTTCGACGTGAGTCCGTCGAGGTTCATGAGCACGGCCTGGTGGAGGAACTCGCTGTAGGTTTCGTCGGAGGGTTCGCCGTACCAGCGGGCGTCGGGGAACTTCAGGTTCACGCCGAGGGCGACGACGGCCTCGGCCACTTCCTCGCCCACGTTCAGGCAATCGGTGAGCTTTCCTCCAAAGATGCTGACGTGGCGTGCGGATTCGTCGGTCTCGACGACGTGCTTCCGGGAGAGCTGCATCCAGTCGGATCCCGGTTTCCCCTGGGCGCTCACGACCAAGGGCCTCACGCCGCAGCGTTCCGCGATGACGTCATCCATCGTCAGCGGGCGCGGAAGTCGCAGACGCTTGTTGATGTTGTCGAGGACGAACTTCCGATCGGCGTCGGTGACTTCCGTGTGCGGCGACTCGACCCGCGTGTCGGTCGTGCCGATGCACGTGCGTGGTCCCATGGGGATGACGAAGAAGAGCCGTCCGTCGTCCGCGAAGAACGTCAGCACGCGCCGGCTCGCCGTGAGTCGGGGCACCACGAGGTGGATGCCCTTCGAGAAGACGTGCTTGTGGCCGCTCGCGATCCCGGTCCGCGCGTTGACCGCGTCCACGAAGGGACCGCACGCGTTGACCACGACGCGGGACCGGACGGGAAACGTCCGACCGGTCTCGCGATCCCTCACTTCGGTCACCCAGACGCCGTCGCCGTCCCGGCTCGAGGACACGGACTCCACGTAGTTCGCGGCCACGCACCCGTAGTCGAGGGCGCTCCGCACGAAGTTGAAGACGAACCGGGCGTCGTTGTCGTGGAGGTAGGCGTCGGAATACTCGAACCCACCGTCCGCGCCTTCGAGGTCGACGATGGGCTCCTCCTCCGCGATCGCCTTCCGGGAGAGGAGCCGCGGCACCTTCGTGAAGAAGTTACCGATGAACCAGTACAGCCACGTCCCTAGAACCAACTTCCACAATCCATGTCGAAACCCGCGCGCATGCACGGCGAAGAAGCGGATCTCCTGGACCGTGGACGGGTAACTCCGAATCAGGTGGTTCCGGGACATGCAGAGCTTCCGGACCAACGGAAACTCGAACGTCTCCATGTACTTGATGCCGCCCCATGCGAGGTTCGACGACTGCTGGCTCGTGAACGAGGCGAAGTCCGCCTTGTCGATCAGGGCGACGCGGGCGCCCTTCGCGGCGAGGCAAGCGGCCGAGACCGCGCCGTTGATCCCGCCCCCGACCACGAGGACGTCGAACGTCTCTCCCGAGAGCCTCTCGACGTTCGCGGATCGCAGCGACGACACCCGAAAGATTGTACCCGAAGCGCGGGGGAGACGGCCATACTGAGGCCATGACGTGGTTCGAGCGACTGAGCAGCCTCGATGCGACGTTCCTCTACCTCGAAGATCGCACCGCCCACATGCACGTGGGCGCCGTCGCGGTCTTCCACGGAAAACCCCCGCGGTACGAGGATCTCGTCGATCTCATCGCGTCGCGCCTCCCGCGCGTCCCGCGCTACCGACAGCGGCTCGCCTTCGTCCCGTACCAAGCGGGTCGCCCCGTCTGGATCGACGAGTCCGATCTCGACCTCCAGTACCACGTGCGCCACACCGCCCTGCCCGCCCCCGGCGGGGACGCGGCGCTCAAGACGCTCGCCGGTCGCCTCTTCGCGCAACGCCTCGATCGGGACAAGCCCCTCTGGGAGATGTGGCTCATCGAGGGCCTCGGGGACGATCGTTTCGCGATCCTCTCGAAGACGCACCACTGCATGATCGACGGCGTCTCCGGCGTGGACCTCGCCTCGGTTCTCATGGACACCGATCGTGGCTCCACCGAACCGCCGAAGCCGGCCCCGTGGACACCCCGTCCCGCCCCGTCCCGCACGGAACTCGTGGCCGCGTCCCTCCGTGATCAGGTGCTCTCGCCGTTCGGTCTCGTCCGCGGTGCGTTCGATCCCGCTGCCGAAGGCCGGAAGACCCTGCTCGAGTTCGTGGCCGGAGCGAAGCCGCTCGTGGGCCTCTCCACGATGTCACGCGCACCCGAGTCGTCCCTCAACGTCCCCATCGGGCCGCACCGACGATGGGAGATGGTGAAGCTGGACCTGGGCGCCGTGAAGAACGTCCGCGCGTCGCTCGGCGGAACCGTGAACGACGTGATCCTCGCCGTCGTCTCCGGAGCGATCCGGCGCCTCTTCTTCGCACGCAGCGAGACCCCGAAGGATCTCCGCGCCATGGTCCCCGTCAGCATCCGCGCTCCCGAGAAACGGGGCACGTTCGGCAACCTCGTGACCGCCATCTTCGCGCCCTTGCCGGTCGGCGAAGCGGACCCGAAGGCGCGCCTCCGCGCGGTCTCGTCCTCGATGAAGGGTCTGAAGGAGAGTCGCCAGGCGGTCGGTGCCCTCGCGCTCACGCGCCTCGGCGAGTTCGCGCCCCCCACGATCCTCGCCCAGGCCGCGCGCCTCGAGATGATGGCGAAGTACGTGAACGTCGTCGTCACGAACGTGCCCGGACCGCAGGTCCCTCTCTACCTCCTCGGTCGGAGGCTCGACGGGTGTTACCCCGCCGTGCCGCTCGCCCAGAGCCAGACGCTCGGCATCGCGCTCCTCAGTTACGACGGGTCCATCGGGGTCGGCCTCCTCGCCGACGCCGACCGCATGCGGGACCTCGACGTGATGGCGGAAGCGATCCGAGAGGAGCTCGGCGAGCTCGTGGCCCTCGCCGCGCGGACGTCCTGAGATGCCGTTCGTCGAGCGCACCCGCGGGAAGGCTCCGTACCGGATCCACTACGAGGTCCGCGGCGCGAAGGATGCTCCCCCGCTCGTCCTCGTCATGGGACTCGGCTTCTCCTCCGGAGCGTGGGGATCCCTCCCGGATCGACTGTCGGCACGCTTCCGGGTCGTCACCGTCGACAACCGCGGCACCGGTCGCTCCACGGCACCTCGCGGTCCCTTCCGCACGCGCGATCTCGCCGACGACGTCGCGTCGGTGCTCGACGATCTCGGCGTGGCGAAGGCGCACGTCTTCGGGATCTCCATGGGCGGCATGATCGCGTCCGAGCTCGTGCTCCGTCACCCGACGAAGGTCGATCGCCTCCTGCTCGCGGCGACCTTCGCGGGCTACCTCCGCAGCACGAAGCCTTCGTTCGGCGCGATGGTGGATCTCCTCGCGTGCGCGTTCTCCCCTTCCGGCGCGGCTCTCGCTCGCATCGCGCGCCTCCTCGTCTCCGACGCGTATTACGCGGACCATCCGGAAGCGTTCGCCGCATGGATCCGCGGCACGGGAAGCGCCCCCGCGCGCACGGCCGCGCGTCAGATGCTCGCGGTCGGTCTCCACGACACGACGCGACGTCTGGCGAACGTGCGCGCGCCGACCGTCGTCCTCACGGGCGACGCCGACCGCCTCGTGCCCGCGAAGAATTCCCACGTCCTCGCGAAGTTGATCCCCGGCGCGCGACTCGTTCTCCTCCCCGGCGCGGGGCACTGCTTCGCCGTCGAACGCGAGGACGCGACCGTCGACGTCGTGGTCTCCCACTTCCTGGATTCCTGAGACCGACGATGGACGGTGCGAATCATCCGCGCGAGCGGCGCCTCCAGGACACGCGGGAGCGGACGGTCGCGCGCCTCACGGAGAGCTTCGCGAACGTCGAGCTCTCGACCGCAGGCCTTGGCGCACGCGCCCGCACCTTCGCGGCGATCGCGATCGCCCTGACCGGATGCAAGGCCCCGCGCGCGGACGGAGACACGTCCACGGTTCCGGCCCCGCCCGTCGCGGCGCCGACGGCGTCCCACGCCTTCGCGACCGAGCCGCCGAAGCCCGTCCTCAACGACTGGTTCGCGCTGGGATCGGGGTGCCGCGCGAAGTTCGACCTCGAAGGGGGCGACGTGCGCATCGAACACGTGCCCGACGACGCCGGCCTCCCGGGAACCCACGCCGTCCGGTTCCACATGGAGAAGTTCGAACTGCACGCCACCGGGACACCGAAGAAGCTGGCCCGCGAGTGCGCGATCCGCCTCAACGTGAATCCTCCGCCGGGGATGCGCGTGAAGGACGTCGTGGCGCGTGCGTCCTTCGTCGTGTCGAAATCCGTCGCGGCGACGTTGAAGGTCCACGGTGAACTCAAGCTCGGGAGCGTCACCCTCGGACACCGGACCGTGGACCTCGCGCGGGGTGTCGGCGTCCGCGAACGGGAGGAGCGAATGGACCTTCGCGCCGGCCAGGATCCCACCGAACGGTTCCCCGTCCTCGGGTGCGGCGAGCCCAAGATCATCGGCTTCGACGCCACCTGGATCTCCGAGAGGGACTCGGAATCCGACGTGGTCGACGCACGGATGGGAGGCGATCGCACCCTCGCCATCGAAGCCGTCCTCGAGCCCTGTTCCTGACGTCGGCGGGACCGGAAGAGGGGGCGAACGACGCTCCCCCCGACCCCCCGATTCCGTGAGCCGTCGAACCCGGATTTCCTGGATTCCGTGCTTCGGGATTCCTGTCGTCGCGACGCGCGAAACGGGACCACAGACTCAAGTCTGTCGGACTCCATGTCGGGTTGCATCCCACTATTTTTCACATATACCGCGGGCACTCCATGCAGCCCGGAACGCGAGTCGCCGATCGCTACGAGGTGGCCCATCCTCTGGGCGCCGGAGGCATGGGGGAAGTCTACGAGGCGACGGACGTCGGGACCGGCGAGCCCATCGCTCTCAAGATCATCCTCTCCGAACGGTTCGCGAAGGACCCCGGGACGGTGAAGCGCTTCGAGCGCGAGGGCCGCATGATGGGCACCCTCGTGACTCCGCATATCGTCCGCTTCCTCGCGGCGGGCCGCGACGAGATGACGGGCACGCCCTTCCTCGCCATGGAGCTCCTCCAGGGCGAGGACCTGAAGCAGTTGTTCCGGCGCATCGGCCCCCTGTCGCCGCGCGCCGCCTTGAAGGTCGCCGCGCAGTTGTGCCTCGGCCTCGAGGCGGCCCACGAGGTGGGACTCGTCCACCGCGACGTGAAGCCGGCGAACGTGTTCGCGACGCGGCTTCCCTCGGGCGAGATCGTCGTGAAGCTCCTCGACTTCGGGGTCGCGAAGATGGACCTGGCCGACCAGGCGAGCCTGAGCTTGTCCGCCTCCGGGGGGATGATCGGATCGCCCGCGTACATGTCTCCCGAGCAGGCGCTCGGACACGACGACATCGACGGGCGCTCGGACATCTGTTCCCTCGGCGTCCTCCTGTACGAGGCCCTCGCGGGGACGACGCCGTTCGGCGAACGCACCTCGCTCGGCCAAGTCATCGTCGCGATTTGTTCCGAGCCGCCGCCGCGCATCGAGGAGATCGCGCCGTGGGTTCCCGCGGTCGTCGCCGACGTCGTCCACCGCGCGATGGCGAAACGACGTGAAGCCCGGTACCAGACCGCCGGCGAGCTGCTCGCCGCCATCGAGTCCGCGCTCGACGCGCTCGGTCCCGCGGACACGAGCGTTCCCGTGCCGGAAGGCGCCACGGTCCCGCGCGCCTATCTCCACGAGAGCGCGATCGTCGGCGTTCCCGAACTCGAACGCGCGCGCCGTGCGCATCCGGTCGACACGCGACCCGCCTTCGGCGGCGCGAACGAGTCCGGGGATCTCGATCACACGTCCACCGACCCGCGGATGCGTCCCCTGGTCGTTCGGTCGTCGGCCAAGGTGCGTCGTCGCGTGGTGGTCGGCATCGCACTCGCTTCGGCGTTCGTGGGCGCCGCGGCCGCGACCCGGGCGCTCCGTCACGACGTCGTCCACGTCGACCCGAGCGCCGTGCGCGCCCGGATCGCCGCGCCCGCCCACGCCGACACGATCCCCGCGGCCCCGGACACGGTCCCCACCGATGCCGTCCCGTCGTCCGAACCGGCGATGCGCGAACCCGCACCCGTCGAACCCGCGAAGGCCGACGGGACGACGTCCTCCGTCCCCCGTCCCGGGACGGCGAAGGTTCTCCCTGCCGCGCGACGCGAACCTTCCGTGACCGCCAAGCAACGTGCGCGCATCAAGGACCTCCGCTCCGACGACGACGCCCTCTACGCGCCATGACCCCGCGATCCCCTTCCCTCCGCACGCTCCTACCCGTCGCGCTCGTCGCGATCGGCCCCCTCGTCCCGGGCGTCGCCGCGGCCGAAGGAAGTGACCCCGTCCTCGCGCGGCAACTGCTGAAGGAAGGCTACGAACTCGCGAAGGCCGGTCGGTGCGACGAGGCCGTGTCCCGCTTCGAGACGAGCCAGACCCAGGATCCGCAGCCCAAGACGCTCCTGAACCTCGCGCGGTGCGAGGAAGAACTCGGCCGTTTCGGCGCCGCCCTCGGACACTGGTCGGAGGCGCGGGACCTGGCGCGCGAGCGCAAGCTCCGCGCGACGGTCGCGGAAGCCGAGGTCCGCATCGTCGGCCTCGAGAGCCGCATGCCGTCGCTCACGGTCCGCGTCGAAGCGACGGACGTCGCGAACGTCAACGTCCTCCGGGACGGCCGTCTCCTTCCCGAGGGAACCCTCGGTCGACCGCTCCCGGTCGACCCCGGCGAACACACCCTCGAGGTCAGCGCCGAAGGCCGCGAGACGAACACGCTCGTCGTCCGCATCGACGTCGGCGAATCCAAGAGCGTGGACGTCTCCCCGGGCAAGGTGCTCGTCACGAGCCGCGCGGTCGCCGTCCCCGCGAACGAGGTTTCCCGCGACGTGCCGACGTCCGTCCCCGTCCTCCCCTCCGGACCGGACGATGCCCGGCCGGAATCGGTGGGCATGACGCGCCCGCTCTTCTGGGGCGGACTGGGCGTCGCCGCGTTGGGCGTCGCCGTCGGGACCGCGAGCGGCGCCGTCGCCCTTTCCCAGGCCCCCGAGCTCCGCGCGAAGTGCGACGGCGGATGTTCCCGCGACACCTATGATCGCGTCGAAGGGGCCCGCGGCGCCGCGACGCTCTCGACGGTCGCGTTCGGCGTCGCAGGTGCGGGCGCCTTGACCGCCACCCTCGCCTGGGTCCTCGGTCCGAAATCCGGTTCCACCGCCGCGGCCAGGGTCGCCCCCACGGTCGCCGTCGTTCCCTGGGCGGGTCCCGGGAGCGCCGGCGCCGTCACCACCGTGCGGTACTGAGGACGACGCGATGATCATCGGGGGATCTCGCTCGCACCGTTCGAATGCCGTGGTCGCCTTGGTGGGCGCCCTCTTCCTGATCGCTCTGTCGGCGTGCAGCACCCTCGCCGGCCTCGACGACCTCACGCTCGCGCAGGACGGTGGGCCTCGGACGGCGGACGCCAGCGGTTCCCTCCCCCGTGGCGGGTCCGAGGAGGACGACGCGTCCGCGTCCCGTTCGCCGCGCCCGGACGGCATCGACCTCCCCGACTCCGGCAAGGACGTCTCGACCTCCACGGACGACGCCTCCGCGTCCGAAACCGGCGACTCGGACGTCCCCGACACCGGCACGACGCCCGACGCAGGAGGCGACTCCGCGACGACCGACGGCGGCGCGGAAGGATCCGACGCCGGAACGTCCCTGGGCCTCGACGCGTCCGAGACACCCGACGCGGCGGACGACTTCTGCGACATCACGGGCACCTGCGCCTGTTCCGGAGACGACCAGTGCCGGGAGGGCTTCAAGTGCTGCGGCGGCTTCTGCGCCGACGTCGCGAACGACGCGAACCACTGCGGAACCTGCGACGTCGCGTGTTCCAACGGCCGCGTATGCGAGCAAGGCACCTGCGGATGCGGCGGCCTCGACCCGTTCTGCTCCAGTGTCTGCGTCGACTATTTCTCCGACTCCGAGAACTGCGGACGGTGCGGACATTCGTGTTTCGGAGGCGAGTGCATCGGCGGCGCGTGCCAGCCGGTCGTCCTCGCGTCCGAGCAGGATTCGCCGACGGCCGTCGCCGTGGACAAGTTCAACGTCTACTTCGCGGCGAAGGGTTCGAACTCCATCGGGCGCGTCCCGCGTTCCGGACCCGAGTGTGCGGGCCCGGGCTGCATGCAGTTCACCCATCCGTCGATCTGCGAACCCGTCGCGATCGCCGTGGATCCCGCGAACGTGTACGTCGCGAGCTTCTCGGGCGGCGGAACGGGAGCGATCGTGCAGGTCGACACCGGGTTCTCCGGTGCCACCGTGCTCGCGAACGTCCAGGCTCCGACGAACGTGGCCACGGCGAACGGACGCGTCTACTGGACGTCGCGCACCGATCCCCTCGCCGTCGGGTGGGTGCCGGTGAACGGAGGCGCCATCTTCCCCGTCGTTCCGAACCCCAACGGCGACCTCGACGTCCGCGCTCTCGCGACCGACGGCGTCAGCGTCGTCTGGGGCGCGAAACAACCTCGGCCGGTCCCCAATCCCACGGGCATCGGCGGCCCCAACCCGATCGGCTCCCTCTTCCACCTCTCGACCTCGGCGACGTGCACCGGCCACGGCTGCACCCCGGTGATCACGAGCGCCGGCGTACCCGTGAACTTCCACCTCTCCGGTCAGTGGCTCTATTGGACGAGCACCGACGGCTCCGTGCGGAAGATGGCGAAAACGGGCGGGTGCCAGGGGATCACTCCCTGCCCCATCCTCCTCGCGCAACGCCAACCGGATCCGCAGTACGTCGTCGTCGACGGCGACGAGGTGTACTGGACCAACGCCGGCGACGGCACGCTCCGACACTCGTCCGTGTACCGGACCTGCAACGGCGTCCGCTGCCAGGCACTCGCGGGCGGTCTCGGCGAAGCGAGCGGTCTCGCGCAGGACTCCGGCTCGCTCTACTTCGCGAGCAAGTCCCACGGCGGCCCGTTCACCGGTGCCATCTACCGGATCGCGAAGTGAGGCCGCCCATGAATGCAATCTACACGCTCATGACTGGCGAACACCGCACCCGATGCTAGACGCGTCGAGATCATGAACGCTCCCTTCCACACCCTCCGCCTCCCGTACGTCGCCGCGTGCGTGGCGTCGTTCGTCCTTTCCGCCGGTTGTGCGTCGAGCGCGGACGACGAAGCGGTCGGCACCTCCAGCGACGCCCTACGTACGGCGACGTGGCGCGTCGACAAGGTCCGCGGCGTCGGCGTCGGGTGCAAGTTCAAGGACGACGCGCGAGGCCCCGCGAACGCGTTCGTCGTCGCGAACGGCAACGACGTCGCCGTGGTGTTCACGCAGCTCGGAGAGGCGACGCGCCTCGGCCCCGCGCGAAGGCGCGAGTGGAGTCGCTGCGCGTTCGACATCCCCGTCGACGTCCCCGCGGGGACGTACCTCTCGGGTTTCTCCCAGGCCTTCACCTACGGAATCGTGAAGCCCGCGGGTCTCCGCGCCGGTCTCTCGATCGACACGGTGTTCCGAGGACCGCTGGCCGGGCGCTTCGAGATGCCCCACTTCGAACGGAACTTCGAGAAGAACGACGTGCTGAACGTCTCGATGGAGACGGTGGCGGCGACGCGCGAAGTCTTCCCCGAGAACCAAGCACGCTACGATCGTTGGAAGAAGCGTTGGTGTGCGCGCAACCGCGACACGAGGATGACCTTCGACGGCCTCGCCCAGACGTGGTCCGAGCGCGACAAGAACGGCCTGGAGGTCGTGATCGCCGTCGACGGACTCGACGCCCACGTCGACATGGGCGCCGACCTGACCGAATGCCCCGCGAACCCCTGAGTCCCCCCATGTTCCCGACTTCCTTCCGCCCTTCCTTCGTCGCCACGCTCGCCTTCGCCGCGACGTGCGCCGCTCTCGCCGGCACCCCTTCGCGGCTCCTCGCCGCCGACGCCGGTGCGCCGCCTCCTCCTCCGCCCGTCGTCCCGGGTGTGGCGACCTGGGATCCCGACGCCGCCGTCATCGCCGGAACGGCGTGCATGAAGGGTGTCGACGCCTTCGCGCTCTCGAACGGCTCCGATTTCTCCGTCGTCTTCTCGAACCTCGGCATCACGCTCGACGAAAACGCGGTGGGGCAGCTTTCCGAGAGGCAATCGTGCACGGTCCGGTTGCCGGTGCGGGCGGCGGAGGGCTTCTACCCTTCCCAGATCACGCAGCGCTTCCAATACGGTGCGCGCACGACCGCGAACGCGAGCGGAAACCTCACGACGACCGTGTCCCTCTTCGGGAACCCCGTGACCCCCCTGAACCTCGTCTTCCCGCAGGGCATTCCCATCGACGTGACGTCCCAGGTCGAGTCCCGGACCGACGTGTTCCCGTTCCCCTCCCCGTGGGCGCTGTCCTTCTGCCGCCGCGGACGGCAGATTTCCGGGAACGTCCAGGTGAACTTCCTCGCGACCGGCGAACGGACCACCACGCGAGACGTCGCCGTCCTCTTCGTGGACGGTCGCGATCTCCGCTACGACGTGCAGACGAGCTGGAGCGCCTGCACGCGCTGACGTTCACACGAGGAGCGCCTTCACCGGTGTTCCTTCGTCGGTCACCGCGATGGGTCGACCGATCGGAGTCATGAGCGTCCGATCGGGTGCGATCCCGAGGGCGTGGACGACGGTCGCGAAGAGATCCGGCACCGTCACCGCGTCGGACACGACCTTGTCGCCCCGATCGTCCGTGGCGCCGTGGACGACACCTCCGCGAATGCCTCCCCCTGCGAGGACGGCGCTCCATGCCCCCGGATGGTGGTCGCGCCCCGACCGCGCGTTGATGACCGGTGTCCGGCCGAACTCGCCCATGCAGACGACCAACGTATGGGCGAGAAGTCCCCGCGCGGCGAGGTCCTGGACGAGCGCCGAAAACGCGGGGTCCAGCGTCTTCGACAGGTTGGCCACGCGCGTGAAGCCGTCGTCGTGCGTGTCCCATCCGTCCAGGACGACCTCCACCGTGCGCACTCCCTTCTCCACGAGGCGCCGCGCGACGAGGCATCCGTCGCCGAACGCGGTTCCGCCGTAGGCTTTCCGCTCGGCTTCGGGGACCGTGGACACATCGAACGCCGCGACGTCGGCCGTGTCCATGAGCGCGCGGGCCTTCCGCAACACGGACCGACGCCCGTCGATCTTCGCGCTCGCGATGCGCGAGGCGAATCCTTCCTCCAACGAATCGAGGAACGCCGTCCGGCGGCCGGCACGTGCGGCGTCGACGCCGGGAGCGAGAGCGAGATTCTCCGGGAGGGCGCCGGCCTTCCTCACGACGAAAGGCCCGTACTCGACGCCGAGGAACCCCGCGGACGCGCTCGGCCCTCCCAGACTCACGAACGCCGGCAACTCCGAGGGCACCGCGTCGTCTCCGCGACCCAACTTCGCCATCCATCCTCCGAGGGCCGGATGCACGATCGTGGGGTTCGGAGCGTAGCCGGTGTGGAGGAGGTAGGAGGCGCGGGCGTGGTTGCCTTCCCGGCTCGTCATTCCACGGACCACGGCGAGGTGGTTCGACACGGATGCGATCCGGGGAAGATGCTCGGAGATTCGGAGCCCGGGAGTGCGCGTCGCGATGGATCGGAACGGGCCCGCGATCTTCGCGGAGGTCTTCGGGTCCCAGGTGTCGAGGTGACTCGGCCCACCATTCATCCAGAGGACGATGCAGGATTTCGGTCTGGCCGCGGCGGCGGCGAACGCGGACCGCGGCGAAGCGAGACTGGAGGCCGCGAGAAGTGCAGTCAGTCCACCGAGGAACCCTCGTCGGGAGGTCCCTTCGGAGCGCGACGACGTTCCCGTCGTCACGGCATCGGGAGGAGTTCTTCCAGCGTGCATGATCGGCCTCGCGTGTCCCGGGTCAGTGGTTGAACTGGAATTCGGAGGAGTTCAGCAAGGCCCAGAGGAGATCCTCGAACCCCTTCGCACGCACCATGGGCCGCGATCCCGGAGGGACGCGCACGAGCTCGTGGGCACGCGCGCGTTCGTCCTCGCGTGGAGGCCTTCCGAGCGTGCGGAGAAAGAGGGCACGGACGATGGCGTCGTCGTCCTTCGTGTCCCGGACGAGGGCGAAGAGGGCGCTCTTCGGCGCGAGGAGCGTGGCCTTGGCCACGAGCTGTCCATTCAGACCCGCGAGCGCCCCGGCCATGGAGCCTTCGTAGTCCGGCGCGTCGGAGTCTTCGTCCACGTCGAACAGGAATCCGTACGCGCGGAGCGCACGGTTCCTGAGCGCTTCGAGGGCGTCGGGTTTCCCGTCCTCGAGGAGCGCACGCGTCCCCGAAGCCTCGAGGAGCGCGTCGGTCAGTTCCGAAGGGCCGAGTGGCGTCACTCGGAAGCGCGACCAGAGGGGAACCTCCTTGCCGCGCGCTTCGCCCTCGGGATCTCCGGCAGCGAGGCCGTAGACGCGGGTGAGCGCGAGTGCCGAGACGAGACGACGCGGGTCGAATCCGTGGGACGCGAAGTCGTCGGCGAGGAGGGCTTCGAGCTCCGGTAGTTCCGGTGGGTTGGAAGGCCGCATGTCGTCCGTGGGATTCACGAATCCGCGACCGAGGAAGTGTCCCCACATGCGGTTGACGAATGCCCGCGCGAACCAGGGGTTCTTCCGGTCCACGATCCAACGCGCCATGGCGGCACGGGGATCGTCCGGGTCGAGGAGACTCCCGTCGAGGGCCTTCGGCTTCGCGGTGGCGAGCGCTTCGTTGTCAGGATCGTTCTTCGCGCGAGGCGGGAGCTTCCGGACGTCCTCCACGATCACGCGGCGGGCGCCGGCGCCTTTGGCATCCATGCCGGCGGAGGTCACGCGCACGCGTGCGAAGGCCGACGCGAAGTTCCAGAAGTCCGTGCGCTTCCACGACTCGGTCTTGTGATCGTGGCATTGTGCGCACTGGATTTGGACCCCGAGAAAGTCCCTCGACGCGTGACCTGCGATGTCGGCCGGCTTCGCGACGTAGGCGAGCGTCCACGCGACCGCCGGATTCGGCGGTTCGGACGGCGACACGTCTCCCGGGTCGGGCTCGTTGGAACCGCTCGCGCGGAGCACGTCGAAGGCGACGCGATCCCAGCCACGCCCCGCGCGGAACGATTCTTCGAGCCAGGCTCGGAACGCCTCCCGGTCCACGCCACGGGCGGGACGCGCGTGACCGAGGAGGGCCTCCGTCCAATACCGTGACCAGAACGGCGCGAACTTCGGACCCGAGACCAAGCCTCGGACGAGCTTCCCTTTCTTGTCCGTCGACGTGTCCGCGAGGAAGGCCTCGATCTCCTCGGGAGTCGGCAGCGTACCCACGAGATCGAGGGTGACACGGCGGAGGAACGTCGCGTCGTCGGCAGCGGGATTCGGGACGATGCCACGACGGGTCCACGCATCCGCGAGGATCCGGTCCACCGCCGAAACGAGGATCTCGGGGCCGTCCGATGCCGGCACCGGAGCGTCCCCGGTCGTCGCGACGGAAGGCCGTCGCGGTGCGGGGGTCGAGGAAGGACGCGGAGGTGCCCCGCACGCCGACGCGACGAGCACCGTGGCGACGAAGGAACCGTGGGTGAGGAACTTCGTCGGCGGCATCGGTGGGTCACTCCCGGTAGCGGTCGAGATCGACGTCGTACTGGCGGATCCACCTGTGGATCTGCATGCGGGCCTTGCCCATGGAGCGGGCCACCGCGCTGACGTTGCCTTTGTGCGTCGCGAGCTCGGCGAGGAGACGCACGTGGACGTCGTCGTCCTTCGGTGCACCGTCCTTCTGGACGCTCTTGGGACGCGCGAAGTCCTTCGGCAACTTCCGGAGCGGTTCCGGGAGGTGGGCAATCTCCACGCGGGAGCCGGCCCCGGCGAGCACGACCGCCGAACGGAGGCACTTCTCGAGTTCGCGGACGTTCTGAGGCCAGCCGTACTGGAAGAAGCGACGGACGGCGTCGGGATCGAACGAAAGACGTTCGATGTCCTTCGGGTCGGCGCGGAGGAGGAGCATGGCGACGAGCAGGCCCATGTCCTCCGGACGCTCACGGAGAGGGAGAAGGTGCACGACGAAGCCGTTCAACCGCGCGTGGAGATCGCTCCGGAACGCTTTCTTCGCCACGAGGGCGTCGACGTCGTGGTGGGTCGCGGCGAGGACGCGGAGGTCCACGGGGACGGGCTTCGACGCGCCCACGGGCGTGACTTCGCTCTCCTGGAGGGTGCGGAGGAGCGCGGCCTGCGGGGTCAGCGGGAGGTCGCCCACTTCGTCGAGCAGGAGCGTGCCCTTGTCGGACGCACGGACGAGGCCCGGGCGATCCTCCGTCGCACCGGAGAAGGCCCCCTTCTTCGAGCCGAACAGTTCGCTCTCCACGAGGTTCGCGGGAAGGGCGCCGCAATTGACGGCCACGAAATCGCCCGTACGTCCGGAGAGGGCGTGGATGCCGCGCGCGACCATCTCCTTGCCCGTGCCGGTCTCGCCGAGGAGAAGGAGGGGCACCTTGGACGCGGCGAGCTTCTGCACGTCCTCGAACTGGCGGGCGAGCTCGGGAACCAGGGTCCGGAAGCCGGCCGGGAGCGCACTCGTCGCGACGTCGAAGACCTCCGGGTCGTCGCCGACGCGCGCCTCCCTGTGGAGGAAGAGGAACATGGTGTGCCCCAGCTCGAAGAGGTCCCCGGGGACGAGCTCCGCGCGGTTTACACGTTTGCCGTTCACGAGGACGCCGTTCTTCGAGCCCGTGTCCTCGAGGACCCAGACCCCCTCCGGCTTCGTCCGCGTGTCGCGCTTCAAGGTCGCGTGCTTGGACGACATGCAGCGGTCGGGCACGTCCACGCGGAAACGGCCGTCGGCCTTCGTGACGTGGCGACTTTTCCCGCGGCCGATGTCCATGGCCGAGACGTCGGCGAGGGAGATGCGGACCGGCAGGGACGTGGGGCGATCGCACTCGAGGGCCACGACGACGTGGGGAACCACGAGCTCGCGCAGGGCTTCGCGGACCCGGTCCTTCCCCACGGTCATGGTGAGATCGGCCGCAGACGGCATGTCCGTTTCGTACCACGGGCGCCCCCCTCGGCGAACGTGGACGTGGGCGTAACCGTAACGGCGGGTGCAACAGGGGGTGTAACGCGGTTACGGGCCCGGACGATCCGCGCGGTGGCCGGGGACGGTCCGAGGAAGATGAAAACTCCCGACGATTCCGCGATTTCGTCGGAACGAATCCTGGCCGTGGGAATGAATCGAGGTTGGCACGGAAGGAGCAATGGGCCCGTCCGCGATGCGCGACGCGCCTCGCGCACCTCCTTTTCATCCTTCTGTCCGTCCACGGAGTTCATCCCATGAAGAAGTCTTTCTCCCTCGCCCTCGGCGCCGCCGCCGTCGCCGCCGTCTCGTCGTTCGCGGGTTCCGCGAACGCTGCTCCCGCCGCCGTCAAGTGGGACCTCGGCAGCACGTTCATCATCGCCGGCACCGGCTGCCAGAAGGACGTCGATGCGTTCGCGTCCACGAACGGCTCCGACCTCGCCATCGTCTTCACCAACCTCGGCGTCAACCTCCCGGGCGACGGCTCGAGCCGCCAGCTCGCGGACCGTAAGTCCTGCACGGTGCGCGTCCCCGCGGAGATCGCGAAGGGTCTCTACATCGGCAAGCTCACGCAGCAGTTCACCTACGGCGTCACGAAGACGGCCGGCGCGTCGGGCGCCGTCGCGACCCGCAGCACCTTCTTCAACTTCAACGTCTCGCCCGCTTCCTGGAGCGTTCCGCAAGGCGTGAACCTCGACGAGCCGCTCCTCACGCAGACGCGTGAAGACAACTTCCTCGTCAACAGCCCCTGGTACCAGGGCTGGTGCAACCCGAACCGCAGCATCAAGGGCCTCTACCAGGCGAACATCGCGGTCTCCGGTCAGCGCAACAACCGCTACGAAGACCTCATCCTCTTCGTCGACGGCCTCGACCTCAAGTACGAGATCCTCGCTTCCGTCTATACCTGCTAAGCCGCCAGCGGCAGGGCGCTCCCGATCGGAATGTCCCCTCAGGTGAGAGGGGACCTTCCGATCGAGAGCGCCCCCGCGCAGACGTCTGCTTCCAGGCTTCCTTGGTTTTCAGCCTTCGCGCTTCGCGCTCGGCTCTCGTGTCGGAAGCGTCGGGCACGCGCCAGATGCGAAAGCCTCCTCGAGGGTGAGGAGGCTTTCGCATCCGGCGCTCCCCTCGACGAGGTGTGCTTCCTGACTTCCTCGTTTTCAGCCTCGCGCTTCGCGCTCGGCTCCATGAGTGCGTCGGCCTCCCGGATCGACGCGATTGGGTTGGCATCGGTGAGAAGGGGCTCTTCGGGGGTGAAGAGTCTCTTCTCGGCGGTCCCAGCCTTGGGCGCCTCGCTTTCTTTCTTCGTCACCGGGTCGACGTTCGCGTGCGAACGGGCACCCACGTTCCCTTCGAGGTTTCGTCATGATCGGTCGTCGTATGCTCGCCACCGTCGGCTTGGGACTTCTCGTCGGCGCCGTGCTCGTCGCCAACGTCGAGTCGAGTGCGCCCGCCGCGGTCGTCGCGGCCAACACCGTCACCGGTTCCGACGGTCGCACGGTCCCCGTACTGAACGACTGGTTCGCGCTCGTCTCCGGCTGCCGCGCGAAGAACGACATCCCGGGGGACGTCTCCCTGGAGGCGATTCCCGCCGACCCGATGCGCCCCGACCTCCACCGCGTGCGCTTCCACTTGGACAAGCTCGAGATCTCGAGCGACAAGCTCGGCGCGGCGACCCCGGTGAAGTTCGCCCGCGAATGCGCCGTGCGCCTCAACATCAACCCGCCCGCGGGAAAGAAGATCGTGGCCGTCCGCGCGCACACCCAGCTCCAGGAAGACAAGTCTTCCCACGTGAAGCTCACGGTCGCGAACGAGCTCAAGATCGGCAAGTCCACCCTCGGCCGGACCCTCGTCGAGTTCCCGGCCGGTTCGGAAGCCATGAACATGGCCCGCGCCATCGACCTCGCGCCCGGCAAGGATCCGGGTCAGGAGTTCCCCGCCCTCGAGTGCGGCGAGCCCAAGATCATCGGCTTCGACTACACGTGGATCGCCGAGCGCGAGTCCGCCACCGACCGCGTCCGCGGCAGCCTTTCGGGCGCGCGCACCCTCGAGATCGAAGCCGATCTCGCCGACTGCAAGTGAACGTCCTCCCGAAAGCTTCCTCCATGTTCCCCCTCTCTTCCCTCCGCCTTCGTCTGTTCGTCCTTTCGACCTGCGCGGTCGTCGCCGGCTGCACCGCCGAGACCCTCGAGCCCGTCCCCAACCAGGGAACCGACGGCACGACGTCCACGGCGCCTACCGAAGGCACCGTTCCCGCGTCGACGTCCACGGCGCCGTCCGATCCCGGACCCCAGGGTGGAGGCTCCGCCGTCGGCGTGCCCGCCGCCGTCGACGCAGGCACGGACGACGACGACGCGGCGTCCACCATCGACGCCGGCTCCTCCATCGACGACGACGCGTCCGCGTCGGACGTCGTCGTCTCCCCGGCCGATGCCGGTTCGCCTTCGGTCGACGACGCCGCCACCGCGGACGTCGTCGTCTCCCCGACCGACGCGGGTGCGTCCTCGGACGGCGCGGTCGTCACGCCGACGGATGCCGAGGTCGAGCCGACGGACGCGGGCGTCATCACGCCCGTGGACTCGGGAACCGTCGCCGACGCGGGCGTCATCACGCCCCTCGACGCCGGTACGTTCGACGCCGGCACGGTCTCCGGGCTCGCACGTTTCGAGCCCTCCCGCGCCACCATCGCCGGCAGCGGCTGCACGGCGGGGGACACCCGCGTGACCGCGAACGGCTCCGCGCTCCTCGTCGAGTTCGACGCCCTCGCCATCGAACTTCCGCCGGGCTCGTCGCCCCGCTCCGAACGCAGCGCGTGTTCGGTCCGCGTGCCGATCACGATCCCCGCGGGCTACTACGTCGCGACCATCGACCAAGGACTCACGTTCGACGTCGCGAAGTCCCAGGGCGCTTCCGCGTCCCTCGCCTCGAACACGAGCCTCTTCGGACTCTCCACGTCTCCGGTCGGCGTGCAATACCCGTCCGGCACGACGGTCTACGCCACGGGCCGCGAAGTCGGCATCTCGGACTCGTTCGCCGTCGGTTCTCCGGAGTACGCCTCGATGTGCGGCCAGCGTTCGACCGGCGGCCTCGTCGCCTTCAACGTCGCGCTCTCGGGAACGCGGAGCGTCCAGGACGATCTCCGCATCCGCGTGGCCCGTCGGACGTTCGTCGAAGGCGTCGACTTCGTCCTCGCTCCCTGTCGGTGATTCCACCGAAGCTTCCTTGGCTTCCTCCCTTTCGTCCCCTCGGGACTCGTCGTCTTCGCTTCCGCCGTCTTCCTTTCCGTCGTCTTCCTTTCCGTCGTCTTCCTTTCCGTCGTCTTCCTTTCCGTCGTCTTCGCTTCCGCCGTCTTCCTCCGCGTCGTCCTCTTCCTTCCCGTCGAGCTTCCTTCTCGTTCTTCCGTTCTTCCGTTTCCGTCCCCTCCCTCCCGTCCGCCCGTTCCCGAGAGCCCTCCCATGAAGTTCGTCGTCACGCGCCTCGTCGGATTCGTCGCCCTCGCGGCGTCGCTTTCCGTGGCCTGCACGGGGGGTTCGAAGGGGGAACGGGAGGGGTCCACCTCCACGGCGTCCGCCAAGAAAGTCGCGCCGCTCTCCGAGGTCGAAGTCGCTTCCCGTGAGCAGACGCTTCGCGCCATGTACGCCGACGTCCTCGCCCGTCCGCCGAAGGACGACGAAGTCGCCCGCTGGAAAGACGCCTGGCACAAGGGGGGGTCGCTCGTCGACACCGCGCGTTCCCTCCTCGCCTCGGAAGAACAACGCACGCTCCTCCTCGCGGGCTACCACAAGAAGTTCCTGCGTCGCCGCGCGCCCGTCATCGGTCGCGATCTCCTGGGCGACAAGGAGCTCGAGGCAGGCCACCCGAACGCCGTCCTCGCCACCCTCCTCGCCGGCGACGAATTCTCGTCGTTCTACGGCCACGACGATCGCGCCACGATCCAGGGCATGACGAAGGCCCTCCTGGGGCGCGCGCCGAAGGCGGCCGAGATCGAGACCGCCTTGGGCACCATCGCGGCGACCGAGAGCCGTCACGAAGCCGTACGGAACGTCCTGGCGAGCGAGGAGTACCTGGCCGACCAGCTCGTGCGCGGGTGGTACCAGAAGTACCTGCACCGTGCGCCGCTCCCGACCGTGCGCGCCGAAGCGCTCGAGAAGCTCCGCGCCGGCGAGAGCCACTGGGAACTCCAGGCGAAGATCCTCGGCAGCGCCGATTACGTCGCGTTCCACTCGTGCACGAAGACCACCTGTTCCGCCGGCGGGAAGAACTGCGGCGTCCTCTCGGACGGATGCGGTGGGTTGCTCGACTGCGGCGAGTGCGACCTCGGACTCGAGTGCGGCGCCGAGACGGCGAACGTCTGCGGCGTGAAGTGCGTGCCCATGACCTGCCTCGAGCGGCTCGCCGAATGCGGCACCATCGACGACGGCTGCGGCGGCACCCTCGACTGTGGCAGCTGCCGGGCGGGACGTGCGTGTGGCACCGACGCGCTCGCCAACACCTGCGTGGGCGAAGGCGCTTGCCGCCCTCGGACGTGCGCCGAACTCGGCACCACCCACGGTCGGCAGCTGGACGGGTGCGGCGGCATGATCGACTGCGGCCCGGAACCGATCGCCGAACTCTCTCCGTGACCGGTCGGGTCCCGGGTCCTCCGCACGCGCGGCGTTCCCGGAACCGCTCGCGCGACTCCGGGAACACGCGTGCGGACGGGATCAGAGTCCCTGGACGGTGACCTTGTTCATCTTCACCGGCGTCCGCGGGCGATCGCTCGCGTCGGTCGGGGTCTTCTCGATCTTTTGCACGACGTCCATCCCCGCGATCACCTTGCCGAACACGGGATGCTTGGAAGCGCCCGGCGAGAACCAGTCGAGGTAAGAGTTGTGGACCGTGTTGATGAAGAACTGGCACGACCCGCTGTTCGGCCGGCCGGTGTTCGCCATCGAGAGCGTGCCCGGCTCGTTCGAGAGGCGCGCGGTGTGCTCGTCCTGGATGGTGCCACCCGGGGCGTCGCCGGTGCCGGCGCGCGGGCTCTGGGGGTCCTTGCTGTGCGGACAGCCGAATTGCAGCATGAACCCGTTGATCACGCGGTGGAAGTGCAGGCCGTCGTAGAAGCCGGACTTCGCGAGCTTCAGGAAGTTCTGCGCGGTGAGGGGCATCTGATCGACGAACAATTCGACCGTGATCGGCCCCATGGAGGTGTCGAGGATTGCGGTGGGATTCGCCATGGCGCGGGACCGTACCACGGATGGTAGAGTGTCCGCCCCCATGACCACGACCGCCGAATCCCCGCGCGATGCCCGTCCGTACGACCTCGTCCTCTTCGGAGCCACGGGATTCACGGGGCGCCTCGTCGCCGAATACCTGGCACGCCGACCTTCCGTCGGACCGGGGACGCGTTGGGCCATCGCCGGCCGGAATCCGGCGAAGCTCGCCGAAGTGAAGGCGAGTCTCGCGCGCATCGAACCGAAGCTCGCCGAGCTGCCCGTCCTCGTCTGCGACAGCCGCGACGAAGCGTCTCTCGAGAAGGTGGTGACGCAGACGCGCGTCGTCTGCACCACGGTGGGCCCCTACGCCGTACTGGGCCGCGAACTGGCGCGCGCGTGCGCCCGCCACGGCACCGACTACTGCGACATCACGGGCGAGGTTCCGTTCGTGCGCGCCTCCATCGACGAGAACCACGCGGCCGCCGTCGCCTCCGGCGCGCGAATCGTCCATGCGTGCGGCTTCGACGCCATCCCGTCCGATCTCGGGGTCCACATGGTCGCCGGTTACCTCGCCAAGGAGGACGCGCGACGCCTCGCGCGGGCCACGAGCTTCTTCGTGATGAAGGGCGAGTTCAGCGGCGGGACCATCGCGTCGATGATGAACCTCTTCGAGGCGAGCGCGAAGGACAAGGCGCTCCGATCGCTGCTCACCGATCCCTACGCCCTCGTGCCGAACCGCGAGACCGATCGCGGACCGCACGGCAAGGACACGTACGGGGTGAAACACGACGACGCCCTCGGCGAATGGACGGCGCCGTTCGTCATGTCGGCCTTCAACACGCGGGTCGTCCACCGGTCGAACGCGCTCGCGGGCCATCCCTACGGCAAGGACTTCCGGTACGAGGAACTCATGAGCACCGGCGCCGGAGCGCGCGGACGTTTCCGGGCGACTAAATTCGCGGTCGGTCTCGGGTCGTTCATGGGCGTCGCCGCGACGTCGCCGGGCCGCGCCCTCCTCCGCAAGGTGCTGCCGGTCTCGGGCGAAGGACCTTCGGAGACGGCGCGGAAGAACGGTTACTTCCGCGTGCGCGTCGTCGGCGAGAGCGACGCCACCGGAGGGACGCCCATCCGCGTGCTCGGCCGCGTGGAAGGCTTCGCCGACCCGGGCTACGCCGAGACCGCGAAAATGGTGGCGGAATCGGCCCTCTGCCTCGCCCACGACCGGAAGACGCTCGGGACGCCGTTCGGCGTGCTCACGCCGGCGACCGCCATGGGAGACGCCCTCGTCCAGCACCTCCGCGACGCCGGCATGAAGTTCACGGTCGAACCCTTCGAGAAGCACTACGTGCACTGAGGCGGCCCCGTGATCCCGTGGGTCGAGATCGGTCGCACGACGGTCGGTGCACCTCGCGGAGGTGACGGCGGGGACACGTTGGTCCTGGCGCGGAGGGGCGACGAGTTCGCCCTCCGCCTCGCACGCGGCGGCGAGCTCATGAACAGCCGCGCCCACGCGTCGGAGGACGCGCTCGCCACGTCGACGTGCACGGCGATCCCGCGGAGAGATCCGCACGTCCTCGTGGGAGGGCTGGGCATGGGCTTCACGTTGCGCGCCGCGCTCGACGTCCTGCCGAAGAGCGCACGGGTCACCGTCGTCGAACTCGCGCCCGAGGTCGTCGCGTGGAACCGCGGAGAGCTCGGCGACGCCGCCGGCAGGCCCCTCGAGGATCCGCGCGTGCAGGTGGTCGTCGGGGACGTGGCGCCGGTCGTGGCGCGATCCCGAGGCGCGTTCGACGCGATCGCCATGGACGTCGACAACGGTCCCATGGCCCTGACGGCACCGGCCAACAAGCGCCTGTACGGTCCCCGGGGACTCGACACGTTCCGCGAGGCCCTCCGGGAGGGAGGCACCCTCGGCGTGTGGTCGGCCTCCGACGACACGGCCTTCACGGCGCGCATCGAACGCGCGGGCTTCGACGTCCGGATCGAACGCGTCCCCGCCCGCCCCGGTGGCCCCAAAAAACACGTGCTCTGGATCGCGCGGCGCACGCCCCCCTGACGCGCACGAAGGAAACCCACGTCTCCCCACGTGGATCCGCGGGTCCACGGACGTGACGACGATTCCCCGCTTCGGTGGATCCGCGGTTCCCCGGTGACACCCCCCATCCGTCGAACTTCCACGGAAGAGGATTTCGATGCGGCCCGATTCCCGCGGGAACGGCGCGGGACCGTCCGCGACGTCCCTTGGCCTGGAGACTGCAGAATCGGAAGTCGTGGAGGGTTTCCCCATGGCCTCGTTCCGGTCGTTCGGTCTCGTCGGATTCACGTTGCTGTTCGCCTCGTCCCTCGCCGCGTGCAGCAGCGATGGCACGGCCGGTGGCCTGGAAGGGGACGACGAATCCCAGTCCTCGGGCGCGAAACGCCCCTCGGCGGACGTCCCGACGCTCACGGGTGGAACCGCGGACGGCGGATCGTCGAGCGTGTCGCCGGGCGGGAACGTCGACGTGCAGGATTGCTCCGCGAACGCGGAAGGCTGTCCGTGTTCGGGACAGGCGCCCGTCGCGTGTTTCACCGGTTCCGCCGATCGACGGAACCAACCCGGCTGCAAGGACGGCGTCCGCACCTGCGAGCCCCACGGTGAGTTCCGCGAATGGGGCGCGTGCGTCGGCGAGGTGACCACGTGCGCGCCTCCGGCCCAGGCGTCCGACGCGGGAACACCCCCGGCCCAGACGCCCCCCGAGACGACGACCATGGGTGGTTTGCAGATCGCGTCCCCGAACTACACGTCGTGCGCCGCGCTCCCCAACGCGGGCAAGCGCGGCTACGGCACGTGCCCCGCGAACCAGGTCGTCGTCATCGTGAACGACGGCAAGGCCCAGGAGATGACCTGTTGTCCGGTGAGCGCGAACGTCCTCTCCGCGGTCCCCGCCGAACAGAACGTCGTGCGAACCGGACTCTGCCAGGCCGACGAAGTCGCCACCGGCATGCAGGATCCCAGCGCACCCCGCGTCTTCTGCACGAAGATCAACGCGACGTTCCTCAAGCTGTCCTCCCCCGTTCCCTCGAAATACGTGAACGGTAACGCGCCGGGCGCCCTGGGAGCGATCGCGAGGTCCTACAACGTCAGCGACACGTGCATCTGCGAGGAAGGCCTCGTCGTCATCGGCGGTCACACTGCGAGCGACAACAAGTGCACGGAACAGTGCGTGCGGATCGAGAAGAAGTGACGTTCGTACCGGACACGGGTCACGCGCGCGCGCGCCGCTTCGGGGCCGGAGCATCGACGTAGGGCTCGGCGAGCAGCTTCGCGACCTCGTTCAACATGTGCGTCATGAGCTCGACGACCCGCGAGCGCGGGATGCCGCGTTTCGCGATCCACTCGATGCAGGTGGCTTCCACGAAGCCGATCCACCCGCGGAGCGCCATTCGCACGAGTGGCGTCACGAGCTCGCGAGGCACGTCCTCGAGGGTCCGCTCCAGGAACTTCTCCCGGTTCCGTTCGAGGAGTGCCACGACCTCCGGGTCCGAGCCGATCCCCCCACGCATGAGCGCCGTGTACGGTCCGGCGTGTTTCTCCACGAAGTCCAGGTACGCCTCGAGTCCACGGCGGGACCTCTCCTCGGGTGGGAGATCGACGGGAGTCTTCGTGAGTTCGAGGAGCGTCTCCGCCGCACGCTCGAGGGCCGCCATGTAGAAGTCCCGCTTGGACGGGAAGTAGTGGTAGAGGAGGCCCTTCGAGATGCCCGCTTTCGCCGCGATGTCCTCGATGGCCACGTCGTCGTAGGACCGCGACGCGAACGCTTCCAGTCCCGTCGCGAGCAGTTGCTGCCGGCGCTCGTCGACGAGGAGGCGTTCCCGGGCCTTCGGAGCTCCCTTGTTCGCGGGACGTCGCGCCTTCGCGGGAGACCGCGGCGTCGCGGTCGGCCTTCCCTTCGTCGTCCGCGGTGCGGCCTTCGCCATGGACCGATCCTGAACCACTATTGACCAGAGTTCAATAGTTGGTAGGGTTCCGGGACGAGGAGAATCCGTCCATGGCACTGCCCGCGTCGCCCAAGGTCGTCATCACCGGAGCATCGAGTGGATTCGGTCGCGCGCTCGCCATCGAGCTCGCGTCCTCCAAACGGGCACGCCTCGTCCTCTCCGACGTCGACATGACCGGCGTCGCGGAGACCGCCCGCCTCGTGAAGGAAGCGGGCGCGACCTCGGCCGACGTCGTGAAATGCGACGTGACCAAGCTCGCCGACGTCGAGGCCCTCGAGAAAACCATCGACGGCGACGTCGATCTGCTCGTGAACAACGCCGGCGTCTCGAGCGCCGGGCGCATCGGCGAGCTCTCCATCGAGGACTGGAAGTGGACCGTCGACGTCGATCTCTGGGGCGTCATCTACGGGTGCCACGTGTTCGTGCCCCGGTTCCGGAAGCAGCGCCACGGGCACGTGCTCAACGTCGCCTCCGCGGCGGGCATCGTGTCGGCGCCGACCATGGGCGCGTACAACGTGGCGAAAGCGGGAGTCATCTCGCTCTCGGAAACGCTCCTCGCCGAGGTGAAAGGCGCCGGCATCGGTGTCACCGTCCTCTGCCCCACGTTCTTCCAGACCAACATCGCGACCAGCGGCCGGTTCGCCTCCCCCGAGAAGCGGGAGATGGCCGAGAAGCTCGTCGCGCGCGGGAAGAAGGCCGACGGCGTGGCGAAGGCGGCGATCGCTTCCGTCGAACGGAACGAGCTCTACTGCGTCCCCATGGCGGACGGCCGCTGGCTCTGGCGCTTGAAGCGCGTCGCGCCGCAGGCCTTCGGGTCACTCGTCGCCCGGGCCTCGAAGCGTCTCGAGGGCTGACACTCCGTCGCGGTCGTGGGTCCCGGCGTCTCCAGCGCGCCACGGCCAATCCTGCGCTCGCGGGCATATTGACTCCGGTTCAATAGCCGCTACATGGAAGGTGTGACCGTTGAACCGGAGTCAATAGCCATGGCCCCTGCCGTTCGCCCCGCCGCCGCCGAGTCCACGATTCTTCCGCGTTCGCTGCCGAAGAGCGTGGACCGGGACGTCCCGCGTTATTGGTTCGCCGACAACGCGATCGCGACCCAGATCTCGAACGGCGTGAACATCCTCTTCCCCGCCGGCGAGAGGTTCTTCGTCCGCAGCGTGAAGCATTACCTCGATCGCATCGACGACCCGAAGCTCCGGGCCGACGTGAAGGGGTTCTTCGGGCAGGAAGGCCGCCACGCGAAGGAGCACGATCTCGTCGCCGAGATCCTCGAGGCGCAGGGGTACGATCTTTCGGGCTTCTTCCGGGTCTACGAGAAGCTCGCGTTCGGCGTGCTCGAGAAGAGGGTCCCCCCTTCCCTGCGTTTGGCAGCGACTGCCGCCGCCGAACATTTCACCGCCATCCTCGCGGAAGACGCGCTCCGGATGAACGCCCTCGATCTCTGCGATCCTTCCATGCGCGCCCTCCTCCTCTGGCACGCGGCGGAGGAGATCGAACACCGCGCCGTGGCGTTCGACGTGCTGCAGACGGTGGCGCCGGACTACACGACACGGATCGCCGGCCTCGCGATCGCGACGACGTGCCTCGGAGGATTCTGGTTCCTCGGTGCCGCGACGCTCCTCGTGCAGGACGGAAAGCGCGACTTCCCCCGCCTCGTGCGCGACTTGAAACGGCTCCGCGAGGTCCCCCGTCGCGACCGTTCGGTGTTCCTCCGGGGAATCCGCGAATACTTCCGCCGCGACTTCCACCCGAAGGACAAGGACACCGACGCCCTCGCGATTGCGTATCTTCGGAGTCAGGGCATGGCCGCATGACGGGAGGAACGCGCGTGGGCACGACGCACGAAGTGGTGATCGTCGGGACGGGATTCGCCGGCATCGGGATGGCCATCCGCCTGAAGAAGGCCGGCATCGACGAGTTCGTGGTCCTCGAGCGCGCGAGCGGGGTCGGCGGCGTCTGGCGAGACAACACGTACCC
>JAXLYL010000032.1:0-76772 GCA_046351475.1 Polyangiaceae bacterium
CGCCCTCGAGGACGACGAGTCCATGAAGAAGATCATGGCGCCGACGCCCCCGACGTCGCCCATCGCCGCGTCACCGGGCGGAGCCGCCGTCGCGAAGTCGTCGAACACGGGTACCATCGCCTTCATCGTGCTCGGACTCGGCGCCGTCGTCGCCATCGTCGTCTGGGTCCTGATGACCCTCCGCCACTAGAACGCGTCGATCGACCTGCTGCGCGACCTTCATCGTCGGGTCCCCAGAGTCTGGCGGCGAAGCCGACAGCGACGATGGGGCAGCGGGCTCGCTCAAAATACGGAAGTATTCCTCGCTCGCCCTCCCTAGCTGAAGGTCGCTCGCGACGGTCGTTCGACGCGTTCTACCTTTCCGATCCGATGCGGCACGTGCGCTTCAGGTCGTGGGGCGTGCTCACCGGCAGACGATGGACGTGCCGGCGACCGAACAGCCCTTCGGGCACCCGCGCTGGGTCACGAACTTCTCGCCCTTGCACTTGAGGATGCTCTTCTTGTCCTCGCTGCAGGCCGCCGAGCCGTCGCCTTCGCACGGGTCGTCGACGTTCGCCACCGTCGCGTCGCAGCGGACCCGATCCGCGCCTTCGAACGCGCATCCGCGGGCGCCGCGGCAGAAGCTCGCGAGTTTGAATTTCCCGGCTTTGCACACGAGGAGCTGCTTCTTGTCCCCGCTGCACGTGTGACCCTCGGCCGTCCCGCACGTGTCACCGAGGTTGCCCACGGTGGAGTCGCAGCGGATGTTCCGATCCTCGACCGCGCAGCCCTTGGGGCCCCGGCACCGGCTCTCGAGTTTGAACCGCGTGCCGTCGCAGAAGAGCATGGACTGCTTGTCGACGGAGCACGCGGCGTCCTTCTCTTTCGTGCACGGGTCTCCCTCGAGCGCGGACGTGTCGTCACACGACACGTTCGTACCGGTGACCGCGCACCCCTTGGTGCCCCGGCAGTGGCTCGCGAACGTGAATTTCTTGTCCTTGCACACGAGGACGGACGCCTTGTCCGCCGTGCACGCGGCGTCCTTCTCCACCGCGCAGCCGTCCCCGAGCGTCGCCACCGACGTGTCGCACGCGATGGTGCCGCCGGAACGGTTGCATCCCTTGGGGCCCCGGCACGGGACCTCGGCGTAGGTGCCGTCCACGCACACGAGGGAGGTCGACGGATCGCCGCACGCGTCGTTGCCGACCTTGCACTTCCCGCCCGCCTTCGGCTTGCAGCCGGAGGTTCCCGCGATCGCGAGGGCGAAGACGGTGAGAAGGATCGCGGACGGGGAGGTGGCGCGGGACAAGGGGCGATACGGGGGCGGTCGGACCATCGGACGGGACCTCGGAGCGAAGGATCCCCCCGGGGCGAGGCGGGGGGCAAACTTCCGAAGTCCGTGTGGGCGGACCACCCACTCACGCTCTCGGCGCCCGATCCTCCGGAACGGGACCATGTCGTCCGATCGGGGTTTGGCGCCTTCCGCGCAGGTTCGATACGCTCCCCATTCGCCGTCGCTTCTCACGCCCGGCGCGCTTTTCGGGAGGCCTGCACGTGATCGAACGGGGAATGGATTGGGCGAAGCGTGGCATGCGCGCGCGAGTACGTCGTCTCGCCACCGTGATGGGGTCGGCCTCGGTCGTGTTCGTCCTCCTCGCCACCGCGTGTTCGACGGCGAAGGAAGAGGGCGGCATCGTCCTGGCGCTCCAGACGGACCTCAGCCTGCCGAAGGACGTCAACGTCGTCCGCATCGTCATCTCCATCGACGGCGAGGACGCTCCGGTGCACGACCAGGAGTACCCGGTGGGCCCGGGGCCGACGGACACGAAGATCCCGGCCACCCTCGTCGTGAGGCCCTCGAAGACGAATCCGAAGGCGCGAATGCGCGCGAAGGTCATCGCGATCAAGGACTCCATCGTGGTCGATGGCGTCCCGGTCAAGAAGCCGCGCGTGCTCCGTGAAGTCGTGACGGTCGTGCCCGTGGACGGCAAGGCCCGCACCCTCCGCATGCCCCTCAAGTGGCTCTGCTACGACGAGCGGTCCATCGATCCGAACGCCGCCAAGACGGGCGAGGCCACGTCCGCGTGCGGCGAGGGGACGACCTGCATCGCCGGCACGTGCGCGAACTCGTTCGTCGATCCCGCGACCCTGCCCGACTTCTCCGAGGACGACGTGTTCGGCAAGCCGCGCGTCGACGACGCCACGAAGCGCGAGTGCTTCACCCTCTTCGCGTGCATGGCCCAACCCGGTGACCCGTCGACGACGGCCCTCGCCCAGGACGTGACCGACGCGCTCGACGTCGCCACGTGTTCCGTTCCCAAGCCCGAAGGCGACGCCGCCATCGTCAACGTGGCGTTCAAATCCGAGAATTCGGGTTCGGGCATCTGCGACGACAGCGGGAAGCGGTGCTTCTTCCCCGTGGATCGGGCCACGACGACGAACCCCGAGGATCTCGCGGAGGGGTGGTCCCTCGACCCGTCGGGCGCCCGCATCCTCCTGCCGAAGGGGTATTGCACGACCGGCACGTCGACTCGAAAGTCGCCCTACGAATCCGGTGCACGTGTGGTCGTCTCATCGGGGTGCGCGTCGAAGACCGTGACGACGCCCACCTGTTCGCCGTGGACCGGTGCCGGGGAATCCGAGCAGACCAAACTTCCGGACGTCGTCGTGCCCGACGCGGGTGCGCCCAAGGATGGCGGCGCGATTCCCGACGCGAGGGCGCCGGATGCGACCGTGGGCGACGCCGGCGCCGTGGATTCCGGTCGTCCCGACACGTCGGTCCCGGCCGATGCGGCGGGAGGGGACGCGTCCTCCCCCGAGGGAGGGGTTCCGCAGTGCCCGGACGGAACGCCCATCGTTTCGGGAGACGTGGAAGTCGTGCGCTGCGCGACCTCACGGATCGAGAGCTTCTCCGTGTTCGACAAGCGCCTCGCGTGGGTCGACGGTCTCATTTCGCGATCGGGTACGCCTTTGGCCGTGCCCGAACCCCGGTTGAACCAGATCGACGTCAGCGCTCCCGTCGTCCAGAACGTCACTCCCATCGTGCGCACGCTTCCCCCCACGGTGCAGCCGCCGCTGCACGTGGCGTTGAGTCAGAACACGTCGTTCGTGGCGGACAGCGCGCCTTCCGCGAAGGTCTTCTACTGCCGCATGTCCGCTACCGACCCGAACTTCGCGTGCATCGGAGCTCCCGCGGCAGCCCCTCACATGGCCCCCCTCGACATCTTGAGCATCGGGACGGTGGTGGATCTGTCCGCATCCCTCTCCCATCTCTACGTGACCACTCCGAGCGTCGCGACCGTCGACGGCGGCGTGCCCTACGTCGCACTCGCGGCGTGCCAGCTCGCGACATCGGGCGACACGCTGACATGCTCCAACGCGGCGCCGCCTCTCAGTTCGTTCGAGGTCCGTCTTCCTCGGTTCGCTCCGAACTATGCCGCGGGAGGCCGTCTGATCTTCTTCGAGCGTGCCCAAGGTCCGGGAACGGGACCCTGGCAGCTCTCCGAGTGCTCCGGTCCGTGCCTGTCCACGACGGCGATCCTCGCCACCCATCCGACGGGCGCGCTCGAGATGCCCAGATCCCTTTCCGTGCCTTCTTCCGGCAACGGGAGCGACATCGTCTGGATCAGCGACCGGAACGCCGTGCACAACTGTCCGCCCATGTCCGGATCGCCGTGTGGCGGTCAACTCGACTACACGTCCGGTTCCACCGTTCCCGTCCTCACCGACGTGGTGGCGGCGACCAACCGACTCGGGGCACCTCAGAGGTACTTCGTCGAGGCTTCGGCGGGCGGTGGCAGTGAGATCCGGGGTTGCGCCAAGTCGCCGACCGACGAATGCGCCCAGGGCACACTTCGTTCGGTCCACGCGTCACCGCGCCCCATCCCGTGGATGGCCGCCCTCGAGTCGTACCTGTACTGGTACGAACTCGACGGACACGTCTATCGAAAGCCGTTGCCATGAGACTTCGTTCGACTCGCGGATTCTTCGTCGTTTCGTGCGGCACCTTCCTCGCGTTCACGACGCTTCTCGGCGCGTGTTCGTCGGGTACCGAGGAAGGCGGCCTCGTCCTCGCGCTCCAGACGGACCTGAGCCTCCCGAAGGACGTGAACGTCGTACGTATCGTCATCTCCGTCGACGGCGACGACGCTCCCGTGCACGACCAGGAGTACCCGGTGGGCCCCGGCCCGACGGACACGAAAATCCCGTCCACGCTCGTGGTGCGTCCGTCGAAGACGAATCCCACGGCGCGCATGCGCGCCAAGATCATCGCGATCAAGGACTCCATCGTCGTCGACGGCACGCCCGTGAAGAAGCCGCGCGTGCTCCGCGAAGTGACGACCGTCGTCCCGACGACCGGCAAGGCGCGCATGCTCCGCGTGCCGCTCAAGTGGCTTTGTTACGACGACCGATCCATCGACGCCGAAGCCGCGAAGAAGGGCGAGGCGACCTCGGCCTGCGGCAACGGCACCACCTGCGTCGCCGGCGCGTGCGTCGACTCCTACGTCGACCCCGCCAAGCTGCCCGACTTCTCCGAGGACGACGTCTTCGGCAAGCCGCGCGTCGACGACTCCACGAAGCGCGAGTGCTTCAACGTCTTCGCGTGCATGGCCCAACCCGGCGATCCCACGACGACCGCCCTCGCCGTGGACGTGACCGCCCAGGTCGACGCCGCGACGTGCAGCTTTCCGAAGCCCGAAGGGGACGCCCTCTCGCTCAACGTCGCCTTCAAACCGAAGGCGCCCGGCTCGGGCATCTGCGACGACAGCGGCCAGCGCTGCTTCTTCCCGCTCGATCACGCGGAGGGAAGCGCGGAGAGCGCCGAGGGGCTCGAAGGCTGGTCTCTCGACGCGGCTGGCACGCGCGTGCTCCTCCCGAAGGGTTTCTGTTCGGGCGGTTCGCCCACGCGGAAGGCGCCGTTCGAGCTCGGTGCGCGCGTCGTGGTCTCGAACGGGTGCACGGCCAAGACCGTGACCACGCCGACCTGCGCTCCGTGGGTCGGTGGCGCCGAGTCGGTGACGTCGAACCTGCCGCCGCCCATCGGTTCCGAAGCGGGCGCGGACGCCGGGGCGGACGCGACCACCGAAGCGGGACCGGGCGATGCCGGCACCGACGCGAAGATGGACGCGACCGTGCCCGATTCCGGCCCGGTGGACGCGGGAACGGACGCCAAGGTCGACGCCACCGTGGATTCCGGTTCGCCGGACGCATCGGACGGGGGATCCGACGACGCGGGGACACGTGACTCCGGTCCCGCCGACGCCGGCGCGACGGATGCCGGTGGGGACGGTGGCGAGGGGGGATCGGGCGAGGTTGGTGGGGTGTGCCCGGCGGCCCAGAGCACGATCCCCGGCGAGAACGTGCGATGCGGCGCCGCGAACAGGGTCTTCATCGGCGCGACGCTTGCCGGTTCGAATCTCACGGTCATGGAGCGCGACGGGAGCGACCCCACCGGCACGCTCCGCCGCATCGACCTCACACCGATGCCAGCTGCAGGACGCGAACTCGATGCGACATGGACGAGGCGCATCCGCGACCTGTCGACGAACCGCGCCATGATCGGTGAAAATGCGGACGCCGTTTTCTTCTGGGACGGTCCCTCCCACTCGACCATCCAGTCGTGTTCGACGGTGCGAGGCGCGGACGACAACTTCTGCGGGGATCCTGGATTCGTGGACGCGGCCGTGACGAGCGTGACGACCTCCTCCGGGTTGGATTCGTTCGCGATTCTCGGAAACGAGCTCGCCTTCACGAGGGGCGGCGGGTTGCCGATGCAGATCTGCCACCTCGCGCGAAACTCCTCCAACGCCAACCGCTATTGGTGTGGCGGGACGTCTCAGGCGACCGTCGATCCGTCCAACGAGGCACGGCAGGCCGTCTGGGCGGCGAACACCGTTCCTCCGACCTTGTTCTGGTTCCGGAGGCCCTCCAATTCCACCAACACCTGGCACCTCGTGAAGTCGAGCGACCCGGTCATGGCCCAGGCGACCGTGTTCACGGACCGTCCGATGATGGGACCCGACCCTGGGTATGCGATCGGCTATCCGATTTTCGCGTTCCACCGTGAATTCGCTGGGATGGCCGGTGAAATTCAATGGATCGACCAGAACGGGGCCGGTCCGCCCTCCACGCACGACTGCCCCGTCGACTCACCGTGCGCCGGGCAGGAAGGTTTCCGATTCGGCGCGGGAGATCCCGTGTCCTTCCTCGCGTCGAGCGCCTCGCGCCTCTACTTCGTCGCACCGGCCATGGGACCTGCCGGCCAACGCATTCGGGCGTGCGAACCGGCGGGCCAGCCAGCCATGCAATGTCGCGATAGCATCGCGAGTGACGTGGCCCAGATGCCCCTCGGTATCCCCGACATCGTGTGGCTCGCCTACAAGACGCCTTTCCTCTACTGGGCTCTCGAGGACGGGACCATCAAGCGCATCGCGGCTCCCTGAAGCGGGAGTCCTGCTCCCGGCTCAGCGCGGCGGGCGTTTCACCGTCGCGCACCCGATGGTGATACGAACCTCGGCGTCGAGGCTCCCCTGCACACGCGTGCACGCGGGGCCGCAGAGGTGGATGCGCTTCCGATCGGTGGAGTACTGCCATCCGTCGGCACCTTCGAAGCATGGCAACGTGGCGTCCTGCACCACGGGAACGGGCGTCTCGCCGGCGTTCGCGGCGACGGAGACGTTCACGGTGTCGTAGTCGAGCGCGTCGTCGGACGTGGGGAGCGTGAACACGCACGCGAGCGCCTCCCGACTGACCTTGGCCAGGGCCGACGCCAGCTCGGAGGCGAAGTTCGTCGACGATCCGGAGAGATCGAGGTGGCAGTCGCCCACCGAGGGATCGGCGCCGCCGTGCACGCACGTCGACGTCTTCGCCGTGCCGCCGCGGAACGCGATCTCCGAGAGGAGACCGCGCGCGCTTTCGCTGCCCGGAGCTCCGAGCACGAACGTGCGGATTCCGACCCGGAGCGCGTCCGCGACGACGCGGGACCGGAAGTCGCCGATCTGATCCCCGGCGCACGTCTCGTTCCCGTCGGTGAGGAGGACGACGAACTTCTTCGACGCCGACACGCTCGTGTGCAACGTGTCGAACGCCCACGTCGTCCCTCCGATCATGGGCGTCGCACCTTCCGGGCGCACGGCGGCCAACGCGGAACGGAAGACCCCACGACCCGCGTCGTCCACGGGCACGAGCGGCACCTCGGGGAGTCGTTCGACGTGGCACGTGTCCGAGGGATCCACGGGATTCGGATCGGGAAAGAAGGAGATGCCCGCGCGCGTACCGTCGGGCAGTCGCGCGAGGGCGCCTTCGAGCGCGTCCCTCACGATGTCCCATTTGGATAGGACTGCCGGATCGGCCCGTTCGGGCAGCGCTTCGCAGGCGGACGTGGAGGTCGTCGGCGGCGGGTTGCATCGCATGCTGGCGCTGCGGTCCACCACGAACAGCACGTCCGCCGGTACCTTCGGTGCGACCGCCGTCGTACTCGCGCAGGCGTCCTCTCCGGCGTCCACCGTCGTGCCGTCGCCGCCGGAAGCGTCCGCGTCCGCGATCGTCCCCGCGTCCCGGGGATCCTCGCCGAACGTCCCCGGACCGCCCTTCGACGGTTCCCGCGTTCCGCCCGACGAACTCGTGTCCTTCGGCGCACCGGCACCCGTCCCGCACGCGGCGGCCGCCACGGCGACGACGACCGCGAGGGAAACGAAGGACGTGCGCGACTTCGACCGCATCGCCTCCCATTGTCCGACGAAACGGTGGGGCCGGGCAGTGTGTCGCGCTACGATTCGGTCGAATGCCGACGAACCCACGATCTGCCCACCGAGTCCGCCGGTCGGTCGCGCTCCTGGGAATCGCCGCCGCGGCCGCGATCGTGGCGACCGTCGGGGCGGGGTGCGGGGACGAGTCCGAGGCGTCGTCGTTCGCGCGTGCGGACGGGGCGGCGGAGGGGGCCGTCCTCCGGGACGGTGGCGACGGTTCCGCCTCCGGCTCCGGGCCCGACGCTTCGACCGCCGTCGACGCCACCACCGACCGCGTGGAGCACACCGTCGACGATCCGTCCTCCGGCGTGCCCGACGCCACCTTTCCCGACGTCACGTTCGCCTACGACGCGCCGGTGCGGGACGTGGATCTCTCCCGCGATTCCGCGTGCGCCTTCACGTCCGCGTCCGCCACCCACGTTCCCCTCGACCTCGTGGTCATGCTCGATCGCTCGGGGAGCATGATCAATCCGGGGTTCGACTGGGATCCGGACGACGAGGACGCGCGCAGGATCGAGGTCGCGAACGCCGATTGCGACGCGTTCGCCTCGCCCCTGAAGGACTCGAAGTGGTGCTACGCGGTGAACGCCCTCGCGACCTACTTCACGTCGCCTTCGGCCGCCGGCAACCGCGTCGCGCTCCAGTATTTCCCGTTCACGGCGCCGCCCGAACCCGTCGACGCGGTCGATCCCGACGGCGGCGACTTCAACTGCGCGTCGTCGGAGAACAACGTGCTCGCGACGCCCGCGGCGCCCGTCGGAACGCCGTGGGCGACGCTCCCGGGCAACGCGTCGGGGGACGCGAACCTGCTCGTGGCTTCCCTGAACGCGAACCGGGCGAACTGGGAACCGTGGGGTACGCCGACGACGGCCGCGGTCCACGGGATCGAAGGCATCGCGCTCGCGCGCCACGCGGCATCCCGGGCGTCGGGGAGGACCCTCGTCGCGGTCCTCATCACCGACGGCGATCCGAACCAATGCCCGCCCTCCGACGGACTCGGCGGCACCGACCCGCAATCGATCGCGGATCTCCGCGCGTCCATCTACGCCGCCACCGGAGGTTCCCAGGGCGGAGTCCGGACGTTCGTCGTCGGCATGACCGGCGCGAATTTCGCGAGGCTCGACATGCTCGCCGCCGGAGCCGGCATCGCGCCCCACACCGTCCACTGCGATCCCACGACGACGCCCTGCTCCTACTACAGCGTCGGCGACGGCGACGGGCAGCGGCTCGTCGAGGTCCTCGAGGAGATCCAGGGCCAGTCGCTCAAGTGTTCCTACGCGGTCCCGAGCGCCGCGGTGCGCCCGAGCGAGATCAAGGTGACGTTCTCGCCCGGAGCCTCGGCGCCGAAGGACTTCCCGCGTGTGGCCGGACCTTCGGCCTGCACGGACGCCGACGGCGGCGCACGAGCGGGATTCTACTTCGACGGCTTCTCGGACGCCGGCGTACCGCTCGCTCTCCGACTTTGTCCCGCCTCCTGCGACGAGGTCGAGAGCGACGCGACGGGCCTCGCGCGCATGGACATCCTCTACGGCTGCCCCGTGAACTGAGTCGGCTCGGGCGCGCCCGCCACGAAGTGGATCCGCGCCGGACGCGTTCGATACGATGGTCGTGCGAGCGAGAGCCCGCGGAGGAGCGAACGACGGGATGCGGGACCGCGGCAACGACCGGGACAGTGCTTCGATGTGGATGCGGAGGCTCCGTCGGGGCGAAGAACGCGTCGAGCGGTTCGGCGTCGAGGGACCCCCGGGTCTCGTGGCGTGCGGCGCCGCGGCCGGAATCGTCGCCGGCGTGGCCCTCGGAGCCATGGTCGGTCCGGTCGGCGTGGCCGTCGGTGTCGGATTGGGAAGCCTCGTGGGATACGGCGTCGGCGTCGCGATGACGGCGTCCGAACGTCGGAACGTGGCCGCGCGGGCTCGGGCCGAGTCGACCCACGCCGACGCTCTCACGCCCCCGCCGCCCGCCTACGGGTGACGCGCGCGCTCAGGAGAGGAGCGCGCTCACTTCCACCTTTTCGCGATCGACGGCCCGGAGGGCCGCTTCGAGGCTGGTCGGATCGAAGTCCGACGACGCGATGCGCGCCCGATCGAGGCCGATGGCGAAGAGGAGCGGCCTCGGCGGCATGAGTCCGAGATCGGGGCGTGTCACGAACAGCTTGCCGATGTTCTCGACGTACGCCTGCGCGAGCTCCTTGAACCCGATGTGATCGAACGCGCCCGCGGCCTTGCGGCTCCGTTTCGCGGAGGCGACGAGCCCCAGGAGCACCGTGTTGTAGACCATGCGGACGCGCATCGACGCGAAGCCCGAACGCTTCCACACGGCGTTCAGGAAATGCACGTTCAGGGGGACGTGGAACGACTCGTCCCGCGTGAGGATCGTGAGCATCTGCCGGATTTGCGGCTGCTTCACGCGACCCAGGGCGATGCGGTAGGTGGTCGACCCGATCGTCTCGAACATCAGGTTCGTGAGGAGGATCGTGTCCATCCGCTTCGCACGTCCGTAGGTGCCGTACATCACGCGGGTGAGGGTGCGCATCGGCGTGATGGACCCGCCGAGCGCGGGGATGAATTCCTCGAGGAGCTCCTTGTGCCAGCCTTCCTCGTCCCCGTAGAGGCGGAGGCACTCCGCGAGTTCCGCATCCCAACTCTCGACTTCGTCGGCGAGCGCGTGTGCTTGTCCCCGGCCCGATTCTTCGGCGCGGTACGCGGCGTTGAAGAAGCGGATGCAGGCGATCCGCTCCTCTTCGGACGTCCATCGGATGGGTTCCCGCAGATCGAGCTTCTCCGCGTACATCCGCTCGCGACGCTTCCGGAGCATGGCGAGCCAGAACGACGTGGGCTTGTCCGTCGGGAATCCGATGTGTCCGCGCATGTCCGCTCGTCAGTAGCAGATCTTCCAGGAATCGTCGGTTCAGGTCCGGGAGGCTTGGTCCACGGGTTGTCCACAGGTGGGCCGCCGGCTTTCCCTCCATCGTCCACGGTTTTTCCCCAGCGCACCGCGTCGAACACCCACTCGGACCGGGGCCCTTCCCCAAGTTGTCCACAGGGCTCCGGGGAGAGTCGGGGAGGAGCCCGATGCGGTGCGTGCACCTCCCGTCCCCGAATCCCTTCCGACGGCGCCGCAGGATTTCGCCAGGATCGTCCGGAAGGGCCATCCCACATCGGAATTCCTTTCCATTCTTGAGCCCCGATCCGCTGCCGCACCGCGTTTTTTCGTTGTCCACAACGATCGGCCTCGGTCCGGACTTTCCGCAGTCGTCTCCGACCGCGGGTCGCCCCGGGCCTGGAAACGCGGCCCGTGTCGGTCAGGCCGGACGGCGACCCGGACGACGCGCGCCCACCCGCATGGGCATGCCGCCCTTGGGGCGGAGCGTGATGAGCGGGTCGAGGCCGGCGACGTGCCCCGCCCGGAGCGCGAATCGCGCCCGCCGGAAGAGGAGAGCCAGGACCAGGGTCGCTTCCATGAGCGCGAAGGAGTTGCCGATGCAGAAGCGGGGGCCGGCACCGAAGGGCATGTACGCGTAGCGAGGTCGCGACGTGTCCGGCGGACCCATGAAGCGCTCCGGATCGAACGCTTCCGGGTTGTTCCAGTAGGACGGGTGACGGTGAAGGACGTACGGCGCGACGGCGACGATGGTGTCCTTCGGGATCCGGTACCCGGAGACGACGTCCTCCTCGTTCGCCTGCCGCTCCACGACCCACGCGGGCGGAAAGAGGCGCAAGGTCTCGTCGATGATCGCGCGCGTGAGTTCGAGTTTGGCCACGTCCGCGAACGTGGGCGCCCTGTCGCCGAGCACCCGTTCGACCTCGTCCACCAGACGCATCTCGATCTCGGGACGGGCCGCCACGAGGGAGACGGCGAACGTGAGGAGGTTGGCGGTGGTCTCGTGTCCGGCGAGGACCAGCGTGGCCACCTCGTCACGGAGCTGCGTGTCGCTCATGCCCACGCCGGTGTCCTCGTCCTTCGCGTCCATGAGGAGCGACATGAGATCGTGACGCTCGGTCGTGTCCTTCCGACGCGCGGCGATCATTCCGAGCACCACGCGGTCGACGGTCGCGAGCGCCCTCAGGTAATTGCGGTTCGCGGGCGTGGGGATCCACGTGGGGACGCGGACGATGGAGGAGACGTAGTCGTCGGCGAAGCGGAGTCCGACGTCGAGGGCCCTTCCGATCTCGCCGGAGTCCCGGTCGAGGTCCGTCCCGAACAGGGTCAGGCCCACGATGCGGAAGGTGAGTCGCATCATCTCCTGGTGGACGTCGAGGGAACGTTCCTCCGAGAGCGCCCAACCCTCCACGAGATCGTCTGTGCATCGGATCATCGGATCGACGAGACGCTCGATCCGCGACTTGTGGAAGGCGGGTTGGGCCAGGCGCCGCTGCCGCTTCCAGAAGTCGCCTTCGCTCGTGAGGAGACCGTTGCCGAGGAACAGGCGGAGGCCCTCGTAGTTGTCGCTCTTCCTGTAGTTCTTCGCGGCGTCGACGAGCACGTGGTGCGCACCCTCGGCGGACTGCACGAACACGACCCGCTGCGGTCCGAAGCGGAGCGTGGTGACGTCCCCGAACGTACGCCACTGCCAGAGCAGACTCCCGATGGGGTCCCGCCAGAACTTCCGGAGAAGGTGGACGTGTCCCGCCACGGGCATTTCCCGCGGGCTCGGGGGAAGGGGCGCACGGGGAGGAGCGAAGGACGTGAACGTCGGGGGCATGGTCCGTGGTGCCGATGTGGGAGATGTCGCAGGGGGAAGGCGAACGGCGGTCGCGGTGGATCGTTTCGTCACCGAGGAGCCACGGGGGAGCTTCGATGAAGCTGGAACGGCGCACAAGAGTCGTCGCGACATCCATCACTTAGGTCCGATCGGCGCCCCGTGGACCCCTGGCATTTCGCTTGCACCACACTTGTGCACCCCCGGCGGGAACGGTCGGACGAGCAGGGCGCTCGACGACGGCGGTGACCGGAAGACGGCGGGACCACCCTAGGAGCACGAAATCCCATGAGCCTCCCCAACGTTCGCTTCTCCCTCGTCGGCATCTTCTGCGTTGCTCTCCCCGCGATGGCCGTCTTCGGGACGGGCTGCGGCGGCTCGGACAACATCGCGGGCGACGACATCGAACAAGGCGCCAGTGGTCAGGGTGGTTCGGGTGGCAGCGCGGGTTCCGGCGGTTCGGCGGGCTCGGGCGGTTCGGCGGGTTCGGCGGGCAGCGCCGGAACGGCCGGCACGGCGGGCAGCTCCAACGCGGGTTCGGCGGGCAGCGCGGGTTCGGCGGGCAGCGCCGGTCAAGCCGGTTCGGCGGGCAGCGCCGGTACGGGCGGCACCTCCGGTCAGAACCTCGGGTGCGGCTCGGGAACGGCCCCGGCCTCCATGGCCGCCAGCCCCATGACCTTCAAGTTCGGCGCGGCGAACCTCAATCTCTCCGGCGGCACCATCCAACCGGGCACCGTGTTCGTCGCGAACGCCCTCGATCTCTACCTGCCGAACATCGCGAAGCTCCTCGCCGACAAGGGCTCCGGCACCGTGAAGGCCTTCCTCGCGTTCGACGCGGGCAACGTCTACCGCCTCCACTTCGAGGCCGACTTCAAACTCAACGACGGCAAGTCCCAGAAGCAAGCGGGCGACAGCAACGGCACGTACGCCGTCGCCGGCAACAAGATCACGTTCACGCCGAACCCGCAGTGCAACACGGGTGGCCAGGGCGGCGGTCTCGACTCCCAGGGCGACACCACCTTCCAGCTCGAAGCGAACGGCAGCGGCCAGGTGTCCACGAAGATCGTGGTCGGTGGAACGGACGTCACGCTCCACATGAAGGGCGCCGCGGCGCGCTGATCCACGGTCCCGCCTCCGGCGCCCGTTCTCGCCCGCGCGTCCTCGCGGCACCCGCTCTCACTCTCTCTCACTCCCGGCCCGGACGACGGAAACACGTCGTTCGGGCCGAGTCGTTGATACGCTCGGCGAGGACGCTCGATGCTCCTCGTTCTGAACGCCATACGGCTCGCGCTCTCGGCGATCCTGCGGAACAAGACCCGGGCGGCGCTCACGGTGCTCGGCATCCTCATCGGCATCGCGGCCGTCGTCACGGTCACGGCGCTCGGCGAAGGGGCCTCGAAGCTTATCGCCGGGCAGATCGACTCCCTCGGCACGAACGTCATCTTCGTCCTGCCCCAACCCACCCAACAGTCCGGGGCCCGCGGGAAGGTCACGGGGCGATTGACCGAATCGGACGCCCGCGGCATCGCCCAAGGTGCGGTCAGCGTCGCGGGGGTCGCCCCGTACCTCCAGACCCTCGGACAGGTCGTGAACGGCGAGAAGAACGCCGCGACCACGATCATCGGCACCACGTTGCCCTACTTCTCCCTTCGCACGATGACCTTCACCCGAGGGGACGTGTGGACGGAGAGTGACGAGGTCCTGAAGACGAAGGTCTGCGTCGTGGGCGCGACCGTCGTCACGAAGTTGTTCGGCAAGACGGACCCCGTCGGTCGCATCCTCCGCATCGGCCGCGCGCCCTACCGCATCGTCGGCGTCTACGCGCCGCGCGGGACCACGCTCTCCGGGGAGGACGAAGACAACCGCGTCGTGATGCCCATCGGTAGTTTCCGTGCGCGCGTGATGCCCACGTCCCCGGGACGCGCCGATCTCATCGTGGCGGCCTCCACGACCGAGCACACCACGGCCAGGGCCTTGGAGCAGATCGACGGCATCCTCCGTCAACGGCACCGCATCGGCGAAGGCAAGGAACCGGACTTCGTCGTCCGCACGCAGGCCGAGTTCCGGAAGACGCAGGAGAGCGTGATGGGGGCCGTCTCCATGTTGCTCCTCAGCGTCGCTGCGGTGTCGCTCCTCGTGGGCGGCATCGGTGTCATGAACATCATGCTCGTCACCATCGCCGAGCGGACGCGCGAGATCGGCATCCGCATGTCCATCGGTGCCCGTCAGCGGGACATCCTCACCCAGTTCCTCGTCGAGGCCGTCGTGCTCAGCATGGTGGGAGGAGCGCTCGGGATGGCGACCGGCGTCAGCCTCACACTCGGGCTCGGGCAGGCCCTCGACTGGCCGATGTTCCCTTCGGGCACCGCCCTCGCCGTGGCCATCTCCACGAGCGCGCTCATCGGGGTCGTGTTCGGATACGTGCCCGCGCGGCGCGCCGCGAGCCTCGATCCCATCGAAGCGCTGAGGACGGATTGATGCTCGGCCCCTTCCTCTCGGGAGTGAAACTCGCCCTCCGGGCCGTGCGGAAGAACGTCCTGCGATCGTTCCTCACCGTCCTCGGAATCCTCATCGGTGTCATGGCCGTCGTGACCGTCACCGCGTTGGCGGACGGTGTCCGTTCCGACGTCGCGGCGAAGCTCGAATCCCTCGGATCGAACTTCCTCATCGTGCTCCCGCAGAATTCCAACGTCTCCGGAGCGCGTGGTTCGGCCGCTACGGGCTTCCGCCTCACGGAAGAAGACGGCCGCGCCGTCGCCCGCGAAGCCGTGAGCATCAGCGCCGTCGCACCCGGTCTCAGCGCGCGGGCCCAGGCCGTCGTCGGCGAACGCAACTGGTCGACGACGATCATCGGGTCCAACCTGGCGTACTTCAAGGTGCGCAATTGGGACATCGCCCACGGCGAAACGTGGAGCGCCAGCGACGAGGCGGTGAAGTCCAAGGTCTGCGTCATCGGTTCCACGATCCGCGACAAGCTGTTCCCGAACGAGGATCCGGTCGGTCGACGCATCCGGTTCGGTCGGTACGTGTACCGCGTCGTCGGCATCCTCGAGACGAAGGGGCAGGCTCCGTTCGGCGGCGACCAGGACGACATCATCCTCATGCCGATCTCCAGCATGCGATCGCGCATCCTCCGCACTCCGCCCGGATTCGCGGGAGTGCTCCTGATGTCGGCGTCCTCCGCGGACACCACGGCGCGTGCCGTCGCCCAAGTGGACGCGATCCTGAGGCAGCGCCACGGCGTCGGCGAGGGCCGGGAGCCGGACTTCACCATCCTCACGCAGCAGAAGTTCCGCGACATCCAGTTCGCCATCTACGGCGTGCTCACGCTCCTCATGATCGGCGTGGCCGGCATCAGTCTCGTCGTCGGCGGCATCGGGATCATGAACATCATGTTGGTCAGCGTCACCGAGCGCACCCGCGAGATCGGGATCCGCATGGCCATCGGCGCCCGCGAGAACGACATCCGGACGCAGTTCCTCGTGGAGGCCGTCGTCCTCGCGCTCCTGGGCGGCGTGCTCGGGATCGCCTTCGGTGCGCTCACCATCGCCGGCCTCGCCTCCCTCTTCTCGATGCCCATGAAGATGAGCGGCACCGCCCTGGCGGTGAGCGTGGGAACCAGCGCCATGACGGGCATCGGTTTCGGATTTTTTCCCGCCCGTCGCGCCGCACGCCTCGACCCCATCGAAGCCCTCCGCCACGAATAGGCGGCGTCGGCACCGCGCCACTTGGTGACGACGTTCTTTCATCCAAGGGGGGTGGATCGGCGAAGGCCCGAATCGCCATTTTTCCCGGCGAAACGACAAGAAAACGCCGGTGTACTTATGGTGTCGGTCCGTGGCACGTCCGCTGCAAAAGCTGGAAGTGTCCGCTGAAGACGGTCCTCGCCGGAGGGAATCCGCGTCGCCCGTCGTGCTTCAGCCAAGGGAAAATCGATGAATCGTCGCTCGGGTTTCGGGTTCGGCGCCGTCGCGAAGACGGCCGCCGCGGGGATCGTGTTGTCTTGGGTCGTCGCGATCACGGGGTGCAGCTCCTCGCCGTCTTCGCTCCCCGAGGACGGAAGCGACGGAGCCGAAGCGGGCGCCAGCGGCGCGTCGGGCACGGCGGGAACGCCGGGCACGGCGGGCGGCGCCGGATCGTCCGGTTCCGCGGGCACCTCGGGCTCGGCCGGAACCTCGGGTACGGCGGGGACCGGCTCCGAGAACCGGCAAACCGCACCGACGTCGTGTACCGGCAAGAACGGCGCGAAGGGCGATCGCACGTACACGATCAACGAAGCGAAGGTGACGTTGCACGTGCCGGCGAACGTCGATCCCTCGAAGGGCGCCATGCTCGTCCTGAACTTCCACGGCTTCCTCTCGGACGCGACGCAACAACAGCTCGTCACGGGGATGAACAAGGAAGCGGACGCGAAGGGGATCCTCGTCGCGTACCCGAACGGTGCCGGTTCGAGCTGGAACGCGGGCGAGTGTTGCGGCGACGCGCGGAAGCAGAACCGGGACGACGTCGGCATGGTGAAGGCGCTCCTCGCCGAGATCGACAAGGACTATTGCGTCGACAAGGCGCGCATCCACGCGACGGGATTCTCGAACGGCGGGTTCTTCGCGAACCGCCTCGCGTGCGAGATGTCCGAGACGTTCGCGTCGATCGCGGTCGCTTCCGGCGGACTCGGAGTTCCCGACGCCGCCTGCACGCCGAAGCGTCCCGTGCCCTACTTCCACTCGCACGGCACCGCCGACGAGATCGTCCCCTTCAAGGGCGGCAAGCCCACCATCGGCGGGGATCTGCTGAAGGGACTCGTGAACGAACTCGCCGGAACGTTCCGTCCCGTCGACGAGACCGTCGGCTATTGGAAGAAGAACGCGAACTGCACGGAGGCGACCTCCGTGGCCGTCGAGAAGGGCGACTCGAAGTGCGTCGTCTGGGACAAGTGCCAGAACGGAGCCGCCGTGGAGTTCTGCACCATCACGGACATGGGCCACAACTGGCCGGGCGGATTCCCCAACCCGTTCGGGGGCAAGTACTCGAACACGATCGCGATCACGCCGATGATCGTCGAGTTCTTCGAAAAGCATCCGATGTGAGGCCGAGTCGTCCCCGAGCCCCGTCCCGCCACCGACGAAGCCCTCGGGAATCCCGGCACGTCGTGGGGTACACTCGCGGAGGTGGGACGCGTCTCGCGATCGGGGGTTCGGGCGGGGTCCTTCGGCGTCGCCGCCGTCGTCCTCGTGGCCGTCGGGACCGCGTGCGGGACGCCGCCGGCCACGGGCATCCTGGTCGAGCTGTCGTCCCAGCTCCCCCTCGGCACCGTCGTGCTGCGGGTGTCGAACGAGGACGGGTCGGTCGCGGCCTGCGAGACGTACTCCATCGCGAAGACGCCCCAAGAGGAGTCCTCGAAGGTCGTCTGGCCCGCGTCGCTCGGTATCCAGCCGGCCGACTCGAAAGCGGCGAAGAAGCGCGTGCGCATCGAGGCGTTCGCCTACGCCGACGACGCCCCCGCGGGCGTCTGTGAACCGGGTTCGGTTCCCTCGGCGCTCGTGCGTAGCGAGGCCATCGTCTCGTACGTCGAGAAGTCCACGTTGCGCCTGCCCATGCCGTTCACGCTCGCGTGCGTGAACGTCCCCTGCGCCCGAGGGAGCACCTGCAAGGCGGGCCGGTGCGTGAGCAGCGCGCGGGAAGGGGAGTCCACCGGCGCCGGCGCGTCCGCGAAGGATTGTTTCGACACGTCCGCGTGCACGGAAGCGAAGTACCTCGAGGCACTTCCAGGAACGTGCCTGTACCCGCTGTCGCCCGACTTCGACGAGAACCGCGCCGCGCCCTTCGTCCGCTTCGCGCTGCCTTCGGAGGGCCTTTCGGGGGCGGAATTCTTGGCGTCGGAGGACTACGACTACGGCGGAGGAACGCTCGAACTGAAGGACGCGACCTGCGACCTCGTCCGCGCGGGCAAGGTCGTGCAAGTCGGCTACGGCGCCCCGTGTGCTCCGCTCGGGAACCGGTCCACGTGCGGCATTCCGTGGGCCGCGGCCTTTCCCGAACGCCTCGGCGACGCGGGCGCGGACTCCGCGTCCCAACCGGACGCGGGGGAGGACGCGGCGACGGGAACGCCGGACGCCGGTATGGATGCGACCCTCCCCGACGCCACCGTCCCGGACGGGACCACGCCGGACACCTCGTCGCCCGACGGCTCCGACGCCGGCGACGTCCTGCCCCTGGCTCCCGAAGCGGTCGACGACGGAAGGACGGCCCTCCCGCCCCCCGCCGTGCCGACCGGGCGGTGCGACGCCACCTGTTGCGGCACCTGCGACCGGACCACCTGCACCAAACTGCCCTTCTACACCCTCGACATGTCGCTCCCCCGTCCCGGTGACTACGTCGGAACGGACGACTCCGTCCTTTTGGTCACGACGGTGACCGGGACCCTCGACGTCGTCGCGTTTCCCGTCCCTGCGCCCGACGTGATCAACCTCCCCGAAACGCTCACACCGGCCGGATTCGCGGGTCCCGTCGCCGTCGCCCGTTCCGGAGCGAGTGCGGTCGTCGCGAGTTTCGCGGGAGGTGCCGCGACGGCGTACGTGTTCACGCGCCGGGTGCTCGAGGGCACCTACGTCTCACCGCGCGCCAACCACGCCGCGCTTCTCGCCGCGGACGAGACCGCGCTCTACGTGCTCCGCCCCGACGACGTCGACGGCACGTGGACCGTGGAACGGATGCCTCGCCGCACGGGATCCGTGCCCGCGGACGCCGTGACCGCGAGCCTGAAGCTTCCGCCCGCGTTCGTGTCGCCCGCGCTCACGCCCATGGAGATGTCCGCGTCGTCGGGTCGTGTCGTCGTGCGTTCGTCGTCGAACTCCGGCGCGGACGCGTTCGCCGTGGCCGATTTCCGGGTCGGCACCTCGACGGTGGTTCCCACGCCCAGCGCATCGTCCTCCGCGATCGCGGCGTGGTCGCTTTCCGGAAGGACGCTCGCCGTCCATCGCGCGTCGTCCGAGTCGTTCGCCGTCCGCGTCGACGGCGCCGGGCACGTGGGCTCTTCCTTCGGGGACGGCTCCATGGGGACCCTCACGACGATGGCGGCGTTGCCGACGACGACCGGGGTGCCCTACGTCGTCGTCGGATCGGACTCGGATCCCGCCGACAGGTCGAAGGGTCGCATCTCGTTCGTGCCGCTCCTCGCCGGCGCGACGACGTCGTATCGCGCGCCTTACGTCCTGCAAGGCGGTGAAGCGACGCGCGTCACCAACCTCCAGTCCTCCGGTCGTTGCGTGTTCGCGGTCGACACCACGCGGCACGAACTGCCCCTGTACGGAAACTGGAATCCGTACGCGCCATGAGCGTCGCGAAGGGATCCCTCCGCGCCGTCTTCACGGTCACGGCGGTTTCGGGTGCGGCGGTCGTCGCCTGTTCCGTCGCCGAGCCCACGGGCTTCGTCGTCGTCCTCTCGTCGCAGTTGCCCGTCCGTCACGCCGTCGTCCGCGTCGAGACGGAGGACGGGACCCTGGCTGCGTGCTCGACTTACGACGTCGCCGACGGGACGGCCGTCACGTCCGGCCGCGTCACCTGGCCCGCGACGCTCGGCGTCCAACCCTCGGATCGCGGCGCGCGGGACAAGAGTGTCCGCGTCCTCGCGCTCGCCTACGCGACGTCGCCGCCGTCCGACGCGTGTTCGAACGAGGAGCCCGGTGGCGCCATCGTCCGCTCCGAAGCGATCGTGTCGTACGTGGAAGCCTCGGTGTTCGAGTTGCCCATGCCCTTCACCCTCGCGTGCGTGGACGTCCCGTGCGAGACGGGAACCACGTGCCAGGCCGGAACGTGCGTCGCGAGTCGCGTTCCCAAGGGATCCCTCCCGAAGTTCGTCGAAGGCACCCTCGCGTCTTCCTGCTTCGACTCGTCGCGGTGCACGGGCGCCCGCTCCCTCGAGCCGACGGACGCGCCCTGCCGGTTCCGTTCGAACGCGCCCCTGGCACTCAACGACGTCGCCCCCTTCGTCCGCTACACGTTTCCTTCGGGGAACCTCTCCGGTGCCGAGTTCCTCACGACCACGGACTTCAAGCTCGTCGGTTCGGACACCCTCGAGCTCGAGCCGTCGCTCTGCCGGTTCGTTCCTTCCGGCGCGATCACGTCCGTGGAGGTCGCGGAAGGATGCGCGGCCCGTCGGGATTCCCGCTCCTGCGGCATTCCGTGGACCGGACCGACGGGCGGTTCGTCGAGCGACGGCGGACGGCAGGACGCCACGGTCCCCGATGCCTCTTCGGATGCCGGAACGGGCGACGCGACGACGGGCGACGCGACGGCGAGCGACGCGACGACCGGCGACGCTTCGTCGGGAGATGGCGCCTCGGGAGACGGCGGAAGTCCGGAAGGATCGGACGACGGCTCGGCGACCGGCGACGCCGCGTCCGGTGCGGATGGCGGAACTTCCGACGGCGGCGACGCCGGAGCCGGTGAAGGCGGAGGAGGGCCCACGGGACTCTGCGATTCGACGTGCTGCGGAACGTGCACGCTCACGGGAGAATGCGTCCCGAATCCCGTCTGGGCCGCCGACAACACGCTCACCTTCGGGACGTTCGTCGCGACCGAAAGCGCGCTCTACGCCACCCTGTTCGAATCCGGCGAGCCGTTCCTCTACCAGTTGCCGCTCCGGGTGAGCGACGTGCTTCCCACGCGCATCACCAACAACGGTCTACTTCTCGAGCCGACGGTCCTCTTCAAGGCCGGAGAACACGTCGCCGTGGCGTCCTTCCTGAACGGTCGCGCGGTGATCAACGATTTCGTGGGAACCACGGCCGGTGCGCAATACAGCTCGGGAAGCGACAACTACGCGCCGGTCGCGTCGGGCGACGACGACGGGTTCTATCTCGTGCGGCCGGGCATCGACTCCCTCTGGGCGGTGGAGCGGTTCGAAATCGCCGGGAACTCGATGCTCGGCGATGCCGTCCATCTCCCATTTCCGTTCACGTTTCCCGAGACGACGATCCGGAGCATCGCCTCGTCACGGATGCGTTCGGTGGTCGTCGTCCGCAACGCCGGCAACGAAGACCACGTCTTCCTCGTCTCGCACGTCGTCAGTTCGTGGGATCGGTTCGACAACGTCGGTCCCGTCACCGACCCGGTCACGAACGTCGCATTCGTCGGAGACACGGTCCTCGTCGAGAGGACGACGTCCCTGGGAATTCGCTCGCGCTTCGCACGCCTCGCCGACCCGGGCAGCATCGCCTTCCAGGTCCCCACGACCGGACTCGGGACCGTCGTCGGAGTGGCCCCGCTTCCGACTTCGGGCGCGTTTCCCCATCTCGTCGTGGCGACCTCGGGCACACCTTCCGGGAGCCTATGGTTCTTGCCCGTGCGCGACGGTGGTCCCGGTCCCGAGGAGTTTCGACCCGCGCCGCCGGTCCGTTCGCCGTCGCGCCTCGACACCAATTCGCGGTGCATCTTCGCGTTCGACGCCACGGACACGCCGCCGACGATCTCGGGCTACCTCAATCCGCGGGCTCCCTGAGGTCACCCTCCCAGGGGACCCCGGATCGCCCGCGACCGTCGTCCGCGATCCGAATCAGGGGGAGGCGCGGAACGCGTCGAGGGGGAGGCCCGCGGCGTCCCGCGCGTTGAGCTTCGGATCCGACACGGGCCACGCGATGCCCACCGTCGGGTCGTTCCACGCGAGCACGCGTTCGTGTTCGGGCGAGTAGAGATCCGTGCACATGTACACGACGTCCGCGACCTCGCTCGTGACGACGAAGCCGTGCGCGAATCCCTCGGGAACCCAGAGCGCGCGCTTGTCGTCCTCGGAGAGTTCGGTCCCGAACCAACGACCGAAATGCGGCGAGTCGGGGCGCACGTCGACGGCGACGTCCCAGACGGACCCCCGCACGACGCGCACGAGCTTGCCCTGCACGTTCCGCGTCTGGATGTGGAGGCCCCGGAGGATGCCCTTCGCCGAACGGGAGTGGTTCGATTGCACGAACGTGCGTTCGACGCCCGCGGCGGCGAATTTCCCGGCGTGGTGGACCTCGAAGAAAAAGCCCCGCGAGTCGCCGAACACCGTCGGTTCGACGACCAGGACTCCGGGAAGGGACGTCTCCACGAACTTCACGACGTCACCGCCCCGAGGCCGAGGCGTTCCCGCCGGTAGCTCCCGCTCGTCACGCGTTCGACCCAACGTGGATTCGCCACGTACCACTCCACGGTCTTGCGGAGGGCCGTCTCGAACGTCCACTTCGGGACGAATCCGAGCTCCCGTTCGATCTTCGAACAGTCGATCGCGTAGCGGCGGTCGTGGCCCGGGCGATCCTTCACGAACGTCACGAGCGAGGACGAAGGACGCTTCGGGAGATTCGGCACGAGCTCGTCGACGAGCGAGGTGATCGTCCGGACGATGTCGAGGTTCGGGCGCTCGCACCGACCGCCGACGTTGTACGTCTCGCCGAGGACACCGCCCTCGAGGACGACGCGGATCGCGTCCGTGTGATCCTCGACGTAGAGCCAGTCGCGGACGTTCTGGCCGTCGCCGTACACGGGGAGGGGTTTGCCCTCCATGGCGTTCAGGATCATGAGCGGAATGAGCTTCTCGGGGAACTGGTACGGACCGTAGTTGTTCGAGCAGTTCGTCGTGAGCGTCGGAAGTCCGAAGGTGTGGTGGTACGCGCGCACGAAGTGATCGGACGCCGCCTTCGACGCCGAATACGGGGAGTTCGGCGCGTAGGCCGTGGACTCGGAGAACGCGGCGTCGTCCGGCCCGAGGGATCCGTACACTTCGTCGGTGGAGACGTGGAGGAACCGGAACTTCGAACGGGCGTCGGCGTCGAGTTTCGCGAGGTGGTGACGGCATGCGTCGAGGAGCGTGAACGTGCCGCGCACGTTGGTCTCGACGAAGGCGAGGGGGCCGTCGATGGATCGGTCGACGTGGGACTCGGCCGCGAGGTTCAGGACGGCATCCGGTGCGAAGTCCTCGAGGAGCTTCTTCACCGACGAGGGGTCGCCGATGTCCCCCTCGACGAACACGTGGTTGTCGGCGTTGGCGACGGGTTCGAGGGAGTCGAGGTTGCCCGCGTAGGTGAGCTTGTCGAACGTGACGATCCGCGCGTCCTTCTTCGCGACCCACGATCGGACGAGGCAACTCCCGATGAATCCGGCTCCGCCGGTGACCACGAACGTGCGCATCGGTCCGGGGTCATAGCCCAAAACTCGGTGCGATTCGACAGGCAGGGGTCGCGGTCAGACGTCCCGTCCCTTCCACTCGAACGGCAGCTTCCGGGCCGCCCGGAAGGCGGACCGGACGAGGATTCCCCCGACGACGAGACTTCCCGGGAACTCCAACCACGGCTGCCGCGCGGGCAGGCGGTACAGGCGCGCGAGATCGAGCCGCGCGAGGAGCGCGAGCACGAACGCCGTTCCCGCGATCGCGCTGGCCGTGAGGTCCCCGACGACGAGGGTCACGAGGACGAGGATCCAGGGCGACCCGTACGCGAGGACGAGGAGCACCGCGGCGATCGGGGCGACCCAGAACGCGTTCCCGAGGGACACGTGGAAGTTCTTCGACCAACCCCGCACGATGGCCCCGAGCGAGTCGTACATGCGGAGCTTCGCGAGGGTGACGCCGCGCGCGAACACGAGGCCCAGACGCTTCTCCTTCACGAGCATGGAGAGGCGCATGTCCTCCACGGCGTCGCCTTTGACGGCTTCGTGACCGCCGATGGCTCGGTAGGCGCCCCGTGCGAAGAGGAGGAACGGGCCGACGGCGCCCGCGCGCGCGTGGTCCGGGTCGTTCACCTCGCGCATTCCCAGACCCACGAGGATGATGCGTGACACGAGCACCTGCGCGGCGAGCTCCCAGAACGAGAGCGCGACGATCTCGGGCATCATCGTGAACAGGCCGCACCGGGTCCGTTCGGCCACCGCGACGGCCTTGGAGATCGCGTCCACCGACACGACGAGATCGGCGTCGACGAAGAGGAGGTAGTCCTCCGTCGCGTCCTTCGACGCCTGCCACACGGCGTTGTTCTTCCCGAGCCAACCCGGGGGGAGGGGAACACCGGCCACGGGGACGAGGCGCGGATCCTCCTTCGCGAGGCGCGCGAGGATCTCTCCCGTGCGATCCGTCGAGGCGTCGTCGACGACGCGGAGCGTGAAGTTGGGGTAGTCGGAGGCCAGGATGGCCTTCGCGCACGCGGCGATGTTCGCCTCCTCGTTCCGGGCGGGCACGATCACGCGCACGCTCGGAGCGCCGGGACCTCGCAGGCGATCGGGCACGTCCTCGAGGGACGCGTCCAGCGAGTTCTTCCGGTTGAAGCGGATCGCCCAGATCGAGAACACCTGGGCGAGGACCGCGAACGACGCGACGTAGCCGAGCGGACTCACGCCTTGTCGACCCGGCGCTTCCCCACGGGGCCGAGCACGCCGTCCTGGAGTTCGAGCGCGACGCGGGGCATCCCTGCCGGGATCTTCGTCACGATCGTCTGGGTGTCGCGGATGATGATGTAGTCGTTCGGGACCATCAGGCCGCTGTTCAACTGCATGCCCGCCCCGAGCATCGCGCGGTGCCCCAGGCAGAATCCGAGGAATTTCTTCCCCGAGTTCTGGATGCGTCCCTCGTGTTCGACCTTCACGTCGAGCAGATCGCCCGGTACGAGCTTCATGTCCATCGGGATGGTCGCGGCGAGGTGGAACGCGCGGCGACCGAGCACGGACATCTGCATGCCGGGGAGCGAGACGAGGCTCATCTCGTGCATCACCGAGAACACGGTCTTCGTGTAGAAGGACACGATCGCGCGCGCACCGATGGCGGAGAAGGTCACGTCGCTGTGTCCGTCGACCTTGGCGCCGTCGCCCAGGATGCTCCCGAACACGGAGCTGTAGGGACCCACGCTCACGCCGTCGCCGAGGATGCTCCCACCGACCCACGCCGTCGGGTGGATGTCGCAGTTCTTGCCGATGACGTTCACCTGCCGAACGACGTTCCACTTGTCGAACGAGAGGGCCGAGATCGCCCGGAGCAGGAGCCAGACGACGCGGAGCGGCGAGTAGTCCATCCAGAACGCGAGGAGCGCCAGTTGGTGCACGTCGAGCACGTGCGTCCAATGGTTCACCGAGAGCACACCCTCCCGCGTGAGCGCGTAATCGAGTTCGAAGTCGTCCTTCAGGATCTTGATGTTCTCGGGAACGAAGGGCTTCTCGTCGAGGGCGACCGCGAGGAGCGGTACGGAGCCGATCTTCGCCGCGTCGAACCGGCTCCCCGACCATCGCACCATGGCGAGGCGCGCGACGTCGCCGTCGTCGGAGGCCTCCATCGTGAACCCGCCGAGGGCACGTTTCTCGTTCGTGAACTTCCCGGCGCGCACCGCCGCACGAACGGGGCCTGAGAAGCCTTTCGCCGCCCGGAGGAACTTCTTCACGAAGTGACGGGTGAAGAAGAGGTGGTCCTCCACGACGAGGACGTCGTCCCCTTCGATCTTGGAAACGTCGTCGACCACGGTGACGTCCGTGCAGAACGGAGCCAACGCGGCCTTCTGGTAGTCCACGAGCCTCCGGTTCATGACCGGGATTTCGCCGACCGGGTCGTCGAAGGGCGCGATGCGCCGACCGGTCACGACGACGTAGCCTCGCATCGCTTCAGACCCTCGTGCACACGACGGCGCACTCGGCCGCGTCGGCGGAAAGGACGTCCCACTCGGAAGCGTCGCGCCAGTCGATCTTCGTCTTCGCTCCGAGCGGGAGCACGACGGATTCCGTGAGCCACAGCACGAAACGCGGAGCGATCTTGCAGAGCCCGACGACGAACTTCGCCGTGCCCGGGCCGAATCCGCCTCCGCGCACCTCGAACCGGTCCATCCGCAGGCCCGCGGCGTCGAGCTTCTCCTTCAGTTCCGCGGGCTCGTAGCGTCGGGCGTGGCCGATGAAGGCGTCGTAGGCCGTGAACCGCTTCATGGAAAGCGGCACGCTGAGCACGACTCTGCCACCCGGTTTCGTCACGCGTGCGACGTCCCGGAGGAACGCGACGTCGTCGTCGACGTGTTCGAGGACCTCGAAGAAGCCGACGAGTTCGAAACGGCCGTCGGCGAAGGCGGCGTCGGCCAGGAGCGATCCGTGGACGATGGCCCCTTCGCGTTCGAGGGTCTTCCGGGCGTGTTCGGCGAGTTCGAGGACGTGCGTGCCCTTCACAGGAAGTTTGGGCCAGACACCGGGCCCGATCTCCAGGCGCTCCACGGTGCCCGTCGCGAGACTCTCGACCACCGGCCACCACGGGAAGAGGGTGGGAGGCCGGAAGTGCGCGTGGCGCCACAGCCCCTCGTACAGCCCCTCGTTGTAGACGGTGATGTCCGAGGCCACGTCGTCCGAGCGTATCCGACGCCGCGAACGCCCGCGAAGGATTCACCCGATCGTCGGACCCTCCGCGTGGCCCGTCGGGCCCGACCACATCCCCCGACATACTTCGTGAAGGGCGACGCGCTGCCCCCTGCGTGCCCGTTGATGGACGGGCCCCGGTCCGACACGTGTATTCTTCCTGGGTGTCCGAAAAGACGATCGCGTTCTTCGCCGACGGGGGATTTCTCGCGCACGTGACGCGCACGTTCGAGGTCGGACGCGCGCTCCACAAGCTCTACGGCCACCGCGTCGTGTTCTGCGGAACCGGTTCGTACATGCACATCCCGCGCGACGCGGGCTTCGAGGTGGTTCCGGTCTACACGGTGGATCGCAACATCACGATGAAGCTCGCCGAACGCGCGGGCCTCTGCAGCCTCTCCTGGTGGCGTGACGAATGCGACAAGTCCGTCCGTTCCGACCTCGAAGTCATCGACTACCTGAAGCCCGACCTCGTCGTGGGCGACATGCACTGGTCGCTCTGCACCAGCGCCCGCGTCGCCCAGGTGCCCTACGTCGCCATCACGAACGCCGCATGGACGCGGTGGTACACCGAGGAACTCGAGCCGCCCTCCGGTCACTTCTCCACGAGGTTCCTCGGCGACAAGCTCGCGCGGAAGGTCTTCCCCGTCCTCAAGGACGCCCTCACGAACTACTACGCGCTCGGATACACGAACGTCCGCAAGCGCTACCACCTCCCGCCCGTCCACACGATTTACGACTTGATCGAGGGCGATCTCACGATCCTCGCGGACATCAAGGAGTTCATGCCCATCGTGAAGGGCGCCCCGCCGAGCTTCCGCTACGCCGGGCCCGTGCTCTGGCACGCGGACATGAAGGCGCCCGAGTGGTTGAAGACCCTCGATCCGGAGCGCCCGACCCTCTACTTCACCATGGGTTCGACGGGCGACACGCAGTTCTTCCACGAGGCGATCCGCGTCTTCGGCAACACGGAGTACCAGGTGCTCATCACGACCGGCGGCCTCGTGGACCTGGGAAGCGTGCCGAAGAACGTCTTCGTCGAGAAGTACTCGCCCGGCGTGGACCTGATGCGGGCGAGCGACGTCGTCGTCTCCCACGGCGGCAACGGCACGGTCTACCAGGCGCTCTCGTGTGGCGTCCCCATCATCGGGTTCCCGTCCATCTTCGACCAGGAGATGAACATGCAGCGCGTCTGCGCGCTCGGTGCGGGCGTCCGCATGTGGCGGAGCCAGTACGACGCGACCGCGCTGAAGAGGGCGGTCGAGGGCGTCATCTCGGACCCGGCGATCACCAAGCGTTGCAAGAAGATCGCGCGTCGCATCGCGTACATGGACGGAAGGCGCCGCGCGGCGCTCCACATCCACCATCTCCTTCAATCCGGCAACCCGACCACGGTGCCCACCGAGGTCACCACCGCCATGCGCGGGATGCCCGACGTGGAAGGCGGTTCGCCGCGCATGCCGACCTCCGGCTACGACGACGACCCCGAAGCCACGTACCACGGGTGACGGCGTGAGCGTCACCGGCCGCTACGAGACACTCGACTGGGCGGAGCGTTGGTTCGCCGACGCCTTCGCCGTCATCGACTTTCCCGGAGGTCTCGCCCTGCTCGACGTCGACATGACGAGGAGCAAGGTGATCCTCGAGCGCATGAAGGCGAAGGGGCTCGCCGCGACCTACGGGCACATCCTCGTCCGCGCCGTCGCCATGGCGCTCGCGCGACACCCCGAGCTGCACGTCATGGTCGCGGGCTCGACGCGTTTCGTCCCCGGTCGCGTGGACATCGGCCTCTCCGTCGGTGGGCAGACGAACTACGCGCCGCCCATGATCCTCGAGGACGCCGCCAACAAGAAGGTGGAGGAACTTTCCGCCGAAATCACGCGTCGCGTGCCGGAGATCCGCGAGAAGGAAGCGAAGGACCTCGACTGGGTCCGTCGGTGGGGATGGATCATCCCGTTCCGGTTCCTCCGTCGGGCGATGCTCTCGTTCTTCTTCCAGAAGGTGTGGTTCCGGAAGAACCTCGCGGGAACGTTCCAGGTGTCGTCGCTTCCCGGGGTCGACGTGGTGGTCCCCTTCCTCTTCAACTCGGCCGCCGTGTACGGCGCCGGGCGGGTGCGGGACAGGGTCGTCGCCGTCGACGGCGTGCCCGTCGTGCGTCCGATCGTGACGCTTTCCGTCTGCATCGACCACAAGATCTGGGACGGTGTGCGCGCGGCCACGTTCCACGGCACCGTCCGGAAAATCCTCGAGAGCGGCGAGATCGAGTCGGAGATCGCGTGATCGCCCTCGCGATCGTGTCCTTCGTGGTCGTCGCCGCGTGGGCGCTCTTCGCCGCGTTCCTTCCCCCGGCCCTGCGCCGCGCGCCCGAGCTCGTCGTTCCCGCTTCCGTACCACGTCGTTCCGTTTCCGTCGTCATCCCGGCGCGGGACGAGGAAACTCTCCTTCCCCGGTGCCTCGCTTCCCTCGCGAAGCAGACGCTCGTACCGAACAGGATCGTGGTGGTCGACGACCATTCGACCGACGGTACGCGCGCGGTCGCTCGGCGCTTCGAGGGCGTCTCCATCGTGACGCCTCCGGAACGGCCCGCCGGGTGGAAAGGAAAATGTTGGGCGGCGTGGAACGGCCAGAAGGAAGCGACGGGCGAGTTCGTCCTCTTCCTCGACGCCGACGCCGATCTCGCGCCCGACGCGCTCGCCGCCACCGTCGCCGCTGCCGAGCGCGAAGGCGCCGGCCTCCTCTGCACCATGATCCGGGCCGAGTGCGGGAGCACGTTCGAAGCGCTCGTGCAGCCCGTGATGCTCCTCTTCCTCGTCGCGTTCCTCGACGCGCGTCGCGTGAACGACCCCGAGGACGCTGCCGCCGCGTCGCCGGGGGCCTACATGTTCTTCTCGCGGAAGGCCTACGACGCGGTGGGCGGTCACGAAGCCGTGAGGGACGAGATCGTGGATGATCTCAAGCTCGCGCAAGCGGTGAAGTCCGCGAAGCTCGGCCTCCGAATGGTCAACGGCGCGCGTCTCGTCGCGACGTCGCGCACCCAGACCGCCTCCCAGATCTGGAACGGATGGTGCCGCGTCACCGTCGACGGCCTCGGACGGAAGGCGTGGGCAGGATTCGTCGGTGCGGCCCTCGCCCTCGTGTTCCTCGTGATGCCGCCCGCCGTCGCGATCGCCCTCCATCCTCCGCTCGTCCTCCATCCGGCGACCGCGAACCCGTGGGCGATCGCGACCGTCGCGTCCGGGATCCTGCACGTCGTCCTCATGGCCACCGTCCGGTTCCAACTCGCCTCCGCCTACGGCATCGACGCGCGTTTCGCGTTCCTCCAACCCGTCGCGTCGCTCTTTCCCGTGGCCGTGCTCCTCCGCTCCGCCCTCGCCGCTCTCGGCGTGGCGGGCGAGGTGCGATGGCGTGGGCGCGACATGAAGGCATGAGCTTTGCGTATCCTCCCGGAGCCTCCCCCCGTTCCATGACCAAGACGATCCTGCTGACCGGCGCCACCGGATTCTTGGGCGCCGAGATCCTGAAACGACTCATCGACAGGGACACCGCGACGCGCGTCGTCGTCCTCGTCCGATCCTCGAAACGGGAGGCGGCGAGCGTCCGATTGGCGGCTCTCGTGACCGCGACGTTCGGAGAACGGGCCGGTGCCGTCCGCGACCGCATCGAACTCGTCGACGGCGACATGACGGACCCGCGCTTCGGCATGGGGGGGCCGGAGTTCGAGGCGCTCGCCGCCCGGGTGGATCATGTCATCCATTGCGCGGCGACGATCCGGTTCGACCTCCCTCTCGACGAAGCGCGTCACGTGAACGTCGGTGGCACCCGGCACGTCCTCGAATTCGCGGACCTCGCGAAGGCGAAAGGTGGCTTCGTCCGTTTCGACTACGTGGGCACGGCCTACGTCGCCGGCCGTCGGAAGGGAGTCATCTACGAAGACGACCTCGAGTGCGGTCAGGAGTTCTCGAACTCCTACGAGCGCACGAAGACCGAAGCCGAAGCCCTCGTCCGATCGCGGATGAAGGATCTCCCGATCGCGATCTTCCGCCCGAGCATCATCACGGGCGACTCGCGGACCGGCGCCGCGTCGAGCTTCCACGGGATGTACCAACCGATAAGCCTCCTCGTCCGCGGCCTCATCTTCCTCGTCCCGGTCGACGTCCGGACGCCGGTCGATCTCGTTCCCGTGAACTACGTCGCCGACGCGCTCCTCCATCTCGTCGCGACGCCGACGAGTCTCGGGCGCACGTACCACCTCACCGTCGGGAGGAACCGATCGCTCCCGTTGGGCGATCTCCTCGCGATGGTCGTGCGCCATTTCGGCTGCAAGGTGCCGCGCATCATCTCGCTCGAGACCTACCGGAAGTACTTCCAGCCCGGTCTCCATCTCCTGCTCTGGGGCAAGAAGCGACGCGCGATGTTCAAGGGCGAGATGTACCTTCCGTATCTCTCCGCGGACCTCCAGTTCGACACGGCGAACGTCGAACGCGACCTCGAGGGATCGGGCATCGCCCCGCCACGGGTCGAGGAGTACTTCACGCGCCTCCTCGAGTACTACGACGCCGAGGCGCTCCGGCGCGGTGCGTCCCACGCGAAGTCGCGCGCGCGCTCGCGCTGATCGTCCCGCCGACCCAGTCTCTTCGTCATCTCGACCACACACGATGCAGCTCTAGTGTGGCGTTCTTGCGCGAGGGATCCATGGGGCTGGTGCACCGAGTCACAGTCCGACCGCGCGCTCGTGGTCACGACTGACTTCTCCCTTCTCCTCTCCGCGCATCGACGACGCGCGCGGGTGTTCGCGTTGGCGTAATTCGTCGTCGTCGCTTATCCCAGAAGGACACGTTCCGGAGGCCCCCACGAATTCGTGGAGTGGACGGGCGCGGGGGGGACGGGTCGCGTGAATCGGACCGTGGACATCGAACGCGGCGGAATCTCGGGTGCGGACGATCGCGCCTTGTTCGACGTCGTCTTCGACGCGACCCGGACGCCCCATTGGTTGTTCGACGGTGCCGGGGCGAGCGTGCGTACGAACGCCGCGTTCGCCGAGTTGGTGGCTCCGCTCGGATCGCGGCCCGTTCCCGATGTCGGCGTCCTCGGACGCGTGGCCGACGAGCTTCGACTCGACACGTTCGTGCGGGAGGCCCTCGCGGGCCGGTCCGTCGCCGTACCGCGGACGTGGCTCGTGCGCACGCTCGCTGGACCCGGCGGCGCGACGTGCGCGACGCCCTTCGCCGTCTCGGCGACGCTGACGCCCGTCCGCGATCGATCGGGGCGTGTCTCCGCCGTCCTCGCCACGTTCCTCGACGAGACGCACGACGAACGGATCCGCCGGGCGGTGGAGGTGGTCGCGGAGAACCGGAGGACGAAGGAGTCGAACCGCGCGAAGAGCGAGTTTCTGGCGAACATGTCCCACGAGCTCCGGACGCCTCTGAACGCCATCCTCGGGTTCGCCGAACTCCTCAAGGACGGAGTCGTGCCCGCGGGATCGAAGGAAGCGGACGAGTTCCTCGGGGACATCCTCGCGAGCGGCCGACACCTGCTCGCACTCGTGAACGACGTGCTCGACCTGGCGCGGGTGGAGGCGGGGAGGATGGAGTTTCATCCCGAGCCGGTGGTGCTTCCGGAGATCGTCGAGGAGGTGGCGCGTTCACTCGCTCCAGAAGCCGAGGAGCGCGCGATCCAGTTCGACGTCGACGTCGACCCGCGCGTGCGATCGGTCCACGTCGATCGGGATCGTCTGAAGCAGGTCGTGCACAGCTACCTGTCCAACGCCGTCAAGTTCTCGAAGGACGGCGACGTCGTCCGCGTCCTGGCGGGACCACGGGAGCACGGCATGTTCCGTCTCGACGTGGTCGACGCGGGGGACGGTGTCGCGGCGGAGAACCGGGATCGTCTGTTCGAGCGCTTCCATCCCCTCGAGGGTGGCCCCGCCCGGAACCACGGTGGCGCGGGTCTCGGTCTCGCGCTGACGAAGCGCATCGTCGAGGCGCAGGGCGGGGACGTCGGCATGACGTCGGACCCCGGCACGGGATCGACGTTCTACGCCGCCCTTCCGGCACGAGGTCTCACCATCGTCGCCGAAGAGTCCTACTTGGACGTGCCGGGACGCGACGACCCGCGGCCCCCGGTCCTCGTCGTCGACGACGACGTCCGTTCGCAACGGCTCATGGCCGCGGCGCTCGCTTCGATGGGGTACCGCGCGATCTGTCGCGCGGACGGTGTCGGAGCCCTCGACGAACTCGACGTCCTCGCGCCCGTCGCCGTGGTCCTCGACATCGCCATGCCCACCATGTCCGGCTTCGAGTTCCTCGCCCGCTTCCGGAAGGTACCCGGATACGCGGACGTTCCCGTACTCGTGTGGACCGTGAAGGACCTCACGCCGAGCGAACGCGCGGAGCTCGAGGCGTCCGCGCAAGGCGTGGCCCCGAAGGCCATGGCCGGCATCGAACTCCTCTTGGAGCAGATGCGCAGGGTCCTTCCGGACGCTCGTACGACGAGGCACGCATGACGGGACCGCGGCACACGATCCTCGTCGTCGACGACAGTCCTCCCAACGTGAAGCTCCTCTCCTTCCTCTTCGCTTCGAAGGGGTACGAGGTGCGGACGGCGAACGGCGCGGCGGAGGCCCTTTCCCACGTCGCACGGTCCGTGCCCGACCTGATCCTCATGGATCTCCAGATGCCAGGAATCGACGGCTTCGAACTCACGCGGCGCATCAAGGGGGATCCGTCCGTCGGGAACGTCGTGATCATCGCCGTCACCGCGTACACCCTCCGGGAAGACGAGGCGCGCGCGCGCGCTGCGGGCTGCGACGCGTACGTCACCAAGCCCATCGACACCCGCACGCTCCCGCGATTGGTCGCGGACTTCCTTTCTCCCGAACCCGATCGCTAGAGGAGAGGATCGCGAAATGCCCGGACGCGCCGTCCTACTCGTCGAAGACAACGCCACGACCCGGAAGCTCGTGCGCTTCGCGCTCGAACGTCGGGGCATCGAGGTGCTCGAGGCCGCCGATGCCGCGACCGCGATCAAGATCGCCCGCTCCCGTCCGACGGACGTCGTCCTCCAGGACCTCCTGCTCCCCGATCTCGACGGCTTCGAACTCCTCCGGAGACTCCGGGCGACGGAGGGCATGGCCCACGCGAAAATCCTCGCGTTCTCCGGTCTCTCGTCCCGTGCCGACGACGCGCGCATTTCCGCTGCCGGATTCGACGACGTCATCACGAAGCCCATCGAGCCGTCGCGACTCCTCCGCATCGTCGAGTCGAACCTGCCGGAATCCGAACCCGCGACCGATCGTTTCGGAGCCGGGCGTCGCGCGATCGTCGCGGACGACGACCCGCTCCAGCAAAAGCTCGCGTTCATCCACCTCTCTCGCGCCGGATTCCACGTGCTTTCGGCCGCGGACGGAAAGGTCGCCCTCGAGCTCGCCCGGGCGAACCCGCCGGATCTCGTGGTGTCCGACGTCCTCATGCCGAACCTCGACGGGTTCGGACTCGCGCTGGCGATGCGTCGTGACGACCGCCTGAAGGACGTCCCGATCCTCCTCCTCACGTCCAGCTACGTCGAATCGACCGATCGCGAGCTCGCGCGTCGCGCCGGAGCCGACGACCTCGTGCTCCGCACCCCGAATCTCTCCGAGCTCAAGGACGCTGCCCGGACCGTCCTCGACCGGGCCTCGAAACGCGACGTTGCACCGTCCCCGTCCGACGTTCGCATCGAGAGGGATCTCTCCGATCGCATCGTCCGGCAGCTCGAACGTCACGTCATCCTCAACACGCGCATGTCGCAGAGGTGTACCGCGCTGGCAGCCGAGCTCCGCGTCCTCCGCGACATCGCGGAGGCGGTCCTGCTCGGCAAGGACCTCGACGTCGTTCTCGAGGACGTCCTCGCCGCGTGTCTGGACGCCGGAGGAATCGCCCTCGGTGCGCTGTATCTCCAGAAGCCCTCGGGTCGCATGTCCGTGTTCGCCTCCGGAAGTCCGAAGTCGGGGTTCGACGAGGGGGACTTCTCGTCCTTCTTCGGAAACGAGGAGCTCCTCCGGACGATCATCGAGCGCGGCAGGACCGTCGTCCTGCCCTCCGTCGACTACGACCGGACCGGTCGCGCCCTCTTGACTCGTCTCGGTTCCGACTCGGTGCTCGTCGTGCCGGTGACCGTCGGCGAGACACGTGCGGGGGCCCTCTTCATGGCGGGTTTCGGCTCCGATCTCGACGACGCCGATTGGCGCTTCTTCGCCGAAGGAGTCGCCCACCAGGTAGGTCTCGCGATTTCCCTCGCCCGGACGGTCGAAGAGCGGGAGTCCGCCCGGGTCCGCGCGGTGGAACACGAACGCATCGCCGCCGAACAGGAGCGCGTCCTCCGCGTGGTCCTCGACAGCACCGCGGAAGGCGTCGTGTCCGTCGATCGGAAGGGGCGCGTCGTCCTCTGGAACACGGGAGCGGAACGCATGTTGGGTCCGCGCCCCGCCGAGGTCGTCCCCGCGGAGTGGCCGAAGCTTTACGGACTCTACGAGTCCGACGGCATGACGCTCTGGGACCCGGCGACGTTCCCCGTGACGCGCGGCATGGCCGGCGAGCCGGTCGACACGACGGACGTCGTGGTCCGCCGCGACGATTCCGACGAGCGCCGGCTCGAAGTCACCGTGAGGCCCGTTCCCGCGCTCGGATCGGCCGAGGCAGGCACCGTCGTCGTGTTGCGCGACGTGACCGAGCGGCGCCGCGCCGAGGCCGAGATCACGCGATCGCGCGCGCAGTGGCAGGCCGTCGTCGAGAACGCTCCCGACGCCATCCTCACGCTCGATCGCGAGGCCGTCGTCCAATTCGCCAACGGACCCGCACGGAAGGACATGGCCACCGCCGAAGGGCGCTCGTGGTTCGACGGACTCCCTCCGGAACATCGTGCCGTCGCCGAGCGTGCGTTCGTCGACGTCCTCCTCACGGGCGAGACCGCGCGGTACGAGGTCGCCACGCGCGGTGACGGAGGGGAGCCACGGTGGTACGCGGCGCACATCGGCGCGATCCGCGGTCCGGCGTCCACCCTCGGAGCGGTCGTCATCGGCGAGGACGTGACGACGCGGAAGCGGTCGGAGGCGCAACTCATCGTCTCGGATCGCATGGCGTCGGTCGGGATGCTCGCCGCCGGAGTCGCCCACGAGATCAACAATCCGCTCGCCGCCGTGTTGACGAACCTCGAACTCGCACGAGAAGAAGTGCTTCGGGTCCAGGAGTTGGTGGAGGTCCACGAACTCTCCGAGGAGCTGGGCGACGCGTGGGACGCCTCCGAGCGCGTGCGCGAGATCGTGAAGGATCTGAAGTTGTTCTCCCGGTCTCCGGAGGAGTCCCATGGACCGGTCGATCTGAAGCGGCTTCTCGAATCGACCTCCCGCATGGCGTGGAACGAGATTCGCCACCGCGCGAAACTCGTGAAGACCTTCGCCGACGTCCCGCCGGTCGAGGCCAACGAAGCGCGTCTGGGGCAGGTGTTCCTGAACCTCATCGTCAACGCCGCGCAGGCGATCCCCGAGGGCAAGGCCAACGATCACGAGATCCGGATCGTCACGCGCGTCGGCAAGGCGAGTGAAGTCGTCGTCGAGGTCACGGACACCGGGGTCGGCATGTCCCCGGAAGTGGAATCGCAGTTGTTCCGGCCGTTCTTCACGACGAAGGCACACCGGGCCGGGACGGGCCTCGGCCTGTCGATCTGCCACCGCATCGTCACGAGCCTCGGCGGCCGCATCGAAGTCCGTACGGAACCGGGGAAGGGGAGCACCTTCCTGGTCGTCCTTCCGGCGTCGAACGCTCCTCCCCTACGTCCCGTTTCTGCGAGCGCGCCCGTCGTGACGACGAAGCGAGGCACCGTTCTCGTCGTCGACGACGAAGCGTCGGTGGGCACGGCCATCAAACGCGTCCTCTCGTCCGAACACGAGGTCGTCGTCGAACTGAGCGCCACTGCCGCCCTCGAACGCATCCGGCGCGGCGCTACCTTCGACGTCATCCTCTGCGACGTCATGATGCCCGTGCTCTCGGGAATGAGCTTCCACACCTCCGTCCGGGAGGTGTCACCGGAACTCGCCGAACGCATCGTCTTCCTGACGGGAGGCGCGTTCACCGAGCGCGCTCGCAAGTACCTCGAGACGGTGAAGAACGTCCGTCTCGACAAGCCGTTCGAGGCGAAGGAACTCCGGGACGTCGTCGCCGATTTCCTCACGGCACCGAAGACGCGCCGGAAGCCCTGAATCGGAGGGTCCCGTCGCGACGAGCGCCCTCAGTCGAGAGGTTCGGCGGCCTTGCCGATGCGAGACTCGAGGTCGGCTTCGTGCATGGTGTAGTGACCCGTGGAACCCAACGTGAACGTCACGGCCCGGTGACGCTCGTTCGAGAGCGTGAAGCGGATGGGCGGATCCTTGAGCCACGACCAGTTCACGAAGTGCCAGGTCTCCGCGTCGTCCTCGAGGGCCTTCGCGGCGGCGGTGGCCTTGAAGCGATCGAGGTTGGACTTGGCGATGGGCGTCAGTTTCGAGTCGGTCGGCCAGACGATCATGGCCGCGTTCTACCACACGTCCGCCCCCGGATTCAGCGCTCGATCGCCACCCAACGGGAACGTCCGTTCCGCTCCACTTTGAGCAGCGCGGGCTGCCCCTTGGGCACGGAACCCAAGGCCCGTACGAGATCTCCGGCACGGGCGATGGGCGTCTTGTTCGCCTCGACGACGACGTCTCCCGGAGCCAAGGATTCCGCGGCGGGGCTCGACGGCGACACACGTCGGATGATCGCACCGCCCCCCGGAGCGTCCTGGATGCTGAGACCGAAGTCGGTCGACGGCGTGCTCTCCGGCATCGCGGAAGTGGCCCGCTTGTCGCCGTCGTCCTGGATGGCGTCGAAGGCGAGATCGAACGTCTTCGTGCCCTTGTCGCGCACGACCGTGACCTTGCCCTTGGTGCCCGGTGCGTGACGGGCGACGATGCGTGGGAGCTCCTGCGCGTTGGGGACGTCCTTGCCGTCGACCTGGACGATGACGTCCCCTTCCTTCACGCCCGCCTTGTCCGCCGGACTACCGACTTCCACCTGGTTCACGAGTGCGCCCTTCGGCTTGTCGAGGCCCAGCGCCTTGGCGAGCGCGCCGTCCACGGGTTGGATGCCGACGCCGATGCGCCCTCGGGACACCTTCCCGCCGCGGATGAGTGCGGGCAGGACGTCCTTCAATTCGTCGACGGGGATCGCGAATCCGATGCCCCGACCTTGCGGGTTGATCGCGGTGTTGATACCGACCACCTGACCGCGCAGGTTGAAGAGCGGTCCTCCGCTGTTGCCGGGGTTGATGGACGCGTCGGTCTGGATGAAGTCGTCGTACATGCCGGCGCCGATGACGCGACCCTTCGCGCTCACGATGCCCATCGTCACCGTGTTGCCGAGGCCGAACGGGTTGCCGATGGCGACCACGTATTCGCCGACCCGGAGGTCCTCGCTCGAACCGAGGGAGAGTCCGGGGAGGTTCTTGGCGCCCTCGATCTCGAGCACCGCGAGATCGAGTTTGGGATCCTTGCCTTTCACGATGGCGTCGAACTCCCGGTCGTCGGAGAGCTTCACGCGGACCTTGTCCGCGTCCTCGACGACGTGGGCGTTCGTCACCACGTGGCCCGCGTCGTCCACGAGGAAGCCCGTACCGAGCGCGCTCTGCCGCGCCATGGGTCCGGCTTCGCCTTCGTCTCCGAAGGGGAACGGGAAGCTCTCGCCCCCGCCGAACGGGATCCGGAACTGCCCGGACATCCGCTTCGCCCGACCTTCGCGCACGGACGTGATGTTCACGACGCCCGGCTTCACGCGCGCCGAGAGCGTCGCGATGTCCGGCGTACCGGCGAGTACCGGAGCCTGGGGGAACGGCGCCGGGGTTTGCGGCAGCGCGGCGCCGGCGGACGGGGCGGCTTGGGTGGACTTCTGGCAACCCGCACCGAAGACGAGGGCGAGCGCGACGGGAACGAAAATGCGTCGGGTTTGCATGGTCTCGAACTTCGAAACCTCCGAACGCGCGGCACATTCCCGGATCCGTGCGGGTCGCGGGAAGACGGGCAGGGATATCGTCGAAAATGTCAAAGTTTACGGAGAGTTGCGGCCCTAACGCACAGTTCACCGAGACGGCACCCGTTCGTGGACCGACGCGAAGTTCGCCGTGCGAAGAGAGCGCGCCATGCCTGTCTCCTTCCGTGTCCGATGCCCTCTCTTCGTCCTCCCGTCCTGCGTGTTCGCCTTCTCGATGGCGGTTGTCTCCGGCTGTTCGAGCCCGTCCTCTTCGGACGTCGCCGATGCGTCGACGACGAGCGACGGTTCGTCGCCTGAGGGCTCGACCGCCGACGGTGCGTCCACCGACGGTGGGATCGGCGACGCGAACGCCACCGATGTCCGTGACGGAGACGGCGGACCCGTCACGATCCAGATCCTCGCGATCAACGACTTCCACGGAAACCTCGCCCCGCCCTCCGGGAGCAGCGGACGGGTGGTGGCGACGCTTTCGGATCCGAAGGCCGGCGACGCGGGCGTCCCCGTCCCCGACGCCGGCATCCAGCTGGTCACGGTCGGCGGTGCCGCCTACCTCGCGACCCACGTGAAGAACGCGCGCGCGGCGGTCCCGAACACGGTGGTGGTTTCCGCCGGGGACATGACCGGCGCGTCGCCCCTCGTTTCGGCCCTCTTCCACGACGAGCCCGCCATCGAGGTGATGAACGCCGTCGGTCTCGACTTCAACGGCGTCGGCAACCACGAGTTCGATCAGGGCGCCACCGAACTGCTCCGTCTCCAGAAGGGCGGCTGCCATCCCACGGACGGCTGCACGAGCGGTCGTCCGGCGTTCGCGGGAGCGACGTTCAACTACCTCGCCGCGAACGTCAACGACGCGACGAACATGACGCTCTTCCCCGCGTACGGCATCAAGACGTTCGACGGCGTGAAGGTCGCTTTCGTCGGCATGACCCTCGAAGCGACGCCCGGTGTGGTGTCGGCGAGCGGTGTCCGCGGTCTCACGTTCAAGGACGAGGTCGAGACGGTCAACGCGCTCGTCCCCGAACTGAAGGCGAAGGGCGTCGCGACGATCGTCGTCCTCGTCCACCAGGGGAACACACCGGAGCCGAACTCGCCCTACGACTCGTGCACGACGAGCGCCGGGCCCGTGTTCGACATGGCGGACGCCCTCGACCCCCTCGTGTCCGTGCTCGTCACCGCACACACGCACCAGGCCTACGACTGCACCCGAGCGGGCAAGATCGTCACGAGCGCGGCGTCGTTCGGCCGCCTCTACACCTCGATCCGACTCGTGATCGATCCGAAGACGGGCGTCGTCACGACCAAAAGCGCGGAGAACCGCATGGTGACCCGCGACGTGACGCCCGATCCGACCGTGCAGTCGATCCTCGCGGCCTACGAGACGCTCGCGGCTCCGCGTGCGAACCGCGTCGTCGGCCACATCCCCTCGGACGTGACGACGGCGACCACGGCCGCCGGCGAGAGCGTCATGGGCGACGTGATCGCCGACGCGATGCTCGAGGCCACGAAAAGCGCGAACACGGGCGACGCCGTCATCGCCTTCATGAACCCGGGCGGCATCCGCAGCGACATCACCTACGCGGCCTCCGGCACCAAGGCGGCCGGTGAAGTGACCTACCAGCAGTGCTTCACGGTCCAGCCCTTCGGCAACAATCTCGTGACGGTCACCATGACCGGCGCGCAGATCGACGCGACCCTCGAAGCCCAGTTCGCGGCGAGCGGCAGTCCGCGAATTCTCCAGGTGTCGAAGGGGTTCTCGTACGCGTACACGCCGTCGGCGCCGCTCGGAAGCCGCGTCGACCCGGCGTCCATCCTGTTGGACGGTGTCCCCGTCGGCGCCACGACCACCTACCGCGTGACGCTCAACAACTTCCTCGCCGGCGGCGGCGACGGATTCGCGACGCTCGCGAACCTGCCGAATCCCGTCGTCGGTGCCGTCGACGTCGACACGCTCGTGAGTTACTTCGGCGCCCACGACCCGCTGGTGCTTCCGGCGACCGATCGCATCCGCGCGCTTCCTTGAGCACGCGTGCGGGAACGTTCGCACGCTCGAGGTACGTCACGTCCCCGTCGTCTTGCGGCCCCCGGGCCGTGGCGAGGTCGTTCCCGACGTTTCGCGTTCCGTTGACGTCCCCGTGATTCGAGACGGCGACCCTGGGAGACGTGAATCGACCCGCGACGCTCCCGCTCCTCGTCGTCGTTCTCTCTCTCTTCGTGGCGTGTGACGTCGCTCCACGGACGCTCGGATCGGGGGCGGTGCCGAGATTTTTCGGAAGTGCGCGAGAAGCGGACGGCGACGTCGCCCTCCGGACGCCGAAGCGGGCGGGGCACCCGGTGGTCCTCGTCACCCTCGACGGCGCACGTTGGCAAGAGCTCTTTCTCGGCACGGACGAGAAGCGGACGAAACCCGGAGAACCCCACGAATCGCCCGCCGCGTTGTTCCCCAACGTCTACCGTGCGCTCGCGGGATCGGGATGTGCCCTCGGCGCCCCGGGGCACGGGGTGGTCGCGGCGTCCGGGCCGAACTTCGTCTCCTTGCCCGGGTACACGGAGATCTTCACGGGTCGCGCTCCCGTGGCGTGTGGTGACAACGACTGTGCGCGCACCACGATCCCGACCATCCTCGATCAGGCGCACGCGATGGGGCTCTCCGTCGCGGCCCACGGCTCCTGGGAGCGTCTCGAGCGCGCGGCGACCAAGTATCCTGGGACGTTCCCGGCCTCGTTCGGTCGTGGCACGGCGGCCGGAGATCCCTATCCCGGCACCGGCGAGTTCCGACCCGATCGGGACACCGCGGCCAAGGCGCTCCGCGTCCTCGAGGACGATCGGCCCGATCTGCTCTACGTGGGACTCGGCGAACCCGACGAGTACGCGCACCGCGGCGACTACGCGGGGTACGTCGGATCGCTCCGACGCTCCGACGCGTTCCTCGGTGACCTCTTCGCGGCCCTGGGCCGCATGGGAGAACGTGGTGCGGCCACGCACGTGATCGTCACGGCCGACCACGGTCGCGCCGACGACTTCGTCAACCACGGCGGCGGCTCTCCCGAATCGGCGCGCGTCTTCCTGCTCGCGTTCGGGCCGGAAGTCTCCCGCCGCGGATTCGTGCATTCGCGGACGCCGCGGAAACTCGGCGACGTCGCGCCCACCCTCGCCACGCTCCTCGGATTCGGTCCCGACGGACCGGAATCGAAGGAGGCCCGCGAAGGCGACGTGGTCGCCGAACTCTTCGACCGCGCGGAAGTCTACGCCACGAGCGCGAGGAGGGACGTCGCCTCCCTCCCCCGTCGCGAACGGCTCAACGTTTCCGGCAGATGACGGCGATGTCGGAGGCCTTGTCCGAGACGGACTCGAAGTCGGTCTCCTTCCACTCGACCCAGATGTCCTTCCGGAGCTTCGCGCCGTTCTTCTCCACGATGCCGAGGGCGAACTTCGGGAAGATGCGGATGAAGAGCGCCATCACCCACATCATGAAGCGGCCCATCATCAGGTAGCGTCCCTCGAAGCACACGAGGTCGAAGCCCGCCGCCTCGATCTTGGAGCGGAGTTCGGCCGTCTCGTACCGGCGCACGTGCCCCACGAGATCGTCGAACGCGCTGAAGTGCCGCATGTGGACGGGCACGTCGAGGGCGAGCATCCCGCCCGGCTTCAGGATCCTGTGGATCTCCTTCAGCATGCCGGTGTCGTCCTGCACGTGTTCGAGCACCTCGAAGATGCCGACGAGGTCGAAGGTGCCGTCCTCGAATTTCTGTTCGTGGAGCAGTCCCTTGTGGACGATGGCGCCGCTCTTGCCGAGCACGTCGAGCGCGTGGTCGGAGAGGTCGATGACGTGGGTGCCCTCGATGGGGAGCTTCGGGTGGATGCCGGGACCGATTTCGAGGCGTCGCGGGGCCGCGTCCGCGAGCTCCTTGTACTTCTTCCAGCTCGGCCACACGTCCGGAGGGATGAGCTTGGTCATCCGCCACGTGCGATCGAACAGCTGGCGGTTGTACTCCTCGGCGCCCAAGCGAGCGAGATCGGCCATGGGGCGATCGTACCGTGGAAGATCCCGGCGCGGGCAGGCGCCTTGGACGGGAATCGACGATCAGCCGTGGTGGGGGCGGGGACGGCGATCGTCGAATTCCCGCGCCATTTCCGCGAGGTCGTGTGCGGAAAGCGCGCTCTTCACGCGCGGGAAGAGCTCACGCTCCTCGCGGTCGATGTGCGCGAGGTAGAGCGTGCGGAGGTGCCGGGCGCCGTCCGCGAGACCGCGTGCCTGCTCCGTGGAGGGTGCGCCGTTTCCGATGGCGCGCACGTTCGCGTCGAGCGCACGGAGCGCGCCGTCGTGGGCGAGGTGCTCCTCGCGGAGGACGCGCACGAGTGCGACCACGTCCGGTTCGTCGGGCAGGCGCGGGAAGAGGGAACGTTCCTCGTCGTCGTGATGACGTCTCCCTGCGCGATCGAAGAACCCGAGCACGCGTTCGACGGCTTCGAACGCGTCGAGATCGTTCGGGCGGGCGAGGAGGGTCTCCGTCGCGGCCACGAGATCGTCGAGGCGCTCCTCGATCCTCCGATGGGTGTGGGCGAGGCGTGCGAACGGATCGTCCCGGGTGGCTTCGTCTCTCACCCGACGAGCGTACCTACGCGCCGTCCCGGACGGCGGCCGAAACGTCCCGGACGATCCGCGCGTGCATTTCGCCCGCGAGTTTCGCGTGGGTCGGAGACTTTTCCGACGGCACGGCGCTCGCACGAGGGGCCCCATGCTCGCGACGGCCCACTCCGCAGCGCTCTCCGGTCTCGAGGCCCATCCCGTCCGCGTGGAAGTGGAAGCGTCCCGCGGCCTTCCGTCCTTCGAACTGGTGGGCCTCGCGGAGACGGCCGTTCGCGAGAGCCGCGTGCGGGTCCGGAGCGCCCTCGCGCAGCTCGGTGTGGTGACGACGGAGAGCCGCATCGTCGTGAACCTGGCTCCCGCCGATCTGCGGAAGGTGGGGAGCGGGTTCGATCTCGCCATCGCCGTCGCCACGTTGTTCGCGCTCTCGGCCGTCCCCGCCTCCGCCGCGGAAGGTTCGGCGGAGGTCCTCTACCTCGGCGAGCTTTCGCTCACGGGCAGGGTGCTGCCGATCCGAGGCGTCCTTCCGCACCTGCTCGCGGCGCGTTCCCGGGGCGTCCGCCGCGCCATGGTTCCGAAGGGAAACGCCGCGGAAGCTGCGCTCGTCACCGGCATCGAGGTCCACGCGGTCGAGGAGCTCGTCCACGTCGTCCGCCATCTGCGTGAAGGTGCTCCCCTGGAGCGCGCGCGCCCGGGAGTCGCGTCCGCTGCGCCGTCGATGTCGGACGACCTGGCCGACGTGCGCGGTCAGGGGGGCGCCAAGCGCGCGCTGGAGATCGCCGCCGCCGGTGGACACAACCTCCTCTTTCTCGGTCCTCCCGGCTCGGGCAAGACCATGCTCGCGCGTCGCCTCCCGTCGATCCTTCCTCCCCTCGATCCGGAGGAGGCCCTCGAGGTCATGGCCATTCATTCCGTGGCCGGGCTCTTGCGCACGCCACGTGCGCTCGCGCTCCATCGGCCGTTCCGAGCGCCGCACCACACCGTGAGCGAAGTCGCGTTGGTGGGCGGCGGAGACGTGCCACGTCCCGGCGAAGTGAGCCTCGCCCATCGGGGCGTCCTCTTCCTCGACGAGCTGCCCGAGTTCCGCCGCGGCGCCCTCGAAGCCCTCCGGCAACCCCTCGAGGACGCGGAGGTCACCATCTCCCGCGCCCTCGCCCGGGCGACCTATCCCGCGGAAATGCTCGTCGTCGCCGCCATGAACCCGTGTCCCTGCGGCTTCGCGGGTTCGTCGGTTCCGTGCGTCTGCACGCCGGAACGTGTCCGCGCGTACCGGGGTCGCTTGAGCGGCCCCTTGCTCGATCGGATCGACGCGCACGTCGTCCTTCCCCAGGTCGACGTCCACGCCCTGTACGCCGGCGCCACCGAAGAGACGAGCGCGAAGGTCCGCGAGCGCGTGCTCCGCGCGCGAGGTGTCCAAGCCGACCGGGTACGAACCGGCCGCGTCCGCGCCCGGTCGAACGCCCGCCTCGGCACGCGGGACGCGGAAGCCGTCGCCCACCCGTGCGATCGCGCGAAGGCGCTCCTCGTTTCGGCTGTCACCCAGCTCGGTCTCTCGGCGCGAGCCCACGGCCGCATCCTGAGGGTCGCGCGCACGATCGCGGATCTCGCCGGCGAAGACTCGATGGCGCCCGTCCACGTGGCCGAGGCCATCGCGCTTCGGGTGCTCGATCGAGGGAACCGATCCGCCCACGCCCCCGTCCACGCCGTCTGACCGACTTTGCACGTCCCTGCTGCCGTCGATCGTCCGCCATCGAACGCCCGACACCCCGTCACCCGTCTCGCCCGAGACACCGCCCGAGGAGAGAAGCGCACCATGCTCGAGTCCATGCACGACAAGTTGAAGGCCATCAAACAGGTCGTCGTCGCCGTCGAACGTCAGTTCGGCAAGGGAGCCATCATGGCCCTGGGCGACGACGCCGACGTCGAACCGATCGGTGTGATCCCCACCGGTTCGCTCGCCGTGGACCTGGCCACCGGAATCGGAGGCTACCCACGCGGTCGCGTCGTCGAGGTGTTCGGTCCCGAATCGAGCGGCAAGACCACCCTCGCCCTCCACGCCATCGCCGAAGCCCAGAAGGCCGGCGGCATCTGCGCATTCATCGACGCGGAACACGCGCTCGACGTCGCCTACGCCCGCAGCGTCGGCGTGGAAACGGAGAAGCTCTTCGTCTCCCAGCCGGACACCGGCGAGCAGGCCCTGGAAATCGCCGAGATGCTCGTGCGCTCCGGCGCAGTGGATCTGATCGTCATCGATTCCGTGGCGGCGTTGGTGCCGAAGGCCGAAATCGAGGGCGACATGGGCGACCAGCACATGGGTCTCCAGGCCCGCCTCATGAGTCAGGCGCTCCGGAAGCTCACGGCCATCGCCCACCGCACGGACACGTGTCTCCTCTTCATCAACCAACTCCGCCAGAAGATCGGCGTCACCTTCGGCTCGCCCGAGACGACGACGGGGGGCAACGCCTTGAAGTTCTACGCCTCCATGCGCCTCGACGTGCGGCGCATCGGCCAGGTGAAGGTGGGGGACGAGCTCGTCGGCGGCCGCACCCGTGTGAAGCTGGTGAAGAACAAGTGCTCGCCGCCCTTCACCGAGGCCGAGTTCGAGATCCGGTGGGGCGGGGGTGTGGACCGTGCGGCCGAGCTGCTCGACTTGGGCATCCTGCGCGGCCTCGTGGACAAGAGCGGCAACCACCTCGCCTTCGCCGGCGAAGCCCTCGGAAACGGTCGCGAACGTTCCCGCGAGTACCTCGTCGCCAAGCCCGCCCTCCAGGCCACGCTCATGCAGGCCATCGTCGCGGCGGGCCCCGTGAAGCCGGGTCGGAGGACCGAAGCGGCGGCCTAGAACGCATCCCACGACCTGCTGCGCACCCTTCGTCGTCGGTCGGGCTCGCCCGAAATACGGAAGTATTCCTCGCTCGCCCTTCCTCGTCGAAGCGCGCTCGCGACGGTCGTGAGATGCGTTCTCCGTAGGCCATCGGATCGCATCGCAGGAACGGAACTTCGCCTCGGAAACCTGGCATCGGGTCGACGACGCGGCGGGCGGGCCTCGCCGCGTCGTTGACACGGTGCGTGCCGGTCTGGAACGCTGCTTCCATCCTTTCCCGAATCCGCGACAAGAACATCTGGGTCGTCGACGCGACCATCTTCATCCTCGGCGTCGGCTACGGCGTGTCCCTCGTCCTCGTGCCCATCCACCTCACCGAGCGTGGGTTCGCGAAGACCGACATGGGCACGCTCGCCGCCATTTTCGCCGCGGGAATCGCCTGCTTTTCGATGCCCATCGGCACGCTCATCGAGAAGCTGTCGCCGAAGGTGGTCCTCGTCGGCTCCCTCCTCGGGTACGCGGCCACGGCGGCCTCGTTTCCGTGGTTGCCGTCCTTCGCGTCCTTCGTCCCGGTCCGGTTCCTCGACGGCGCCTGCTCTGTCGGCGTCTGGGTCAGCTGCGAGACCATCCTCCTCGCCCGTGCGGACAAGGAGAGCAAAGCCTTCGTCATGACCCTCTACGGCATCGCCATGGCCCTCGGCTACGCGACGGGTCCGGTGGCCGCGAGCCTCATCGTGCGCCTGACCCAGGTCCCCTGGGTCCCGTTCGCCTTCGCGGCGGGCATGGCCACCCTCGCGGCCCTCGTCGCCACGGTCCTGCTCGACCCGGTGGAACCCTCCATCGAGCATTCCCAGAAAGCCGCCAAGGAGAGCGACGGGACCGCGGGGACCTCGTCGCTCCGGGAGACGCTCGGCCTCCTCTGGCGCGTGAAGACTCCGTGTTTCGCCGGGCTCGCCTACGGGTATTTCCAGGCGACCCTGGTCCTCCTGTTCCCGCTCTACCTCATGGAAACGAAGGGCGTGTCCAAGGAAGACACCGTCCTCATTCCGGCCTGGTTCGCGGCGGGTGTCCTCCTCTTCTCGAACGGCCTCGGTCGTCTGGGGGACCGCCTCGGGCACCTCCGGGTCATGCGCGTCCTGGCCGTGGTCGGGTTGGCCATGATCGCGTCCTTCGTCTTCCTCTCGAACTTCACGCTCATGCGGCTGGCGGTGTTCGTGGCCGGGGCCACCCTCGCCTCCATCTCTCCCGTCAGCCTCGGCCTCCAGGGTGTCATCGCGTCCCCCCGCGAATACGGCCGGGCCAACTCCCTCTACAACGTGTTCTACGCCGCGGGCATGCTCCTCGGTCCGCCCATTTCGAGCCGGATTTACGGTCTCGCGAACGGTGGCGCGATCATGCTCGAGCACCTCGCCGCCATCTGGGGCGTGTTCGTCCTCGCCAGCGTCGTCTTCGCGAACGACGACCCCGCCGCCCGCAAACGGCAGGACTCGGTTCCGCCCGCGGTCGAGACCGAAGGCGCCTGAGTCGCGTCCCCGGACGAATCGTCCTCCGACGCCCCTTGCGTTCCGTCCGAAAGTCGGAGTTGCCCTCCCGAAAATCGCGATTGGGAACTCCGGAAACACGACTTCGGAATTCGCACAACGGCGATGATCGGTGACGAGACTTCCCGGGGACGTCGATGCGCGTCGAGGTTCGGGACCGTCCTCCCACGTTCCGAACGCGACCGATGGACGGAACGTTCCCCCGAACGAAGGGACGGCGCTCCTTGTTTTTCGCCACTTCGTGAAGCGCTCGGACGCGACGACGCCGAGGATCGTCGGTGACGGACGACGTGCGCGCGCATGACGCGGCTCCGGCATTCCTCCCGCCGTCGTGACGCGGGACGCCGAATCCAAATTAGGCAATTCCCCAATCGAATTTGTCTAATGCGTTGTGGGCGGAGTGCTAAACCCACGCGCACAAGGAAGGGATCCCATGCGCCGTCTTGCGTTCGCTGCGGTGGCTGCAGGCGTTTTTGTCGCGGGGTGTGGCTCGATGACCTGGGAGGACCTCGCGCCTCCGCTCGTCACGAGCGACATCGACGCGGGCGCGGCGCTCGGCGCCGGCGGGTCGTCCTCCGGACAAGGGACCGTTCCCGCGGGCGCCAACTGCTCCGGTCCCACGAAGCTCGAGCCCACGGACCCGTCCACGCTCCCGTCGTGCTGTTCCACCGGCGCGGCCCACTGTCTCGCGGGCGAGAAGCTGCCCGACGTCGTGAAGAGCGCCCTCACGACCTGCGGCACCGGCGGATTCTGCGTCCCCGATCCCATCCTCCGCTCCGGCGGCGCCCCGCTCCCGCGCTGCAAGTCCATGAACAACCTCGACGGCGCGTGCCTCAGCGTGTGCGTGCCCCAGGTGTCCCAGTTCAAGGATCTCCTTCCCCAGGCCACGTGCGCCGCCGACGAGCGCTGCGCCCCCTGCGTGAGCCCCCTCGACAACAAGCGCACCGGCGTCTGCGACATCGGCGACCCCGTGATGGAAGCGAAGGTCATCTCGTGCTCCCCGGACGGCGGCGTGGAGGGGGGCACCGGTCCCTCCATGGGCGGCGACTCCGGTTCTTCCGGCCCGACCCCGGACCTGCCCTGTCCCCACACCGGCCCGGCCATCGTCGATCCGAACACGTTCCCGGCCTGCGGCACGGGCGGCGGCGCCCATTGCGTTCCGACGAGCCTCGTTCCCCCGGCCATGACGTCCCGTCTCGCCACGTGCCCCACGGGTCTCTGCGTTCCGGACACGTTCATCGCCGCCAATGGCCGCGCCATCCCGCCGACGTGCAAGTCCATCGGCAACCTCGAAGGGCGATGCCTCCACGGCAGCCTTCCCGAAGTCGCCGCGAAGCAGAGCCTGCTCCCGGTGTCGACGTGCCAGTCCTACGAGCGCTGCACGCCCTGTTTCGACCCTCAAACCGGCCAGGCCACCGGCGCCTGCTCCCTCTCGTGCGATCCGGGACCGAAGACGCCGCCGCCGGGGCCGCCCGTCTGCCCCTACACGGGGCCGCCCCTCCTCGACCCGACGGCGTTCCCGTCCTGTTCGTCCGCGGGTGGCGCGCACTGCCTGAACGCCGCCCTCGTCCCGCCGGCCATGACGTCCCAGTTGAAGTCCTGTTCCGGTGGCTACTGCGTGCCGGACGTGTTCATCGCGAGCGCGGGCAACGCCGTCCCGAAGACCTGTCGATCCCTCCTCAATGCCGAGGGTCGATGCCTTCACGTCGGCCTGAAGCAGGTCGAGGCCGATCTCGACAAGCTTCCCCGTTCGACCTGCGAGTCCTACGAGCGCTGCGCTCCTTGCTACAACCCCATCGACGGGCAAGCGACGGGAGCCTGTTCGCAAAGCTGCGATCCGGGGCCCCGTGAACGACCCGTCACGTTCTCCTATTGCTGCGGCGGTGCGGCGCGCTGCGTCCCCAGCACCATCGTCCCCGCCTCCATGCAGGATCGACTCGATTCCTGCGGGGGGAACCAGCTCTGCGTCCCCTCCGAGCACCTCGACGACGACTACGTCCCTCGCAGCTGCCAGGCGTTCGCCCTCCTCCTCGGCGGCACCTACGACGGCGTCTGCCTGAGCGATTGCCTCAGCTTCTCGTTCATGGAGAACATCGTCATCAAGAACGGGGGTTGCGGTTCGGGACGACGGTGCGTGCCGTGCTACCGCAACGGCCAACCCACGGGCGCCCCCGGCTGCCAGTGAACGTCCCGTCGTGGCTCCGCATCCCGGTGTGGAGCGCGACACCCCGTCACCGCTTCTTCCGCACGAGCGCTCGGACCGCGCCCACCTCTTCCCGACCCACCTCGCCCGTGACGACGAGCAGGATCAGGTAGGCCAGGGCGCCCCCGCCCGCCGCCACGATCGTGGTGACCTTGCCGAGGACGGGGATGCGCGTTCCTGCGAGACCCAACGCGGCGACGGACAGACCGACGCGTGCGAGCGTCTTCGCGGGTACGAACGCGCCCGTCTCGCGGCGCACGAGGAACGACGCCACGGCGAGCGCGACGACGAGCGCCGTGGTCGTCGCCATCGCGGTCCGTTCGAGTTGGACGACGCCGAACGTATGGGCCGGCACGACCGCGAAACATCCCGCCCCCACGAGGAGCACCGCCGCGAACGACGCCATGGCGCCGAGCCGCTCGCGCCCGACGCTCGCGAGCACCGTGCTCGCGATGCTGAAGAGTGCGAACGCGCCCTGTCCGACCGCCAGGATGCGGAGCGTGCTCTCGCCGCGGATCCCGACGTCGCGGCCGTACGCGAGCCCGACGAGGGAGCCCGGTAGGAACACGATCACGGCGACGAAGAGGCCCCCGAGCACCGTCGCGAGTCGCGAGCCCCGTTGCACGTACTCCCGCACGCGTCCGGCGTCGCCGTCGGCCTTCGCGCTCGCCAACATGGGAAAGAGCACCGCCGTGACGCTCACGAGCAGTTGGTACGGGAGGAACGCGAAGAGCTGGCACGCGCGGTAAACCGCCACCCATTCGTCCGACGCCTTCGCCGCGTCCTCCCCACGGAGACCGGAAATCGCCGCCCCTTCGGAGAGGAAGCGACCGAGGAGCGTGAGGTCGATCTGCATGAGCAGGTTCGTGAAGAGCTGCGCGAAGAAGAGCGGCGCGAGGACGGACGCGTAGCCCTTCGTGGTAGGTACGTCGACGCGATGCTCGGCGGACGCCTTGCCCGTCCCGCTCCAACGGAGGGCCAAAGGCACGATGGCGACGACCGCCAGGACGAATCCGAGGACCGCTCCGAGCGTGCCGGACAGTCCGCGCATCACGAAGAGGCGCCCCACCGCCACGAGACCCACGGTGCGCAACGTCGCGAACGTGACGTCGAGCATCGCCTGGCGATCGAAACGTCCGCGGCCGTTCAGTGCTCCGACGAGGGGCGCGTAGGTCCCGTACAGGGTGACCACCGCCGCCATCATCAGGAGCGGCGGAAGGATGTGCGGCGCCTTCTGGAACGCGACCAGGAACGGCGCCGCCGCGGCGAAGAGGAGGCCCGCGCCGACGGCCAAGGGCACGTGGACGCGCAAGGTCGCACGGAACGCCTCGTCCTCCCGCCCCTTCGCGCCCGCCACGGTCCGGCTCACGCCCTGGATGGACCCGGACACCATCACGTTGTTCACGACGTTCGTCATCGCGAACACGCGCGAGATGGCCCCGTAGCCGTCGAGGCCGATCGCCTGCTTGAGGAGGGCCTGCTGCGCGAGGCCGACCACGATGAAGTACGCCTTCGCGCCGAGGACGAAGAGACCACCACGTCCTGCGCTCTTGGCGACGTCGGACGACTTCGGGGGTGCGGGAGGGGAACTCACGTAGGGGGCGTGCTCCGGTGCCGTGGGATGGAAGGCCGTCCGATCACGGTGCGAGGGGGAGTGTACGGATCGCGACGGGTTTCTGAGCGACGAAGATCGCGTCGGTCTCGGGCGTGAGCGTGCAGGACTCCGTCCGACGGAAGGTGTGGATCGGGAATCCGCGGTCCTGGCGGCGGCGGTCGCCCACGAACAGGGTGTCCCCGGACCAGGAGGCCGTCCACAGATCGTACCCCGCCGTCGGACCATAGACGGCATTCGACGTGTTCCGGAGCACGGTGCCGGTCCTCGGATCGAAGGTCACGACGGAGGTCGCGTTCACGTCCGTCCGCGCGTCGGCGACGATGGCGACTCCGCACCCTTCCGCGAGGGCGATCGCGATGACGCTCCCTCCGAGGTTCGCTTCCGTCACCACGAGGCGCGACGTCCCCGCACCGGGGTCGAAGCGTTCCACGCCCGCGTCGACCTCGTTGGCGGAGGACACGTTCCCGATCGTGCCGAACCAGAGGCCGCCGTCCCAGGGCACGACCAAGGTGAACGGGTTCCGTCCCGCGAGGGTCGTCTCGGAGTCGATTTCGCCGCGTGCGACGTCGATGCGCACGATCTTGGAAGGCTTCACGGAGGCGTAGCCGGAGCGATCGTCGAGACGCTGGAGAGCGACGAACGCCTTCTCGACCCCGCCCACGGTCGCGAGGTGGATCGAAGCCATGTTCGGATTGCCGTCGTCGTCCTGGCCGGAGAGGTCGATGGTCTTCCGCGCGTTGCCGGGGCCGAGGACGAGCACGCTCGGCACGTTGTATCGCGGTACCCAGAGTGCGCCGTCGTTCGCCACGGCCACGTCCTGGGGATTGGTGGACCCGACCCGCCCCGGCTCGGCGACGGACGTCTTGGTCTTCGCGGTCCCGCAGGTCGCGACCATCTCGACGATCGTGTCGAGATCCCGCGCGACGAAGAAGGCGCGTCCCTTCGAGGAGGCGAACGCGGGATCCTTGCCGAGGTCGACCCCGGTCGCCATGGAGGTGGCGCCGGAACGGGCGAACGCACCGAACCCGTTCGAGGACGCGTCGCTCGCGACGAAGAGACCGTCCACCGGCGCACACGCTCCGCCGTCCGCTGGAACCGGAAGATCGCTGCAGGAGGGCAGGAGAGTGCTGGTCGCGGAGAGCATCACGACGAGCAGGCCCTTCGTGTGTGCGTGCACCATCCCTCGGTGTTTCACCACGCCGCGGGACGCCTTTCAAGGTTTCCTCGGGCAGGTCTCTTGGCAGGTCTCTGGGGACGTTCTTGGGCGCATTTCGGCGCACCTTCCGGGGAGCGCCCCGGACCTCCCCTCACGGACCCCGCGATTCGTGTACGTTCGTGGCGCCATGACCGCGCTCTGGGCCCAATCGGCGACGCGCCTCGCGTCCCTCCTCGCGTCGCGCGAGGTCTCGTCCGTCGAGGTGGTGTCGGCCCATCTCGAACGGATCCGGGCGACGAACCCATCCCTGAACGCGTTCGTCGCCGTGTTCGCGGAGCAGGCCCTGGAGGAGGCGTCCGTCGCCGATCGGGAACGCGCGAACGGCACCGTCCGTGGCCCCCTCCACGGCCTGCCCGTGTCGGTGAAGGAGTGCATGGACCTCCGCGGTCGTCCCACGACGCTCGGCACTCCCGGTCGCATGAACCACGTCGCGTCCCGCGACGCCGCCATCGTCACGGCCCTGCGCGAGGCGGGCGCCATCGTCCTCGGTCGCACGAACCTTTCGCAGTTCATGGTGTTCCACGAATCTTCCAATCCCCTCTTCGGACGGGCCGGCAATCCGTGGGACCCCTCCCGTTCGCCGGGCGGATCGTCCGGAGGCGAAGCGGCCGCTCTCGCTGCAGGGCTCGCGCCGCTCGGATTCGGCACCGACATCGGCGGCAGCATCCGCGTGCCCGCCCATTTCACGGGGATCGTCGGCCTGAAGCCGACCCTGGACCGATGGCCCATGGCGGGAATCGCTTCCGCCCTCGTCGGTCAGGAAGCCGTGCGTTCCGCGGTCGGTCCCATGGCGCGTACGACCGCGGACCTCGTCCTGGCGTTCCAGGCACTCGATCCCGCCCGTCTTTCCGCGCTCGACTCCCGCGTTCCTCCGCTTCCCGCACCGGATCCGTCCCGCGTGGACGTTCGCGGCCTCCGCGTGGGCGTCTTCACGGACGACGGCGTGGTCGGTGTCTCGCCGGCTGTCTTCCGCGCGACGATCGCGGCGGCCGATGCCCTCCGTGCCGCCGGAGCCACCGTGAAGAGCTTCGCGCCGCCGCCGTCCCTCGAAGCCTTGGTCGACTACGTCGCCGCACTCGGTGCCGACGGAGGGCGATCGGTCCGTGACTTCGCGGGAAGCGACTCCATCGATCCCGTCGTCGCGTCGTTGCAACGGCTCGCGCGTCTCCCTCCTCTCGTCCGCCGCGGCTTCGAGCGAGCGGCGCGCGCTTCGGGGCAGTCGACGGTGGCGTCCGTCGTGGGGGCGCTGGGTGAGAAATCGGCGTTCGACGCATGGCGAGTGACCGCGCGCCTCCGCGCGTACCGGGCACGATTCGAGGGTGCGATGGAGGCCGCGGGGATCGACGTCCTCCTGACGCCCCCGTTCGCGACTCCGGCGCTCCCGCACGGTGGCTCGAAGAAGTTCCTCCCCGCGGGCGCCTTCGCCGTGCTCTTCAACGTCGTGCAGTTCCCCGCCGGCGTCGTACCCGTCACGCGCGTCCGTGCCGAGGAAGAGATTCGCGGGGCACTCCCCGGTATCCTCGAACGTCGCGCGTCGGAGGTCGATCGGGGGAGTCGCGGATTGCCGGTCGGCGTGCAGGTCGTGGCCCGTCCTTGGCGCGAGGATCTCGTGCTCGCGACGATGGCGGCCCTCGAAGCCGCGTTCTCGCCGCGCGAGGACTTCCCGCGGACGCCCGTCGTCCTCCCCTGAGTCAGTCGAGCTGCTTCGGATCGACGAGCTTGCCGTTCGGCAGGAGGCCGACGGACTTGTACCGGTCCGCTTCCGTCGTGAACGTCGAAGGCGCCGGAGTCTCGTCGAAGAGGACGAGGGTCGTGCCCGATTCGCCTTCGCGGCGCGGGTAGGCCGAAATCTTCAGGATGCGTGAAGGCGCGCCCTTCACGTGCGCGTGCTCGATGTCGAGCTGCTCCTTCCAACGCGTCACTTTCCCACCTTCGGTGTGCGCGTCGAGGTACGTCGCCATCTCGTCCAGCGTGCAAGCGGCGTTCACGTAGACCGTGTCCCCGAGCTTCCGGTGGACACGGGCGACCCGAGGTAGCGGGAGCTCGAACACCTTCGTCGGACCCTGCACGAGCTCGTTGGAACCCAGGTGGTCGACGGGTTTGGTCGTCGCCACCGTCGCCGGTGCGCCCGGCGCGGATTCGGTCTTGCCTCGGCACGCGGCCGTGCCGAGGGCGAGGACCAAGGACAGCGCGACGACGGCGGGACCGGGAAGGAAGGTCGACGTTCGGGCCATGACGTCAGTCCGTGAGGACACCGCCCCACGAGCTGATCATGGGAGGTGCGGAAGGCGTCGGGAGACTCTCGCGGAGGCTCGCGGCGCGGTTGCCGGACGCCGAGCTCGGCGCGCCGACCTGTCCGAACAGTTCGTAGCGCCCCTGCGAGGCACCCGTCACTCCGACGTGCGTCGCGCCGGGGACGTAGGCGTCGTTCGAAGCGGAGGCTTCCGTACCGACGCACGAGGGCGTCGCGGCCACGGACACGCCCGGGACGACCTTGCCCGCGAACCCGGTCTGCGAAGACGTGCTACCGACGACGACGTACGAAACGGGCGCGTCCGCCGGATAGCGCGGGATGCCACCGACCCCGAGGGTCGTGGGCGTCGACGCGTTGCAGCTCGTGTCGGTCTCGTCCGCGCCACAGCGGATGTAGTCGCGACCATAGAGCTTGGATTCACCGCCGGTGCAGAGCGCGTTGTCCGTGGCGGCCTGGTAGGTGGCGAAATACAACGTGCTGTTGAAGATGGCCATGGGACCCGAGACGCGTTCGCCGTTGGCGAGCGCGAGGTACCAGTTCACGACGGGGCGGAGCGTCTGAGGGGCCGCGCCGGCGAGTTTCTCCGTGATCGAGTAGATGTAGTTCGTACCCGAGCGCGTGTAGTTCTCCTGGTCGCCCGTGCCGATCCCGAGCACCACGTTCCCGAAGTTGTCGAGCGAGAGGACCGGCGTGACGTTGATGTTCTGGCCGCGGGCGTACGAACCGACGGCGTCGGGATCCACGGTCTGGTTCTGGGTGTCGAAGAAGAGGCTCGCCTTCCAGTCGCCCACGGTCTGGGCCGTGAGGTCGAGCTTCCAGATCGTGCCGTCGGCGTCGCCGATGTAGACCTTCTGCGCGATCGTGCCCGGCTCCGGCGGGAACACGACGGGCGTCCCGGTCATCGGCGAGTCGAACGCGGAATTGATGACCCGACCCGACGGGATGATGGACGGAACGTCCTTGTCGCCGGCGCCCGAATCGGCGCGGGCGAAGACGGCAATCACTTCGCCCGTGTCGATGCGGACGACGACGACGGAACGACCCGTCACACGGGCGTTGGCGGCGTTCGTCGCACCCCAGCAGCGTACGTTCGCGCGCGGCTTGAAGGTGGTGATCGTCGAATCTTCCGGAGTGCGACGAGCGCAGGATTCACCGGCGAGCGGAGCGCCGTCGACACCGCCCGGAAGGATGGCGACGCCGATCTCGTGGAGCGGTCCGGTCGCCGAGTCACGGAGCGCGACCGTCGTGATGGCGGGGGTTCCGCCGCGGACGCCGAAGAGTTGACGGACGCTCGCGTCCGCCTCCGGCGGCATGTCGGTGATCTGCCAACGGAATTGCGGCGCGCTCGGCTTCTTCGCGTTCGCGTTCGCGTTGTCGAGATCGTCGGCGGTGGTGGAATCGGAGAGCTCCGCTTGCGTGACGTCGAGGGAATAGTACCCGCGCTGCGTCGAACCGAACCCCGCGGCGAGCATCGTGTGCCACTTGGTGTCGTCGTCCGCGGCGGCAGGCGCCTTCACTTGTTCCTTCAGCCGGTCCCAGACCACGTCGTTCACCACGGGGGTCCCGTCGAGGAGATTCTGGTTCACGGCGGGGTACTGGGTGATGAGCTTCGGGAGGACGGCCGGCGGGACGAACGCCCAGAGTTCCGTCTTCTCCCACGTGAGACGCGTGTCGTCGCCGAATCCGGCCTCGTCGATCTTGTCGGGAGAACGGGCCTGGGCGTTGAACGCGTGGAGGATTCCGTCGTTCGTCACGGCGAAGAGGTAGGGGAGACGGTTTCCGAACTGGGTCGAGAACGTCTGGTACGCCGGCTCGCGGAGGAGGGCCTTCGGCGGGCCGACGACCGTGGGAGTGGCGTGGAAGATGCTGCCGAACGCGTCGCCGACGCGCGTGACGAACGGATCGAACTCACGCGTTCCCGAGTTGAAGCTGGGGAGGGAGACGGAGGGGTTCTGGCCGAGGGCGTACGCGAGCGCGACCTGGCCGCACGCGTTCCGACCGGTCGTGCCCGTGAGCTCGAGCGACGACGTGCCGCGACGGTCGCGGCAACGGGACGACGTGCTCGTCATGCCGAGTGCCAGCGAAGGAACGTCGTCGCGTACCGCCGCCCAGGTGGTCCCGATGTGCGTTCCACCGTAGCTGCTCACCGCATCGCCGGGCGCGACGTAGTCGCTGCGCGTCGCGAGGTACGGTCGAATCGTCGCTTCCGGCTTGTCGCCCGCGTTGTCGTCCGAGGCGCCGCCCGGGTTGACGGTGAAGTAACGACGCGCCGTGCCCTGGACCGTGTTGAGGTTGTAGGCGAAGTCGTCACCGACGGCCTGGTCGATCGTCGGCTCGGTGGCCTCGAGGCTGTCGGCGACCGTGCTGCAGAGGACGCGCTGGCGGCTGATGTTTCCGCTCGCGAGCTTGCCCTGACGGGGCTTGAAGGACGAGAGGAACCGGGTGGTCGCGGTCTTTCCGCTCGTCGCGAGCGTCGCACTGGCGGGGGAATACGCGGGCACCGTACGCGTCGTGGTCAGCGTACCGATGCGGCTCAGGATGTCCGAGAGCGCGCTCTTCAACGCGTTGGCGTTGTCGGCGAAGTACGCGCTCGTCGTGCCGCCGGAGACGGCGATGCGCTGGAGAGCGCAACACGCGGTGTACTTCCGTTGGACGTCCGGATCCGGGTTGTCGCACGTCGTGTCGAGCGTCCCGTTCGTGACGAGATCGCTGCACGTCGACGTCGTCACGTTCGTGGGACCGGTATCGTCGCTTCCGGCGGCGAAGCCGACCACGTACGTCTTCACCTTCTTGCCGTTGGAGCCCGGCCACGAACCCTGCGCGAGCTTCTCGGCGATGACCTGGGGCTTGTCGTACGGACACATGCCCTGCGGCGACTCGCCGGCGCGCGCTTCGCACGCCGTACGGAGATCCTGGTTGGGCACACCGTCCGAGAGGAGGATGATCGCCTGCTCGCGGCAATTGCCCCGGACGTACGGGTCGTCCTTCGGACCCGTCGAGTCGGTCCAGAAGTACTTGGCCGCGTCGTCGAGCATGCCGGCGATGGGCGTCGCGCCGTAGGGGCGCATCGCGTTGATCGCGAGCTGGACCTGTTCGTTGTGCGCGGCGACTTCGAGGGCCGTGGCGTCGTAGTTGGACGGCACGCCGATCAAGCGACCTTCCCACGGCGGTGCGGCGGGGTTGCGGATGCCGACCTCCATGCCGGTGGCACCCGCGCAGTTGCCGAGCTGACCCACGACGCCCGCACCGCCGGTCTTCCAGTCGTCGAAATAGCTCCACATGCCGCCGAACGGACTCGTCGGGGTGGGGATGAGCGATTCGGGAGGCGACAACGACACGCCGATGCCCGATTCGGGCAGCGTGTCGAACGTCATCAAACCGACGCGCGCGACGTCCTTCGCGACGTCGAGGAAGCCGTCCGTGCCCTGGGTCATCGTGCACGCGGTGAGGGCGTTCGACGCGAGGTGGGATCGGATCGCGTCGCTCGGGAACGCGAACGCCGAGGTGCCCGCCGCCGCGCGAGGACCGCCGGCCGCGGCGCGACCGGCACCGGAGCCCGCGAGCACACCGGGGAGCGCGCCCGGTGCGTACACGCACGCGTCGACGCCCGATCCGGAGACCGGACGGCGGAACGGAAGGTGGTAGTCGTCGTCGTAGGGCGCGTAGTCGACGCCGCCCACGCGGAGGGAGTACTCGTCGAGGAACGCGGTCTTGCTCGCGCCGGAGCGCGGCATCTCTTGGCAGCTGTAGTACGGCAGCATGCTGCCCGTGAGCTTCTGGACGACTTCGCCCCAACGGTTGGCGGTGGTCGCCGTTCCGGGCGTGCAGGTCGCGGGCGTCGAGCCGTCGATCATCTTCTCCATCGACCCCGAGGTATCGAGGAGCACCATGATGTTCGGCAGCGGCGGGCTGACGTCGACCTGTTGCGCCGAGGCCACGTTCGCGTGGAGCAGCGCGGCCGTCCCCAAGACCCAGGGCGCAATGTACGAACGCACGCTCGACCTTCGAGTTCGGAAACTCATGCACTTCTCCTTCGACGACGTACGAGCGCTCATTTCGGACACTGGACCGGGCCGCCACGGACGCGCGCACGGGCGACAGCGACGCTGGCCCCCGGGTACTTCGCGTTCGAGTCGACCTTGTTGTTGTAGGTCGCGGTCACGTTGACGTCGGGGTACGACAGGCCCGTCGCCGTCACCGTGAAATCCAAGAAGCACATGCCGAGCGCGAGGTTGTATCCGACGGGCGGTGGCGCCTGCGAAGGCTCCGTCACCTCGTAGTAGAAGTCGCCCGCCGTGGGATTCGCGCCGAGGCTTCCGGGAACCGTCGTCCCGATCCACGACTCGGTCGGTTTGATGGTGGGCAGGCTCCGAGCGGTGAGGGACGCCGCCCAGATGGATTCGAGCTCGCCCTTGCCGGTGCGACGGCACGCACGCGTGATGGCGGACGCACTCGCGGGGACGCCTTCGAGCGCGTTGCACTTCGAGTCGGTCGTGGTGCCGGTGTACATGAGGCCGAGGTAGCTACCGACCTTGGGACCGGCGACGTCCTGCGCGCCGGCGAGGAGTCCGTACTCGGCGAGGTACTGCACCTGCGCAGCCTGTCGCCCGTGACCACTGGTCTTCACTTCCGTCGCCGCGGAGCGGAGCGCGTAGACGCCGAGGGACGCGAGCACGGCGAGCGTGGTCGCGACGATGAAGATCGTCGCACCTTCTTCACGCGCCCGTCGTCGCGCGCGTGCCTTCGTGGCGAACATCGCGAGCGTGCTCATGGATAGAAGAACCTCGACTGGTTGAGGAGGGCGATCTCGCCGCTCAGCGTGCGCACCCGCGCCCAGTGACGGGCGTTGGGCGTGCACTCGGTCGCCGACCCGGGCGGAGCGCAGTAGCGGTAGAGGTATTCGGCCACGTTCGTCGGAAGGTCCGCGGCGCGGTCCGTCGTCTGCGTGCGCGTCGCCACGCGGAAGCGGATCGCGCGGATGCGGTGAGGTCCCTGGTTCGTGAGCGCGTTGCCCGGGGTGTCGATCGCGTATTTCTCCCAGTTGTCCGGGTTCGTGTACGCGAGGTGGACCATGTGCGGCGCCGCACCGGTGTCGAGCGCGGAGTCGTCGACCGAGAGCGCGAAGCGGAGATCCACGGCGTATTCGGCGACCACTTCCGGCGTGCCGACGGGTTGGCCGTCCGCGCCGACCCACGTGCGGTGGAGATCGTACTTCTTCGAATCCGCCGAAGCGCCGAAGCCCGCCGCGGCTCCCGTGCCGATGTCCCAACGCACGGTCTGGACCGGGTTCAACATCGCGCGACCGGACGCGCCGCCGAAGCCCCCGAGACCTCCGGGTTGTCCGTCGACCGCGACGATGACCGGCGTCTGCGCCGCGACGTCGACGAACGGCTCCGTCGCCGTGACGAAACCCGCCGGCGCTCCCGGACACGTGGCGAGGTACTGGTAGCGCCCCTTCTCGTCCGCGATCCGCACCATGAACTGCGGCGCCGCGGTCGCGCTGCTCGGAACGGGTGAGAACAGGGCGGAGAGCGCGGCCGCACGATCCGCGTCGCTCGGGATCTGCTTGATGCGCCAGATGATGGGCTGGTCGTTCGTGAGGAAGAACCGCGTGCACCCGTTCGGGCCGCCGTTCGGCAGGTAGTGATCGAACGCGAAGGCGTCGGCCGTGGTGAAGTTGCCGGAAATCTCGATCCGCTGCGGATGGAGGCCGTTCAAGACCGACTGGGCCACCTGGCTCGCGTTCGCGTTCTCCGTGATCTTCACGGAGCCGAGCTTCGCGAGACCGGGGAAGGTGGCGAGCATGCCCGCCGAATAGGCCGCGCCGCCGACGCCCGCGATGAGCGGATCGCGTGCGAGGTTTCCCGTGCTCATGTGCGCCGCGTGCCCGAGGTCCGATCGGAGACGATCGATGGCCACACGCAGGGAGAGCTCGGCCGTCGCGGCGCGCTCCTCCTCGTAGAACGTCGTCGTCGCCTCGCGGGAGAGTCCGACGACGCCGATCGCCACGAGAAGGCCGGCCGTGAGCGACACCAGGAGTTCGACGAGCGTGAATCCACGGTCCGACTTCCGCGGACGCCGGGCGAGGGCACGACGCGCGAGGATCTTCCGCGCGATGGCGGCGGCGATCCTTCCGAACGGGGCGTGGTCGAGGAGAGGGCGCATGCTCATTGGGTCGGGTTCTGGCGGATGGCCGAAGTCACGTAGACGAAGTGGTAGAGGTCGCCGGCGTTGTCCTGGACGGCGGTGATCTTCGCGTCGGAACAGAAGCCGGTGTGCGGGGCGCCGGAGATCTTGCGCGGCCAGAAGACGCGCACGGTCGCCCGGATGAGGGGGCACGTGACGGGGCCGGACGTGTTGGGGTTCGCGACCGCGCAGTCCAACTTCACGTGGGTGCAGAACTCGGCGTTCGCGTCCCAATCGGAGATCGCGAGATCGCGACCCAGGAGGTCGAATGCGGCGCTGTTCCCTTCGACCGACGGGCCGGACGAACCGAGGGTCGTCGCGTTGGGGACGAACCAACCCGCGTTGAGGTGTCCGTTCAGGAGCCACTCCGCGTCGTTGTTGGAGCTCCCCATGTTCGAGACGGTCTGGTTGGAACCGCCGGGGAGCGTCCACGTCGTCGAGGCTCGTCGAAGGCGTTCGACCCACGTCCGCGCGATCGAGTTCGCGAGGTCGAGTTTCCGGGCGTCGACGTTGCCCTGGACGGACGAACGCAACATCCCGATGACCCCCGCGGCTCCGACGGCGAACACGCTCATCGAGATCATGATCTCGATCGCGGTGTAACCCAGAGCCAGGCGCTTCCGGCGCGTGGCACGCTCACGAGCGGAGGTCGTCATGGCGCGGTCACCGGCGCGGCGACGCACGCCCCGAGTTCGGGCAAGCAGAGGAGGGGACCCGAGGCATCGCCCGCGTTGCAGTCCGCGCGCGAGTTGCACTGCGGCGGGGCCGACGCGACACGCGTCGCTCCGGACGACGGGATGATCACGACGCGGTTCAGACCGGTGAACTCGTCACCGTCCTTCCGCGACACGACGACGTTCATGGGGTTGACCATGGGTTGGGACGCGTTGAAGTTCGCCGTCGCGCCTTCGGAGAGGTACATGCGGCCGAGAGGCGTCACGCAGAGGAACGCCTTCGTCACCGTGCGGAGGGTCCCGGCCGCGTCCGACATGACGAGGGTCGCGTAGATATTGAAGCGCTGTTCGGTCTGTTGGTTCAGGGTCACGTAGCCGACGAGCCGCTCGCGATCGCTCGCCGTGGGGGCCTGGACGTCCCCTGCCGCGTTCACGCCGGGGAGGGCCGCGTCCCAGATCTGGGGCGTCTTGCAGTGGGCGTAGGGGAGGTTGTTGGCGCCCGTCTCCGGGTTCGCCGTCACGGCGTCGTACATGTTGAACGTGCCGCGGTTCGCCGAGCCGCTGGCCGTGAACTCGACGAGGACGGCGCCGCCGCGGGCGAGGGCGCGCGTGCGCGCCTCACGGACCAGTTGGGAGATGTCGCTCGCGTCGTTGAACTGCCGACGGTCGATGCGTGCGCGACCCATCACCGGAATCGCGATCGACGCGAGGATTCCGATGATGACGACCACCACCATGAGTTCGACGAGCGTGAAACCCTCGGAACCGAGGTGCGACGATCGGCGGCGTTCGGGGAATTTGTCGTGCATGGGACGCGGGACCACGGAAACCCTTCAGCAATCCGCGTGCCCCCGTCGCCACGCCTCCGTCCTCGCGATTCCCGCCGCGTCCTTCGAGGGGCGCGACGGAAGCGCAGCAACGATTGCAATGGTGTGTAAAAGGTGCGGAGTCCCCGGCGCTTCGTGGTACTCGCAGAGCGTCGCACATCCCGGCACGTTCGCGGCCGAACGCCGCACTTTCGCGCTTCCCGAGGTCCATCATGAACCGCTTCCGTAGGTCCGTCCGAGCGATCCGATTCCTCGTCACGTCGTCCGCGATCGTGTCCGCCTCCGTGGTGTCCGGCTTCGCGACTTCCGGTTGCAAGGACGACAAGGACGCCACGAGGAACGCGCCGCCACCGCCGCCTCCGCCTCCTCCTTCGAGCGCGCCCCCCGCGGCGTCCGCGGGTCCGAGCGGCGCGTGTGCGTCGGGCGGTGCGACCGTCCCCGACGCCACGACCGGCGCGTTCTTCCCGCGCACCGTCGCCGCCTATTGCGTCGATCCGGCGACCGAGACCGTCGTGTACGGACCCAAGGAGAAGCACTCCATGGACGAAGTCTGCACGACCGCGTTCGACGGCGAGTGCGAGGTCTACAAGAGCTTCGGACTCGCGCGCGTGGTCCTCGTCCACTACGTCGACGGCGCGGGCTCCACGGGCACGATGGATGTCTACCTCTCCCAGTTCGCCGACGTCGCCGGTGCGTACGGACTCTTCACGAAACGGGTCGTGGCCGATCGGGACCCCGCCGATCCCTCGGCACCGCGCACGCTCGAAGCGGGCGGCGCCGCGGCGCTCGGCACCGGACGCGGCTACGTGTGGAAGGGACCCTTCCTGGCCGAACTGCAGTACGGCAACGAGAACGAGACTCCCGAGCAGCTCGCGAAGACCAGCGAGAAGCTCCTGACCACGCTCGCGACGGAACTCGGCAAGAAGATCGTCGGCACCACCGACAAGCCCGCGTCCGCGGCGCTCTTGCCCGTTCCCGACCGCGTGCCCGGCGGCCTCTACTACCACCCCAAGGGTTTCCTCGGTCTGTCCAAGCTCGGCGACGCCGCGGTCGGTTACTACAAGAAGGGTACGAAGCGGTACCGCCTGGTGGCGATGTCGCGCGCGTCCGCCGAAGCCGCCAAGGCCGACGCCGCGCTCCTCCGCACCCTGAAGGGCTCGACGCCCGTCGCCGACGTCGGCGAAGAAGCGTCCGCCGCCACCCTGGTCGACAAGTCCGATCCCCGCTCGAAGTCGGACTACGTCTTCACCCGCAAGGGATCCTTCGTCGTCGGCGTCGGCGACGAGGATCAGGCCGCGGGCGACGTCCTCGGCATGCGGCTCTCGGCCGACGAGAAGAAGACCCTCCTGAAGGAGTGGCTCACGACCTCCGCGTTCGCGGGCGGTGCCGGTCTCAAGCCCGCGCCCTCGGCGACGGGGTCGGCGAAGCCCGCGTCGTCGAAGTGACGTCCTGACGTACCGGCGCGCGTCGATGTCGCCGGCGCGTCAGCCCCGCGCGTTCCGTTCCCGTTCGAAACACGAGTCGGGCAGTCCGCGCTCCTTCCGCACGAGGGCCGTGCGGAGCACGAACGCGGCCGTCACGGGATCGTGGTACCCGCTCGCGTTCGCCGAACCCACCTGCGCTCCGGCGTCCTCGTGGTGGCGGTTGATGCGCTCCATGGCGAGATCGCGGACCCACTTGCCGACGAGGGACGCGAGCCCGACGAGCACGTCGCCGGCGTCCGCGTCCCGCACGAACGCGATCTCCCCGAGCCCCGGGATCCGGTACCGACTCTCCGCGCGACCTTCGACCAGCGTCGCGTGGAGACGGCCCGCGAGAGGTCCGAAGTTCGCCGGGTAGCGATCGAACCCTCCCACCTTCCCGCAAATGACCTCGACGTCCTCGCCGATTCGTTCGCGGGCCGAGAGCGCCAGGCGCTCCATGGCGTGGAGATCGAGGACGAGACGCGACGTCCCCTCCCGGAACGCGCGGTTGATGCGGTCGACGCACACGATGGAGGTCTCGACGTCGCGGAACTCGAGGCCGTCCTCGGCGAGTGCGTCGATCTCGCCGAGAAGTCGCTCCACGAGCCCGTCGTCGGACGCGAAGCGCTCGCCGTCCGTTCCCCAGCACATCGCACCGTGGACGCCGGGACACGGGGCGCGGAGGGTCGCCTCGGTGTCGATGGAGATCGCGGCGATCGCTTCGGCGGGCGTACGCACGACGACTCCGCGACGGGCGAGGAGCGCGCGGGCCCATGCCTCGCCGAGCGCACTCGCTCCGAATCCGACGAGGTCCTTCGAATCGCCGAGGACGTCCGCGAGACGTTTCGGAGGCTTCGCGAGCGCGCGGAGCCCGCGAGGCGTCGTGATCTTCGCGACCGCCGCCGTCACGACCAGGGGGCCGAGGCGCGGTCCCAGGCCGTTTTCGTCGATTCCTGCCCGAAAGTGAGGTGTCATGGAGGGTTCGCGGGAGATGGACCGGATGAAAACCGAGTGGAATTCGGACGGAAACGAAGTCGGATTCCGCGAGCCGCCGGATCGGTCCTTCCGGGAACTTTCCACGGTCCCGGAGGATTCCGATTCCGTGTTGACGAACCCCGGACCGGTGCTTACCGTCTTCGGCCTTCGACGTCACCCCCAGCAGCGGAGTGCCACTGTGAACAAGGCCAGCCTCAAGAAGTTCAAGTCGCTTCTCACGGAGAAGCGCGATGAGATCATCAAGAAGGCCAAGCAGACCCTCGAGCAGGACATGGTGCTCGACACCGACGACCTTCCGGATGAAATGGACTTGGCGTCCAGCGAGTCGCTGCAGTCGTTCACGTTCCGGCTCCGTGGCCGCGAGAAGGGCCTCCTCGACAAGATCGAGAAGGCGCTCCTCAAGATCGACGACGGGAGCTTCGGCGTCTGCGAGTCCTGCGGCGAGGAGATTGCCATCAAGCGCCTCGAAGCCCGTCCCGAGACCACGCTCTGCATCCAGTGCAAGGAGGAGCAGGAGCGCCTCGAGAAGGACTACTCCTGAGCGTCGCCCCGTCGACGTAGGACGTACCGAAACCCCTCTTCGGCGGACGCTCAGCGTCCCGCCAGGAGGGGTTTCAAGTATCGACCGGTATGGGATCGCGGTTCGGACGCGACGGCCTCGGGCGTGCCCGCGGCCACGATCTCGCCGCCGCCCGAGCCGCCCTCGGGCCCCAGGTCGATGACCCAGTCCGCGCACGCGACGACGTCGAGGTTGTGCTCGATGACGACGACCGTGTTGCCCTCGTCGCACAGATCCACGAGCGCCCGCAGGAGGATCTCGATGTCCGCGAAGTGGAGACCCGTCGTGGGCTCGTCGAGGACGTAGAGCGTCTGTCCCGTCGCCTTCCGGGCGAGTTCGCGCGCGAGCTTCACCCGTTGCGCCTCGCCACCGGAGAGTGTCGTCGCCGGTTGTCCGAGGGTCAGGTAACCGAGGCCCACGCGAATCAGGGCGTCGAGCCGTTCACGGACGCGGGGAAGCGCGTCGAAGATCTCGCGCCCCTGCTCGACCGTGACTTCGAGGGCGTCCGCGATGGAGAGGCCCCGGAACTTCACCTCGAGGGTCTCGCGGTTGTACCGCTTGCCGCCGCACGCGTCGCAGGTCACGAAGACGTCGGGAAGGAAGTGCATCTCGACGCGGAGGACGCCGTCGCCCTGGCACGCCTCGCACCGACCCCCCTTCACGTTGAACGAGAAGCGACCGGCCTTGTACCCGCGCGCGCGTGCTTCGGGGATCCCCGCGTAGAGCTCCCGGAGCTGGGCGAAGATGCCCGTGTACGTCGCCGGGTTCGAACGGGGCGTCCGCCCGATAGGTGCCTGGTCGATCGACACCACCTTGTCGATCCGTTCGAGTCCGAGGATCGCGTCGCATTCGCCGATCTTCGCGCGCGCGCCGTGGAGACGTGCGCGCGCCGCCGGCAGGAGCGTGTCGACGATCAGGCTCGATTTTCCGCTTCCCGAGACTCCCGTGACGCACGTGAAGAGGCCCACGGGAACGTCCGCCGTCACGCCTCGAAGGTTGTGGGCGCGTGCGTTGACCACGGAGAGCATCGCCTTCGTCGGCGGACGACGCACCTTCGGCACCGGCAACGACCGCGCCCCCGAGAGCCACGGACCCGTGATCGAATCCGGGTTCTTCGCGAGTTCGTCCGGCGTGCCCTCCGCGACGACTCGTCCACCGTGCACGCCCGCACCCGGACCCATGTCGACCACGTAGTCCGCCGCGAGGATCGCCTCCCGGTCGTGCTCGACCACGAACACGGTGTTGCCGAGGTCACGGAGCCTCGCCTGGGCCTCGATGAGTCGGGCGTTGTCCTTCGCGTGGAGGCCGACCGACGGCTCGTCGAGCACGTAGAGCACGCCCATGAGGGCCGCACCGATCTGCGTCGCGAGGCGGATGCGTTGTCCCTCTCCGGACGAGAGCGTCTGCGCGCTGCGATCGAGGGAGAGGTACGAGAGGCCGACTTCGAGGAGGAACCCGAGGCGCGCGGACACGGCGCGGAGCAGCGGTTCGGCGACGGCTCGTTCGCTCGCTCCGAGGGGCTGCACGTCGTCCCGCCCGTCGGCCATGACGATCGCGAAGTCGCGGAGGGCCTCGAGGGGCAGGGAACAGACGTGCGCGATGTCCTTCCCGCCGAGCTTCACGGCGAGCGCTTCGGGACGGAGGCGTTTGCCGTGGCACACGTCGCACGTCCGCTTCACGAAGAAGCGTCCGAGTTCGTCGTCCTTGATGCCGCCGAGCTCGCCGTCCGGATCGTCGTCGGTCTCCGGACCACCCCCCGCCGCACGGGCTTCGAGGCGCGGGACGATGCCTTCGTACGGTTTCGTCTTCGTCGCCTTCTCGCCGCCCTTCGTCTTCGTCTTCTTGTCGCGACCTTGTCCGCGACCGTGGAGGATCGCGTCCTTCGTCGCGTCGTCGAGTTTCGCCCAGGGCACGTCCGGATTCACCCCGAGCGCGTCCACCGCGCGGGAGAGTTCCGTCGCCAGCGCGACCGACGCGCGGCGACCCCACGCGAGGAGCACGCCTTCGCGGAGCGTCTGGTTCGGATCGCCGACGAGCGAATCCGCGTCGACGACGTCACGCGCGCCGAGGCCGTCGCACGCCGGACACGCGCCGTGCGGTCCGTTGAACGAGAACATCCGTGGTTCGATGGGAGGAAGCGAGATGCCGCAATCGACGCACGCGAACCGCTCCGAGAGCCAATAGGGCTCCTCTCCGTCGACCCACACGAGGAGTCGCCCTTCGCCGGTCTTCAGGGCGAGCTCCACGCTGTCCGTGACGCGTCCTTTCAGGCCTTCTTTCAGGACGATGCGATCGATGACGACGTCGAGGTCGTGCGCCTTCTTCCCGTCGAGCGCGATCTCGTCCCCGAGATCGACGACGGCGCCGTCGATGCGCGCGCGCACGAACCCTTCCCGCCGGAGACGCTCGACTTCGAGCTTGAGCTCGCCCTTCCGCGCACGCGCGACGGGCGCCAGGATCGAGAGCTTCGTGCCGGAGGTCGTCGCGAGGATCCGATCCACGATTTCCTGGACCGTCTGCGCCTCGATGCGTTTCCCGCAGTTCGGGCAGTGGGGCACGCCGACCCGCGCGTAGAGCAGCCGCAGGTAGTCCGCGATCTCCGTCACCGTCCCGACCGTGGAGCGCGGCGACTTCGACAGGGGACGCTGCTCGATGGCGATGGCCGGTGAAAGTCCGTCGATGCGCTCGACGTCGGGCTTCGCGAGCTGTTCCAAGAACTGGCGCGCGTACGCGGAAAGGGACTCCACGTACCGACGCTGACCTTCGGCGTAGATGGTGTCGAACGCCAGCGAGGACTTCCCCGAACCGCTCGGCCCCGTGAACACGACGACCTTGCCCCTCGGAAGGGACACGGACACTCCCTTCAGGTTGTGCTGGCGGGCGCCGACGACGACGAGGCGATCCATGGAACGTGCAGGGATAGCACGGCGTCAGGCGCCGAGTGCGTCGAGGGCGCGGAGGAGGTCGTCCAGGAGTGCCTTTTTCGGCTCGATTCCCACGCTCATGCGCAGGAGTCCGTCGGTCACGTGGGCGCGCTTCCGGTCGTCTGCGGGCATGGTGGAGTGGGTCGTCGAGGCCGGATGGACCACGAGGGTCTTCACGTCCCCGAGGCTGACGGCGTGGGTCGCCACGCGCACGGACTCGAGCACGGACCGCCCCGCCTCGAGTGCGGGACGCCCCGAGGTCGCTTTCACCTCGAACGCGAGCACGGACCCGTACGCCATCATCTGGTCGTTCGCGAGGGCGTGGCCCGGGTGGTCGGGAAGGGAAGGATGGTGGACGACGGCGATCTTCGGATGCTCGGAGAGCACCTTCGCCAGGTACGCCGCGGTCGCGTTCGCCTGCCGCTGCCTCAGCGCCAGTGTCCGCACCCCGCGCGTGACGAGGAACGCGTTCATCGGGGCGAGCACCGCGCCCATTCCCTTCACGACGAATTCGCGGACGGGATCCACGATCGCGCGCGGACCGCACACGACGCCGCCGATGGCGTCGCCGTGGCCGCCGATGGATTTCGTCGTCGAATGGACGACGACGTCGATGCCGAGCGCGATGGGGTTCTGCGAGAACGGGCTCGCGAACGTGTTGTCGGCGAGGCTCGCGACGCCGCGATCTCGCGCGAGCTTCGCGATCGCGCGCACGTCCGTGATGCGGAGGTTCGGGTTGGCGGGAGTCTCGACGTAGAGGAGTCGTGTCTCCTCCGACATCGCCGCGGCGTACGCTTCGGGCGTCGGATCGTCGACGAAGGTGGTGCGGATGCCGAACGCGGGGAGACGTTCCCGGAGGAGGCGCGCGCTCTCCGCGTACATCGCTCGCGGCGCGACCACGTGGCCGCCCGCGCCTTTCGCCAGGGTCATCACGGCGCCAGAGATCGCGGCCATCCCGCTGGCCGTCGCGCAGGCCGTCTCCGCTCCCTCGAGCGCGGCGAGCTTCGCCTCGAGGACCTCGACGGGAGGTGTCCTCCACCGTCCGTAAATGTACGCGTCGTTTTCTCCGCGGAAGGCCTTGGCCGCCGCGTCCGCGCTCTCGAAGGCGAACGCGCTCGCGAGGACGAGCGGCGGATCCAGCGCCATCGTCGAGGGATCGTGCCGTTCGCCGCCGTGCACACAGAGTGCGCCCATCGCGTCCGCTCGGTTATCTAAGTGGGCTTCGTAGGCGACGCGCGGGTCGATCATGGGCGCGAGCATCGGTGCGAGCGACCGCTCCGTCAACCGGCCGCGCTTTCGTTTCCGCCGGAACTTCCGTGATACGTTCGGAGGTCTGGGAGATCCGGGATGCTCAAAGTCGAGTGCGAGTCCTGCAAAGCGCCGTACCAGATCGACGAGAAACGAATCCCCGCGGTCGGTCTGAAGATGCGATGCCCGAAGTGCGGGCACTCGTTCCTCGTGAAGAACGCGGGCCCGGATTCCGCGGCGCTCCCCGCGGCATTGCCCGATCTCCCCAAGCCCGCCGTGAAGGTCGCGCCGCGGCCCGCCGGAAAGAACCTGAAGTCCACGATGGTGGGCGTGGCGCCCTCCGGTCCGCTCGCCGAAGAGAAGTCCGGGACGCCGCGTCCTCCCATCTCCGACTTTCCGGGAGCCCTCGGGACCCTCGACGATCCGGGACTTCCCGCGACGACCGGACCGCGTTCGTTCGACATGGATCTCCCCGCCGTCGCCGGCGATCTGCCCGCGCCCGCGCGTGCGGCCGCTCCGCCCGCCGCCGCGAAGGCGCCGACGTTCGAACTCGACCTGCCCTCCTTGCCGAACGATCTCCCCGCGACGCGCGGCCGTGACGCGGGCGCCGATCTTCCCGCGGTGAGTTCGGACCTTCCCGCCGTGTTCGGCGGCGCTCCCGTCGCCGACGTCGGCGGACCTCCCCGTGGAGCCCGATCGACGGTCGCGTTCGGCGACCTCGACCTTCCGTCCGTCGCGTCGAATCTCCCCGCACCGTCGGGAAATCTTCCCGCCGTCGCGGCGAACCTCCCCGCGGTGGCGGCGAACCTCCCGGCCGTCGCGTCGAACCTTCCCGCGGTCTCGGGGAACCTGCCCTCCGTGTCGACCGGAGCGCCCCGTATCGCGACGCCGCCTCCGTTCGGTGCGGCGCCGGCGGTGCCGCCGCGCGCGGATGCGAGCCCCTTCGGCGACTTCGGTGAACTCGATCTTCCGACGGAACTTCCCGCGGCCGTGGGCCAAGGGGCGCCCGCTGCCGGGTCCGACGGAGGCTTCGGCGAACTCGATCTCGGCGGTGCCGCGCCCGAGCCGGACGGATTCGGCGGCGGCGATCCTTCGCGCCAGGAGCCGGAGGAGGCCGCCGGCGGCATGGGCTTCGGCGAGCTCGACTTCGGCGACTCCGGCGGCGACGCCGAGATCGCCACGGAAGCGGCCATTCCCACGAAGGAAGAAGAGGACACCGGCGCGGCGCCCCCCGTGGAGGGTGGCGAGGTTCCGGAACTCGGCGCCGAAGTGCCGCACGCGGCGGCTCCGATGGATCCCGCCGCCATCACGCGCGAAGCCGAGAAGGCGTCGCGCAAGGGGCTGGGGCTCAAGATCGGCATGGCCCTCGGCGCCGTGGTCGTCCTCGGCGGCGCCGCGCTCCAACTGACGCCGTACGGAGCCTTCGGATACCTCCGAATCAACGACGCCATCCACACGCAGGACTACGTCCGCGTCGCCCGGGACACTTCGGACAAGGCGCGGAAGGGCCTCGCGCCCGACACGTTCTCCGCCGCCAAGGCGACCCTCGACGACATCGGCAAGACGCAGAAGCAATGGCCCCGCGCCCGCGCGCTCACGGCCTACGCCGCGCTGACGTCGTTCGTCGTCGACCTGCGCTTCGGCACCGACGGCGCGCGGAAGGGGCGCGCGCAGCAGTGGCTTTCGGAGCTCCCGCCCACCGTCGATCCGGCGTTGCGCCAGGTGACCGAAGCCGCCCTCGCCGCCGACAACGGCGAACTCGACAAGGCCCTCAAGTCGGCCGAGTCCGTCGCCCGCAGGGACGCGAAGGATCCCCTCCAGCTCGACATCGCCATCCTGCGTGGCGAGATCGAACTCCGCAGGAAGAACGCGGCGGGCGCCGTGGCGGCGTTCCAGCGCGCGACGGAAATCTTCGACTCGCCACGGACGCACTACGGTCTCGCGCGCGCCCACTTCATGGCGGGCGACTTCGACAAGGCGAAGAAGGAAGTCGACGCGACGCTCGCCGCTTCCCCGGACCATGCGGCGAAGATCCTCCGCGCCGCCATCGCGTTCCGGAGCGCCCACGACGGCGATTCCGCCCTCAAGGACCTCGCCTCGATCCTCGACACGCCTGCGAAGGAGAACGCCTCGCCCGAGGAGCTCGCCCTCGCGTTCGCGATCCGTGGCGACGTGCTCCTCCAGCGCGGCGCGACCCTCGAGGCCGGCAAGGCCTACGACGAGGCCCTCAAGACGGACTCCCGCTCCGTGGCGGCCCTCGTCGGTCGCGGCGAGGCGTTCTTCCGCGACGGCCGGTACGCCGAGGCCCTCGCCCGCTTCGACACCGCCGTCGACGCGGACAAGACCTCGACCCGTGCCATCGCCGGCGACGCGAAGACGAAGATCCAACTCGAGCGCCTCGCCGACGCGAAGGCCCAGCTCTCCGGCGCCCGCACGAAGTACCCGAAGGACTGGCAGATCGCCTACTGGCTCGGCCAAGCGGAAGCCGCCCTCGGCAACAAGAAGCCCGCCGAAGCCGAGTTCCGATCGGCCGTCGAGCTCGTCGACCCCACCGACGACGACGCCGTCGTCCCGTTCGTCGGTCTGTCCTCGTTCTTGGCCGCGCAAGGTCGTCCCTCCGACGCCGAGAAGGTCCTCGAAGAAGCCCAGAAGAAACTCCCCGACTCGGCGCTCATGCAGCGTGCCGTCGGTCAGGTCGCGGCCGTGCAGGCCGACTACGACAAGGCCGTCGCCCACTTCCGCCTCGCCCTCGAGAAGGACCCGAAGGACCACGCGACGCGCTTCCAGCTCGCGGTCACCCTCCGTCGCGTGCACCGCTTCGACGAGTCCTCCGCCGAGTTCGAGAAGATCGCCGCCGCCGATCCGAACTACCCGGGGCTCGCCCTCGAGCGCGGTCTCCTCTACGAGGAATCGGGGGACGTGAAGAAGGCGCTCGAGCAATTCCAGAGTGCGCTCGCCAAGGCCCCCAACGACGCCGATCTCCAACTCCGCGTCGGCAGTGCGTACGTCGCCATCAACCGTCCCGACGAAGCGCTCCCCGTGCTGAAGAAGGTGCTCGAAGCGCGTCCGGGCAGCGCCGAAGCGCACCATTTCATCGGCCGCGCCATGATGATCACGCCGGGCACCCCCGAGACCCAGGTGATGCGGTACCTGCGCCGCGCCGTCGAACTCGACCCGAACCGCGCCGAGTTCCACCTCTACGTGGGCTGGGCCGCGAACGAGGCGAATCCGCAGCAGCTCGGCGTCGCGAAGGCGGAGATCGAGAAGGCCATCGCCCTCGACAAGCTCCTGGGCGACGCGTACTGGCAGTACGGTTCCGTGCTCCGCAAAGAGGGAGCCGTCGAGGACGCCCTCAAGAACCTCCGCCGCGCCCTCGAACTCAAGCCGACGCGTTACGACATCCACGCGACCCTGGCGGAGACCTTCGAGGACAAGAACGACCGCGCGACCGCCGCGTCGGAGTGGCAGAAAGCCATCGCCGGCGACGACACGCGGCCCTTCTGGCGCTTCCGCTACGGCCGGATCCTGTTCGACAGGAACGCCATGGCCGAGGCCGCGGGACACCTCACGTTCGCCGCCGACAAGGTGACGGACGCTCCCCGGCCGGCGTGGGCCGTCAGCGCCGACTTCATGGCGGGCGAGGCTCTCCGCAAGACCGGAAAGAAGGCCGAGGCGGTGAAGTACTTCAAGCGCTTCCTCGAGTTCGCGCAGGCCAACTCGCCGGATCGCAAGGACGCCCAGCGCGCCCTCGACGAACTCAATCCCGAACGCTGAACGCGGACGGCGCGCTCACGCTCCGCGCTTCGTCCGATCGACGGCGTCCGCCATGCGGGCGAAGTCCGTGACCGAAAGCGTCTCGCCGCGCTTGTCGAGGGAGACACCCGCGGCGGTCGCGGCGTCGGCGAGCGCCGCGGGCGGGAGGCCGAGACCCGCCCACGCGTTCCGGAGCGTCTTCCTGCGCATGGCGAACGCGCCGCGCACGACCGCGCGGAACGTCTCCGTCTCGTCGGCGAGGGGAGGTCTTTTCGCTTCCAGGACGACGACCGCGCTCGTGACGTCGGGCGGCGGGTAGAAGCACCCCGGTGGCACCGTCCGGAATTTCGTGACGCGGAACGCGGCGGTGACGAACACGGTGAGCGCACCGTACGTCTTCGAGCCGGGGGAGGCCGCGAGGCGTTCGGCCACTTCGTCCTGCACCATGAACACCGCACGATCGAGACCCTTCGCGTGGTGCACGGCGAGTTCGAGGAGTCGTCCCGTGATCTGGTAGGGGAGGTTGCCGCACAGGACGCCCTTCGATCCATCGGGACGATCGGCGAGGAGCGCCGTGGGATCGACGCCCTGCGCGTCCGCCTCGAGGACGCGCATCGTGCCGCTCCCGATCGCGCCGGCGAACGACTCGCCGAGCAGCGGCACGAGATCCCGGTCCCGTTCGACGGCCACCAGGGACTTCGCCCGCGGCACGAGGAGCGACGTCAACGCGCCGGCGCCCGCGCCGAGTTCGATCACCGCAGCTCGGCCCACTTCGTCGTCGGGAACACACGCGCGCGCGATGGCTTCGGCCACGTTGCCGTCGACGAGGAAGTTCTGTCCGAAGCTCTTCTTCGGGGTCAGGCCCGCACGCCGGAGGATTCCCTTCGAGTCGATCATCCGCGCACCGTGGCCACGATCTTCGCGCCGAGCCTCTTCACCGTTCGTTCGCTCCGCGCATGGGCTGCGCGGGAGCGCACGCGGACGGCGTCCTCCACGGCTTCCGGAACGGATCCCGCGGGCGAAGGCCACGGTCCTCCGACGCTCTCCTCGAACGACGGCAACGTCCACCGGACGACGATGCGCTTCGCTCGGAGCCGTTCCACGCTGCGCGACAGCGGCGTGTCCCCCGAAGGGGCCGGACCGAAGAAATGGACCACGCTCGGTCGCGGTTTCTCCCGCGCGGCGCGATCGACGAGCTCGGACAGGGTCACTTCGGCGCGGGCCCTCTCGCCGTCGACGCGGGGAGGGACTTCGATGCCGAACGCGGCCAGGTAGTGCCGGAACACCTGCTCGCGGGGGGACGCGGCTTGCGGAGATCGGGGCGCGAACGGAGCCCGTTTCCGCAACTGGGACGCCCGGATCGCCAACGCGTCGAGGTCGCCCCGGCGCACGTCCGCGAGGCCATTCGCGTCGAGGGGGCGCGCGTGTTCGGCGACCCGTTGCGCGAGTTCGTGTTCGTCGAGTTCGCACCGATCCGCGTCGACGTGGTTCGTGGCGCTCGCGAGCGCGGAAGCGATCTTCGCGACGTGTTCGTTCCCGGTTCCGGGAACGACGTAGCTTCGGGGACGGCCGGCCGCCACCACGAGCCCCACGCGATCCCCGCGAGCGAGGTGGCGCGCGGCGATCGTGGCGACCTCGTCGAGCGCCCGATCGATGGGAGCGCGCCCGAGGGTGCCGGCGGAGAGCTCCACCGAGTTGTCGAGGACCAACCACACGACGTCCCGCTCGTCCCGCTCCAGTTCGCGCACGAGGAGCTGTCCGCGGCGCGCGCTCGCTTTCCACGCGATGCGTTTGAACGGATCGCCCGGCGCGTGTTCCCGGAGCTCACGGAATTCGTCCCCTTCGCCGCGCGCGTTCGAGGGGCGCCCGAGCTCGGCGCCATGACGGGAACGTCCGCCCTTCGCGCTCCGCAGGAAGCCCTCGAGAACCTTCGGGATGACCTCGACGCCGAACGGGTTCGCGAAGAGGAGCGGCGCCTCGTACAGCGCGTCCCCTCCGGGCGTGCGGGCTCGGACCTCGAGGGCGAGACCGTGCACTCCCCACCGACCCACCCGCGACGCCGTGACGGTCATGTCCACGCGCATGCGCGCGCCGGGCGGGAGATCGATGGCGTCGGGCACGAGTGTCACGTCGAGCATGCTCGAGGCGAGCGGCCGGAGGGTGACGCCGCGTACGTCGTCCGTCCCTCGGTTCCGGAGTTCCACGGGGAGGACGAAGGTCTCGCCCCGCGCGAGGCGTTCGACACGGGTCGTCCGTCCCCAGACCATCTCGAATCCCGCGGCGCGGAGCCGGGCGACCGAGACACGTGCGAACGCCCGGCCGAACGCGATGGCCAGCACCATCGCACCCCCGAACGCCACGAGTGCGGGGACGCGCGCCGCCGCCCCGAGCGCGACGAGGGCCGCGCCCGAGAGCGCGACGAAAAACGTCTCGCGCGTGGGGTAGAGGTTCACGGCGGCGACGACATCGCGCGCACGGCGCGACGGTAGCCGACCTTCGCGAGGGCCTCTTGCACGACGGATTCGCGGGCCATCGGATCGTCCTCGGCGTCCGCACGGAGCACGAGGCGGTGCGCGAGCACCGACGGAGCGACGGCGCGGACGTCGTCCGGCGCGACGAACGCGCGTCCGTAGGCGAGGGCGTAGGACTTGGCGGCCTGCACGAGCGCGAGACTCGCGCGCGGACTCGCGCCGAGGGCGACCTTGCCGTGCGTGCGCGTGAAGCTCGTCAGCCCGACTGCGTACTCGAGCAGGTCGTCTTCGACGTGGATGCGTGCGGCGACGGACTGGAGCGCGATGACGTCGCTGGCTCCGAGGACGCTCCGGAGCGTCGGCGGTTCCTTGCCGTAGGTGCGGAGCATCTGCGCTTCTTCGCGCGGTGAGGGGTACCCCATGGGAACGCGCACGAGAAACCGGTCGATCTGCGCTTCGGGGAGCGGATACGTGCCCTCGAGATCGATGGGGTTCTGCGTCGCGAGGACGAGGAAGGGGGAGGGGAGCTCGAACCTGTCGCCCTCGATCGTGACCTGCCGTTCCTGCATCGCCTCGAGCAGGGCGGATTGGGTCTTCGCCGGTGCGCGGTTGATCTCGTCGGCGAGGACGACGTTGGC
>JAXLYL010000033.1:0-71869 GCA_046351475.1 Polyangiaceae bacterium
GCGACGCGGCCTCGTTCACGGACGCCTCGGGGCACACGTTGCCCGGACTGAGTCCGGTGGCGATGCAGCAGGGTCGCGCCGTCGCCGAATCGATCTTCGCGTCGGAGGACGGACGGTCACGGAAACCCTTCCGCTACCGGGACAAGGGCACGATGGCCACCATCGGGCGTTCACGGGCCGTCGCGCAGACCGGGTCGTTCCGCATGAGCGGCCTCCTCGCGTGGCTCGCGTGGCTCGTCGTCCACGTCTGGTACCTGATCGGCTTCCGGAGCCGGCTCGTCGTGCTCCTGACGTGGGCCTGGTCGTACGTGACCTACAAACGCGGTGCCCGGCTCATCACGGCGTCGTCGGCGCCCGCGGAACCGCGGGGACCGCGCCTGATCGTCGCGACGAACACCGCGAGCGACACGAAAACCGAGAGCGGCACGTAACGGAGCGGAAGGATCCCGAGCGCCGTCGCGAAGACCGACGCGACGGGAACCGCCGCGAACACGATGGCGTCACGACGCGCCTTCGCGTGGGCGGCCTTCGGGAGGAGCACGGCGTCGACGGCGTCGCGCGGGTCGGTCCGATCCGTGGCCGCGGCGAAGGTGGCGACGTCGCCGCCGAGAGCCACGGGCAAGGACGACGCGAGGAGCGCGGTGGACGCGACGGTGGGATCGGCGATCACGGCGGTCGTGTGGCCGGTGTCGTCGAGGGCGCGCACGGCGGCATCTTCGCCGTCGGCGGGAATCGCGGCGCGGACGTGGTCGACGTCGAGCGCACGGGCGAGCACCGTCGCGGGCTCGACGGGGTCGTGGGAGAGGAGGACGGGTTCGACGCGCGCGTCGAGCAGACGCTGGACGGCGCCGCGTGCGCCACCGCGGAGGGCATCCGCGAAGACGACGAGGCCGACCACGGTGTCGTTCTCGGCGACGACGAGCACGACACGCCCCGCCTCCTCGAAGGAGGTCGCACGTGCGTCGACGGCGGAGACGCCGACGCCGCGGCCGACGAGGAACGCGCGCGGTCCGATGGCCAGGGTCTCTCCCGTGACGAAGGTGGCGACGACACCGTGATCCACGGTGGTCTCCGCCGACGTGCAGGCGACGACCTCGGGCACGCGAGGCGCCATCGCGCGGCGTAGCGGAGCCGCGAAGGGATGGCGGGCCACGTCGAGCGCGGCCGCCACGCGCGCGAGCACGGCGGCCTCGGATGCGCCGCCGGTGGTTTCGGTGGTGAGGAGATCGGGTTCGGGCGTGACGAGGGAGCCGCGGAACGCGAAGGCCACGCGCGTGGTGCGACGTGCCGCGTCCCACGCGGCGCGGTCACGGAACGTCACGCCCTTGTTCGCGAGCGTCGCGTGCGCCTCGCGTTCGTGGAGACGACGCGCGTGTTCCACGAGCCACACGACCGCCGCGGCGAGGGCGGCGCTCGCGACGAGCGCGGCCACGAACGAGAACCTGGATTCGAGGGCGAGGACGGCCCCGATCGCCACCGTGGCGATCGCCGTGACCACCGTGACGGTGAGCGGCAAGGACGGCAGCGCGATCGCGAAGGAAGGCACGAAGGGAAGCGGACGCGGCGCCCCCGACGTCGGAGGAACCGGAGGAAGCGGAGTCGCGCGGGCGGGCGGCGGAACGGGGCGTGCCCCGCGCGGAGGGTGGCACGGGCGTGCGCCGTGGCGCGACGCCATCCATCTCCGCCACGATCGCGCCCGGAGCGGCGACGGCGATGGCCGGAACCCGCGTCGACACCGGTACGACGACGACCGCGGGTTCCCGGACCGGCGGAGGTGCGAGGGTCGGGACGTCGTCCCGGAACGGGTTCGCGTCGAGCGCGCCGACGTACGCTTCTTTGCAACCGCGGGCGCAGAAGTAGACGAAGACGCCGTCGAACACCGCCACGTGGCCCGCGCGGAGCGGGTCCACGGCCTTCTTGCAGGACGGGCACTCCGCGAGCGCACGCGCCGGCAGCGAGACTCGTTTCGTGGGGGATTCGTCAGGCATTTCGCGCGTGTCCGTTGTCCACGCGGGGCGACGAATGTCAAGGCACCGGAGCCCGGGATCGGGACGAAAACCCGCCCTTCCTGACCTCCGGCATCGTGGGGAACGTCAGGGCCGGGCGGGGGCCGCCTGCGGCGCGGGGGCCGGCACCGCTTTCGCGGGGAGAGATTCGAGCGCGGCTTTCACCCGTTCGGCCCCTTCCTGGAGTTCGGCCGGCGTCACGACGAGGGGCGGCGTGAAGCGGAGCACCCGCTCGCCGGCGGCCGTGAGGAGGACGCCGGACTCCTGCAGCTTCGTGAGGACGTCCCGTGCGAGGTAGCCCGGACGGAGGACGAGGCCCCGCAGGAGCCCTTCGCCACGTGCGCCCTCGCAAAGTTCGGGCAAGGACTTCGCGATGCCCTCGAGGAGCGAACCGAGGAGGGCTCCCTTGGTCTTCGCGCCCTCGATCAGGTTCTCCTCGTCGAGGATGCGGATCACCGTGCGCGCGGCGACGGAGGCCAGCGGATTGCCACCGAAGGTGGAGCCGTGGGTGCCGGGAGGGAGGGCCCCTGCGAGCGCTTCGGTGGTGAGCATGGCGCCGACGGGAAACCCTCCGCCGAGTCCCTTCGCGAGGGACACGGCGTCGGCCTTCACGCCCGCGAGACTCGTCGCGAGGAAGTTTCCGAGTCGACCGATGCCGGTCTGGACCTCGTCGACGAGGAGCAAGGCGCCGTGGGTGTCGGCGAGGGCGCGGAGCTCCTTCAGGAAGCCGGCGGGCGCGGGGAGCACGCCTCCTTCTCCTTGCAACGGTTCGACGACGATGCCGGCGACGTCGGGACCCATGGCGGCACGTACCGCGGCGACGTCCCCGTAGGCGACGTGGGTCACGCCTTCGATGCCACCGAACCCTTCGCGGTACTTCGGCGTTCCCGTGAGCGACAGGGCGCCCATCGTGCGCCCGTGGAAGCCGTTGTGGAACGCGACGAAGCGCGTCCGCTTCGTGTCGCCCTTGCCGAAGAAGTGGTGACGCGCGCACTTGAGCATCGCTTCGTTGGCTTCCGCGCCGGAGTTGCAGAAGAACGCGCGGTCCATTCCGGAACGGGTCGTGAGGTCGACGGCGAGGCGGATGTTCTCCTCGTTGTAGAAGTAGTTGGACACGTGTCCGACCTTCGCGACCTGTTCGGCGATGGCGCGCACGTACGTCGGATGGGCGTGGCCCACGGAACAGACGGCGACGCCCGCCGCGAGATCGAGGTAGCGCTTGCCGTCGACGTCGAAGAGCTCCGAACCCCGACCCCGGGCGAGGACGAACGGCGCGGGTTTGTAGTTCGCGTAGAGATGGCGCTTGGCGAGATCGAGGAGCCCTTCGGTGTCCGACATGGGCGCAGTCTACGTCCGGCCCTTTCGCGGGTGTAGTCGCCGGATCGGATTTCACGCCCTGGGAAACCGCGTCGTCCGTCCCTACGCGAAGGGGCGGACCGGTCGGCACGTCGGAGGAGGGAATGCATCGAATCCCCGCGCCGTTCGTCTCCCGGAGGAGCGCCATGAATTCCGACGTCGCCACGTTTCTGGTCGTCCTCGCCGCGCCGGCTCTCCTCGCCTACGTCCAATGGACGATCGCGGAGTTGCGCGGGCGCGACGCATGGCGACGGGTCGCCTTGCCCCCGGTCGAGGCGGAATCGTCCGCCTACCGCTCCGCGCCCGTCGTCCCCGGCCACTTGGAGCGATCCCCCCTGATGCTCCGCGTCGTGGCCTACACGGCCATCGTCTTCGGTCAGGCGTTCCTGCCGGGCATCGCCCTCGTGTGCATCGGGGTCGTCTCGGTCGTCGGAGCTCCCGTCGCGCTCCTCCAGGGCATCCCGGGGATCGTCCTCGCGTACCGCCTTTGGGCGTCCGGATACGCGATCCTGGGCGGCGGACTCTACGCCTACCGTGACGCGATGAAGGCCGCGACCAACGTCGCGTCGTGGAACTTCGTCCTCGTGATCCTCTCCCTCGGAGCGGCGATCGCGAGCGCAGCGGGCGGCTCCGTCGAATGGTTGACCGCGTACGCCATCCTGACCGGCCCGTACGCCGTGATCTCCGCCTCCCAAGCGCTCGTGACGATGTTCGTCGTGCGTCGGTACCGACGCTATTTCCAGGACGACGGTTTGCCGACCCGCGAGTTCACGCCGGGATGGGCCGTCCGTCTCTTCGAGACCGTCGGCGTGAAGCACCGCGCGGTCGCGCGCGAAGGGGCCATCCTCGCGTGAGCGAGGGCGTCAACGGGTGAGCAACGCGTGGGCGAATTCGGCGAAGCCCTCGCCCCGTTCGCCTTCGGTCACGTAGCGCGGAGGCACGACGAGTCGCCGGAGATGCGCCGCCACGTTCGCGACTCCCACGGTCAGATCGAACGCGGCGAAACATGCCGCGTCGTTGCCGCTGTCCCCGATGAACGCGTGTTCGAACCGCGCGGAGGTCGCGTCCTCTCCGAGGGAGACCAGGTACCGGACCACCCCCGAGGCCTTGTCGTCGCCATCGAACGTCGCGTGGACGTGGACGCTCGATCGGGTGCTCCGAGCGCCGTGCATCGCGATGACGTCCACGAGACGACGCACGACCGATTCGCCGAGGGTGACCCGTTCCCCGACGTCCCAGGTCACGTCGGAGATCCGCCCGTGCACGTCGTCCGTGAGGGAGACCTCGGGCACGTGCTGGGCGACGTCGTGCACGAGCGCTTCGAGGCGCTCGCGTCGTTCGCGTCGCTCGTCGGGGAGGCACGCCTCGACGCGGTCGAGTCCGCGACCCGAACGCCGGAGGAGCACGGCGCCGTTCTCGGTGATCGCCGCGTCCACCGGCCACTGGCGCGCGACGACCTCGCCCCACGCCGAAGGTCGCCCGGTCACGGCCACCAGACGGAGACCGGCGTCGCGGAGGGACCAGAGCGCGTCGTAGGCGCGGCGCGTGAGCACTCCGTGCGTGAGGACGGTGTCGTCGAGATCGAAGAGGACGCCGCGGATGCGCGCGAGTTCGCCGGCGCTCGCCCGGGCGAGGGTTTCATCGCGGATCGATCCGCGCGACGAGGCACTTCAGGTAGAGACCTTCGGGGAACGCGGCGAGCACGGGGTGATCGGGCCCTTGGAACAGGCGTTCGAGGACGGTGGCGGTCACGTTCGCGCGGAGTGCTCCCATGGCGAGCGCACGCGTGAGCGCACCGACGTCGACGGCACCGGAACAGGAGCAGAAGACGAGGATGCCGCCGGGCTTCGTGGCACGCGCGCCGAGCTCGGCGAGTTTCGCGTACGCGACGAGGGCGTTGTCGCGCGCGGCGCGCGTCGGGGCGAGTCGGGGCGGATCGACGATCACGAGCTCCCGGCCGCCGCTCTCGCCGACCTCCGCGAGCGCCTTCCGCGCGTCGCGACGTTCGAACCGGATGGCGGACGCGAGGCCGTTCTCCTGGGCGGCGAGTGCGCCCATCTGGAGCGCGGCGGCGCTCTCGTCGACGGCCACGACGTCCTTCGCGCCTCCTCGGGCGGCGGCGAGCGCGATGGATCCGAGGAAGCAGTAGGTGTCGAGGACGGTGCGCCCACGGGCGAGCTCCTCGATGCGCGTCCGCAGGGGTCGCTGGTCGAAGTAGTAGCCGGTCTTCTGACCGACCTCGAGGGACACCCGGAACCGGAATCCCCGTTCCTTGAACACGAGCTCCTTCAGGTCCTCGCCGCGGAGGACGCGGGAGCGATCGTCGTTCGGTGCGAATCCTTCGGTCTTCGCCGTGGCGTCCGGCGTGCGATCGACGATGGCCTTCGGTGCGAGCACGTCGCGGAGCGCCTCGAGGACCGCGCCTTCGTGACGCTTCATGCCGAGCGTGAGGAATTGCACCGCGACCGCGTCGTCGAAGCGGTCGACGATGAGCCCCGGGAGACCGTCGCCTTCGGCGTGCACGAGTCGGTACCCGTCGGTCGCGCCGCTCGGCAGACCGAGGTCCTTCCGGAGGGCGAGCGCGCGCGCGATGCGTTCGCGGAAGAACGCGGTGTCGAGCTTGGCGTCCTGGGACCGGGACAGGATCCGGACGACGATGGCCGACTTCGGCGAATAGAACCCGCGGCCGAGGAAGTTGCCGCGCGGGTCGACGACGTCGATCGTGTCGCCGGGGAGAGCACCGCCCTCGACGCGCTCCACGGCCTGCGCATAGACCCAGGGGTGACCGGCCCACACGGGCTGGACGTGGCCGGCTTTCAGGCGAACGACGGGCATGGAGCGCGGCGACGCTACCACGGGGGAACCCGGGTCGGAATGCGACGGCGGTTCCCTCCCGGCCGTGAACGCTCGTTATCGGCGCGCGGCTCGACCGTGAAATTTCGCGACGAGTTCCGCGCTTTCGACTGGCACTCGCGTTGCAGACTCCCCATCGTGAGCGTTCCCACCGGGGACGCCCTCGGAGGTACGAGATCGTCATGGTGAGCAAGTCCACGTCGGCACGCGCAGCGGTGAGCCTCCTCTTCGGGTGGGCGATGTTCGCGCCCTCTTCGGCCCTCGCTCAAACGTCCTCGGCCGCCGCTCCCGTTCCTGCGCTCCCCGTTCCGTCGTCCGCTCCGGCTTCCGCTCCGGGCGCGGCGCCCGCCGCGGCGCCGGCCCAAAATCCCGCCTGTCCTCCCGGTTCGTGGTTCTGCGCCGAGGCCCCCTCCCAGCCGGTGGCCGCGCCAGGCCAACCGGTCCAGCCCCTCGAGCCGCTCCCGAATCCGGCCGCACCGGTGGTGGTCGCGCCCGCGCCGCCGGTGGTCGTGTACCAAGCTCCGCCCACCGTCCTCGTCCCGCAGCCGCGGGTGAAGACGCCGCCGGCTTACGTCTACGTTCCCCGTCCCGCTACAGTGCGTCGGCGCGAATGGGGTCTCAACTTCCGCTTCGACGGATCGATCCTCGGGAGCAACGCGGCGAAGAACGCGGGCATGCTCGGCTTCGGCATGGGGCTCCGCTACCGGCCCGCGCCCGTGGTCGCCATCGAAGGCAGCGTCGACTGGCTCGGTGGCACCGACTACCGCGGCTACGATCGTTCCGAGACTGCGTTCTCCCTCGACTCGAAGCTCTTCCTCAACCCCCAGAGCTCGTTCCAGCTCTACCTGCTCCTCGGCATGGGCTGGTCGGGCGCGAGGGTGTCGAACGACACGCAGTACGAGACCTACTACGGCACCCAGTACTATTCGGGCCGCAACGTGCGGAACTACGGCTACTTCAACGGGTTCGCGGGCGGTGGTGCGGAGTGGCGCCTCGGTCGGCACTTCGCCTTGAACGGCGACGTGCGAGCGTTCGTGCGGGGACGCGTCGATTCCCGGTCGGCCTACGACTACGAATTCGTCGACCCCATCCGTGGCGGAACGAACACGTCGGGCGGTGCGCTCTTCACGTTGGGAATGACTTTCTACTTCTGAAAGTTCTCCCCTCGAAGGGCGGCACGGGGGTGACCCCGCTCCCGCGTCGTCCGGATCGCGTCGAACCCCTCCTCCACACGCGCCACGTGGACGTGCCGGTGATCCCTTGCATCGGCCGTCCACGTGGCGTTTTTCTTCGGGGTCCGCGATGCGCGCGCCACTGACGCGCCTCGCGCGTCGGCACGGGCGGGTGCTCCTCGCGTTCGCGGGCGGTCCCGTGTTCGCGACCACGTCGCCTCCGATGAACGTCGCGCTCGGCGTGTTCGCGGGGCTCGCCCTGTTCGCCGCGAGCCTCGACGATCGCGGCTGGAGCGAGGCCCCGAACGGGGAGGCTCCGGGGCTCCGACGGTTCCTCGTGGGATCCCTCCGGGGTTGGGCGTTCGGCATGGGCGCCAACCTCGTCGCGTTGCGGTTCGTGGCGCGGACGGTCGAGGATTTCGCACCCCTCCCGGCCCCCGTCGGGTCCCTCCTCCTCGTGCTCGCGGCGTGGGGTCAGGGGTTCGGGTGGGCGGTGGGCGGTGCGGCGTACGGCAACCTCGTCCGCGTGCGCGCTCCCCGGTGGCTCGCGTTCGCGGGCGCCGTGTTCGTCGCGTGCCTCTCCCCCGCCCTCTTCCCGTGGACGCCGGCAGGAGGGCTCACCGCGTTTCCCGCGCTCCTCCAGACCGCCGACCTCGTCGGCGAACGTGGCGTCTCGGCGATCGTGGGCGCCATCGCGGCACTCCTGGCGGTCTCGGTCGTCGCGCTCGTTCGTCCGGTCGCGCGCCCGTTCGAAGGACAGGCTCGCCGTACGGAAGCGCTCGTTCCCCTGGTCGCGGCGACTTCCGTCGTGCTGGTCCTCGTCCTCTACGGAGAACGTCGACTCCGGGTCGAATCGGAACGGGAGGTGGGCCTGCCGACGGCCCGCATCGGCCTCGTCCAGCCTGGCATTCCTGCGCGTGCGCGGTGGGAAGGCCTGGATTCGCCCGCCATTCTCGCGCGCCTCCGGGATCTCACGCTGACGTCGGAAGCACGCGGCGTCGACCTCACGGTGTGGCCCGAAGCGTCGTACCCGTACGTCGTGGCCCACGCGTCCCGTCGCGAGCCGGTGGGCACGCGCGCCATGTTGCAGCGGGACGTGTTGGGGCCCGTACTCGCCGGAGTCATCCTGAGGGAGGGCGCCGAGTTCGTGACGAACTCCGTGGTCCTCGTGCGCCAGGACGGCACGTGGAGCGAACCCCAGGACAAGCGGCACCTCCTGCTCTTCGGCGAGCGCGTCCCGTTCGCCGAATCGATCCCTTGGATCGCGCGCACGTTCGCGCGGGGTACGGGCATGCGGGCGGGGTCGGGCGTCGTCGCCTTCGACGAAGGGAAGGTCCACGCCGCGGTCCTCAACTGCTTCGAGGATCTGCTCCCGGAGGCGGGTCGGGAGCTCGGCGCGGTGGAGCCGAACCTCCTCGTGAACGTCACGAACGACGCGTGGTTCGTGGGGACGATGGCGAGCCCCCTGCACGAACGCATTGCGACCCTCCGGGCGATCGAGGCGCGACGTCACTTCGTTCGCGCCGTGAACCGGGGACCGACGTCGTGGATCGACGCGACCGGACGCATCCGGGCGACGTGGCCCGGGGAGGTGCCGGGAGTTCTCGTCGCGACCCCCGTCTTGCGCACGTCGGGACCCACGCCCTACGTGCGTTTCGGGGACCTGCCGGCGACCCTCGCCTTGGCCGCGAGCGTCGCGCTGTTCGCCTTCCGGCGTCGCAAGGACGCGGGGTCGAGGACCTCGGCGGAACCTCCGTCCCAGGACTGACACCGCCGTCGGAGGTGCGCCCGCCGCGCGGGGAGGCGCCCGGCACGGGGCGGACGGGGCGCACAAAAGGAAGAAGGCGAAGAAGTCCGAGGACCTCTTCGCCTTCCTGACCGCCGACGGCGGTGGGAGCGGTGGAACCGACTCCCGTCGCGATCAGCGCTCCCTCGTCACTGGATGAGGTCCTTGAGCGCCTTGAGGGCGGTCGCGCGGATCTTCTTGGAAGCCGGCTTGCCCTTGATCGTGATCGGCTGCTTGGTGAACGGGTTGATGCCAGGACGATCCTTCGTCGCGGGCTTCTTGACCGTCTTGAGCTTGAGGAGGCCCGGAACGACGAACTCGCCGGGGCCACGCGCGCCAAGCTGCTTCTTGATGAGGTCCGTGAGACCTTCAAACACGCGAGAGACGCTCTTCTTATCGAGCTCCGCGTACTCCGAGATCTCCGCAATCACTTGAGCCTTGGTCATTCGCTTTGCTGACATTTGGGTGTCCTCCTACGAATCAATCCCACAAGGGGGGGCTGTTGAGTCTGTCACTGAGTCGCCACAGTCAACGGCGAGTTCCGAGCCAAAAGCTCGGGCGTCGTCGTGTGACGTCGCGGGAAACCGTGCAAAACGATGGGTATCATCCGCTTCTTTTTCCCCGCAAGGGAAAAACAAGGGGGGATCGCTTTTCTTCGCGCGGAGATCCCTCGAAATGCGCGGTCCCGCGCGAACCATGGAAGGGAAGCGCGCGAAAGTCCTGTCCCTTTGGCTCCTTCGCGGGTTCGGAGGAACCGACGGCGGAACGGCGCCGATCGATGGATTATGACCGACGCGCTCTTCCCTTTGACGCCGTGGGCGCCGGCTTGGTCGTCTTCTTCGGCCCGGTGGCGGGTCCGTTCGCGCTCGCCGACGCCGTGACGCGCTTCCGCGCGGACGTCCGCCCCACCTTCGCCGCCGTCGCCTTCCCCTTCCTCTCCTTCACGGAGGGGACCGCGGGAGCCGCGGCGGCTTCGAGCCGGGCCGTCTCCCGACGCATGGCCACGTCCTTCGCCTTCGTGTCGTGGTCCCACCCGAGCAGATGGAGGATGCCGTGGGCGAGGAGCATGGTCACTTCGTCGAGGACGGATCGTCTCGCGCGTAGGGCCTGACGTCGCGCGGTCGGAATGCTGAGGATCACGTCGCCGAGGACGTCGCCGGAAAGGGAGGAAAACTCCCCTTCGCGCATGGAAAACGCGAGCACGTCAGTGGGTTTGTCTTTTCCTCGATAGTCCCGGTTGAGAATCTGGATTTGATCGTCGTCTGTTAAGACGATTGAGAGTTCCAAGTTCTCCAATTGAAGCGCCGCGAGCATCGCCCGCGCGCGGCGCCGGATCTCCCGCCGCTCGACGCCCTCGTGGGGGCCCCGCTCGATCTGCAAGAGGACGGTCATCGACGTGGGGCCCCGCGCGTACGACGAGCGACGGCGTTCACTTCGCCTTTTCGGCGTTCTTCTTCGCGTCGGCGAGGAACTTCTCGAGTCCGAGGTCCGTGAGCGGGTGCTTGAGGAGCTGCTTGATCACGGAAAGGGGCATGGTGCCGCAGTGGGCGCCGACCATGGCGGCCTGCACGACGTGCACGGGGTGGCGGATGCTCGCCGTCAGCACCTCGGTCTCGAAGTCGTAGTTCGAATAGATCGTGACGATCTGGTCGATGAGGTCCATGCCCTCGGTCGAGAGGTCGTCGAGACGGCCCACGAACGGCGAGATGAACGTCGCGCCGGCCTTCGCGGCGAGGAGCGCCTGCGTCGCCGAGAAACACAGGGTCACGTTCGTCTTGATGCCTTCCTTGGAGAACGTACGGACGGCCTTCAGACCTTCGGCGATCAGCGGGACCTTCACGACCACGTTCTTGTGCAACTTGGCGAGGGCGCGACCTTCCGTGACGATGCCGTCGTGGTCGACGGACACGACCTCGGCGGACACCGGACCGTCCACGAGTTCGCAGATCTCCGGGATGACGGTCTCGATCTTGCGGCCGACCTTCGCGAGCAGGCTCGGGTTCGTCGTGCATCCGTCGACGACGCCCATGGCCACGGCTTCCTTGATCTCGTTGATGTCGGCACTGTCGATGAAGATCTTCATGGCGTTCTCCGTGTTCGTGGGGAGTGGCGCGTGGCGCGGGCGATGCGAGGTACGGGACGCGGGCGATCCGGAGCGAAAAACTCCGGCTTGTCAGCCCGACGGGGGGCGGAGCATAACGGCATTCCCATGACATTTTCACCGTGCATCGTCGTTCCGGCCCGCCAGGCGGAGCGGTCCCTCGGGGAGGTCCTCGGAGGGCTCGCGCGCGCCCTGCCGGACGTTCCACCCGCGGCGGTCCTGGTCGTCGTGGACGGACCGGGGGACGGCACGGCTCGGGAGGCAGCCCGGCACGGCGCCACGGTCGTGCTTCACGAGGAGAATAGGGGAAAAGGGGCGGCCCTCCGCACGGGACTGCTCGAGGCTGCGGCCCGGGGATACGACGTCGCGCTGTCGGTGGACGCGGACGGGCAACATCCGGCCGAGTCCGCGCGGATCGTGCTCGACGCCTCCCCGGATCCGACGGCCCTCGTCCTCGGCGTCCGCGATCTGGTCCGGGACGGAGCTCCCCGCGCCAACCAGATTTCGAACGGCATCTCGAACGCGTTCCTTTCGGCGTTCTCCGGGACGAAGCTCGCGGACACGCAGTGCGGGCTCCGCAGGTACCCGGTACGGGAGACCCTGGCCCTGGGAGTCCGCGCGACCGGATACGCCTTCGAGGCGGAGGTCATCCTCCGTGCGATCGCGGCGGGCTTCCCGCTCGTGGAGGTCGGGACGAAGGTGCACTACCCGCCCGAACACGAGCGCGTGACGTACTTCCACTCCGTCAAGGATCCGACGCGGATCGTGGGGACCGTCGTCTCGACCGTGCTCGCGTTGCGCGCGGCGAAGCTCGCGTCGTGGGCCTTCGCGCGATGACCGACGTCGGGCTCGGCACCCGTCGCGGGCGCGTGCTGCGACTCGTGGCGGCGTTCGTGGCGGCGCTCGCCCTCGGCCACGTCGCCCTCGTACGTTGGACGCGCATCGAACCGCCGACCTTGGCCGAGACGCCGCCCGCGTCGGTCGTTTCCCGCGGGGACGGCCTCGCGACCGTCGGTCGCTCGTACACCCGCGTCCGTTCGGGCGTCCGCGAAGTGCGGCTCGAAGGCGCGCCGACGGACATCGGTCGCGCCCATGGCACCCTCCTCCGCGATCGCATGATCGCCAACGAGACCGTCTTGTGGGGCGAGTTCCGCAGGTACGTGCCTCTCGCGCCGGTGCGTGCGCTCCTCCTCGACGTCGGACGCGTGCGTTACCGGGACGTCGCCTCGGAGTTTCCGGCTGCCCGCCGGGACGAAGTCGCGGCCGAGGCCCTCGCGTTCCGACCCGATCCGTTCGACGGCGAACTGCCGACGTACCACCGCATGGTGTTCCTGCACGCGCTCTACGACATCGCGCTCTCGTTCGAACGATCGCCGCTCATCGGGTGCTCGGCCGTGGGTCTCGGTCCGAGCATGACCGCGGACGGCCATCCCCTCTTCCTCCGCGCGTTCGACTTCGAAGCCGGCGAGATTTTCGATCGGGACAAGGCCGTCTATCTCGTCCGCGGGAAGGGAGTCCTGCCGTTCGCCAGCGTCGCGTGGCCCGGTCTCTCGGGCGTGCTGACCGGGATGAACTCGGAAGGCGTGGTCCTCGCCGTGAACGGCGCCCGGGCGGGGGAACCGCGGACGCACGGCGTTCCCGTGGTGTTCGCGCTCCGGGAGGTCCTCGAGAACGCGCACGACACCCGTGAAGCGATCGCCATCTTGTCCCGTCAAACGGTCATGGTCTCGCACCTGGTCCTCGTCGGAGACGCGCACGGAACGTTCGCCGTGGTCGAGCGCGCGCCCGGCGAGCCCGCCTGGGTCCGCCCGTCGCCGGCGGACGCGGATCGTGTGCCGGTCACGAACCACTTCGTGGGACCGCTCGCGGTCGATCCGAGGAACCTCCGCGTCCTCCGCGACACGACCACGAAAGCGCGCGCGGCGCGCCTCGACGAGGTGCTCGCGACGCTGCCGAAGGGTTCGGTCTCCCCGGCACGTGCCGTCGGTCTCCTCCGCGACCACGAATGTGCGGGAGGGACCCGATGCGCTCTCGGGGATCGTCGGGCCATCGACGCCCTCATCGCGACCCACGGCGTCGTCGCCGACACGCAGGCGAAGGTGCTCTGGGTGAGCCGCGGGCCCCATCTCTCGGGAGCGTTCGTACGGTTCGACGTCGCGCGCCTCCTCGCGGACGACTACGATCCGACGTCGGACCCCGTGGACCCGAAGGACGACATCGACGCCGATCCAATCCTCGGCACCGCCGCGTACGACGACGGGGTGAAACGCGCCGGTTCGCCGAAGATCGGAGGCGATGCGCGATGAGCGCTTCCGATCGTGGCTCTAGTCCGCCTCGTCCCACGGGCGTGGCGCGCGCCACGCGCACGTTCCGCATCGTCCTGGCCACGGCGATCGCATGGTGCGCCACGTCGGCCGTCGGCGAGGAGCGAGCGTTCGCGGGCGACCCCGCCGTCGACGTCGGGGAGACCCTCGCCGCCGTGGCACGCGCGCGGAAGACGCAGAAGTCGCTCGTGGCGAAGTTCACGCAGGAGCGGACGATCGGTCTCCTCGCCTCGAAGGTGAAGTCGACGGGCACGTTCACGTTCGTGGCGCCCGATCGCCTGCGGTGGGATCTGGACGCCCCCGACGACGCTTCGTACTGGGTACTGCCGGAGGGCGTCTCCTACCGCACGAAGACGAGCTCGGGCACGGTGCCGAAGGTCACGGCGAAGGTCGGCGAATCCCTCGACGACGTGCGTGCCCTCCTCGGCGGGGACCTGGAACGACTCCGCACGCGCTACGATCTCACGGCGACGAAGGACGACCACGGGAACGTGACCATCGACGCCCGTCCGCGCGTCGGAGTCGCCGAGACGTCGAAGACCCGGGCGCTCACGCTGACGCTCGCGAGCGACCTCCGGACGCCGGTGCGCGCGGTCGTCGTCGAAGGTCCGAAGGACCGGACGGACATCGTCTTCACGGCGGTGAAGAAGGACGTGGACGTGCCGGCGGAGGTCACCCGTCCTCCCAAGGACGCGTCCCGACCCTGATCCTGCAGGCGTTTTCTCGGGCTCCGGCCGCCCCCTGCACACCCGTACACCCGACCGCGAAACTTGACGGTCGAACCCACATCCACGCATCCTTTCCTTCACGCGGCGGAGCACCCCTCGACGAGGTCGGGAGGTCCCCTCGTTCCGCCAGGAGAGTCGGCATGAGCGCGCAACGCAGCCTGAGCCTGCAAGAGAACGTCGGAGAGTACGGCGGACCCGAGCGTCGGCGTCACCGCGTCTACGTGACGCGGAACACGGAGTACCACTTCCGTGACGGGTTCTGCGTCGCCGTGCGCGATCGCCGGACGGGCGACTTCCTGCACGGCCACCTCGCGCTCCGACGCCGCATCCACGGCGGCCTCAAGTTCTTCCTGAACGGCGCCATCGTGCCGAACCCGGGCGATCCCCAGGTCGGCGAAGCGCTCTATTTCGAGGCGAACGGCCGCGACCTCGTCACGAGCCCGCTCGAGGCCGTGGAACGTCCCGCGCGGGACGTCGTCCACGCCTACCCGAACACCCGGCGCTGAACGTCGCACCGCGGCGTCGGTCGGTGCGTCCCGTCCCGACGAGCGTGTAGGATCGTGCCGTGCTGGCGATTCCGCGACGTGTCGACGTGCGCGCGCGCCCTCTCGGGACGGCGCGGCTCGTCCTCCATCCGCTCGAGGGCGTCGACACGCCGGAGCTATGGCCGCTCGTCGAGGCGAACCGCGGCCACCTCGAGCCGTGGTTGCCGTGGGTCCCGTTCACCTACGATCTCGACGCCACGTTGCGCTACGCCGACGCCTCCGGCGGCGACTGGGACGCGGGACGCGCGACGCGGTTCGCCATCCGCGAGCGTGCCCATGGGGATCGTCTGATCGGCGTCGTCGGACTCGAGAACGTCGCGCACCTGCACCGCTCCGCCGATCTCGGTTACTGGCTGGCGATCTCGGCGACCGGGGCCGGGCTCATGACCGAAGCCTGCCGCGCCGTCGTCGCGTGGGCGTTCGGCACCGTGGGATTGCACCGGTTACGCGTGGCGGCCGGCACGGAGAACGGGAGATCCCTCGCGGTGATCCGCCGGCTCGGGTTCCGCTTCGAGGGCGTCGCCCGGGAGGCGGAGTTCTGCCATGGACGGTTCCTCGATCACGCGGTCTTCGCGCGCCTCGAATCGGACGCCCCCGGCTGAAGCTCCGGCGCGGACGAGGTCAGGACGTGGGACGGACCGCGTCCACGATCGCGCGGACGCGGGCGATGCCCTCGACGCTCCGCGACCCGTACCAGCACAGATCCTTGCCCGAGATCTTGAGGACGGCTCCGGACTTCGCGGCGGGGATCGGGAGGGCACGGAAGACGTCGGCGTCGGCGTCGGAGAACGGGTGCGGTTCGTCCGGCAGGAGGACGAGTTCGGGCGCGGCGGCGACGACCTCCTCGAGGGTGACGCGCGGATAGCGTACGTCCCGCCCCATCACCTTCTCGGGGCGGAGGGCATTTCCCTTCCCGAGATCCGCGGCGAGGGGATACCGGCGCTCGCGGCCGTGGAAGACGTTCACCGCACCGGCGAGGTCGAGCATGTCGGAGATGAAGGTCTCCCCGTGGATGGTCATGAGTGGGTCCATCCAGATCGGGCAGAAGACGCGGAGCGTCGGCGCGGATGCACGACGCGATTCGGCGTCCCGGAGCGCGGCGTACCCCGCACGGACCAGGGCCTTCGCGGCGGGATCGGACCCACGATCGAGGATGCGACACAGGCGCGCGAGGTGCCCGATGCCTTCGGCCACGCGCTTCGGGAACGCCACGAACACGCGGATGCCCTTCGCGTCGAGCGCGAGGACGTCCGCCTTGGTGTTCTCCTCCTGGTTGGCGAGGACGAGATCGGGCGCGAGCGCGACGATGGCGTCGACGGACGGGTTCTTCGTTCCCCCGACGCTGGGAATGCCGCGGACGGTGTCCTCGGGTAGCTCGCAGTAGTCCGTACGACCGACGAGGGTCGCCCCGGCGCCGAGTTCGGCGACGGTCAGGGTGTCGCTGGGAACGAGGGAGACGATCCGCGTCGGAGGTCCGTCGAACCTGTGCGTCTTGCCGCGATCATCGTCGAAGAGGTGGACCACCACGGAAGCTCAGTCGAGGGAGGTGTCGTCGTCGGACTTCGAGGGCGACGGGGCGGGTTCGTCGTCCCAGTCGCGGGGAGGAAGGGGCGCGGGCGGGCCTCCGTCGGCGTGGGCACCGATGGTCGCGCCGCAGGTCGCCCACACGCGATCGTCGCAGGTCTTCTCGCGCGCGACGCACCCGACGACGTTCGTGCCCTCGTGCTCGAGGAGACGATCGAGGGAGAAGTTGCAACCGCGCGCGCACGCCTTCGCGTCGCACTGGTGCGCGGAGCGGACGCACGCCTTCGTGCACGTCATCTCGTTCCGCGGGATCTCCTCCATACGGAAGCAGCCCACCGCGACGAACGCGGCGAACGTGACGACCGGAACGAGAAGCGCCCGCGGAGCCATGGGGTCGTCACCTTATGGCAAACGTCGGTCGATGGGAACGCTCCTCGCGGCAACCGGCGCCCCGGGGAATGCGTATAGTTCGGACATGGTTCCCCTCCGCCGCATCCTCCCGTTCGCCGTCGCGTGCGGTACCGCGCTCGCATGTTCGAAGACGGCGGCCCCGGACGTGGCGGGCCACGCCGACGGGTCCACCGCCGCTTCCGCCTCCACGAGCGCTTCCACGACTCCCGGAACCCCCGGGACCGGAACCGCGGCGGGCGCCCGTGACGGCGGGAAGAAGGACGACGAAGTGCGGGCGGTCTTCCCGGTCGACGACAAGACGCCGCACCCGCTCGCCGTCGCGCTCTGCAGCGCCCTCCACGATCTGCCGGCGACGCTCCGGGGAACTTGTTGTTCGGCGGCACCGGGCACGGTCGTCACCTCCGAATGCGTGCGGACGCTCACCACGGCGCTCGTCGACGGCACCGTGACGCTCGCGCGCGAGGACGTGGACGCGTGCGCCGCCGCCCTCCGCACGTCCCTCGACGGCTGCGCCTGGGTGGGTCCGTTCCCGCCGGCCCTCCCCGCCGCGTGCACGGGCGCGGTCCGGGGCACGGCGAAGGCCGGGGCCGAATGCCGGTCCACCCTGGAATGCGCGGGAACGCTCCGGTGCCGCGGCATCGGCCCGACCACACGGGGCCGCTGCGCCGGTCCCCAGGCGGACGACGAACGCTGCGGCGGGAGCGTCGACCCGCTCGCGACGTACTTGCGACTCGGCGACCAGGAGCGGGAGCGACCGGAGTGTTCGGGCTACTGCAACCGGTTCAAGTGCGCGACGAAGAGCCCGAAGGACGCCCCGTGTTCGACGTCCCGTGAATGTGCTTCCGGCCTCGAATGCGTCGCGAAGAAGTGCGTCCCGAGGACGCCGGCGAAGCGCGGCGAGAAGTGCCCCGGAGGCGTCTGTTCGGAAGGACTCGAGTGCATCCTCGGCACGTGCACCACGAAGAAGGCCGCCGGCGAGGCGTGCACCGTGGACTTCGAGTGCGTCGGCGGCTGCGTCAAGAAGCCCGGCGCGGACGCGAAGGCGAAAGGCGTGTGCGGCATGAAGTGCGGCGCGCCCTGAGGACGGGCGACGCCGTCGTGGCGACGTTCACCCAGGCGACACGATGCGCGTGACGAACCACACCAAACCGAGGACGACCACGGCCGCCGAAAGTCCTTTCACGGCCTTGGCCTTCCACCACGTCTTCTTCGAGAGGACGAGCACGAGGGGCAGCACGACGATCACCACCGCGAGCTGACCCGCTTCGACCCCGAGGTTGAAGCACGCGAGGGCCTTCGGAATCGCCTCCCGCGGAAGCTCCACCTCCCGGAGCGCTCCGGCGAATCCGAAGCCGTGGACGAGGCCGAAGGGGAACGTGATGCGCCATCGCTTCTCGGCGTCCTTCACGAGGAAGTTCTCGACTCCCACGTAGGCGATGGACAGCGCGATCGCGGGCTCGACGATCCGTGGACTCGGCGACCACACGTCGAGCACGGCGAGCCCCAACGAGATGGAGTGCGCGATCGTGAACGCGGTGACGACCCACAGGAGCGACTTCGGACGGCCCCCGACGATCACGAGCGCGAAGAGGAAAACCAGGTGGTCGTACCCGCCGAGGATGTGTTCGATGCCGAGCTTGAAGAACTCGAAGGCGGTTCCTTCGTGGTGTGGCGTCGTCGACGCACCGGACGCCGTGACCCCCGCCCGGGCGTGATCCTTGTAGAGCACCTCGTCCACGGAAGCCCCTCCGGCCGTGAGCTTCGCGACGTGACGATGGCCGTGGGAGAGTTCCCCGAGCCAGTTCGACGCGTCCACGTCGACGCGCGCCACGGGAGGAGGGCATGCGTACGAGAGCTCGGCGACGAGCCCGTCGTTCTCGACGGCCTTCGCGCTCGTGAGCAACGGGTGGCACCTGCCGGAATCCGCGACGAGTTCGATCCTCGCGAAGAACGCCGCGAGGATGGGCGTCGCGGCGTCGATCTCCTTGGCGTCGAGGTCGCGGTCGCCGTTCGCGTCGATCTTCGGGAGCGCTCCCGTGAGTTCGGTGCGCGCGAGGGCGACCTTCGCCCTCACCACGGGCCCGTCGAGCGTGTAGTCGCCCGTGGAGACGCCGACCGTGTGGGCCCATGCCGGGGTTACCGCGAGCAGGGGAAGGAGGAGCGCGGCGATCGCCACGAACGTGGCGAGGACGGCCCGGGCGCCCGCGGACGACGTCACTTGGTCGCGCCGCGTGCGTTGGTTCCGAGCGCCCGTGCGAGCTCCGCGGAGCCCGTGAGATCGAATGCACGGTTCGTCGCGGCGGCCTCGGCGAGGAGCTTCTTGCCGGAAGCGACGTCGCCCGTGGCGACGTGGATCGCGCCCTGGTGGTAGAGGAGGCGCGCGTCCTTCGTGCCGAGAGCGCGGGCATGATCGACGAGCGGTCGCGCCTCCTTCGCGTGTCCGCTCTTGAAGAGCGCCCACGCGAGCGCGTCCTCGGACCAGAGATCGGGCCGCGCACTCATCTCCTCGCGCGCGAGCTTCACGGCTTCCTCGAGTTCGGCCGGGGTGCGCGCCTTCGTCGCGAAGAAGAGGGCGAGGGTGCGAGGGTCGGTGCGTCGGCCCTCCTTCACGACCGTGGCGTAGGCGGCGTCGGCCGCGGCCGCATTTCCGGCCATCGTCTCGGCGTCACCGCGGAGCCACGCCGTCTCCGCGAGGGGACTCTTCGTGAACGCGCGCTTCGAGTACTCGACCATTTTCGGGGCGTCGCCCTTGCCGAACGCGACCTTCGCCTTGCCCACGAGCGCCGGCGCGAACTCGGGGAACCACTCGAGCGCCTTGTCGAACCCGGCATCGGCACCGTCGAAGTCCCCCGCGGAGAGGAACAGGTTGCCGGCTTGCACGAGAACCCACGCGTACGGCTCGGGGTCGCGCACGTCCTTTCCGGAGTCGAGCGCGAGGCGCACCGTCTCCTTCGCCTTCGCGAGATCGCCGCGCAACCACGCGAGGTACGACACGCGGCTGTACGACGGCAGGTTCGGCTTCAGATCGACCATCTTCTGCGCCGACCGGATCGCCTCCTCGTAGCGACCGAGTTCGAGGTACGCGTCGCTCTCCGTGCCGTGGGCGGACGGGTCGTCGGCATCTTTCGCGAGGATCTTCCGTGTCACGTCGAGGGCCTCACGGAACGCGTGGTTCGAGAGGTCCACCATGGCTTCGAGGTTCAGGGCGGCGACGTTGTCGGGGGAGATGGACTTCGCGACGTCCGCACACGCCTTCGCGTTCAGGTAGAAGCCCGGGTCGGCCGACTCGCGCGCCTTCCGGACCCATGCCCGCCCGAGGAGGATCCAGAAGTCGACCTTCTCCGGGTTCCGCTCGACGCTCTTCTGCGTCGTCTGGATCATCGTGTCGACGGCGGCCGAGCCCGGCGCCGGCGAGAGGGCCAAGCGACGGGAGACGACGAGCGCGTCGTCGACCTTCGGTGCCGTGGTCGATTCCGTCCTCGGAGCGTTCGCCGGCGCTCCCGTCGACTCCTTCGTTTCGTCCTTGCCGACGGGCGCCGCGCCGTCGGAGCCGGGTCGGCACGCGACGAGCGACACGAGGACGGCAGGCAGGAGGAGGGTCGCGATCGACGTGCGCATGGGAGTTCTCTCGGGGTCCGTTCGGGGGGTCGTCGTGAAGGCGAAAAAAGAGCCCCTGGCGAGGGTACGCCAGGGGCTCGGTTCGGGCGAAGTCCGGAAAGGATTCCGGAATCGTTCAGGGCGCCGGCTTGCCGTGACCCTGGCTGTAGCCTTCCCACGGGAGCGGGAGGTACGGGAACTCCTTCAGGTAGTCCTTGTCGTTGTGGTTCACGCCGTCGGCGACGGTGAGCGTGCCCTTCGCGAGGATGACCGAGAGGAGCACGTCGGTGACGTCGGCTTGCTCTTGGTTCGGCTTCGCGCCGCCCACGAGGGGACGACCGTTCGGGAAGCCGGAGTCGAGACCCATGTCTACGCGGAGCACGTCACCGGTCGCGGAGAGCGGGATGTCGTGGCCCGACGCCTTGAGGTTGATGACGTCGAGGATGTCGGTGCGGTCCTTCTTGAGGGCGTCGACCGTGGACTGCGGCACTCCGAGGGCGCCGTAGATGCCGACCGCTTCCGCGTCGCGGACGATGACCGGGTTCAGGAAGTACGCGCCGAAGTTCTGCACGTCCTTCGCGGGCTTGGAGCGGTTGAACTTGTCCTTGTCCTGGATGCCGATGAGGGCCTCGTTCACGAGCGGCAGACCGAGTCGGGAGACCTGCACGTACGGACCCCAGGAGTCGTCGTCGCCGTCGTGGCGGAGGATGTTCACCGACCGTCGGCTCGCGGAGGCCCAGATGCCGAGCGTGTTCTTGTCGTTCGCGCCGGGGGCGGGCGGGTTCTTGTCGAACGTGAGCTCGTTCGTCGGAATCTCGAGCGCGATGGTGTGGCAGTTGTAACCGGAGACGCCGTCGGTCGCGGTGCCCTCGAGGAGGTTCGCGAGGTCGAACGTTCGCGCGAGGTCGACGTAGAACCCGTCGTCGCGCGGTCCGGCGAAGGCGCGGCCCTCGTTGTAGAGCATGGTCTGGATGAACGTGGAGGCGTACGCGTCGTCGTACTTGCCACTCGCCGGCTTGTAGACGACGGCGTTCGTGCGCGGCCCGATGTTCACGGGCGCCACGGGCGCACCCTGGACGAGGATCGTGCGGCCGCCCTTCTTGTCGACCTTCGTGACCCAATACGTCTGCTGCTGTCCGGAGAGCTGGGCGAAGAACTCCTTTCCGCCACCGAGGGGCGCCTTGAGATCCGCGGGGTCGACGCGCTTCGGTGCCTCGGTACGGAAACTGATCTCGTAGGTGAACTCGTCCTTGAGGCTCTTGTTCCCGCGCGCGACGTGGATCTCGTAGAGGACGTCGTCGGAGAACTTGTGGAAGTTCGGACCGCCCGACGGCTCCTCGAGAGGGTTGTACGCGGCCACGATGTAGAGCTTGTCGTGGGTGCCGGGGGTGACCCAGGCCCACACGTCCGTGTTGTCGGCGGCCGGGTCGAACGAGATTGCGGGGGCTTCGCGGTGGCTCGAGGCGTTGGCGGCCGTCGCGATGGAGAGAGCGGCGAGGGTGGTGGCGATGCCGGTGAGGAATTTCTTGGTGTTCGTGGTCTTCATGGGGGCGCGTTCTCCTGGAGCTTTCATTTGCCGAGCACGAAGACCGTGCCCGTGGTGTTGGCGCGGGAGTCGGCCCACGCGAAGACGTCCGCCCCGCGTGCGCGGTGGAGTCCTGCCGCTTCGGTGAACTGGCCGAACACGTCGGTGATGGCCGTCACGCTCTTGTCCGCGAGGACGACGCGGTACACGGCGTCGGTTCCTTCGTCGCGATCACGACCCGAGACGAAGGCCGTGGAACCGTCCTTCGAGAGGGCCACGCCCGCGGGGTACCCGACGCCGATGGCGTCGAGGATCACCGTCGCCGCACCGCCCGCGATCTTCACGAGCGTGCCGCCCGTGCTCGAGGGATCGGTGCCGGTCGTGAGGTAGTTCGTGTCGACGACGTAGACCGCGCCGTCGGCGCCGAGGGCGATGCCGCTGGGTGCACGGAGCGAACCTCCCACGAGGAGATCCGTCTTCGCGCCACCGGCGACTCCGATCTTCATCACTGCCGGCTCGCCCGTGGTCGTGCGGCCCGTGAACCAGAGTTCACCGTTCGCGATTTCGAGGCCTTGCGGCGAGAGGCGTTCGGTTCCGGGGAGCATCGAGGCCGCGCCGCCCTCGGTGGGAATCGAGAAGATGCCGCCCATGTTCTCGGGCGCGTCCTCGTCGGTGCTCGTGCGGGCACCGGAGTCGGCGACGAAGAGCGTCTTGCCGTCGTCGCTGATGGCGATTCCGAACGGCGAGACGAGGAGGTCCCCCGTCGCGAGCTTCGTCACCGCACCGCCGTTGGCGTCGACCGTGAACACGCCCGGACGATCGTCGGTGTCGAGGGCCGTGAAGTAGATGCGGTCGCCCTTGGGATCGGGCGTCGCGTCCATGGGTGACTTGAACTCGGGAGAGTTCGCCGCCGGCTTCACCGAGATCGCGGTGGGCGCGGGCGGTGAGTCGGCCTTCTTGTCTTCCGAACTCGTGCTGCACGCGGCGAGCACGAGGGCGGTCGACACGACCAGGTAGGTGGCCGCGCTCGTCGTTCGAGCGCGTCGAAGCGGATGGGAGACGCGCACCACCTTGGTGGGTCGGCGTCCGAAGGGGAACTCCATGGGATGACCTCCGTCACATCAGCTACGAGCGGAGGTGCAACGCGGTTGCAGGAATCTTTTGCCGACAGAAACCCACATGGGCACCGTCGAAAACCCGCGAAATTCAGCGCAACGCGAAGTGGGACACCAGGGCCCAGCCGCCCTTCGCGACGGTGACCTTCTGCCGCTTGCCGATGCCCCGGGCGTCGAGACTCACGACGTGTTCCCCCGGTTTGACGCGCATGCGCGAGACGGCGACGCGCGCGGGAACGGTCTCCCAACTTCGGGTGTCGGGCGTGTCGAGGGCCGTGAGGGTGCCTTGCACGACGACGGAGAAGAGGACGCCGAGGAGTCCGCCTTCGTCCTTGCTCGTGGCGTTGCCGACGGCGTTCGCCGCGGCGCCGGCGGCGTAACGCGTGATCATGCGCGTGATGGCGCTCGCGATGATCGGACCCTCGACACGCTTCCATTCGGCGCGCACTTCCTCGGTGACGTTCACGGCCTCCTCGAGGGGCACGGTGAAGTCGTCGACCTTGCACACGGGTGTCGCGAAGCCACCTTGCTCCTCGCCCAACGTCGGGAAGTTCACCCACGTGACGAGCCCCTGCGCGGCGAGGCGATTGGCGGCGGCGTAGTCGTCGGGACGGATGAAACCGGAGGCGTACGTGAGCGCGAGACCGATGGGCACGCGGTTGGCGATCTTGTGCGGCACGCGCCCGTAGCCGACGACGACGACGATCTCACCTTCTTCGCTCTCGGCGAGCGGCTTGAGATCGGGAGCGTTCTTCGCGGCCTCCACGAGCCTCGGGCTCGTGTAGGTCCCCGACGGCATGAGCAGGCCGACCGATCCGCGGAGGACTCCGAAGCCCCGGAACTGGAGGGCCGACTCGTACCAACGGAGCGCTTCGTTGGCGTCGCCGCTGCGCTCGAAGGTGAAGCCCGCGAGGAACCCGCCGAGGCCGAGGATCGAGGACGGGTCGGCCTTCACGCGCGTGTCGTAGTAGGACTTCATCACGGCGAGACGTCGCGCTTCCACGCGCGCGCCCTCGAGGTTGCCGGTCTCGAGGTAGTTCACCATGTTGAGCGTGTTGACGAGGAGCTTCTCGTACGGCGGCGCGCGGTAACGACCCGCGTCGTCGGAAAACATGTACTTGCCGATGTCGTCGACGGCGGTGGCGGAGAGATCGAGCATGTCGATCGCCTTGTCCGCCGCTTCGTAATCGCGCTGGCTCCACTTGTGTTCGGCGATGGACTGTTGGATGGTCGCGCGATCGAGGACGAAAAGCGCGTTGTCTCCGTCGAGGTTCGGAGGAAGGTCCTCCGACTTGGCGGCCCCCATCTCGGTGTCGAGGGACGCGATGGCTTCCTTCGGACGGTTCTCGTCGAGCGCCGTACGCATGGTCGCCGTGCGCGCGACGTGCCCCCCGCACCCCGAGAGGAACGCGAGGAGGCTCGCGCCGACGACGGCGACGTTCCGGAGTCGGGAAGGACCCACGACGGACACCCGGGTTCCCGCGTCCCCTCGCCTCACATCAACGCTTTGGTGACGTACGCCTTGTGCTGCCACTTGATGGCGCTGGTCTCGATCTCGATGACCTGCATGAAGAGCCAGTACTGGACGCGGCGCGATCCGCGATCGCGCTCGTCCGTCGCCTGGACCTTGCCGGTGACGAAGTACTGCGCACCGAGCTGCTTGCCGTAGGTGGTCACCTTCGACGGGTTGAACACCGGATTCTGGTGCCCTTCGACCTCCGCGATCATCTGCGACTGACGCTCGCGGCTGATGACCGTGGCGACCTGGGAGTCGATGAGCCAGGTTTCGGTCTCGCTCAGCGCGGCGGCCAGGGGCGAATCGATGTGCTCGCTGGTGTCGTTCTGGAACGGGAAGATGGCGATGCGGTCCTTGCCGGAGTGTGCGCGCCACTCGTTCATCACCGGAGCGTTGCGGAGGTTGTTGAGGTTCTCCGAAAGCATCCGCTGGATGTCGTCCTTGTCGAGCCCCGTGCTCATGGCGTGGGCGTCGATCGAAGGATCGTCGGCGCCGCGGACGTATTCCTTCCCGCATCCGGTCGTCGCGAGGGCGGCGGGGAGGACGAAGGCGAGGAGCGCGGCGACGTGGGACGCGAGCGGTTTGGTGGCGATCATGGCGAAGGAGTCTCCGTGGAAGCGAGGGCGCGGACGGCGAGCGCCACGATTCTCGATTCGCGGGCTCGATGCAAGACGGAGCACGCCCCGTGCCCGGCCGGACATGCCGGGTTTCCGCCCGGTTCCCCCGACTCTTCCGTGAAAGTGAGACCGGACGTCGCGGAGGGGCCGTGAACGCGGGGTCTCACTCCGACGTGGGCGGGAGTCCGTGGCGGGCGCGCACGCGACCGAGGACCGGAAGAATCGTCTCCCTCGATTGCATGCCTTCGAGCTTCTCGTCGTCCAACCACAGAGTGGGGAGCCCGCGACCCTTCGACGCCTTGAAGGCGGCGGTGTCGACGTCGATGCGCGCTTCGGTGGCGGCGTCGGTCACGCACGCGTCGAACTTCGGTCGGTCGAGCCCGATACGCGCCGCGACCGCCGCACATCCTTCGCGCGTGAGCTCCGACGGATCGGCCGCGAAGAGCGCGTCGGCCATGGCGTTCCCCTTTCCGAGGACCTCCCCGCACACGGCCGCGCGGGCGGCTTCGCGGGCGTGCGGATGCATGGCGAGTGGGACGTGCTTGCGGACGACGTGGACCTTGTCGCCGAGGGGAGCCAGGAGCGGCGCGAGGGCTTCGTGGGTCTTCCGGCAGAAGGGGCACTCGAAGTCCACGAAGTCGACGACGGTGAGGGTGCCGGGCGGTGACGATTTCATGGCGTCGGCCACGGGACCGGGCACGACCTTGGGCGGCGTCGGCTTGGCGACGCCCCACACGAGCGGGACCAACGTCGCGAACGCGACGACGAGTCCGGCCGAACCTCGGAAAGCGGTCGTCGTGGGCGGATCCGACCCGCGGGCGAGGCGGGCGAACGCGACGGTCGAGACGACGAGCATGGAGACGTCGGCCGCGAGGCAATAGAGGCAATAAACTCCCCAGCTCGCCTGTTTCCAGACGAAGAAGGCGGCGAATGCCGCGCCGATCCCGGAAACGAAGGCGAACACCGTCCGTGCTCGTTCCCCCGAGGACGCGGCGAGGACGGCGACGGCGAGAAATCCCGCGACGCCCAACGTGGGCGTCGGGAGACCGAACATCTGCGCGTACGCCGTCTTCCGGACGAGCGCGCAGGAGCCACCTTCGTCGCAGAACACGGGCGATGGACGCACGTAGTCGACGAGCAACATCACGCTGGCCACGAGGCCGATCACGACGGGCACGAACGTGGCCGTCGATCGAACGAGCTTGCCGGACTCGGCGTTCACGGAACCCCCGGTCTTCCCGAGACGTGGTAGCAACGGGACATGGCGTCTGGCCTTCCTTTGAAGAGTGAGCTCCTCGACATCCTCGGGTCGGAAGACCGTCCCTGGCATCCCCGGGAAGTGTTCGAGCGCCTCGACATGGAAGACTCGTTCTACGAGGGTCTGCTCCGGATGCTGGACGACATGGTGTTCGAGGGGACCGTCACCTCGCGCCCTGGGAACAAGTACAAGGTCTTGGTGCGGAAGGAAAACTCGCGGGAAAATACCCGGGAGGGTGTCCTCACCGTGAACCCCCGGGGCTTCGGGTTCGTGTCCTCCGTGGGCGACGTCGGCGACGACGTTTTCATTCCCGCGGAGCACCTCCGGGGCGGCATGAACGGCGACACCGTGGAGGTTCGCGTCCGCGGCCGGAACTCACGGGGCGCGGAGGGCGAGATCGTCCGCATCGTCCGCCGCGGCATGACGCGTCTCGCCGGCATCCTCCGCCGTCGCGGCAAGAGCGCCTGGCTCGAACCCGACGACACCCGCATCCGGGGCCCCATCCCGTTGCCCGAGGACATGGACTCGAAGGCCGGCGAAGGCAACAGCGGCAACGACGGCGACGCGGTCATCGTCACCATCACGCGCTACCCCGAGCTTCCGGACGAGACGCCCGTCGGAAAGCTGGAGCAGGTCCTCGGCAAGCCGGGCGAGATCCGCGTCGAGGTGCAGAAGATCCTCGTCCTCGAGCAGATCGCCGAGCTCCACTCCATGGATGCGGTCGCCGAAGCCGAGGGCTACGGCAAGGACGTCCCGCAGTGGATGCTCGAGGGCCGCGAAGACCTCACCCATCTCCCGCTCCCCACCATCGACCCGGAGGACGCGCGCGACCACGACGACGCCGTCTGGGTCGAACGGGGCGAACGCGGTGGGTACAAGGCGTGGATCGCCATCGCCGACGTGAGCTCGTACGTCGTTCCCGGGACGAAGATCGACGACGAGGCGAAGTCCCGCGGCTGTTCGGTCTACCTGCCCGACCGCGCGATCCCCATGCTCCCGCGCGCGCTTTCGTCGAACCTCTGTTCGCTCCTGCCGGACGTGATCCGCTTGTGCCTCTGCGTCGAGGTCGACATCGACGCGAGCGGCGAGACGCGGAACGTGCGCTTGATCCGTGGCTTCATGAAGAGCCGCGCGAAGCTCACCTACGGAGGCGTCGCCCGGGCCCTCGGCATGACCGACAAGCCGCCGCGCGACCCGAAGGCGGAGGCCATGAAGGACGAACTCGCCGTCGCCGACGAGCTCTCCCGCCTCCTCCGATCGAAGCGCATGAAGCGAGGCTCCCTCGATTTCGAGCTTCCCGAACCGAAGGTCGTCCTCGACCCGAAGACGGGCATGCCGACGGACGTCGCACGGCGTTCGTCCGATCCGGGCATGAAGAAGGCCTACCAGCTCATCGAAGAGCTCATGCTCCTCGCCAACGAGACGGTGGCCGGCTGGTTGCTCGACAAGGCGCTGCCCACGATTTTCCGCGTCCACCTCCATCCCGACGAGAAGAAGCTCGAACGTTTCGCGAACATGGCGGACGAACTCGGCATCGCGTTCGACGCCGAGGACACCCGCGATCCGAAGAAGCTCTCGCGCCTGCTCAAGTCCTTCGCGGACCATCCGATGGCGCCGGTCCTGAACATGCTCCTCCTCCGGAGCATGAAGCAGGCGGCGTACGACGTGGCGAACCTCGGCCACTTCGGACTCGCGTCGAAGGCGTACCTGCACTTCACCTCGCCCATCCGTCGCTACCCGGATCTCGTGGTGCACCGCACGGTGCACGACGTCCTCCAGAAGAAGAAGGTCGCGACCGGCGAGAAGGCCGTCGCGGATCTCACGGAGGCCGCATCCATGGCCTCGGCCGCGGAACGTCGCGCCATGGAAGTCGAGCGCGCCGTCGTCGATCTCTACCGCGCGGTGCTCATGCGCGACCATATCGGCGAGGTGTACGAAGGCACGGTCACCGGCATGTCGGGCGGAGGTCTGTACGTCGCGCTCGACGCTCCATTCGTGGACGTCCTCGTGCGCTACGAGGAGCTCGGCGCCGACAAGTACGAGCTCGACGAGGACGGACTCCGCGCCGTCGCCCGTCGATCGGGCGACGTGGTGAAGCTCGGCGATCGCATGCTCGTCGAGATCATCGATTCCGCGGTGCTCAAGCGCCAGGTGCTCGGTCGCCGGGACGGTGTGGGCGACGACGGCCAGAAGCCGACGCGGCGGGACGGCAAACGACGTCCGTCCATGGGCGACGCCGCGCCCCGCCGCAACACGCGACCCGACGCCACGGGCGGACGGGGTCGCAAGGGTCCTCCCGGGCGCGACGATGCCCGGACCGGGCGACGCGGAGAGTCCCGGGACGGCGGTCGCGCGGGTGCGCGGGGCGATGCGCGAGGCGAGTCCCGGCCGACGCCGAGGGGCGAGTCGCGGGCACCCGGTGCACGCGAGGAGCGCACGGGCTCGGGCGGTTACGGCAAGAAGGGCGGCTACGGCAAGAAAGGCCCGAAGACGTCGTCGGGCAAGTCATCGGGCAAGGGCCCGGTGACCGCGAGCAAGAAGCGCGTCGAGAAGGTGGAGCGGCGCGCGAAGCGGAAGATCAAGAAGGCGAAGTCCAAGCGCCGGTGATCGCCACGCGTCGCGGGAGCGACGGTTCGATCACGGCATCCGGAGGAGCGCCGCGTCGATGTCCTTGAGCATCGTGAGCGCGCGCTGGTTCGCGGGTTCGATTTCGAGGGCCCGGAGCGCCTCGACGCGGGCGACCGGAAGGATCGGCGTGTAGAGCCGCGCGAGTTCGAGGTGGGCATCGGCGTCGTCGGTGATGTCGTAGACGCGGATCGAGTATCCGATGTCGGCGACGTAGGGCTTGCGTTGCAGCCACGCCAGCCGGTTCGGACCGAGGTTGTTCCCCATGAGGTAGAACATGCTCACGGCGACGAGCTCCGGTCGGCTCCCGAGGGCCGCCACGTTCTCGATGGCTTCGGGGGAGCGGAGGATGCGCTGGAACTTCAAGCCGTACTTGGTGGGAAGATCCGACCCGAAGTACGCGAGGTAGATGGGCGGGTTGCCGCGACTCGCGACGTACCGTGCGAGGGCGGGAAGGTCCTGTCCCCAATCGAGGTTCGAATCGTTCAGACGGGCACCGCCCGCCTTGGGCCCCCCCGCGAACTCGTTGAAGTAGGCGATGTCGTGCGGCGCCACGCGCATCACGCCCACCACGTTCCAGGCGAGGGGCAGTCCCAAGGCGAGCCACCGTCGGATCGGGAAGTCGAATTCGATGGTGGCCACACGGGAGGCGAGGACGATCATGGCCGGGAACACCGGAAGGATCATCCGCACGCCCGTGTGGATCCGGGCCCACGTCATCACGGCGACGAAGAGGTAGGGAGCGAGCACGAAGAACCCGAAGTGCGAGCGGGTCAATCGGTGCCCACGCCCTGCGAGGACGAGGGACGCGACGTAGAGGGCGAGCGTGCCGATGGGCACCTTGAAGGCGAGGGTCCAGAAGAAGTAGGACCGGAACCCGCGAAGGGTCACTTGCCCGAAGAGGAACGCGACGTGGCCCGCGTCGCGTCGGTGATCGAAGACCTGCCGACGCAAGCCGTCGAACCACGTGGTGACCACGTCCGTCGAATGGAGCGCCTTCTTCGCGTAGACCAGGTAGACCACGGCGGCCGCGACGAGCGCCCCACCGACGAGTGCGGACAGGCGACCCAGGAGCGCACGAAGGTGCGCTTTTCCCCGTCGGGACGCGATCGCGTCGACGAGGAGCGCGGCTCCGATCGCGAAGGCGAGCGCCACGGCGGTGTGTTTGCACGCCAGCGCCCCCGCACACGACGCACAGAGACCGATCACGTTCGTCCACGTCGGTCGTGTCGTGCACGCGGTCGCGAAGAACATCGCGAGCACGGAGAACGTGGTGAGCGGACCGTCCTGGGTGACGAGACTCGAGTGGGCGATCAACGTCGGTTCGAACGCGACGAGGGCGAGGGCGACGCATCCCGCGAAGGGCCCCCAGAGTCGCCGGGCCCAGAGTCCCGTGATCACGACGGTGACGATTCCCAAGAGCGCCGCGGGGAGTCGCGCGACGGTCATGAGCGGCACGACACCGGGTCCACCTTCCGAGTGGACGAACTGGGCCCCGACGAACTCCGCGGCGGCTCCGAACATCCTTTCCGGTTGGTAGGGAGGGAGCGGCGGCGCGTAGACGGCGTCGACGACGATCGCGGCGAGGAGTCGGGGCAGTGGAGGATGCCAGTCGCCGACGGAGAAGCTCCGCGTCCGGAGATTGATCACGCCCTCGACGAGGTGACCGGGTTCGTCGATGGTCGGACCGTTGGTCCGGATGAACCAGAGGCACTGGGCGAAGAAGCACGCCGCGAAGACGAGCACCGCCCACGGGAAGAAACGCGCCGCGGTGGCGTCGACCGATCGCGGGAGAATCGCCTTCGCTCCGGCGGGATCGGAGTCGCCCATGGTGCGACGAGGATACACGCATGTCTTCCAAGGACGCACCTCCACGGCGACGGGCATCCCCCGGAACCTCCGCGGGCGGCACGAAGGGGACTCGGGGCGTGCCGACCCACGTGGGACCGGGTAGGGCAAAAAGAGGGAAGAATCGCAAGAACGTTTCCCACGCCGCCCTGCGCGTGGAACATTGAAAGGCCGTGGCGCTGAACCTGGCACTCGTGGGGCTCGAGCTCGAACGCGCGCTGTTGCGCGTGGTCCTCGCCGCGCTCTTCCTCGATCGTGTCCGGCTGGCGTACCAGGGTGCGGTCTCGCGGGAGCCGGCGGAGCCGCCACCTCTCACGGGCGACGATCTCCCGCGACTGACCGTGCAGTTGCCGCTCAGGAACGAGGAGTTCGTCGCCGAGCGACTCGTGCACGCCATCGCCGCCCTCGATTGGCCCAAGGACCGCGTCGAGGTGCAGATCCTCGACACGTCCGACGACGGGACGTGCGCCATCGTCGACCGCCTCGCGGAACACTACCGCGCTCTCGGTCACGACATGCACGTGCTCCGTCGTCCGAACCCGGAAGGGTTCAAGGCAGGTTCCCTCGCGTACGGTCTCCAGTTCGCGAAGGGCGACTACGTCGCGGTGTTCGACGCCGACTCCGTTCCCGAGCCCACGTTCCTGCGTCGCCTGATGCCGCACTTCCTGGCCGACCCCGCGGTCGGCATGGTGCAAGCGCGTTGGGGCTACTTGAACGAGAGCGAGAACCTCCTGACGCGTGTGCAGGGACTGCTCCTCGATTCGCTCCTCGCGGTCGAGCAGCCCGTGCGCTCACGGTCCAACGAGATCTTCCAGTTCAACGGCACCTCCGGAATCTGGAGCCGGGCGTGCCTCGACGCCGCGGGCGGCTGGAGCGGGCGGTCGGTCACCGAGGACCGCGACGTTTCGTTCCGCGCTCTGCTCGCGGGCTACCGCTTCGTCCACGTGGCCGGCGTCGAGGTGAAGACGGAGCTGCCGGAATCCATGTTGGCCTACTCGGCGCAACAGGAGCGGTGGACGCGGGGCAGCACCGAACTCGCGCGCACGCTCTTCTGGCCCATCGTGAAGAGCGACCTCCCGCTCTCCGATCGCTTCGACCTCCTGAAACACCTCGCCCGGCGAGCGATCGTGCTGTTCCTCGCCATCGGGATGTTCACCTTCCCCCTGACGACGTTCGGCACCATCGAGCCGCTCGTGGACTACTCCGTGGCCGTGGACGCGTTCACGTTCGGAGCCATCGTGCTCGCGGTCGCCATGGTCTTCGCGCGGGCACGCCACAACCTGGGGCGCTCCTTCGGCGGCTCGCTCGCGTACGCGCTCGCGGCGGTCGGACTGTACCTCGGCACGGCCATCAACACGTCGTGCGCGCTGGTGGCGGGGTGCTTCCAGAAAGAGGCCGAATTCGAACGCACGCCCAAGGTCGGCGACTCCCCGGCGGGTGCCCTCGCCGTCCCGAGGTACTTCGCCAAGCGGGCGCCACTCGTGGTCCTGCAGCTCGTCGTCGGCGGAGCCTACGCGTGGTTCACGGCGCTCGCCCTACGCTCGAATCTCCATCTCCACGCCGCGTTCTGCCTGTTCGTGACCTGGAGCCACCTCTGGGTCGGGTTCTCGGGAGCGCGCGAGCTCGCGACCGCGGCCTTCGCGAAGCGCACGTCGCGTGAGACCTCGCCCGGCGCGGTGGCGGCGGCCGCACGCGCCGGCGAACTCGCCGCGCGCGCCGTTCGCACCGGCTGATCGTCCGGCGGCCCGTGGACGCCGAGGGGCGTTCAGGGACGTAGGGACGGACGGCGGGGCCCCTGCGACGCCCGGAGCGCGGTCCGGCGTCCGGCCTCGGCCACGTATTCCGTCACGACCGTCTCCGCGTCACCGGCGCGGACGATCTTCCCCGCGTCAATCCAGACGACGCGTGTGCACATCGAGCGGACGAGCGCCATGTCGTGGGACACGAAGACGACGCCGACCCCCTCGCCGCTCATGGCGCGAATCCGCGCCCGGCACTTCTCCTGGAAGCTCTCGTCGCCGACGGCCAGGATCTCGTCGACGAGGAGGATGTCGGGTTCCACGAGGACTCCGACCGCGAAGGCGAGTCGGGCACGCATCCCGCTCGAGAGGTGTCGGATCAAGGTGAGTTCGCGGCCGGTCATCTCCGCGAATTCGAGGATGGTCGGAACGGCGTTCCGCGCGGCTTCGGCCGTCAACCCCATGACGACGGCGTTGATCTCGATCGCCTCCCGGGTCGTCATGTCGCCTTCGAATCCCATGCCCAAGGAGAGGAGGGCCGAGATCCTACCGGCCACGGCGACCTCCCCCGACGTCGGATAGGTGGCGCCGGCGACGATCGAGAGGAGGGTCGTCTTCCCGCAGCCGTTCTCCCCGACGATGCCGACGACCTCGCCGCGGTGGACGTCGAAGTCTACGCCGTGGAGAGCCCAGCGAGGCTCCGGGACCTTCACGCCTTCCAGGAAGCGCCGGACCTTCCCGACGAGGCTGTCCTTCCTGTCGGCGGGGAAGCGCTTCGAGACGCCCCGTCCGCGGACGACGCACGTTTCCGGAAAATCCGCGACGTTCAGAGGTTCAAACGTAGTCGGAGAGGACATGCGCGTTCTTGTCGTACACGAAGCTTCCCAACGCGAACGTCAGAAGCGCGGTGATGAAGGCGACGGCGACCACCCGCGGATCGGGCCACGCGTCGGTCATGAGGACGGCGCGGAATATCTCGAGGAACGACGCGAACGGATTCAGGTAGACGAACGGACGCACACGTTCGGGGACGAGACGCATGGGGTAGAGGACGGGCGTGGCCCAGTACACGAAAATGATCGAGGTTTCGACCATGTAGAGGACGTCGCGGAACCGCGCGAAGAGCGTCGATGTCAGGAGGGCGAGTCCGACGACGAGCATCTCGAAGACGAGGACGAGGACGGGAATGAGGACCCAGGTCAGACCGAAGTGCAACGCCCCCCTGAGCAGGAATCCGATGAGGAGCACCAACGTCGAATCGATCGCCGCACTGATTGACCACGAGAAGACGACGGATATCGGCAGGACGAATCTCGGGAATGTCGCGCGTTTGGAGACGCTCGAGTTGGCCACGAAGACGCGCGTCGCCCCCGTCCAGGCCCGGGTAGCGAACTGCCAGTACACGATGCCGATGAGGACGAAGACGGGGTAGTCCGCTACGTCCACCTTCGCGACGTGCCGGAACACGAACGTCAGGATGCCCATCATCGCCAGGGGATGCACGAGGGCCCATACGAGGCCCAGCGCCTGGCTGCGGTAGCGCGAGCGGAAGTCGTTCATGGCGAGGACGAGGACGAGGCTGGCGACGAATCGCAACCTTCGATTCCGGACGCGGCGACCGTGGATCACGGCGTGGGCGCCGCGGGGGGAATGGATCGTCCACGCCAGCGGGCGCCCCTCCGCACGCGCCTCGGAAGGTGTCGCGGCCGAATCGCGGCGGTCGAGGCCGGTTCCGACTATCATCGTCGCGCCATGGTCTCACGATCGCGCACGGCGGGCGACGTTCTCGCGCTCGTCCGCAAGGATCCCGCGATGAGGGCGCGCATGAAGGCCGTGGCGGAGGCGACGCCGACGAAGCTCGTCCTCGTCCACGACGGCGTCGTTCACCAGGACCGGATGGAGACCCCGGGCGCTCCGTGGAAACGGTACATCGAACGGGGCACGGCGCTGGCGTGGCTGGCTTCGCGACCCACGGTACTCCACGCGCTGCGTGCGGCGCGGTGCGTGATCGTGACGGGTACGGATCAAGCTCCTCTCCTCCCCGAGATCGTGCGTGCGAAGGACGGCGTCCGACGTGCGGTCGTCTACGTCGCGGGAGACGACGTGAACCTCGGACGTCACGCCGCGATCCGCCTGGAGAGGGAAGCCCGTATCGTCGCGGTTTCGACGAAGGTCGTCGCCGTATCCGAGAAGCTCGCCGACCTCCTCGCCGCACGTCACGGATTCCCCCGGTCGGACGTGCTCGTGTCGCGCAACGCGGTGGCGCGTGACCTCGTTCCTGACGTCGTTCCGGCCGCGCCGGCACCGCTCCCCGCTGGACTTCCGGCGTCGTTCCAGCGCCCCGTCGTCGGCGTCCTGGGCACGATTTCGAGCCGACTCCGACTCGACTGGATCCGTGCCGCGCTCGACAACGTGCCGGAGCTGCGCTGGCTCTTCGTGGGGAACGTGGAAGAGTACGAGCTCGCGATCGAGGACCGCGCCGTTCTGCGTGATCTCGTCCGACACCCGAGGTGCGCCTTCGTGGGCCCGGTATCGCACCGCACGCTCTCGGAGTACGCGAGGGCCGTGGATCTCGCGGCGATGCCGTATTCCGGCACCAGCGTGAATCCCGTGGGGAGCCCCACGCGCCTCTTCCTCCAATTGCCCTACGGCCAGCCCATCGTCGCGAGCGATTCGTGCGCGCAATTCGACGAATTCCGGGACGTCGTGCGTGTCGAATCGGACGTCGCCGGGTTCGTGCGGGCCTTGCGCGAGCTCGTCGGCGCGTCCTTCGACGACGGACTCCGGGAGGCGCGGTGGCGCCTCGCGAGAAGGCACACGTGGACGGAACGTGCTCGTCCGATCGCGGAAATGATCGACGCCCTCGTGGCGTGACCGCGTCAGTCGACGACGTCGCGTTCGAACCGGGACGGAATCGGAAGTCGGACGTCGAGCCAAGCGCGCGCTCGGGCCCAGGACGCTTCGTCGGTCGCGGAGTTGATGCAGACGACGGTCGGTGAGTACTTCGCGACGAGGGCCAGCGTCTCGTCGTCGACCGCGGCGTCGCCATGGAGCTCGACGAGAGCCGTGGGTATGCGGCCGGGCACTCCGAAGCCCCACGCGAGCGACGCATGCGGCGCCGCCACGGACACGAGCGCGAAGTCGTCGGCGGACCGGAACCGCGACGCGGACGTGCGTTCGAGCTCGTCGCCGAACGTCGCCCACAGTCGACGATGGACCTCACGCGCGTGAGCGGACACTCCGTGGTTGTGCGTAAACTCGGGCCGATCCCGTCCTGGAACGCGCTCCGAGAGGAGTCGTGCGGTCCGCTCGAGCATCGCGACGAAGGGGTCCGCCGGTCTTCGCTCGAACTTGCGGAACGGCGTGTGGTCGAGGAACACGCGCGGACGCCCGTCACCGTCGAAGAAGTCCCCGGCGACCGTGTCCTCCAGCAGGCAGACATCGTCGTTGACGTAGAGAAAACTCTCCGAGAGCCCTTCGATGTCCGCCAGGTGCGACTCGATGGCGAGAGAATTGAAGGTCGGGAGATGAGTGCCATCGCGGAAGATCGACCCGTGTTCGACGACGCGCAGCCCCTCGGCGTCCCGCGCCAGCCACGCGGGCACGTGGCCTTCGGTCACCAGGTGCACGTTCCGGACGAACGGCGCGTGACGCGCGAGGCCTCGGAGGGCATAGCGGAGCATGCCGCCGTCGTGGTGCTCGCGCCAGGATTCCCTCCCGTCCCGATCACGCCCGACACGCGCGGCCTCGGCGTCCCGCGCCGCCGCCCAACGTCGATCGGTGGAGTCGACCCACGTCACGATCGCGTCGACGGGCCCCTTCAACCGGACGTCCGACACCGCGCCGAACGTCGGCCGCCGGGACCACCCGGGCCGCCAGAACGACGGGGAGCGACCAAGTTTCCGGGACGCGAGGAAGACGTCGATCGTCGCGGCGATTTCACGTGTGACTTCCCGGGCGAAGGTCCTCCACGACGCGCGGGTCATGCGGAAACCAGGAAATTCGGGACGTCGCGGACGTGCAGCGTCGCCGCGCACGGGACGGCCCGAGCGAGAGCGCACACCACGGGGTGGGGTCCGGACTCGGGCATCGCTCGTGCGAATTCCGCGTGGTGCACGACGATGGTGACCACGGGCTCGAATCGGGACGCCGACCGGACGCGTACGCCGAGGTGCCCGGGGTCCGTCGATGGACCGACGGCTCCACGGTGTCGCAAGAGCCACGTGCCTCCCACCCGGAGGAACTGCCTGCGGAGGGCACGCTCCAACGCGTGGGAAGGCCACGCGCGGACGGAGAGTCTCCGCCAATTCAACCAACCGGCGGAAACGAGGTCGAACGAATCCGTCATCACGTCGACGGCGTCGCGAGAGAGCATGTCCCACGGAGGGACGAAAGAGCGCGCGCGGGCTCCGAACGCCCCTTCCCAGACGCGTTGGGCGCGAGCGATACGGTCCCGCGCCGACTCGCGTCCAGGAACGTCGAACTCCGCCCGTCCGTGGATCCGTTCGTGCGTGAAACCGTGCATCGACGCTCCGTGCGCGGGGTGCGCCCGGAGCCACCGTACGATGGGCGATTCGTCCGAAAGAGCCAAGGTCCCTCCGTCCGGAGCGTCTGTCGCAATGAAGTACTCGCGTTCGCCGTCGCGACGTCGCGTGGCGAGGGCGACCTCGGGGATGACCGAAAAGTTCAGGACGTGACCCGCGTCGAGGAGCGGTGCATAGACGCGCTCGATCATTGCCGGGTCCGTCGTCGCGTTCGCATCGTCGTCGCGGATGAAATACCGGGTCACGAGCTGCGTCCTCGCTCGCACACCGCGAGCAACGTCTCGACGAACCGAGGCGTCGCGGGACCGTCCCCCAGGTAGCGAACGTGGGCACCGACACGGGCACGTACCCACGATTCCCGGAACGGCGACCCGGGGGCGAGCGCGTCGAGGTGCGCGGAGAGCTCCCCGCCATGGCGCGCCACGAGCGCATGACCGTCCCGCCCGAAGGGAACACGCGCAGGAAGTCCGTCCGGCGACCAAAGGACGACGGGAACGGAGAGCACCAAGGCGTCAAGGATCACCATGGACGTGAAAGCGACGAGCGCGGACGCCGCGCGGAGATCTGCGTGGAGATCGCGGCGCGAGACAGATACGCGGCCTCCCGTCGCGAACCGGGCGCGAGCGACCATCGCCTCCGCTTCCGCGACAGCTCCGGAACCGAGCGCGGGATGGACTCGGAGGACGAGCTCCACGTCCGGCCGATGGATGGCGTAGCGGACGAGCCTGTCCCAGAGCGTCCGGTTCTCGGGCAGTCCTTGGGAAGCCACGAGGACGACGTGACGCTCCGGGATCGGGCGCGGGTCCTCGTGAGGAGAGGGCCCGTTCGACCCGAGGAGGAGCGAATCGAACCTCGGATTGCCGACCACGTGAACGTCCGACGACGGGACACCCCGGCGTTCGACACGTTCGCGACCGAAAGCGCCCGCGACGAGGTAAGGCACGGGCGCGTCGTGTGGAACGAACAGGGCGTCGTACTTGAACTCGTGGAACGGCGTGAGGACGCAGACGCGTGGGATCCCGGCACGTCGCGCGGCGTCCGCGGCAATCGTCGACTCGATGTCCTTGGAGGTGACGATCACCGCGTCGGCGGCGAGGCGGGTGAACGTCCGTTCGAAGAACGTCGGGAGCTCGTCGAGCCACGCCGCGGCGAACGCGCGATCTTCGGCGTCGTCCGTGGCGCGGGCGATTGCCTCCTCGCGACGCGTGCATGCGCGCGATCCCGGACGCGGAGGCACGTGGATCTCGTCGATGCCGTTCGCTGCCGCGGGATTCATGTACCCGTCGACGAAGTGCACGGTGGCGTGGCGACGCAAGGTCGGCAACGCCGGAACGACGTTCGTCGCATCGGGTGCGGTGAATGCCGCCAGTACGAGGTTCACGCCTGGTCCTCCCCGGTCATCGCCAGGAATCGATCCGGCGCCCGGACCCGGAAGAGCACCCGTTTCGCGTCCACGCGCTTCCGCACCACTTCCGCGGCCCGGACCAGATGGAGGGCGTCACTGTGGTGGCGGAGGACGTCGAAGACGAGGATCTCCGCGAGACGCTTCTCGCGGGCGGAAGACGCGACCTCACCCAGGAACGCTTCGACCCTGCCGGCCTGGGTCGCGAAGAGCTCGTCGAAGGTCGCGTGCGGCTCCGCGAAGTCCGGGAGACAGAGGACGCCCGAATGACCGAGGCGCTCCGCTTCATGGGCGACGTCCGGTCCCGTGGCGACGAGCGTGGGTCGACGGAGCATCGCCAGGTACCTCAACCGTGCGGGGTCGTCGAAGACGACGACGACGTGCGCGCCCAGGGCGCCGAGCCCGACCGACCATCCGTCCCGCGCCATTCGACGCCCGCGGGTCGCCAGACGGCGAATCACGGGGAGCTCCCGGAGCTCAGTAAAGATCGTGCTTGGCGAGCGCATCGAGTCTCTTCGCGCCCACGAGCATACGCTCGAGATCGTCGAGTCGGACCATGTTCGGGCCGTCGCTCGGGGCGTTGTCCGGATCGTCGTGGACCTCCATGAACACGGCGTCGATGCCGATGGCGACCCCCGCGTTGAGGAGATAGGGCGCGAACTCCCGACGGCCGCCCGAACGATCCCCTCTCCCGCCGGGAGACTGGAGGGCGTGGGTCACGTCGAGAACGACCGGCGCCCGGAACTCGCGCATCGCGACGAGCCCTCTCATGTCGACGACCAGGTCGTTGTAGCCGAACGAGGTCCCGCGCTCGGTGATCATGACGTTGGGGTTTCCCGCGGACCGGACCTTGTCCAACACGTGACCGACCTCGGCGGGCGAGAGGAACTGTCCCTTCTTCACGTTGACGACGGCTCCGGTGTCGGCGGCCGCGACCAGGAGATCGGTCTGTCGGCAGAGGAACGCCGGGATCTGGAGGACGTCGACGACCTCCGAGACGGGAGCGGCATGGTGCGGCTCGTGGATGTCGGTGAGGACCTTCACGCCGACGTCCCGCTTCACGCGTTCGAGGATGCGGAGGCCCTCGTCGAAGCGGACACCCCGGAACGCGCGGGCGGACGTACGGTTGGCCTTGTCGAAGGACGACTTGAAGACGAACGGAATCGCGTGACGTCGCGCGATGTCGGCGATGGCGTGGGCCATGCGGAGCGCATGGACCTCCGATTCGATCACGCAGGGTCCGCCCACGAAGACGAAGGGCGCGCCACCTCCCACCACCACGTCCCCGATCGAAATCGCGATGCTCGTCATCCTGTCGCTCCCGAGAGAATGGCCTCGACCTTCGCGACGTCCGCGGGAACGTCGACGCCGACGGTGTCGTGGTCCGTGTCGATCACGCGGATCGTGTGCCCGGCTTCCATGGCGCGCAACTGTTCGAGACGCTCGGTCTTCTCGAGCGGGGAGGGAGGCATCCCGGCGAATCGGAGCAGGTAGTCCTTCCGGAATCCGTACAGACCGACGTGTTTCCTGGGACGCACCGTACCCTCAGGGTCGCCCGGTGCCGTCCGATGGGGAATGCACGCGCGCGAGAAGTAGAGCGCGCGCCCCGTCGCGTCGCGGACGACCTTCACGACGTTCGGGTCCCCTTCTTCGGAAGCGGATCGCATCGGCGTCGCCACCGTCACGATGTCGGCGTCTCCCCGCCGCAACGTCCGGACGACCTCGGAGACGACGTCCGGCGCGACGAGGGGTTCGTCCCCTTGGACGTTCACGACCCAGGTGCACTCGAGACGTCCGGCGGCACGCGCGATCCGATCGGTGCCGCTCGCGCACGCCTCGTCGACGCGGAGCACCCGCCCGCCGGCCTCGCGGACGGCGCGTTCGATCCTGTCGTCGTCGGTGACGACGTACGTGGCGTCGATACCTTCGGCACGACGCACCCGCGCTTCGACGCGCACGATCATGGGCACACCCGCGATGGGCACGAGGGCCTTGCCGGGAAACCTCTCCGACGCGTGACGTGCGGGGATGAGGGCGACGACTTCCACGGACGCCTTCAGAACCGCACCCGGATCGGCTTCTTCGAATCGGCTTCGGTGCCGTTGCCGAGTTGCCCCGCGCCGTTGCCGCCCCAACAGTACACGTGCCCGAGCTTCGTCCTCGCGCACGCGTGTTGGCTGCCGACGCTGATCTGTTCGACGTCCGAGAGACCACGCACGGCCATGGGCGCTTCCGACGTGCTGGGTCCGTCCGCGGTGCCGAGCTCGCCCTTCGTGTTCGACCCCCAACACCACGCGCGACCGTCGTCGAGCACGGCGCAGGCCTGCGATTCGCCGGCCGCGAGGGACTTCGCGCCTTCGACGCCCGGAACGAGCACGGGCTTCTGATGGTAGTCGTGATCGGGCGCGATCCCGAGTTCACCGTGATCGTTGCGCCCCCAACACTTGACCTTCCCCTTCTCCACGATCGCGCACGCGAACGTGTCGCCCGTCGCGATCTCGAGGGTGCCCGCGATCGACGGCTTCGAGAACGGGCCGTTGCCTCCCCACGGGTTCTCGCCCCAGCAGCGCACCGAACCGTCGGCGAGTCGCGCGCAACCGTGGGCCGCGGCCGCCACGATTTGCTTCGCCTTCGGAAGATCCGGTGTCTTCCATTTCACCTCGCCTTCGAGGCCCCAGCACCGGATCTTCCCCGTCCGTTGGCGCGCGCACGTGAGGTAGCCACCCGCTTGCAGTTCCTCCACGTCCGCCACGGACTCGACGGCCGTCGGAGGAATCCTCTCGCGATTCACGGCGTCCGCGAGGAGCTTGCCGGTCCCCCAGCACCGGAGGGTCGCGTCCTTCTTCAGCGCGCACGAGAAGGTGGATCCGAGCGCGAGGGCCCGGCCTTCGTCGAGCGCGGGCACCGCGGCGGGCTTCGGTCGGTTGGGTTCGTCACCGCTCCCCACCTGCCCGGCGCGGTTCCGTCCCCAACACCAGATGGTGCCGTCGGCACGGAGCGCGCAGGTGTGGAAGTCGCCGCACGCGATGGCGAGAGCGCCGTTCTCGGCGGGCTTGGCTTCTTCGGCCGCCAGTCGTTCCGCTTCGCTGATCGTCGGGACCGGAGCCGGCGTCGGGAGCGCGGGGGCCGGCGGCGGACGCGATCCGCACGCCGCGATCGCGACGGGTACGCACGTGACGACGAACGCCGCGAGGAGACCGCGGATCGGACGACGGGAACCACGCGCACGCGGCGGAGCCATCGTCCGAGCGTAGATCAAGTCGCCGGCGACCGACGCGTGGATGTGCTCATGCCCACGGCCTCGACCTTCGTTCATGTGCGCCGTTGTCGCCGGGATCGGGATGCCCGGATTCGGGCGCGGTCGCGGGTACCGCGAGGGTGCCCGGCCACGTGTCGTCAGAACCGGAGGTCTTCCCGGGGATCGCCCGCGGGCTGCTTGGACAATTCGGTCATCAGGCCGTCGAGGGCCGCGTTTCGCGTTTCCGGGATGCGCACGGCGAAGTGCACGTAGAGGTCCCCGGCCGGCTTGCCTTTCCGCTGGACCCCTTTCTCGCGCAGACGAAGGCGGCCGCCGCTCTGCGTGCCCTCGGGCACCTTGAGCGTCACCGTGCCGTCCGGCGTCGGCACCTTCACCTTCGCGCCGAAATACGCTTCGGCGACGGTGATGGGCACGTCGAGGTGGAGATCGTCCCCTTCGCGACGGAAGAAGGGATGGGGCTCGACGTGGACGACGAGGAACAGGTCCCCCGGCGGTCCGCCGCTCTGGGACGGCGCGCCTTGGCCCGCGATCTTGAGTCGGTTGCCTTCGGCGGCGCCCGCGGGAATGCGCACGGTCACGGTTCCGGCGCCCGAGGGCGATCGGAGCTCGAGGGTCGTGCCACGCACGGCGGAGACGAAGTCGACGGTGAGGCGGCTCTCGATGTCCTGTCCCTTCTGCGGACCACGCGGACGTCGGCCGCGGCCACCGAAGATGTCCCCGAACATGTCGCCGAAGCCGCTGCCACCCGCCGCACCTCCGAAGAGATCCTCGAGGTTGACGCCGCCACCTCCGGCGCCTCCCGGTTGGCGGGAAGCCCATTGCTGGTAGCCGCGGGCACGATCCGGATCGAACCCTTCCCGGAGACCGTCTTCGCCGAACTCGTCGTAGAGCTTCCGACGTTGCGGATCGGAGAGGACCTCGTACGCGTGGTTCACGGCCTTGAAGCGCGCCTCGGCGTCCTTGTTGCCCGGGTTCTTGTCCGGATGGAGTTCGCGGGCGAGCTTGCGGAACGCCTTCTTGATCGTCTCGGCGTCCGCCTTCCGTTCGACTCCCAGCGCGCTGTAGAAATTCTCGGCCATGCTCGGTTTCCGAAGCTAAGTCGCGGAAGGCCGTCCCGCAACCGCCTCGCCGGTCGGCCGCCGCAGGTCGACGACGTCAGTGCCGGATCTGCGCCGGAAGGGGCGGAAGCGCGAGATCGACGTGCCATCCGTCGCCTTCCCGCACGCAGGAAAAGACCGCGCGTTCGTTCTCGTTGCCGGAAACGACGACCTGGGCCGTGGCCCCTTCGGCCCGGGTCTCGAACCGCGACGGGCGGAACCGGAGACCGCTCATTCCGTGGACGATCATCTCGTCGGCGCGGGTGCGGCGCCCGAAGAGGACGTTGGTGCGTCGGGACCTTTCGTCGAGGTTCGCGCGGGCGGCCTCCGACAGGAGCGCGAAACTCCGGAGCGCGGCGGCTTCGGACCCGGGGGCGTCGTCGACGGCCTCCAGCCACGCGCGCACCACGGATTCCGGGGACGCCTCGGGCCGCGAGGAGCCCGAAAGCCGCGAACATCCCGCGGACGCCGCGAGGACCAGGACGAGTCCCAGGAAGGACGTTGGAGCGGGACGCACCACGGGTCGCTTCTACCGCCTTGCCCGCCCGGTTCGCGGGAAATTGGGCAGGAAACGACGTCCTAACTACATTTTCCTACCTGTGGGTGCATCCGGAAGCGTGAAGCGGTTGCGGCAGGCGGTCTTGGCGTGGCCCGGCAGGGATCGCGCGCGGGACGAGGCGGAGGACGACGGAAGCGAGCCGGAAGCGCGCTTCGCGACCGACGACGGTCGGGGGCGGTTCTGGGTGGGCGACAACCTCGCCTCGCTCCGGAGGCTCCACGAATCGTCGGGCGCCCACGTGGCCCTGGCGTACATGGACCCTCCGTTCTTGACCAACCGTGTCCACGAAGCCGTCGGCGGAACGGCGGGGGACGGTTCCGTCCGACGAGGCGCGAAGCGTCTGCGCAAGGCCGCCTTCGACGATCGGTGGGACGATCAGGCGTCGTACCTGGAGGCGCTCGCGCCGCGCATGGAAGCGATCCGCGATCTCCTCGCGCCCCACGGATCGCTCGTGGTGCACGTCGACCCGAAGACGAGTCACTACGTGCGCGTCCTCGGGGACGAGATCTTCGGGCCCGAGTGTTTCGCGAGCGAGATCATCTGGCGCTACCGCCGATGGCCGTCGAAGACGCCGAACTACCAACGCGTCCACGACGTCCTCCTCCGGTTCCGCAAGGATCCGGACGTCGCGCCGCGATGGACCCAGGCCTACGAACCGCTCGCCGCGTCGACCCTGGCGACCTGGGGAACGCGGAAGCAGCGCGCCGTTTTCGACGGCAAGGATCGTCTCCGATCGAGCTCGACGGAAGAGGAGTCGAAGGGCGTCCCGCTCGGGGACGTGTGGGACATCGGCGTCCTCGCACCGGTCTCGAAGGAGCGCACGGGCTATCCCTCCCAGAAGCCCCTCGCGCTCCTCGATCGCCTCGTGACGACCCTCACCCTTCCGGGCGACACGGTCCTCGATCCGTACGCCGGGAGCGGGACGACGCTCGTGTCCGCCCACGCGTTGGGGCGGAATTTCGTGGGGTTCGATGCGAGCCCCGTGGCCGTCGAGACGGTCCGTCGCCGGTTCGACGAACGTGGCGTGACGCTCCGCGAAGAACGCGCCCCGGCCCTACCGGGCCGCCGGAAACGCGTGGTCTGACCGCCGTCTTTGCGGAGCGACACCCGGACGAACTGGGATACGCTCGACGTTCCTCCCCTCCATGAATTCGCTCACGCAAAAGCAGCTCGTCGGAGTCCTCGTCGCGGTCGGGGCCGGCATCGTGGCGATGTACATGGCCCAGGCCTTCGGAGCGAAGGAAGCAGGGCCCTACGCCGTGGGCGTCGGCATCGTGGGCGCGCTCGTGATGCTCGTCTTCGGTTCGGGGACGCCTCCCGCCGCCGTGACGTCCCTCGCCGAAGCGGCCAAACGCGCCGCACGCGGCGACCGCGTCGTGATCCCCGCCGACCTCTCGCCGGAACTCGCTCGCGCCTACGAGGAACTCGCGTCCCTCGCCGACGAACAGAAGAAGCTCGCCGCCTCGGAGACCTCGCGCAAGGCCGACGTCCACCGGGACACCGACGTCCTCGAGGAGACCGCGCGTCGCCTCAACGAGGGCGTGACGACGACCGCACACGCCGCCGAGGAGACCGCGCGCCTGCTCAAGGACATGGCGACGGCCATCCGCGACGTCGCGGCGCACGTCGAGGCGCTCACCCAGAGCGCCGAGGAATCGAGCTCGTCGATCCTCGAGATGACGGCCACGAACGACGAGGTCGCGGAGAACGTCGGCGAACTCGCGGGCAGCGTGCGCGAGACCGTGAGCTCCATCGAGGAGATGGCCTACTCGATCAAGGAAGTCGCCAAGAACGTCGACGCGCTCTCGCTGACCGCCGAGGAGACGAGCTCCTCGATGAACGAGATGGACCTCTCGATCGATCAGGTCCAGTCGAACGCCAACGAGACCGCCCGCCTCTCCGAGGAGGTCGCCACCGACGCCGAGAAGGGCGCGGAAGCCATCCTCAAGACCATCAGCGAGATCTTCCGCATCAAGGAGAGTTCGCAGGAGGCCGTCGCCGTCATCTCGAACCTCGGGTCCCGCATCGAGGCCATCGGTCAGATCGTGAACGTCATCGACGACGTCGCCGAACAGACGAACCTCCTCGCCCTGAACGCCGCCATCATCGCCGCCCAGGCCGGCGAACAAGGCAAGGGCTTCGCGGTCGTCGCCGACGAGATCAAGGATCTCGCCGAACGGGCCGGCGCGAGCACGCGCGAGATCACCGATCTCATCAAGACCGTGCAGGGCGAGTCCAAGAACGCGATCCTGGCCGTGGAACGCGGCGCCCACAACGTCGACCGCGGCGTCGAGGTCTCCAACGAGGCGGAGCGCGCGCTGAAGAAGATCCTCGAGTCGTCCCAGAAGTCGACGAACATGGTGCGCGCCATCGCCCGCGCCACCGTCGAACAGGCGAAGGGCTCGAAGCAGGTCACCGACGCGATCGGCCGCATCGCCGAGACCGTGCAGCAGATCGCCGCCGCCACCGCGCAACAGGCCCGCGGCTCGGAGCTCATCATGAAGAGCGCCGAGAAGATGCGGATCATCACGCAGCACGTCGAGCGGAGTTCCCAGGAACAGGCCCGCGGCGGCCGTCAGATCTCGTCGGCCATCGAGAACATCTCGAACATGGTCACGAACCTGGGCGGCAGCCACAGGGCGCAATCCCGGGGCACGGAGCAACTCCTCGCCTCCGCCGCGCGCATCGAGGAAGCCACGCGCGCCCAGGAGCAGGCCGTCAAGCAGTTGCCGACGGCCGTCGAGCGCCTTCGCCGCGCCTGAGCGATCCCCGCGTCGCGCGAAGGAAGACGACGTTCACCAGGGGAACCACTCGCGCGGGACGTGTTGCCACGCCGTCGGACGGCGCGGATCGCCGTCGGGGAGGACGAGGGAGCCCACCGCGTCCGCGTGTTCGTACACGCTCCCGATGGACCGCGAGATGCCGTCGAGATCCACGTCACTCACGACGCCGTTGCTCGTGGCCTTGTAGAACTGCACGGTGATGCGCACGGGGAAGCGCGCGTCGCGGACGAGTCGCTTGCCGCCGCCCTCGCGGAAGGGCCCCAGATTCGGGCCGTGGCCGAGGACGGCCTGCTCGACGTCGCTCCGACGCGCGCTCTCGTAGGCGGCGCCCGCGGCCGGCGGCGGTCCCATGTCGGCCTTCGCGGCGCTCTTGGCGACACCGTACGAAGGACTCGGCATGGGACGCGGACGCGGCGGTTCGTGGACGAGAGGCACCTGCACGAGGAAGAGCACGTCCGCCCCCTTCGCGAGCGCGGACTTGTCGTTCTCGTCTTTCGGCCCGCCTTGCGATTGGATGCGCGCTTCCACGTCGCTCTTCCGCTCGGCGGTGAACGCCGCGCGTTGTCCCTTCGCGTTGAAGTAGATTTCCTGTCCCCACCCGGCCCCGGAGCGGTCTTCCGGGTTGTTCTCGACGATGCGCATGCTCGTGCCTTCCCTCGTGACGAGGATGGAGAGCACCGCGGGAGCACCGGGCCGCGACGGGTAGTTGAAGAGCACGGGGTTGAACTCGGCTTTGCCGCTCTTCGGGATGGGCAGGAAGACGGCCTGGGCGCTCACGAGCCAGTGCGAGTCGCGAGCCGCCATCAAGTTGCCGCTGCCGAGGATCGAATCCGGCACACTCGCGAACGACTTCACGTCGCGGAGCACGTCGGCGAGGAGAACGGAGCGGAGGGGACCGCCGCGTTCGTTGCCCACCCGGACGAAGAACTTGTCGACCGGCACGTCGCCCGTGCGATCGGAGAAGTTGGGGAACCGGATGACCGGCATGATCGACGACTCGTACCCGCCCCGATCGCGCGCACGAACCTGGAGCGTGAGGTCGGTGATGTTCGGCCCGACGGACGAACCTTCGTACCGCCCCGTGTCCTCCCACGCCACGTTCACGAGCGACAGTCCCCGACGCTCCACGCGGCGTGCGAGTTCGTAGTCGCTGGTCATGTTCGCGACGCGCGACGTGACGGTGCGATAGTCGACGGAGGGTTCGCGGTCGACGAAGCCGAGCGGTCCGTCCGACGCGGGAACGAGGGGGGCGTCGCCGGTGGTCTCGTCCACGGGTCCGTACGATCCGTCGCCGCCGGTGGCGATCGTCCCGTTCGAGGCCAGCACCTTCGATGCCGGTTCCCGGACGATGATCACGCGTTCGGTGGTGCACGCCGAGACGGCGAGGGCGCCCGTGGCGAGGAGGGCCGGAACGGCGATCGCGGACAGTTCACGGACGCGGGACGGACGGCGAGCCATGGAGACCTCGGAAGGGTTCGGGGGTGCGTTCCAGGAACGCGCCTCTCTCCCGGGTCTTACGGCCCACCCGTCGATTCGATCTTCCGCCGGTCACATCCGGGCGGTCGTGGCGAAAAACCGGCCCAAGACGCGGGTCATGGCGTCGGGGTCGGCGCTCCCCGCCATCTCCCGGGAGGAGTGCATGCTGAGCATCGGGTTGCCGACGTCGATCGTCGGGATGCCGAGGTGGGTGGAGGTGATGGGGCCGATGGTGCTGCCGCAGGGCAGATCCGTGCGGTGGGCGTACTTCTGCATCGGCACCTCCGCCTCGCGGCACAGCTCCGCGAAGACGGCCGCGCCGACCACCGAAGTGGCGTAGCGCTGTTGCGCGTTCACCTTGAGGACCGGCCCGCCGTTGAGGACCGGCTTGTGGCGCGGCTCGTGGCGCCCCTCGTAGTTCGGATGGACGGCGTGGGCCATGTCGGCCGAGACGCACGCAGAAGACGACAGGACGCGATGCACGTCGTCGGCGGAACCGCCGAGGCCGAGCACGATGCGTTCGAGGATGCGCGGGAGCAGCGCGGATCCCGCTCCGGTCTGACTCTCGCTACCGACCTCCTCGTGATCGAAGAGCGCGAGCACGGGGACGAGGGACGCGCCTTCGGCCGCGGCGGCGCCGGCGACGAGGGCGATCGTGCCGGCATGGCACATGGCGAGGTTGTCGAGACGGGCCGAGAACAGGAACTCGCGGTTCGGCCCGCCGAGGGTGGGAGCCGTGAGATCGAAGAGCATCGCGTCGGTCGAGACGAGACTCTTCGCGTCGACGCCGAGTTCCTTCGCGAGAAACGATGGAAGATCGTGGATGCCCGTGGCCTGGCCGAAGATCGGTGCGAGGTGCTCCTGACGATTGAGAACGACGCCCTTCTCGTTCACGTCGCGATCGAGGTGGATGGCCAGTTGGGCCACACGGAGGATGGGACGATCCACCACGAAATCCCGGAACACGAGCGCACCGCCGGTTCCACGGAGCACGGCGCGGCCCGCGAGACCGAGATCCCGATCGAGCCACGAGTTGAGGAGCGCGCCTCCGTACACCTCGACGCCGAGCTGCGCGTAGCCCTCCTTCACGTAGCTGCCGTTCGGCTTCACGCGGAGGTTCGGACTGTCCGTGTGCGCGCCGACGATCCGGAAGCCGTCCACCTTGCGGGACGTCGGGACGACGAACGCCACGAGGGACGTGCCTCCGTGGACGACGAAGTAACGACCGGCGGCGAGACCGGACCACGACGTCCGGGGATCCTTCTCGACGAAGCCCGCGGCTCCGAGACGCGCGGCCGCTTCGGCGGTCGCGTGGTACGGCGTCGGCGATTTCTGGAGGAACGCGAGGAGATCGGCGGTGGTCTTCTCGGTCGCGCTCATTCCACCGTGACCGTCTTGGCGAGGTTGCGCGGTTGGTCGACGTCGGTTCCCTTGAGGTCGGCCATCGAGTACGCGAGGAGCTGCAGCGGGATCACCGTGAGCAGCGGGAGCACTTCCGGCTCGGCGACGGGAATCTCGACGACGTCGACCAGCGGACCACTCCCGCCGAAGCCTCCACTGCGCGAGCTCGGAGGCGGGGCGTCCTCGTTGAAGACGAGCTTGTGGATGTCGGCGTCTCCCACGGTGCAGACGGCGATGAGCTTGCCCTCACGCGCCTTCACTTCCTGCATGTTCGAGAGAGTCTTCTCGTAGTGGTTGTCCCGCGGACAGACGACGACGACGGGCATCTCCTCGTCGATGAGGGCGATCGGGCCGTGCTTCATCTCGCCGGCGGCGTAGCCCTCGGCGTGGATGTACGAGATTTCCTTGAGCTTGAGCGCCCCCTCGAGGGCGACCGGGAAGCCCGTGCCGCGACCGAGGAAGAGCATGTCCTTCGACTTGAGGTGTCGCTTGGCGATGACGCGGATGTCGTCGGCCTTGGTGAGGACCTCGCGCATCTGCTGCGGGACGCGCATGAGGGCGTCCAGGATGGTGCGCGCGCGCTCGGGCGCGAGCGTACCGCGTCGGCGACCGAGCTGGACGGCGAGCATGAGGAGCGCGGCGAGTTGGGTCGTGAAGCACTTGGTGCTCGCGACGCCGATTTCCGGCCCGGCATGCGTGTAGAGTGCACCGTCGGCGGCGCGGGGGATGGCGCTGTCGAGGACGTTCGCGACGGCGAGGACGCGGGCGCCCTGGGCACGCGCGGCCTTGATGGCGGCGAGGGTGTCGGCCGTCTCGCCGCTCTGGCTCACGGCGACGACGAGGTCGTCCTTCGTGAACACGGGATCGCGGTACCGCACCTCGCTCCCGATCTCGACGGTCGACGGGATGCGCGCGAGTTGCTCGACCCAGTAGCGCCCGGCCATGGCGGCGTGGCAGCTCGTGCCGCACGCGACGAAGTACACGCGACCGACCGACTTCGCGATCTCGGCCGTGAGGCCCATCTCGCCGTCGATGACGTCGCCGTTCTGGACGTCGATGCGACCGCGGAGCGTGTCCTCGATGGCGCGGGGTTGCTCGTGGATTTCCTTGAGCATGAAGTGCTTGTAGCCGCCCTTTTCCGCCTGGGTCGGCGACCAGTCGATGCGTTTCGATGCACGTTCGACCTTCGTGCCGTCGATCTTGGTGAGCGAATACGTCCCCTTGCGGAGGACGGCCATCTCGCCGTCCTGCACGAAGATGACGTCGCGCGTGTGCGCGAGGAGCGCCGGGATGTCGCTCGCGGCGAGCATCTCGCCGTCCCCGACACCTAGGACGAGAGGAGATTGGTCCTTCGCGACGACGATCTCCTCCGGCGAATCGCCGCTGGCGACCGCGATGGCGTACGCCCCGTGGACGCGACCGAGTGCCTTGCGGACGCCCTCTTCGAGGGACTTGGCACCGGACGTCATCGCCTCGTTCACGAGGTGCGCGACGATCTCGGTGTCCGTGTCGCTCGCGAAGCGGACGCCTTTCGCTTCCAGTTCCTTCCGGAGGGTGACGTGGTTCTCGATGATTCCGTTGTGGACGACGGCGATCTTCCCCGAGACGTGGGGGTGCGCGTTCGCTTCGCTCGGCCTACCGTGCGTCGCCCAACGCGTGTGCCCGACGCCGACCGCTCCCGCGAGCGGCTGCTTGCGGAGTGCTTGATCGAGGTTCGTGAGCTTGCCGACGGCGCGGACGATCTCGATGCCCTTGCCGGTCTGGACGGCGAGACCGGCGGAGTCGTAGCCGCGGTACTCGAGGCGACGCAGGCCTTCGACGAGGATGGGCGCACATTCTTTCGCACCGACGTACGCGACGATTCCGCACATGACGACTCTCCGATCGGACGGGGACGACGGGAAGGTTTCCGCGAACCAAAGGCCCGCGGGAACTAGGCAGAGTAGCGCCTTTTCCGGGGGCCCGATCGCGGGAAACGCGGCACCGCGCTCGGTCTATTCCCCACAATGGTGGGCCGTGTCGTCGTCTTAAGTGGCTCTCCTTCGCCGAGTTCCGGAGGGTCCACGCCGATCCGGCCCTCGGGACGCGTACGATCGGGGAGTCGATGCGTTTCACCCGTTCCATGGCGGTCCTGCTCCCTCTCGTCGTCGCGTGCAGCGCGGCCGAAGGAGTCGCCGCCGATCCCTCGGAGCAGTCCTCGAGCGCCGTCGGGTCGACGGAGGTCGTCCCCGTCGGTACGCGGTACGGGACCCGTTCGGTGGACTACGCCGGCTGCGGCACGGAGCGCGGATCGAGCCGCGTCTTCGCGCCCGGTCTCGCGACCGACGCCTCGGCGGCGACGTACTCGTTCCGGAGGACCGAACGCGCCGTGAAGCTCGGCCCCTACGGAGCGTCGTACGCGATCCAGATCTTCGACGGTGCGTCCCCGGTGTGGAACCTCGGCGGGCGGGGCGCGGCGCCGTCGCCCCTCGTGAGGCTGGTCACGAGCGACGCGACGACCGGCGGCAAGAACCTCGACACGTGCGTCTTCGACGGAACGTCCGCACTCATCTTCGCGTACGGTCGCGGCGTCCCGAAGGGCGGCGATTCGCTCGAGAACCTCGACGAGCGACTCCTGGATGCGCTCGTCCGTTGGAACGCCGTACCCACGTTGCCGCGCGGGGACGGCACGCCCGACAAGCTCAAGTCCGCTCCGGGCTATCTCCAGGTCGTGCACGACGACGCGTCGGCCGATCCGTCCAGCGCGTCCCATTCGACGAGCGCGATCCGCGAGATGGCGTCCGACCTCGAGCTCGCCTTCCGTGCGGGCGTCCGGGACGTCGAGGTCGTCACGCACGGCGAGGGCATGATCACGGCGCACCTCGGGTACGCGCTCTTCGTCGAACGTCTCTCGTCCGATCGTCTTTCGGCGTTCGAAGCCCGGGCGAACGCACTCGGCCTCGCGGGCGTCCCGAAGGCCCAGGATCCCGACGCCGTCCCGAAGCTCGAAGCGCTCCTCCGTGGGGAGCGCCCGCTCGCTCTGCACTTCTACCACCTGCAGGCGTCGCCCACCGCGACGAGCACCCTCGTGCCGGACGACGACGGCTTCTACGGCGACTTCGTCCCCGTCACCGCCGAGCGTGGCAAGCCCGTGGCGGACCCTCCGGGAGGCGCCGCGCGCACGGACGTCGACACGTATCTCCGGAGCGTCTTCCCCTGGGTCGCTCCCGCGTTCCGCTTCTATTACAACACGGGCGACGCCTCGACGGCGGGCGTGTCCGCGGCCGCGGGCATCTCCAAGTCCACGCCGTGGGTGAGGAGCGTCCGCCCGATCGCCGACGTCACGACCGGATTCGTCGTCGGCCACTTCCTTTGCGAGCGCGACGGCCTCGCCGATCTGAACGACGCGGACACCGAATGCCGCGTCGGTCTCGGCGGCGGGACCGAACACGATCCCCGTTACGCGCTCGCGGCGCTCTCGAATCCGATCCGCGCGCTGGCGTGGAAACGCGTGGAGTGAGCGCGCGTCCTCCGCGCCTTCATTCGGTGCAGGAGAGCGGGGGCAAATCCGACGGGTCGATCCCCTCGGCGATCGCACGCCCCTGACCGAGGACCCGTCGGTACGCGTCCACACGGGCCATCACGCCGAGTTCGCGCGAGTTCGGATTCCCGTCCATCGCCGCGAGACTGACGACGCCGACGATCTCGTGCCCGCCACGTCCCAACATGGGACCCCCGGAATCGCCGGGGCAGATCGACGCTTCCACCTGGATGGTCTCGCCCGTCATCGAGCGGATGGATCCGCCGGGCCGACGGTGGCGATGTATGCCGTCCTCCGAGAGCGCGCAACGTCCGAACCCGACGGGTTCGATGGGTTCGCCGATTTCCGGCGGCGCGGCGAGACGCGGCTTCATGGTGGCGACGCCGTCGAGGCGACGCGAGAGCACGAGAACGGCCACGTCCCCCGCCCCGCCCTGGTGTCCGCACGGAGGCGCCACGATCGCCTTCACCGATTCCGTTCCCCACGCGAGGTAGTCCCCGCCGAGTTCGATGGTGAGGGTCTTCGGATCGAGCCGCTTCGCCGTGAACTCGCCGCGCGGTCCCCGTTCGACCACGCAATGGTGCGCCGTCAGGACGAGTTGCGGCGCCACGAGCGTGCCCGTGCAATTCATCTGCGGGCCCACGATGCGCACGACCGCGTCCTCGACCTCGGCGAGTGCGATCGGAGGGAGGATCGAGCGCGCGACGTTCGCGCCGACCTCCTCGCTGGCGGCGGGCTCGACGTTCGGCGATCTCGCGGGAACGCGGGCGCAACCGAAGGCGCACGCGAAGAACCACGGGATCGCGATCACGGACGGGGCGGCAGCACGAAGACGGCCGTCGGACATCGTGGTGGATCCCTTCAATCGATGCGGGCGAGGCGGGCCTGACGGGTCGCGTTCTGGTACGCGATTTGGGTGACTTCGGGGTACGCGGCGGCGTCCTCCACCCCGAGTCGGACGAGTTCTTCGAGGATCGCGGCGCGACGCGTGGCGAGGACCACGAGACGCGTCTCGCATCCGTCGTTCGCGCACGTCGCGAGGACGTCACGCTCGGCGGCGAGGGCGTCCGCCGCGCGACCTTGTTCGAGGAGCGCGCGGGCGTAGACGTGTTCGACCTCGGCGTCGGCGCGGACGGAGGCCGGGGCCGCCTCCACGGTCCGCTGTGCGAAGCCGGGGGCCTTCGCCTCGAGGTAGGCCTGCGCGAGGTCCCGGACCGCCCGGGAATCCTGGGGGCCTCGGGCCAGTTCGGCCTCGAGTCCCGGCACGTGGCCCGAAGCGGCGGCGGAGAGCACGGGCTTCTCCCGCTGGGCGCCGGAGGCCACCCACATCATCGCCATCGCCCCGAGGATCAGACCATTCCAGATGCGAAGTCCCATGCGGCGCGAGTCTCCGGACGGTTGGACGGAGGGCGGGACGAAAAGTTCCCGGCCGACACCGATTTCTTCTCGGCGTGACGTCCGTAGGAAACCCTAGCCCTGGGGTTCCTTGGGTCCAGTCTCGCCGGCGTCCAATCGAACGGAGGCGAGACGCGGGCGAGACGGCGCGACGGGAGCTTCGACGATCGTCGCGAACGATCAGAACGCGCGGGTGAGTTCGGCGCGAACCCAGGCACCGACGGCCTGCGTGCCCATGTCGCCACCGACGTCCGCGGTGCACTTCTTCTCCGCGACGGCGCGCGCCACGAGGCGTTCGAGGCGCGGTTCCTCCTCCGGATATCCGAGGTGCGCGAGGAGCATGCCCACCGTGAGGACGCTCGCCAGGGGATTCGCGACGTCCTTGCCGGCGAGCGGAGGCGCCGAACCGTGCACGGGTTCGAACATCGCCACGCGTTTCGCCGAACCTTCGGCCAAAGGGTGCACGTTCGCGCTCGCGGCCATGCCGAGGCCGCCCTGCAGGGCGGCGCCGAGATCGGTGACGATGTCCCCGAAGAGGTTGCACGTGACGACGACCTCGTACTGCGACGGATCCTGCACGAGGAAGAGGCACATCGCGTCGACGAACTGGTGCTTCGGCGTGATGCCCGGGTACTCCTTCGCGACCTCGAAGAAGGTGCGGTACCAGAGCTCGTGCGCGTGTTTCATGGCGTTCGACTTGTCGGCCATGTGCACGGTCTTCTTGCCGTGGCGTTTCGCGAACTCGAACGCGGCGCGGATCACGCGCTCGACGCCCTTCCGCGTGTTGACGTCCTCGTTGATGGCGATTTCGTCCGGCGTGCCGCGTTTGAACTGACCGCCCATGCCGACGTAGATGCCCTCCGTGTTCTCGCGGAAGACGACCATGTCGACGTCCTTCGCCGTCTTGCCCTTCAGAGGTACGAGGCGATCGTCGAGCGCCTTCACGGGGCGCACGTTGGCGAAGAGATCGAGACCGAATCGGAGGCCGAAGAGGATGTCCCGCGCGTATTCGATGCCGGGGACCCGCGGGTCGCCGAGCGCGCCGAGGAGGACGGCGCTCGCTTCGTCGCGGATGCGGTCGGCGACCTCCTTCGGGTAGGTCGTGCCGTCCCGGAGGAAGCGATCGGCGCCGAGATCGAGTTCCCACAGATCGAGGGGAAGGCCACGTTCGTCGCGGTAGAATTCGAGGATGCCGCGCGCGACGCGCATCACCTCCGGGCCGATTCCGTCGCCCGGGAGGATCGCGACGAGCTTCTTCGACGACGACGCGCTCATGCCGTTCCGACCGCGCCGGCGCGGAGTTCGGAAAGCGCGACGGCGACCTCCCGTGCGCCCGGCACGCGCGGGACTTCGGGCCGCTGACCTTCCACGAATCCGTTCGGATCGACCAAGGCGACACGCCATCCGGCGGCCACGGCACCGTCGACGTCCGTCGCGATCGTGTCGCCGAGGTGGAGGATCTTCCCGGGCGTCGAACGGGACACCTCTTCGAGCGCACGGAAGATGCGGACGTCGGGTTTCTCGATACCGAGCACGCCGCTGTCGATCACGTGCGCGAACGCGTCGAAGATGTCGAGACGCCGGAAGAGGCGATCGAGACGGCCCTCGGAGTTCGAGAGGACGAACGTCGGCACACCGCGTTCACGCAGCGTTCGGACGGAATCGATCAGACCTTCGGGCACCCTGCTCCAGAGATTGAACTCGTGGTGCTCGTGCCAGAGCATCACGAGGATCTCGACGAGGAGATCGGACGGCGCACCGGCCCTCTCCATGATGGTCGCCAACATGGCGCCCCACGAACGCGCCCCCGACTCGTTCTCGTGGGGCCACCGGATACGCGTCATCTTGCCCGCTTCCTGCAGGACGCGGGCCTCCCGTTCCGCCAAGCGGAGCGATTCGGGAGAATGGACGAGGCCCGCGCGCTTCAGGATGCGCGAGAGCCTCTCGTGGTCCATGAACACGATGACGTTGCCGGCGTCGAGGGAGAGCACCTCGACGCCGTCGATGAGGGCAGCGTCGATCACTTGCCGAGGAGCTTCCCGACCGGCACGTAGTCCATCTTGTGGGCCTGGGCGACGGGCTCGTACACGACGTGACCGCCGAAGCAGTTGATGCCGAGTTCGAGGGCACGGTCGGCCTTGGCGGCGGCGACGAGGCCCATCTCGGCCATCTTCACGGCGTAGCCGATCGTGGTGTTCGTGAGGGCCCAGGTGCTCGTCTGCGAGACGGCGCCCGGCATGTTCGGCACGCAGTAGTGGACGACGCCGCTGACCTCGTAGGTCGGGTTGTCGTGGTTCGTCGGCCGGCAGGTCTCGATGCATCCGCCCTGGTCGACGGCGACGTCGACGATGACGGAGCCCTTCTCCATGCGGGAGACGAGATCGGCGGTGACGAGCTTCGGCGCCACGGCACCCGTGACGAGCACGGCGCCGATGACGAGGTCGGCACGCATGACCGCCTGCTCGATGTTCGTCGGGTTCGAGTAGAGCGTCTCGCACGCACCGCCGAACACGTCCTCGAGGTAGGCCATCGTGTGGGCGCGGACGTCGAGGACGGTCACCTGCGCGCCCATGCCGACGGCGATGGTCGCGGCGTTCTGACCGACGACGCCGCCACCGAGGATGACGACGCGGCCGCGGCGGGTGCCGGGGACGCCGCCGAGGAGCACGCCCTTGCCGCCGCGCTCCTTCTCGAGACAGGTGGCACCGACCTGGGTCGCCATGCGGCCGGCGACTTCGCTCATCGGACGGAGGAGCGGGAGCGAACCGTCCGCGGTCTCGATCGTCTCGTACGCGACGGCCTGGACCTTCTTGGCGGCGAGCTGCTTGGTGAGCTCCGGTTCCGCGGCGAGGTGGAGGTACGTGTAGAGGAGGAGGTTCTCGCGGAAGAAGCCGTACTCCGCCGGGAGCGGCTCCTTGACCTTCACGACCATCTCGGCGCCCCAGGCGTCGGCGGCAGTCGGAACGATGGTGGCGCCCTGACCGACGTACTCGGCGTCGCGGATGCCGCTGCCTTCGCCAGCGCCCTTCTCGACGAGGACCTTGTGGCCCTTCTGCGTCAGGCTCCGGACTCCAGCGGGCGTCATACCGACGCGGTATTCACGCGTCTTGATCTCTTTCGGAACTCCGATGATCACGGGCGGTCTCCTTTTTTGGGACCCGCGAGCCTAGGCGAGGACATGAACGAATGGAACGATCTCGCGACCTTCCGCGAACGCCGTTCGGGACGCCTGGTTCGTCACGTCGGGTGCGTCGGGTCGCGTGCGTCACGTAGGGAGTGGTGACGTCGCACTCGGAACGGGAAGCGGTGCGTCAGGGAACGACGAGGATCGCCCCCTTCATGAAGGCGTGGTTGTCGCAAAAGTAGCCGTAAGTCCCCGCGTTCGCGAACGTGGCCATGCCACCCGCGGTCTGGGCCCCGTCGACGGGGTTCGGCGTGTCGCCGCCGCCACCGACGAGCGGGTGCGTCGTGAAGTTGCCGGTCCAGGTCACGGTCTGCCCGACCTTGATCTTCATGCACCTCTCGGGGATGGACCCTGCGTCGAAGTCCCACGTGAGGTTCCGACTCGCGGTGGCGTCGGAGCGATCGACGAAGTCGGCCGCACCACAGCCCTGGAGCTTGGTCTCGGCGTCCGAGGCCGCGTCGTTCGTGACGCCCGTGTCGGAGACGGCGACTCCCGAATCCACGGGCGCGGCCCCCGAGTCGGTGACCGCGACGCCGGGAAGCGCGGGAACGTCCCCTTTCTCACCGGCCGCCGGGACGACCACCTCCGCGGCGCATCCGACGAGCCCGGTACCCCACGCACCCGCCACGAAGGCGAGGACGAGCAAGGAGCCTGCGGACGAGAGGACGGACGACGGGACGCGACGTGCACGCTCGGACATGCGCGGAGCTTACCGCGTCCCCGCGCCTCCGTGGTAGCGAACACCGGTCATGTACGCGTCGCTCGTCCGCCCGCTCCTCTTCGCCCTGATGCCCGAAGACGCCCACGCGCTGGGGCTCGCGGCTCTCCGGCCCCTCGAATTCGTTCCCGGGTTCCGTGCGGCAGCGGCGCGTTCGTGGGGACGACGCGATCCGCGACTCGAGGTCCGCGCGCTCGGCCTGACCTTCCCTTCGCCCGTCGGTCTCGCCGGCGGGTTCGACAAGAACGGCACCGTTCCGAACGCCGTCGCGTCCCTCGGGTTCGGCTTCGCGGAGTTCGGGACCGTCACGGCGATGGCGCAGGAGGCGAATCCGTCGCCGAACCTGTTCCGTCTCCCGAAGGATCGTGCGCTCGTGAACCGCCTCGGGTTCCCGAACCTCGGCGCTGCGCGGGTCGCCGAGCGACTCGCCCGATCGTTCGACGCGCGGACGATCCCCTGGGCCGTGTCGATCGGGAAATCGCGGAACGTCTCCCTGGATCCGATCGAGGGCGTGATCGACGACTACGCGGTCAGCCTCGAGACCGTCCTGCCCGTGGCCGACTTCGTCGTCGTCAACGTCTCGTCCCCGAACACGAAGGACCTCCGTGCGATCCAGGGCGCGGACTTGGCGCGTCGCCTCCTCGGGGCGTTGCAGGAGGTGTCCGCCCGGAGCGCGACACCGCGGCCCCTGCTCGTCAAGATCGCGCCGGATCTCTCGGACGAGGATCTCGACGCGCTCCTCCGGGTCGTCGCGTCACTCGGCATCCCCGGCGTGGTCGCGACGAACACCACCCTCGCCCGCACCGGACTCGTCACCGACGCGTACGCCGTCCGGTGCATCGGCGCGGGAGGCCTGAGCGGACCGCCCTTGAAAGCGCGCGCGCTCCGCGTCGTCGCGGAGTGCCGCGCGGCGCTCGGTCCGCATGCGCTCGTCGTCGGAGTCGGCGGCATCGAGAACGACTCCGACGTCGTGGACTTCCTCGCCGCCGGTGCCGACCTCGTGCAGCTCTACACGGGCTTCGTGTACGGCGGTCCGGCGACCGTGGCCACCATCCACCGCGGGCTGTCGGCACGACTCGATCGCGAACGGGCGTCCTCCCTGCGCGCGCTCACGAGCGGCCGCGTCTGAACGACGCACGCTCCGGACCACCGCCGCGTCAGGGCGAACAGAACCGCTTCACGACGCGGGTCGGCATCGCGGGCACGAACGTGCCCGAACAGGTGCCGCCGTTCGGACACCGCGCGTCGGTGTCCGTGCACAGGATCTCCGAACCCGACTGCCCGCGGCAAAGGGTCTCGAGGGTGCACGCGGACGACATCGCGGACTGCGAGCCGCAGCAGACGTAGCCGAAGGGGCAATCCGAGGCGTCGTCGCACTCCCAGCGGGAGGTCCCCGGTCGGCACGTGTTGGTCACGCACGCGCTCAGCGTGGGGCTCGCGTAGTCCTCGCAGCACACCGATCCACCCGCCGCGCTTCCGCAGAACGTGGCGGGGGTTCCGTTGAGGTAACAGGGGACCCTGGGATTGCCGGCCATGGGCACGCACTCCCGCCGCGCCACCGTGTCGTTCGGGCGAACCAGCGCGCATTGGCCCGTGCCCGGGCAATTCGGGCGCGCGGGCGAGCAGAGGGTCGACGATCCGGGCGTACCCGCACACGAGGCGGACGAGAGGCACTTGGACTCGGTCCGCTGCGCGGACTCGAACCGGCAGCACACCTGGTTCGCCGGGCAGTCGTCGGCGTCGTCGCACTCGTAACGATCGGGAGTTCCCTGGCATCCCAGGCTGGTCTGGCACTGCGTGGAGGTCGTCTCGACGCAGCACACGCGGTCGTCGAGGATGCTGCACTCCTCCGGGCCGGCACCGCAGAGGACGACCCCGGGCGTCGTCGGCTCCGGGCCCGTCGATCCCGAGTCCGAACCGGAGTCCCCGCCGTCGGGCGTGCTTCCGTCGAAGTTGCCCGCGGGGCCGAGACCGCCGTCGCCCCCCGAGTCCGCTCCCGAGTCGTTCGAGCCCGCCATCGAATCGCCGCCCGCATCGGACGTCGCGTCCGCGCCGTCCGACGTCGCGGCATCGTGGGACGCGTCGCTCACCGTGGCGTCGCGGACGTCCGGCGTCGCATCGGAGAACGACCCCGAGTCGGACGCCGCGTCGGGGACCGTCGCGTCGGGTTTCGACGCGCCCCCGTCGGTGCGGGCGGTCGACGCGACGGACGCGATGGACGACGAAGGCGCGTTGGAACAGACGACCGTCGGACGCGAGGCGGCCGTGCAAGGCGCGACGTACGCCACCGATTCGAGGAAGCCTTCGCGGACGAGATCGCACGTGCGCCCCACGAACTCGACGCGGTCCGGCGCGACGACCGTGAAGTCCGACGGGTCGAGGACGGCCGAGGCTCCCGTCGCGTCGGAGCCGGCCGTCGCGAGGCGGAACGTGGCGATGAGCGTTCCCGCCGCGGCGGGACCGGGGAGATCCACGGTGCACGAAGCGTCCAGGCGTCCGACGTCGACGGCGGTCGAACACGCGCCGAGGTCGAGACAACGATCCGCGTCCCCGGAGACGTCGCCCGTCGCTTCGAGGACGTCGGCGGACGCGCACTTGCCCGCCGTGCACGTCTCGCGCGACTCGTCGCATTCGACGACGCCGAGGCACGCGACGTCGAAGGTCGTGCCGATGGGAAGGACGTGACCTCCCGAGAAGTTCGCGAGGAACACCTTCCTGACGAGCGGGGTCGGGCGTGGACCGGAGGAGGAGCACGCGGTGTCGGGCACTCCCCGACCGCCGAAGAGCTCCGCGACGACGCGCACCTTCGCGCCGTCCGCCGCGTCCCGCGGAACGAGCACGAGAGTCGAGGCGAAGCGCACGAGGGACACCGTGTCCGCGGGCTCGCGCGACTCGTCGACGGGATAGATGCCGCACATGTCGAGGCGACCTTCCCCGCCGAACACGCGGACGACGAACGTCGATTCCTCGAGTTCCAGGTTCGAGCGCGGCGTGTACCGGATGCCCGTGGGCTCCTTGGCCGAACACGCGACGGTCGTCGACGCCGCGAGGACGAGCCACCCGGACGCGGCGCCGCGGGTCAGTGCGCGCATTTCCGGAGAATCACGGAACTCGTGGGGAGGGTGGGGACCGTGCACGACTCCCCGGGCGGACACCGCGTGTCGTCGCGGCTGCACGCGACCGATCCGCCCGCCGTCGAGCACATCGCGGGGGGCAGGCACGAAGACGTGGTGTCACCGGCGTTGACGCAGCAGAAGTAGCCGTCGGGGCAGTCGGAGGCGTCGTCGCACGTCCATCGCCGCTCCATGCCCCCGCAGAACCCCGAAGCGGAACAGTGGTTGTTCGCGGGCGCGATCGGATCCTCGCAGCACACTTCGCTCGAACCGGTGAGCGGGACGCAATACGTGGATTGGACGCCACCGACCCTGCAATCGACGTGACGTGTGCCGGTCGTGAGATTGCATTGCCATTCGGCCACGCCCTCGCCGGGTCGGACGCGGTAGCACGCCTCGTTGAACGGGCATGTCGGGTCGAACGCCGAACAGAGGACGAAAGCGTTCGACGACGATTCGCACGTGCCTTCGGCCATGCACACGGAACGGGAGGTGGTCGTGTCGCGGACGAAACAGCACTCCTGGTTGGCCTGGCAGTCGCTGCGGTCGTCGCACTCGAACCGGTCCTGGGCGCCGAGCACGCACTGCGAGCTCGTCGTGCAGACGGAGGGGTTCTGGCCGTCGCGGCAACAGACCCGATCGTCGACGAGACTGCAGTTGACCGTGCTCGGCTCGCACACCACGAGCCCGGGGCCACTCGAGACGCCTCCGCTTCCGGAATCGGATCCGGAGCCCGAATCTTCGTCGACGCCCGAATCGGATTCGCCGTCCGTTCCCGAATCGTCGGCGATCATGCCACCGTCGCCGGAGTCCGTGCCGCCGTCGCCGCCCGCAGCGTCCGTCGATGCCTCGGAGGCGTCGCGGCCGGAGTCGAGGGGCGCCCCCGAGTCGCCGCCGTCGCCGGGCAACGTGGCATCCGCGGCGCCGTCCCGTCCGCCGTCCCCGGCGGAAACGTCCGGCGACGACCCGTCCTTCGGAATCGTCGCGTCCGGTCCGCCGTCGGTCGCGGCCTTCGCCGACGTCGCCACGGACGTGATCGTCGCCGGACCGTCCGCGTTCGCGCACACGGTCGTGCGCGGCGCGCTCGAGACGCACGGTGTGACGAAGGCGATGGAGCGAAGGTAGCCTTCGCGGAGGAGGTCGCAGGTCCGACCGACGAGCTCCACGTCCGCGCCTCCCGCGCTCGTGTATTCGGACGGATCGAGGACCGCGGCGGCGGTCGAGTCTTCCTCCGCGGTGGCGCCGGCGAAGCGGAACGTCGCGAGCAGCGTGCCCTCCCCCGGAGCGCCGGGAAGGCGCACACGGCAGGAGGCATCCAGCGGTCCGACGTCCCGAGCCACCGTGGAGGACGCGAGGTCGAGGCACGAACCGGATCCCGCCCCGACGTCTCCCGTCGCTTCGAGGACGGTCGCCGATTCGCATCGGCCTCCGCGGCACGTCTCGCGGGTCTCGTCGCAGTCGACGACACCGAGGCACGCGACGTCGAACGTCGTCCCGACGGGCAACACGTGACCCTCCGAGAATCCGGCGATGAACACTTTGCGGACGAGGGGCTTCGGCCGCTCTCCCGACGCCGCACACACGGACGAGTCGACCGACGTTCCCGCGTGCAGTTCGGCGACGACGCGCACGCGTGCACCGGAAGAGGCCGACTTCGGGACGAGGACGATCGAGGACGCGTACCGCACGAGCGACGCCGAGTCGCCGGGAGGTGCGCCCTCGTCGACCGGGTAGATCCCGCACATGTCGAGGCGACCTTCGCTCCCGTGGACGCGGATCACGAACGTGGAACGCCCGACCTCCAGGTTCGACCGCGGCGTGTAGGTGATTCCGGTCGAATCCCCGTCGGCGCACGCGGTCGCCCAGGCCGACAGACCGCACGCGAACGCGATCGCGACGGAGGAACTTCGCCTCCGCGTCGTCTCGAATCCGGAGGTTTGTCGGACGTCGCTTCCCACGATCGTCCGGGAACCGTAGTCGAAAGCGGCGTCTTCGTCAGGGCATCATGCGACGGAGGATGGTGGCCACGATTTCACGTTTCCGCTCGGCCATCGGCATGGCCTTGCCCCATTTGCCCGGGAACGTGGCGGCGAGGAACGGTTCCTCCTGGAACGGGAACGCGGCCATGGCGACCGCCGAGACGCAGAGGTGCATCGGCTCGACGTCGGCCCGGATCTCCCCGGCCGCACGCATGGAGTCGATCTTCGCCGTGACGGCTTCGGCCACGGGCCGGACTTGGACGGCGACCACGTCCGCCGCGATGGTGCCTCCGCCCTGCGCTTCGTGGCGGAGGATCGCCATGATCGCGCCGTGCGTCGAATAGAACCGGAGGAGCAGATCGACGAACGCCTCGACGAGGTCGTGGACTTCCTCCGCCGCCGCGCGGCTCCGACCTTCGTGATGGTTGTCGGCCTTCTCCGAGAGGCCGGAGAGGATGCCGAGGGACTCCATGGTCATCGCTTCGAGGGCGCGGCCGATGACGTCCCGGTAGAGGCCGGCCTTGTCCGCGAAGTAGTGGTGGATGAGCGCTTGCTGCACGCTCGCCGCGCGGGCGATGTTGCCGAGACGCGCCCCGTCGAATCCCTTGGCGGCGAACTCGGCTTCCGCCGCACGCAAGATACGGAGCTTCGTCTCCGCCGCGTTGCGCTTCGGAGCGTCCTCGTTCTTGGCGGCGATCTTGTCGAGCTTCGTTCGCGAAGGTTCCGTCATCATGCGCTGGGATCGAGATTCTCGAACTCGAGGATACCCAGTTCCTCGAAGCCGCGTCGAACGCGCGGCGTGAGGAGCCCGAGACGCTTCACGTTGGGCACGATCTTCGAGAAGAGGAGCTTCCGGAAAAGCTGCATGAACGGCGACTCGTCGACCGCCTTCTCGCACTCCTTCTGGGGCAGGCCCAGACGCTCCCAGACCTCCTGCGCGAGGAAGCGATCGCGGAGCATGCGCGAGCTGTCGACCACGAAGTCCTCGCGGTCCTTGAGCTCCGCGGGGTTCATGGACTTGTACGTGTCCTTCAGCGAGAGGACGCCGAACGCGACGTGGCGCGCCTCGTCCTGCATGATCATGTGCGTGATTTCCTTGATCAGCGGCTCGCTCGCCGTCTGGTGGATCACGCCGAACGATCCGAGCGCGAGTCCCTCGACCATGATCTGCATCCCGAGGAATTTGAAGTCCCAGCGGCTCTCCGTGAGGATGATGTCGAGCAGCTTCTTCAGGTGCGGGCTCACCGGGTAGATGAGTTCGAACTTCTCGCGGAGGTAGCGGTCGTACGCTTCCACGTGCCGCGCCTCATCGTAGACCTGGGCGGCGCCGTAGAACTTCGCGTCCATGGTCGGCGCGGATTCGACGATCTGGGCGGTCGCCAGGAGCGCGCCCTGCTCGCCGTGGAGGAAGTTCGAGATCAGGTAGCTCGCCATGTGGCGACGCAGGTTCGGGATGTCCTTCTTCGGGTCGAGCTTCTGCCAGAGCGGCGTCGAGAAGAGCGGGTTCAGGTAGTCCGGGATGTTCTCGGCCTCGGGCTCCACCTTCGTGTCCCACGGCAAGTACGTGCGCGCGTTCCACATGAGGTCCTTCGACTTCTCGTAGAGGACGCGGAGGTCCTCGCGCTCCGACGCGTAGGTCCACGCGTATTGGAGCGGATGGTTCACGCCGATGGTCTCGGTCCCGGACGGACCCTCCTTCGCCGGCACCGCTGCACGGGCCGCGGCGCTCGCGTAGCTGCTCTGGGCGGACACCTTGCCCTCGACTTCGGGCTGCGAGATTTGGGGAAGACGCACGGCGTTGGCCATCGGGATCTCCAGGACGCGCCGCAATCCCGGCGCTCTGAATTTACTTTTTAGTAAATAATCAATTGGGTCAAGTTCACCGGCGGAAATTCGTCCCACCTCGTGCTACCTCGGGCCTCCCATGCCGGACTTTTTCGAGCTCTCCCGCCACTTCGCCCCGGAAGAGCGGGCCATCCGCGACGCCGTCCGCGCCTTCGTGGACGCGCGCATCCTCCCGGGCATCGCCGACCACTTCGAACGGGGCACCTTCCCGAAGGACCTCGTGGGTCCGATCGCGGAGATGGGCCTCCTCGGATGCAACCTGCACGGATACGGCTGCGCGGGTCTGAGCGAGGTCGGCTACGGCCTCGCGATGCAGGAACTCGAGCGCGGCGACTCCGGAATCCGGAGCTTCGCGAGCGTGCAGGGCAGCCTCGCGATGTACCCGATCCACGCGTACGGATCGGAGGAGCAGAAGCAGAGGTGGCTCCCGAAGATGGCGAAGGGCGAGGTCATCGGGTGCTTCGGTCTCACCGAGCCCGATGCCGGTTCGAACCCCGCCGGCATGCGCACGGTCGCCAAGCCCGACGGCGACGGTTTCCGCATCACCGGCACGAAGCGCTGGATCACCAACGGCAACATCGCCGACATCGCCATCGTCTGGGCGAAGGTCGGTGGGCTCGACGGCGAGGTCCGCGGCTTCATCGTGCCGACGAAGTCCGAGGGCTTCGAGGCGCGTCTCATCCACAAGAAGATGAGCCTCCGCGCGAGCGTCACGAGCGAACTGATCCTCGACGACGTCGTGGTCGGACCGGAGGCGCTCCTGCCGAACGTGCGCGGCATGAAGGGCCCTCTCTCGTGCCTCACGCAGGCGCGGTTCGGGATCGCGTGGGGTGTCATCGGCGCGGCCATCGCGTGTTTCGACAGCGCGAAGGACTACGCGCTCCACCGCGTGCAGTTCGGCAAGAAGCCGATCGCGCAGCACCAACTCGTGCAGGCGAAGTTCGCCGAGATGCTCACGACGATCACGAACATGCAGCTGCAGGTGCTCGAAGCGTCACGCCTCAAGGCGGACAAGACGTTGAAGCCCGCGCACGTGAGCATGATCAAGCGTCACAACGTGCGGGGTGCGCTCGAGATCTCCCGCACCTGCCGCGACATCCTCGGCGGAAACGGCATCACGCTCGAGTACCCGATCATGCGCCACCTCATGAACCTCGAGACGGTCTACACGTACGAGGGAACGCACGACATCCACACGCTCGTCCTCGGGCAGGAAGTCACCGGACTCGCCGCGTACGAGTGAGGCGCGGAAAAGGGAACGGCCGCGGCGGGGAGCATCGCGCTCGCCCATACCGCGGCCGCTTCCGACGTCGATCGTCGCCCGGACTACTTGATGTCGAGGCGGTATCCCTGGGCCGCGCCCGCGGTCTCGGCGCAGACCACGTGCTCCTGGCCGGGGACGATGGTGACCGAGGCACCCGAACCGAGGGTGACGGGCGCGCCCGCGTCCGGTCCGTAGAACTTGAACGAGATGCCCGACGAACCCGTCGTGCCCCAGCTGAACGAGACGCCGCCGGTCGGCGTGAACTTCACGCAGTCGGCCGGGTCCGCGGTCGTGCCGCCGTCGCCGTTGCCGCCTCCGCCACCGTCGCCTCCTCCGTCACCGCCACCCCCGCCGTCGCCGCCGCCCCCGGCGGACGCCGTGCCGACGACGCCGCAGAAGCTCTTGTTGGTGCTGAGCGCGTTCGCTTGCGCCGGCGTGTCGTTGACTTCCGTCTCTTGATCCGGAGCCGTGCATCCTGCCGGGTTCGGGCTTCCGGCGGTGCCGGCGGAACCGGACGAACCGGAGCTGCCCGACGAGCCCGAACTGCCCGACGAGCCGGAGCTCCCCGAGGAGCCCGACGTTCCGGAATCTCCCGCCGTGCCCGACGTGCCCGAGCTCCCCGACGAACCGGACGAACCCGACGAACCGGACGAGCCCGACGAACCGGACGAGCCCGACGTGTTCGAGCCGTCGGCCGTCGTCGACGAGTCCGACTTCGTTCCACCGTCCGCGTCGTCTCCGCCGGATTCCCCGGAGGAGCCGCAGCCCTCCATCGACCCGATGCCGACGCTCAAGAGACCCATGCCGAGAAGGAGTGCCCAAGTTCGGTTTCGCATGACGGAGAGTCTAGGACGAATCCGAAACGAAGGCCCGAAAGAGGCGAACGAGCACCGTGTGCGACACGACGTTCGAATCGCGTCTCGGAACCTCCGAGGCACCTATCGAAGTCGTCCCCGGGCTCAGCCCATGAATGTGCGTGCGAGTGCGTCGGCTTGCCGGAGCGCATCGTAGAGCGCGATTCCGACGGCGTTCGCGACGTTGAGGGATCTCACCGCACCCATCGTGGGGATGGCCAACGCACGATCCGCATGGGCGCGCACCAACGCTTCCGGAAGTCCGACACTTTCTTTCCCGAAAACGAGGGCGTCCCCCGCCCGGAACCCCGCGTCGAGGTAGCTCCGTGAAGCGGTCGCGGAAAAAACGAAGATACGTCCCTCCGGCGACGCGGTCCGGAAGGCGCTCGTGAACGCGTCGAAGTCGACGTGCGTGCGGACGTCGACCAGGTGCCAGTAGTCGACTCCCGCGCGACGCACGGACTGCTCGTCGATGCGGAATCCGAGCTTGCCGACGAGGTGGAGAGGACAGCCGGTCGCGGCCGTCATGCGCGCGACGTTCCCGGTGTTCGGCGGGATCTCCGGCTCGACGAGCACGACGTGGAAGGGCGTCGTCATCCGCGGAGCGCGGAGCCTGGGAACGCCGTCGCTGGCGAGCGCGGCCGGAGTTTCGTCGTTCACGGCCCGACGCATAGTGCCGACGCCCCGCAGCGGCAACTTGACGCAAGTTGGCCCCGAAACGTAGCCTCGGCCTCCACGGGAGACGTTTCTTGGGCAATTCGGCTCGACTCATCGCTTGGCTGGCTGCGACGTGCGCCACCTTCACCCTGACCGCGTGGAGCGGATCGGCGCGCGCAGGTGGCATGGACCCGGTGCCGGAGCGTCTCGTCCTGCAACCGCCGGGTCTGCCCGCCGGTCAGACGTGCCAGAGCATCGCCTACAACCCCGAGATCGCGGTGCAATCCGGGACGCTTCCGAACTCGTTCCCGTGCATCCCGAACCACGCGGCGTTCCGGAACATCGCGTCCGAGCTCGGCTTCGCGATCGCGCCGACGGCCTTCCATCCCGCGCGCACCACCGGTTTCGGTGGCCTCGCGCTCACGCTCGAAGCGAGTTTCACGAAGATCAACGCGAGCGGCGAGACGAACGACGGCAACCGCGTGAAGTACTGGGAGGAAGGTTCCCGCGGGTCCATCGACAGGAACCAGAACCAGTTCTCCATCCGCAACAACGCGCCGGACTCGCTCCTCCAGGTCTACGCGCTCAAGGCCCGGAAGGGCCTGCCCTTCGGGTTCGAGCTCACGACGTCGATGGGCCACATCGTGAACACGGAGCTGTTCGTGATGGGCGCCGACGTCCAGTGGTCCGTGCTCGAAGGATTCCGTTCGGGAGCGCTCGGTTACCTGCCCGACGTGTCGGTCGGTACCGGCGTCCGCACCCTCGTCGGGTCGTCGAAGATGTACCTCACGACCATCGGCATCGACGCGCGCATTTCCAAGCCCTTCGCCATCGCCGACAGCGCGGAGCTCACGCCCTTCGCCGGGTACCAGCGCCTCATGATCTTCGGCAACTCGACGATCATGGATTTCACTCCCAACGTCGATCCCCTCCAGCAGTGCGGATACAACGGTCCGGACGCGGAGACCGGCGCACCGCGCTGCAGGAACAAGCTCTCGAACGGCGCCGACGCGAACGCCGACTTCAACAACAACTCCACGTTCCAGAGCGTCCGCATCCACCGCCACCGCGGCCTCTTCGGCCTCTCGTACAAGTACGACATCTTCTACGTGGCCGGTCAGTTCGCCGTCGACCTCTCCTCTCCCGACAGCGAGAACAACCAAGTGAACGGTGCGCGCCAGTGGACCCTCTCGCTCGAAGGCGGGCTGCACTTCTGAACGTCCGGGTCGCGGCGTCCGTACTCGCGTGCGCGCTCCTGGCCGCGTGCGGCGGTGCCCGCGTGGAACCGATCGGTGTCTCGCGGGCGAGTGGTGCCTCGTCGGCTCCGCGCACGGAGGAGGGAGGCGTTCCGCGTTCTGCCCCCCGGCCGACGAACCGCGTGCCGATCCCCGCCACCTTCCGCTCGTCGATGAAGAAACTGAACGAGGCGCGCCTCACGAGCAAAGGTCACGCGGCCGGACGCTTCGCCTCCGACCTCTGGGCGAACGAGGAGGGCGCGAAGGCCTACGTCGCGGAGCGGGGCGACGTCGCCGCCGGAGCGACGTTGATCGTCGAACACTTCGAGACCGTCCGTGGCGAGACCGTGCCGGGGCCCGTGATGATGATGACGAAACTCGCCCGCGCCACCGATCCCACGCGTGGCGATTGGGCGTTCACCGTGCAGGATTCGAAGGGCGCGCTGCTCGACGACTCCGACACCGCCCTCTGCGCGGGATGCCACGAAGCGGCGCCCCACGACTACGTGTTCCACGTCTACGACGTGAAGTGAGCACGACGGGACGACCCGCGCGCGGGATCGTTCAGGCGAGGGCGAGGGAGACGAGTGCGGCGAGGATCGCCGCGGCTCCGACGACGGTGACGAGGACCGCCGCACCGTTCGCCGTCCTGACGGCGGCACGCGCACCGTCGCCGTCGGACACGCCGGCGCCCTTCAAGAATCCGCGTGACGCGCGGGTCGGCAATCCGACGGACACGCCGAGCACGCCGAATCCCGCCGCCCATCCTTCGCGGACCATGAGCACGACGGCACCGAGCGGACCGACGACGAGATCCCAACCGCACGCGTAGAGACCGAACCGGAGGGCCCGCGATCGCGTGGAACTTCCGTTCGCGCGTGCGGCGCCGCGACCGAGGGCGAGACCGTGGACGGCGTGAGCACCGGCGAGAAGCATCGCGACGCTGGGGACGAAGAGGACGAGCAGACGCAGCACGTACTCGCGCGCCACGGAGTCGAAGAGCACGTGGTGCATCCACGAGGGCACGACGATGGCGACCACGGGCAGCGCGAACGCCACCATGGCGCTCACGGCGAGCACTTCGCACGCGATCGCGAAGAGGATGGAGGGCGCGACCGGTCCGTCCGGCATGACGGCGAAGAACACTTCGGGTTCGAACGTCGTGGCACGCGCGGTGGACCAGAGCGTCTGGAACGACGCGCCCCCCTGACGCTCCCACGGCACCACCGCCACGACACCCGACTGGCTGAGTTCGCGATCGCACCCCGGGCAATCGGCGTCGCCGCACTGGGCGCACACGACGGCGGCCGGCACGTCCCACTGATCGAAGGCTTCCAGGTCGCGCGGGTCCTTCGAATCGGGACGCGACGAGTCCGGCGTCCTGTCGTTCGCGACCTGACGTCGCGCGCGGAGCTCCATCGCGGCGTCGGTGACGAGCCGGAGAGGACGGGACGCTTTTCGCGACGGGAGAGCCATGGAATCCGAGGATGCCCCGAAGAGATCCCTGGAAGAGATCCCTGGAAACGGAGGGATCGCGGGGCGTACGGGATCATGCCTCCATGTCGCCTCGGGCGCCAGCGAACGCATGTCGCGTCCGACGACGGCGCCCGGGGTCGTCAGTGGAGCGTCTCGCCGACCGTCCGGTTCGTCCGGGTGGGAAGGTCGTCCGTCCGTCCGCCGAACCGGAACGCCGCCACGAGGACGCCCACGACGGACACGGCGAGGGTCGCGACCAACGCCCCGTCGTACGAGAAGTGGACCGGCACGAGACCTCCCTTGGGAGGACGAGCGAGGAGGATCGTGGCCGTCGACGCTGGAATTCCGGCGAGGAATGCCGCGGCGACGCGCGCGCCTCGCATCTGCATGACGCTGCGACGGCTCAGGACCGTTGGCACGAGGACGAACCACGCGACCCCTGCCGCCCAGGGCCACCCCACGCGACGCCCGAGGTCGAAACCGGACAGCCGCGCGTCGTACGGCGACGTGAGATCGAGCCAGGGCAGGAAGAAGAGGACCAGCCCGAGGAGCGCGAGCGCGACGAGTGTCCCACGTCCACGTCCCATGTAGGTCGCCGGCAGGGGCTCGTATTCGGGAGGATCGGCGAAGCCCTCCGCCTCCGCTTCGGCGGAAGCCGGGAGCTTGTCGGCGGGCGTGAGCTTCATCCCGCACACCGGGCAGTCCGCCGCCTCGCCCTTGGGGAAGAGTTCGCGACAGAACGGACACGCGAGCAGCGTCACGCCACCACCATAGCGCACCTGCCCACGGACCGACTTTTCGACGCGAGAAACGGGAGGAAGCCGAGTCATGTCCTTCGGACAGTCCCGGGGCGCGGAGGTTCCGGGCGTTTTCGGACCGGGGGTCCGGAAGTCGGTCTACATTTCGGTCATGGCGCCCCGCGAGACCAAACTCGATCTGGAGCAGTTCTCGAAGTTCCTGTCGTCCAACGAGACGTGGCAGTCCCTCGACGACAAGAAGCTGACGAAAGAGTTCAAGTTCCCGGACTTCGCCGGCGCACTCGCGTTCGTGGTGAAGATCGGCGGAGAGGCGGAGCGCTCGAACCACCACCCCGACATCGAGCTCGGGTGGGGACGGGTCCGCGTGACCTGGACCACCCACGACGCCGGGGGCATCACCGGCCTCGATCTCGCGATGGCGGCGAAGACGGACGCCCTCTTCGAGTGAGCGCGAACGAATCGGCACGGGCCCGGGCGAGTCTCGCCGAATCGCGCGCCGCGCTGGCGACGCTCCTCGAGGGTCTCCTGGGCTCGCCCCTGACGGACGGAGAGCGCCTACGTCTCGACGAGGCGCTCACCCACCCGAGCTTCGCCAACGAAGCTCCCACGCGCGACAACCAACGCCTGGAGTTCCTCGGCGACGCGGTCCTCGGTCTGTGCGTGAGCGAGATCCTCATCCTCGCGCAACCCGACGCCGACGAAGG
>JAXLYL010000034.1:0-71307 GCA_046351475.1 Polyangiaceae bacterium
CGAGACGTTCCAGTTCCTCATCAGCACCTACGAGAACCGGTACATCTTCGACAACTTCCGTCGCAACCGCGCCACGTTCAATTCGGCCTCGGTTTCCGGCCGTACGCAGGACCGCTACTTCTCCAAGGTCCAGGGCATGACGAAGAGCCTCGCGCTCGCCGTCGGCCGCGCGACGGACGACGCGAGCACGAAGGATCCGGGCGAGTACATGCCCCTCGCACTCGGTGCTTCCGACGGTTTCGCGATGTTCGCTCGCGTCCTGACCCGTCCGGAGCCCGGCTACTACAAGTACGCAGGTGGCGGCACGGCCGACCTCAAGTACGCGAAGGCGGACTCGTTCAACGTCCTCGACGCGAACTACGACTTCACGGTTTCCGCGGGGTCGGGTGAAGGTCGTTACCTCCACAACGATTACGACTACTCCAAGGGCTACTTCTGGAGCAGCTACCAGACGCAGGTCGGTTCGTTCTACGAGAAGATTGGCGCCATCTACTTCCTCACCGAGGCGTACAACCACTTCGTCCAGAACAACAAAGAGGACTACATCGACGGTCGCTTCAAGAACCTGAACTACTCGAGCCTGTATCCGGAGCAGATGCGTCGCCTCTTCGCGGCGCTCATGCAGAACGATCCGCTCCTCTACGGTCCCTCGGTCCAGGTCCCCATCGGCGAAGCCTCGAAGAATCAGGTCGCTCGCGTCATCTACCTCCCCTGGGAGAAGTACAACGCGGCCGACACCACCACGACGGCTCCGGGTTACGCGAAGGGCTCCACGGTCCTCGACCCGCTCTACGGTTGGGAAGAGCAGCTCCCCACCATGATCTACGGCATGTACTTCGGTCGTTCGACGCTGACGATGGACTGGGTCAACCAGATGCGCATCTTCTCGCCGGACGGTCCGGAAGCCCTCACCATCCCGGCCGACGAGCAGACGCGCTACCGCGACCCGCTCTCGGGCATCGTCTACGTGGCCCGCAAGTACGGCACGGAGACGGTCGCCGGCAAGACCGTCCAGCGCACCTCGGGCGCCCGCATGCTGCAGTACGCACGCGAGCTCGCGAAGGCGACGTACAAGGTCAAGTCGGAGTCGGCTTCGGGTGAAGTCGAATACGAGCGTGACCCGGTGACCAACGAGCCGGTTTGCTCGGCGGACGCTGCGACGTGCGCGACGAACCGGGCGAGCCTCCAGGGCTTCTCCGGCAACCTCGACATCGTCCGTCAGTTCGGGAACACGTTCGGTCAGGGTCCGCTCTGATCCGACGTCTGGGCTGAACGCCCAAGAGAAAAAGGAGGTCCCCGCCGTTGCGAGGACCTCCTTTTTTCTTGGTCGTTCAGCCGCCACGGGTGCGTCGGAGCCGAGGACGGGTTTCAGCTCGCGCGCCTGCGCGCTCGCCCGAGGGGCAGCGACGACCGGTGTGGAAGCGAGAGGCACGAGGAGGTCCCCGCCGTTGCGAGGACCTCCTTTTTTCTTGGTCGTTCAGCCGCCACGGGTGCGTCGGAGCCGAGGACGGGTTTCAGCTCGCGCGCCTGCGCGCTCGCGCGAGAGGCACGAGGAGGTCCCCGCGCGAGGACCTCCTTTTTCTCGTTCAGCCGACGGGTGCGTCGGAGCCGAGGACGGGTTTCAGCTCGCACGCCTGCGCGCTCGCCCGAGGGGCAGCGACGACCGGTGTCGAGCGGAGGGCTCGCGACGTGGGGTATCCTCGGAATGCGATCGTCGCTGCGCTCACTCGGAAGGGGGATCCACCGTGAAGGCTCGATGCCTGTGCGTGACTGCCGTCCTCGTTCTCGCGTCGCGTGGCGCGTCTGCGGACGGGAGCCCGTGGCATCTCGACGCCGCGGCCGGAACGAACGTTCCGATCGACGTCGCGGCACGTGCGGACCTCGAGGGGCCGGCGCGACTCCGACTCTCGACAAGCCTCGGGACCATGCCCGGAACCTACCTCGCGGTGGTCAATGCCATCCTGGTCGGTAGCGGTTCCTACGACCAACAGACGGCGAACGTCATCCAATCCGCACTCCAGAATTCACTCGTCTGGCGCACGACGTTCGGTTGGAGAGCGTTTCCGAGCCACGGGTTCTCGTTCGGAGCCGGCTACCAGTTGGCCGCCCTCGGAGGCGGACTCGACGGGAGCGACGTCATCGAGGCGATCACCGGCAAGAGCAGCGGATCCGGACGCGTCGACGTCGCCGCGTCTTCTCTCCTGCACCAAGCCACGATCGAACTCGCGTACCAATGGTTCCTCTGGCGCGGGCTCTTCGTTCGCGCTTCGCTCGGAGGACTCTTCACCCTCGCGGCATCGAGTTCCCTCGAACCCGCGTCGCCTTCCAGGGCGACCACCTCGGCCCGGTTCACGAGCGTGCTGCGCGAGGGCGAGGCCTATCTGGACACGACCTACACCCGCTACGTGCACGCGGGATGGGCGGGGGTCTCGCTCGGATGGCGCGTGTTCTGAGTCGTCGCGCGAGGACAGTCCGCCGTCGTCGCTCGTCGACGGTAGGGAAAGGGCGAGTCCGTCCCCGCGCCTACCCCCTCATTCCGCCTTGATGTACTTGCCCTTGACCAGTCGCTCGAGGATGGCGAGCGTGTCGAGGTCGGAGCCGGAGCTCTTGTTGAGGACGCCTTGGAAGGTCGTCGCGCTCAGGAGCACCTGGAAGACGTCGAGTTCCTCGGGCTTCAAGTCGCGGAGGGGCGCCGTGAGCGGAGAGCTGATCGCCACCTTCGACGACAGCGGCGGGAGCTTCTCGCGGATCACGTTGAACTCGTCGAGCTGACGGAGGCCCTCCATGAGGACCTCCTGCGCGGTGAGGTCGACCTCGTTGGGGAACGTGCGCTCGTCCGGCGGATCGAGGTCGAACGTGCCCTTCTCCCACGTGAGGAGCCGGTAGACGCTCTTCGTGGGGGCGATGTCCTCGAAGTCGTTGATGATCGCGTAGTAGATGTTCCCCTTGCGGAGGAAGATCTTGCCGACGTTGTCGTCTTCCGTCCGGATGACGAGGACGCCATTCTTCTTGGACGTTCCGAAAAGCTGGAGGAGGTCCGGCAGGGGCACTTCCTCGATGCTTCCGGACATCGAGCGGGCCTGGCTCGTACGGCGCTGCGATGCGACGTTCTCCAAGTTCTGCTTCGCCTCCGCGACGGCGCCCTCGCGCGGCGCGTCGCCGGCGATCACCTTGAGGATGCTCGTTCCGATGAGGACACGATCGCCCTCCTTCAACCGAGCGCGCTTGATCTTCTCGCCGTTGACGAACGTGCCGTTCGTGGACCCGAGGTCCTCGATCCAGATCTGGTCCTGCTGCATCGCGATACGTGCGTGCTTGCGGCTGACCATGTCCTCGACGAGCACCATGTCCAGATCGCTCGAGCGACCCACGATGATCTGCTTGTCCGGGGCGATGGGGAACTCGCCGCCCTGGTACTTGCCGCTGATGAAACGCAGCACGTACGAACGCCCTGGACGCGACGTCGTCGGGGAAGGCGCCTTCGGCTGCGGATCTTGCATGGGGTCGTTCGTGGGCGGGGCCAGGGGACGTTCGACAGGTTGGAGTTCGCGGGGAATTTCCCGCGAGGTCCGACTCAAAACGTATCGAGCTGACGCGATTCAGGTCAAGTATCGCCTACGGGGTCCCGCACATCCCTTCGACCCGAACCTCGAAGGGCCGTCCCGTCCCACGATCCGACGCGAAAAAATGCATCGCGGGCCGTTTACCGAAGTGGGCGCGGGTGAGGTAAGGAGGGAGCGGCCATGTCCGATTTTCCCGCGAATCCACGCCCCATCCGTTCAGGAGGGGATCCGTTCGGAACCCATCGCGCGATCGAACCGAGCGGTTCGTTGCCTCAGCCGGCGAAGCGCGTCGACAACGATACGTCGCACCTTTTCGAGGGTGAGCTCCTGCTCGCCGTGGAGACGTTGAACGTCGACGCCGCGAGCTTCCGTCAGATGGAAGACGAGGCACGTTCCGAAACGCCGGCGCTCGTCGGCGAAGCGCTCGCGGCAGCCGTCGGTCGCAAGGTCCAAGCGACCATCGCGTCCCGCGGCAAGCAGCACAATCCGGTGACGGGATCGGGAGGCATGCTTCTCGGACGGGTCCTTCAAGTCGCTCCGGGCCGACGCGCCGAAGCCGTGAAGCCCGGGGACCGCGTCGCGAGTCTCGTGTCTCTCTCGCTCACACCGCTCGTCCTACGCGCGATCCACGCCATCCGGCCAGCGAGCGCGCAGCTCGACGTCGACGGAGAAGCGATCCTCTTCGCGAGCGGCGCGTACGCGAAGATCCCGGACGACATGCCCGAGCGACTGTCCCTTGCCGTGCTCGACGTTGCGGGGGCCGCACCGCAAGTCGCGCGTCTCGTGAAGCCGGGAAATTCGGTGGCGATCCTCGGAGCGGGTGGAAAGAGCGGCATCCTGTGTGCCGTCGAGGCGCGGCGCGTCGGGGGAAGCTCGGCGCGCATCGTCGGGGTCGAGAACCACCCGGAGGCCGCGAAGGAACTCCAGGAACTCGGCGTGTGCGACGCGGTCGTCGCCGGCGACGCGCGCGACCCGGTCGCGATCCGGAAAGCCATCGTGGACGCGAACGGAGGCAAGGAGGTCGACGTCGCGTTCTCGTGCGTGAACGTGGAGGACGCCGAGATGGGCGCCATCCTCGCCACCCGGAACCGCGGCATCGTCTACTTCTTCGCGATGTCGACCAGTTTCACGAAGGCCGCACTCGGTGCGGAGGGCGTCGGCAAGGACGTCGATCTCATGATCGGAAACGGATTCGCGGAGAACCACGCGATCCACAGCCTCGAGATGATGCGCACCTTCCCGAAGGTCCGTGCACTCTTCGAGCGTCGCTACGGTTGAAGGAGTCCGTGATGACCGAATTCTCGCCCCGCCCCATCGGCGACGTCGCCAAGAGCCTCGGCCTGGCCGAGGAGGACATCGAGCTCTACGGCCGCGGCAAGGCCAAGATCGAGCTCGCCGCCGTCCGACGCGGGCCCCGCGCGAAGGGGCGCCTCGTCCTCGTCACCGCCATCAACCCGACGCCTGCGGGCGAAGGAAAGACCACGACGTCGATCGGGCTCGCGATGGGCATGCGACGGCTCGGCAAGAACGTCGTCCTCGCACTCCGCGAACCGTCGTTGGGACCCGTCTTCGGCGTCAAGGGCGGGGGAACGGGCGGCGGCAAAGCTTCGCTCGTCCCGACCGACGACATCAACCTCCACTTCACGGGCGATCTCCACGCGATCACGTCGGCCCACAACCTTCTCTCCGCCCTCGCGGACAACGCGGCCTATTTCCGCGACGACAATTCTGGCAAAGGCGTCCTCGATCCCCGACAAATCAGTTGGGGTCGCGCCATGGACATGAACGACCGCTTCCTCCGCGGTTGCATGGTCGGTCTCGGCGGCAAGGCGCACGGCGTCCCGCGAGAGACGCGTTTCGACATCACGGCGGCCAGTGAAATCATGGCCATCCTCGCGCTCGCGAAGGACTACGAAGACCTCGAGAAGCGGCTCGCGCGCATCGTCGTCGGCTCGACCTACGAGGGCGCATCGGTCACGGCCGGGGACATCAAGGCCGCGTCCGCCATGACCGCGCTCCTCCGCGACGCGTTGAAGCCGAACCTCGTGCAGACGCGCGAAGGGGGCCCGGCCATCGTCCACGCGGGCCCGTTCGGCAACATCGCGCACGGGTGCAACAGCGTCCTCGCGACGCGCCTCGCGATGAACCTCGGGGACTACGCCATCACCGAAGCGGGCTTCGGCTTCGACCTCGGTGGCGAGAAGTTCCTCGACATCAAGTGCCGCGAGATGGGTGTCTTCCCGCGCGCGGTCGTCATCGTCGCGACCCTGCGCGCGTTGAAGATGCACGGAGGTGCACCGGTGAAGTCTTCGGGCGAACCGAACATGGCCGTGCTCGAGAAGGGGCTCGCCCACCTCGAGAAACACCTCGAGAACGCCGCCACCTACGGGCTCACGCCCATCGTCGCCATCAACGTCTTTCCGCAGGACGGGAACGACGAACTCGCGCTCGTCGAGAAGGCGGCCGCGAAGTTCGGAGCGAAGGTCGCCCGCTGCGAAGGATTCGCCAAGGGCGGCGAAGGCGCGCTCGACTTCGCGAAGATGGTCACGGAAATCGTGGATGCGACGGACGCCGCGCCTCCGCAGCCCAGGTTCGTCTACGAACTTTCCGATGCGCCGGAGGAGAAGGTCCGGAAGATCGCGCGCACCATCTACGGTGCGAAGGACGTCGCGTTCACGTCGAGCGCCCAGCTCCACCTGAAACGCATCCGCGATCTCGGCTACGCCGACCTCCCCGTGTGCATGGCGAAGACGCAGCTCTCGCTGTCGGACGATCCCACGGTGCCGGGACGTCCGAAGGACTTCACCGTGACCGTCCGCGAAGTGCGCCTCTCCGCCGGTGCCGGGTTCTTCGTCCCGCTGACGGGCGAGATGATGACGATGCCGGGGCTCCCCAAGATCCCCGCCGCACAGGGGGTGAAGCTCCTGCCGGACGGTCGTATCCGTGGTTTGATGCAGAACGACTGAGCCCACGCGGGCGCCACGATCAGGAAGACGGGCCTTGTCCGGGAACCGGGAGGCTCGTCCGCGCCGCCGCGTCACTCGGGGAGCTATCTCGCATGGCATCGGTCGCCGCGGGGAGGACGATGGTGAAGGTCGTCCCCTCGCCACCCGGGTGCGGGTGCACGTTGATGGCACCGCCGGCCGCCTGGATGATGCTCTGCGAAATCGCGAGACCGAGGCCGGTACCTTGGTCCTTCGTCGTGAAGAACGGGACGAAGAGGTTCTTCAGCACCTTCTGCGAAATTCCGGGTCCCTGATCGCGCACCGCGATCTCCACGAGCTCGTTCTCTTCGTTCCGTTCTCCGAGATTGCGTTCGCTGACGCGTTCGGAAAGTGGGAGGCTCGCGAACGAGGCGCGGCCAGAAAGTCGGCGCGCGGTGGAGAGTGCCACGCGACCGTGTCCGTCCATGGCCTGGATGGCGTTTCGGATCAGGTTGATCATCACCTGACGGAGCTTCTCGGGATCGATCTTGGCGCGAGGAAGACTCTCGGCGAGATCGAGATCGATCACGACGTCGTCCGTGCCTTGGCTCGAGAGGATCTGCACCGTGCGCTTCACGGCGGCGTTGATGTCGATGGGGACAGGATTGCCCGCGTGCGGGCGCGCGTAGTCGAGGAAGCTTCCGACGACACGATCGAGCCGGTTCACTTCCTCGAGGATGATCCCGATGAATTCGTTGGTCGAGGGATCGACCTGCGGGACGCCACCCGTGATCTCCTCGAGGAGCTGCGCAGAACCCTTGATGGCGCCGAGCGGGTTCTTCACTTCGTGTGCGAGACCCGCCGCCATCGCTCCGAGGGCCGCGAGCCGATCGCGTTCCTTCATCCGCGCGTAGACGCGGCTGTTCAGGATCGCGACGCCAATCTGCGACGCGACGCTCTCGAGCAGCACGATTTCCTCCGGCGTGAAGGCTTCCGTCACGCGATCGTCCGCCACGCAGATGATGCCGACCACCTCTCCGGTGTCTCCGCGCACGCCCAGGAGTACCGAAGAAGAAAGGGCACCGAAAACGGACGCCGCGGTGTCGATGGAGGGGTCGAGCTTCCGGGCGTCTTCGAGGTACACCGACGGCGCCACGCCCAGCTTGTCGAGGAGGGGACGGATGGCGCTCGATTCCACGCGCGCCGGGGCGACGCTGCCGACGTGGCCGGCGAGCTCGTAGCCGTCGCCGTCCTGGTCGGCGAGGTAGATCGCGCAGCTCGTCACGCGGCGGGAGCGTTCGAGACCGGCGAGGAGCGTCTCGACCATCTCGTCGATCTCGAGCGCGTGGGCGAGGCGCTTGCGGAGATCGGTGACGCTCGTCTCGAGTGCATAGCGTTCACGGAAGAAGAACTGGTGGAAGCGCGTCTCGATCTGGTTCCGGAGGGGCTCGAAGAGCACCATGAAGATGATCGCGGCGAGGACGGCGTTCAGGTACATGCGGCCGAAGGGGCCGACCTGCGTGATGAACAAGTAGAAGATGCCGGCGAGCGAGAAGGCGAGGGCCGTCGAGACGGCGAGGCGGCCCGACATCTCGTAGATGTCGGCCATGCGCGGGCGCGTGAGTGACTCGGCGAGTACGAACAAGAACACGATGGCCAGGACGGCGCCGATCGGCGGGAGGTTCACACCGACGAACGAGAGGAAGTCCGCGAGGGTGAAGGTGGTCGCGAGCGCTCCGACGGCCACCAGGAAGCGGACGCGATCCCGTACGGCACGGGACGGGCTCGCGCGGCCCTGTCGTTCGAGCCATACGAGCGACGCGGCGAGCAACCCGAAGACGTAGCAGTAGATGAGCCCCAGGGCCGCGGGCGCGTCCTGGTAGGGCGAGAGGACGACGAGCAGGACGGGGATCGCGAGTACCGCCGCGACCCGACTGAGCATCGAACTCCACGAACCTCGTTCGGTCGGGACGATGGACTGGAACAGGTGGGTCGCCAGCTGCGGGAGCAGCACCGTCGAGATGCCGGTCGCGCGGACCCAGATGGGCGCCTGGAACAACGTGATGAAGGACTGGCTCGCGTACCAGAACGCCATGTCGGCCGCGAAGGCGGCGAACAGGTAGTGCACCGCACGACGGCCACGAAGGACCATCGAGAGCGCGATGGCCAGCGCCAGGACGGCGCAGAAGAGCGTGGTTTGAGGGCGAAGCTCGGCCACGGCGCGAGCTTACTTCGCTCGCGCCGCGCGTGACTCGTTACTTGCTCGTCGACGTCGAGGAGGTCGAGGTCGACTCGGCGATGGAACCGCCTACGTCCCCGGCTCCGGGATCGGGCTTGCCGCCGCGCTTCGGCGGGTTCCACGGCGACGGGTGCGGGTCGCGAGCGGACTCCACCGATACGCTTCCGTGCCAAGGAGACGGATGCGGATCCCGTTCGACCGAGACCTCCGACGGAGGGGTGGTCGCCAGGTGGAAGTCGGCCTGGTCGGGGAGGACGACGTCCCCGGTGGACTCGGAGCTTCCGACGCCTTCGGGCGCGACACCGGTTTCGATGCCGGCGCGGTCCGACGGTGCCTCGGAGGCACAGCCCACGGCCAGGAGCAGTACTGGCAGAACCAGAGCGAGTCGCGTCTTCATCACGAGCCCTCCGAAGATATCGCAGCGAGTCCGTATTGCTTCACCAATTGCGACAGCCGAGGGCGTTTCATCCCGAGGAGTGCCGCGGCGCGGGTGATGTTGCCCTTCGTTTCCGCCAGAGCGCGAGCGATGCAGTCCCGCTCGATCGAACGCTTCATGTCCGAGAGCGAGAGCACGCCTTGACGCACCTGGGCATAGGCCACCTCCGTGGCGCTCGCCTCGCCCGGCGGTAGTGTCGGTTCGAAGGCGTCGAGATCGTCGAGGGACCCGTCGGACTCGGGAGGCTCCGGACCGGGAGGAGGTGCGGGGATGGACGGGCGCGCTCGGCGCTCTGCCGCGAGGCCCTCGGCCAGGCCCCGGAGTTCGTCGACGTTCTCCGCGAAGTGCCGTACGTGGATGGTCTCCGTCTCGGCGAAGAGGCTCGCGGCCCGGAGCGCGTTCTCGAGCTCGCGGACGTTGCCCGGCCACCTGTGGCGCGCGAGGAGTGCGAGAGCATCCGACGAAAGGACCCGCGGACTCTCGCCCCGCTCGGCGGCGATGCGTCCGAGGAGACTCGAAGCGATGGCGGGCAGGTCTCCTGCGCGGTTCCGCAGCGCGGGCACTTCGAGTGTGATGCCGCGGAGGCGGTAGTAGAGGTCCTCGCGGAACTCCCCGCGTTCGACCATCTTCTTGAGGTCCCGGTGCGTCGCGCACACGATGCGAACGTCGGCGTGGACGGGCGTCGTGCCTCCGACGCGCTCGAACGTGCGCTCCTGGAGCACGCGGAGGAGCGCCACCTGGGTGCGCGGGGAGATGTCGCCGATTTCGTCGAGGAAGAGCGTGCCGCCTTCGGCCATCTCGAAACGCCCGCGCTTGCGCGCGATGGCGCCCGTGAAGGCACCCTTTTCGTGGCCGAACAGTTCGGAAAGGAGGAGGGTCTCGACGAGCGCCGCGCAGTTGACGGTGACGAGGGGACCGTTCGCGCGATCGCTCGCGCGATGAATCGCCTCCGCGACGAGCTCCTTGCCCGTGCCGCTCTCGCCTCGGACGAGGATCGTGCTCGCGACCCGGGCGACCTTGCGGACGGCGGCCAGGAGGCCGCGAACGGCGGGATCGTCGCCCACGAACTCGCGGCGCTTCGCATCGCTCGGACGTTCGCTGCGTCGCGTCTCGGGGACGGCTTCCTCGAACGTCGACGGCGCACCGAGGATGGTGACGAGATGACGTTCGCCGGCGACGTCCTTCCGTTCGAAGTAGGCGGCGCGGACGTCGTCCGAGAGGCCGCGCGCGACCCGCTCACGCAGGCGGAGTGCCTCGTTGGCGTGGGAACGTGCACGGTCGAGATCGCCTTCGATTCGCGAAGCCGTCGCGGACAGCACGAGACCTTCGGCGAGGAGTTCTTCCTGGTCGGCGAGGCGCGCGAGCGCCATCGCCTGCTCGATCGCGCCGGGCGTGACGCGTCCGCGGGCACGATCGAGGCGAACACCGAGGATGGCGACTTCGGCCTTGGCTTCGTCGGTGGTCGCGAACGCTTCCGCGCGGATCAACAGTTCCGTCGTCTCGGCGACGTTGCCGTCTTCGAGGGCGATGCGTGCGGCGACGCGGAGTGCCTCACCGAAGTACTGCCGGTTCTTGGACGATTCGCCGTCGGCCATGGCCGTGGCCACGGCGCGTGCCGCGGCCGCCGTGTCGCCGCGGTCGAGCTCGACACGCGCCGAAACGACCGCGAAGTGTGCGGACCACTCCGGAGGCATTCCGGGGCCGAGGAGACGACGGCCGAAGGCGAGCGTGTGTTCCGCGTGGTCGAGGAGTCCCAGCGTTCGTCGGAGTTCGGCGAGGTTGGCCACGATACGTGCGGTGGTCAGCCGGTCGCCGAGCCGGAGACGGAGCTTCAACGTACGCTCGGAGAGTTCCAGGGCGCGCGCATAGTCGTGCACGCGGAGCGCGACGACGGCGAGGTTGTCGAGCGCGAACGCGGACGCGCGGACGTCTCCGGCGGCTTCGCCGTCTTCGAGCACCGATTCGAAGAGGAGGCGGGCCTCGGCGACGCCTCCGTCCGACAACAGGGCGATGCCGCGGTTCAAGCGGGCGCGACGTTCGGCGACCGCTTCGCCGCAGGCTGCGGCGGCGTGCGCGTCCTCGGCGAAATGACGATCGGCCTCCGACCATGCCGATTCGGCCAGGAGGATCTTGCCCAGCGTGTTGCGGGCGCGGAGGCGCGTGAGGGTCGACGGAGACGACGCGAGAGTCGCGTGGGCGCGGGCCCGTGCGGTCTCGAGGTCGCCGGACAGGTACGCGACTTCGGCCAACTCGGCGCGCACTTCCGGTTCGCGTACCGTGCCCGCGAGGGTGCGTTCGGCGCGTTCGAGGGCCACCTTCGCGAGGACGAGGTCGCCCATGGCGACGGCCGCGCGGCCCGCGAGGAGGACCACGTCGACGTCGTCCGCCCGATCGGCGAGTGCGCGCTTGGCGAACCGGTGCGCTTCGTCGGCTTCGCCGGCGTCGAGCGCGCGCGTCGCGGAGCGCGAGAGGAGGTCCACGCGGCGATCGCCCCCGATCGTGAGGACGCGACGCATCCAGCGATCGACGAACTCGCGCCGGACGAGCGCGTCGCCGGCGAGTTCGAGGGCTCGCGCGTGCGAGGACTCCGCTTCGCCTTCGCGGCCGGCTTCGAGAAAGAGGTCGGCGGCGTGAGCGTGCGCCCACGGGTCCGAAGGGTCGTGACGGAGCACGAATGCACCGACGCGCACGAGGTCCGCGGCGTCGAGCGTGACGTCCGACGACGGGAGCGTGTCGTGGTCGAGGGTGACGTACTCGCCATCGATCCGGACGACGCCGGCGTCGAGGAGGTGGTGCAAGACGTCCCGATCGAGGCCGAGCTCCGCGACGAGCCGCGTCGGTACGGAGCGACCCACGCGGTCGAGGAGAGCGGCGGCGCGAAGACTCGCGGCGTCGAGGGGCGTGTCGCCGGAGGGGCGAGCCTGACGCGCCACGTTCCACCACGACTCGAGATCGGTCGCCCGATCCCCGAGGCCGAGGTGCCGACCGGACGTCGCCACAGCGTTCCACCAAAGGTCCTGCTCGACGTCGTCGAGCACCGGAGACACGTCGAAGACCTCCCCGCCGACGTCCTGGATCATCTCGGACACGCCCGCGAAGGCGACGACGCGTGGCGCGCTCCTGTGGTTCACGAGTTCGACGAGGACGAGTCGTTCCCAGGAGCCGGGTGCGGGCATCGCCACGACGATGGCCACGCGATCGACGGACGCCGCGAGCGCCATGCGATCGGCCGCGCGCTGCGGGTCCCGATCGAGTTCCAAGATCCCGAGACGCTTCGCGACTTCCGACCAGACCGGCGTGGATCGCGCCACGTGCGTGACGGCCACCACCGAACCGTGGGCTCCGAGCCTCCGGACGACGTGGGCCGCGTGGGCGCGACGGGTCTCGGCCCTGTCCGCGCGGACGAGGAGGAATCCTCCGTCGTCGGTGGCCAACCTCCCGTCGAGTTCCGCGAAACCGCGGACCCCGGACGGGGCCGCCGTCGCGGGTGCTCGGGACAAGGAAGAGGAGGCCGACACGCGAGGTTCTCTTAGCCTCCGGTCCGGGGACCATCAAGGAAGGGCCGCGGCCGAGGCGCCCCAAGAGCGTCTCACGAATCCCACCCTTCTCCACACCGGTTCTTGGTCGTCGGGACGGAGTCGGGCGCGCGTCGAGCGACCGGGAAATCGAAGCCGAAATCCGGGACGGTCGGAGCCTTCCGACCTCAGGGCCGCCCGCGCCTGCGCGCGCGTGCAGCCGCCTTCCGGACCCAGGTCTCGAGGGCGTCGAACGCTGCGGGAGGGGCTTCCCCGATGCGCTTCGCGATGGGCACCTGCGCACCGACGAGGGTCACGTAGAGCTCGGCGAGGGACGGGAGGCGCGCTTCGATGGTCGTCAGGTGCCGCGCGACCGCACCGGGATCGCCACGTCGCACCGGTCCGGTGAGGGCCGAAGGAAGTCCGAGGTGCTCCACGTTCTCCGCCACCGACCGGAGGAGCGGTCCCAACATCTTCGGAGCGTCCTCGCGCGGCACTCCGGATCGCACGAGGAGTTCCACGCCGCTCGCCGCGAGGGCCGCCGCGCCGTTCGCCACGAGGCCCGCGGAGGCGTGGTAGCCGATCGTGTCGAGCCTGGGGAACGTGCGCGGCACCATCCCGATGGAGCGTGCGAGTGTCCGTGCCGCGCGTTCGGCCACGGCGTCGCCGCGTACGTGGACGTGACCACGGGAGAGGTCGGGCACGAACGTGGTCGACGCGAACGAAATCATCGGGTGCATCTGCGCGACGCCCGCGACGTGCCCACGGAGGGGGGCGAGGGCGTCCGCGTCCAAGGCTCCGGCCACGTGGACGCACACCGCCGTGCGGGGAATCACGCCGAGTTCCGCGGCACGCGCCGCGACCTTCGGGACGTCCCCGTCCCTCACCGCGACGACGACGATGCCCGCCACCAAGGGTCGTGAAGGCCAGCCGCGCCGCGCGGCGCGGAGCGTGACCGGGATCGCCCGGCGACGCAGTGCGGCCGCGAGCGCGCGTCCCACTTTGCCCGCACCGAAAACGAACACCCCGCGCGCCAGGAGGCTCACGTGTCGCTCTCGTAAAGACCGTGCGCGCGCACGTACGAAAGCACGTCCCGCGGCACGAGGGTCTCGAGCTCGGTCCACCGTCGCTCCGCGAGAAGGCGACGGACCTCCGTGCTCGAGACGGCCGGGAGCAACTTCGGTCCTGCGGACGCGAAGTCCACGCCGATGCGGCCGAGCACGATCGGCGGCGCGAGCTTCGTGATGGCGTCGAAGCCGTGCCATTTCGGCGCCTCCACCATGATGTCGGCGCCGACGAGCAACCGGAGCGACCACGACGGGTTCGTGCGTTTCAGGTGCTCGAGGGTGCGGAGCGTCCGGCTCTCGCCACCGAGCTCCGCCTCGACGCGGGACACCTCCACCTTGGGCAAAAATCCCATGGAGGCGACGCACATCGCGAAGCGATCCTCGAACGGGGCGAGCTCCTTCGCGAACGGATGCTGGAACGTGGGAGCCACCACGATCTTCGCGACGTCGTGGAGGGAGAGGGCGAGCGTCAGCGCGAGTACGTGCGCCACGTGGGGCGGATTGAAGCTTCCGCCGTAGAAGATGACGTCGCCAGCCATCGGCCGCGCAGTCTTCCCGGGAATTCCGCCCCCGTCAAAGGCCGATTCCCCGGTTTCAATCTTCGCTCCCGCGCGGACGGAGGAGTGCTATTTCCCGCCGCGCGATGGGCGATTCCAAGGTCCGGAACGAGACGAAGTCCTTCGCCTTCGACGGCGCCACGATCCGCGCGGTCGAAGGCGAGTCGATCGCGTCCGCCCTCGTCGCCGCGGGCCACTTCGCGTTCGCGCGCAGCCCCAAGTTCCACAGGCCGCGGGGACCCGCCTGTTTCCGCGCCGCGTGCGACGGTTGCCTCGCTCGTGTCGACGGCGTCCCGAACGTGATGACCTGCAGGGAGCCCGTTCGTGACGGCGCGATCGTCGAGTCGCAGAACACGCTCGGCGTCCGCGACCTCGACCTCCTCCGCATGACCGACTGGTTCTTCCCGGACGGGATGAACCACCACGAATTGTTCGCGGGGGTACCCGGCGTGCAGAGCGTGATGCAATCGTTCGCACGCCGTGTCGCCGGACTCGGGAAGCTGCCGCGGACGACGTTGCCGACGCGGAAGGCCGCCCGCGAGACCGTGGACGTCCTCGTCGTCGGCACGGGGCCCTCCGGCATGGCGGTGGCGAACGGGATCGTGACCTCGGGGCGGAAGGTCCTCGCCGTGGACGACGGCTTCCTCCGCGGGGGGACGCTCGCGTCCGTCCGGAAGGAATCGCTCGGAGAGTGGGGAAATGTCCTCGCGTCCTTCGACGCGAACGTGGCGTCGGGAGCCGTCCGCCTCGAACTCCGGACCACCGCGGCGGCCTTCTACGGGGACGACGTCCTGGTCGTCGGTCCCGAAGGCGCGCGCGTGGTGACGGCGGCGGCGACCGTGCTCGCGTCCGGAGCCCACGACGGTGTGTTCCCGTTCGAGGGCAACGACCTTCCGGGCGTGATGAGCGCGAGGGCCGCGCTCGTGCTCCTCGCGAACGACGCCGCGCCGTTCCGCGAGGTCGCGCTCGTCTCGGTCGACGGAGGGACGTCCGTCGGCGCGATGGTGAGGCGCGCGTTCGCGGAGGCGGCGTCGACCGCCCCGGGGCGTCGCGTCCACGTGCTCGAAGGGGCACCCGTCCGGGCGAGTGGAATCGCGCGCGTGAAACGGTGCCGTGTGAAGACGGCGACCGGCGAGGTGGATCTCGACGTGGACGCGGTCGTGATCGACATGCCTCCGTCCCCTTCCTACGAACTCGCGAGTCAGACCGGGGCCCGACTGGCCCACGAATCGCGCGGATTCGTCGTGAAGGAGGACCGCGGCCGCATCGGTCCGCGTCTCTTCGCGACCGGCGAACTCGTCGGACTCCCGTTCGAACCGGGTGCGGTACTCGCGCACGCGGCGGCGACCGCCGCACACGTCACCGAAACGGGCTGACGCGGCGAATCAGTCGTCGACGAGCGCGCCGAAAAGACCGATGCCGCCGGCCACGGCGACGACGTCGAACACGGCGAGGAGGAGCACGTAGTCGGACACGTCGGCGAGCCGCGCGCCGCCGAAGAGTTCGCGCGTGGCCGCGACACCGGAAAGGAGCATCGGCGACAGCAACGGGAACAGGACCGTGGCGAGGACGAGATCCCGTGCTCGCGTCCTCACCGTCATCGCACCGAAGAGCGTTCCCATCGCGGAGACACCGATGGTCCCGAGTGCGAGCAGGAGCGCGAGAGGTCCGAGCATCGGCTGAACGTCGACGTGGAACACCAACGCGACGACGGGAACGACGAGGACCTCGACGACCGACACGAAGACGAAGACGCCGATCGCCTTCCCGAGGAAGATCGACGCGCGTGGTGCGGGCGTGACGAGCAGACCGGTGAGCGCGCCGTCTTCCCGCTCCCGCTGCCAGGTACGGCCCAGGGCGAGGATGCTCGAGAACGCGACGGAGAGCCAGACGGTCCCCGGGGCGAAGTACTTGCTCGTGAGCGCGCTCGAATAGAACGAGATGGACGTCATGAGCGCCACGAGGATCGCGAAGAAGCCCGCGGTCGTGACGATCTCGCGCGTGCGGAGTTCGATCGTGAGATCCTTCTCGGCGACGACGCGCACCGCCGCGAGGAATCGTCCCGCGGCGTCCGGACGCGCGGGCGAGGGACGGGGAGGGGTGTCGGTGTGGGTGCCGATCACCAACCCTTTTCCTTCACGTACTCGTTCGTGAAACGGGCGGCGGCCTCGTAGGAGGCGCGGAGATCGCCGATGATCTTGTCCTCGACGAGTCCCCCTACGGCGAAGACCTTCACTTCGACCGTGACCTTCGCGAGGCGCGCGACTCGCTTGTCGCCGAGCTTCTCCGTCCAGAGATCTCCCTTGGTGCTCGTCTTCTCGGCGAGCGTGCTCGGGCGGACGGTGAAGGTGTAACGCTTCTTCGCCTTGTCGAACGTGCCTTCCTCGACGTAGCTGAGTCGGTCCCCGACGAGCTTCTTCACCGGGCCGGGAAGTCCGGCCACGGGCGGATCGATGTGGACCTTGCGCAGGATGGACGTCGCCTCGTCCTTCTGCTCCAGGATCTTGTAGCCGGGGAACTGGAGACGTTCGAGGTAGAGCCGACGGTTGTACTCGTCGTCGAAGACACACTTCCAGAAGGTGTCCTCGTCGCAGTCCAGTTCGTGTCGGATGGTGATCTCGGCCATTGCCGGTTCACGTTAAAGCAACCGCCGCGTGATTGGAACAGCGCCGGTCCCCCGGATTCCCGGGAGCCGAGCGCGCGTTCCGAATCCGCGGCGGAAAGGACGGCCGGGAGGGCCGGCCCGAGATCAGAAGATGAAGACGCCGAGCGCGACGACCGTGGACCAGAGGGCTTTCGGGTGACCTTCGGCGCTCTGGACGACGTTGCGCGTCTTCAAGAACCCCTTCTCCAACTTGAAGAGCTGCTCGCGTTCGTTCCACGCCTTCTCGGGATCGAAGTCGACGCCGAGGGTGGTGGCGAGCATGGTCGCCGCGAGGTCTTCGGCGTATTCGCCGGCCTTCTTCGACGTCTCACCGTAGCTGTGGTGCTCGGAGAGGTAGCCGTAGTTGTTCGGATCGGAGGGGCGGGCGAGTCCGATGGACGCCGCGATGAGGCGGTTCGGCTCGTTCGTGTCTTGGCGGGCCATGACGCAATGGACGATCTGTCCCGGCATGATCAGCTTCTCGCCTTCCTTCCGACTGATCTCCTTGCAGTGCGGGGGGAAGATGGAGCTGACCGTCACGAGGTTCGCCTTCTCGATGCCGGCGTCCCGGAGCGCGAGCTCGAACGAGGAGAGGCGGTCCTTGTGGACGCCGACTCCGTTCGTGAAGAAGATCGCCTTGGGGACGAACATCTCGTGCATCGTCGGGTAACCCCGCGCGCCGACGGGAACGATGCTCTTGGACTTCGTGACCTTCGCTTTTGCTTTCGCCATCGGGGCCCTCGGGCATGGGACGTCCGACGTCCCATGCGAGCCAGAAGTTTAGGAAACCTTTCGCATGCTCGTGCAACGCGAAAGTGACAACGAACGAGGACGGACAGGAACGACGGAACCGGAGGAAACGCGAGGCCCGGGACCGGACCTCGCGGTCGCCGGCGTCAGGCCTTCTTCGCCGCCTTCTTGGCGGGGGCCTTCGCGGCGGTCTTCTTGGCAGGGGCCTTCGCGGCCGCCTTCTTCGCGGGAGCCTTGTCGGCCTTGGGGGCCTTCTTGGTCTCCGACTTCGCGCCGGTGCGCTTGGAGGCGGACTTCCAGAGATCGAAGAGGCGCGGGACGGGGAACGCCTCGAGGTGCGTCTTCATCCCCGCGTCCTTCGTGCGCTTCTCGATCTCGAGGATCGCGTCGATGAGCTTCGCGCGGGAGCCGAACTTCTCCTTCACGGTCGTGAAGATCTCGTGGAGGCGGAGGAGCTTCGCGTTGGAGACGTGCGCGAGGCCCTTGGCCTTGTTCGTACGCGCGACCCAGAGGTCTTCCGACGTGAACTTCTCGACGGCGGCGACGAGCTTCGCCTTGTCACCGAACTTCGCCTTCACGACGGCCATGGGGCTCTTCGACATGGTGCTTCTCCTTCGGAACGGGTGCACGAGATGACTCGTGCGGCAGGGGGAAAGGTACGTACGAGGGGGCCGTACGGCGCGAACGCGACGCCTCACTACCAGTCGTCGCAAAGCCATGCAATCGCAACATTTCGTACAGGTTTTCGGGGCCCGGATCGAGCCTCCCGGTGTCGAATCCCGATGGGTGTAAGGTCCGACGTCGCGGGTCGTTTCCATGGGCGAAAGGGCTTCCCGCATGCGCTCGCTCCCCGGCCTCCTTCCCGTCGTCCCCGTTCTCCGCCGTTCCACGCTCCGAAGGGGCGCGCTCGCCCTGGTCCTCGCGGCGGCCGCCTCCTTCCTCTCCGCCTGCGGAGGCGCCTCGGCTCCGAAAGCGGCGTCGCCCGGTGGGTATGCCGCGCAGTCGTACGGCGGGATCCGATCCGCGGAGTCGGTCACCGTCGCGTCGCGAACGACGTCCACCGAGGCGGTGAGCGCCGAGGAGAGCTCGCCCGCGATGTCCGACGCGCCTCCGCCGCCTCCTTTGCCGGCCCAGGCGCCGATTCCGCCCGTCGTCGGTGCGGTCGCCGGTGCCGCGCAGGTGGGCGACGGTTCCCCGCGGGGCGTCGTGTCGACGCTCGCGCCGTCGGACGCGCCCCGGGAGAAACCCGCGGACGGTTCCATGATCGTCTACACCGCGAACGTGACCCTGGCCGTCTACCAAGTCCAAGCCGGACTCGAGGCGGTCGAAGCGCGCACGCGGGACCTCGGTGGGTACCTCGCACGCAAGACGGACACGTCCGTCACCGTACGCATCCCGCGGGATCGGTTCCGCGACGCGCTCGCGGCGGTGGAGAAGATCGGCGACGTCGTGCACCGTCAGATCGACGCGGAAGACGTCTCGTCGGAGTACGTCGATCTGGAAGCGCGCGCGCGCAACGCTCGGGTCACGCGCGATCGCCTCGAGGAGCTGCTCAAGAAGGCCGCCGTGAAGGAGGCCATCGAAATCCAACGCGAGCTCGCCAAGGTCACCGAGGAGCTCGAACGCCTCGAAGGCCAGATGAAGCTCCTCCGATCGAAGTTCGCGTACGCCACGTTGACCGTCTCGTTCTCCGCGCGCGCCGTGACCGGACCCGCCCGCACGCAGATCCAGTTGCCCTTCCCGTGGCTCTCCGAACTCGGTCTCGGTCGTCTGCTCGACCTCTCCCACTGACGCCCGACACGGCGTCCCTCGCCCATCGTCGTCCGCCATCCCGCGTCCTCACGTCCGCCCCTGGAGTCCGTCATGTCGAAGGTCGTCCCGAACCGTCCCGTCCCTTCCCGAATCCACGCGGTGTGCCGTCGCGTGGTGCCCTCGCTCCTCGCGCTCCTCGTCGCGTCGGGGACGGTCGCGTGCGGGAGGCCGTTCCAGGTGGTCACCCCGAGCGGCTTCCTCGAACTCGAGGACCAGGAGCCCGACTACGCCTACCGTGCGACGACGCCCGACGGCGTGACCGTCGGCGTGAAGGTCATCGCGTTGCCGGAGGAGCACCGCGACCTCGCGTTCTGGACGAAAGCCGTCTCGAAGCGGGTGCGCGAGGGCATGGGGTACGCGTTCCTCGAGGAGGTCGACGTGAAGTCGAAGGACGGAACTCCCGGCAAGGAGCTCCGCTTCGCGCACGACGAAGGGGAGAAGCCGTTCTTCTACGCGGTCACCCTCTACATCGCCCAGGAGCGCCTCTTCACGGTCGAGAGCGGAGGGCCGAAGGAAGCCATGCTCGCGGCGCACGCGCAGGTCGAGTCCATCGAACGATCGATCCAGGTTCGTTGCGGTTCCGCCGTCGCGCCCGTCCTCGCTTCCCGCACCTGCAACCGTTGGTGACGGTCCCGACCACCCGTTCCCCGCTCCCCCGAGGTCGCGGGAAGGGCGCCCGGTCCGGCCGAGGTTTGCTATACACACCGGCTCCATGACCTCCACCGAGACCGCCGGCAAACCCCGGGTCCGTTTCGCGCCTTCGCCCACCGGATACCTCCACATCGGCGGCGTCCGCACCGCGCTCTTCAACTGGCTCTGGGCGCGACGTACGGGAGGCACGTTCGTGCTCCGCATCGAGGACACGGACCAGGAGCGGTCGACGCCGGAAAGTCGCGCGATCATCCTCGAGTCGCTCCGGTGGCTCGGCATCGACTGGGACGAAGGACCGGAAGTCGGCGGCGCCCACGGGCCCTACACGCAGATGGAACGTCTCCCGCTCTACAAGGAGTGGAGCGAGAAGCTGATCGCCTCCGGACACGCCTACCGCTGCTACTGCACGAAAGCCGAACTGGACGCGCAGCGCGAGGCCCTGAAGGCGAAGGACCCGAAGGCGAACTTCAAGTATCCCGGCACCTGTCGGAACCGCACCGACCGGCCCGACCTGCCGTTCGTCGTGCGGTTCAAGACGGACACGTCCGGCTCGATCACCTACGTCGACAAGGTCTTCGGCGAAGTGACGACGCCGAACTCCGCCCAGCAGGACTTCGTCCTCCTCCGTTCGGACGGCGTACCCCTCTACAACTTCGGCGCCGTCGTCGACGACATCACGATGGGCGTGACGATCGTCGCGCGCGGACGCGACCACATGGTGAACACGCCGCCGCAGATCATGATCTACGAAGCGTTCGGCGCGAAGGTCCCCGAGTTCGCGCATCTGCCGATGATGCTGGCGCCGAGCGGCGAGAAGCTCTCCAAGCGCCACGGCGCCGTCAGCGTCACCGAATACCGGGACCAGGGGTACTCGCCCAACGCGGTCCTCAACTACCTGGTGCGCTTCGGATGGTCCCACGGCGACCAGGAGGTCTTCTCCCGCGATCAGCTGATCGCCGCCTTCAACTGGGAAGCGTGTGGCAAGGGTGACGGGAAGTTCGACACGAAGAAGTTCCTCGCCATCGAACACGAGCACCTCAAGTCCGCCGAACTCACCCCGGACGACGTCTACGTCGACGCGCTCATGCCGTTCCTCGCGAAGAGGGGTCTGACGGGTCTCGATCGCGATCGCGTGAAGGGTGCCCTTTACACGATCCGCGAACGTTCCCGGACGTACGTCGAGGCCGCCGAAGGACTCGACTTCTTCTTCCGCGCCGAACCCGAGATGGATCCGAAGGCGGTCCAGAAGTTCCTGGTGCCGGACGCCGCACCTCGACTCGAAGGCTTCCGGCAGGCGCTCGCCGCGTCCCCGACGTGGACGGAAGCGGACCTCGAGAAGGTCGTGCACGCGTGGCTCGAGACGAACGGTCTGCAAATCAAGGACGTCGCCCAGGCCGCGCGCGTCGCCCTCACGGGACGTACTGCGAGCCCGGGACTCTTCCAGGTACTCTTCGTCCTGGGACGCGACGCTTCGCTCGCGCGTCTCGAGAAGGGAACCCGGGTTGCTGCTCAAACCGCATAACTTGGCTTCGGGCGTTCCTTCGGGAACGGGGTTCGACGCGTTTCTCCATTCGGCGAAGCCGCTCCTCCCGCTCCCGGCGCTCCTCGTCGTCTGTCCGCTGCTCTGGTTGTTCTTCCGCCAGACGTGGCGCGAGCTCGATCTCGACGCGCACAAGTACCGGGGCGAGACCCTCGCCGAGGGGAAGATCGATCTCCGGCCTTTCGTCGCACTCGTGATGTGCGCCGTGATCCTGACGATGCAGGAGTATTACGGCGGCCGGAACTTCTACGACGAGACCGTGCGGCCGTGGCTCGTGGGCATGGACGATCGTCACCACAAGTGGGTGATGCTCTACCGGTACGAGGAGCTTTACGCGTTCGCGTGGTGGGCGTTCAGCCGCATCGCCGGCTACGTGCTCGTGCCGTTCCCTCTCTGGAAGCTCTTCTTCCCGAAGGACTCGCTCCTCGATCTCGGCCTCCGGACGAAGGGCTTCTTCACGCACGCGTGGATCTACACGCTCTTCCTCGCCGTCGTCCTTCCGGCGATGTGGATCGTCAGCCGGCAGCCCGACTTCGGCGGCTACTACCCGTTCTACAAAGGGTCATCCCGGAGCTGGTGGGACTTCGCCGTCTGGGAAATGATGTACTTTGCACAGTTCTTCGCCCTCGAGATGTTTTTCCGAGGGTTCTGGTTGGGCGTTCTCCGGAGGAGCTTCGGTTCGGGCGCCATCTTCGCCATGGCCGTTCCGTATTGCATGATCCACTACGGCAAGCCCTACCTCGAGGCCATGGGCGCCATCGTCGCCGGCATCGCGCTCGGTTCGCTCAGCATGCGGACGAAGAGCATCTACCAGGGCTTCCTCGTGCACGTGACTGTGGCCGGTCTCATGGACTGGCTCGCCCTCAGTCACAGGAACGCGCTTCCCAAGGCGCTGTTCCCCACCGACTTCGTCCAGTAGTCCGGCGGCGAACGCGATTCCGTCGGCGACGTCCGGTACGGACGCGGTTACGACGCGCCCGACGCCATGTTGCGCGCCTGCTCGAGTGCGCGCGCACGGAGGGGATTGCGCAAGGGGCCCTCGTACAGTTTCACGAGTGCGTCCAGGGAGGCCCGGGTCGCTTCGGCGTTCGGACCGGCCCAGGGTTCGGACCCGAGACGGCGCCAAAGCAAAGTCTCGAGGATGCGGGGCCTCCGCGCGAGGGTGTCCACGATGCGTGTCACGAGCGGGGCCGAGGTCGGGTCGGTCCGCATCGCGCGGAGATAGTACGCGCTCGCGGCGCGCCCCCGACCCAAGGTGCGGATGTGTTCGTCGCCCGCGTCGCAGAGGGCCTTCGCCTTCTCGGGGCCGTCCGGCAGCGTGGAGACGCGCGCCGCCGCTTCCTTCAGGGACTTGGGCTCGGTCTCGTCGTCGCCGATCACCGGGCGGAACCGATAGAGGACGATGGCCGCGAAGGCGACCGACGCGATGACGAGGGGAATTTGCCAGTCGAGCTGCGAGTCCATGGGGCGGGGTGCGTGGAGGTCCCACGCAGCCGGGCAGCACCTTAGAACGATTTTTCCCGGCATCCGAGGGCAATCGGGAAGGACCGAGGCCCCGCGACGGCTTAGTTGATCGGAGGCCCCGGTTCGGGCACCCTTTTGGTGGTCCCATGGTCGGTCGGTCTTTCCGTCACATCCCCGAGTTCGGATTCGCGACGACGGCCGCGGGGGCCATCCTGTTCGCGGTCCTTTCCGCGTTCCCGGGCGAAGCGCGGGCCGACATCTTCCAATTCACGGACGCGGACGGCGTCATCCACTTCACGAACACGCGCCCGTCCGACAACCGGTACAAGCTCTACGCCCGAGGCGGCAGTCCGCGCTCCAAGTCGAACTACGCTGGACCCGTCGTCCCGCCTTCGGACCGGGACCCCGCGCGCTTCACGCGATACGACGACGTCATCCGCCAGGCGTGTGCGCTCTACCAAATTCCGGAGCAACTCGTCCGGGCCGTGATCAAGGTCGAGAGCGACTACGATCCCCGCGCCATCAGCGTGTCCGGCGCGCGCGGCCTCATGCAACTGATGCCCGACACCGCCGAACGTCTGCAAGTGAAGGACATCGACGACCCGCGCGAGAACATCTTCGGTGGCGTCCGTTACCTCCGCCTCCTCGCGAACCAGTTCAACGGGGACCTCGCGCTCACCGTCGCCGGCTACAACGCCGGGGAGGGCGCGGTCATGAACTACGGTGGTATTCCTCCGTACGAACAGACACGGAACTACGTCGTGAGCGTCACCAAGTACTACCGGCGCTACCGCATGGTCGCGAATCCGGCGGACGCCAGCATCGCGACCGACTGACCGACGGCCTCCGTCGGACGGCGCGGCGCAGACGGCGGCCCTGCCGGTGGTACGCTCGCTTCCGATGGGATCGCGCACGCTGGGAGTCGACGCCTACCAACTGACGACGCTCCTCGTCCACGCGGACGAAGGCCGGACGGATCACCGTCTCTCGATGGCGTTCTTCTTCCGCAAGATGCCGAAGAACCGGAACTACGTCGTGTTCGCCGGCCTCCGGAACGTGCTCGCACACGCTCGCGACATGCGGTTCGACTCCCGCGACGTCGACGCGCTCCTCCGTCACGACTTCCTCGGACCGGCGCTCCGCGCGCGCCCGGAGCTTCTCCGGAAGCTCCGCGAACTGGACGGTTTCGAGGGCGAGATCGACGCGGTGCCGGAAGGCACGCTCACCTACGCGGGACCCGCGACGCGTACCGACGGCCGGCCCGTGGACGTTTCGGGCGCTCCGCTCCGCATCTACGTGCCGCTCCTCCGCGTACGGACGGACATGGTGCGCGCGAAGCTCGTCGAGACACCCTGGCTCGGTTTCGTGAACCACATGTCGATGGTCGCGTCGAAGGCCGCTCGTGTCGTCACGGCGGCGGCGGGGAAACCCGTCCTCGAGTTCGGGACGCGACGGACGCATCCGGACGCCGCCGTCGACGCTTCGTACGCCGCGTACCTCGCCGGCGTCGCCGGGACGTCCAATCTCGAAGCGTTCGCGCGTCACGGTGTTCCCGCCGCCGGCACCATGGATCACTTCGCGATCCAGGCCTCCGAGCGGAACGACGCTTCACCCGTCGAGACCGAGCGTGGATTCTTCGCGGCGTTCGCGAGGACGTTCCCCGGAGCCGCGACGGTACTCGTCGACACGTACGACACCGAGCGGGGCATCCGGCACGCGGTCGAAGCGACGGGCGGCACGCTCACCGGAGTACGCATCGACAGCAACGTCTCCGTCGCGACCATGAAGCGGGCACGGGAGCTCCTCGCGTCCCTCGGTGCTTCGCACGTGAAGATCTTCGCGTCGGACGGCCTCGACGAGACACGCGTCCGTGAACTGGCGCCCCACGTCGACGGATTCGGGGTCGGTGAGAACATCACCTGTTCCCCCGACGCCGCCGTGGGGGTCGCCGCGGTCGCGAAGCTCACCGTGAACGGGTACGGCAAGCTCACGATGAAGCTCGCGGAGGGGTCGGGCAAAGCGACGCTCCCGGGGGAACTCCAGTGCCATCGCTACCCCGATCACGATCTCGTGGCGCTCGCGGACGAGTCCGTCCCCGCGGGCGGGCGGGCCCTCCTGGTTCCCGTGTGGCGCGGTCGCGACGCGCTCCCGATCCCGTCCCTCGAGGCGTCCCGCGCGTGGGTCGCGGAACAGATCCGGGACCTCCCCGACTCCCGAAAAGAGCTCGAAACCGTGTCGGACCCGCGCAAGCTCGTTGCTTCCGACGGGCTCGTGACCCTAATCGAACGCCTCAAGAAGGAAGCGCTCGCATGAACCTCGTCTCGCTCGCCATCGTGAACGTCAACGCCACCGTCGGCGCGACGAAGACGAACACGGACAAGGTCGTCGCCAAGGCCCGGGAAGCCGCCGCCGCCGGCGCGACACTCGCGGCGTTTCCCGAGCAGGTGCTCGGAGGATATTCGCCGGAGGATCTGGTCCAATGGCGCTCGTTCGTCGACGCCCAATGGACGGAGCTCGCGCGCTTCGCGAAAGAAACCGCCGACCTCGGCATGGCGTCCGTGGTCGGCGTGACGGTCCGCTCTGGCGCGCATCTCTACAACGCGGCGGCCCTCGTCTTCGGAGGCAAGGTCCACGGGGTCGTCCCGAAGGAAAAGCTGCCGACGTACAACGTGTTCTACGAGGCACGCACGTTCGCGCGTGGCGCGCCGGGTTTCCGTGCCGAAGTCGACGGAGTGCCGTTCGGGGATCTGCTCTTCGAATTGGATTTCGGCACCGTCGCCCTCGAAGTCTGCGAGGACGTCTGGTCTCCCGACGGTCCCATGCGTCGTCGTTCGTACGCGGGCGCAGAACTCGTCGTGAACGTGTCCGCTTCGCCCTTCCGACTCGGTGTCGTCGCCACGCGCAAGGAGATGCTCGCCACGCGTGCGATGGACAACCAGGTCACGGTCCTCTACGCGAACCTCGTCGGCGCGAACGACGGCCTCGTTTTCGACGGGGGCGGCTACGTCTCGCAGAACGGGCGCCTCATGGTCGAAGCCCCGCGCTTCCGGGAAGGCGTGACGCTCGCGACCGTGGACCTCGATCGCACGCGCCGTCTCCGCACCGAGAACACCACGTGGCGGAACGATCAGGAGATCTTCCGGGAACGGAACGCGCCCGTCGGTGTCGTGAAGGTGCCCGGGGCGACGAAAGGGCGGGAGCGCCTCACGTACCCGATCCCCTCCCACGGGAGCTTCTTCCTCCCGCCGCCCGACGAGAAGCGGTCGGCGCGCGCGGAGTTCTGCGAGGACGTGCTCGACACCCTCGCCCTGGGAGTCGGCGACTACTTCGAGAAGACGGGGGCGTTCCGCACGATCGGCGTGGCGCTCTCGGGGGGGCGGGACAGCCTGCTCTGTCTCGTCGTCGCGCGACGATTCGTCGATCGGAGGTTCGCCTTCCTCGACGAAGCCGGACGGAAGGCGAAGGCCGCCTCGATGCTCCGCGCGTTCTTCATGCCTTCCCGGTACTCCTCGAAGGCCACTGCCGCCGCCGCGGCACGCGCCGCGGCCGATCTCGACGTCCCGTTCGTCGAGGTCTCCATCGACGACGTCTTCGAGAAGGAACTCGCGGTGGTCGCATCCATGCTCCGACCGGGCGAGTCGCTCGGCGCTCTCGCGCGCCAGAACGTGCAGGCCCGGATCCGCGCGGAGAGGATGTGGACCTGGGCGAACGGAGCCTCCGGACTCTTCTTGCAGACGAGCAACATGAGCGAGAAGGCCGTCGGCTACACGACCATCGGGGGCGACATGGAAGGTGCGCTCTCGGTCATCGCGAACGTCCCGAAGACCGTCGTGAACTATCTCCTCGACTACCTCCTCGAGACCACGGGCATGGAGGGCATCCGACTCACGCTCGAGAAACCGGCGTCCGCCGAACTCGCCGACGACCAGGAAGACGAGAAGGACCTCATGCCGTTCCCCGTGCTCGACGCGTGTTTCGCGCTCTACGCGGGAGAGAAGATGTCGGTCGCCGAAGTGGCGACGGTGCTCGCGGCGCTCTTCCCTTCGACACCGGTCGAGACGCTCGACGGATGGACCAAGAAGTTCGCGCGACTCTTCACGCAGTCGATCTACAAGTGGGTGCAGACGCCGCTCGCGATCCACGTCGGCAACCTGGATCTCGACCGGGAGCGTGCGCTGCAGCTGCCGGTCGTCCAGAAGACCGAGTGGTGACTCACTCGCAGCAGCGGATGCCGATGGCTTCGCTGCGCGTTCCGCGCTTCGCGGCGTTTCCCGTCGTCGCTCCGCACACCCCGTCCGTGTCCGGCGAACCGAAGAAGCCGCCCCGGGCGCGGCACGCGTCCCCGGATCCGGTGTCGGCGCTGCACGAGTTCTCCCACTCGGCCACGTTGCCGACGAGGTCGTAGACGTCGTTCGAGGTGACGCAGTGACGGTACGCCGTGACCGCGGCCGGGTCGGCCGCGACGCGGTCGACGTTGCACTGACGCGAGACGTAGGTGTTGCCGTAGGGGAAGGTCGTCGTGCCGAGATTGGAGCATGCCGCCGACCACTCGGATTGCGCCGGGTCGCCGGCGTCCGCGAATGCGAGGCCGGACCCGGGCAGGATCACGCGTCCGGGGATCCTTCCGCACAGCGTCCGTCGGTGGGCCGCGCAGTAATCCTTCGCGTCGCACCAATCGACTCCCGAGACGGGAAGGCGCAGTTCCTCGACCGAGGCGGGCGGCCAGGGGATCGACGGCGTGTAGTCCGTGTTGAAGCCGCACGATCCGCTGCCACCGCCAGGGCGGATGTCGGCCATGGTGCAGAGATACTGAGCCCGCGTCACTTCGTTCACCTCGATGTCGAACGTGGTCTGGGTCGCGCTCGGCGGCGTGATGCGCGCCGTCTTCGAGGCGACCGGGCACACACCGTTGCCCTTGAACCCGAGGGTGGGGAGCGTCGTCATGCATACGGGGGTCCCCTGAGGCACGGACAACGTGGCGACGCCCGCGACGGTACCGGGACCCAACGGTCCGAAGGAGGCTCCGAACGGACCCGTCCCCGGTCTACCCGGCGACCCGAGCCCGACGGCGACGTTGGCGTTGACGACGAAGGGCCCCGTGGTGGTCACGTCCAGGATCGCGGCGACGTTGCCCACGTTCACCAGATTGCCCGTCGTGATCGCACTATACCTTCCGAGGGTCACGTCGCCGAAGTCGATGCTCGACGGCTGCTCGAGCACGAGACCTCGCGCCGTCTGCTTCAGCGCGATGTTCTTCGTCGATTGCGGCCCTCCACCCGTCGGTGCCGTCCTCACTTCCACGACGCTCGCGAAGCGAGACTCGGAAAAGTCGCCCGCGCCGAGGACCTTCGGGAGGGAGCCGGGGATCACCATGATGGTCCGCGCGGCACCACCGGCGAGGGTGCCTTGCGCGTTGTCGGATCCCGCCGTGTCGAGGTCGTAGAAGTCGGCGTTCGCCGTGATCCTCGCATCGAAACTGACCGAGGCCGTGGACGAATTCGTGATCGTGAACGAGAGAGGCGCCGCCTGACCGCCGCAGTCGGTGCTGGTGAAGTCGAGTTCGCCCGGAGACACGTTCACCGTCGCGGTCGAGCCCGTGCCCAACATGGCGAGCGACGTGAGGACCGGTTCGGAACCGTTGCAGAGCGGTCCGGTCTGCGTGAGCGTCGCCTCGGCCCGCACGAGACCGGCGGCGGTCGGAGCGAACGTGATCGGGATGCCACCCGCGAGCGTCTGTCCTCCCTGGAGGGTGTGTTGCGTCCCCGAACCGGCGATGGAGAAGGGCGTCCCCGACGTGGGCGCGCCCACGGTGAGGAACAGCGGCTCGTTTCCCGAGTTCTTCACCGTGACGGTGGAGGTCTGCATCGTGGTGACGCGCACGTCGCCGAAATCCACCTGCGAACCGGAGAACTCGAGACGCGCACCACGAGCCGAGATCGCGACCGGAACCTTCACGAGGCCGAGAACCGGGTCCGTCGTGTCGATGGAGAGGACGTTCGTCACCCGATCCCCCGGACTCACGTTCGTGGGAATCTCGGAGGGGGTCACCGTGATCGTGGCGGTGCCTCCCGGAACGACCGTGCCCGTGGTCGTCCCGCCGAGCGTGAACACTCCCGAACCGTCGAGGGACGCCGTGAACGTCACGGCGGTCGTGCCGTCGTTCTTCAAGGTCACGCTCTGGGCCGCGGCGGCGGACTGTCCGCAATATCCGGTGAAGTCGAGGGAGGCCGGTGCGATGGCGACCGGGTTCACGGGCGCGGCGTCGGTTCCCGCGTCCCCGGTGTCCACGTCGGCCGTTCCGGCATCGGCCGCGTCCGACGTCGTCCGTCCGTCGGACGCGCCGTCGTGCGCGTCCGTGCCCGCGTCGGGCGTGACCGTCGGCGTCGTGGAGTCGGCCCCGGCGTCGGAGGTCGCCCCGCCGTCGTTGGTGCCCGGCGCGTTCGAGGACACGTCGAACGAACCGAGGATGCCGGTGCACCCGGCGGAGCCGAGGGTCGTGGCGAGGAGAAACCAACGGGAACGCATCGTGAGCATGAAGTCCTCCCTCGGCGGGGGCGATCGAAGTCGGCGCTTATCGAACGAGCGCCTTCCCGAAGTATAGGATGCGGAAATCGAGGCTCCGTATTTCTGTGGGATTCCGGAGCTGAACCGGATCCGCGGTCGGCCGGAGGAAAACTCGATCCCGTGGGGCCTCGCGTGCGATCCTTCACGGGTCGTGCGCTCGTTCGTTCCGATACTGGCATTCGTGTCTCTCGCGGCATGTGGGGAATCCACACACGTCTCGGCTCCGGGGCGCGCCTCGGAGGCGGCCGCGCTGCCGACGTTCACGCGCGGGACGGGAGGCACCGAAGGGGCCGGCGCCGACGGCTCGGCGGTCGCCGTCGCCTCTCCGACTCCCGTACCGGTCGCGCCCACGGGGTGTCTCACGTCGCCTCGCGCCCTCCAACGATTCTTCGCGCACCTCGCGGCGCTCGACGATCGCTCGGCGATTCACGACGTGCGTATCGCGTGGTTCGGTGACTCGCACACGGCGGCGGACTACGAGACCGGGCCCGTTCGTCGCGCGCTCCAGTCCCGGTTCGGCGACGGTGGCCGTGGGTTCGTCGCTTTGGGATCGCCCTGGAAGAACTACGTCCAGGAAGGTGTCCGCAACGTGTCGTCGGCGTCGTGGACGACGTCGAAGTCGCGTGTGAGCGACGGCAGCCCGCTCGGCGACGGCGTCTTCGGCCTCGCGGGGGTCGCGCTCACGTCCGACGTGGTGGGAGCGCGCCTGTCCACGGAACTCCTCGTGGACGCGAACGAGTTCGAGATCGCGTACATGGAACACTCGGCCGGTGGCTCGTTCGACGTGATCGTGGACGGAAAACGCGTCGACCGCGTCACGACCCGCGGAGCGACCCGGGACGGAGCCCGGCACTCCACCGCCAAGAGCTGGCCGATCGACCCCGGTCCACACCGCGTGGACGTGCGCGTGGTCGGTGACGGTTCCGTGAGGATCTTCGGAATGTCCTCGGGAGTCGCACGGAACGGCCTCGTGCTCTCGGCGCTCGGAATCAATGGCGCGCGCGTCTCGAGTCCCCTCGGTTGGAACGAAACCTCCTTCGCGGAGGATCTCCGTCGCGCGGATCCGCATCTGGTCGTCCTCGCGTACGGAACGAACGAAGCGACCGACGACACGCCGCTCGCCACGCACGAGAAGAACCTCGTCGACGCATTGGGCAAGATCGCGCGTGCGGTGCCGTCCGCGTCCTGTCTCCTCGTGGGACCTCCGGACCACTCCGTGTCCACGCGCGGAGGTTGGTCGACGCCCGAGCGTCTCCAGGCGATCGCGGCGGTACAGAAGCGCGTCGCGGAAGCCGCGGGGTGCGGGTTCTATTCGCAGCTCGACGCCATGGGGGGGCCGGGGTCCATGGCACGTTGGGCGAGCGAGTCTCCTCCGCGCGGTGGACGTGACCACGTGCACCTCACGAAGGCAGGATACGCCGCCCTCGCGAACGCGTTCGTCCACGATCTCCTCCTCGCCTACGCGTCCTGGCGACTCGACGAAGGACTCTCCCCGAGCACCCTCGGCGCACCACGCGAAGGCATCGCGAAGGAACCGAAGGGAACGCTCCGGATCGACCGCGGCAACGGACGGAGGCTCGGCGTGCACACGTCCGCCGTACGCGCGAAGAAGAAGGTCGTGGAAGCGCGTTGAAGGACGATGCTGTTCAATAGCCCCCTCTACGGCGCGTTCCTCCTCGTCACCTTCGTCGTCTTCTGGGCGATCCGGAAGCACCGCCTCGCCCGCGTCGTCTTCCTCACGCTCGCGAGCTACGGCTTCTACTTCTACGGCACGTACGACACCGCGAACGAGCAGGGCGCTCCTCTCGGACCCTTCGGTTGGGCGATCCTGTGCCTCGGCATCATCTTCGTCGGCAGCACGCTCGACTTCTGGATCGGGCGGGCACTCGGGAAGGTCGAGAAGCCTTCGCTACGCAAGGCGCTCCTGCTGCTCTCGGTGGTCTACTACCTGGGGGTCCTCGCGATCTTCAAGTACTGGGACTTCGCCATGGAGACCGTGCGCCTCGTGCTCGCGCGGTTCGGGATCCACACCGACGTGGCACCTTTGAACCTCGTGCTGCCCTTCGGCATCTCGTTCTTCACGTTCGAGACGATGAGCTACACCATCGACGTCTACCGACGCGAACTCGAGCCCGCGAAGAAGTACCTCGACTACCTCCTGTTCGTCTGTTTTTTCCCGCACCTCGTGGCCGGTCCCATCGTGCGGCCCAAGGACATGCTGCCGCAATTCGCGAAGACGCCCGTCGCGAACCCGACCCAGCAGGGGGAAGGTCTCTGGTTGATCGCCACGGGTCTCCTCAAGAAGGTCGTCATCGGCGATCTGCTCGCGCGCACCCTCGTGAACGACGTGTTCAAGAATCCGGACACGTACACTTCCATGGAAGTTCTCGTCGGCGTGTACGCCTATGCGTTCCAAATCTACGCGGACTTCTCCGGGTACACGGACGTCGCCCTCGGGAGCGCCAAGCTCTTCGGGTACGAGCTGCCGACGAACTTCGACGCGCCCTACACCGCCAAGGACCTCCAGGAATTCTGGCAACGCTGGCACATCTCGCTTTCGACGTGGCTCCGCGACTATCTCTACAAGCCGCTCGGTGGGTCCCGAGGGTCGAGTCTCTTGACCTACCGGAACCTCCTCCTCACCATGGTGCTCGGCGGCCTCTGGCACGGAGCGAGCTGGAACTTCGTCATCTGGGGGACCCTGCACGGTCTCGCGCTGGCCGTGACGCGCATGTGGCAACGTGCGCGCGGTACCCGGTCCCCGACGGGAGTGGCCCGGGTGGTGACGGTGTTCCTCACGTTCAATTTCGTCTGTTTCTGCTGGGTCTTCTTCCGCGCCAAGACGTTCGGTGGCGCCACGGCGATCCTCGCCCGCATCGCCGACCACACCACCGGCCTCTCCAACGTCCCGCGCGAGGCTGCCGTCGCGCTCCTGTGTGCGGCCGCGCTCCACTTCGTGCCGAGGACGATCGAGGAACGCGCCCGCCGTGCGTTCGTGACGACGCCGTCCGTCGTCCAGGGCGTCGTCCTCGCGTGCGCCTTGTACGGTCTCCACTGGGTTTCGAAGGGGACGGCGCCCGAACCCTTCGTGTACGGTCAGTTCTGATGAAACGCGTGCCCGCCATCCTCTTCGGCGGTGGGAACCTCTTCTCGGCGATCCTCGTGACCGCTTCGGCGTTCCTCACCATCCACGAATTCGACGCGTGGGTCCACGGACCCGCCCTCGTCCTCGCCGGGACGTCGGCCCTCTCCGGCGTGGCGTTGCTCGTCGCTCCCGAGCGTGGACGGAAGGTCGCGCGCCTGGCGGCGACGGCCCTCCTCGTGACGGGCGTCCTTTCCGTCCTCGCGCTCGTCGGCGCGATCGCGTTCCTCTCCGAAGTATCGGGACCCGTGGGAACCGGCGGCGTCCTGATCTTCACGTTGCTCACCGTGCTCGTCGTCCCGTACGTCGTCGTCCTGCCATTGGCCCAGTTGGTGTGGCTCGGGCGCCTCGGAGAGGCCGTTCCGGCGACCGAAGTCCCCGAGCGACGATGACGCTTCGCACGGCCCTCCGTGTGTTCGCCGCGTGCGTGCTCGTGTGGGGCGTCGCGTTCTTGGGGGTCCGCTCCGCGTTCCGGATGCGCCCGCTGCCGGAACGTGAACGGTTCGTCGTCGTCTCGGACTACGTCGGCGGCCGACTCGCGGCACGGCACTTGGTCGCCGACGGTGCGTCGGCGTGGCCCGCTCCCCGGAGGAACGAGACGATCCGCGTCGTCGACGAAGCGGTCGCGGCCGGCCGACTCGTCCGACATCCCGAGGAACTCTTCGTGTTCGGGGTCCTCCCGGGAATCGACGGCATCGAGGCGCGGATCGCCGATCGCGTCGAGGTCTTCACGCCCGACGACCTTCGCGCCCTCGAACTCTACGACCGCGCGATCTCGTCGGGCAGCGTCGGCACGTTCGGGTTCGACACGATGGGATTCTACGGCGTCTTGGCGCTCCGCTTCGAGATGGACGTCCCTCGGGCGCTCCGCGAGGTGAGGTTGCGCCGACTTAGACTCCGACGGCGTGCGAGGGACCCGGTGGAGATCGCGCCCGACACCACGCCGACTCCGTCGAACCTCCGGGAATCGGCGGGACTCGCCGCGGACTACGTCGCACGGAACGTCCTGCCGGACGGGCGCTTCCGATACAGCGTCCGCCCCACGGACGACTTCGACCAGCCCGGTTACAGCGTCCCGCGCCACGCCGGCGCCGCGTGGTTCCTCGCGGAGGCCGCGGCCGAAACGAAGGCGCCCCATCTCGTCACCGCGGCGAAGGCGGCCGCCGAGGGTCTGCGAACGAACTACTTCGTCCGGTGCGGCGACGACACGTGCGTCGGCGAATACCCGTTCGTGGACCTCGGAAGCAGCGCGCTCACGATCCTCGCGTTCACGCGCCTCGTGGCCTCCGGTATCGACGAATCGCTCCGCGCCGATCTGATCAAGCTCACGCGGTTCGTCCGGTCCATGGCGCGACCGGACGGAGAGTTCCAGCACGTCTACGACATCGGTCGCAACGTGCGGTTGAGCCAACAACGCGCCTTCTACACCGCGGAAGCCGCGCTCGCCCTCGCACGCGCCTTCGAAGTGACCGGCGACCGTGCCGATCGCGACGTCGCGCGTGCCGCCCTCCACGCGATCGCGGGCGGGAGCTGGTCGTTTCCCGGATCCCGGCACTACTTCGCGGAGGAGCACTGGACGTGTCAGGCGCTCGACGCCCTCTGGGATTCCGATCCCGACCCGGCTGCCTTGGCGTTCTGCGAGGCGTACGGCGCGTGGCTGCGCGAGTTGCAATTCACGACGCACGAATCCGCCTACGACGCCGAGGGTTCGTACGGCATCGGCTCGTTCCTCGCTCCTCGGTACGGGGCGGTCGCGGGGCGTACCGAAGGAATGCTCGGTCTCTATGCCGTGCTCGTGCGCAGCGGAGCCGGTCCGGAGCGCACCGGACCCGTCCGCGAGCAGATCGAGCGCTCGCTCGCGTTGCTGCTCCGCCACCAGTACCGACCCGGCCCCGCGTACCTTTTCGCCACACCCGCGGCCGCGTACGGCGGTTATCCCACCAGCGACGCCGACCTCGACGTGCGCATCGACACCCCGCAACACGCGGGGATGGCGATGCTCCGTTACATCCGAGTCTCCGAACCGTCGTCGCACGGTCACACACACGTGCGACCTTCGGTTTCGCCCGACGATTCCGCGCGGTGAATTCCGAGCAGGAAACTCGACTTCCCCGGCACGCTTCCTATCTTCGAGGAAGGACGCAGCACGAAGGAAGCGGTTGTCAGGCGAATTCCGCGAGCTACGTTTGAATGGTGCGGGGAGCTTCCGGCCCCGCCTCCCAAGAGGTCGATGCCCGACGACACGGAACTAAGGGTGAACGCTCCTTTCGCCACGTCGGCGAAGAGGGACCCGAACAAGGTGACGCGAGGAGTGCGACGGCAGCGAGCCGGCACCGGCGGCACGGGTCCAAGGAACGATCAAGCATCCGAGTTCACGGGGTCTCCGGCGTCACTCTTTCCGCGACTCCGTCCGTATGATTCCGCTCAGGGGACGGGTGCCCCTGCGCGCGTTTCACACACCTTTCACGTCGCGAAAGAGGTGGGCCCATGAGGAACCGCAAACGGAACCTGACCGTCACCAGTCTCGACTCCCTCTCCTTGGAGGAAGCGGACGCCTATATGGAGGCAGCGAACGACGACGAGATCGACGCCGCATTCGCCTTGGCCGCGGATCGCAATCGACTCGACGGTTCCACGAAGGTCCCGGACGAAGCCGAGATTCACCACGCGCTCTATCTCCTCCGACGGGCGCAAGGAAAGGACCCGCCGAGCTTCGACGGGATGCGCGTGGAGATTCGTCGCCGCGTCGCCGCCTGACGTCCTGACGAACTCCTTCACCTCGGGCCGCCCGGAGTCTTCGGATTCCGGGCGGTTTCGTTTTCGGGCTCCGGCGACGTTCCGGGACGTGGCCGACCGCCGGAGCGAACGTCAGTGGTGGGCGGCGTTCGAGGGCGCGCGGAGCAGGATGGCGAGGCTCTCGCGGAGGTTCGCAGCGGGAACACCATCCGCCGAAAGGGTGCGGACGCGGCCGAGGGACGGTCGCGCGTGGTCGCGGAGGATCTCGATGTCCTCGACGAGCGCCTTGCGCTCGATCTGGTTCGCGCCGAGGCCTTCGAGAGCCACTTCACCGAGTTCGCCGCGGAGGCGGATGCGCGCGCCGCCCTGGGTGACGGCCGCGCGATCGATGTCCCGGTAGCGGAAGATCCGGTTCTTGCGGCCGACGACGACGAGACCCTGCGGGCGTCGGTACGCGAAGCCCGCATCGGAGGTCCACGACCGGACGACGCTGCGAATGGCCACGTAGACGACGTGGCCGAAGATGGCCGCGAGGAGGACGCCGACGTCGCCCCCGTCCGGAAGGAACGCGACGAACGTGAGGCCCACGGTGTAGAGGGCGAGGAGCACGAACAGGGACGGGATGCGTTTCTTCAGGTCTTCGTCGTCCGAAGCGTCGCGAACGGCGGCGACGGGGATCGAGCGGTTGGCTTTCGCCGCGTGCGAAGACTTCGAAGAGAGAGCCGGGTTTTCAACCTCGGTGAAAGTCGCGTCCATCGTACCCCGTACGTTGCAAAGCACGTGCGCGACCCACGCCCGCCCACGATGTCGACGGAGGGGATCCCCGAGTCCTACACCGCAGCCGAATTCGTGCCCTTTCCGTTCCCAGCGTTTCACCGGGAAAGCCCCCGAATTTCGGTCCCGGGGGCGCGGGCGTGGATCGTTTCCGAACCTCCCCCGGTCCATGGCCCGGGCGACGGGCGGGCGCGTGGTCAGGCGAACGCCGGCAGGAGGAACAGCGTACCGATGCAGGCGATACCGACGAACCAGACGAGGGAGCGGAGCGTGGCGAGGTCGGCCAGGTACAACCCGATGTAGACGACGCGTGACGCGACGTAGGTGCACGCGGCCATGGCCGCGAGGGACGGGTTTCCGTGACCCACGTGCGCGATCAGGACGGAAGCGGCGAACGGAGCGAAGCCCTCGAACGAGTTGAGGTGCGCCGCGTGCGCGCGTGCGCCCCAGCCCCGGACCTCCGCCTGTTGGGCGCGGGGATGGTGGTTGTCGTAGCGACCCTTGCCCGCCTTCGCCATCGCGACGGCGAGCGGGATCTTCGACGCGTAGCAGAGGAGGAAGGCCAGGAACGTGCAGACGAACGGAAGGGTCATGGCGAACTCGGGGGACGCGGACGTCCCGGAAGGAGGGAACGACGAGCGTCCGCGAACGACGGCGCGGAACGGTCGGTGGGATCGACGTCGAACAAGTCGGCGAGCGTCGCGTCGAAGCTCGCGAACGATTGCGTCGTCCGGACGTCGCGCGGGGCGGGCGAAGTCGACGGCGCACGCGGGGAGCGCACGAACAACGGCACCATGCGATCGAAGAGGTACGGCGAACCGTGGCTCGTGCCCTTGCCGACGACCACGCTCGCGTCGAAGAAGCTCCCGCGTTTCGGAGTGACGTAGAGCGCACCGCGCACGTCGCCCCGGCTCGAACGGCACACGAGTGCGGCCACCGAGGTGTCACCGGGAGGAGGGCATGTCGCGGGAAGCATGCGCGGATCGAAGACCTCTCCGACATGCGGGTCGTTCGAGAGCGCGGCGACGAGGACGCGGAGGAGCGCCGCACGTTCCGACGCGGGGAGCGCTTCGGCCTTCGACGAAAGGTGCACGTAGGGATCCGCCACGCCGGCGACGAACGACGGATCCAGCGCCGCTCCGCGCAGCGCCGCGCGGAGGCTGTCGCGCAGTTCGTCGGGGACGATGCGACCGGAGGACCGCGCGTCGCCGCAAGGTCGCTCCCAAGGATCGGCCGCGTCGTGCGGGCGAACGCCGCACGCGGCGTGTCGTGCTTCCGGCATGGAGACCGTGCCGTGATCGGCGGTCAGGAGCGCGGCCCACCCCTCCGGACCGAACGTCCGATCGAGCGCGCCGAACAATTCGGCGAGCGTCGCGTCGAGGGATCGGAGCTCGTCCCAGGCTTCCCACGAGTCCGGACCGAACGCGTGACCGACGTAGTCGTTCGACGAGAACGAGATCGCGAGGAGACCCGGGACGTTCCGGCGCTTGGCCTCGTCAGCGGCACGGAGCGCCATGCCGAGGAGCGCGCGATCGCCCCCCGGCGTGGCGCGGAACGCGACCGCGGGATTCTTCGCGCGCGCTGCGAAGTGCGGGAACGTCACGCCGAGTCCCTCGAGGTCGCCCTCACCCTCCGAGGCGTCGGCGGTCTTCGCGTGGGCGCGGAGCCACGCGAGATCGTCCGGTTGCCACGGCCGTTCCCGGAGTCGGGCGACCGTGGACGGCTCGACGGTGTCGCCCAACCACCCGGGAAGGTGGTCGGCGAACGCCGTGGATGTCACGAACGTGTCGAGCTTCGTGTCGAACCAGATCGAGGCGTCGGGGCGCGTGCCGCCCGCGAAGATCGCCCCCCGGTCCTTGAGGGAGAACGAGGCGACGAACGTCTCGGGCCGTCGTGCGCGAAGTCGATCGGCGAACGACGGGACCCGGAGTGCCGCGATCGACGCTCCGACCAGGTCTTCCGTGCCACGGCGGCTCACCACGCGGACGCGCGGATCCCGGAGGAACGAGACGCGCTTGCCCGTGCTCTCGTCCACGAGTTCGTTCGCGACGATGCCCGACGCTCGGGGCGGTGTCCCCGTGTAGAGCGACGCGTGGCCGGGCGCAGTGTCGGTGACGGCGTGGTCGTAGCGGACGTCGTGGACCCACGTGCCTTCGCGACGGAGGCGCGCGAACCCGCCGGACTCGGGCAACGTCGGCACACGTTCGTCGGCGACCCAGGCCGCGAGCTGATCGACCACGATGGAGACCACGAAGGGCGGACGGGAGCCGAACGCCGTCGGGGCATTCGTCGTTCCCGCTTTCGCGTTCGGGTCCTGGGCAGCGGGGCGCGCGGATGCGGCGCAACCGAGTGCGCCGACGGCGAACGACGCCACGGCGAACCACGACGCGAACCGTGGACTTCGCGTGATCGGTTCCTCACGTCCTCGTGGTGGGCCGGTACGAGGTTCTTCACTCTCGTACCGGGTGGGATTTCCGTACCGGGTGGGTACTCCCGACGAACCCATCTCACAACCTGCTGCGCGTCGTTCATCGTCGGTCGGGAAGCTCGCAATACGGGAGTATTGCTGCGCTTCCCTTCCTAGCTGAACGTCGCTCGCGACGGTCGTGACATGTGTTCTGGCGTCCCGGAGGACTTCGTGGAGCAGAGGGGGATCGAACCCCTGACCTCCGCATTGCGAACGCGGCGCTCTCCCAACTGAGCTACTGCCCCGACGGATGGGCGCGCACCTTAGACCGGGCGCGCCCATTGTCAATACCGTGTGTCAGCCCGCCTTGCCGGACGCGCTGCCGCTGGCCGAAGCCGAGGCCTTCACGTCGACGGAGACGCTCACGTTGGCCCTGATGCTGGCGGCCGCGTCGATGGCGCCCTTGAAGGGAGCCGCGACGCAGAGACCGAGCTTCGCGCCGAGCACGGGGGACGCCTTCGTCGTCGCTTCGACGGCCACCTTCGCGCCGTCGACGATGGACGTGATGTTGCCCGCGAGCTTCACGGACTGCTCGCCCATGCCGATGGCGACCGTGAGGACGCCCGGGAGGTTCTTCTGGAGGGCCGCCTTGAAGTCGGCGACCATCTTCGCGTCGGCGGCGCCTTCGACCTTCACCGCCACGCGCGCCTGCGAGCACGTGATCTTCGCGCTGGCCTTCGCGTCGCACTTCGCCTTGCACTCCGCCGACATCTTCGGCGGCGTGACCTCGCCCGTGCACTTGGGCGCCTTCATCTCCGCCGTGCAGCTACCCGTGCACGTGCCGTCGCACTTCGCTTCGGCGGCGAGCTGGCAGCTGCCTTCGCACTTGCCACCGCAGGTGCCGCTCGCGTTCGCGTCGCACTTGCCTTCGCACTTGCCGTTGCAGACGCCGTTCGCCTTGGCGTCCATCGCCTTGCCGTCGCACTTGCCGTCGCACTTGCCACCGCAGGTACCGGAGAACTTCACGTCGCACGAACCGCTGCACGTGCCCTTGCACTCGGCGGCCGCCTTCATGTCGCAGGTGCCCTTGCAGTTCGCGGAGCATTCGCCCTGGAGCTTGCCGGGCTCGCACTCCACCTTCGCCGCGGGACCGGTGACGGACGCGTCGCACTTCGCCGCGCAACCGCCGATGACTTCGATGTCCGCGCCGCACTTCGGCGGCTCGATCGCGAGGGAGACCTTCGCGCCCGCGCCGAGCTTGCCCTTGAACTCGCCGATGGCCGCGCTCGCCGCCTTGCAGGCTTCTTCGCCGCTCTTGAAGTCGCCACCCTTTCCGAGGTCCTTCGCGAGACCGCCGCAGGCCACCTTGAGGTCCGCGTCGATCTTGTCGGCGACTTGCTTCAACTCGACGGCCGCAGCGACGCCGTTCTTGAGTTTGCCGGCGACGTCGGCCTGGAGCTTGAACTCGCCTTGGAAGTCGAAGTTCTCGATGTTCTCGACGGTCGACGCGTCGAGCGAGCAGGTGCCCGGGAGGTTCTCCGCACCCGGGATGCTCTTCTGGAGCTGGGCACAGTGCATGAACGCCGGAGCCGAGAGGCCGAGGACGACGACGGGAATCGAAATGCCGCGGAAGAAGGTGCGCATCGAGGAAGATCTCCGAAAAGGGGACGTACGCGTTCGCGAAGTGCGAACCGGTGCGGCAGCGCCGCGCGGCCCCACGAATATCACGGCCCGTGCGCCTTGAAACGACCTCGGAGACCGGGGGCGTGACTACCGATATCCGGCGACCAACGCCTCGGCGAGCAGGCCCCACCCGTCGATGCCGACGAAGAGGAGCAACTTGAAGGGCAGGCTCACTTGGGTCGGACTGAGCATCTGCATCCCGAGGGACAGAAGGACGTTCGCGACCACCAGGTCGATCACGAGAAACGGCAGGAAAACCAGGAATCCGACGGCGAACGCCTCGCCGAGTTCGCTGACGACGAAGGCCGGAACGAGCACCGTGAAGTCCGATTCGGAGACGCGGTCCCGCTCCGATTCCGGCCGTGCGTCCTTCGCCAACGTGACGAATCGGGCACGTTCCCGATCGTGGGCGTTGGCGCGGAGGAACTCGCGCATCGGTTCTCCGACGGCCTCCAACCCCCTACGTACCAAGGTCCCGGTGGGGAGCGATTCCTTGGCGGTGACGAGGGGCGTGACCCGATCGACGATGCGCGAACCGACGGGCGCCATGGCGACGACCGTCAAGGCGGCCGAGAGTGCCATCACCACCGTGGACGAAGGGACGTTCTGTGCGCCGATGGCGCTCCGCACGATCTGGAAGACCGTCGAGATCTTCACGAACGACGTGACGGACATGAAGACGAACGGAAGCAGGGAGACGATCGCGAGGGCGACGACGAGGGACAGCGGCTTTCCGAGAAGATCGTCGCCGTTCACGGGGAGTCCGCGTCCTTCCCTGCGCCGGCCGCGACGCCGCGGCCCGTCACCCGGGCGAGGATCGCGGCGAACGAAGAACCCGAACCCGGCGTCGACGGCGGGGACGTCGGTACGAGCGCGTCCGCGGGGACCTCGCCGAGCTTCGTGAAGCCGCCTTCGCCGACGCCCACGACCAGCACCTGGTCGGCGACCTTCACGAGGTAGATGGCGCGACGGGCGTCGAGCGGCAGGTGGCCCGCCAGTTCCACGGGACCGCGGGGCCTGCCGATGCCCAACCTCTTCGCACCGTAGAGCACGAGGATCGCCAGCACCGACACGGCGAGGAGCGTGACGAAGGTCTCGATCAGGGGAAGTGCGTAGGAAGACATGTACGGCGCCGCCCTTGTGCGACGTCCGCGGTCGTCCCGTCAAGGGGCGCCTGGAAAGGTTCCGTCAAAAGTACTGCCACTCCAAGCCCAGGGACGTCCCGACGATCGACGTGCCGCCCGACACCGTCGTGAGCGTACCGCCCGACACGACGGGAGAGGTGCCGTAGAACGTGGGAATCACCTCGAAGGTGAGCGCGAAGACGTGATGTTTCGCGGTCGCGAACGCGTAGCCGGCGCGCGCTTCGAATCCGAATCCGGCCTCGCCGTGGGGCTGAAACAGGATGGCGGGAGCCTCGGAGGTCGCGAGACGAGCCACCCCCACACCTGCCCCGACGAAAAAGGAATCGACGAGGTAGATCTGGGTCGCGACCCCGAAGAACGAACTCGTGGCGACATACGTCTTTCCGCCGCGGGTCTCGAAGAAGGCGGTCCCCGTGGTGCGCCCCATCAACGCGACGTTGCGGTTGACGAAGGCTCCGACGCTGATCGAAATGGGCGTGAACCCCAGGTTGCCCGCGCCGTATCCCGAACGTGCAGCTCCTCCCACGAACGTGAGCGAACCTCCGAGACCCAGTTCGAGGGTGAAGCCCCGACGGAGGGGTCTCCGCTGGACCTGCGGATCGCGTGCTGTATACATGTATTCCGCGGGAGCGGGCGTCGCACTCGCGGACGCGCCGGGCGGCGGCGCACGGAGGTCGACCGGCAGAGGTGTGGCCGGGACTTCGTTGGTAGGCTGCAGCGCTTCCAGTGTCTGCGCCGAGGCCGGTCGAAGTCCCCCCACGAGGGACGCGGCGGCGAGGACGGCCGGCAAGGACCGACGGGAGGCGTGTCGCAACATCGCGCCACGATATCGCCGACCGCGCCGATTGACGAACGGCGGCCTTCACTTTCTACTCGTGGGTCCCGTGGCTCTCCTCGTCCAGAAGTACGGCGGTACGTCCGTCGGGTCCATCGAACGAATCCGGAACGTCGCGCGGCGTGCGATCGCCACGCAGAAGGCCGGCAACGACGTCGTCGTCATCGTGAGCGCGATGAGCGGCGAGACGAACCGTCTCCTCGCGTTGGCGCACCAGGTGACCGAGGTCCCGGATGCACGCGAGATGGACGCCATCGCCGCCACGGGCGAGCAGGTCGCGGCCGCACTGACGGCGATGGCGATCCAGTCCGAAGGTGGGAAGGCGCGCTCGTTCCTGGGACACCAGGTCCGGATCGAGACCGACGACGCCTTCACCAAGGCACGCATCAAGGCCATCGACGGTTCGAAGATCCTCGACACCGTGGGCAAGGGCCAGATCGCCGTCGTCGCGGGTTTCCAGGGAGTCGACGCCAACGGGAACATCACGACGCTGGGTCGCGGCGGCTCGGACACGAGCGCCGTCGCCGTCGCCGCGGCGCTGAAGGCGACCTGCGAGATCTACACGGACGTGGACGGCGTCTACACGACCGACCCGAACGTGTGTCCGACGGCGCGGAAGATCGACAAGATTTCGTACGAAGAGATGCTCGAGCTCGCGTCGCTCGGTGCCAAAGTGCTGCAGATCCGGAGTGTGGAGATCGCGATGAAATACCAAGTGCCCCTTCACGTGCGTACGTCGTTTTCCGAAGCCCCGGGCACGTGGGTCGTGCGGGAAGAGGAGGCGCTCGAGGACGTCGTCGTCGCTGGCGTCGCGTACGACAAGAACGAGGCGCGCGTGCACGTCGTCGGCTGCCCCGACAAGCCGGGCGTCGTCGCGGGCATCTTCGGTCAGCTCGCCGAGAAGAACATCTCCGTCGACATGATCATCCAGAACTTCGCCGGTGAAGGCGACGGCCGCACGGACGTGAGCTTCACGCTCACGAAGACGGACCTCCAGCGCGCGAAGTCCACCATCGACGAGATCGGCAAGGCCACCGGCGCCCGTGCCGTGCGCTACGACGAGGACGTCGTGAAGGTGTCCATCGTCGGGCTCGGGATGCGCTCCCACGCCGGGGTCGCCGCCAAGATGTTCCGCATCCTCGGCGAGGAAGGCATCAACATCCAGGCGATCACGACGAGCGAGATCAAGATCTCGTGCCTCGTCGCCTCCAAGTACACCGAACTCGCGGTGCGTGCCCTCCACGAGGGTTTCGGACTCTCCTCGAAGGAGTAGCTCCGGACACCCTCAGTTCGAGGGAAGAGCCAGGTAGCTGCCGAAAATGGCGGAGCCGTCCCAGGCTTCGCCCGACTCGGCGCCGTCGGGCGGCGGGTGCTCGAAGTGGCCGCCGCGTTTCTCGAACAGGGCCAGTTCGATCGCGCACATCCGGATCGCGAGGACGAGGGCCTGGAGCGAATCCGCGCCGTGGATGGTCTTCGTCGCCCCGAGAGGTTCGACGGAGTACGTGCACCGCGCCTCGACGTCGTCGACCGGCTCGGGAGCGGCCACACGTATCGCGCCCCGCGACCGCGTTCCGTCCGGAAACACGGCGACCAACTCCGTGGTCGCGATCCAGCGTCCTTCGGTCACGTCCGGTCCCTCAAAATCCCCACGTGTACTCTGCACGCAAAACGCCCGTGGAGAGAGAGGGGAAGTTCGAGAAATCCGAGAGGAGGAAATGCTGACGGAACGCGAACCCAGCCGACCAATGCCGCGTGAACGCGTAGTCGAGGCCGACGGCGAGCTGCACGCCGAAGATGCCGTGCTCCGCCGGTACCGTTCCGCCGCCCACGGCGTAGCCCGACGCGAGCACGCCCACGTAGGGGACCCAGCGCAGGACGTCGATCAGGTATCCGAACCCGGCGGCCCCGTAGGCCATGTGCGTCGGTCGATTCGGCGTCACCCGCGGGTACACGAACTCCCCGAACGACGGGATCGTGAACCCGGTCTCCACCATCACGTTCCACGTGTCCGAGAGGCCGTACGTGTAGTGGAGCGAGAGCGCGGGGCCCCATTGCGGGTGATCGCGATCGCGGAGGCTCAGGAGGCTTCCGCCCAGTCCCACGCCGACGTGGTGTTGGTGCTCGAAGGCGTGTGCCGTCCTCGGCGACGCGAACGTGGCGCCGGCGACGAGGATCGTCCCCGCGAAGATCCACGTGGTTCGGCTCGGCACGCGCACACCCTCTCTATAGTCGAAGTGGGGGACAAAAAGGAAAACGGGCCGGCCCCGCGCGGGGACCGACCCGTCGTCCGTGGGGGACGATCGCCGGGTCGACCGAATTCAGCCCGGTCGGCCGGAGAGCGTCACCGCGCTCACTTCGCTTCGTTCAGGGCCCGGTCGATGAGCTTCTTGAACTTCGGGAACGGCTGCGCGCCGCTCACGAAGTAGTTGCCCACCACGAACGCCGGCGTGCCGCTGATGCCCGCCTCGTTGCCCGCCTTCGCGTCCGCTTCGACCGCCGCCTTGTGGGCCTGCGTGTCGAGGGCGGTCTTGAACTTGCCCATGTCGAGGCCGATTTCCTTCGCGTAGGAGTCGAGCTTCTCGCGCTTGAGACCGTCCTGGTCCTTCTGGTGATCGAAGAGCAGCTTGTGCATCTTCCAGAAGCCGTCGGAGCCCTTCTGCTTGAACGCTTCGACCGACGCCTGGGCGGCGAGCGGAGCATCCGGGTGCATGGGGAGGGGAAGGTTGCGCCACTGCACCTTCACCTTGTCGCCGTAGTTCTTGAGGATCTCGTCGACCGTGGGCTCGACGCGCGAGCAGAACGGGCACTGGAAATCGGAGAACTGCTGGATGACGACCTTCGCGTTCGCGGCGCCCTTGAAGGGAGCCGTGGCGGACGGCGTGACGTTCTTCTTCTCGGGCTCGGGAGCTCCCTTGCCTTCCTTGATGATCGTCTCGTAGACGGCGGCGGGCGCGACGCCCTTCGCCTTGATGGTCTCGGCGTTCTTCACTTCCTCGTCGATGATCTTCTGGAACTTCTCGAAGGGCTGTGCGCCAACGAGACGACGACCGTTGATGAAGAAGTGCGGCGTGCCGCTGGCCTGGACGTCGTCCGCGAGCTCCGCGTCCGCGTCGATGAGCTTCTTGTACTTCTGGCTCTTGAGGGCTTCCTTGACCTTGCCCACGTCGAGGCCGATGTCCTTCGCGGCGCCTTCGAGGTCGGCGTCGTCGAGCTTCGGCTGGATCTCGAAGAGCTTGTCGTGCGCGGCCCAGAAGCCCTTGTCGCCCTTTTGGTTGCGGGCTTCTTCGGCGACGATCGCGGCGGGGACGGCGCGCGGGTGGAACGGAAGCGGCTCGTGCTTCCACACCATGCGGACCTTGTCACCGTAGGTGGTCTCGACCTTCTTGAGCTGCTCTTCCACGCGCTTGCAGTACGGGCACTGGAAGTCCGAGAAGACGATCATCGTGACCGGCGCGTCGACCTTGCCCTTGATGGGGCTGTTGCCGACCGGCACCTTCCACACGGTCTTCGTGTCTTCCTTCTCTTCGCCTTCTTCCTCGGCGGGAGCGGGAGCGTTCTTCTTGTTCTCCTGCGACATCGCGACGTAGACCTTGTCCTTCGCGGTGCCGGCAGCGATCTTCGCCTGGGCCTTCTGGAGCTCCTGGTCGATGACCGTCTTGAACTTGTCGTACGGCTGCGCGCCCGAGAGCGAGACGCCGTTGATGAAGAACGCCGGCGTTCCGTTGACGCCGGAGGACTTCGCGATGGCGTGGTCCTTGTCGACCTTGTCCGCCCACGTGTGGGCGGCGATGCCGGCCTTGAACTTCGCCATGTCGGTGACGCCCGCTTCCTGGGCCCACTTCTCGTAGTTCTCGGCGTTGAGCGCGCTCTGGTTCTTGAACGCGGTGCCGTGGAACTTCCAGAACGCGTCCGAACCCTTGAGCGCGAAGACGCCCTGGGCCGCTTCGGCCGCGGGCTTCGCGTTCGGGTGGAACGGGAGCGGCTCGTTCTTCCAGATCACGCGGACCTTGTCGGGTCCGTAGTTCTTCTTCACCTGCTCCATCGTCGCTTCGACGCGCGAGCAGAACGGGCACTGGAAGTCGGAGAACTGGACGATGGTGACGGGGGCCGTGCGGTTGCCCCACATCGGGTCCTTGCTGTTGACCGGGACGGGCGACTCTTCGTCGCTCCACGCGCCGGCGCTCGAGCCCGACGTGTCCGCGCCGATGCCGGCCACGTGGCCTTGGCTGCGCTGGACGCCCCACATGAGTCCGACGCCGGCGATGAAGCTCAGGAGGAAGCCGACGATGGCGACCCCCGTGCTCATTCCGCCGCCCGATTCGGACGCGCTTTCTACCTTCTTGTCATTGGCCATGGATTTCACCTGGTGAAGATGGATGCGAGACGACCGCGGGCGTCCGAGAGGACGGGACCGCATACTGCGAGCGTCCGGACGGCGTCGGTAGCGACGTCCGCGGACGCGGTGGGAGCCGCGAACACGAAGGACCTGTCCGGATCGTGGTGATCCGTGCCTTCGGGTTACGACCAGGAATGGAGGTGCCCTCGGAAATCTCGCGAGGACGGACGGGGAGCGCGATCGGGACGGATCCCGGGCGCGTTCCGGGACGTCAAGCGCGCGGGGGGCGTTCGACGTCCGCGTGCACGCCGGTCCGGGGCGTGCCCGGCATCGTCGGACGGGACACGCGCTCGTCCCCCGCCGCGAACGCCGGGACGGGAACGTGGTGCGGGGCCGCGTGGAGATCGGAGGCCGGAATCTCGGGCCCCCCGGTTCGGTGACGTTCCACGGTGCCCCCCTTGTCGTCGACACGGCAGCCCGAGTCGGTGTCGACGGGGTCCATGGACGTGACGGGCGCTTGGAGCTGCGGGGCCGGAGCGAACGTCGTCGCGCCGCGGCCGTCGCAGAACGGCGCGGAACTCGCGGCCATCGCCGGGCGCACCACCGTCCACGTGGCGAGCGCCACGGCGAAGACGAGGAAGGTGCGGACCCAACGCGGCATCACGGAGAGGGGTGTACTCTGAATCCAGGGGTCCTAGAAGGGCAAGTTCAGCCGCTCCGCCTGAGGTCCGAGGCGCCCGTTCCGTGAATCAGGGAGGAAACGGCGCCCGTCAGAGCCGTCCCGCGATTCCGGCAAGGAAACGGGCGATTCCGCGAGGAAGGGGCCGCGTCGCATATTGTGTTCTCGGAAACTGCGTGATAACCCGCCGCCACCATGAAGCGTCTTGGAATGGCAGTGGTCTTGGGCTTGGGTATGGTCACCGGTTCGATCGCGCTCCCCGCGTGCGGCGACGACGCCGGCGCCAGCGGCACCGCGAACCTCGAAATTCAGCCCGCCAACGGGACGGCGTTCAAGACGTCCCTCAACAAGGCGAACTGCCGTTACTACAACACGCAGACGCGTCCCTCGAAGGAAGCCGGCGCGCCGGACGAGATCTTCGGCGGCCTCCGCTCCACGGACGGCTACGCGACGCTCACGGTCCTCGGCCAGATCCAGGACGGCACCCTCGAGTCGCCCCGCGCCTACGTCGAGATCATCGACATCCCCCTCGGCACCGCCACCGCCGCCGCTCCCTTCACCCGCACCGACAAGACGTCGGACGACCTCAAGGACCGCGGCGACTCCGTCGCGCGCACCGCGCCGCGCAAGTTGAACCGCGTCGGCGTGATGGTCGGCGAGAGCGGCAAGAAGGAATGGGTCGTCCCGTCCCGCACCGACATCGCGGCCCAGTGCGAGACGAAGGTCACGGAACTCACCGAGTCGCACGCGGCGGGCAGCGTCACCTGCACGAACGTCGCGCGCATGGACACGACGAAGAAGAACCTCGCCGACGTCACCGAGCGTTCGAGCGTCGCGCTCAGCTTCGACTGCCCGGTCATCGTCCAGGAAATCAAGTAGCCGCGCCGTCGGCCCTGCCGACGCGATTCTCACGGGTGCCCTGCCTCGCGGCAGCGGGCACCCGTCGTCATTTCAGGGAGATTCTCCGTGACGTGGTCGCGCGATTCGGGTTTCCGGATCGGCGTCCTCGTCGACCGCGCGGACCGCGCGCGTTTCCCTTCACGTTCACGTTCTCACGTTCGGCCGGATGCTACGGAGGACCCCATGCCGGTCGTCCGACACGGGGTCACCTCGCTCGTCCTCTTCACTTCCCTGTTTCCCGGGTGTGCGGCGTCGAACGTCGGCGTCGACGAGAGCGCGGAGGTCGCGACGCCCTCCATGCGCCCGCCGTCGGCCGAATCGGACGAACCCACCGAAGACGAGCGACGGCTAGGGCGCGGCCACGTGACGCAGGTCGCGCGCATGATGCGGTTCGCGGACGCGGCGTACCGCGGCAAGACTCCGGAAGCGATGCGCGAGGTGTGGGAGCGCCTCGGCATGACGTTCGTGGCGTCCGTGCGCGATCGCGGACCGTTCATGTACGACGTCGTGACGGACGCGACGTCCATCGTCGTCGTTTTCCGCGGGACCGACGACATCGAACAGTGGTTCACGAACTTCGACTACGGTTCCGTCGAGCCGTCGGGCGAATACTCCACGGAGTTCTGGGCGGCGGGCGTGAATGCTCGCTACCACGGTGGTTTCTTCCGTTCGCTCGAAGCGGGGGCGCCTCCTCTCCTGGCGATCGTCCGTGACGAACGCGCGAAGCACGACCTTCCGCTTTACGTGACCGGTCACAGTCTCGGAGGCGCGTACGCGCAGCTCTTCGGGTGGCTCCTCACGCGGAACACGAGGATGCCGGAAGGGGTCTACGCCTTCGCGTCTCCGAAGGTCGGCAACGGCACGGTCGTCGAAGCCTTGGACAACGAACTCGAGGATCGTCTCTTCCGCTTCTACGACGGCGACGATCCGGTCCCCGTGCAACCGACGTCGTGGGTCGCTCCGACCTACGCGCGCAGTCCGCGGGAGGTGAATCTCCTCGATCCCGGTCTCACGTTCACGTCGGCCGGGACTTTCTCGCCGACGGGACTCACGGGTTCCGACCTCCCCACGGACTTCGGGGCCCATCTTCCCGAGGTCTATCTCGCGCGACTCGAGGCCCTGGAAGCGGCGTTCACCGCGCGGAACGCTCCGCGCTGACCACGATCCTGGTCCGGGCGCCGTGCATCCGCGCACCGACGACGCCTGCCATGCCTCCGACGAAGGCGCCTCCGACGACGTCGAGGGGGAAGTGCACGCCGAGGATCACGCGTGACACGCCGATGCACGTCGCTGCCACGAAGAGGAGGACGGCAGCCACGTTGGCGGACGCGCGCGATGCGAGTCCCCCGTCCACCGCTCGACGCAGCGTCACGGCGAGGAACGCCGCCGTCGCGAACGCACCTGCCGCGTGACCGCTCGGGAACGACGGATCCCTCGGGGAGTCGAAGAGTGCGACGACTCCGGGAAGCGCGACGAAGGGGCGCGGACGCCCGACGAGGGCCTTGGTCACGAACACGATCGCCGCCGTCGCGACGAGCGTGGTCGTGAGGGCCACGGCGAAGGAGCGGGTCTTCGCTCGGAAGAGGAACGGCACGATCAGGAACATCGCCCAACCGCTCCCGCAGAACGTCACGGCGCGCACGGCTTCGCGCGCGAGGGGAGGAAGCCCGCCTCCGTAGAGGCAGGCGAAAAGCCGGTGATCGAGGTCGGTCCAGGAAAAGGGCACGGTGCGTCCGGAAGAGTGGTCGAACCTCCCCCGGGGAACCTCCGCGATCAAGGGCCGCGATCCGGCGGGCGCCCCGAATCCGTTCCATTCGACCTTCGGGCGGTCTAACGGAAGCGAGTGGCCACCGAACGCGCGGGCAAGACCAAGGAGACGGCGGACGAACGCAAGGTCCGGCTCCGCGCGGCCGTCGACGACGCCGGCTACACGCCCGCACGGAAGGACGCGGACGGTCTCGTCGCCCTCTACGACGAGGACGACGACGCGCTCGCGAAGAAGGTGGACGTCGCGCTGTCCCGCCTGGGCGAAGCCGCGGTCGCGCCGGCGGTCGACGCGTTCGCGGGAGGGTCGCCCCGCCTCCGGGCACGCGTCGTCCGCCTGATGGGGCGCCTCGAGGTCGAGGCGTCCCGCCGCGTCGACTTCCTCGTCACGTGCCTCGACGATCACGATCCGCGCACGCGCCGCATCGCCGTGGTCGCGCTCGGCAAGGCGGGCGCTGGGAGTGCGAAGGCGGAGAAGGCCCTCGTCGACCTCGCGGCGGTCGCGACGAAGGACGGAGGCGCGACGGGACCCGATGCGTCGGCGCTCCGAAGGGCGATTGCCGAAGCGCTCGGCAAGATCGGTTCGCTCGACGCCGTCGCGACTGTCGGGGCGCTCGTCGCCGGCGACGCCCGCGTGGAGAAACGCGCCGCGCTGATGTTGAAGCGCACGCATTCGCGGTCGGGCGCGTCCGCGATCCGGGACGACGTCGCCATTCCCGGCACCGTCGAGATCGTCTTCCACGCGCGGGGGGGGCTCGAGAAGGACGTCGCCGACGAGCTCGGAGGGCGGGGAGAAATCCGGGGCCGTGGTCTCGTGGCGCTCCCGTTCCAGGGGAAGCTCTCCGAGCTGTTCGACGTCCGCACGGCGACCCATTTCGCGATCGCGCTCCCACCGTCACCGCGACCGGCGGACCCGTCCCCGCGTGCGCTCTCGGAAACCGTGGCGGCCCTCCTCGCCGAAGAGGCCACGCAGACCCTCCTCCGCGCGTTGACCGACGGAGCGGTCCGCTACCGGCTCGACTTCGCGGGCAAGGGGCACCGTCGTGCGTTGGTCTGGGACACCGCCGTCCTCGTTTCGGAGCGCGCCCCGCTCCTCGAGAACGATCCGACGTCGGCGACCTGGGAAGTGGTCGTGTACGAGCGTGCGGACAAGGTCTTCGTCGAGCTCGTCCCGAAGTCTCTCGTCGATCCGCGATTCGCCTACCGCGAGGGCGACGTGCCCGCGGCGTCCCATCCCACGATCGCCGCCGCCCTGGCGCGCATGGGAGGCGTCCGTGCGGAAGACGTCGTGTGGGATCCCTTCGTCGGATCGGGGACGGAGCTCGTCGAACGCGCGAATCTCGGCGCCTACGTGGGCCTCGTCGGGACCGATCTCGACACCCGCGCCATCGCGATCGCCGAGAAGAACCTCGCCCGCGCCGGAATACGCGGTGCGACCGTGCTTCCCGGAGACGCGACGACGTTCGATCCGGGGCCCGTCTCGCTCGTGATCACCAATCCTCCGCTCGGCAAACGCGTGCGGTTCACGTCGGGTCCCGCCGAGTTCCTCGATCGGTTCCTCGGCAACGTCGCTCGCGTGCTCGTGCCGAACGGTCGCATGGCGTGGGTCAGTCCGAACGCGAAGACCTCCGATCCCATCGCCGCGCGACACGGCCTCGTGGTCGACCGGGAGCACGACGTCGACATGGGTGGCTTCACCCTCTCCATGCAACGCCTCGTGAAGAAGAAGCCCAAGGCGTCGCGATGACGTCGCCGGGGGGGACGCCGGCTCCGACGTCGCCGCCGAGACCGGGAGTCCTGTCCCAGATCCGATCGTTCGGGCGCCCGTTCTGGGCGGCGAACGTGATGGAGCTCGTGGAACGCCTCGCGTACTACGGCGTCCGCGTCGTCATCCCGATCTACATCGCGAGCTCGGAAGATCCCGGCGGACTCCACTTCTCGAACACCGAGAAGGCCCAGATCCTCATGCCGTGGGCCGTCGTGCAGACGCTCCTGCCCATGTTCACGGGTGGGTTCGCCGACCGGTACGGACGGAAGCTCACCATCGCCGTGTCGATCGCCATCAAGATCGTGGGCTACCTGCTCATGGCGACGCAGCGATCCTTCTGGGGATTCCTCCTCGGATGCCTCGTCCTCGCCACGGGGACGGCCATTTTCAAACCGGGCGTGCAGGGCACCCTCGTCCGAGGGACGACACCGGAGAACGCTTCGGTCGGTTGGGGCATCTTCTACGAGGTCGTGAACGTGGGCGGTGCGCTCGGCCCGCCCCTCGCGGGCTTCCTCCACGGATTCGCCTGGAAGTACGTCTTCTTCGCATGCGCGGCGATCGTGTCCGTGAACTTCCTCGTGCTCCTCGGGTACGAGGACGACCCGGCGGAAGGCACGGACGGTGCGGCGAAGGTGCTCGTGACGTCGGTCGCGAAGATGTTCCGGCCACGCCTCCTCGTGTTCATCGCGATCATGTCGGGCTTCTGGCTGATGTTCATGCAGCTCTACGACACGTTGCCGAATTTCATCGAGGAATGGACGGACTCCGGGAACGTCGTGCGCGTGTTGGGACTCCGCGAGGGGATGTTGGCGGCCGCGACGCCGCGCGGACTGCAAGTGCCCCAGGAGTGGATGATCAACCTGGACGCGGCGCTCATCGTGCTCTTCATGATCCCCATCGCGGCGCTCACGGCGCGCGCCACGCGTCTCCGCGCGATGGTCGCCGGGATCTTCGTGGCGTCCGCGGGTCTCGCCCTCTCCGGCCTCACCATGAACGGTGCGCTCTGCCTCGCGGGCATCTTCGTCTTCGCCATCGGCGAGATGATCGCGTCGCCCAAGATGCTCGAATACCTCGGCGTCATCGCGCCACGGGGCGAGGAAGCGCTCTACATGGGATTCGGCAACGTGCCCGTCGCCGTCGGGTGGACCGTGGGGACGTTCGGCGCGGGCGTCCTCTACGATCGCACGAGCGACAAGGCGAACCTCGCCCTCCGCTACCTCCGCGAGCACGGTCTCGCGGCGCCCGATCGTCTCGCCACGCTGAAGCGCACCGAAGCCATGACCGCGCTCACCGACGCGCTCGGCATGGACGCCTCCGCGGCCACGCGCGTGCTCTGGGACGCCTACGCGCCGTGGACGATCTGGTTCGTGTTCGTGGGAATCGGTCTCGCCAGCGCATGTGCCATGATCGCGTTCGCGCGCCACGCGCGGCGATGGACGAAAGAGAGCGGGTGACCCGTGGATGCCGAGCTCGTGAAGAAGATCATGGAGGAGTACGTGCCCTTCAACCGGCTCCTCGGAATCCAGGTGACGGGGCTCGCGAAGGGCTTCGTGCGGATGGAGATCCCCTTCCGCACCGAACTCATCGGCGACGGTCGACGCCCGGCCCTCCACGGAGGCGTCATCAGCGCGCTCGCGGACACGGCGGGAGGCGCCGCGGTCTGGACCGGGACGCCCGACGACGAATCTCGGGTCTCCACCATCGATCTGCGCATCGACTACCTCCGTCCGGGGCGCGCCGAGACGCTCGTCGCCGAAGCGCAGGTCGTCCGCGTGGGCAACCGCGTGGGTGTCGTGGACATGCGCGTCTTCCATCCCGACCGGCCGGAGGAGACCGTGGCGACCGGCAAGGGCGTCTACAACATCGCGCGTCCGTCGGCGCTCTGAGCCTCAGGGCGCGACGCGCGCGAGGGCGTGTTCGAAGCCGGCCGTCTCGAGGCCGCGATCGGCGCCGATGGCGAGGTTCACGGACACGTTGTCGATGGTGTAGACGGCGACGAGGGCGTACTGGCGCACCTTGATCTCGTTCTCGACGCGTTCGATCGTCACGTAACGGGAGAACTGCTTGCCGCGGGGGAGGAGCGCGCTGACCTTCACGTCGATGTCGTGGAAGTTGCCGACGGCGACGAGGCCACGCTGTTCGATGTCGACCTTGTAGGACTTCGTCGCGGTCGCTTCGTGGGTCGCGAGGACGGCTTCGGTCATTCCTTCGAGGTTCTCGCGATCCTCGACGAACGACGACCAACGCTCCGCGAGATCGACGAGTTGATCCTTGGTGAGGGCGTCGATCTTCTTCATGGCGAGATTCTGGAGGAGCGAGCCGGAGCCGTCGTTCGCCTTGAGGGACGGGCTGACGACGGTGGAGACCATCTCCTTCACGTCGGCGCGGACTTCCAGTTCGCTCTTCGCCTTCGCGGCACCGAGACGCTCCTTCACGACGCGGGCGCCCTCGCCGATCAACTTGCGGAGCGCGCGACGGGGCGCGCCGATGGGATCGAGCAGGCGCCAATACGGGATGACTTGCGGGAATTCCTGCTTCAAATGGTCGCCCGCGCTCCAGAAGCGACGGAGCTCGAACGCGTCGCGCACTTGGATGGAGGACAAGTTCCACCATCCCATCGTCATGCCGACGTAGAGGGTCTTGCCTTGCAGCAGCATGTCGGCGTCGATGGAGTCGCGCGGACAGAGGGCCACGTTCTCGAAGTAGCGGTTCGGGTATCCGGCGGCGTCCTCGTGGAAGCGCATGAGGAACTCCGCGGCGTACTTCATCTGGAGTCGGAGGCGCTCGACGTCGTTCGAGCCCTTGAGATCGTAGTTCTGTGTCCAGCCGCTCTTCTCTTCCTTGAAGCAGCTCCCTCCGTCGACCCGGATCTTGTACGTCGCCGAGAGCTTCGCGAGGCCTGCGTCGGTCGCGGCCTTGTCGTGTTTGGCGAGAAACTCGGAGGCCATGCCCGTGAGACACCGGGCGCGCGCGTCGGTCACGGTCTCGTCCGCCTGGGGAACGACGTCGTTGCAGGACTTCAGTTGGTTCCGCTCGACCGCGGCCTCCTCCGAACCGTCCACGACCTCCTCGTCGCCCGTGGGCGAACTGCACGCTCCCAACGCGAGACCGAGGGAGGCGAGTGCAACGGGGGCGAAGCGGGCGAAGGGGAGTGCGCGCATGGGTCCTCGACGGGGTCGGTCCGGAAGCGGACCAGTGTGGACCGATGTAGGTGCAACTCCGATACCGCCGATTCGCCGTTCTGCGTCGCGGTCCACGGGCCGTCGCGTCACGGGCCACGGGCGGAGAACGCCCGAGGAATCGAACGGTCCCTGACGCGGAACGTCGCGCCTCGCGAGGGATGTCGCTTCGGAACCGTCGTCGCCGTGGACCGTCCACGATCCATCGGCGCCGACCGGGCGGGCCCGATGCGCTACGCTCGCGGGACGCGGCATCCGGGCGTTCCCGGACGTCCGTGCTTTTCCGGATCGAGGAACTTGGAATGACGTCCTGCAAGACCGCAGGCCTCGCCGTCGCGGCCGTTCTCGCCCTGCTCGCCTTCGCCGACGACGCGTTCGCGTTCTGCCGCGCGACGACCGAATCGCCCACCGCGGACTTCAACGCGGCGGGGGGACGCTGCTGGACCGGCGGCAAGCCCCTTTATTGGAAGAGCAAGTGCGTCGGCTTCTCGCTCCAGAAGGACGGCACCTCGCAGTTCGCGATCGACAAGGCCGCCGCGATCCTCACGACCAGCTTCTCCACGTGGGCCGTCCCTTCGTGCTCCGCGGGCGGAACCCCGAGCCTGATCGTCTCCGCGGCCGACAGGTCCACGTGTGGCCTCGTCGAGTTCAACGTGAACGGTCCGAACCAGAACGTGATCGTGTTCCGCGACAAGGACTGGCCCCACAACGATCCGAACAACACGCTCGCGTTGACGACGCTCACCTTCGAGAAGACGACGGGCGAGATCTACGACGCCGACATGGAGATCAACACGTTCGGTCAGACCATGACCCCGGGGGATCCCGTTCCCGCGAACGGCTACGACTTCGAGAGCGTCGTCACGCACGAAGCCGGTCACTTCATGGGGCTCGCGCACTCGTTCGACACGAAGGCGACCATGTACCCGCGCTACGTGCCGGGTTCCACGAACCTACGGAACCTCACGACCGACGACGTGGAAGGCATCTGCACGGTCTACGCGTCGGACGGGAACCGATCGACGTCGGCAGGGAGCCTCCCCGCGGGCGCCTGCGACACGACGCCCTACGGAGGCTTCAGCGCGCTCTGCGGCGCCGAAACGACGACGAAAAAGGGGTCGAAGAGCTGCAGCGTGATCGGCGTCCGCTCGGTTCCCTCGGACGGGTTCCTCGCGTTCGGCACGATCCTGGCGGCGACGTTCCTCCGGCGTCGACGCCGCGTCAGCGCTTGTCCGCGACGATGACCGCCACGTGACGGCCGGCCTTCGCGCCGTCGCGTCGGTGGGAGAAGTGGAGCTCCGCGTCGCAGTGGGTGCACCCACCGACGTCCTCGATCGAGGTGTCGGGCACCCCGAGGGCACGGAGCGCGAGACGCACCCCGGCTCGGAGATCGACGAACGTCTTTCCACGTGACGCGCAGTCGTCCTTCGGCTTCTTCACGCCGTCGTCGTTCACGGCGCGCGCGATGGTCTCGCCCACCTCGGAATCGACCTCGAAGCAACACGCTCCGATGCACGGACCGACGGCGACGAGAAGATTCGAAGGAGACGACGGCTCCAGTGCGTCGAGCCCTGCGCGCACCACGCCCGCGACGAGTCCGCGCCACCCCGCATGGATCGCGGCGACGTCGCCGGTCTTCTTGTCGGCGACGAGGAGGGGTACGCAGTCGGCCGTACGGACGCCGACGGAAGGGGGAGCTCCGACGAGGGGCCTCGGAGCGCGGACGGCGAGGGCGTCGGCCGCTTCCGTCTCGTAGGGAAGGGGAGCACCGGACACGCGGAGCGCACGCGCACCGTGGACCTGGTTCACCTGGTAGAGCGTCGCCGGATCGAAGCCGACGCTGCACGCGAGCGTGAACAGGTTCGCGTCGCGGGTGGGACCCACGAACGTGAAGCCCGCGTCGGCCGCTCCCGGCAGCGTGGCGGCGACACCGGCGACCGGGCCTCGGCGCGTGGAGAAGCCGTGACGAAAGCCCGCCGTCTCGAGGGACGGGCTCGTCAGGACCTTGAGGAGGACACTGTCTCCGTAGACGGCCATCGCCTTGGGTTCCGTGGTATCACCGAACCCATGCGCTCTGAAGACCCGTTCATCGGACGCGACATCCTGGACGGGCAATTCCGCCTTCTCGAGAAGATCGGCTCGGGTGGGATGGGGGCGGTCTACAAGGCGCTCCAGCCCGCCATGAACCGCGCGGTGGCGGTGAAGATTCTCCATCCGAAGCTCGCGAACCGGTCGGACCTCGTGTCCCGGTTCCGCCGCGAAGCCCGGGCCATGAGTCAGCTCACCCACCCGAACACGGTGAAGGTGTTCCTCTTCGGCGAGCTCGACGACGGATCGCTCTACATCGTCATGGAGTTCCTCGAGGGGCGGAACCTGAACCAGGTGCTCCGGGCCGAGGGACCCCTCAAGGTCGAGCGCGCGCTCCCGATCCTCGTCCAAGCCGCGGGTGCCCTCGACGAAGCGCACCGCAACGGCATCATCCACCGCGATCTCAAGCCGGAGAACATCTTCGTCTGCCAGCAAGGCGGTCTCCGCGACTACGCGAAGGTCCTCGACTTCGGACTGGCGAAGGTCACCGAACGGCAGATGCAGCCCGGCTCCGTCATCCTCACCCAGGAGGGCATGGTCTTCGGCACGCCGGAGTTCATGAGCCCGGAACAGGCGCAGGGCAAGACGCTCACCCCCGCCAGCGACATCTATTCGCTCGCCACGATCCTCTACGAGATCCTGACGGGCAAGCTGCCGTTCGACGCGAAAAACGCCGTCGACTACCTGAACCTCCACGTCTCGGGGACGCCCATCCCCTTGAACCAGAGGATCGCGGGACGCACGTTCCCGACCCTGCTGGAGGCCATCGTCGATCGCGCCCTCGCGAAGCGCGCGGAAGAACGATTCCAGACCGCCGCGGATTTCGGCATGGCCCTGCAGGCCGTGCTCGACGGGCAAACGTCCCTTCCGGCGAACCTCGGAGGTCCCGATCCTTCCGATCAAGCCACGCAGAAGCTCGGATCGGCGAAGGAAATCCGGGAAGAACTCGGGAAGGCCCCCGTCGCCTCGATCCCCGCCGCGCGTGCGCTGCCCGCTGCCGACATCCCGCGACCCATCGTGGGCGGTCGCCGGGCCGTGGGCTCGAACGTGGGCCTCCTGGTGCTCGTCGCGCTCGCGTTCCTCGGACTCGGGGTGGCCCTGGCCGTGGGCGTGATGAAGCTCGTCGGTCGTTGAGCGCGGAGTTCCGGGAATTCGGGCGATGGGCCACGATTCGAAGCGGGATTCGAAGCCTTCGTTCCCGAACGGGACGAAGAACGGCGCCTCGGGCGTTCCCCCCGTCGAGAGCCGCCGCGATCCCCAAGGTCCCGTGAAAACCACCCTGACCGCCACCGAACGTCTCGACGTCGCCGAGCGCGAGGCCCGACGTACGTCCCGTGGGACGGGGCGGGACGGGGGAGCCCCGGAGGCGAGGGACGCGTCCTTCGCGCGTCGGTTCACGGGCGCGGTCGGGCGTTGGGCGAAACGCGTGTTCGCGGTCGGGTTCGGCGCGGCGGTGATCGCCGTCGTGTCGCTCTTCTTCGTCATCCGTCACTACGAGAGCGATCTCCCCGCGACGCCCGACCTCCGCGCGAACTACCACCCGCCGCAGGTCACACGCGTCCTCGCGCGGGACGGCACGTTGCTCGCAGAACTCTTCACCGAGCGCCGTACGGTCGTCTCCGTGGAGTCGCTCCCGAGCCACGTGAAGCTCGCGGTGCTCGCGGCGGAGGACGCCGGCTTCTACGTCCACGAAGGTCTGAACTACGTCGGCATCGTACGCGCGTTCATCGTGAACCTCCGCGCCGGGCGCACGCGTCAAGGCGGATCGACGATCACGCAGCAGGTCGTGAAGAACGTCGTGCTCGGTCCCGAGCGGAGCTACGACCGGAAGATCAAGGAAGCGCTCCTCGCACGGCGCATCGAAGCGGAGCTCACGAAGGACGAGATCCTCGAGCTCTATCTCAACCAGATTTTCTTCGGTCACGGTCGCTACGGCATCGAGGAGGCGGCACGGGACAACTTCGGCAAGGGCGCGAAGGACCTCACCATCGCCGAAGGGGCGCTCCTCGCAGGGCTCATCGCCGGGCCGGAATCGTTCTCGCCCCGCAAGGACCTCAAGAAGGCCCTCGCACGTCGGACGTTCGTCCTCGAACAGATGCGCGCGAAGGGTTTCCTCAACGACGCGCAATGGGCCGTCGCGAACGACGAACCCGTGCGCATCGCGCCCCTCGTCGAGGCGAAGACCGAACTCGCCCCCGAAGCCGTGGAGCTCGCGAGGAAGATGCTCGTCGAACTCGCGGGGGAAGGGGCGAAGCGCGGCGGGTTCACGGTGACGACCACCATCGACCCGCGCCTGCAGGCGGCGGCCCGGAAAGCGGTCCGCGACAACCTGGCCGCGTTCGACAAGCGCCACGGTCTCGTGGCTCCGTTCAAGGCGCCTCCACCGCCGGACCCGAAGCGGAAGACGAAGGCACCCCCGCCGAAGGATCCGCCGTTCGAGGGAGTGCCCACGTTCGAGTCGCACAAGATCTACGTGGGCGTGGTCGCCGGCGCCGACGACGCCGCAGGGCTCCTCGACGTGCGCGTCGGCAAGGTTCACGGCTCCGTGAAGCTCGCCGACTACGAGCGCTACAACCCGCAGAAGCTGGCTCCGAGTGCATTCGCGGAACCGGGCGCCCTCGTCCGCGTGAGCCTCCTCGCTCCCGTCCCCGAAGCGGCGACGAGCGGCGCGTCCCCCACGAACGCGCTCTCGCACGTTCCTCTCCGTCTCGAGATGGGGCCGGAGTCGGCCTCCGTCGCGCTCGACGTGCGCACGCGGAACGTGCTCGCGATCGTGGGGAACTACGAGGCGGTCAGTGGGGGGCTCGACAGGTCGTCCCAATCGCGGCGGCAGCCCGGGTCCACGTTCAAGCCCGTGGTCTACAGCTACGCGATCCACGCGCGACGCTATACGCCCGCCACGTTGGTGGACGTGAACACCGAAGTCTTCGAGGGGAATTACAAGCCGTCCAACTACGAAGGTTGGACGGCGAAGGAGCCCTTGCGTCTCCGCGAAGCCCTCGCGAACTCGGTGAACGTCGTCGCCGTGCGCGTGCTCCGGGACGTGGGCCCGGCGAACGTCGTCCCCTGGGCGGAGTCGCTCGGGATCCGCTCGACCATGAAGCCCGACCTCTCCCTCGCGCTCGGCAGCTACGAGGTCACGCCCATGGAGCTCGTTGGCGCGTACGCGACCTTCGCCTCCGGAGGAACCTACGAAGAGCCGACCCTCGTGACCCGCATCGTCGGTCCGGACGGCAAGGACGTCCCGCTGAAGGCGAAGGCACCCCCGCGTCGCGTCCTCGACGAGGCGGAGGCCTACGTCACGACGAGCCTGCTCACCTCCGTGATCGACCACGGCACCGGTGCCCGCGCGCGCGTCCTCGGACGACCCGTCGCCGGCAAGACCGGCACGAGCAACGCCGCGAAGGACACGTGGTTCGCCGGATACTCGACCGACATCGCGTCGGTCGTATGGGTCGGGTACGACGACGGAAAGTCCCAGGGCAGCGAAACGGGCGGCGCCGCCGCGCTGCCGGCGTGGATCGCCTTCATGAAGGCCGCCCACGAACGCAGACCGCCCAGCGAATTCCCCAAGCCGGCGGGCGTCGTGAACGTGACCATCGACAAGGCGACGGGCAAACTGCCCTACCCGGACGACACCGACACCCTCGACGAAGTCTTCCTCGCCGGCACCGAACCGACGGAGGTCGCCGAACCGAAAATCGAGACCGGGACCCAGGATTCCGCCGACGCCCACGCCGAACCCGGACACACGTCCCCTCCGACCCGTTCCGAATGATGAGACGAATCCGCGTCGACACCGACCGCCCGCGCTTCCGGCGGTTCCGTTCCGCTTCCCGACTCGGCGTGACCGCCGTCGCGTTCGCCGCGATGCTCGTGCCCTCGGGCTTCGCTCGTGCCGAAGGCTCCCTCGCCGCCGTCGTCCAGGAATCGGTGAAGGGCCTCGGAACGCTGCCGGAACCGATCTTCGTGGCCGCCGCACCCGCCACGTGCGACGTGCCGTGCACCCGTGGCGACGAACTCGCCGCACGCGTCGGAGTGCTCCTCGCAGGTCAGCTCGGAAAACGCGCGTCGGCGTCGAACGAAGTCGTCTCCCTCGCGACGGCACGCGCCCGTGCCCGGCGATCCCGAGCGCTCGTGCACGTGAAGGTCGAGATCGCGAAGGGCTCGCTCCGTGTCACGTCGGACGTGTACCCCGTCCCGACCAACGGATGGGAGCGACTCCGCGCACCCACGCCAGCACCGTCCGCACACGCCTTCGCGTCGACGCCCATCGACGCCGAAGTGCGGACCTACCTCCCACCCGTGGTCCTCGAGCGCGCAGCCGTGAAGAAGTTCCGGCACGAGGAAGGTGAGGTCGTCGCCGCGGCGTGCGGGGATCTCGACGGTGACGGCGGACTCGAACTCGCCCTCGTGTCCCGCACGAAGGTCTCCATCGGCAAGTTGGGCGAAGGGAAGTTCGTCTCGTTCTCCCAGGTGCCATGGTCGAAGCTCGCTTCCGTCGTCCCGGTCCCGCTCCGCGAACCGCTCGCGGGAGCGTCGATCCGCGGCGGAGCGCTCTTCGTGGGCACGTCCGATCGCGGTGGCGTCCTGCTCGACGAACGCTCGTCCCCCGTCTCCCGATTCCGCGGAATCCCACTCGGCGGGGACTCGCGGGGGGCTTGTCTCACCGTGGATCCGGCGACGAGCGCGTTCACGCCGACCTTGGTCGACTGCCTCGACGACACGAAGACGCTCCCGTTCGCCGGAGCCGTCGCGACGCCCCCCAAGAAGTCCACCGCCGACAAGACGGACCCGGTCGTCCGTTACGACGCGGTCGCCCGCGCCGACGTCGTCGACGCGACCGGGCGCGCACGCGTCGTGACGGCGACGCGCGAGGCGCCTTCCCGCGTGCGGCTCCGCGTCGGCGACACGGAGGTTCGCGTCCTCGAGGGTTTCGGCGCCGAACTCGTGGTCGCCGATCTCGATCAGGACGGCGTTCCCGAAGTCGTCACCTCGTCCTCTGACGCGAAGGACGACGCGCTCTCCGTCGCCAGCGTCACCAAGGACGACTACCGCGTCCGCATGAAGCTCCCCGCGCCCGGGGGAGTGCGCGCGCTCGCCGCGTGCCCTCCGGAAGAGAACGGTGTTCCTTCCCTCGTCGCCGTGGTCGGGACCGAGGTCTGGCTTGTCCGCTGAGCGACCGGCAACGGGCGCACCGCCCTTCCGATCCGGTCGTCGTGCCGTGATGCTCGGCTCGCTCGCCGCGTTCGTCACGCGCGCTCCAGCCGCGGACGCGCGAGGGCGCTCCCCCGTCGGCGGATCGGTCTCGGTCCGCGTGCCGTGGTCGCTGACGACCGTCGACCCGCACCGCATCGACGACGCGGCCTCCGCCTACTTCGGATGCGCGCTCTTCGACACGCTCTACGCGGTCGGGGAGGGAGGCATCCTCGTTCCCCGCCTCGCCGAATCGGAACCGGAGGTCGAGCGCGGCACCGTCCGCGTCCGGTTGCGTGCGGGACTCCGGAGTGCGACGGGCAAGGTGGTGGAGGCGTCCGACGTCCTCTACTCGCTGACACGTGCCCGCGCCCGGAGCGGCAAGGCGTGGCTCGCGAACGTCCCCTCGCCGAAGGTCGAGGACAAGACGACGCTCCGCTTCGCGACCAAGGACGACGCCGAGATCCTCCGCTGTCTCGCGTCTCCGTTGACGGCGATCGTCCCGTCGTCGTTCTCCCCTACCGCCCCGGACGGCACGGGTCCGTTCGCCGCCACCCTGCGCGGCGACGCCCTCGTCCTCCGGCGGAACCCACTCGCCGCGGGTGGACCGGCTTTCCTCGACGAAATCGTCGTCCGCTCGGCCCCCGACGTCGCCGGTTCCCTGCGTGCCTTCGAGAGCGGCACCGACGATCTCGGTTGGTTGGGATCCGGCCTCCACGATCCGCGCGCCGGTTCGCGGCCGTGGGACACCGGCTCCGTCGGATGGGCGATCCTCGCGACGGGAAGGGAAGCGGGCGACCTCGACGTCGTCGGATCGGCCCAGCGGCTCGCGGACGCCGTGCCCCACGCGAAGCTCGCGTACCTGATGATCGGCCCGTCGTGGCCCGCCGGGAAGCCGAACGCGTGGACGGGACCCTCCTGCGACCTCCTCGTGCGCGACGATTCGCCGTGGCTCGTGGAGCTCGCGCGGGCCACCGCGGCGACGTTGGGTCAACCGGGGCACGAGGTCACGGCCCGACCCGTCTCGACGACGGAGTTCGCGCAGCGACGCACGACGCGCGGCTTCACGCTGGCGCTCGACGTCGTACGCCCGTTCGGCCCGGGACCTTCGGGGACCCTCGTCGCGCTCGCCACGGCCGACGATCCGCGCGTCGCGCTGGACACGGCGAAGAAGGTACCTCGTCCGGGGGACGCGTCTCCTCGGACGCTCGCGCGATCCCTGCGCGTCGGGGTCCTCGGCGAGCTCCGTGCGTCGGGGGGCCGCGTCGCGGACGTCGTGGTCCCGGGCGCTTCGGGGTCACCGACGCCGAACGGAGGTGGCGCATCGGGCGCGGGTGGTGTGGACTGGGGCTCGGTCCTCCGCATCCGGAAAGGGTGATCCGTGCGCCTCGCTCCCCGACTCCTGCTCGCCCTCGGCTCACTCGCGGCCGCGTCGACGGCCGGAATCGGCGTCTACCAGCGGGGTCGGTGGCAACGTGACGTCACCGTCCGCTTCGAGACGGACCTCCGGGCCACCTGCACCCGACTCACGAGCGAGGTGGAGCGGCAGGCCGAGAGCGATCGGCGGCTGATCGCGGGCGCGTGCCAGTCGGGAGAACTCGTCGATCGCACGCTCGTCGCCGTCGAGGCCGGGGAACTCGACGCGCGACGTCTCGGCCTCGCGGCGCTCGTGCCGAAGGAGCGCGAAGCGTTCGACCTCGACGAGATGATCCTGTCGCTCGACGACGGACAGATCCTCGGCGCGGACCCGCGCGCACTCCTCGGCGAGAAGCCCCGGGACGTGGACTCGACGTCCCAGGGCGACGACGCGAGGCCCGTCCTCCGCACCCGCGGAACGGCGGCGTTCGTTTCCCGGTGCAAGTCGTCGCGCAAGACGGGGCGCTCCGTGGCTCTGGTGGGCGCCCGTCACGTCGCTCCCCTCGTCGCGCGTCTCGGACGCACCATCGGCGTCGCCGCCGAACTCGGCCCTCGGGAACGGTCCAGCGAGGATTCCGCGTCCGTCACGTGCGCCCTCGCCGACGCCGCGGGCGCGAGACTGCCCGTCACGGTGTCGAAGTCGAAGGACACGCTCGCTCTCGACCTTCGTCGGATCGACGAGAACACGATGATGGCGTTCGCGGTATCCACGGGCGCGGCCTTCCTCCTCGCGATGCTCCTCGCGCGCAGCCTGGGCAAACCGCTCGCCGACCTCGCGTCGGAGGCCAGCAAGGTCGCGTCGGGCGACGCGCGACCCATCGAAGTGCGCGGTACCGGCGAAATCGCCGATCTCGCCCGCGCATTCGACACGATGCTCGTCGACCTCGAGGTGACCCGGCGTCGTCTCGCGGCGACGACGCGCGTGGCCGCGTGGCGGGAGGTCGCGCGTCGCGTGGCCCACGAGGTGAAAAATCCGCTCGCGCCCATCCGTGCCGCCGTCGAGACCCTACGACGCTTGCGCGCGCGGAACGACCCCGCGTTCGACGAGTACTTCGACGAAGCGACGCGTACCGTGCTCGACGAGGTTCACCGCATCGCGAACATCGTCACGGAGTTCACGCGCTTCGCACGCCTGCCACCGCCGCGTCCGGAGGTCGTCGATCCGCGCGATCTCGTGGCCCACGTCGTGTCGGCCCAGAAAGCGGTGTCCGACGGCGTGGCTCTCGTGGCGGTGGTGAAGTCGCCACCCCCGACGGTCCGTGTCGACAAGGATCAGATCGTCCAGGTGCTCACGAACCTCGTGCAGAACGCGCTCGACGCCGTGCGCGGGCGGGAGGGTGCACGCGTCCAGATCGTCCTCGATGGCGTGACGTCGCGGGACCTTCCGACGAAGGTCGTCTTCACCGTGAGCGACGACGGTCCCGGAGTGTCGAAGGAGATCCGCGCACGGCTCTTCGAGCCGTACGCGACGACCAAGAGTCACGGCACCGGACTCGGTCTCGCGATCGCGCAACGCATCGCCATCGAACACGACGGCGAACTCGCCCTCGTCGATCCGGTGATCGGAGGTGCGTCCTTCGCGCTGGTGCTTCCGGCATCGGGGCCACCGCCCGCTCCCGAAGACCCCGCCTGACGTCCCGGATTTTCCGGCGCGACGCGGTCCACCCACATCGACTCCTTCGCCGTTCCCGTGTGAGAAGGGTGGGCGATCGACGTCCGTTCGCCCATGAATTTCGGGGGCACCGACTGCGTGGTCGCGTCATCCGTGTCATTTTCCATCCATGGCAAATGCGCCGGTGAAGCGTCCGAGACTCGTCGTCCGCAAATCAGGATCGTTGCAGGAAGTGACCCCGCCGGCGCCACCGACGGGCGGCGCAGACGACATCGGGAGGCTCCTTTCCGATGCCGTCGGCGAGAAGGCGGACGACGTCTCACCGGTCGCGTCGTCCATCGATTTCGGTGCGGGCACGCGTTACAGCTTCCACCCGAGTCGTCCGAAGAACGCGAAGGACGAAGTCGAAGAAGTGACCGCCAAGAGCGAGTCCCTCGACCTCGTCGCCCTCGAGGCCGCCGCCGCCCAGAGCGACGCGCTGTCCACCGGCGTGCGCTCCGTGGCGGGTCCCGCGTCGGACGAGGAAGCGACGATCACGTCCCCGCTCGCCAAGCTCCGTGAATCCGCCGAAGCCGATGCGCCGGCACCGCCCTCGATTCCGGAGCTCTCGGAAGACTCCCGAACGATGCGCAGTCAGGTCGGCGACAGCGAGGACGTCCCGCGTCCTCCGCCGCTCCCCTCCATGAACCTCGCTGCGTCCGCGCGCACCAATCTGCGCCCCGAAGTTTCGGAGGACATCGTGGCGCCCGCGCGTATCAGCGTCCGTCCGCCGGCGGCGGCGAAGGTGCCGTCGTCCGCCCCGGGACTCGTCGCGGCGCCGCTTCCTGCGTCGCTTCCCGCCCTCGCGTCCGCGCCGAACTTCGAGGACACCGTTCCGAAGCAACCGAGCGCGACCGCCCCGGCGCCTGCCACGACCCCGGTGGTGCTCACCGTTTCCTCCACCCGGAAGAAGGCCAACGTCGTGCCCGCCCTCATGCTCGCGGCGGGAGTCCTCGTGGGATTCGGAGTGGGCTTCGCGACCGCCCGGGTCACCCCGAAGGCGAGCGCGAGCGTCGCGCCCGCGGAGCCTCCGCGCGTCCACGTCGACGTGGTCCCCGCCGCGGCGCCTCCTGCCCCTGCGCCCGTCGTCGTGACGCCTCCGCCGGTGGTCGACTTGCCGGTCGTCGCGGCGGAGCCTCCTCCGATGATCGAAGTCACCGAGAACGTGACGGGCACGAAGCCCGTCGAACTCGAACTCGACGCGAAGCCCGCGCCGTCCACGCTCGTCCACGCCACCGCACCCTCCAAGACCACGAAGCCCGTGGCCCACGCATGGTCGAGGCCGGCGGAGTCGAAGCGTCCCGTCGCGGTGGCGCCGAAGCCCGCCCCGGCCCCCGCGAAACCCGCTCCGGTCGTCGCCGAGGCCCCGAAGCCCGCTCCGGCGCCCGTTCCCGTGAGGGCGGCCGCGAAGCCCGACGACGACGTCGCCGCGCGGATCGCCGCAGCGAACAAGGAACTCGAGTCGGCTCTGCATTGACGTCCGGACCTTTTTCGTTCGCCCCCTGAATCGGACCGGCCCGTCGGTCGAACGACATTTTCGACCCGGAGATCGCGATTCGACGGTAGTCCTTCCGGTCGATGGACGACCGAGGCGTGTCCGACGAATCCGGGGCCCCGTACCGAAGCTTCGCCGTTTCGCAGAAGCTCTTCGTCGTGCTCGCCGCGATCTTCGTCGCGTGCCTGCTCCTCGGGGACATCACGGGCGGCAAGACCCTGCGGACGCCGCTCGGGCCCATGTCCGTCGGAATCCTGCCGTTCCCGGTCACGTTCCTGCTGACCGACGTCGTCAACGACTTCTACGGCCGGCGCGGCGCCCGATTCGTGACGATCCTCGGATTCGCGATGGCGGTCCTCGCCTGGGTCGTCCTGCAGCTCGGAACGTGGTTGCCCATCGACGAGACGACGTACTTCACGCAGGCGGAGTTCGAGAAGATCTTCGGCGGGAGCGCCCAGCTCTTCGTCGCGTCCATGATCGCGTATCTGATCGGTCAGTTCCTCGACATCCAGGTCTTTCAATTCTGGAAAGCCCTGACGCGCTCGAAACACCTCTGGCTCCGCGCCACGGGCTCGACGGTGCTCAGCCAGATGGTCGACACGGTCACCATCAACGTCATCTTCTGGACGTGGGCGGCCGCGGCCGATCCGTCGTCCTCGCTGGGGAAAATGACGACGTCGGCACGTGCCGTGTGGATCGGGTCGAAGATCGCGCGCGAGTACGGCTTCAAGGTCGTCGTCGCCATCGCACTCACGCCCGTCGTGTACGCGATCCACTCGTTCATCGTCGCGCGCCTGGGAGTGGTTCCCGAGCGCCACGAGGAGACGTCGCGCCCGAAGGCGTGAGCGTCCCGCGGGCGGCGTGAAGTTCGCAGGCACGTTCACCTTGCCTTCGGGGCGTCGGGTGACGATCGCGATCGACGACGACCGCGGTCCGCGAAAGCGACGTCGGGGAGCGCCCCTCTTCTCGGAGGTCCACGACGTCTTCGCGGACGAGGACACCGCGAACCGTCTCTCGGAGCACGACGCGACGCTGGCCGTCGACGCGCTCGCCCTCCGGGACTTCCACGTGCTCCGGGCCATCCTGATGCACGCCCGCGTGATCCACGAGGAGCCGATCGCCTTCCCCTGCAAGAACTGCGGGAGCACGATCCGCGTGGCGCCGTGTTCGGCGATCGAGCTCGGACCTTTCAGGGATTCCGAACTCCACGATCCCGAACTCGACGTGACCCTCCCGTTCGGCGTCGAGACGGCGTCGGGCGCCGTGTTTTCACCCATTTCGGTCGCGGACGCGGCGCCTTTGCACCGGGCGCTCCGCCGACGCACGCTCCGCTTCTCGCCACGTGTCGTCCGCGCGATGGGGCTGTCCTCCGTGGCCGGGCGCACCGGCGCGTCCTCCCTCGCGACGTGGCTCGAAAGCTGTGACGACCTCGCGTTCGCCGCCGTCACGGATGCCTTCCTCGCGACCCACTACGCGCCACGGTCCTTCGCGCGCGTGCCCTGCGCGGAGTGCCCGGCTCGGAACGACGTCGATGCTCCGTACGAGCGCGAATTCGAACCCGGCTCGGGGAGGGATGCGTCCGCGAATGACTCCGTTCCCTTCGTCGGATTCACCGAATTCGCCGACGTGGCGACCCGCCTCGCCGAAGAACTGGTGCAGCCGTACGGGGACGAGGTCGCCTTCCTCGTCGAGGACGACGTACCGGCGTGCGACGAAGGCGGCGAACCGCTCCTCGGATCCTACGTCCCCGCGTACGCCGGGGATCCGACGACGCCTTCGCACCAAGCGGAAGTGACCGTCTACTACCGGACCTTCCGAGCGACGTGGGACGACGACGGTCCCTTCGACTGGGAGGCGGAACTCCGCGAGACCATCGAACACGAACTCGACCACCACGACGCGCACCTCGCCGGTGACGACCCCGTCGACGACGAAGAACGGCGCGTCATCGCGGAGGAAGCGAGCAGACTCGTGGGAGAACGCGCTCTCGCGCGACGCCAACTGGGAGGATTCGGGGCGGACGTCCTGACGTTCTTCCGACGCACTTGGCCCCTTTGGCTCCTCGTCGTCGTGGCCACTCTCGTGTCGATGATGGCGGGTGGAAATCAGGATTGATTGGTCCGATTGAAAAGTAGGCTATCGTCGGGTCCCGAGGTTCGTACGTGGCCAAGACTCCCAAAGCCCACAACCGTCGGGGAAGTCCGGAAGCGATCGAGAAGCGACGCGCCGCGCGTCTGTTCAACGACGTGCTCGGGGGCCGGGGATCCGGCGGTCCCAAACTCGACGGCCGGACCGAGAAGCGGCGCCAGCGTCTCCTCGCCGAACTCGAGAGTGGGAAGACGCGCGGAGACCGCGACCTGAAACCGCTCGACGTCCTCCAACACGTCGAGGAACTCCTCGCGCTCGGGGAGCCGCTCGCGTCGATCCGGAAGATCGCGAAGATCCGGAAGAGCCAGGTGCCCGAATCCGCCGTCCTCGACGTCGTCGTACGCCTGCACAAAGCCTACGGTTTCCGCCCCGAGGTCTACCGGTTCGTCGGGATCGGGGACGACGTTCTCCGGGACGCGGGCGTCCTCGGGGACGGGACGTCGAAAAAAGCTCGCCCGAAGAAGAAACAGTCCTAAGACCGAGGGACCCGACGGGATACGCCGTCCCGCGGGGAGATCCGATGCCTCCGCTCCGCCCCAATTCGTTCGCCGTCTTCCTCGTGACGCTCCTCGCCGTTGCCGGCGAGCCCGCGCACGCCGCCGACGCGGGAACCGAGGACGCGGCGCGACGTGCGAAGGTGGTGCTCACGGTCGGCAAGCGACCCGTGACCGCGGGCGAGATCGAGGATCGTCTCGCGTCGTTGAATCCCGCGCAGCGCGCCGCGTTCGGCGCCGACGACGGCACGAGGGTGAAGCGCTTCGTCGACGACGTCCTCGTCCCCGAACTCCTCCTCGCGGAAGGCGCGAACGCGAAAGGACTCGCGTCGAAGGAGCCCTATTCGCAGGCGATCGCACGATCCCGCGCCAACGCCACGCTCCGCTTCCTGCGCAAGGAGATCGGAACAGCGGCGACGATTCCGGCGGAAGACGTGAAACGCTACTACGACGCGAACCGCGGCAGCTTCGACGCGCCCGAGAGGATCGCGGTCTGGCGGATCCTGGTGAAGACGAAGGACGAGGCGGAGGCGGTCCTCGCCGACGTGAAGAAGGAGCCGACGCCCGAGCGGTGGCGCGCCATCGCCCGGGACAAGAGTCTCGACAAGGCGACGAATCTCCGCGGTGGCAACCTCGGCTTCCTCACGGCCGAGGGAGACTCGAGCGAGCCCGGTCTCCGCGTGATCCCCGAGATCGTGAAAGCCGCGGCGTCCGTGCGCGACGGGGAACTCGTCGCCCGGCCGGTTCCGGAGGGAGAGCACTTCGCCGTCGTGTGGCGCCGCGGCACCCTCGCCGCCGCGAAGCAGGGGATGAGCGACGCCGACGCCCACATCCGCGACACGCTCTACAAGAAGAAGATGGACGAGTCGGAGAAGGCGATCACCCAGTCGCTCCGCGCGACGCGCCTGTCCGACCTCAACGAAGCGCTCGTGAACACCATCGACATCGCGCTGCCGGACGGCGGTGTCGTCCCGAGGAAGCGCCCCGGGCAGGTGCCGCCCCTCGCTCCTCCGCGCTGAACGCGCGGAGGGGACGTCAGGGCGCGGGAGTCTCCGAGGCCAACGTCCGGAGCGCCTCTTCGGCGGCGGCGCGCTCGGCGTTCCGTTTCGAACGGCCTTCACCGCGTCCCAAGGTGCGCTCTCCCACGCTCACGTCGACGACGAAGACGGCGTCGCGTTGGGGGCCCCGCGTCTCCACGAGGCGGTACACCGGCGTCGGCAGCCGCTGCCCCTGCACGAGCTCCTGCAGGGCGCTTTTCGGGTCCGGCATCGCGAGGCGCTGCGCGTCGTCCAGGGACGAGCCGACCACGTTCCTCACGATCGCACGCGCGCCTTCGAGACCGCGCGTCGAATACACGGCTGCGACGACGGCTTCGACCGCGTCCGCGAGCACGTTCGTCTGCTCGCGTTCCGATCCGGAACGGGCACCGCGCCCGAACGCGATCGCGCTTCCCACGCCGCTCGCCCGCGCCCAACGGGCGAGCGCCTCGGCATTGACGAGGGACGCACGCATGCGCGTGAGGAGCCCTTCGTCGGCGTCGGGCTGCGCGAGGATGAGGATCTCGCTCACGCACAGACCGAGGACCGCGTCGCCGAGGAACTCCAGGCGCTGGTTGTCGCGCGTGGGAGCTTCGTTGGCGAAGCTCGGGTGGGTGAGCGCCTCGTCGAGACGTAGGCGCTCTCCGTCCGTCAGCGGCGAGCCCAGGAGACCCTCGAGGAGCGTCGCCAGCGCGGCGCGCGATTCGG
>JAXLYL010000035.1:0-70554 GCA_046351475.1 Polyangiaceae bacterium
GGGCCCTCGTCACGAAGGTGCTCGATCACGTGCGGGCCCGGGGTCACGCCGTGCGCGTGGCCCTGGCCGACGGCGCGTTCGTCGCCCGGGCCATCGCGCGGTACGGCGGAAGGGAGAAGGCCATCGCTCTCCCGGGCAAGAGCGATCGCGCCCTCGCCCCCCTCCCGCTCCCGGCCCTCGATCTGGACGAGGAGAACCTCTCCTGGCTCGCGCGCCTCGGTTTCCACACCGTGGGCGATCTGGCGAACCTCCCACCGAAGTCCCTCGGCACGCGCTTGGGATCCCTCGCGCCACGCATCCTGCCCCTCCTCCGCGGCGAGGATCCTTCGCCCCTCGTTCCCTACGTGCCCGTCGCGTGCCCGGAGGAACCCGCCACGTTCGAGTACGGCGTGGAGTCCACCGAAGCCCTTCTTTTCGTCGCGAAGAGGCTCTGCGAACGGCTCTCCGAGCGGCTCCGCGGTCGTGCCCTCGGCATCACGAACCTCCAGATCGTCCTCGGTCTCGATCGCGCCTTCGCGAAGGAGAACCCCACCGAGATCCTCCCGTTCGCGCTCTCCGCGCCGATCCTCGAGGCCGACGATCTCTTCTCCCTCGTGAAGGCCCGCTTCGACTCCTACGAACTCGCGGCTCCCGCCCTCTCCATGATCCTCCGCGCGGAGGAGACCGTCCCCCTCGAGCGCTCCCAGATCCACCTCTTCGTGCCCGAGCCGAAGGCGAAGCGCGTGCTCCCCCGTCTCGCCGCCGAACTCGAAGCGGAGCTCGGGCCGAACCGGGTGGGCGTGCTCGTCCTCGGCAACCGGTGGCTCCCCGCCGATCGTTCGGTCCTCGTCCCCTTCGGATCGCCCGACGCGAAGAAGCCCTGGGTCCAGACGTGCGTGCCCCGCCCCGAGCCCCGCAAGGCGCCGCGTCTCTCGGGAGCTCCCGAACCCGTGCGCCTCCTCCACGATCCCGTCCCGCTCCCGCCCACGCTCTCCGAGGCTCCGGATCTCCAGAAAGAGCGCCTCTTCCGCCTCGCGTCCGTGGAGTGGTGGAACCGGGGTGCCGAAGCGATCACCTTCGAGGCCGTGTGGCTCCCGAACGGATCGGCGTGGGCCTTCGTCGAACGCACGTCCCGCGGGTCGTTCATCCGCGGATGGATGGACGGATGAGCGGCCGCATCCGCGTCGACACGTCGAGCCGCCTCCCGCTCGATCCCGAGGACCTCCCGCCCGCGGGAGAGTCCCCCTCGTCGTGGGAGACGAAAGCCCGCCCCGCGCCGCCCCCCTCTCCCTACGTGGAGCTCTGGGCGCGCACGAATTTCTCCTTCCTCCGTGGCGCCACGAAGCCCCACGCGATGATGAAAAAAGCCCGGGACCTCGGCTACGACGCCTGCGCCGTCACCGACACCGACGGCCTCTACGGCATCGTGCGCGCCCACGAGGAAGCGGTGAAACAAGGTCTCCGCGTGCTGGTCGGCAGCGAGCTCACCCTGCACGAAGGACCTCCCCACGGCACCCTCGTGCTCCTGGTGGAAAACCATGCAGGGTACACGAACCTCTGCCGCATCCTCACCCGTACCCATCGCGATCATCCGAAGGGCGCCCCCCGTCCGGAGGACGACGAGGTCCCGCGGAACACCTACGCCGGCGTCGGCGTGGACTTCGTGTGCGCGAACGCGGAAGGGCTCTGGGCCGTCCTGCCCGTGCTCCCCGAACCGAGGGACGGGACCGTCGCCGCGCTGAAGGACGCCTTCGGCGATCGTCTGAGCCTCGGCATCGTCCGCCACGACGACGGCCTCGATCCGCGCCGCGAAGCCGTCGCCGTCATCTCTCGACGACGTTTCGACGTCGCCGTCGTGGCGACGAACGCCGTGCGGTACGCCGAGCCGGACGACAAGCCCGTCTACGACGTCCTCCACTGCATCCGCGAGGGTCTCACCCTCGACGAAGCCGGCCGCGTGCTCGCGCCCAACGCCGAGGCCCACTTGAAGAGCCCCGAGGCCATGGTCGCCCTCTTCGCCGATCGGCCCGAATGGATCGCCCGCACCCGCGTCGTGGCCGACGCGTGCCGCTTCGCCATGACCGAGCTCCGCTATTCGTTCCCCTACGCCTTCGGGAAGGATCCGACGGTGCTCGAGCCTCCGGACGACGCCCTCCGCCGCCGCACCTACGAAGGCGCCCGCGAACGCTACGACGGCGTCATCCCCGAGAGCGTCGTGGCCCTGATCGAAAAAGAGCTCGCCCTCATCGCGAAGCTCGAGGTGGCCCCCTATTTCCTGAGCGTGCAGGAGGTCGTGTGGATCGCGCAGCGCCGCAAGATCCTCTGCCAGGGCCGCGGCAGCGCCGCGAACAGCGCCGTCTGTTATTGCCTCGGCATCACGGCCGTCGATCCCGCCCGCTCGTCCCTCCTCTTCGAGCGGTTCCTCTCCGCCGAACGCCGGGAGCCGCCGGACATCGACGTCGACTTCGAACACGAGCGCCGGGAAGAAGTCATCCAGGAGATCTACGAGCGCTACGGCCGCGATCGCGCGGCCATGGTGTGCGAGGTCGTGAGCTACCGGGGAAAGTCCGCGCTGAAAGAAGTGGGCAAGGTCTTCGGCATGTCCCTCGAGCAGATCGATCGCCTCGCCACGCTCGTGAGCTGGTGGGACCGCATCGCGGACGTGGATCCCGATCGCCTCCGCCGCGCCGGCTTCGACGGCGACGACGCCCGCGTGGCCACCGTGCTCACGTTGGCCGCGGCCATCCAAGGATTCCCCCGCCACGTCTCGATCCACGTGGGCGGCTTCGTGCTCTCGGCCACGCCCCTCTGCGAGATCGCCCCCGTGGAGCCCGCCACCATGAAGGACCGCACCATCATCCCCTGGGACAAGGACGATCTCGACACCCTCGGCTTCTTCAAGCTCGACGTCCTCGGCCTCGGCATCCTCACCATGATCCGCAAAGCGCTCGCCATGGCCCGGCACGACGCGCGCATCGACGGCCCCGATCCCATCGCCCAGCTCGCGCGCATCCCGGCGGAGGACCCGGTCGTCTACGACGCCCTCTGCGAGGCCGACACCGTCGGCGTCTTCCAGATCGAGAGCCGCGCCCAGATGGCCATGCTCCCGCGCCTGAAGCCGCGCAAGTTCTACGATCTGGTCATCGAGGTCGCCATCGTGCGGCCCGGTCCCATCCAGGGCGGCATGATCCATCCGTACTTGCGCCGCCGCCGGGGCCTCGAAGACTCGCGCCCTCCGCACCCGTGCCTCGAACCCATCCTCGCGCGCACGCTGGGAGTCCCGCTCTTCCAGGAGCAGGTGATGCAGATCGCCATCGTGGGCGCGGGCTACTCCGGGGGCGACGCCGATCGTCTCCGCCGGGACATGGCCGCGTGGCGAAGGACGGGCAACCTCGAACGCCACAAGGATCGTCTGGCGAACGGCTTCGCGGAGCGGGGCATCTCGGCGGAGTTCGCCGCGCGGCTCTACGAACAGATCCACGGGTTCGCCGAATACGGCTTCCCTGAGAGCCACGCCTCGAGCTTCGCGCTCCTCGTCTACGCGAGCGCGTGGCTCAAGGTGCACCATCCCGCCGAGTTCGCGGCCGCCCTCGTGAACAGCCAACCCATGGGCTTCTACTCCCCCTCCACCATCCTGCAGGACGCGGCCCGTCACGGCGTCGGCATCCTCCCGATCGACGTCGCCTCGAGCGACTGGGACTGCACCGTGGTCCGCGATCCCGGGAAGGGCCCCGGATCGATCCGCGTGGGGTTCCGTCAGATCAAGGGATTCCCCGAGGAGAGCGCGCGTCACGTCGAACGGGCCCGCGCCGAAGCGCCGTTCCGCGACGTGGCCGATCTCGTCGCACGCACGGGCATCGCGCGACGGGATCTCACGGCCCTCGCCGAATCCGGCGCCCTGGCGAGCCTCGAACCCGATCGCAAGTCGGCCATGTGGAGCGTGCGCGCCCCCCTCGAGGCGAAGGGCAGTCTCTTCGCCGGGCGCGTCTTGGGCGATCCCAAGCCCGCCCTCGCGCCCCTCGGCCGCGGCACGCAGCTACGCCTCGACTACGAACGCACGGGCCTGTCCGTCGCCGATCATCCCATGCGCCTCTTCCGGGAGACCTTCGGCGACGCACCCCGCGTGCACGGGAAATTCGCGCGGCGCCGCGGCATGCACGGGTCCACCGATCTCCCCGGTCTCGCCCACGGCGCGAAGGTCACGGTGGCGGGCCTCGTCATCTGCCGCCAACGCCCCGCCACCGCGAGCGGCGTCGTGTTCGTGACGATGGAGGACGAGAACGGCTTTCTGAACCTGGTCCTCTACGCCCACGTGTTCGAGACGTACCGCCACGTCGCGACCACGTCGTCCTTGCTGGTCGCCCACGGCAAGATCGAACGGGACGGCGGCGTCATCTACGTCGTCGCCGAATCCCTGGAGCCCCTCTCCGCGGACGACTTCGACGGCGACCGGAGGGACGCCCGCGACGGCGCACTCCCGTCCGATCTCCCGAGCCAGAGCCGGGACTTCCACTGACGCACGCGGGAGACCACGCCCGGCGTGGCCCCGCCCGGCCGGTGTCCGGCGATCAGCGGATGACGGTCTTGCACCCGAAGACGAGTCGGATGGACCCGTCCGCCGTGTCGCGGAGCCTCCGGCACGTGTCCGGACAGAGTTCGATCTGGGTCGGGTTCTCGGGGTCGTCGTAACGCCAGCCGTTGTCGACGCCGTTGCACGCGTCGGACGTCGTCACGGCGCCGAGCGCTTCCTTCTTCGTGGCGTCGGCCTGGAAACCGACGTTCACCTTCCCGAAATCGAGGGTCTCCTCGTCGGGATCGGCGCTCCGCTCGATCTTGAATTCGCACGGAACGGTCTTCCGGCGGACGGCCTCGAGCGCTTTCACGAAGACCGACTCCTGATCGGCCGACTCGCCGATGATGGCGGCTTCGCTCGTGCCACCCGCGAACGCGATGCGATTGAGTTCGCCGAGCGCCGACCCGACGCCGATGACGGCGACGGAGACGCGCGGGACGAGCGCACGCGCCTTCGCGGCGATCTCCTCCACGCCCTCGAGCGTGTTCTGCGGGACGCCCGTCGCCGAGAACTGGCACGTCTGATCGGGCAGACCGTCCGTCGCGAGCAGGACGGCGACGTTGCGATCGGGATGCTCGATGGCCCAGGCGTGGGCGCGCTGGACGGCGCCCCACAGCGCGGGCGCCATGGGCGTCGGACCGTCGGGGATGACGGAATCGAGGGACGTCATGAGCCGATCGCGCGCCTCGCCCTCGGCGATGAAGTCGACGAGGGGTTTCTCGTACTTGGTCTCGTCGCACAGGGACGCTCCCGGAAACATCTGGAGCCCGAGCCCCACCGCCGCCGACGACGAGGACTGGAAGTAGGACTTGAGGCCGGCCGTGACGGAGATCCACTTACGGGACTGCGCCATGGAGCCCGACTTGTCGAGGAGCACGAGCAAATCGAGCCCACGCTCCTCGGCAGCGGCGACCGAGGTCGTGCACGCGGCGAAAGGGTCCTCGCTCGTCGGCCCGAGCGTCGGGGGCTCGCCCGCGTCCACCGTCACGGCGCCGTCGGCCCCCGCGTCCTTCTTGGGGGTGCCGTCGGACGTGGAGGAGCTCGAACACGCGAGGACGTTCGCGCCGCCGAGGGCGAGGAGTGCCGCGAGCGAGACGTGGGAGAAGCGAATCGAGAAAGGAGCGCGCATGGTCGATGTCCTGGTTCCCGAAGGGATCAGCCGTTGTTGCACTGGTAGGTGCCACCGCACGTGTTGTCGAACGTGCCGCTCTGGCCGGGCAGGCAGTTCGCGCTCGTCTTCGGCGTGCAGCAGTTGCCGTTGGCGAGGCACACCTGGGAGGATCCGCAGGCTCCGTTCTGGACCGCACAATCGATGACGGTGCCGCACCCGTTGTCGTACTGACCGCAGTGACGGCTCCCGCACACCGAGTTGTTCGGCGCGCAGCACGTGTAGTTGGAGAGGCACACCTGCGAGCCGCCGCAGTTCGCCGACGTCCCTCCCTGGCCGCAGAGGAGCGTGCCGCCGCAGAGGTCGTTGTGGGACCCGCATTCGGCCGGCACCTGTCCGCACGTGCGTTTCGTGCAGCACGTCCCGGACGTGGAGCTCCCCGGCTTCACGCAGGTCTGCCCCGTGGTGCAGCTGCCGCAGTCCACCGTTCCGCCGCAACCGTCCGAAGCGGTGCCGCAGTTGTTGGAGCCGCACGCTTCCGCCTGCGTCTTCCGCGTGCAGCATTGGCGCGAGTCCGGGTTGCACACCTGGGCGCCGTTGCAACTTCCCGCCATGGCGCCGCACGTGATGTTGCTTCCGCAACCGTCCGGGTACGTTCCGCAGTTCGCACCGAGGGACGAGCAGGTGGCCGGCGTGCATCCGCACTGACCGGTCACGCCCGCGCCGCCACACGTCTGCGGAGACGTGCACGAACCGCAGTTGAGGTTCACGCCGCATCCGTCGTTGACGGTGCCGCAGTTGCGCCCCGCGCAGCTCCCGGTCGGCGTGCAGCACGAGCCGTTGCGGCAGACGTCGCCGCTGGCGCACGCGCCGTTCATCGTCCCGCAGGAGATGGTGCTCCCGCAGAAGTCGTCGTACGTGCCGCAGCTCGCGCCGATGCTCTGGCACGTCCGCGGCGTGCAGCCGCACACGCCGGGCGTCCCGGAACCGCCGCAGGTCTGGGGAGACGAGCAGAAGCCGCAGGAGATGGTCCCACCGCACCCGTTGTCGGCGAAGCCGCAGTTCTTGGTCCCACAGGCTTCCGCCTGGGTCTTCGGCGTGCAGCACTTCTTCGTGTCCGTCCGGCAGATCTGACCGCCCGAGCACGTGCCGTTCGAGGTGCCGCAGGTGATGGATCCGTTGCAGCCGTCGGAATACGTGCCGCACTCGGCGCCGAGAGCGGCGCACGTGGTCGGCACGCAGCAGTTCCGGGGGTAACAGGTCTGACCGGAGCTGCACGTGCCGCACTGGAGCTGACCGCCGCAACCGTCGGGGTACTCGCCGCAGGTCGCGCCCCATTGCGAGCAGGTCTGGCGGGTGCAACCGCACTGGCCGGCTTGCCCTCCTCCGCCGCACGTCTGCGGGAACTGGCAGTCGCCGCAGTTGATCGTGTTCCCGCATCCGTCCGACGCCGTGCCGCAGTTCTTCCCGGCGCACGGATTCGCGATGGGTGTGCAGCAGGTCTTCGGCGACGACGTGGAACGGCAGATCTGCCCCGTCTCGCACGTGCCGCACTCCACCGTCCCGCCGCAGCCGTTGTCGTAGCTGCCGCAGGAAGCTCCGAGCTCGTCGCACCGCTTCGGCGTGCAGCATTGCTTCGTGGTGTCACGGCACACGCCTCCGAAGGCGCACGTGCCGCAATTCAGGGTTCCGCCGCAATTGTCCGGGTAGGTACCGCAGGACGCCCCGAGGCTTCCGCACGTGGCGCAGGTGCCGCTGTCGGATCCCCCTTCGGATCCGCCGTCGCCGCCACCGCCACCGCCGCCGCCTCCACCGCCACCGCCACCGCCACCGCCGCCACCGCCACCGCCGCCGCCGCCGCCACCACCGCCGCCGCCACCGCCGCCACCACCGCCGCCACCGCCACCGCCTTCACCGGCGCATTGGCCGCAGTCGATCTTGCCGCCGCACCCGTCGTCGACGAAGCCGCAGTCGATCATGAGCTCGGCGCACGTCTTCGGCTTGCAATCGGGATCGATGCAGACGCCGTTCCGCGAGCAGACCTGGGGCTCCTTGCATTGGCCGCAACTGATGGTCTTGCCGCAGACGGACGGCAACGTCCCGCAATTCCGGCCGGCCGCTTCGCATTCGTAGGAAGGCGGAATGGGGGCACACTGGTTCGGGACGCCCGCGATGCCGCACTCCGAACCGCTGGGGCAGGTGCCACAATCCGTGGTCCCGCCGATGCCGTTCGAGATCGTACCGCACTCGGCGTGCTCGCTCGCGCACGTGTTGAGCGGCGCTTCCTCGAAGACGCACGTATGCGTGATCCCGTCGCACTTGTACTTGGGTCGGCACTCGCCGCAGGACGTCCGACGGCCCGTGCAGTCCTGGACCTCGCCGCACTCGTACCCGACGTCCGCGCACGTCTGGGGAACGCAGGCCGTGCACGTGTACGTCGCCGAGTTGCACTGCTGACCGAGGGGACACTGTCCGCAGTTGAGGACCTCGCCGCAATCGTTCACGGGCTGGCCGCACGTCGCGCGGAGGTCGGCGCACGTCTTCGTCTGCGGCACGATGCATTTCTGCGTCTTCGGACTGCACACGGTGCCGTTGCGACAGCCGCCGCAATACATTTGCTTGCCACAGCCGTCGGGGACGAAGCCGCATCGCCCTTCGCAGGCCGATTCGTCCGGCGTGCACGCCGTGATGCTCGCGTCGGTTTCCGTACGCGGGCCGAGCGTGGTCGCGTCGCCGAGACCTCCGTCCCCGCCTTCCACCGGCGGCTCCGTGGTCGACGCGTCCGTGTTGCCGGACGCATCGGCACCCCCGGACGTGGCGCACCCCGCGAGCGCGAAGGCGAAAAGTGCGAAGAGGAAGACGCGCACCGCCGTCGGACGGACCGACTCCGAAGGCGCGCGCGAAGCCCGAAGGTACGCAGTCGTCACCCCTTCAGGATGCGCGAGGTCGCCCGGGGGAACAAGCAACCCGCACGTGTTGGAGACGCCCCGTGCGAGGCGACGTGCGGCCTCCTCCGTGCGCGTGGCCGGAGGTGCGCACACCTGGTCCTCCGTACGGAGATCGGTTGATAAGTGAGTCCGGTGGGTGTACCCCGGGGCGGTCGCCAAGGGTCGACGCGACGGGCTCGGGGGGGCTTCGTGCGTCCGGCCGCGCCCCATGAACGCTCCTCCGAACCCAACCGCTCACGCCGAGGGCCGATCACCCGGCCGACGCCTCCTCGTCGGCGCGCTCCTGTGCGTCCTCGTTTGTGCACTCGCCGTCTCCGTGGCCCTTCGTGCACCGTGGACGGGACTGCGTCTCGAGAGCGACTTCGAGGGTCGCACGGTGCGAATCGTCGGGAACGCCGTCACGACCGACGGCCTGCCGGCGAAGGGAACCCTCGTCCGGGTCCGGGGGCCTTCCGATGCCGTGGACCTCGTCCCCACCGATCTGATCGAGGAGCCCGACTACTTCGATACGTACGCCGAGATGGCGACGTTCTTCGACCGCCAGTCGCGCATCGACCGTCTGCTCCGATCGGGCGACGCCACGTTCGACATCGCCCTGCCCGAAGGACCGACCACGAGCGCCCGGGCGAACACGACGCCGCGCCCCTTGGGTTCCCTGCCGCTCGTGTTCTGGTTCCAGCTCGTGGTGGGGAGCGCGGGGTTCTTGATCTCGGCGTGGGTGTACGTCCTCCGGCCGAAGGATCTCGGCGTGAGAATGTTCGCGCTCATGGGTCTCTTCTTCCCGATGTTCACGATCCCGGCAGCCGTGTACGGCGCCCGCGAACTCGCCATGGACGGAACGCTTTTCCGCGTCCTCGGTTCCCTGAACCACGCGGGCGCGAACCTCTTCGGATGCGCCCTCGTCGGCCTCTTCCTCGTCTACCCGCGGCGCATCGTCCCCACGTGGGCGCTCTGGCTCGTGCCCGGCGTCGTGGTCCCGTGGTTCTTCGCCGACGCGTTCCGCCTCGCCCCGAACCAGGACCTCGGGTCCCGCATCCCGATCATGGCGGAGATGCTGCTCGCCATCGTCTTCGCGATCGTCCAATGGCGGAAGACGAAGGGCGATCCCCGCGGACGGACGGCGCTCCGCACCTTGGGCGTCGCCGTGCTGACGGGCTCGAGCCTCTTCGTCTTCTCCACGGTGGGGTCGAGCCTCTTCGGCCTCTTCCCGCCCCTGCCCCAGGGCTACGCGTTCGGCTTCTTCCTCTTCATGCACGGCGGCCTCGCGCTCGGACTCCGCAGGGATCGTCTGTTCGAATTGAACCAGTGGTCCTGGCGCGTCCTTCTGTGGGTCGTCGGCGCCTTGCTCGTCATGGCCCTCGACGCCCTGCTCCTCGTGGTGCTCGAGGCGAACCACGTGGTCTCGTCCACGCTCTCGCTCCTCGTGTGCGCCGCACTCTACCTTCCCGTCCGCACGTGGCTCTGGTCCAAGGTCGTGGCCCGCCGCACGCTCCCCGAGCACGAACTGTTCGAAGGCGTCCTCGAGGTCACGTTCGCCCGCACCGACGCCGATCGCTCCGCCCGCTGGAAGGCGTTCGTCGAACGCCTCTTCGACCCCGTCGAGATCCGCACCACCACCGACGTTCCCTCGGCCCGACTCGGCGACGACGGACTCTGGCTCGAGATCCCCCAGACCGCTTCCCTGCCCGCCCTCCATGTCGCCATGCCATGGCGAGGCCGAGGCCTCTTCGGCGAAGCCCACGTGAAGACGGCGAACGATCTCGTCGGTCTCGTCCGGCAAGCCGAAGACGGCCGCGAAGCATTCTACCGGGGCGTGCACGAGGAGCGTCACCGCATCGCGCGCGATCTCCACGACGACATGGGCGCGCGGCTCCTCCACGGCCTGTACGTCGACGACCTCGTCGAGACGCGTCGGACCATCCGCGAAGCCCTGGGCGAGATGCGTTCGGTCGTCCACGAGCTCACGGGCAAGACCGCGACCGTCCGCGAGCTCTGCGACGACATGAAGACCGAGACGTCCGAGCGGTTCGCGGCCGTCGGACTCGCGTTCACGTGGAGCGAGAACCTCGGAACGTCGGACGTCCTGGAGCCGCTGTCCTACAAGAACGCGCGCGCGGCGAACTCCATGGTGCGCGAACTCGTCTCGAACGTGATCAAGCACGCGAAGGCGACCCGCGCGTCCGTCGAGGCGTCGACGACGGGAGGCGCGTTGCGGTTCACGATCGTGGACGACGGCGTCGGATTCGACGCGACGGACCTTCCCGAGGGAACCGGCCTCGCGAACTTGAAGAAGCGCGCCTCGGAGCTGGGCGGCGAAACGACGTTCGCGCGCGTGGACGGAACCACACGCGCGACGTTGACGCTTCCACTTCGCTGATCGTCGGATCGACCGATGGGTCGATCCCGGAGCGGGGACGTCGATGTCCGGTCGGGACCCGCCCGGCCGTCACGCCGTCTTCGCGTGGATTCCCTAGGAATCAGCCACCGTCGCCGCTGTCGGCCGCGGCATCCTCGGCCGGCGCGGCGTCCGAGCTTCCATCCTGGGCCGGCGCGGCGTCCGAGCTTCCGTCCTGGGCGGGCGAGGCGTCCGAGCTTCCATCGACCGCCAGAGCGGCGTCGCTGGCGTCCGTGTGCGCGGCGTCGGACGTGCTGCCGTCCGTCGTCGCGCCGTCCACGGTGGACGCATCCGTGGTGGTGGAGCCGTCGACGACGGTGCTGCCGTCCGTCCCGGCGTCGTTCGAAGGAGTCGGATCGTCGCTACAACCGACGAGCGCGGACGACGCGAACGGGACGCACGCGATCAACGCGACGGCCGCGAGGACGGTGCGACCACGGGCAGCGGGACTCTTCTCGGCGAGCTTCAGGATGCGATCGATCATGGGACTTCTCCGTGTGGACCATCACGTTCACGAACGCGGAACGCCATGGCGGTGAGTGGGCCAGTACCCGCTCCTTTTCCAAGTCGCGTGCCAACGGGCGTTCCCATGCACGCTGCACGTTTTTCGCGGGGAATCGGACGGTGGTACGGCGAGTCCCCCACGACGTTCGCGTCGGGGTGCACGACGAATCGGACGCGGATGTCATGGTGACGACGAACGGATGACCTCGGTCGCACACGATGCGACAGGTGCCGCGTGCGACGTCGTCCGCCTGCGGTTCGACGTCGTCAGCGTCGGAAGATCAACGTCTCGACGACGGCGCCGTTCGCACGACGTGCGAAGAGCGCGCACCCGTCCGCGGACGCTCCGAAGGGCACGGCGTCCGTCGCGGGAGCCACCAGGACGGGCCGAGTCACCGAACTGGCGAGCGCGTTCGGCGCACGATGCTCCACGATGCCGGAGGTCGCTCCGCCGTCGCCCACCGCGCCCGCTTCCGCGCCCGCGTCCGCATCGGCGTCCACGGACGCGTTCACGAACACCCGCAGTCCTTGGGACGGGTCCGGTGCGATGGCCAAACCTTGCCACTCGTGGCTCCCGGCGGCCGAGAGGTCGACGACCTGCGTCCATGCGTTCGCGAGCTTCGTCGAGCTGACGACGACGGCCCCGGATCGGACGAAGTACGTGCCATCCATGCCGATCGATCCCTGCGGCCGGATCCAGGCGGCCGTGATCGACGAGGCGTGTGTGGCGCCGAGGAGGTTCCACGTCTCGTCCTCGAGGTTGGCGTCGCTGCCGAGTCGGATGCGGTAGCGGAGTCCAGCGTCGGTGCTGAATTCGCCGAGTCGCCACGCGGCGAACGTGTCGACGGCCGCGAGTCCGAGCACGGTCTCGGCGGTCGAGTAGAGATTCGAACTCGACTCGACCGTGAAGTCGCCCGCTTCCAGTCGGACCACCCTCCGGCGCACGAGCTTCTGCGGATCGCCGTCGGCCGGTTCGACGAAGAGAAGCTCCTGGTACTGGGTTCCAGAAGCCGCGGTGGCGGCGACGATGCCCGCGACGGTGGTGCCCGCCGGCATCGGAATCGTGACGGGTGCCGCGAACGTCCTGCCGAAACAGGAGACGACCGGAGCGTCCCGGGATGCGTCGGGAGTCGCCACGTCGCGCGAGGCGTCCTTCGGCGACCCCGTGTCACGTCGCGCGTCCGCGAGGGCGTCCTTGGACGCGTCCAAGGCCGACGCATCGGACGTCGTCGTCGCGTCCACGGCTTCGAGGGAGTCCGCGGCATCCGACTCCGGTCCGCCGTCGACGTTCGTCGCACCGGAGTCGTCCGTGACGTCCACGAGGGCGTCGGTTCCCGAGCATGCGGAAGGGAAGACACATGCGGCGGCGAAGGATACGGCGAGGACGGACGTGCGGATTCGGGAGGACGCGACCATGCCGGCGGAGGCTTGGCACACGTCCGTGGCGCAGTCACTGGCGAAACGTTTGCATTTCGACCTTCCCGTCCCGGAGGAGCGTCGATTCCCGACGCGGCGGCGCGCTTTCGGGCGACACTCCCCGCATGCCGATCCCGTCCTCCGCCGCGCTCGCCGATGCCTGGCTCGACGCGTTCAACACCGCCGACCTCGACGGACTCCTCGCCCTCTACGCCGACGTGTGCACGCACACATCGCCGAAGATTCGCACCCTCCATCCCGACACCGGCGGCAAGCTCGTGGGAAAGACCGCGCTCCGCGAATGGTGGGCGGGGGCCTTCGCGCGCCTGCCCGGTATCCGGTACGAGAAGACGGCCGTCACGGCGGACGATCGACGCGTGATCCTCGAGTACGTGCGTCACGCGCCGAACGAGCCGCCGATGTTCGTGGCCGAAGCCTTCGACGTGACGGACGGTCGCATTTCGGCGTCGCGCGTCTACCACGGCTGAACGGATCCGAGGCTCGGACGATGTGCGGCAGGACACGCCTCCAGAGGACCTTCGCCGAGCTTTCCGCCCTGATGCGTGCGGAATACACGGGCCCCGAACGCGGTCCCCGTCTCGAAGTGCGGCCGACCGAGACACAGGCCGTCCTCACGATGTTCGGCGTCGAACGGACCCTGCGCGCCATGGAGTGGGGACTCATCCCGTCCTGGTCGAAGGATCGCCGCATGGGCGCGAAGGCCTTCAATGCGCGCGTCGAGACCGTGGACGTGAAGCCGATGTTCCGCGACGCGTGGCGAAAGCGCCGCTGCGTGGTCCTGGTCGACGGGTTCTACGAATGGTCGGGGGAGAAGAGCAAACGGCACCCGAACCTGGTCCGCGTCCACGGGGACGAGGTCATGGCCCTCGCCGGACTCTGGGAACCCTGGAAGGTCGACGAAGCGAACACGCTCGAGTCCTGCACGATCCTCACGACCGAGGCCAAGGGCGTGATGGCGGGCATCCACGACCGGATGCCCATCGTTCTCCGGGGCGCCCAGATCGAAGCGTGGCTCGATCCGAATCAGAAGGACGTGCGAGGTTGCCTCAAGGATCCGTTCCTCGACTTCGAGATCGTCCCGCTCCGGAAAATCGGGTCCGACGAACCGCCGCTCGGGGAGGACGACGGCGACGCGGACGACGCGACGGACGCGGCCACCACGGTGCCCGCGAAGAAAAGGCCGAAGAAGGGCCCCCCGCCGGAGCAGGGTTCGCTCTTCTGAACGGATGCGGCCTCAGAGAAGGAGGAATGTCCCCATCGTCCGGGAATCTTCCTGCGTGCCGTACGGACTGCCGAATGTCGACGCCGGTGGCGTCTGTGAGGCCGACGGTCGAGCCCTGGAGGACGAGTCGCAGTCGGAGGACGGATCCTCGGAGGTACGCATGGGGACGGAGTGTCGTCCGACGAACCGCAAGGGGCCGCACGCGCGGTGCTCGCATTTTCCGGGTCACTCCGGCTGGCAGTAGGTGTCCTTGCACGCGAAGCCGGAGGGGCATCCGAAACTGCACGCGTAGGTGCAGAGGACCGCGTTCGAGGCCGTCAGATACGCGACGCAAGCGTGGCTTCCGTCGGCGGATCGTGCAGCGCAGACCGTTCCGGAAGCGGCGAAGGCGGGGGGCGTGCACGGGGTGGTGGCCGCCGCGTCGCCGCCGGCATCGACGGTCGCGGAACCTCCGTCCTTGGCACCGTCGGCCGTGGTCCGCCCCGTCCACTCGCCGGCCCCACCGAGGTCGCATGCCCGAGGACACCCGGACGAAGGCGTTCCGCACACGCCGTCGATGCAGGAGCGGTGGTTGACCACGGACTCCTTGCCGTCGGAGGTGCAGACACAGCCGAGATTCGCGCAATCGTCGGTGGTGGAACACGCGGGCCCGGCGTCACTGCCAGCGTCGACCGATCCGGAGGAGGACGCGCTGCTGCAGGCGACGACGGACGCGAAGGCGAACATGGCGAACAGCGATCGACTCATGATTTTTCCTTTCCTTCATGTGCGGCCCGGACGAAAGGAGGATCGTCCGCGGCGCGCGGATTCGGGTCGTCCGGGAAGGCGTCCCGGAGGGCGTCCGCGGAAGCGGTCCGACACCGGGATCGCGCGCACGACGCCGGCCCGTGACGCATATCCCGCGCGATCGAAGCTGCGCGCCTCGAAAATCGCAGCCTGGAGTTCCTGCATCCTTTGCACGGGCCCGAGACCCGACGACGATCCATCGTGGAACGATGACGGTGATCCGAAGTCGTGCGCGTCGAGGCGAGTCGAGCGTTTTCGGGGCACTCGTCGCGGCCGTGTTCGCGGCCTGCGCCCCGACCGCCGACGGTGGCCAGTCGTCGGCGGTGGCGGTGGATGCCTCGACGCTCGCGGAGGCGGGGACGTCCGAAGCCGGGACGAGGGAGGGCGGTCGGCCACTCGCGCACGACGCGAGCGCGAACCTCCGCGCCTGCGCCGAAAGCGGCTTCTCCCTGGAGACGGTCGCGACGCTCGCCGATCGGCTGAACACGCGATTGCCCGTGGACGGACCGTGCTTCTTGGCCTCCCTTCCCAGGCCGCTCCCGGTCGTGGCGACGTCGGGAACGATCAGTGCCCAACCCTCGGGAGGTCCGGACAGCCCTCGCCTCTTCGTGCTGCTGCCCCGGGTCGTCGTCAGTCTCGTTCCCTCGGGACGTGGAAGCGACACCGTGGAATTCGGGGAATGGGTGACCCCCACGAGGACCCTGAAAGCGGAAATCAAACTGCCGGTGACCTCCCCGCTCGCGTGGAACGCCCCCTTCACGCGCATCCTCCTCGGCTCGAACACGGAATCCGCATGTCGCGCGTGCCACCGGAACGAAGAACCCCACGCGACGATCCCCGGAGCGTTCGTTTCCGACGCCTTCGCTCCGGAACCAGGCACGTTCGTCTCCCTCGAGACGCTTTCCACGCTCCATGACGCGTGCACGTCGTCGGGAGATGCGAGCGCGCGATGCGCCATGTTCCATGCGCTCTTCGACTTCGGCGCGGTCGAGCAAGGCGCGTTCGATCGCGCCGTGGGCACGTTCCTCTTCCAGTAAGGAACGGCCGGGCGCGACGTGCGACGCTCGACCTCCAGGACGCGACACGGCGCGCCTGCAGCCCGTGTCACGTGCGTCGGAAAGCACAAAGGACGAACGCCTTCGGTCTCTGGAGACCGAAGGCGTTCGCGACGTACGATTCGAGCGGGGCGGACGGGACTCGAACCCGCGGCCTCCGGCGTGACAGGCCGGCGTTATAACCGACTTAACTACCGCCCCAGAATTTGGTCCGTGGGGACCGCTCGCTGGGTACTGACTGCTCGGTGTTGCGTACTGGGCTGCTTACTGGGTGCTGCGAAGAAAGAGAAGCTTTTCTCAGTAGGCGAGACAGGGGTCGAACCTGCGACATCCGCCGTGTAAAGGCAGCGCTCTGCCGCTGAGCTACTCGCCCGTTGGCCCGTGAGAGCACGGCACTCTACGCAGCGCGCAAATCGGGTCAAGAGATTTCATCGACGTCGTTCGCGTTCCTGCGGACGCGCGCCGCGCACGCTCACTGCGGAAGGAGAGGCGCGGGATCGTTGGGCGCCGGGTCGAGCCCCGAACGCTCCCCGTCCCCACTGACGATGGTGTTCCCGCGACGGACGACGAGCTCGCCGTCCCGGTACTCCATCACCTCGCGCGGGGGGCCGAAGAGCGCGTCCGGATCGGGAAGCGCGAGGGCTTCGCGGAGCACGTCGTCCATGTGCTCGACGAGGACGATGCGCGTCGCCTTGAGCACGCGGCGGGGCACCTCGCGCAGATCCTTCCGGTTCTCCTTCGGGATGACGATGGTGGTGATGCCGCTCCGGTGCGCCGCGAGGAGCTTCTCCTTCACGCCGCCGATGGGCATCACGCGACCGCGGAGCGTGATCTCGCCCGTCATCGCGATGTCGCGACGGACGGGCACCTTGATGAGCGCGCTCGCGAGCGACGTCGCCATGGTGACGCCGGCCGAAGGGCCGTCCTTCCGGACGAATTCGGGGAAGTGAACGTGCACGTCGAGCTTTTGGTAGAACTCCGGATCGAGCCCGAGGGCCTGAGCACGGGAGCGCACATAGCTCATGGCGGCCTGCGCGCTCTCCTCCATGCCCTTCTCGAGCAGGCCCGTGATGACGAGCTTGCCCTTGCCGGCGACCACGGAGACTTCGCACGCGAGGAGCTCGCCGCCGCCGTTGCTCGTGACCGAGAGCCCGTTCGTGAGACCGATCTCGTCGTTCTCTTCCTTCTTGCCGAGGCGGTACTTGGGGACGCCGAGGTACTTCGGCACGTCCTTCGCGCCGATCTCGATGGTCTGGTCCTTCCCCTCGTTCACGACTTTGCGCGCCACCTTGCGGCAGATGCTGGCGATCTCGCGGTCGAGCGAACGGACGCCCGCTTCCTTCGTGTAGTGGTGGATGACCGTGCGGATCGCGCTCTCGGTGAGGGTGAAGTTCACGTCCTCGAGACCGCACTCCTTGCGCTCGCGCGGGATCAGGTACTTCACCGCGATGTTGAGCTTCTCGAACTCGGTGTACCCGGACAGCTGGATGATCTCCATGCGGTCCTGGAGCGGCACCGGGATGCCCGACAGCGTGTTCGCCGTCGTGATGAACATCACGTCCGAAAGGTCGTAGTCCAGGTCGAGGTAGTGATCGTTGAAGTTGTGGTTCTGCTCCGGGTCCAGGACCTCGAGGAGCGCCGCCGCGGGATCGCCGCGGAAGTCGGTCGACATCTTGTCGACCTCGTCGAGGAGGAACACCGGGTTGTTCGTGCCCACCTTCTTGAGCGACTGGATCAACTTGCCGGGCATCGCGCCGATGTACGTGCGCCGGTGGCCGCGGATCTCGGCCTCGTCCCGCACGCCGCCGAGGGAGAGCCGCACGAACTTGCGTCCCGTCGCGCGCGCGATGCTCTTGCAGAGACTCGTCTTGCCGACGCCGGGAGGGCCCACGAAACAGAGCACGGGCCCCTTCAAACGCTTCGTGAGCGCCTGCACGGCCAGGTACTCGATGATGCGTTCCTTGATGCGACGGAGACCGTAGTGATCCTCGTCGAGGATCTGCTCGGCCTTCTGGAGGTCGTGCATCTCCTCGCTCTTGTCTTCCCAAGGGAGCGTCAGGATCCAGTCGATGTAGTTCCGCACGACGGTCGCTTCCGCGCTCGTCGGGTGCATCATCTTGAGCTTCTTCAGTTCCTTCTTGACCTTGCCCTGAGCTTCCTTGCTCATGACCTTGTTCTTGAGCTGATCCTCGATTTCCTGGATCTCGTTCTTGAACTCGTCACGCTCGCCGCCACCCAGCTCCTTCTGGATCGCCTGCATCTGCTCGTTCAGGTAATATTCTTTCTGCGTCTTCTCCATCTGCTTCTTGACGCGCGATCGGATCTTCTTCTCCACCTGGAGAATCTCGATCTCGGCCTGCATCAATTCGTGGAGACGCTCGAGGCGGGAGGACGGATCGTCCATCTCGAGGAGTCCCTGCCGATCGGAGAGTTTGATCGTGGGCAGGTTGGCGATGATCGTGTCCGACAGACGCGAGGCGTCGTCGATGGTCTGCACGGTCATCAGGATTTCGGGCTGAACCTTCTTGTTCAGCTTCACGTACATCTCGAAGGCGGCCTGCAGACTGCGCATCAAGGCTTCGACCTCGACGCCACGGGAGTGCACCTCCGGCACTTCCTCCACCTCGACGAGGAAGAATTCGTCGGTCTGCGCGAAGCGCTTCGTCCGCGCGCGACGCTTGCCCTCGACGAGTACCTTCACGGTGCCGTCCGGCAGACGGAGGAGCTGCATCACGGTGCCGAGCGTGCCGACCTGGAAGATGTCGTCGGGCGAAGGCTCGTTCGTCTTGGCGTTCTTTTGCGCGGCGAGGAAGATGTCCTTGTCCCGCGTCATCGCGGCGTCGAGCGCGTTGATCGATCGCTCGCGGCCGACGAACAGCTGACTGACCATGTGCGGGAAGACGATGATGTCCCGGAGCGGAAGGAGCGGAACCACCCGACGCTTCGTCCCGGGTTGCGCCGCCGCTTTTCCGTCACCGTCTTTTCCAAAAAACATCGCGTTCTCCCGAGTCGCCGTCGCAGGTCCGCGCGCGCGGCCCTTTTTTCGGGCTCCCGACGCGCGATGTCAATGAAACGTACCACGGGGCCCGGGGGCTCGGGCACCACGGATCGTCCGCGCTCCAGGCGTCCTCACGGGGAGACGTGCCGCGACGCCCCGGCGCCGGGTCGAGCCCGCGAACCTGGGCCTTCGCGCGTTCCGGCGGCGAGGGCACACCGTGTGCTCTCGGTCTCGGCACGATGACGATCGCCTCCCGTGACCCCCGCCCCTCCGGTCGCCTCTCCACGCCTTCCCCCGTCCGACGGACGTTCTCGACGTTGGCGGTCGCCGTGGCGACCCTCGTCCCCGGCCTGACCGCGCTCGCGTGCTCGAGCACCGCGGAGGCGCCTGTCGGGTCCTCGGAAGGGGCCGTGAACTACCGCGCGACGACGGGGCAGGAGTACGCGCTCGAGGCCGACATCCGATTCGTGCTCACGGGGGAAGAACAGACGGCCGCCCAGGAGTCGTTCGACAAGCGGGACGCCGTGGTCAAGGCGGCGGCGCAGTCACGCATGGACGCGATCACCTCCGCCGTGAACTCGGAACTCACGAAGCGCTGGCCCGAGGACCTCCGCACGAAACGCCAAGGCAGCGTCGCCCTCATGGTCCGACAGACGCCGCCGAACTTCGGCTCCCTCCACGAGGCGGACGACGGCGGCACCTTCGCGTTCACCTATTCCCTCGAATTCGGCGCGCAGTTCGACTTCGACGCGAAGCTCGCGACGAAGGAATCGGGCGGCAAACGTTTCCTCTCCCTCGACGTTCCCGCCCTCACGAACACCGGCAACAGCGAGACCGACGGCCACGTGGACCTCGAGGTCAAGAAGGTCGAGAGGAGCCGGAACGCGTACCCGAAGTACGACGACCTCTTCGCCGACGGCCTCGACATCTACTTCCAGATGGGTGGAGACTACAACGATTCCCGCGGCGATCTCCGTCACGCGAAATATCTCTACGAGGAGCTCGTCGCGACGGGATTCACGTCCCCGGTCGCGAAGTACGACGACCTCAAGCTCGACTCGGGCGCGCTCAAGAAGACCATCAAGGTCCGCGGCAAGGACACGGAGGTCCGCGTCCGCATCGTCCACGCCGAGATGACGACGGCGGACACCCGCGAGAAGCTGATCGACGCGTACAAGGACGCCGCGAAGACGGCCGACATCGTCTACTACAGCGGCCACGCCGGCACGTCGCTCGGGTACTCGGGCGTCGCCGTGGCCTACAAACCGAGTCGCGTCGCCCTGCCCGCCAGCGAGTTCAAGAACCTCGACGTGCCGGACCGCTACCAGGTCTTCGTGTTCGACGGGTGCGAGACGTACACGGGCTACGCCGACAAGTTCTACGAGAACCCGAAGAAGAACCCCGAGAACGCCGACGTCGTCACCGTCGTGAACTTCTCCGCGACGCAGGAGAAGCCGAACCAGGCCTACGGATTCCTCCGCTCCGTGCTCGCCGAGAAGGGAGGCGGATGGGTGCCGCGTTCGTGGGATTCGATCCTCGAGAAGGTCAACGAGGCGGCCGACACCTCGTGGGTGCACGTTTACGGCGTGCACGGCATCGACGACAACCCGAAGCTCTCGCCCCTCGCGGACACGTCGAAATTCGGTGCGGTGTGCGCCAAGGACGCGGACTGCGGCTCGGTCGACAGCTACTGCCTCACCGTCGCCGAGGGCGAAGGGGGAAAGCGGTGCGGCCTCGCCTGCGCCGACACGAAGGGCTGCCCCGGCGAAGCCCGGTGCTCCTTCCTCCAGGGGTACCCGTCGTCCGACGACCGGCAGTGCATCCCGACGGCCCGCTGAGTTCCGTTCGTCCGGGAGGCACTGCATAGCTCCGTTCGCACCCGTTCGTGTGTCCGCGAAAATTGCGCGGTTTCGGACCACGAAGCGGGGTGCCGTCACACATTCGTCAGCGGACGTGCAGCCGACTTGACGTTCCCCGGATCCCGCGCTCTTTAGTGCGTCGCCGTCCATGGGTGAGCTCGCCCAGGACCCGGCTCTTTGGGGGCGCACCCATGGCTCTGCTTCCGTCGCTCGTCACGCTGCCGCACGTTCAATTCCGAAAGAATCCGTCGTTCTACCTCCGCTACGACGGCGGCTGGCTGCTCGTCTTCCTGGCGGCGCATGCGCTCATCTCGCTCACCCATTGGAAGGGCCTCGTCACGGAGGTGCCCCTCTGGTCCCTCGTGGCCTTCCCCTTCGTTTGCTACGCGCAGATCCTCTGCAGCGTCTTCATCCACAATGCGAGCCACGGAAACTTCCCGAAGCCGGTCAACCGCGTCCTCGGTGAGATCTTCGGGATCATCGTCCTCACGCGCTTCGCGTCGTGGGAGATCGTCCACCAGCGCCACCACCAGTACTCGGACGATCGGGACAAGGATCCCCATCCCCTCGAGTCGAGCTACTGGCGCTACGTCTGGAAGACGATCGTGAAGGTCGAAGAGCAGCTCCAGGCCTACTACTTCGATCTCTGGGGCAAGGCTCCGGAGGTCGTGCGCCGCGAGAAGATCCGCGTCTACGTGAGCTACGCCACGGGCATCGCGCTCATCGCGCTCTGGTACCGGTTCCTCGGCCCCCTCGGCTTCTTCGTGTTCTTCGTGCCCGCGTCCGTCATCGGCATCCTGCACCTGATCCACTTCAACTGGACGACGCACAACGCCCTCTCGGGCACCACGAACTTCCACCCCGTCAACCTCGACGAGGGCTACTTCAAGTACGGCAACCTCGCGTTCTTCGGCATCTACATGCACGAGAACCACCACAAGCGGGTGAACCTGTTCAACCCCGCCAAGTGGCGCCCGAAGGTGTCGGACGCGCGACTCGGTGCCGCGCCCAGCGACGACGAAGGCAACCTCGTTCCGGTGACCGCGCGCGAAGGTCTCTGATCGTGTCGGCCGGGTCCCTTCCGTCCACGCGCTCGGACGCGCCCGGCTCCGGTGACCGCGCTCGCAAGTTCACCGTCCTGAAGCACGCCGCCGAAATCCGGCAGCTGGGCATCATCGCGACCTACGTGACGCTCCTCGCGTGCATGGAGTTCGTGCCCGCTTGCCGGAACCTTCCGTTCCTCGCGGCCGCGTGCTGGTTCAGCTTCCTCAACGCCGTGGTGCTCCACAACTCGCTCCACCAGGGCCCGTTCCAAGCCACGCCCCTGAACATGGCGTGGCGCATGATCCTCTCGTTCGGCGCCCTCTACCCGGCCAGCGCCAACATCCCGTCCCACAACCTCGTCCACCATCATTTCGACGACGAGGGCCAACCCGACTGGGCAGCGCCGGAACACGTGCGCTTCCGGTGGCACCTCTTGAACCTCGTGCACTTCCCGAACGTGGCCGGTCCGCGCACGTTCGCGGGGGTCACCCGTTGGGCGACTCTCCACGGCAAGACCGCCTTCCGGAAGCAGTACCTGAAGGAACAGGTCTTCGCCTTCGGCCTCACGGGCGTGCTCCTCGTCCACGATTTCTGGACGACCCTCTTCTTCGTGGTGATCCCGCAGCTCTACGGAGCGCGATGCATCCTGCGCATCAACCTGATCCAACACGACGGCTGCGACACGTCGAGCGAGTGGAACCACTCGCGAAACTTCGTGGGCCGCGGCTTCAACTGGATCATGTGCAACAACGGCCTGCACACCATCCATCACAACCGCGCGGGCCTGCACTGGTCCGATCTCCGCGCGTGGCACGACAAGGAAGTCGTCCCGCGGATCGACCCGAGTCTGAACGAGCCGAGCATGGTGCTCTTCCTCCTCCGCACCTACGTGTTCGGCATGAAGCGTCCCGCGAAGAAGGACGTCGCCCTCGCCGAAGCGAACGTCGCGTCCGCCGATCTCGCGTCCCGGGAGACCCGGCGCCAGGACGTGGAAGCCCAGGGGGCCCTGACGTGACGCCGATTCCCTACGCGTGGATGGGCATCCTCTGCCTCGGCATCGTGTGGACGTGCGCGCTGCTGATCGCCGGAGCCGCTCTCCAGGACGTGCGAGCGCTCCTCGCCACGAAGAAGCTCCTCGGTCCGAAGGCCACGTCGGCGGACGTTTCCGACGGCCGTCGCGTCCTCCTCCGCGGCAAGGTGACCGGGCGGGACGGCGTCCCGTTCGCGACGCACACCGTCCAGCAGGTCGGCCGCGCGAAGGACGGCGCGACGAGGGCCGTGGTCTTCTTCGATCGCGCCTTCGCTTCCTCGGTCGGCGGCGGCACGTTGGGCGTCGGTGCGTCGATGGTTTCCGTTCCGACGGCGGAAGGCGCGCACGTGTGGCCGGACGAATCCGCCACGCGCGACGCCTTCGCATGCCCCGACGCGACCACCTTCGAGGCGACCCACAAAGCTTCCCGCGGTCCGAAGGGCGCGCTCCGCGACGTGACCACGCCCCTGACCGACGGCGCGGAAGTCTGGATCTCGGGTGTCGTTTCGAGGGAGTCCGGCGCTGCCGAGATCCGCGGAGACCGTACGTTCCCGCTCGTCGTCTCCGCCTTCGATCCCCACGCATGGATCCACGGAAAGGTGCGCGCTGCGTTCGCGCTCATCGTCGTGGAGCTCGCGCTCCTGACGATCGCGACGGCCGTCACCCTCGTCCCGCCGGCGTTCGGCACCGTGAGCACCCTCGGAGGTGTCCTCTGCCTCGCGTTCTTCCTCGGCGTGCAGCCGTTCGGCGTCATGCTCCGCGACGCGTGCCGCCTCCCGCACGAACGGTACCTCCGCGGCGAGTGGACGGACGCGACGGCCAAAGTGCCGTCCGCGAACGCGGAAGCGTCCGTCCCCTCCTGAGTCGCGCCCTCGCCGACCCGCGCTTCAGGAGATCAGGTCCTTGAGGTGCTGCGTGTCCATGTATTCCTTCACGCGCACGATCGCGCCGTCCTTCACGACCATGAGGAAGTGGTACTTGTTCGCGTAGGTCTTGCCGTTCACGTGGGTGCCGGAGGACGTGACCTCCACCGCGACACGGTCGCCCTCCGCCGTCATGTCCCCGGGCGTGAGCGCGAAGCCGCTCGGGAAGCCCGACTGGATGCGGCCGACGACCACCATGTACTCGGCCTTCGTCTTCTCGCCGGAGAACGGCAGCGAGCCGGCCACCCACCAGCTCACGTCGTCGGAGACGAGGGCGAACGCTCCGGGGATGTCCCCGGCCGTGATGCGTTGGAAGAAGGTGCGGGCGACGGTCTTGTTGGCTTCGAGGCTCATGTCCCGAGGGTACGTCGGCTCGGCGGACACGCACGCGCTTCGTGTCCGGACGTCCCGAAATACCGGCGATCCAGTGTGTTCGCGCGTCAGGGAGCACGTGAACCAAACTTCTCGATCATGGGTACTCCGCGTTCCGGGAATCGTGCGTTCGGGTTCCGCGCACGCCCGTTCGCCGGAAAATCGGCACGATTGCCGCACCTCGGCGCGGTGCGTGATCGCATTCGCGGACGATGGCCGAGCCGCTGCAATGGGGTCCTCCACACGACGCGCCCTCCTCCCGCGTCGGTCAGGAGCTCCCCATGAAGCGTTCTTCGAAGTCGACTTCCGTCTCCCTCGTCCTCACGGCCTCCGTCCTCGTCGGTGCTGCGCTTTCGCAAGCTTGCTGGATCGGTGGAGCGCTTCCTCCCTGCGCGGCGTCTTCGCGTCTCTCCGATTCCGCGCGCGCCTTCGACGACTCCCGTTCGCTCGAGAGTTCGCTCCACACGGTGATCGACCGTGCGCTCTCGGGCTCGGTGAAAGGTTCGTTGCAAGGCTTCGTGGCCCCCACGACGGACGACGCGGCCCTCGAGGCCAGCCTGAAGGCGAACCCTCGCACCTGGTTCGAGACGCCGGCCTGCCTCACCGTCGCCGTCGAACGGACCGAGTCGTTCGTTCGCGCCACCACGACCTTTGAGGGTTGTCGGCTCCCCGGCGTGGAGACCGTGTGGAACGGCAACGTCCTCTCGACCTGGACCCGGGACGCGGGTGCGCTCGTCGTCGACCATTCGACGCTCTCGTTCACGAGGGACGGCAAGACGCTCGTCAGCCACCGGAACCTTCGCTTCGCCACCGATGGGGACAAAGCGACCCTCGTCTCCTCCGTGCAGACCACGCAGGGGGACGCGTCCGAGCAGGACCTCGCCGATCCGTACCTCGTGCGGTGGGACGTGACGTCCACGCTCACCGCTCCCGAGGCCGCCTGCGCCCAGACCCTCGGCTCGGCGAAGGGACGCTTCCGGAATCTGACGGGTGAGGCCCGCTTCGAAGCGCGATGGGACGACGTGCGCGAGTGCGCAACGACCGACACCGTCTTCCGTTCGTACGATGGTACGGCGACGATCGTGACCGGAGACGAGCCTCGCGAGGGTGCGCTCGTCGTCTTTTCGTCCGAGTCCGCGGGGCTCTTGGTGTCCGAACGCGGGGTCGACGACGAATCGTCGACCCGGTCGTGTTCCGCCCGGTATTGAAACGCTCCGCTCGCTTACGCGAGCTCCGTACCCAGGCGAAACGCTCCGCTCGCATCCGCGAGCTCCGTACCCAGGCGAAACGCTCCGCTCGCTTACGCGAGCTCCGCTTCCTTCTGATACACGATGAGCGGCGCGTCGCGTTTCGTGATCACTTCCTCGTTGATCACGACTTCCTTGATGCCGCTTCGGCCCGGGATGTCGTACATGATGTCGAGCATCGCGGCTTCGAGGATGGCGCGGAGTCCGCGGGCACCGGAGTTGCGCGAGAGGGCCTCGCGCGCGACGGCCGAGAGGGCCCCCTTCGTGAACTTGAGCTTCACGCCGTCCATCTCGAACATCTTCTGGAATTGCTTCACGAGCGCGTTCTTCGGCTTCGTGAGGATGTCGATGAGGGCTTCCTCGTTGAGTTCGTGGAGCGTCGCGATCACGGGGAGACGACCGATGAACTCCGGGATCAACCCGAACTTCAGGAGGTCCTCCGGCTGCAGCTGCTCGAGGAGCTCACCCAACTTGAAGTCCTTCTTGGACTTGATGTCGGCTCCGAATCCCAACGTCTGCTGACCGATGCGACGTTGGACGATCTGCTCGAGACCGACGAACGCGCCGCCGCAGATGAAGAGGATGTTGGTCGTGTCCACCTGCAGGAAGTCTTGCTGAGGATGCTTCCGACCGCCCTTCGGCGGCACGTTCGCGACGGTACCTTCGATGATCTTGAGGAGCGCCTGCTGCACACCTTCACCGGAGACGTCCCGCGTGATGGACGGGTTGTCGCTCTTCCGGGAAATCTTGTCGATTTCGTCGATGTAGACGATGCCGCGCTGGGCACGCTCGACGTCGTGGTCGGCGTTCTGCAGGAGCTGGACGATGATGTTCTCGACGTCCTCACCGACGTAGCCGGCTTCGGTCAGCGTCGTCGCGTCCGCGATGGCGAACGGAACGCTGAGGATCTTCGCGAGCGTACCCGCGAGGAGCGTCTTGCCCGAACCGGTGGGGCCGAGAAGGAGGATGTTGCTCTTGGAGAGCTCGACCTCGTCCGTCGCGACCCGGGAATCGATGCGCTTGTAGTGGTTGTGGACGGCGACCGCGAGGACCTTCTTCGCGCGCTCCTGCCCGATCACGTACTCGTCGAGGATGGTCTTGATCTCGGACGGCTTCGGCACGGGTGTGGCCCCGGCATAGGGCTCGTCCTTCTCGACTTCCTCCGCGATGATGTCGTTGCAGAGGCCGATGCACTCGTCGCAAATGTAGACCGTGGGCCCGGCGATGAGCTTCTTCACTTCCTTCTGGGACTTGCCGCAGAAGGAGCAGTTCAAATTGCCGTTTTGGTGATCGTCTCGTCTACGTTCCACGGCGCGCCTGTCTTCCCGACCTCCCCGGTTCCGAGACGGAACGAGGGCTGATCCACGGCTGGATTTTCCGGCGTCCGTCCCGAAATGGAACGACCGACGGACGCTACGAGCTTAGACCCCCCGACCAAGGGTCGCAAGCTTCGGGCCCTTCGAGGAAGGGCCCGTCCCATGACGTCCACGGGCCTCGGAAGAGACCCGTTCGCGACCTCAGCGGTCCTTCGCCGACTTGCCGCCCTCGTCCTTCTTGGTCGAGAGGACGACGTGGTCGATGAGGCCGTATTCCTTCGCGGCGGGTGCCCCCAGGTAGAAGTCGCGCTCGATGTCCTTGTGGATCTGGTCGCGGCTCTTGCCGGTGGCGTTCGTGAGGATGTCCGTGAGGACGTCCTTCAGGTGCTTGACCTCCCGGGCCTGGATTTCGATGTCCGTCACCTGACCACGTGCACCGCCGTGGGGCTGATGGATCATGATGCGGGCATTCGGGAGGGCCTGTCGGCGCCCCTTGTGGCCCGCCGCAAGCAGAACGGCGGCCATGGAGGCGGCCATTCCCAGGCAGATCGTGGACACGTGCGCGCGGACGTACTGCATCGTGTCGTAAATGGCCAAACCGCTCGTGACGACGCCGCCGGGGGAGTTGATGTAGAGCATCACCTCTTTGTCCGGATCCTCGGAATCGAGGAAGAGGAACTGGGCGATGATGATGTTCGCGACGTCGTCGTTGACCTCGGTACCGAGGAAGATGATGCGGTCCTTCAAGAGGCGGCTGAAGATGTCCCAGTTCCGTTCGCCACGGTGGGTCGTCTCGACGACGGTCGGGTACGGGATGAAGTCCTTCGCACGCTCGAGGGTCTGGATGGCCTGGGTGCGGTTCTCGGGACGCTTCGTGAACATCGGTGCTCCGCTTCTCTCGTTCGATGTGAACAGCCGGTGCCGCTTCGGTGTTCCCGCCGCCCAAACGACGGGAGGGACGGCACCGTCACGCGTGGCGTCACGATAGCGTCCCTCCGATACGTTCGCCATTCCGCGGCGATCGCGCAATGGTCAACCTGCTGCGCCGCGGTCGAATGCTCCGCGGCGGCGCGGCTCAGGCCTTGTCCGCCTTCTTCTTCTTGGTGGGCTTGTCGTCCTTGGACTCGCCCTCGGCGCCTTCCACCTTGAGCTCCTCGCCCGGCGCGAGGTCGGTGATCTTCGACTTGCCCTCGATGAAATCGAGGATCTTGTCTTCGAGGATCATGCCGATGAGCAGCTGACGGCGCTGCTGGTCGCGGTACTCGGCCTTGACCTTCGCCACGTTCTTGCCCGTCTCTTCGGCGAGCTCCGCGTAGGCCTTCTCCATGTCCTCGTCGGTGACCTTGAACTCGTGCTTCTTGGCGATGGCGGCCATGAGGAGACCGGCACGCACCTTCTTCTCCGCATCCTGGTGGATGTGGCCCATGAGCGAGTCGACCTGCTCCCGGGTGAATCGGGCGTTGGCGCGGCGGGCTTGGAGCGCGATCTCCTGCTCCATGATGCGGCGCTGCTGCTCGACGAGGGACGGCGGGACCTCGAGGGGGTTCGCGTCGTTGAGCTTCTGGACGATCTGCTCCGCGAGCGACGTCTCGGAACGCTCCTTGAGCGCCTTCTCGAGCTGCGACTTGATGTCGGCCTTGAGCGCGTCGAGGCTGGCGAAATCGCCCACGTCCTTCGCGAACTCGTCGTCGAGCTTCGGGAGGACCTTCTCCTTGATTTCCTTCGGCTCGAGGGAGAAGACGCCTTTCTTGCCGCGGAAGTCCGTGCGGGGATGACCTTCGGGGAACGTGGTCTCCGCCGTCGCCTTCGCGCCGAGCTTCTTGCCGAGGAGGGCGGCTTCGAGTTCGGAGATCACCTGGCCGGAGCCGAGTTCGAGGGGAACGCCCTGTCCGCCGCCGTCCTTGATTTCCTTGCCGTCGATGGAGAGCGTGAAGTCCACCGTGACGACGTCGCCGTCCTTGATCGCGCGCTCGGTCTCGGGCGCCTTGAGCGTGGCGTGGCGCTTCTGGAGCGTCTCGAGCTGCTCGGTGACGAGCTTGTCGGTCACTTCGACGGAGGGGCGCTTCAAGTCGAAGCCCTCGAACTTCACGTCTTCCACGTCGGGCTGCACCTCGAAGCGCGCCTTGTACGAGAAGTTCGTGGCGCCATCGACCTTGCCGGCCTCGACGGACGGCTGGTTGACGGGCGTCATGTTCTTGTCGGAGAGCGCCTTCGGGAGGGTCTCCTGGACGAGCGCGTTCGCGACGTCGTTCTGCACCTGCGAGTCGAAGAGGTTCTTCAAGACGTTCCGCGGCGCTTTGCCGGGACGGAACCCCTTGATGTGCGCCTTCTTGGCGAGCTGGGTGTAGGCCTTCTCGATCTGCGCCTTGACGGTTTCGGCGGGGATCGCGACCTCGAGTTGCATGACGACGGGCGAAATACGGGCGGTGGTGACCTGCATGGGACCGCGCACCTTACTGACCGCGCGCGCACCCTTCAAGCGTAAGGAGCGCCCAATTTCACCAAATACGAGGAAAACATCCGGCCCACTTCCCGGGCGTACCCGCCGCTCGCCAGGTCGTGATCCCGTTCCTCCACCGCCAGACGCGCGAACGCGATCGCGCCGCGCACGACGAGACGGGCCGGAAGGAGGAACTTCATGGGCTCCGGAGCGTTGAACTTCTGGGCGAGGGATGCGGCGATGACACCGGCCACGCGCTCGACGAGTTCCCGCCTCCCCTTCTTGATCTCCTCGGGCGCCATGGAGTTGAGGAGGGTGCCGTGGGATTCGATGGCCTTCGCGGCTTCGGTCACGAAGACGTCCGTGAGCTCCTCGACGGCGGCCTCGAAGTCCATGGCCCGGACGGATTCGAGCTTTTCCGTGAACGCGGTCGCGAGTCCGCCCCACGCGCGCTCTTCGACGGCGACGAGGAGCGCTTCACGCGTCGGGTAGTATTGATAGAGCGTTCCGGGACTCACGCCCGCGACGGTCGCCACGCGACGGGTCGTGACCTTGGCGATGCCGTGCTTCTTCGCCACGATCTCCGTGGCGTCGAGGATCGCCTTCACCGTCTCGCGGCTTCGTTCCTGGCGAGGCGCTTTGCGGGGCAGTCGTTTGGGAGCGTCACCCATGGCGGGACTTACGATAGCGTACCTCCCATGAAGGACGCTCACTTCCGACAAAACGGGACGTCCAGCTCGGCGTCCCCGTACCGCCGGTCGTTCGGGGCCCTGGCCGTCGTCGCGGGCTGTTCCCTCGCCGTGGGCTGCAAGGGAAGCCCCGAGGCGACGCCGTCGTCCTCGCTCGCGCGCGCTTCGGCGACCGCCTCCTCGTCCTCGTCGACGCCGACCACCGCGGTTTCTTCGCCCGCCGTCTCCTCGCCCGCGCTCACGTCGACCTCCGCGGCTTCGTCCCTCTCCCCGTCCCCGACCGCCACCGAACCCGTGCTCGATCCCACCTCCGACCCCGCCGCCCTCAGGACGGTCGCCGTCGGCGATGCGGACTTCGCCGTGCGCCTCCTCGCTCGTCTCGAGAGCGAGGGCCCGAACCGATTCGTCTCCCCCACCAGCATCCGCATGGCATTCGCCATGGCCCATGCCGGTGCGAAAGACGACACCGCGGGCGAGATGGCGAAGGCCCTGGGCTTCGGTTCCACGTCCGCGCGCGAGGTGGCCGCGGGCGTGTCGGCCATGCTCGGTGCGTTCGACGCGAGGGCCGTGCTGCCGAAGACGGACCCCTCCCGCGCGTGGGAGCTCGAAGCGGCGAAACACAAGCGCGTGATCGTGCGCGTCGTCAACCGACTGTGGGGCCAGCGCGATCACGCGTTCGTTCCGGCTTTCACGAAGGCCCTCGACACGTCGTTCCGAGCCCCGCTCGAGACCCTCGACTTCGCGAAGGATCCCGAGCTCGCCCGCGGTCGGATCAACGGATGGGTGTCCGATCGCACCGAATCGAAGATCCAGGACCTCCTCGCGCCCCGCACGGTGACGACCGCGACCCGTCTCGTCCTCACCAACGCGGTGTATTTCCGCGCGTCGTGGCAGAAGGAGTTCGTCCCGTACCAGACGAAGCCGGCCGCGTTCACGACGGCCTCCGGCGCCGTCGTCCAGGTCCCGACCATGCACCAGGGCGGGCATTGGAACTACGCCGAGACGGACGCGGCGCAGATCCTCTCCATGCCCTACGGCGATCCGTCGTTGGAAATGATCGTGGTGTTGCCGAAGGCGAAGGACGGTCTCGGCGCGCTCGAGGCCTCGATGCGCGGTGCGGACCTCGAACGGTGGGCCACTTCCGCGAAGGATCGCCGGGTCGACGTCGCGTTTCCCAAGTTCCGCGTCGGATCGTCCTTCGATCTCGTGAGGACGATGCGCGCCCTCGGGATGGTGAAGGCCTTCGAGGAAGGTGTCGCCGACTTCCGCGGCATGGACGGGACGCGCGACCTGTTCCTCGGTACCGCCGTCCACAAGGCGTGGATCGACGTGAACGAGGAAGGCACCGAAGCGGCCGCGGCCACCGCCGTCGGGGCGGTCGGCGCCGGCATGCCTCCGCCCGAGACACCGACGCCGTTCGTCGCCGATCATCCGTTCTTCTTCTACGTCCGCGACACGAAGGCGAAGACCATCCTCTTCGCCGGCCACGTCGCCGATCCGTCCGTCCGTCCCTGACCCGCCACGACCTCCACGTCGACCTCCACCGCGCCCCCACCGCACGATCGCCGCCCGTGACGCCTCCCGCGAAGCCCCCGAAGACCTCCAAGAAGTCCTCCACCACGCCCGCGGACGACCAGCTCGATCTGCTCGGCGGCGCGCGTCGTCCGGACGGAGCGGACGACGAAATCGCCGCGCTCGAAAAGGAGATCCGGAGGCACAACGCGCTCTACTGGGACCACGAGACTCCGGAAATTTCGGACTACGCGTACGACGCCCTCGTCGTGAAGCTCCGGAAACTCGCGCCCTCGTCGCCGCTCCTCCTCGAGATGGGACCGTCCCGGAAGGCGGTCGCCGCGAAGCGGGCGGCCGCGTCCACCGACACGTCGCCGCCTCCGATCACGCGCGCTCCGGATCCGAAGGCGACCTTCGGCACCCCGTTCCGTCACCGCGCGCCGATGCTCTCCCTCGACAAGTGTTACACCGACGAGGAGCTCCTCGCGTTCGTCGCGGACGTGGAGGGCGACGTGCTCGCGATGCCGAAGTTCGACGGCGTCGCGTGCTCCATCCACTACGACGCGGACGGTGAGCTGGCGGTGGCCGCGACGCGGGGAGACGGAACCGTCGGCGACGACGTGACCGCGAACGTCCTGCGCATCGCGGACGTCCCGAAGAAGCTCGCGGTCCCGAGGGGACGACGGGAGCCCCACGGCCCCTTGGAGGTCCGTGGCGAGATCTACATGAAGCTCTCCGCCTTCGAGACGTGGAAGGAAGGCGGCATGGCGAACCCTCGGAACCTCGCCGCGGGTGCCGTGAAGATGAAGGACTCGGACAAGTCCGCGTCCTACGGGCTCTCGTTCGCCGCCTACGATCTCCTGGGCCTCCCCCGCGAGACGCAAGCGGAGCTGATGACGGCGCTCGTCGACTTCGGATTCCCTCCGGTCGAGAACGTCGTGCTCCCGAAGTCGCGGGCGCTCGAAGGCTACGCGCGATTCGCGAAGGAACGTCCGACCCTCGACTTCGAGATCGACGGGGTCGTCTACAAGGTCGATTCCCTGAAGGAACAACGTCTCCTCGGCGAGACGGCCCACCATCCGCGTTACGCCATCGCGTACAAGTTCCAGGGCGACGCGGGGGTGACGACGCTCCGGGAGGTGGAGTGGTCGGTGGCGCGCACGGGTGCGATCACTCCGGTGGCCATCGTCGATCCCATCGCGCTCTCGGGCGTGACGGTGACGCGTGCGTCCCTCCACAACGTGGCGTTCATCGCGAAGCTCGGCCTGACGCTCGGCGCGAAGGTGACGCTCGTGCGGCGCGGCGGCGTGATCCCGAACGTGGAATTCGTGACGGAGCCAGGCACGGAACCCGTCGTCGTACCGACGACGTGCCCGAGCTGCGGCTCCCCCGTCACCCGCGAGCGTGATTTTCTCTACTGCACGACCCCGCGCACCTGCCCGCGTGCGGTGGTGGGCCAGCTCGCGCACTTCGCCGCGACGACCGACATGCTCGGATTCGGCGACGTGCTCCTCGAACAGGCGCACGCGAAGGGGCTCCTGCGATCGCCGGCCGACTTCTACCGTCTGGACGTCGAGGGTCTGAAGAGCCTCGAGCGATCGGGTGAGAAGCTCGCGCAGAAGCTCGTGGCCGAAGTCGACAAGAAGCGCACCCTCGAACTCGCGACGTTCCTCCGAGCCCTCGGCATCGGCGAACTCGGCAAACACGTCTCGGGCATCCTGGCCGACCGTTACAGGACCCTCGACGCGGTGCTCGCCGTGACGGAGGAGGAGCTCGCGGCGATCCATTCCATCGGCGCTTCCATCGCGAAGAGCGTGGTCGCGGGGCTCGCGGAGGACCGCGCGACCATCGACGCTCTCGCGAAGGTCGTCACCATCACCCATGGCACCGGAAACGTCGAAGGCGGCCCCCTCTCCGGCAAGTCCTTCGTCTTCACGGGCAAGATGGTCCACATGGGTCGGAGCGAAGCGGAAAAGAAGGTGCGGAGCCTGGGAGGCGCCGTGCTCTCCGCCGTGTCGAAGCAGCTCGACTACCTCGTGGTGGGCGACGACAAATCGGGTCCGAAGTCGACGAAGGAGAAAGCCGCCGACAAGATCCTCACGGCGGGCGGCGCCCCGTTGAAGGTCATCGCGGAATCGGAATTCTTGAAGTTGATCGGTGGCTGAGGCGGATTCGTCCGCTCCGCGAGATCGAAGCGCGTCCCCCGCTCCTGCCACGCGGAGACCTCACCCCGGGAGGTCTCCCGAGTCACCGAGGCCATCCCTCACGCTGCGCGCGCCACCAGGGCGAGCGCCGAACAGGCGCGAGCTGAAACCAAAAATCTGTGGTCACACGATCCCCAGAGGTCGCGATCGAGAAGGAGACCTCACCCGATCAGGTCTCCTTTTCGATCGCGACCGGGACCGCCCAGACAAAAAGATTGCGCCCCGACGACCGAGGCGTGGTCGCGGGGCGCGGGGTGTCCCGGGAGGGACGCATAAGCGCTTCAAGAAAGCGGACGACGATCAGTCGTCGTCGGAGTCTTTGGATTCGGGGTCGTACTCGTCGACCGTGTCGTCGAAGAGGAGATCACTCTCTCCGAACGTCGTTTCCTGCATGAGATCCTCGAACGAGAAGCCGACCTTGAAGTTCGGCCGCAACTCTTCGCGCTGGAAATCCTCGATCGTTCGGTAGTGCTTCGGCACACCCATGGTCGTTCTCCTCCTCCTCGTCTCTCGAACCTGTCGTGTCGGAGCTCCCCTCGGTCCCTTGGAGCTCGGTCGTCGTGTGCTGTTCTCGGATGGTCCGTCGGTCGCCCAATCCGTCTTCTGTTTGATGTCCTGAACTTCGACTCGAAGTTCTCATCCAGAACTTCAACTTTTGTCTTGGCCTGCGATCGGCCCACCCTCGCTCCCCTCGCGACGGCTTCCGGTGCGGTGCTTGCGAGACGCGCGGAGCGACTCCTCAGGGAGCGTTCGTGCGCGCGCGTTCCTTTCGCCAGGTGTCGAGGTCCACGACGGCACTTCCCGAGCGGGGCGCGGAGGTCTGCCAAAAGGTCGTCGTCAGGATCCGGTCGTTGGCCGGGGCGCTGTCCGAAACTTCGAGCAGATGGGCGAATCGATTCCGCATGGGGATGTGACCTCTTGTTCCCTCTTTCCCTACATCTGACGACAGAGTACCCAAGAGGCCTTGACCGTCAAAAAACCGAAGGTGAATTCTTCGCCGCCCCGCGGTACACACCCTGCCCCGCGCGACGTGCGACCGCCTTCTCGCCGCCCGACACCCTCTCCATGACCCCTTCCGATTCCGACGTGTCGGACGCTCCGCGCTCCTTTCCGGACGCGCACGCCCGACGGCCGCGCATCCTCGCGGTGGTCAACCAGAAGGGCGGAGTCGGAAAGACGACGACGGCGGTGAACCTCGCGGCGAGCGTCGCGGCCGCCGAGAAGAAGACACTCCTCGTCGACATGGACCCGCAGGGCAACGCGAGCTCCGGCGTGGGAATCCATCTCGCGCTGGGGGAGCGCAGCGTCTACGACGTGCTCATCGGCCGTGCGTCCCTCGCGGACGTGCTCGTCGACACGCACGTTCCCGGGCTGACGCTCGCCCCCGCCACGCAGGATCTGGTCGCCGCGGAGATCGAGCTCGTCGACGAACCCGATCGCGCGATCCGCCTCCGCAACGCGCTCGGCACGTTGCTCGACGCGTCCGACTACGACTACGTGTTCATCGACTGCCCGCCATCCCTCGGTCTTCTGACCGTGAACGCGCTCGTGGCTGCCCAACGCGTCCTCGTCCCTCTCCAGTGCGAGTACTACGCTCTCGAAGGTCTCACGCACCTGATGGCGACCATCGACCGCATCAAGCACGGCATGAACGAAGAGCTCGGCGTCGAAGGAGTCGTCCTCACGATGTTCGACGCGCGGAACAACCTCGCCCACCAGGTCGCGGACGAAGTGCGCCGCCACTTCCGCGTCTTCGACGCCATCATTCCGCGCAACGTCCGCCTCTCGGAGGCCCCTTCCCACGGCAAGCCGGTCCTCCTGTACGACGCGCAGTCGAAGGGCGCCCAGGGCTACCTCGCCCTGGCGCGCGAACTCCTCTCGGACGCTCCCATCGGCACGTCCCCGGACGCGGGCGCGGACCCTTCCGCAACCGGTCCGTCCGGCGTGCCTTCCCTCGCGAGTGACTCTCCATGAACGATCCCGGAAAACGACGCGCCCTCGGACGCGGTCTCGACGCCCTCCTCCCCGTTCCGCCGCGCGAAGGGGTCACCACGTCGACGTCCGAAACCCGTGCTTCCGCGCCCGCGTTCCTTTGTCCGGTGGAGAAAATCGTCCCGATGAAGGGCCAGCCGCGGCGGCATTTCGCGGCCGACGCCCTCGAGGAACTCGCGTCGTCCATCCGCGAACACGGCCTCCTCGAGCCCCTGGTCGTTCGACGTCGTCCCGGGGAGTCGGATCGCTTCGAGCTCATCGCCGGGGAACGCCGCTGGCGCGCGAGCCAGAAAGCCGGCCTGCGGGAGGTTCTCGTCGTCGTGAAGGACGTGCCGCCGACGACGGCGTTCGAGCTCGCGCTCATCGAGAACGTCCAACGTGAGGACCTGAACGCGGTGGAGCTCGCCGAGGCCCTCCATCGTCTCGTCGAGGAACACGGCTACACGCAGGAGACCTTGGCCACGCGGGTCGGCAAGGACCGTTCGACCATCGCGAACGCACTCCGGCTCCTCAAACTCCCCGAGTCCGTCCGCAACCGCGTCGTCGACGGGACCCTGAGCGAAGGGCACGCGCGTGCCCTCCTCGGTCTCGACACGGCCGCACAGATCGAGGAAGTGGCCGAGCGTGCCGTCCGCGCGCGCCTGTCCGTCCGCGCCGTCGAGGCGCTGGTGCGTGCCGGAAAGAAAGACAAGGCCAAGCGTGCGAGCGAGGCCTCCGGGTCCGAGAAGAGTGCGTCGGTTCGCGACGTCGAGACGCGTCTCACGCGTTCCCTCGGCACGAAAGTGGAACTCCGCGACAAGGGCAACAAGGGCGAGATCGTGATCCCGTACGCCGATCTCGACGCCCTCGATCGTCTGCTCGCGAAACTCGCCTGACCCGCCCGACCCGCGCGACGCCGGGGAACCGATCCCGCGCTCACGCCGCAGCTGTCACACGAGCGGCGCGACGTCGATGGACCGCAGATGAAGTCCGAGCTCCCTCGCATCCTCGCTCACGCCCGCGTCGGCGGGCCGGCTCGGCGCGTCGATCTCGAAGCGGAGTTCCAAGGGCCGAAGGGGCCCCACCCGACCCGGCTCGGCAGCCACCTCGAACACCTTCCGGACGTCGCGGAAATGGGTCGGATCGAATCGCCAAAGGTCGACGACGTTCCCGTTCACCAGGACGCGCACGTCGAGGACGTGCCCCCGCGACGGTGGAAGGTACGCCATCGCCACGTCGACGACGACCCGGAGACGTCCCCAGTCGCCGATCCGGAGGTCGATCGTCGCCGGCGTGCCGTCGGTCCAGCGTCCACATTCCTCGCCCCAGGACATGCCCGTCGCGGCGGCGGGCGTGGCATCGATTTCGCTGCCAGGGGCGGCGAGCCGGAGCGGCACGCCGAAGTGGACACGAATCGCCGGGGCGTGCTCGTCCCAACTCGCTTCGAGGCCCGCCAGAAGACCTCGGAGGTCCTCTTCGATGAAGCGCTGGTCATCGGAGCCTGCCGGAACCGCGATCGCGTACCAGGGTCGGTCGAAGCGCTCCCAGGACGCAAGCAACGGTGCGCCGAGCAAGTCGAAGAGGAGGTAGCCGAGGTCGTCGAAGAACGCTCCGAATTCCTCGAGCGAGTATCCGTAGTCCCGAGGCGCGCTGTGTCCCGCCTCGAAGACGAGCATCGGACGGGTACGACGCAACGTCGTCCGCGCCCCCCGGAGCGCATCGAATTCGCCGCCTTCGAGATCGAGTTTGACGAAGCGCAGGGACGTTACGGACTCGAGCTCACGATCGAGGGTGGTCGTCCGGACGACGTGGGTCTCGAACGTCGGTGCGTACGTGTAGTGCGACTTCCGCCGAAGGCCTCCCTCCTCGCTCAGGTTCACGACCTCGTGGAAAGTGCAGGAGCGGCCATCGACGTCGGACAAAGCGTCGATCGACACCGTGACGTGGCGCAACCCTCGGGTCCGCCGGCGAAGCTCGCCGAGGGGAGCCCGGGCGGGTTCGAACGCGAAGACGCGTCCCTCGGAGCGCACGGCATCGGCCATCGGGACCGTGTGGCGGCCGACGTTCGCACCACCGTCCACGCAGGTGTCCCCCGGACGGAGCACGGAGAGGTAGATCGCCTCGATGATGTCTTCCACGCGTCCGTGGTGCACGCGCATCCTGCGTTCGAGGCGCGTGACGAGAGAGGGGTTGGTCTCCGCCATCCGGCGAGGGTATCCCGCACGTCGTGACGCGACCACGAATCGCGCGGCGCGAAGCGATCTACCTTCCGCCGCCCCGAGCCGGTACACTCTGCGGGTGGGAAAGGACGAAGGATCTCCCGGAGGGTCGCACGTCACACCCGTCTCGCGTCGTCGCGCCGCCGACGAAGTATTCGATCAGATCGCCCGGACCATCCTCTCCGGCGAGCTGAAAGAAGGGGACGCCCTTCCTCCCGAGCGTGTCCTGGCGGAACGCTTCGCCGTCTCGCGGACGATCGTGCGGCAGGCGGTCCACAAGCTCGCGGACGCCGGTCTGGTCCGTGTCCGGCAGGGCGGAACGACGACGGCCCTCTCGGCCGACAAGTGCACCGACACGCGCATCCTCGAACTCCACTACCGCACGACACCGCGCACCGATCGTGAACGTCGCGAGATGACCGAGCGTCGGCTCCTCCAGGGTCTGGCGATCGTCCTCCTTTCGTCGTTGCGCGCTCCGAAGTCCGCGTTCGCGCCCCTCATCGCGCGGAGCGAGGCCCTCGGAATGCTTCCCACGAACGAGGTCGAGTTCGCCGACTTCGAGCGGGACATGTGGCTCGTGCTCGCGAGCCACGGCGACAACCGCCTCGTCGAACGGGAGGTCCGCTGGTGGTTCGACAACCACCGCGACAACCACGTCGAGGCCTTCTCCACGCACATGCCCACGCCGATGCGTGCGCCGTTCTACCGGGAACTCCTGCGACGCCTCGCGGAGGACGACGAGCCGACGCCGTTCTACCTGCGCACCGTGTTCCTCGTGTTCAAGTTCGTCGCCATGCAACCGACGACCTAGACCACGATCGGCGGCCGCGACGGCGACGGCGGCGACCGTGGCGGCGATCCGAGCCGGGCCATCCCTGGTCCGACACGCTGGATCATGTGCGCTCGGACGATCCCGTTCCGACCCCCGTCCACGATGCCGCGAAGGGCCGCGCGCGGGCGGATCGCCGGCGTTTTTCATGGGACCGAGGCGCCGAACGACGCGGGCACGTCCGTTGCTTTTCACTTGGTCACCAGGTCACCAAGAGAGTTTCATCCGACGATTCCCTCGATTTTCCCGCCCCGCTCCACCTCGCCCCGTTCCCGTCTTTCGCTCCGCGTTCCCCGCTCGTCCCTCCCCGTTCCCGTTCGTCCCATGAAGCTCGCCCTCCGATCGTCGTCGCGCATCCTCCCGTTCGTCCTTCCGTGGATCGTCCTCGGCTGTTCCTCGTCTTCGGACGGCGGTGCAGCGGATGCCGATCCCGGAGGGGCGGACTCGGGAGTTCCGAATGCGGCGCCGGGAGCGGAGGCGGGCGGAAGCGGACCGGTCGCGAACGGTCCGGTCCCCGACGTTCCTGGTGCGGAGACCGACGCGGGTCCGCGCGCCGAAAGTGGCGCGGAAGGACCGAAGCTCGGCAAGAGCGTGCCCTCTCCCGTGCCTACGGGATGTCTCGATGCCGTGAACGCCGGCGACCACGTCTACACCTGCGAAGGGCTGAAGTTCGACGTCACGGTTCCGAAGGCGTGCGAATCGAACGCGTGTGGACTCGTCGTCGACGTCCACGGTCTGACGATGAACGGCGCCATGGAAGAACGGAACACCGGACTTCGCTCCCTCGCCGCGACGTACGGAGTCGTCGTGATGCAACCGAGCGCGAACGGCGCGCCCCCGCTCTCGAGCTGGGACTTGGGTGGCGCCGACGACGTGAAGGTGTGGAACACCATGAAGCTCGCGATGAATGCATGGCACGTCGACGTCGATCGCGTGCACTTCACCGGCTTCTCCCAGGGCGGCGGAATGACGTGGCGATTCCTGTGCAAGCACGCCGACGCGCTCGCATCCGTGGCCCCGGCCGCCATGACGCTCTACGAGGGTCAGGCGTCCATGGCGTGCACGTTCACCGGCACCGACGTGCCGTCCCGCGAAGTCGACGTTCTCTACATGATGGGGACGAAGGACACCCTCGCGACGGACATGACGGGCGCGAAGCCGCTGCCCATCCAGGACGCGGTCGTCGCCCACTGGAAGCTCCCTCCCCTCGCCGTCATCGCTTCGGGCGACGGGTTTCGGCGCAGGCGAACGACCAGCGCGAAGGGCACCGTGTTCGAACATCTCGAACACGACTGGGTCGCGCCGAAGGTGGAGCTCGATCTCCTCGTCAAGAAGATCACGCTCGGAGGGCACTGCTATCCGGGCAGCACCGACACGAAGACGGACAAGGCCGCGCTCCTCCCGGGACAACTCTTCCCGTTCGGATGCGAGGGCACGATGCCGTTCTCGTGGGGCGAGGAAGTCATGAAATTCTTCGCCGCCCATCCCCGGAAGCCGTGAAACTCGCTCGACGTCCGCGCCTGCGCGATCAGTTCGGATAGGCGGCAGGAATCGCGAGCTTCCAAAAGTAGAGCCCTGTGCCCTGATCGAGCCACGCGAGGACCACCGAGGTCCCGTCGGACGCGAGCACGGGTTCGCTCGCCCGACAGGTGCGGACGAACGTCGTCGGGTCGACGACACCGGTCGGTGCGCCGCTCGTCCACCGGACACAGACGCCCTGCACCGCGTTCCGCGTGCAACTCCACGCCGTGACGAACTTGCGCACGCTCGGGACCCAGAGGGCCGTCGTGAAGCGCGTCGATTGCGTGTCGAGGGTCGTCTCGTGGATGGTCGTGGCCGTGTCCGTGAGCGTGCGGAGGACCACCCTCGACGTTTCGCCGGCGACCGACGTCGCGTGCGACCACATCGCTCCGTAGCCGGCCGCACCGGGACTCGACGGAGAATCGTCGGTCCGGACGAGCGTCGGATTCGAATTCGAGACCGCGTTCGCTTGATCGGTCGTCAGAGCGACGTCACGGGTGACGGTGCCGTCGAGGTCGAATGCGGTGAAGTGCACGTCGTAGCGAAGTCCATTCTGGATCCAGTTCCCTCGGTCAGCCCCGTAGAGCGCCGCTCCTCCCTGCGCCGTTCGGACGAGGGACGTCCGATTTCCGGCCCATGGTCCACCCACCAACGCACCTCCGGACGTCAGGTACGTGAGCGTCACGCCGTTCCACGCGTAAAGGGTATGACTCGCGCCGCGGTAGTTCGCTCCACCCGCGGAAATCCACGTGACCGAGTCGGTGCCTCCTCCCATGTCGACGTCCCCACCGAGCGTCCCTTGCGCGTCCGACGACCTCGCCCAATTCGACGGACCGCCCCCGCCCGCACCGCCGGGAATCAGGTAGCCGAAGAGCGCGAAGGACGTGCCGTTCCACACGACCGAGGGCGACGATCCCGTGAACGAGGAACCGCGCACGGGAGTCCTGGCGAGGACCGTGCGCGCGTCGGCGTCCACGATCGCGAAATACTGCTGCACGCCGTTCGGCGACGCCGGCGCCATCCACGTCAGGGCGTAGCCGGACGGCGAGGTCGTCATGTCGAGGTTCCAGGTCGACGTCACGTCCTGAGGGTCGGTCTCGAGACGCACCGCGCCGACATCCATGGGTCCACACGCGTTGATGACGCCCGTACCGGCCTCGGCGTCCGATGCTGCGTCCGGGCCGGCGTCACCCACCTGCCCCGTCTGCCCGGCATTTCCGTCGCCCGCGTCGCCCGCGTCGCCCGCGTCGCCCGCGTCGTCGACACGACCCGTCTGACCCGCGGCGTCCCGCGCGTCCGAGGCCCCGTCGCGGCTCCCGTCCGAGGCGGCGTCGTTCGCGGTCGTCGCGTCCGCGGAACCGGCGTCGGCTCCGCCGGGCGCCGCGCCGCGCACGCAGACGCGTTCGTCGAATTCCCCGACCCGACTCACCGCGCACGCGAATCCGGAGGGGCACTGGGCGTCGTTGGAACAGCGCGTCGAGCAGACGGACGCGAGGCACGACAGCCCTCCGCAATCCGCGTCGGTCATGCATCCGGTGCCGAACGCGGTGGGGGCGGCGTCGGCGCCCGCGTCCTCGTCGACGGTGGCCGTCACGGCCGCGGAACATCCCGAGGCTCCCGCCAAGGCCGCGGCGAACGTGACGAACACGACGGACGTGATCGTCCGGGGTACCGAGCGCACTGTCCGAACGCAGACCGGCTTCACGTCGACCCCCCTCCCGACCGGACCGCGTGGTCACGGTCCACCGAGTGTAGACGGAAGGTCGCCTCCCGAAAGTCAGGCCGAAGCGCGTGCGACAGCCGCCTTCAATGTGTTCGCGAGCAAATACGCGATGGTGAGAGGGCCGACGCCGCCGGGAACCGGCGTGATGGCCGATGCTTTTTCGACCGCTTCGCCGAACGCGACGTCGCCCACGAGCTTCGTCTTCCCTCCGCCGGCGTCGACGCGGTTGATGCCGACGTCGATGACCACCGCGCCGGGCTTGACCCAATCGCCACGGATCATCTCGGCCTTGCCCACGGCGGCGACGAGGACGTCCGCGGTACGGCACAGGGCGGGGAGGTCCTTCGTCCGCGAATGGGCGATGGTCACCGTGGCGTTCCGCTGGAGGAGGAGTTGCGCGACGGGTTTGCCGACGATGTTGCTGCGACCCACGACGACCGCGTGGGCCCCTTCGAGCTTCGTGCCGGCTTCGTCGAGCAGGCGCATGCACCCCATGGGCGTGCACGGCACGAGGGCGGGTCGACCGGAGCCGAGGAGGCCGACGTTCACGGGATGGAAGCCGTCGACGTCCTTCTCGGCCACCACGGAATCGAGGACTTTCTGTTCCGTCACGTGTTTCGGTAGCGGAAGTTGGACGAGGATTCCGTCGACGGTGGGGTCCGCGTTGAGCTTCGCGAGGAGCGCGAGCAACTCGACCTCGGAAGTCTCCTTCGGGAGTCGCGTGAGACGACCTCGCATGCCCACCTCGTTCGAGGCCTTCTCCTTGTTCCGCGTGTACACGTCGCTCGCGGGATCGTCGCCCACCATGACGACGTCGAGGCCGGGCGCGCGACCGTGTTTCGCGCGGAACGCCTCCACGCCGATCCGCACTTCGTCGCGAACGACTGCCGCCAGCTTCTTCCCGTCGAGGATCCGTCCCGCCATGGGGGCGAACCTTACACGGAGGGCGCCGGCGTGGGGAGAGGGCGAGGATTCCGACGGACGTGGATGAGCGCGGCGACCACGACGAGGCCGATGCCGATCAGTTGCGACGTGGACAGGCCGAACGCGCCGCCCCGGTCGTCCCGGCGGAGGATCTCGAGGAGGCAACGGAGCACCGCGTACAGCACGAGGAACGCGGCGAACACCTGCCCGTCGTACCGTTTCCGCGGATGCACGACGAGGGCGCAGAACGCCGCGATCGCGAGGGAGCCCGCGGACTCGTAGATCTGCGTCGGGTGCACGGAGTGGCTCCACTCGCGCATGGATCCGAGCAGGTGCGCCTTGAACTGCGATTCGCTCGCCGGACTGTGGGGCGGGAACGAGAGCGCCCAAGGCAGGTCGCACTCCGCACCGAAGCAACAACCCGCGAGGAGGCATCCCATGCGACCGAAGGCGAGGCCGAGGGGCACGGTGAATCCCGCCATGTCGGCGGCCTTCCAGAACGGGAAGCGGTCCCGTCGGAGGAGGAACCACGCCGCGGCGGACGAACCGAGGAAGCCGCCGTAGTACGTGAGGCCCCCCGCCCAGAATTTCGCCCACGCGAAGCAGTCGGCTTCCTTCGGATGGCAGACGCTCTTCGCCGCGTCCCAGATTCCGGCGTAGGCAGGCGCGAGGCACTCGGCCTTCTCGAGGGGCCAGTCGACGCGGGCGGGATCGGTGCAGAGATGCACATAATCCCAGAAGTAGCCGTCGGCGAGGACGTGCAGGATGCGTCCTCCCGCCACGCCCGCGAGCAGCATCGCGAGACCGAGGTCCACGATGACGTCGGGATTCTGACCGACGCGACGGGCCCAATGGGTTCCCATGGCGGTCGCGAAGAGGAAGCCCGAGACGAGGAGGACGAAGTACGCCGGGAACGGGATGTCGAGGAGACGGAAAAGTTCCGGGCGCACGGAGGGACCGACTACTCCGCCGGCTTGTCGACGACGGTCCCGGGCGACGCTTCGTCGAGACCGAACGCGGGAGGCGCCGCGTCGTCCCCGGCCGTGGACGTGTCCGAACCGGAAGCACCCGCAGGCGGAGGCGCCGGAGGTGCCATCGACGTGCGGGGATGACCGCGGCGGGAGGTGAACATGTCGAGGGCCATCAGACCGACGCCGACGCAGATCGCGATGTCGGCGACGTTGAACGTGGGCCAATGGTGATCACGTCCCTGCCACGTCATGTGGAAGTCGATGAAGTCGATGACCCACCCGTACCGGATGCGATCGAAGACGTTGCCGAGCGCACCACCGAGCACGAGCGGGAGGCCCCACTTGAGCGCCTTCTGTTGCGGACCGAGCCTACGGTAGAGCGTGACGATGAACGCCACCGCGGCCGCGGACACGAGGAGGAAGAACGGGCGACGCACGTTCTCGCTCGTGGCGCCGAGGAGCCCCCACGCACCGCCCTTGTTCCGGGCGAGGTTGAACGCGAAGTGCCCGGGGAGGACCTCGATCGACTTGTAGTCCGCGAGGTTCTTCTCCGCCCACAGCTTGGTCCCGACGTCGGCCACGAGGCTGACGACGGAGACGATCATGAGGAACACGTAGGACGGACCGTTCCGTCCCCCCGGAGCGATGGACGCCACTCCGTCGGGGCGGCCCATTCGGGGTGCGCCGGGTGCGAGCGGGGCGAGGAGCGCGGGAGTCTCCGGGGCGTCCGGAGCGTGGGGTGCCGCGGCAGCCTCGGGGGATGGCGTCACCTCGGGGGCGTTCGATTGGTCGTGGTCCATCAGGTAACCCGGCGAAGACGGCTCGACCGAGAGCCGCGCAGCGGGGGGGACCAGCGGATCTATTCGATTCTCCGTGGAAGGGCCAGTGCTAGGAATCATTGATGAGCACGTGTCATTTGTTTAGTGTTCCTCCATGGCCGATGCCGTGACGAAAGGACGAGGTCCTTCCCTGCCTTCTTCTTCCGAACCGGAGGACGCACCCGAAGCTTCCCGGCGGAAGCGTCGAAAGTCGCCGTGGTCCGGTCCTCGCGGCGTCGAAGCGACGATCGAAGGATGGCTCGAGAGCCGCATCGTCAAGCCGTGCCTCCAGGCCGACGAACTCTACGCCGCGAAGGACGGCGATCTTCGTCCCCTCCCCGAGTCCCTGCATCCCGGCCTCGTCGCCGCACTCCGCGCACGCGGCGTCGATGCGCTCTACGCCCACCAGGCCCGGGCGTTCGAAGCCGCGAAGGCCGGTCGGGACGTGGTCGTCGCCACGCCGACGGCGAGCGGCAAGAGCTACTGCTTCCATCTTCCCGTCCTCGACACCCTCGCCCGCAACCGGGACGCGCGCGCGCTCTACCTCTTTCCGACGAAGGCCCTCGCCCGGGATCAGGAAGCGAATCTCCGCGAGCTCATGACGTCGGCCGGACTCACGTCGGGCGAGTCGCCGGCCTCCGCCGTCGTCTACGACGGGGACACCCCGGGGGACGCGCGTCGCGCCGCGCGCGAACGTTCCGGCATCATCCTCTCGAACCCCGACATGGTGCACACGGGCATCCTCCCGCACCACACGAGTTGGGCCCGCACGTTCCAGCACCTCGAGTACATCGTCCTCGACGAACTCCACACCTACAAGGGCGTCTTCGGTTCGCACTTCGCGAACGTGCTCCGGCGACTCCTCCGCATCGCCCGCTTCCACGGCTCGAACCCGAAAATCCTCGGCGCCACGGCCACCATCGGCAATCCCCGGGAACACGCCGCGCGTCTCTTCGGCAAGGCGCCGGAGAACCTCGAAGTGCTCACCGAAAGCGGAGCGCCCCGCGGGTCGCGGCGTTTCTTCCTCTTCAATCCGCCGGTCGTGAACGCCGAGCTCGGCATCCGCGCCAGCTACGTGAAGCAGGCCGTCATGATCGCGTCGGACCTCGTGAAGGCCCGCGTGCCGACCATCGTCTTCGGTCAGTCCCGGAACAACGTCGAAGTGATGCTCCGGTACCTCCGCGAGAAGGTCTCGCCGGACGTCGACGCGTCCCGCATCGTGGGCTACCGAGGTGGCTACCTTCCGCACGAGCGTCGCGAGATCGAGCGGAAGCTCCGCGACGGCGAAGTGCTCGCGGTGGTGGCCACGAACGCCCTCGAACTCGGGATCGACATCGGCGAGCTCGATGCGGTCGTCTGCGCCGGCTACCCCGGATCCGCCGCGGCCATGTGGCAACGCTTCGGGCGCGCGGGACGACGTGGTGGCTTGTCCGTCGCCGTCCTCGTCACGTCGAGTGCGCCCCTCGATCAATACCTCGCCCGCGATCCGAGCTTCCTCCTGGGAGCACCGGTCGAGGAAGCGCGCATCGATCCCGACAACGTCGAGATCCTCGTCCAGCACCTGAAGTGCGCCGCGTTCGAACTCCCTTTCAAGCGGGGCGAAGGCTTCGGATCCCTCGGCCCCGAGGAGACCGCGGACGCCCTCGGATTCCTCGTGCAGCACAAGGTGCTCCACGAAGCCAACGGCACCTTCCACTGGGCCGACGACGCCTACCCCGCGAACAACGTGTCCCTGCGCAGCGTCGGATGGGACAACGTCGTCGTCATCGACGTCGAACACGGCAAGTCCTTCGCCGAGATGGATTTCCGCGGAGCGCACACGATGCTCCACGAGCAAGCCATCTACCAACACGACGGCGAGACGTGGCAGGTCGAGAAGTTCGACTACGAGAACCACAAGGCCTTCGTCCGCAAGGTCGAACCCGACTACTGGACCGACGCCATGACCTACACGCAAGTGGCGGTCCTCGAGGAGTCCGCGACCGGTCCCGCCCAGGAGACCCTCGCGCCCGTCGGGACCTCGGTAGCGCCGTCGCCATCGGGCACGTGGCCCTCGGGATGGGGCGAAGTGTCCGTCGTCGAGAAGGTCGTCGGATACAAGAAGATCAAGTTCTTCACCCACGAGAACGCCGGCTACGGCGACGTGCGCCTTCCCGAGATGCAGATGCACACGACGGCGTTCTGGGTCACGGTCCCCGAATCGGATTGCCTCGCCCTGCCTGCCGGTCGCGCCGCGGCCATCGACGCCCTCCGCGGTCTCGGTGTCGCCCTCGAGACGGTCGCGACCCTCGCGCTCATGTGCGATCCACGGGACCTCGGCACGACCCTCGGCGATTCCGCTCCCGACGACGGCACCCTCGGCACCGACGGGGACGCGGACGGTGGCGTCGGCGCGCCGAGTCCGATCCTCAAGATGCGCGGGGGTCCCCGTCCCGGCTACAACCCCACCCTGTTCCTGTACGAACACACGCCCGGCGGCATCGGTCTGTCCGAACGCATCTTCGACCTGCGCGAATCCCTCCTCCGCCGCGTGCGTGGACTCGTCGGCTCGTGCCCGTGCGAGCGAGGGTGCCCCGCATGTGTCGGACCGAGCGACGTCCCGTACGGTCCCGTCGTCGACGCGGACGGTGTCGTCGTCGGCCAACACACGCGGAAATCCGTGGCGCTGGAGCTCCTCGATCGCGCCCTCGGACCCGTGAACTGAGAGCGGATCGGGCCCCGACGGGACTGGTCGCGGTCCACGCGTCTCCTCGGCCGATCGGGAGGCGAGACGGACGTCACGTACGGGTCGCCGTGCTACGTTGACGGGATGCGTCGACCTCTCCTCACCGCGGCGTGCCTCGCGTTGACGGTCGGTGGCGCGGCGTGTTTCTCGACCGGTCAGGCCGTCACGCCGCCCGAAACGGACGCGAGCCTCCCGCCTCCTCCCACGTCCCTCGACGACGGCGACGGCGGCAACCTCACCGTCCGCTCCGACGTCGACGTCGGCGATCCGTTCGCCCTCCTCGGTCTCACCCCTTCCCACGGTCCCTGGACGGGAGGCACGCGCACGACGCTCCGAGGGCGCGGCTTCCCGTCGACGCTCCGCGTGTTCGTCGGGGACGCCGAACTCGCCGCCACCGACGTCGTCGCTTCGGATCCGCTCCGCGCCGCGGTCGTCATGCCGGAACACGCCCCGGGGCCCGTCGACGTGCGCATCCGCGACGACAAGACCGCCAAGGAACGCATCCTCCCGGCCGGGTTCGTCTACGACACGTTCGTCGTGGAGCCCTCCTCGGGATCGACCACCGGTGGGACGCGCATCGCGCTCCGTGGCAACGGCACGGCATGGACGAGCGGCACGTCGGTGAAGATCGCCGGCGCCGACTGCACCGATCTCCGCATCGTCGATCCGACCCGCATCGAGTGCACGACGCCCGCCCACGCGGCGGGAGCCGCCGACGTCACGGTGGACGTTCCGGCATCGACGCTCCTCCAAGTGCGCGACGCGTTCACGTACGCCGATTCGGTCGACGGGTTCCGCGGAGGACTCTCGGGAGGCATTCTCGACGGCAAGCTACGCGTCCTCGTTCTCGACTCGTTCGCGGGCGTTCCGCTCCCCGGCGCGCGCGTCATCCTCGGCAGCGGCCCCTCCCCCGTGACGAAGACGACGTCCGCGGCGGGCATCGCGGATTTCTCGGACGAGAACCTGCGCGGCAAGGTGACCGTCACCATCACCGCCCAATGCCACCAGCCGGTCACTTACGTGGACGTCCCCGTCGACATGGTGACGTCCTACGTGGGTCCCATCCTCGACCCCGCCTGCGGCCAGGGCGATCCGCCGTCCATCGCGGGAGGCGCGACGCGGAACGCGTCCGAAGTCACGGGAGAACTCATTTTCCCGGGCGGCGTGGAGTTCACCCGCGGCTCGTGGGCGATCGTACCCGCCCCCGTGCGCCCGTCGGAGCGACGGGTCGCTTACGTCTTCGCCGCCGCGGGTTCTCCCAGCTCCGGATTCTGGTTGCCCGACGTCACCGCCGCCGTCACCGAGGATTCGGCGGGCCAGCGCGGGTACGGGTACGCGTACTCGACGTTCCCCGGTGCGCTGACGCTCTACGCACTCGCGGGCATCGAAGATCGCACGGGTGCGACGCCGAGGTTCGTCCCGTACGTGATGGGCTACGCACGGGGCATCGCGGTCGACGCCGGCAAACGCACCGAAGGCATCGACATCCCGATGAACATCCCGCTCGACCACACGCTTCGGCTCGCACCGACGGTGCCCCCCTCCGGACCGCGAGGACCGGATCGTTTCTCCGCGTACTTCGGCGTGTCCCTCGGTCAGAGCGCGTTCGCCATCTTCCCGTTCGGCACGACCTCGACGCCGCTGCCCGTCGCCGATCTCGTGTCCGTCGTCGGCGTCCCCGCCCTCGCTGGTGCGCTCGCGAACGAGTCCTACACCATCGGGGCCTCCGCCGTGAGCAACACGCAGAGTGGCGCGCCCGCCTCCTACGTTGGTCGCATCCGCACGCGCGACACCGACGCGCCGGTCTCCATCTCGGGGTTCTTGCCCGTGCCCGTCGTCCTCGAACCACGATCGACCTCGTGGTCGGGCACGACCGTGAAGTTCCAGGCGTCCGGCCCGATCGACCTCGTCAAGCTCGAGATCGCGTCGGGCGGCGGTCTCGTCACGTGGTCGGTGCACGCCCCGGGGTCGGTGCGCGAGTTCACGCTCCCCGACCTGCGCTCGCTTCCACCGCTCTTCGGCATCGTCCCGGGCACCGTCCAAGCGACGTTGTCGGTCGCCCGCATCGACGGGTTCGACTACGCGAAGCTCCGCTCCGGTCAGACGAACGCCGGCGGCTGGAGCGCGTACGCGGTCGACCAGCTCTACGCCACGTACTGACGAAAATCAGCGTACACTGCGGGCATGGCGCGTCGCGCACACGTCGGAACGTGGGGAATCCGCGGCGCGTTCGCGGGCCTTTTCGTCGTGTCCGCCGCGTGCCGCTTCGATCCCTCCTACCGGGACACCGCGCAGCCGCTCGTCGTGACGTGCACCGTGGGCGAGAAGAAGTGTTCCGACAACCGCGTCGTGGAGTGCCAGGGTGACGAGCGGAACCAGGTGTTCGTGACCCTCGAGGACTGCGGGCCGAAGAACCTGAGCTGCATCCCCGCGCTCCTCGCGTGCCGGTCGTGCGTGCCGGGTTCCACGACGTGCGACGGAGCGACGGTGATGGCGTGCGACGCCGAAGGGGCGACCTTCGTCCCTCGCGCGACGTGCGACGCCAGCGCCGGCGACGCGTGCCGCGGCGGACAATGCGTGAACCTCTGTTCGAAGTCGGCGAGCGAGAGCTCGAACGTGGGCTGCGAATATTGGGCGGCGGATCTCGACAACGCCAACATCTCCGCCTCGTCGAACGCGGCCGCGCAGCAATTCGCGATCGTGGTCTCGAACGTCGAGGCGGACGTGCCCGCACGCGTCGTCGTCGAGGAGGACGCCGCCGATGTCGGTGCACCGTCGCACCCGAGGGTCGTGGGGACGGCCGTCGTCGCGCCGCGGAACCTCGAGGTGTTCAAGTTGGGGCCACGTGAAATCGACGGATCCCTGCCCGGCACGTTCGACACCGGGACCGGCACGGCGCTCTCCCGCCAGGCATACCGCGTGACGTCGAACGTGCCCATCGTCGCCTACCAATTCAACCCGCTCGAGAACGTGAACGTGTTCTCGAACGACGCGTCCCAACTGCTGCCCACCGCCGCGTTGAACCGGGGCCAAGGACGCGCGTACGTCGTCTCGAGTTGGCCCCAGACCATCGCCAACTCCGACAACCCGTCGACCAACTTCGGCCAGGACCTCCGCGCGTTCCTCACGCTCGTCGGCACGCGCGAGAACACGCGCGTGAAAGTGACGACGACCGCGCGGATCGTCGCCGGCGGCCCGGTCACGCAACCGGTGCCCGTGGGCGGCTCCTTCGAAACGACCCTCGGTCCCTTCGAAGTCCTGAACCTCGAGACGGGCGCGTTCAACGCGGACTTCACGGGAACGCTCGTCGACGCCGACCAACCCGTCGTGCTTTTCACGGGGAGCGAGGCGTCGGACGCGCCGATGTTCTCCGATCTCGGGGGCCGCTTCTGTTGCGCCGACCACCTCGAGGAACAGGCCGCGCCCATCCGCGCCATCGGCAAGAACTACGTCGTCGGCCGGATGCCGAACCGGTCCCGCGCCGTCATCTCCGCGGGCGGCAACATCGGCGCCTTCGACGAGCCCGAGTACTACCGCATCGTGGCCACGTCCTCGGGGACCACGCACGTCACGACCTCCCTCCCCGCTCCGGACGACGCCTTCGACCTCGAGGGCGAAGGAGGAAACCGCATGCTGTCCGTCAAACGCGACTTCGTCGTGCGCGCGGACCACGCCATCGTCGTCTCCGACACGCAGGCGAGTCAGGACGCGGCCGGGGTTCCCCGCGGCCTCCCCGGCGGCGACCCGAGCCTCGTCTACGTACCGCCCATCGAGCAATGGCGGAGTGACTACGTGCTCCTCACGCCGGACAAGTACGCGTTCGACTTCCTCGTCCTCCTCGCCCCGAAGGCGTCGAGCGTCTTCGTCGACGGACTGCCCGTCGGTCCGGCGGTGTGCGAGACGACGGAGGTGGAAGGTCCGCTCCCGACCGAGAAGCGCGACGCCGCGCCCTACGTCGTCCACCGCTGCCAGCTTTCCTTCCCCACCATCGATCCCACGGCCACGGCCCCGAACAACGTGAAGCCGGGGCGCCAGAACGACGGGGTGCACCGCGTCCAAGCGGACGTCCCCGTCGGCGTGCTCATCTACGGATTCGATTCGTACGTGAGTTACGCGTACGCGGGCGGAACCCAGCTCACCGAGATCAACCTGCGTTGAGCGTGGACGCCGGCCTCAGCCGCCCGGCCGCAGGGACCAGTCCGCGAGGAGCGGCAACCGTGCCTTCGGCCCCGATTGCCTCACCACGCGAGCGCACTCTTCCGTCGTCAGACGACGGGGCCCGAACGGCGACGCGTCGGACGCGTCGGAATCCATGAGCATGGTCGGCGTGTCGAGACCGTAGTCGTCCGGGTGGTCGGGCATGTCGAGGAGAACGTGTCCGAGTTCGTGGGCGAGCGTGAGGCTCGATTTGCGCGCGCGGATTCCCGCGCGGTCGAGGATGACGACGTTGCGGAGGCTCGAAGCGTCGCTCCCGATGAACGACTCCCCGATGCGGACGCCGCCCGCGAACGAGGGGACGACCACGAGTTCGATGGTGCGCGGGTCTCCGTCGTCGACGGCCTTGAGCAAGGTCCTCTCTTCGAGGGTCCCCGCGACCGCGTCGACGTCGCGGAAGTGGTCGAGGCCGTCCTCCAGGGCGACGTATCCGATCCGGACGCTCAGCGTCGCGTCGGTGGAGAGGGACGTCCCCGCCGCCGGCGGGAGGATCGTCGCCAGCACGCCGTTCGGCCTCCGCACGAGCACGTCGACGCTCGACATGGCGCCGGTGCCGATCCTGGCGTTGGGCGACACGTGGGCGACGAACCCGGCCTTCTCGATGGTCCGCGCGACGACGAACGCCGCGCCCGAAGGCGTGGCTCCCGCCGGAATCTTCACCGTCACCGGACGTCCGTCGACCTTCACGCGGATCTCGCCACCCGAAGCCGGAAGCCCCACGTCGTCCCCCAACGCGAGGAGGTGACTCGTGGGCGGATCGACGATGCGCACGTCGAGGTTCCGGGCGTCGCCGAACGTCACGCCACACTGTCCCCACGTCGCCGACGCCAAGGCGAGTTCCGCACGGAGGATGGCGACGGCACCGGCTTCGGTCGTCCCGATGGCGGGCGCACCTTTCGGCGACATCCGCACGACGAATGGACGAATGGTCGCCCGGAGTCGGCCGATGGGCCCGACGCTCGACGCCCGCGGACCGAGGACCCGCGCGAGGAGCGCCTTCCTGCCCTCGCGCCGGACCACGATCGCGCCGCCGACTTCCGCGCGGAGGGATCGCCCGGCGACCAAGGGGTGTCCACGATCGACGTCGTCGACCACGAACCGGATCGGCGCGGACGCGAAACATCCGGCGGCAGGGACGTCCCGCGGACATTGCGCCGGCACCACGGGAATCTTCCCGATGCGATCGAGCTTCACTCCCGAGGCCGTCAGCGACTCGACGGAAAGCTCGACGGGAGGAGGCTCGTCCGACTGAGGGTCCATCGCGGGTTCGACGAGCACGACACGGAGCGCGTCCGGGTCGTCGAAACGGGCGTCGCCGTCCCCTTCGAACCGAGCCGGCGGCGTCCGCTCGATGGACACGTGGGACGACACGGGATCGACGTCGCGACCGAGACCGTCCCGGAGGAAGGCACCGTCGACGACGATGGGCACCTTCTCCTTCGCTTTGCCCCGCGTGAACGTCAGCGTGACGTTGCCCGCGCGCACGCCCTGGACGACGGCACCGGGCGGAACGCGCGCCCCCATGGGCACGGGGACACCTCGCACGAGGATGCGGACCCTCCCGTCCCCGTCGATCGAATCCCAGACGGCCTCGATCACGGTGCGCGGAAGGAGCGCGAAGTCCCCGGTGATCGCGACGGGCAACTTGGACTGTTCGCCGTCGACGGTTCCGTCAAGATCGTCGTCGTCCCGATCGGCGGTGACGTGCAGCGGCGCCGGGTTCGCGGAACTTTCCGGTGCAGGAGTGGCGGTGGGCGCGGCGTGCGCGACGGCGTGCCCGCCGGACGCGGCGAGCACGAGAGCGACGAAGGAGATCCGCGTTATTCGATCCAAGCCCAGTGAATCCATCGGAGGGACGACTCGTGCAGGACGGAGTGTCTCCCCCCGACTCCAGCATACGTCGCTCCGCCTCGGGACGCCGCACGAACGAGCGCGGACCACGCGACGTTCGCCAGGATGGGCGAATCGGCGAGCTCGTCCGCGTGGGCGAGGACGCGGTCCCGGACGCTCGCGTCCTCCGTGTCCCAGGCCGCCGCCGTCGCGAGCCCGCGAAGTTCCTCGATGCCCGCGGACGAGGACGCTTCGAGGAGCGCCGGGACGAGATCGGACGCGCCGTGGTTCTTGACCAGGTACAAGGCCGCACGGAGCGCGAGCTCGTCCGCGAGCGGCGGCCCCTTCGCGAGGGACTCGAGCATGGCCTTCGGGGACGCGAGACCGGCGCGGGCCATGCGGAAGAGGAACGTCATGTCGCGATCGGCGCTCGGGCGGTCGGAAAGCCGCGCCATGAGTTCCACCGTCGGGCGCGTCTCGGGTGCAGGAAGCGGAGATGCCGCCGACACGCCGGGCGCGACCTCGTCGAGGGCCCACGCCACGCACGCCCACGCGGCGCGCGACGAAGTCGGACCGACCGTGGACTTCGTGCGGGCTTCGTCGATGGGCGTCGGATCGCCGGCCTTGGCAGCGACTTCCGCGAGCACGAGCCACCGTCCGAGGTGACGTTCCGCGCTCCGGAGCACCGTGAGCGCCGGGCCGATGGCCTTGTGAGTCGCGGCACCGCGGGCGATGGGGACGAAGAGTTCGCCGCAAAGGGAGATGCGATGGCTCTCCTTGATCATGGGGGCCAGCGCGGCGAGGTGGACGCCGTTCGACTCGCCTCGCGCCACCCGCGCGGTCTCGGCGGCGAACGCGAGATGGGACTGACGGCTCGACGCGACCTTCGCCAGGAAAGGCGCGAGGGCGGCGTCGCGGGACAACGCGGCGGCCGCGAGGGCGGAAGTTCCGCCCGCGTCGTCCGCGGTGAGCGCGATCTTGAGGAGCGGGGTCGTCGCCTTGTCACCGCATTCGGAGAGGATCCGGAGAGCGCCGTTGTAGAGGACGCGGTCGCGAGCGCCGCGCTTCTGGAGCGTCGTGGCGGCATCGGCCAGCTTCGCCCGGAGGGACGGGCTCAACTTCGCCAGCGGGCGGAGCGCACCGACGAGGCGGATCTCGCTCGGGTCCTGCTCCTTCCGTTTCACGGCGGCGTCGATCTCGGCTTCGAAACGACCTCGGACGGACTTGTCGACGATCTCCGCGCGCGCCAACGGCGCCTTCGCGGGACGTTTGGCGCTCGACTCACCCGCTTCGACCGTCTGCCGTTTCGCTTTCAGCACTTTCGCCCCCGAACACGTTTTGGCGCGTATTTCCCGATTCGTCCCGTCCACCGCGTCGCTTTCGACGCGACGGGCCGCCAGGGCCCCCCCGGGCACGGCACGCTGCTCGACGAAGCGTACCCGACGGGGGCGGCACTATGGCCCAACGTGCCTCGTGGGTCCGGAAAAAAGAGCCGATTCCGCCTAGGGATTCGACCGCGCCACACCCACGTGGAGGGCTTCGCCCTCGACTTCGAGGGGCCGGAGCCCACGGGCCGTCGGATCGCCCGACACCGTGTCCGCATTCTCCATCGCGACCGTGGTGGCGAGCACTTCCCGCGCGAGGTCGGTCTGGTGCTTTTTCAGGATCCCGATCACACGCTCGCTCGCGACGATGGTGAGGGTGATCCGGTCGGTGTACTCGAGACCGAGCTCCTTCCGCTCGGTCTGGATGCGGTTCTGGACCTCGCGCACGAGGCCGAGACTGCGGAGTTCTTCGTCGAGCGCCGTCTCGATCACCACGACGCCGATACGACCTCCCGCCGCGGCGAACCCTTCCTTGGTGTCGAACGCGATCTCGACGTCCTCGGGAAGCAGGTCGACACCGAAGGCGGTGGCCTTCCCATGGGCGAGGAGCTCGCCATGGATGCGTGCAGCTTCGTCCGCGCTGGCGTCCGCCATCGCCTTCTTGAGCATCTGGGCTTCCTTGCCGAGCCCCCGCTGACCCAGGGTTCGGAAGTTGGGCTTCACCCGGTAGTCGACGAACGATCGCGCGTTCGCGGTCGCGACGAACTTCACCTCGAGGACGTTGAGTTCGTCCCGGATCATCCGCTCCGCCTTCGCGAGGTCGTCCGCGAGGGCCGCGTTCGTGAGGATCACGTGGGCTGCCCGGAGCGGCTGGCGCACCTTGAGCTTGTGCTGCGTGCGGACCTGCAGCCCCAGACTCACCAGCTCGCGGACCGCCTCCATCTTGCGGGAAAGGCGGACGTCCTCGTGCGCCCGGTTCGGAACGGGATAGCGTGCAAGATGCACACTTTCGGGGACGACCACGCCTGCCCTCTTCGCGGGGCCCACGACCAGGTTCCGGTACATCGCCTCGGACGCGAACGGCACGAACGGAGCGACGAGCTTCGCGAACGTGACGAGGGCGCCGTGGAGCGTCGCGTACGCCGCGCGCTTGTCGGCGTCGGCCTCGAGCCTGCCACCTCGCCAGAAGCGCTCCCGGCTCCGACGCACGTACCAGTTCGAGAGCGACTCGCAGAAGGCGCCGAGCTTCTGGGTGGCAGCGTAGAGATCGTAGCCGTCGAGATCGGCGACGACGCCCGCGGTCGTCGTGGCGAGTTCGCTTTCGAGCCAGGCGTCCAGCTCGGACTTCGCGTTCGAGGACGAGACGAGCGTGTCGTTCGCGTACGGATCGAAGCCGTCGATGTTCGCGTAGATGGTGAAGAACGAGTAGACGTTCCGGAGCTTCACGAGGAAGTCCTTCTGGAGCGTGCGCACGTTCGAGAGCGAGTGACGCGTGGCGTTCCACGGCGGATTCGACGCATAGAAGAACCACCGGAACGCGTCGGCACCGGGCGCGGGCGTGGCGACGTCGTCGACGTAGACGCGCTCCTTCTCCGGCAAGCGCGGGACCTCGACGGGTTTGACGTCCACGGTCTTGGTCGGCACGGCGCCGAGAGCCGCCCGATCCGCGGGATCGAGGACCACCGACTCGGCGCCGGAGCTTCTTCGCGACCTTGAGCACGAAGTCCTTCGGCGCGCCGTTCTCGCCGACGTACAGCTTCACCGTCGCGCCCTCGGCGATGTCGAGCCCCTCGAGGTCCTCGCGTCCGATGAAGGCCACGCCGGACTTCGCCTCCACGCCGGGAGCGTCCTTCGGATCCAGGACGGCGAACTCCATGCGCACGCGATCGAGGATGACCTCGGGAGGCGTGTAGTTCCCCTTCGACTTCGACTCCTTCTTCCCTTCCTTGTCCGAGATGTGACCCAGGACGATGCACGTCTTGTAGGGATGCGGAGGCGAGACGGGCTCCGGCATCGCGAGCCGCTTCTGGCAGTCGTCGTCGAAGAGGAGCGTCGACACCATGAGGAGCGAGTAGAACCACCCGCGGGTCTGGTCGATGGCCTCGGAGATGAAGTCGGCCGGGAAGCTCTCGAGGAACTTCTCGCGGCCCTGGTGGGGGAAACCCCACTGCGCGAACGGCATGCAGCCCGAGTCGAACCAGCAGTCGATGACCTCGGGAACGCGGCGGTAGGTCCCCCTCTCGCCGGGGTTCTGCCACGTGACCGAGTCGATCCACGGCTTGTGGACGAGGAGGTGCTCGCTGAGGGTCGGGTCCTTCTTCTTCGCCTCGTGGAAGTGATCGAAGGCCCTCGGGTTCTTGGCGAGGATGGCCGCCACGGAGTCCGGCGCTTCCATCGCGCCCGTCTCGTCGTTGATCCAGACGTTGAGCGGCGTGCCCCAGAACCGTTCGCGCGAGAGCGCCCAGTCCACGTTGTTCGCGAGGAAGTCCCCGAACCGACCGTCCCCGATGTGGGGAGGCATCCACTGGATCGTCTCGTTGTTGGCGATCGCACGGTCGATCTTCTCGGTCGTCCGGATGTACCAGGCGGGACGCGCGAACTGGATCAGCGGATCGGAATCCGCGCGCCAGCAGAACGGGTAGTCGTGGCGGTAGGTCTCGGCGAAGACGAGGATGCCCCTCTCCTTCAGTTCGGTCTGGATGTCCTTGTCGCAGTCCTTCACCCAGCGCCCCTGGTACTTCGGGACGTCGTTCGTGAAGGTTCCGTCGGGATTCACGGCGCACACGAGCGGGATGTCGCCCGAAGCCACGCGTGAAACCTCGCGCATGTGGGCGGCATGGTCGTCCTGTCCGAAGGCCGGAGCGACGTGGACGATGCCCGTGCCGGCGTCGAGGGTGACGAAGTCGGCGGCGACGATCCGGTGGAAGGCACGAAGCGTATCGCCGGACTTGGTCGTCACGTTTCCCCGGACGCCGAAATAGGCGTCGAAAGGAGCCCCGTAGTTCTTCCCGACGAGCTCCGCGCCGGCGACGGTCCGCTCGACGGTGAACTCGGTCTTGAACTTCTTCGCGAGGGCCTCGACGAGCCCCTTCGCGACGACGAACTTGCGCGAGCCGTCGGAGACGACGACGTATTCGAAGTTCGGGTTGATGGCCGCGTACATGTTCGACGGCAGGGTCCACGGCGTCGTCGTCCACACGAGGAGCGACACCGACGGGTCGGACTCGAGCGGGAACGCGACGTAGACGCTCGGGTCGTCGACTTCCTTGTATCCCTGTCCCACTTCGGCGGCCGAGAGCGCCGTACCGCCCTGCGCCCACCACCACACGACCTTGTGCCCCTGGTAGAGCAGTCCCTTCTTGAAAAGCTCCGAGAGGGCCCACCAGACGCTCTCCACGTACGACTTGTGGAACGTGACGTACGCGTCCGGCAGATCGACCCAGAAGCCGACGCGCTCGGTGAGTCGCGCCCACTCGTCCGTGTAGCGGAAGACGGAGTCGATGCAGCGCCGCACGAACGGCTCCATGCCGTAGGCCTCGATGGCGGCCTTGCCGTGGATGCGGAGCTCCTTCTCGACCTCGACCTCGACGGGCAGACCGTGGGTGTCCCAACCGGCCTTGCGCGGCACCTTGTATCCCCGCATCGTCTTGTAGCGGGGGAAGAGGTCCTTCACGACGCGCGTGAGAACGTGCCCGTTGTGGGGCATGCCGTTCGCCGTCGGCGGCCCTTCGTAGAAGACGAAGGTGGGACCGTCCGGATTCGCTTCGAGCGACTTCTCGAAGATCCGGTTCTCCCGCCAGAACGCGAGCGTCTCGCGTTCTTCTTTCGGGAAGTCGAGTTCGGGGGAAACCTTCGCGAAGACCGGGCCGGGGGCGCTCATCGTGGGGCGCCCGGTTCTAGCACAGGCCCACGCCCGTCATCGATTCCCGAGGACGGCGCGAGACGCGACTTCGTTCCGCGGTCCCCGCGGAGTTCGGCAGGAGTTCAGGCTGCCTTGGCGTCGAGCTTCGACTTCACGAGGTCGAACGACTTGGCGAGCGTCGTGATCTGCTGGAGCTCGGAGTCGTCGAACTTCACCTGGTACTTGCGCTCGATGGCCGCGACGATCTCGACGCCCATCATGGAGTCGATGCCGCGGTCCTTGAAATGGGCCTCGTCCTCGATCGTGTCGATCTCGGCGATTTCGAGGATGAGCGCCTTCAGTTCGTCCTTGAGATTCTCGTGGGCCACGGTGTCGGATCCCTTCATTCGGCAGCGGCTTCGCGACCAGCGGCGCGCGCGGAGTGCGCGGCTTCCGTCAGTTCGTGCCGCGTGACGTCCAGGTACTTGAGGCAGGGGAAAAAGACCTTCTGGAGGAACACGGAGCGGTCGACTCCGCCTTCGTCGCGCATCACCCGGATGCGATCGTCGTAGTTCGGGACGATACCGACGCCCGGCATCTCGAAGTGTTTCGCGACGTGGGCGATGTCCGCGAGCGTACCGGGACGATCCTCCTCCAGGAGCACCTTCACGACGTCCTGGTAGAACCGGCAATGGGCGATCTCGTCGCGGGCGTTGAGGCGGAAGATGGTCGCGAGGCACTCGTCGCCGACTTCCTTCGCGCGGGCTTCCTGCTTCACGTAGATGACGAACGTCGCCATCTCCTGGAAAGCCCCGTAGATCGTCATCTGGCGAGCCGTGGCGAACGGCAGCTTCCACGCCGTCGCCATGAGTTGGTTCTGCAGATCGAAGAGCTGCTCGGGGGTGCGACGTCCGGAGCGGAGGAGGTACTCGATGAGGGCCACCGAGTGCTTCGATTCCTCGTACGCCCAGTTGGCGGAGAACCACGCCTGGCCGAAATACGGACGCACGACGTTGATGCCACCCGAGACGTAGTCCGGCAGGAAGCTCTCCACGAGGCAGAACGTCTCGGCGACCGTGATGACCGACTCGGGGGTGTCCTTGCCGATCTTGTCGTACGGGATGTCCCGGAGCGGGTTCCAACGACGCTCCATCTCCGCCTTGTCGAAGAACGTCTTGTACATGCCGTACAGCTTCTCTTGGCGCGCTGTGTCGATCAGCATGGTCGGAACTCGTCGGTCAGGGCCTCGCGTCGAGGCTACGGGAATGGGGTTCGCGGGAACCGCGTCCTTCCCCGGTCGTCGTCGTGGGACTCCGGGGAAGTGGCGGGGGGTCAGACGCGCTGACGCTTCTCGACGACCTCGAGGAGGTCTTTGACGGTGTGGATGCCGGTGAGCTGGTCGTCCGGGATCTGGACCTTCAACTGTCGTTCCATCGCGCCGACGATCTCGAGCATGCCGAGGGAGTCGATGCCGAGCTCGCTGATCACGGTGCCCTCCTCGACGTGGTTGAACTCGCGCTCGACCACTTCGGACGCCGTCTTCTGGAACATCGTGAGGAGCTCTTGCCTGCTTGCCATCGTGCTCTCCGTGGCCTCTTTCTTCGAATCTCGAGGGAACTAAGGTCGTGGGCACGGGGAGTGCCCTGGACGGCACACGAGGGTGTGCGGTCGCGTCCTGCGTGTACTTCGCTGCGGCCCTCTCGGCAAGGTTCCGACGTTCGAATGGGACACGCGGAACGTGCGTAAAAACCCGCGCCGCGAAGCACATTTCGCAGCGCATTTCTTCCGTCGCGACGTTGCCCGGTACCAGGGAGAGTGGCTATGTAAACCGCGTGTACGGCCCCCCGAACGGCTCCCCGACAGGGACCAACGGCTCCGCGAATTCGAAGGAGCTACCGCGCGTTTTCATCACGGGCGTCGGGGTCGTGAGCTCGCTCGGTCTGGGCAAGGAAGAATTTACGGGAGCCTCGCCGTGGGTCGCGCGGGCATCACGCTCCCTCGAATCGTTCGACGGCAAGGAATCCCGACGCGAGTTCGCCGGCGAGGTGAAGGGCTTCGGGCGCGGCATTCACCTCACGGCGTCGGAAGCTCGCCGCATGGGTCGGTGCTCCGCGATGGCGGTGGCCGCGTCGCGCATGGCCGTCGCCGACCCGGGGCTGCCCATGGACGTTCTCCGAGGTCGGCGCACCTCCGTCGTCGTCGGCACCACGATGGGGAGGCGGGCGTGCTCGAGGAACTCCACCAGGCTTGATCGAGGAGATGCCCGCGGCCATCAAGCGGTCCCTCCTGCCGAAGTACGGCCTGACGCCGGCCCATCCACGTCGCCCGTGCCGTCGGCGCCGAAGGCATGGTCCTCACCCTCCCTGCCGCGTGCGCGCCGCCGGAAACTACGCCATCGGCCTGCAGCCGATTGATCCGCGCCGACGTGCGGACGTCGCGGCGGCGCCGCCGAAGTGATCCAGGAGCTGCAATTCTCCGGCTTCGTACAGCCCGCCGCCATGGCCCCGGACACGTGCTGCCCGTTCGACTTGAACCGCCAGGGTCTCATCGTCGGCGAAGGCGCGGGCATGGTCATCCTCGAGTCCGAGGCGCACGCGCCCGCCGCGGCGCCTGGCTGCAGGCCGAAGTCGGCGGCTACGGTCTCACGTGCGATGCGTACCATCACCTGTCCGGCACCCTCGACGCCGTCGGAGCGTCTCGGCGATGCGTCAGGCCATCGTCCGTTCGGGCATCGGCGGGGGACGTCGATTTCGTCAACGCCCACGGGACCGGCACGCGCGCGAACGATGTCGCCGAAGCGAAGGTGATGCGCGAGATTTTCGGCGATCGTCGCGTGCCGATCTCCAGCATGAAGGGCATGCTCGGTCACCGCATGGGCGCCGCGAGCGCCCTCGAGGCCGTCGCCTGCGTGATGTCGATCGAGACCGGCATCTACCCGCCGACCCTCGGCTTCGAGACACCGGATCCCGAGTGCGACGTCGACGTCGTCGCGGGGACGGCGCGGCGCGGTGCCGCGAACGTCGTCCTCAACAACTCCTCGCCTTCGGCGGGTACAACGCCGTCGCGTGTTTCGCGAAACCCGGCGTCCTTCCGCCCCGCGCCCACGCGCGAGGCGTGGAAGGCCGCTTCTTGAACGCTCTCGCCATCACGGGACTGGGCATCGTGTCGTCCGTCGGCACGGGGCGCGACGTTCTTCGAAGCGGTCCGGATGCCCACGAAGCTCGCGGACATGGAAGGGCGCCTCGTCGAGTCGTTCGACGCTAGTCAGATGCCGAACGCGCGGGTCGCGGAGGTCCACGGCTTCGACCCGGCGAAGTACCTGGGCGACAAGGGGCTCCGCACGCCTGATCGGCCTCACGAAATTGCTCGTGGTCGCCACACGTCTCGCGATGGTCGACGCGGGCTTCAAGAAGGACGGTGTGCCTTCGTCGTCCATTCCCCGGACCGCGTGGGCATCTGCTCGTCGAACGCCTACGGCAGCCTCGAGGCGGTGACGGAACTCGATCGCGTCGCGCGCTGAGAGCGCACGCTCAGCATCAACCCCGCGAAGTTCCCCAACACGGTCTCGAACGCGTTCGCCGGATACGCGAGCATCTGGGAGGACATCCGCGCGCTCAACGTCGCCGTTTCGGACGGCACGTGCGGCGCACTCGACGCCATCGCGTGCGCCGACATCTTCCTCCACACGGACGCGCCGACGCGCTCCTCGTCGGAGGTGGAAGCGTTGTTGAAGCGCTCTACCTCGCGTTCGAGAAGCTCGGTGCGACCTCGACGCGGACCCGCCTGGGACGCAGGGGCCGCCCTCGCGTTGGAGACGGAGGACGTGGCCACCGCGCGCGGCGCGACGATCCTCGGCCGCGTCCTCGGGTACGGCACCGCGTTCGTACCGCGCGACAACCCGGGAGGGATGCTCTTCGCCCGGCCGAGGCGCTCGAACGCGCGGCGAGCGTCGCCCTCGAGGACGCCGGCGTCCGCCCGGACGACGTCGACTTCGTCGTCTCGGCATCTCCGATCTCGCGCGGTTCGGAGCCGTGGAACTGGAGGCCATCACGCGCGTCGTCGGCGATCACGTCCCCGTCGACGTTCCCAAGGACGTCTTCGGCGAAACCCTCGGTGCGAGCGGCGCCATGGCGATGGCGGCGTCCTCGCTCTGCTGGCGGTGCGAACCCCTGTTGCGCCCGTGCGTGGCGGAGCGCTCCCGAAAGTTCGCACCGTGCTCGTCACGTCGCTCGGGTTCTATGGGAACGCGTCTGTTGTGGTCATGGGCGCGCCCACGGGCTAAGACTCGGCCCCCCGCGTCCTTGACCGGAGCCCGGAGAACGAGTCTTGAGCTGATCGACGACAAGGCGCACGCGAGCTCGCGCGCATCCGCGAAGCACGCGAGAAGCAGATGTACCCCTACTTCCGCGAGTTCGAGAAGGGTGGCCTCCACACGACCATCGGCGGCAAGCCGATCGTCAACTTCAGCTCGAACGACTACCTCGGCCTCACGAACCATCCGGACGTGAAGGCCGCGTCGATCAAGGCCGTCGAGAAGTACGCGTGTGGGCTCTCGAGTTCCCGCGTCCAGGCGACGACGGTCGAACACGTCGAGCTGGAACGACGCCTCGCCAAGTGGTTCGGGTTCCCCAAGTGCCTGATGTTCACGACGGGGTACCAGGCCATGCTTGGCACGCCTGCTTCGTTCGCCGACAAGGACACGACCTCGTCCTCGACAGCTTCAGCCACGCCTGCATCCTCGACGGCACCTTCCTCGCCGCGGGCATCCCCGGGCGCGCCCCGGAGGTCCGGTTCTTCAACCACAACTCGGTGAAGAGCCTGGAGCGCATCCTCTCGACCCGCGAACGCAAGAACGCCATGGTCGTCGTCGAGGGCATCTACTCGCTCGACGGCGACATGGCCCACCTGCAGCAGTTCGTGGAGATCTGCGCGAAACACGACGCGGTCCTCGTCGTCGACGACGCGCACGGCACGGGCACGCTCGGCGAACGTGGGACCGGCATCCTCGAGGCGATGAACCTCCAGGGGAAGGTGCCGATCGTCGTCTCCACGTTCTCGAAGACGTTCGGAGGAATCGGCGGCTTGCTCCTCGGATCGGACGACGTCGTCGAACACGTGAAGAACACGGCGCGCTCCTTCGTGTTCAGCGCCACGCTCCCCGTCCCCGTGGTGGCCGCCGCCAGTACGATTCTCGACATGCTCGAGAAGGACGGCCCCAAGCTCGTGAAGGAGCTGCACGACAAGGCGAGCTACATGCGCTCGAAGCTCACCGGCATCGGCTTCGATCTCGGCGCGAGCAACACGCACATCATGCCGGTCATGTGCCGCGACGAGCGGAAGACGCTCTTCATGCACACCGCGCTCCTCGAGTGCGGCGTGCTCATGGTTCCCATCCTCTACCCGGGCGTGAAGCACGGTGAGGAACGTCTCCGCGTGAACATCACCCGCGGCCACACGCAGGAAGACATGGACATGGCCCTCGAGCTCCTCCAGTCCTACGGCGAAGCGTTCTTCGTGCTCTCGGGCGAGGATCTCGGCCCGATGGAAGACTGAGACGAGGGGCGTCCCTTCCGGGAATCTCGAGACGAGGGGCACCCTTCCCGCCTCCCGGCGCCGAGCGTCGGGCCCGAACGACACTTCCTGGGAATCGAAGTTGATATTCATTGTCATCTTCGCTACGGAACGTGGCAGGATGCGCGCGTTTCGGGGCCTCGGAATCGTGGTGACCACCCTCGGTCTGTTCGGGCCGACGCGCGCGTGGGGCCAGGAGGCGGGGCCTGGACCGTCGGAGAGGCCCGTCGCACCCAAGGATCAAGAACTCGGGGACGGCGAGACGGCACGCGCGATCGCCGACCCCGCACCGCCACCTCCGCCCGAACGGGTCGCCGCGGTCGCGCACGGTCCCGATGCCTCCCCCGAAGGCGCGGACGACCCGACGTTCGTCCGCGTCCGGTCGACGAAGGCGACGCAGACGAGCGGGTCGGTGTACTCCGTCGGCGAAAAGCAGCTCCAGCGGTTCAAGTACGACGACCCGCACGCGCTCTTCCTCTCGGTGCCGGGCATCTACGCGCGCGGTGAGGACGGCTTGGGGCTGAGGCCGAACCTCGCGATGCGGGGCGGCAACTCCGACCGGAGCAAGAAGCTCACGCTCATGGAGGACGGTGTCCTTTTCGGACCGGCTCCTTACTCGGCCCCGGCCGCGTACTACTTCCCGATGATCGCCCGCATGCAGAACGTGGTGGTCACGAAGGGACCGGCTTCCATCGTCCACGGACCGCAGACGGTCGGCGGTGCCATCGATCTCGTCACGCGATCGATCCCGGAGTCCTCCCGCGTCACCGGAGACCTCGCCCTCGGTCAGTACGGCTACGACAAGGTCCACGCGACGTACGGCGGCAGCAACGAGCGTGGCGGCTTCCTGTTGGAAGGGATGCACCTCGGGTCCACGGGCTTCAAGGACCTCGACGGCGGCGGGGACACCGGATTTTCGCGAAGCGAATGGATGGCGAAAGGGCGTTACGTCCTCGACCCGTCCGCGAAGGTCGAACAGGAGCTCTCGATCAAGCTCGGCTACTCGACGGAGCGATCGAACGAGACCTACTTGGGCCTCACGGACGAGGACTTCAGGAAGACGCCCTACCGGCGCTATGCCGCGAGCCGTCTCGATCAGATGAACCTTCACAGGACGCAGATCGTCCTCACGCACCGCGCGACGTTCAGCCGGGACTTCGAGATCGTGACGACCGCGTACCGCAACGACCTGCAGCGGACGTGGTACCGAGCGAAGTCGTTCCGGGGAGAGGCGTTCTCGAACGTCCTTGCGGCGCCCCACACGGCGGAAAATCAGCCGCTCTACGACACACTCACGGGCTCGCGGAACACGCCTTCGGACGCGGCCACTCTGTTGGCCGGACCGAACGATCGGACGTTCGTGTCGCAAGGCATCCAGACGGCGGTCCGGTACAACCCGAAGACCGGCCCCGTGACGCACAAGATCGAGTACGGGCTCCGGGCGCACTACGACGAGATCGTCCGGATCCATTCCTCCGATCCGTACGTCGTCGACGCGGGACGTCTCGTGCGCGCTCCCGAGCTCTCGACGACGGAGGCGAACAACAAGGTCGGCACGATGGCGTTCGCGATGTACGCCATGGATGCCGTCACGATCCACCGCCTCACCGTCACGCCGGGAATCCGGGTGGAGAACATCCACGGCCGCTACACGGACAAGCTGACGAACGCGGAATCCGGTGGCGTGCAGAACGTGGTCATCCCCGGAGTCGGCGCGTACTACGCGTTCACGAAGGAATTCGGAGCGCTCGCGGGGGTCCACAAGGGCTTCAGCCCTGCGGTCGCGGATTCGGGAAACGTCAAACCCGAGGAGAGCGTGAACTACGAAGCCGGAGCGAGGTACGCCTCCCGGCATCTCCGCGCCGATCTCATCGGCTTCCTGAACGAGTATTCGAACCTCACGGACATCTGCACGCTTTCGGGGGGATGCACGGAAGGTCAGCTCGACAAGCAATTCGACGCCGGTCGGGCGCGCGTCTACGGCCTCGAAGCGTACGTGGACACCGAGTTCAAGGTCACCCCCACCTTGTCGATTCCCGCACGGGCGGCGTACACGCTGACGTTCACGCGGTTCCTCAACACGTTCACCTCCGCCGATCCGCAATTCGGCTTCGTCCAAATCGGCGACGAACTGCCCTACGTCCCGCGGAACCAACTGTCCGCGACGACCGGACTCGAGGGCAAGCGCTGGGGGATCACGGCCCAGGGGACGTTCGTGGACCGCATGCGGGAACGGGCCGGCGCCGGTCCCTACGTCCCCACCGACACGACCGACGCGTACTTCCTCCTCGACGTGTCCGGACAGGTCACGGTGTGGCGCACGGTGAACCTCTACGTGAACGTCCGGAACCTCCTCGACGAAACGTACCTCGCCTCGCGTCGGCCGTTCGGCGCGCGGCCGGGTGCGCCGCGTTGGGTACAAGTCGGCGCGAAGTTCGAATTCTGAACGGACGGGCGGTCCCGCGTGGACCGCCGATGCCGCCGGGCCGTCAGAAGGTTGTCCCGGCGCGGGCAGTTGCTATTTTGGGCGCAGAGTCATGGCGAACTACGACGAAGCCCTCAAAGTGACGACGGAGATCCTGGTCCGGCACGCGAAGCTCGATCGCCCGATCACTCCGAAGGACAAGATCCAGAGCGACCTCGGAATGGACAGTCTCGCGATCATGGAAGCGATCGCGGACATCGAAGACCACTTCCACGTGCAAATCCCGCAGGAAGAACTCGAGCGGCTGTCCACGGTCGAGGACGTGGCTCGGGCTCTCGTCGTCGAACGACCGAAGACCTGACGGGCGGGAGGCGGCGCCATCGCGCGGTCCCGTGACCTAACCCAGGATCGCGGCGAGCTTGCCCAGACGTCCGACGGCGTCCTCCGCGAACCACGGACGCACGAAGGCGATCGCCCCTGCTCCCGCGGCGAACGCCGCCTCCGCGTTGGACTCGTCGACGCCGCCGAGAGCCGTCACGCGGACGGGCACGACGACGGAAGCGAGGGCGTCCCGGGCGCGTGTCACGGCGCCGAGGCCACGGGCCGGTCCCTTTCCCGGGGTCGCGAAGATGGGACTCACGAGAAGGGACGTGGCCCCTGCTCCCGCGAGCGGAAGAACGTCTTCGTCCGCGTGGCACGGAGCGGAAATGAGGACGTCGGGACCGACGGTGTCCCGGGCGGCCGCGACGGCATCCACTCCGCCCGGGACATGGACTCCGTCCGCGCCCACGTCGCGCGCCAGGTCCGGATGGTCGCCCACGACGAAGGACGTGCCGCACGCCGACGTGACGGCGCGCAGGGTCCTGGCGAGTGGAGCGAGGTCCGTGAGCGAGCGCACCTTGTCCCGCAATTGGATCGCGACCTTGGCGGGCGGAAGGATCCCCAGGGCGCGACGCGCGGCCGCGACGACTTCGTCGTCCGACCGCGACGCGTCGGTGACGAGGAAGGCGCGAACCCCCGCGGCGCGGAGGACACGCGTCACCGCGAGGCCGACCCGGCGTCGGGTCCCGGGGCGGTCGCGCCCGTCGAGGCGGGACGGGTCGACGGAGGCGAGGACGCGCCGTCGAGCTCCTCTTTCGCGGCCGGAGCGAAACGGCTCGCGGGGTACTTCTCCACGAGATAGCGGAGCGTCCCGCGGGCCGCGTCGCGTTCGCCCTTGGCCTTGAAGTCGTTCGCGAGAGCGTAGAGGGCGTCGCCGGCGGTTTCCTCGCGGGCGACCGGCGACGAGGATCCACATTGGATCGGCGCGAGGTCGGAAAGACCGAGGACCGCGACGAGCGCGGCGGCTCCGATCGCCTTCATTCGATGAGCCCCGCTTCCGGACTCGACGCGTTCGCGTGACGACGTCGCGGCATGCGACCGGCGACGTACGCCTTCCGCCCCGCACTCACGGCTTCCCTCATGGCCGCCGCCATGAGGACGGGATTCTTCGCCTGCGCGATGGCGGTGTTCATCAGCACCGCAGTGCAACCGAGTTCCATGGCGACCGCGGCGTCGCTCGCCGTGCCGACGCCCGCGTCGACGATGACCGGAATCTTGGCGCGTTCCAGGATGATGGCGAGGTTGTGCGGATTGCGGATTCCGAGTCCGCTCCCGATGGGTGCCGCCAAAGGCATCACGGCCGCGCAGCCCGCGTCCTCGAGCTTCCGGCACACGATGGGGTCGTCGATGCAGTACGGCAGCACCGTGAATCCCTCCTTGACGAGTATTTTCGCCGCGGCGACGGTCTCCTCGTTGTCGGGGTAGAGCGTGACGGGATCGCCGATGACCTCGAGCTTCACGAGGTCATCCATGCCGAGTTCGCGCGCGAGACGGAGCGTGCGTACGGCCTCGTCGGCCGTGTGGCACCCCGCCGTGTTGGGGAGGAGCGTCCACGGACGCGCGTCGCCGGCGGGGGCCTTCCCGAAGGTGACGCCACGACGGAGCAGCAGCGACATCAAAGAGCCCGCGCCGCGGTCCTTCACGTCCACGCGACGGAGGGCCACGGTGATGATCTCGGCACCCGAGGCATCGACCGCGCGCTCGGTCTCGACGGCGTCCTTGTACTTGCCCGTGCCGACGATGAGGCGGCTCGAGTAGGCGCGGCCACGGAGGGTCCAGGAGTCGTTCGCGTCGAGGGTCATGGATAGGGACCGCCTTTCAGGTCACCACCGATAGCGAGCCTCCGTCCGCGCGTCGAGCCCCGCGGACCGGCCGAAGGCCACGTGGCGCTCGCCACCTCCGGTGGAGCCAGAGCCACTCGGTCGGATGCGCGAGGACGAAGGCCTCGAGGGCCGCGGTCGCGCGGCGACTCGCGTGCGCGATCCACGCTTCGCGACCCGAAACGGGCGGTTCCAGAACGTCCAGGATGGACAGCTCGGTCACGCCGTCCGAACGACGCCGGGCCGCCGAAACCACGAGCGGGACACGATGCCGCGCGGCCAGCGCGGCGGGCGCCCGATCCACGTCGACGTCCGCACCGAGGAACCGTGTCCGGACCGAGGTTGCCGCGCCGTCGGGAACCTGGTCGACCATGAGCGCCACGGCCCCTCCCCGTCCCAACGCCGCGGCGACCGCCTTCGACGCTCCCGCGGCCGGGACGAGCTTCACACCGCGACGCGCACGCGACTCCTGCCAGAAAGCGTCAAGACCGCTCACCCGGAGGTGCTTCGTGACGACCGTGAGATCGACCCGGGACGCCACGGCCACGGCGGCGAGGTCCCAATTGCCGGAGTGACTCGCCGCGAGGACGAAGGATCCGCCCCGTGCACGGAGCTCCTCGAGCCGGACTTCCGACGAGGGTTCGACGACCACGGGCAACGCCCGGCCCTTCCCCGCGACGAAGACGAGGAACTCGATCGCGCTACGGCCGAGGGACGCGTAGAACGCGGCCGCCGTGCGCGAGGGCGACGGCACGTCCGCACGGGCCATGGCGTGTTCGACGTGCGATCGCCGGATTCGCAGCACGGAGCCGGCGACGAAACCGAGGACGATGCCGAGGGCCGTGCGCACGGCCGCGGGCAGGAAGGCGATCACGGACGCGAGCGCGGCCAGGGCGTGACGGACCCACACGACCCGCGCCGCTCGCCTTCAGCTGAAACCGGCGCGACGGACGGCCTGACCGGTCGAACCGTCGAACACGACCGCGAACACGTCGCCCTTCTCTACGACGGTCGTCTCCTTCTTGCCGCCGCGCAGGTACACGAGGTTGCCGTCCTTCTTGAGGGCCTCGACACGGCTCACCGTCAAGGACACGCCACCGTGGGCGACGTGGAGCGACAGGGTCGTGCCCTCGGGGAGGGTCTCCCAACCCTCCTTGTCGGACTTGAGGGGGACGAACTTCAGGACGGCGTCGAAGTGCTCTCCGGTCATGGCATCCTGGTCTATCCTGGCCGGGACCGCGGCGAAAGCCTCAAATCCAGAGGCCACCGCCGCGTCGAAGTCGACCCCGAAGCCGCATCCGTTTTCCATGCCCCACGACGCCAAGGACGCCCCGAACCGCGCGTCGGGAATCGCACCCGACGAGACCGTCGTCCTGCGCAACGTGAAGAAGAGCTTCGGCGACCAGCAGGTTCTCCGCGGCATCAGCATGGTCGCGAAGCACAGCGAGACGACCGTCATCATCGGCGGGTCCGGAGCCGGCAAGACGACGCTCCTACGTCACATCGTGGCCCTCGAGCAGCCGACGAGCGGCGAGATCTTCATCGAAGGCGAGGACATCGTCGGCCTCCCGGAACGTCAATTGAACGTCGTCCGGAAGAAGTTCGGGATGGTCTACCAGTACGCGGCGCTCCTCGACTCGTGCAACGTCCTCGAGAACGTCGAGTTTCCCCTCGTGGAGCACACGAAGCTCACGAAGGCGGAGCGTGAGGCGAAGGTCGTCGACAAGCTCCGCATCCTCGGCCTCGATCCGACGGTGATCCGCAAGTTCCCCAGCGAGCTCTCGGGAGGCATGCGGAAACGCGT
>JAXLYL010000036.1:0-61671 GCA_046351475.1 Polyangiaceae bacterium
AGCCTCTGTCGGGCGGACAAATACGTGCTCCAGGGGCGTCCGTTCCCGCTCCGTTTCGCCACGGGTCTCGTGACGCCCAAGAAGCGCGGTCTCGGCCTCGACTTCGCCGGCGACGTCGTGGAAGTCGGGCGCGAGGTCGACGACGTGCGTGTCGGTGACGCCGTGTACGGCGAGGCGGTGCTCGGCGCGACGTGGGCCGAGTACGCCTGCGTGCCCGCTCGATTCGTCGCGCGCAAACCGCGGACGCTCGGATACGAGGAGGCGGCGATCGTTCCGGACAGCGCCCTCACGGCGCTCCAGGGCCTCGTCCGGGAGGGGCGCCTCGTGGCGGGTCGACGCGTCCTCGTGAACGGCGCCACGGGCGGCGTCGGTTCGTTCGCCGTGCAGATCGCGAAGGCTCGCGGGGCCCACGTCACCGCGGTGTGTTCCCGACGTCACGCGGAGTCGGTCCGAGCCTGGGGCGCCGACGAGGTGCTCGCGTACGAGACCGACGACTTCACGCGCGGCACCGAGCGCTACGACATGGTGTTCGACGTCGCCGGCAATCACCCGCTCTCCGCCCTCGCGCGCGTGATCGAGCCCGGGGGAGTGATCGTGGCGGTCGGCGCGCCGGAAGGAGGTGTGCTCGGCCCCGGAGGTCGGATGATCGCGATCTACCTCACGTCTCCGTTCGTCGCTCCGCGCGTCGCGCAATTCGTGGAGTCGCCCGACCACGACGATCTCACGACGCTCGCAGGGCTCGTCGACGCCGGTCTCGTCCGGCCCGTGCTCTCGCGCGCGTTCCCGCTCGCGGACACGGCCGAAGCCTTCCGATTCCTGGCCGACGTACGTCCGGCCGGGAAGGTCGGAATCTCCGTGCCGTGATCGTCCCTCCCTTCCCACGAATCCGTTCCCACCGAGGAGTCCCCACCATGAAGAAGCTCTCCGTCCTCCGAGCGTCGTCCGTCCGCCACGTCCTCGCGCCCACCCTCGCGGTCGTCACGTTCCTGGCCGCCTCGTCGGCGACGCCCGCACGCGCCGACGAGGTGGAACGCACACGCGCGCTGGTCGCGACGGCCGCCGAGGTCGCGCGGGACGAACGCGTGCGCGAAGGTGCCGAGGCGCTGGGAGCGGGCGTCACGTTCGCGGGCATCGGTGTCGCTTCGTGGGCGACGCCGTCGACGCCGGATTCCCGGAAGGGGCGCGACATCCTCGGCGGCGTGTTCGTCGGAGCCGGGAGTGCCCTCGTCCTCGGGAGCGTCGCGGCGTTCGCGATGCGATCCGATCTCGAGGTCGCACGCGATGCATTCGATTCCGAGATCCTTCAGGGCCCCGCCGCGTTCCCGGCCGCTTCCGCGAGATTCGAGCGCGCCCTGTTCGCCGCCGAGAAAGCGGCGAGGACCGACAGGACGATCACGGCGGTCACGTCCTTCGTCTTCGCGGCGGCCGAGATCGTGGCGGGCATCGCCGTCGAGACGGAGACCCGGGACGACGGAACGAGGTGGCTCGGACGGAGCCTCATGGTGGGCGGAGTCGGCTCGGCGATCCTGGGAGGTGGAGCGCTCCTCGTGAGGAGCGAAACCGAACGCGTCGCGGACGTGTGGCGTGCCCGACCGCTCCCCGACGCGCCGACGGCCGCCAACTCTCCGACCGCGATCCGTGTCGTGCCCCGATTCGGAATCGGAGTCCTCGGCCTCGCGGGATCGTTCTAGTCGACGACCGTTTGACGAACACCTTCGCGGGCCGGCGGCATCCCAAGGGGGATGTCCGCGTTCCGAGACCGCCTCCGGGCCCTGCAAGAAGGCCGAGACCCGGCGAACCGGCGCTGGGTGTTCGTCCCGTACGATCAGCTGACGGACGCCCTCGGCCCCCTCGCGAAGCACGACCCCCGCGAGCTCGGCATCGTGGTCGTCGAATGCCCCGCCAAGGCGGCGCGGAGGCCGTACCACCGTCAGAAGCTCGCCCTCGTCCTCGCGAACCTCCGCCACTTCGCGTTGGAACAGGCCGCACGCGGCGTGGCCGTCGTGCACGTGGTCTCGGAGGGCGACTACGCGGCCGGACTCGGTCCGCTCCTCCCGCGTCTGGGCCCCCTCGTGACCATGGAGCCCGCCGAACGGGAACTCCGGGTCGATCTCGCGCCCCTCGTGTCGTCGGGCGGCGTGCGCGTCGTCCCCCACGAAGGCTGGCTCACGACGCCGGACGACTTCGTCCACGCCTCGGCGGACGGGCGCGCCCCGTGGCGCATGGACAAGTTCTACGCCGCCGTGAGGCGACGCACCGGGATCCTCATGGACCGCGGACGTCCGCGCGGCGGAAAGTTCAGTTTCGACGCGGAGAACAGGAAGCCCTGGCGCGGCGTGCCGACCGCTCCCGAAGAACCCTCGTTCGAGCCCGACGCGATCACGCAGGAGGTGGGCGACCTCGTGCGAAGGGTCCACGGTTCGCATCCGGGTACCCTCGATCTCCGACGTCTCCCCGCGACGCTCGCGGACGCGCGCCTCGTCCTTTCCCGGAGTCTCGCGACGTGCCTGCCCGTGTTCGGTCCGTTCGAGGACGCCATGAGCACGCTCTCCCGTTCCCTCTTCCACACGCGACTCTCGCCGCTGTTGAACCTCCACCGCGTGACGCCGCGTTCGGTGCTGGAGCGGGTCGTGGCAGCGGACCTGCCCCTCGCCAGCCAGGAGGCGTTCGTCCGTCAGCTCCTCGGATGGCGGGAGTTCGTCCACCACGTGCACGTCGCCACGGACGGCTTCCGGACCGTGCCGGGTATCCCCCCGACGCCCGACGCGAACCCGTCGGTCCTCGGCGCGAGACGGAGCCTGCCCATGGCGTACTGGGATCGGCCCTCGGGACTCGCGTGCCTCGATCGCGTGGTCGCCGACGTCTGGGCGGAAGGGTACAGCCACCACATCACGCGTCTCATGATCCTGTCGAACGTCGCGCAGCTCCTCGACGTCGATCCTCGCGAGCTCACGGACTGGTTCTGGATCGCCTACGTCGACGCCTACGACTGGGTGGTCGAACCGAACGTCCTCGCCATGGGAACCTACGGCGCGGGGGACTGCATGGTGACGAAGCCGTACGTCGCCGGCGCTGCGTACGTGAACCGGATGAGCGACTATTGCCGGTCGTGCGCGTTCGACCCCAAGACCGATTGCCCCCTCACGCCCCTCTATTGGGCCTTCCTCGAACGGCACGCGGCCGCCCTCGCCGGCAACCCCCGGATGGCGGTCCCTCTCGCGGCCACGAAGGGCCGGGACGCTGCGAAAAAAGCCAAGGATCGCGAACTGTTCGAGCACGTCTCGCAGGCACTTTCGAAGGGAGACCGCCTCCGGCCTCCGTGACCGACGGCGGAATCCGAATTCGGGTGTGGCGTGGGGTCGGGCGTTCGAGGCATACCCCGTCCGCCGTGTTCCCCTCCTTCGCCATTGCCCGAGTCCCCGTTCCCTCCCTCCTTCCCATCGTGGCCGCCATGGGCCTCGCCGCCTGCGCCTCCGTTCCGGGCGACTCCGGGGATCGCGACGTGGGCGAGTCGACGTCCGCCCTCACGGCCGAGGACTTCTTCCGACCCACCGCCGTCCACGCGTTCGCCCTCTCCGTGGATGCGGCGGGCATGGCGTCCCTCGCGCGGGAGCCGAAGACGCCGGTGCCGGGTTCGTTCACCCACCTCGGCGTGACCCACCAGGTGACGATCCGTCTGAAGGGTTCCATCGGATCCCTGCGACCGATCACGGACAAGCCGGCCTTCAAGGTGAAGTTCAAGAAGGGGGACGAGTTCTTCGGCCTGAAGAACCTCACCCTGAACAACATGGTCCAGGACGCGACCATGACCCACGAGGTCCTCGCGTACGACGTCTACCGGGCGGCGGGCGTCCACGTGCCGCGCGCGGGCTACGCGACGGTGTCCCTGAACGGCCAGCCCTACGGCCTGTACCTCGATCTCGAGACCATCGACGCACGCTTCCTCGAACGCGAGTTCGGCGACCACGACGGCATCCTGTACGAAGGCGGAGGGGGCGGAGCGGACGTCACGACCGCCGGTCAGTCGAAGATGGACCTGGACGAAGGCGACGATCCCGGCCGCGCCGCGCTCACGGCGTTGGTCGCCGCCGCCGAGACGCCGGGCGACGGCGTCCTCTTCGGCCCCTCGCCCTCGGTCGACACCTCCGGCCTGCTCGCCATGATGGCCGCGTCCGTGGTCCTCGGCGACTGGGACAACTACTACTCCCCGAACAACTTCCGCATCTACCGGAGTACGACGACGGGCCTGTGGTCCTTCCTGCCCACGGGGACCGACCAAGCGCTCGCGTCGGAAGTCGCGGTGTTCGGTGGTCGCGGCTTCTTCTTCCAGAAGTGCTTCGCCACGGAGCGGTGCACCGTCGCGTTCACGAAGGAAGTGCGTCGCGTCGCCGGAGTCTTCGACGGCCTCGGTCTCGCCGCGCGCGCGAACGCTCTCGAGAGCGTGATCGCGACCGCCGTCGCCGCCGACACGAAGCGCCCCTACGACGACGCCACCATGACGTCGATGCGCGCGCGCCTCCGCACCTTCGTGCGCACGCGGAGTTCGCAGGTGCTCCCGGCGCTCGGGTGCGTTTCGGGGGACCACGAAGTCTCCCCGTCGGCGTGCGTCGGAAGGCTCCTCGTGAATGCGCAAGGCGGATCGTGCGTCGACGTCGCCGGCGGGAGCCGCGACGACGGCGCGAACGTCTTCGGCTGGACGTGCCACGGTGCCCCGAACCAACGATGGGACTTCGTCCGTTCGCGGGTGCCGGGATACGTCTCCGTCGTCGCCCGTCACAGCGGCAAATGCCTCGACGTCTGGAGGCAAAACGCCGCCGACGGCGCGGACGTCCGCCAGTACCGGTGCAACGGCCAGGACAACCAACTCTGGTCGGTGAAGGACTCCCCGGAAGGCCTCCGCCTGGTGTCCCGTCTTTCGGACAAGTGCCTCGATCTTTTCGGCGGCGCCGCGGCCGACGGGACCGACGTCGTCGTGTGGGGCTGCCACGGAGGTCCCAACCAGGCCTGGACCGTGGCCCGAAGCACCGTGCGATGACCGACGCGCTCACGACCGGGGCGACGAAGGCGACGTCGAAGATCCCGGAAGGCGCGGGGGTCCTCTTCTTCGTCCAGCTCTTCTCGACGCTCGGATTCGCCGTCCTCTACTCGACGCTCGTCCTCTACACGACGAAGCACCTCCGGTTCTCGACCCAGGACGCCACCACGATGATGGGCGTCTTCGGCGCCTTCAACTACGGGCTCCACCTCTTCGGTGGTTGGCTCGGCGGTCGGTTCTTGAGCAACCGGAACCTGTTCGTCGGCGGCATGGTCCTCCAGGTGCTCGGATGCGCCGCGATCGCGGGGGGCACGACGGCCCTCCTCTACGTCGGGCTCGCGCTGTTCCTGACGGGGAGCGGTCTGAACGTGACGTGCATCAACATGATGCTCACGCAACGGTTCAAGCCGGAGGACGAACGACGCGAGAGCGCGTTCTTCTGGAACTACGCCGGCATGAACATCGGATTTTTCGTGGGCTTCACGGCGGCCGGCTATTTCCAGGCCACGGAGAGCTACCGCGCGCTCTTCGCCTTCGCGACCGTCGGCAACTTCGTCGCCATCCTGCTGGCGCTCGCCTACTGGAAGATCCTCGCGGACATCGACACGCCGCTCCGAGAGGCTCTCCCTCGCGAGTTCCGACTGCGGTTCGCCGTCGGCATGACGATCCTCGTCGTGCTCGTGCCCGTCGTCTGGTTCATGCTCCAGCACCCCCACGGCACCGAACGACTCGTGAAGGTGGTGAGTGCGGTCGTCGCCGTGACGCTCCTCGTGCTCACCGTGCGCCACCCCGACCCGCGCGAGAAGCGCAACATGTCGGCGTACATGATCCTGACCGTCGGCTCGCTCGTTTTCTGGTCCCTCTACCAGATGGCCCCGAGCGGCCTGCAGCTCTTCGCCGTGCACAACGTGGACCGGAAGGTCTGGGGCTTCACGATCGAACCGCAGTGGATCCAGAACATCAACACGGTCGTCATCGTCCTCGGTGGACCGCTGCTCTCCGCGTTCTTCGTGAAGCTCCGCGCCCGCGGCGTGAACGTGGACATCCCCCGCCAGTTCGCGGCATCGCTGGTGCTGATGGGCGTCGGGTTCCTCGCGCTTCCGCTCGGGATCGCGCTCGCGGGGCCGTCGGGTCTCTCGTCGTTCACGTGGATCTTCGTGAGCTACGTCTTCCAGAGCCTCGCCGAGCTGCTCATCTCGCCCGTGGGCTACGCCATGATCGGCAAGCTCGCGCCCCGGAAGTACCAGGGAGTCATGATGGGATCCTGGATGCTCGTGACCGGCCTCGCTTCCGTGTTCGCCGGCGATTTCTCGAGCATGGTTCCGGAGCCGAGCGAAGGCACCGCAGTGACGACGAACCCCGTCTACGCCAAGCTGTTCGTGGAGCTCGGGTGTGGCAGCGTGATCCTCGGAATCGTGCTCCTCGTCCTGAATCCGCTGCTCCGCCGACTGATCCGGGACGCGGTGGACGGTCCGCCGGTGGACGCAGTCTCCACGGCGAACGCGTGATCGGGTAACGTCGGCGCACCGCCCTGGCGACCGACGTCGGGAGATTCCCCCATGGACGAGAGTTCGTTCGAAGGAACCGAAGTGTTGGAGCGCCTCGCGGAGATCGACGCCGTGGATGCGTTCTTCGAAGCCGTCGACTCCGACGACACGGAGCGTGCCGCTGCGCTCCTCCGGCGTGCGGACGTGCACGCGAAGACCATCGCCGTCGTCCTCCGCAAGATGACCGAGGCGGACGGCGAGCACTGATCGTGGCCTCGGGAACGACAAGGGACGCCATGGAAGGACTCCGCGCACGGTGCCGCGCCGTGGGGTTCGATCCCGACGCGGCGCGGGGCTCCCTCGTGGACCGGATGCGCCTGCTCGCCGAGGTCTCCCACACCTTCGACGACGCGTCGCGGATGGCGGACCACGCCGAGCGCGTGTTCCGTCACGTCGACGCCACCCGCCCCTCGAAGCCCTTCGACGCGGTGGAACGACAGACAGTGGTCCTCGGATGCCTCTTCTCCGACATCGGCAAGACCGGTCCGGAAGGGGCGGACGTCGGCACCCGCCGCATCGTCGCCGAGGCGTTCGCGGTCGAGAACGTGAAGGACGACCGGCAGTCGTTCGCGACGTTCGTGCGCGCGTCGTTCCCGGCCGACGCCGAACCCCGGCTCGCCCGCCTCGCGGCCATCGGCGTTCCGCCGTCGATCACGCTCCGCCAATTCTGGAACCTGCACACGGGGTGGACCCTCGCCATCGCCGAAGCGGCGGGCCTTCCCGCCGAAGCCGTCGGCGCCGCGGCCGCGCACCACCTGCTGGAAGACGTGAATCCGGAATCCATCGTCGGCGAGGACGACCGCTTCACGCGTCCCTTCGGTCGGAACGCGACCTTCGATCGGGCCGAGAAGCTGGTCATCCTCCTCGACAAGTACGACGCGTCCATGCGTCGCGGAGGCCGCTCGCACGAGGACGCCATCCTGTGGCTCCGTGACCGGCTCGCCTCGAGCGCGCGCTTCTTCGACGACGAGGAATTCGTGGGCCTCCTCCGCGACGTCGAGGTCGCCCTCGCCCCGACCTGACGCGAAGGCCTCGAAGCCGCGATGCTCGGGAAGGCGCGGGAGTCGAGCGACGACGCTTCCGGGTCCCGACATGCCCTCCCTGCGGGGAGGCGGCGCGCCTGAACCACCTTCTTTCGAAACAATCCCGAGCACTTGCTGGCCCAAGTGTTCCGTTGTCAGGGAGAGTGACGGTCCGATACGTTCTTTCGGCGCGCAGCGATGGCACCGCGCGCATTCCCGAGAGGACTCGACATGCGAAGACTACGAATCACGGCGCCCATCCGGGCCCGTTCCCTCGCGTACGGGTGGGTGGGGCTCCTCGCGTTGACCGGCTGTAGCGGTTCGACGAGCAGCACCGACCTGACCGATTCCGGCGTGAACGGCGATGGCTCCAGCACCACCTCCGAAGGCGGTTCCACCGCCCGAGACGGTGGCTCCACGACGACGGACGGAGGTTCCACGAGCACCGACTCCGGCACCAACCGCGACGCCACCACCGCCAACGACGCCTCGGTGGACGCCGCCACGGACGCGCGCTCGGACGCCACCGTCACGGGCGACGCCGCCACCGACGCACGTGCCGACGCCGCGAACGACGCGACGGCGACCGACGCGAACACGAACGCCGACGCCGCCGACGCGAGCGCCTGTCCGGGGGACCGTCGCCTGTGCGGCACGGTGTGCGTGGACTCCGCGAGCGACCGGGCGAATTGCGGATCGTGCGGGAACGTGTGCCCGTCCGGCCACGTGTGTTCGGCCGGAGTCTGCACCACGTCCTGCACCACGGGTTCCACCGCGTGCGGCGCGACGTGCCATGATCTCCAGTCGGATTCCAAGCACTGCGGCGACTGCATGACCGAGTGCGGCGCGGACGAAGTCTGTTCGCAGGGCACCTGCGCGACCATCTGCGTCGGCGGAACGGTGAAGTGCGGCAGCTCGTGCTTCAACACGAACAACGACAACGCCCATTGCGGCAGCTGCACGAACCAGTGTTCTCCGGGCCAGGTCTGCACGAACGGTTCGTGCGGCGCGACCTGCTCCGACGGACTCACGTTCTGCGGCACGTCCACGGCGGACGCGGGCGACCCCGACGCGGGCTCCGGTTCCAGCGGGCGCTGCTACGATCTCCAGGCGGACCGGAACAACTGCGGCACGTGCGGCAACCCCTGCGGTCTCGGGGAAGTCTGCAACGGCGGCGTGTGCACGCTCTCCTGCACCGCGGGCACGATCGCGTGCAACGGTGCGTGCATCGATCCGCAGACGAACTCCTCCTTCTGCGGCGCGACCGCGGGATGCGGAGCCGACGACGGCGGAAGTTCCGCGGGCACGGTCTGCTCGGGCGGACGCGTCTGCGTCGCCGGCGCGTGCGCCACGTCCTGCCCCTCGGGCCAGGTCGACTGCGGGGACGGCGTCTGCCGGACCCTCGCGACGGATCCCACGTTCTGCAGCACGACCACCTGCGGCGCGGCGACGCAGTGCACGGCGGGACAAATCTGCACGAACGGCGCGTGCGTGACGTCGTGTCCCACGGGTCAGGTCGAATGTGGGGACGGCGTGTGCCGCACCCTCGCGACCGACAACACGAAATGCAGCGCCACCACCTGCGCGGCGGCGGTCGCCTGCACGGGCGGCACCTCCTGCGTGGCGGGCGCGTGCACGTGCCCGGTCTCGGCGCCCGACACGTGCGGTTCGGCGTGCGTGAACCGCGCCACCGACAACGCCAACTGCGGCCGCTGCGGCAACGTCTGCGGCGCCGGTGAATCCTGCTTCGGCGGCGTATGCAGCACCTTCACCTCCGCCCGCGTGTGCGGGACGGCGGTCGAGGGCGGCACCGCGACGCTCACCTGCCCGGCCGGCATGTGGATCGAGACGATCAACTTCGCCAGCTACGGCACGCCGACGGGTTCCTGCGGATCGTTCGCGACGTCGTCGTGCAACGCGACGCGTTCCCTCGACGTCGCCAAGACGGCCTGCCTCGGTCACCGGAGCTGCACCATCCCGGCGAACGACGCGACCTTCGGCGACCCGTGCGGCGGAACCAACGAGTTGAAGGTCCAGGCGACCTGCACGCCGTCGGCCACGTCGCTCATCGGCCACTGGACGATGGACGAAGCCACCAACTCGTCCACCGCGACGGACACCTCCGGCAACGGCGTGAACGCGGCGCTTTCGGGCACCGGCCTCACGTTCCAAGCGGGCGTCGGCCTCTTCGGATCCGCCGCCGCTCGGTTCAACGGCTCCGGCTACCTCCGGGCGGTCTTCCCGAACAACGCGGCCGGTCAAGGCGCAGGCATCGCCATTCCGCAAGGCAACATTTCCTTCGCCATGTGGATGCGCACCAGCGCCAGCACCGTCCAGGGTCTCCAGAGCATCGAAGGCAGCACCTTCGGTGGCGGCTGCGATCGCACGGTCGGCAACGGCTTCGGGGGAACGCTCGCGACGAACGCCTGGTCCGAGGTGAACCAACCGGGCGCCAAGGTCGTCAACGACGGCGCCTGGCACCACGTCGTGTACGTCCTCGACAAGAGCAGCGGCTTCAAGCTGTACGTCGACGGTGTCCTCGACGTGCAGACGGCGTCGCCCACGGGCAACTGCGGCGTCGGCTGCAGCGGGTTCAACTGGGCGACGGACTACCTCATCGGCTCGGGCAACGGCTGCCGGTTCGGTGCGGGCAACTTCAACGGCTTCATGGACGACGTCCGCATCTACGACGGCGTCCTCGATGCGGCGGCGGTGAGCGCGCTCTTCGCGCAGACGAAGATCGACTCGAACGTCGACATCCTCCTGCACTGCGACGGCACTTCCCAGGTCCTGAACAACTTCCGGGGCTCGGGATGCTTCCAACCCATCGCCCCCGGCGGTGCTTCGTACCTCCGGTTCAACGCGGGCAGTTCGGCCACCGTGTTCCAGGGAGCGAACTGCACGGGTTGCAGTCGCACCCTCACCTCGGACATCAACTTCTGCGGTGGAAACTTCACCAGCGCGGGATGCACCGGGATCGGCATGAACGACAACGTGCAATCCGTGCTGCTGCCGTGACGTAGGCGAAGACCGACACCGGTCGTGACGACGGGCTCCCGCGGTGTTCCGCGGGGGCCCTTCGTCTTTTTTCGAGGCGGGCATGGCGACCGAGGCGCGTGCGAGCGTGCGACGGGTGTAGCATTCTGGGTATGTCTTCCGTCGTCTCGTCCCTCGGTGCGTTCTCCGTCAGCCTGACCGTGAAGGATCTCCGCGCTTCGCGGGACTTCTATTCCAAGCTCGGATTCGAGGTCGTGGGTGGCGCCATCGACCAGCACTGGCTCATCCTCCGGAACGGCACCGTCACGTTCGGACTGTTCCAGGGGATGTTCGAGAAGAACGTCCTCACGTTCAACCCGGGGTGGAACGCGAAGGCGGAGAACCTGGAGTCCTTCACGGACGTCCGCGTCCTGCAGGCGAAGCTGGAAGCGGCGGGCATCACGTTCGTGGCGAAGGCCGAAACGGGATCCACGGGCCCCGCGAACTTCATGATCACGGACCCCGACGGGAACACCATCCTCGTCGATCAGCATCGCTGACCGGTTCCGAACCGCCGAGGAGAGGTCGTGTCAGCCGGTTCCGGCCCCCCGTGCACCGCGTCGCCCCTTCGTGACGGAGCAGGGATGCGACCGTGAGTTCTTCGTCGGGGTGCCGCCAAGGATTCGAAGCCATCGTGGCTCCTTGGACGACGGCGCCGTCCGCCGATTCATTCCGGGCGGACGAATCCGGCCGCGCGGTCCTACGGGTCGGTCCCTTCGGTCTCGAGGGACGACCACTGCAACGTCGCGAGCGATCCTCCCTCGAACCTGAATCGCCACCCGAGGAGCGGCACGACGAGATCCCACGCGCCATCCTCGCCTTCTTCGCGCGTGACGTCGACCGAACGCGCCTTCCAGAAGGCGCGGAGGGAGGATTCGTCGAGTCCGCCCGGAGGGAGGCCGTGGAACGTGAAATCGGTCCCCGCCACGTCCACCTCGAGCGCGAACAGGACGCCGCCGTCGTCGAAGAGTCCACAGACGCCGTTGGCGAAGTCGACCCGTCCGTCCTCGTCGGCCGGACCGTGTGCACCGAAGTGCCGGGCGACCTCCGCGACGTCCGCGCCGAACTCCACGGCACCGAGACCGATCCCCGTCCGCGCGTCCCGGGGACCGCTCGCGACCGGGAGCGTCGCGAGGACTGCGAACACGCGGGAATCCGGAAGGTCGTCGTCCTCGATGCCGTCGAGCCAGTCGGCGTAGGACCCGAAAGCCCGAGGACGGAGCGCACAGAGTCGGGCGATCGCGCGATCGGTCTCCCCGACGAACGACGCCATCCACGGCGACATCGCGTGGAGGAGCGTGCCGGGCGGCGCGTCGGCGAGGAGCCGGGCCACCTGTCGCTTGCGGTCGTCGTCGAGCACGTCGCGATCGTCCGCCAACGTGAGCGCACGGGACACCGCGAGCGCGAGTTGCGGAAGGTCCCCGATGCACGTCGCGACCGACGCCATCGTCGCGTCGAAGAGGCGCGCCACGTCGTCCGCCCCGAACGGGGTCGTCATCGACGCGAACGTCTCCGTGGCGAGAGCGGTCGAGCCCTTCATGCCGGACGCGACGACGAGCTGGAGGTCCATCGTGCACGCCCGCAGCATGCGGAGGCGCACCTCGGGGGCCGGCCGACGGTACCAGGAAGCCGGGCGGCCCCTCCGCGCGATGCCTTCGTTCGCGAGCTCGCGGACGAGCGCGTCTTCGAGGGCTCCCCCGAGCGTTTCCTCGACCGCCCCCCGTGGGAGCGCGACGCGGCGGAGCCGGCCTCCCGGAGGAAGGACGTGAAGCGTGAGATCGTCGCCGTCCGCCACGACACCCGCGAGCACCGCGTGGCGTGCATCGGCGCCGACCGCGCGTCGCCACTCCTCCGCGTCCGCCGACGGCGCTTCGGGGTGGACGATGGTGCGGGTCCGATTGTCCATGAAGAACGTCGCGCTCGCCACGAGCCCCGCTCCGAGCACGAGGTGCTCCACGAGGGCCGAGGCGAGACCTGCGAGGACTCCCGTCGGGACGATCCGATGGGTCCCCACGGTCGGCAGGACCACGACGTCCGGCGTCGCGTCCGAGGGAGGCGTCACGACCCAGGCCGGAGCTTCGTGGAGGAGAGGCGCCGACGGGAACGCGACGAGCGTCACGTCCCCGTCGAGCGTCGCCTTTTCCGTCGGAGCCAGGACCGCGACGACGTTCGGTGCGCGGCAATAGGCACAGACGACGGTGCCTCGTTCGACCGGCGCGAGAGGTGCACCGCACGCGTCGCAACGGAAGACGAGGATCGGAGCCATGGGCGGCATCGTACCGGATCCGGTGCGAGCGGGCAGATCCCCCGGCGGCGCCATCGTCGCCCAGGGTCGCGGTTCCACGAGGCATGGGAGCGTGCGAATCTACGGCACATGTTCCAAGTGTTCGCGCCATCCCAGGATCGTCGCTCCGCGGCCGTCGCTGCGTGCGTCGTGATGCTCTCCTCGCCCGTCGGTTGTGCGAAGGCCGCGTCCGACGACGCCCACGTCGCCTCCCAGGCGGGCGCGACGGTCAAGACGCCGGAGGACGCGGCCGTCGTGGCCACCCTGGACGCGGCGCGGGTCCGCACCGCGGACGACACCGCGCTGACATTGGACGTCGGTCACCACGTGCTCGAGGCATCGAAAGGCGATCCGGCGGCCTGGGGCTGCACGCTGGACGACGAAGGCACGCTCACCTGCGACGATCCGCGCACGGGAGCGCGCAAGGTGAAGAAGACCCCGCCCGCGGCGGCCGTCGCCCTGATCTCGAAGGTCGTGGAGCTCGAACGAACGTGCCGGGCGAACCACCATCCTCCGTGCACGGGCATGCCCGGACGGTGCGCGAACGGTTCCCTCCGGGACGACTCCCACCGCGAGATCCTCTGCGCTCCGGCGTCGGCACTGGCCGAGCTCCGCGGCTACGAACGCTCCGCGCGCTGACGAACGCGGCGCCGTGCGCGCCGGGACGTCCCGAGGCAGACGAGGACCGCGAGCGCGAGCACCGCGGTCCGGGGGGCGGCGCCGGAAGCGAGACCGCACGAACATCCGCCGCCAGCGCCGTCGACCGTCGGAGCCTCGACGCAGAGCGAACGCGCGTCGCAGACCTTCCCGGCGACGCAGTCGTCGACCGACTTGCACGACTTGAGGCACGCGCTGCCTTCGCACCGGTACGGGGCGCAATCCACGCGGAGTCCGTCGGGAGAAACCAACGAAGACGGCGGTTCGCACGTCGACGCTTCCTTCGCGACGCACCGCCGTGTCGCGACGTCGCACCGGAAACGGGCGTCGCAGTCCGGGTCCGCGTCGCACCGCACGCCGCACCCGTCGGCCACGCAGAGGTACGGAGCGCACGGAACTTCGGGGAGTTCGTTGCAGGTTCCCTTCCCGTCGCACCGAGCGGCGAGGGTCGCCACGCCGTCCACGCACGCCGCTCTGCGGCACGCCACGTCGGTGCCGACGAACGCGCCGCAGGACGTCCGATCCGCTCCGTCGCACACCGTTCCCGTGCACGGAGACTCGTCGGTCGCGCCGAGGCAGGCGGGGCGATCGCCGTGGGGCGCCCCGCGGACGGGGATGCACGTCCCCACGTTTCCCGGGACGTCGCAGGCTTCGCACCGTCCCGTGCAGGCGCTGTCGCAACATACGCCGTCGACGCAGTGCCCCGAAGCGCACTCGGTTCCCAGGCGGCACGCCCGACCGCGCGCGGGCCGACACTCGCCGTTCGCGTCGCACGACGACGCGCCCGAACAGGTGTCGGGATCGGGTGCGGACACGATCGCGGTGCACGTGCCGGGATCCGTTCCCGCGCAGGTCGCGCAGACGCCACATGCCGACTTCGTGCAACACACGCCGTCGACGCAGCGCCCTCCCACGCAGTCGTCGTGGCTCGTGCACGCGCCCCCACGCGCGTCGAGGAGCCACGTCCGGTTGGAGGCGGCATCCCGCGAGTCTCCGCCGAAGTAGACGACGCGCCCCCGCGCCGCGTCGTACGCCGCGGCACCGTCGACGGGATGGAGGGGCGCGACGGCTCCGGACGTGTCCGTCCATGTCGTGCCGTCCCACGTCCACGTGTCCCGGTGGTTCACTTGGGAAGTCCGACCTCCGAAGAGCACGAGGCGTCCGCGATCGGAATCGTCGACGAGAGACGCGAGGAGCCTGGGCGGAGGCGCGACCGCGGTGAGAACCGGAGTCCACGCGGAGCCGTCCCACGTGAACGTGGTGTTGCTGGTCACGCCGGAGGCACTGCCGCCGAAGAGCACGAGGTTCCCACGGGCCGAGTCGAATGCCAGCGACGGTCCCATCCGCGCGGAGGACGGCGACGCCGCCGGACTCCACGACGCGCCGTCGAAGATCCAGGTCTCCGCGAATTCGACCGAGTCGGCGCGGACGCCTCCGACGAGGACGACCTGGTCGTGGGTCGGATCGTACGCCATCGCGTGCAAATGTCGGGGCGACGGCGAGACGGCCGGGTGGACCTCGGCCCACGTCCCCATCGTCAGGTCGTAGATCCACGTGTCGTCGGTGAGCGTGACGACCGCCGGGCTCCCCGAGGTGACCCGGCCGCCGAACATCACGATGCGCTTCCGCGTGGAGTCGAAGGCCATCGCGTGATCCCTGCGGGCGGGCGGCGAGTTCGGCGGACGGACCCGACCCCAACTCGTGCCGGTCCAACGCCAATGGTCCGGGAACATGTTCCCCGAACCGAACGGGGCGCCGCCGAACAGGTGGCTCTCCTTGCCCGCGGGATCGAAAATCATCCGCGCGCCGGTGCGGGGGAGAGGGGACTGATCGGCACCGAGATTCGCCCAGGTCGCGCCCGTCCACGCGAACGTATCGCCGTGGCCGAAGAGGTAGGTGCGGTCGGTGGCGGGATCGACGTCGGGATGGTGCGCCATCGTCTGGGCGTACTGGAACGCCGGAACCACCGGCGGATCGGCGTTGGTCCACCGCGTTCCCGACCACACCCACGTGTCGGTGAGGGGCGAAGACGCGTCACCGACGCCGCCGAAGAGCACCGGGCCTCCGAACCGGCCCGTCGTCATCGCGGCGACGCTCCGGGGCGCGGGCACCGGGACGTTGCCGGCCATGGGCACGAGCGTCCAATCCGTCCCGTCCCACGTCCACGTCTCGTCCGTGTTCTTCGATGCGCCGCTTCCGGAAACCACCTGGCCTCCGAACAGGACGACGGTGCCCCCGCTCCGCGGATCGAACGCCGCACTCGCGCACCACCGCGGAGAAGGCGAGTGGGCGGGAGTCCGCGGTTCCCACGCGTCACCGCGGAGCACCCAGGTGTCGCCGAGCGGGGTCGGGCGGGCGACGTCCGTCCCGCCGAAGAGGACGAACTCGTCGCGCACGGAGTCGTAGACGAGCGACGTGCAATGACGACCCGGCGGATGGACGGCGGTCGGGAGAAGCCGCCATGTCCCGTCGAACCACGTCCACGTGTCGTCGAGCGAAGCGTTCGGCACGGACGTGTGACGGCCACCGAAGAGGACGACACGTCGACGGGCCGTGTCCGTCGCCATCGCCGGGAACGTCCGCTTCGAAGGGCCCGACGTCCGTTGCAGAGTCCACGAAGGCGTGGACCCGTTCACGTCGAAGAGCCAGGTCTCGTCGAGGTCGTCGCCGGCGTATCCGCCGAAGACGAGGACGTGCATCGACATCGGGTCGTACGCCGAGCCGGCCCCCGTCCGCTCCGAGAACCTCGGACTCTCGGTCCAGACGCGACTCTCGCGCACGAGGGCCGATGCCACGCGTCCGACGGAAGCGCCCGCCGAGTTCGCGCGAACGGGCGACTCGGAGGAATCGCACGCGGCGATCGCGATCGCCGCCGCGAGCGCCACGGACGCGCCCGATCGCAAGACTCGCCCAGGTTCCACGAACTCGAACCTACCACCTGCCGGGCGTCGCCGTGGCGGATGCCGCGACCCACGGAATTCAATCGCCCACGTCGAGTGGAGCCCCCCGGACCATCCGATGTCCGCACTTCGGGCACGGTCCGGGATGGGTCCAGAAGCGGATCGTGTGCTTCGCGTGCCCTCGCTGTCGCGGGCAAACGTAGTCGACGATGACCGAAGGCCCGTCGTTCTCGCTGGACTTGTGCGCGTCGAGGAGACCATCGCACTCCTCGCACGCCACGGTGTGCGTGACCGCGTGGACCCCGACGTCCGGTCCTCCCGACACCTTGGCCCGGTAAGGGCAGTTCGAACAGGCGAAGTCGTACCAAGTCCCCACGTGGCGTCCCTCCCTCCGCTCTCCGTTCGGCGTACGGCACGCGCGCCTCGAAAACGGTCGCGCGGATGGACGTCACTGAACGTCCGGTCTGGCGTACGCTCGCCTCCGTGGGACAAAGGAAGAGCACCGAGACCGTCGTGGCCGTGTTCAAGGCCTTCCTCGATCAACGCACGTGGTCCCAGGCGGATCTCGCGCGACGCGTGGGAGTCGGTGTCGAAGCGCTCCGGAGTTGTCTCCAGGAGCTGCAACGGAACGACCCGCGCGTGACGCGGGACGAGGACCACCCCCACGTGTACTGGAGCGTGCCGAAGGACTGGTACCCCGGGGCCATCGCGTTGGGCGAGGAGGGCATCGCCGAGATGTTCCGACTCGTCTCGCGGATGCCGAAGAGCCGCTCCCGCACGAAGGTCGTGGACCTCCTCGTCCGCCACGCGCCGGCGCTGTCGAAGCGACCGTCCGTCGTCGTCCCTCCCCCGTCCACCGATCGTGAGGACGAGCACCTCGGGACGCTCGAGGACGCCGCGACGAAGAAGGTATCCCTGCGGTTCGAGTACCTCACGATGTCGAAGGGGGTGACGAAGTGGCGTCACGCTTCCGTCCATGCCGTCAGCACCGCACTGCCCGCGCGCTTCCTCGCCACGTGCCACGATTCGGGAACGCTCAAATGGTTCCGCGTCGAGAGCGTCCTCGCCGCACGGCTCGACGAGCACGAGCCGTACCGTGCGGTCGACCCGGCGATCGTGAAGGCGAGGCTCCGGGAGAGCCTCGACGGGTTCCACGACGGTAGCGCCCCGACGACGCACACGTTCTTCGTCGCCGACCCGGACTCGCGTTGGGTCGCGAAGAACCTCCTCGACGGGATGGTCCTCGAAAGCGCGACGGGCGGGATCCGCGTGAGGGTCGTCACCTCGGGCCTCACGCGCCTCGCCTCGTTCGTGGTGGGCCTCGGCAGTGCCGCCACGGCCGAGACGCCGGAACTCGTCCTCGCCGTGCGCGCCCTCGCCCAGGGAGCGCTCGACAACCTTCCTTCTGCGGCGGGCGAGCGTGGAGTAGTCTCGGGGCCATGTCCGCCGGAGCGCCCGAAGAAGAACGCACGCCGCGCCGCCGCGCCGACTTCACGGTCGAGCGGTTCGACGACGGGTTCGTCCTCTACGACGCGCGCGCGGAACGCGTCATCGAGATGAACGCGACGGCCGCCGTCGTCTGGGAGCTCTGCGACGGGACACGGGACGTCGCGGCCATCAAGGAACTCCTCCGCGGGGCGTATCCGGACGCCGGCGACGGCCTCGACGACGACGTCGATCGCGCCCTCGCGTCGTTTCGTGCGCATCAGTGCCTCGAAGGATGAGGACGGTCGCGTTCGGAGGCGTGCGGGTCGGCGTCGACACGGCCCGTCCCGAGTCCCCGCGCGTCGCCGCGTGCCTCGCGTTCGCTCTCCGTCGGATCCCCGCGGCACCTCCCGGCGACGTGGACGTCACACTCGAAGCTTCGGAGGAGGGCGACGAACTCGTGTTGCGCACGCCCGAAGGCGTCTTCCGGGAACGGGACCCGAGCGCGTTCGTCGAACGGATCGATCATCGACTCGTGTACCACCTCGTCGATCCGTGCCGGGCGGGACTCGCCGTCCACGCGGCGCTCGTCCGCACCCGCGAAGGTCACGGCGTCGTGATCCCGGGGGAGTCCGGGGCAGGCAAGTCCACGCTCGCGACGTCGCTCCTCCTCGCGGGACACGACGTCGTCACCGACGAACTCACGCTTCTCGGGACGGAGGGTCCCGTCCACGGCTTCTCCCGCCCGTTGCACCTGAAGCCCGCGGGTGCGGGACGCTTCGCGGGCGCGCTCGCGGCCTTCGAGACGCTTTCGGGGTCGGCCGGCACGTTCGTGCACCCGCCCGGCGATCCGCCTTCGCCCTCGATCTCGGCCATCGTGTTCCCTCGACGGGCGGACGGCGAGGAGACCGTCCGTCGCGTTCCGGCTTCCGAGGCCGCCCGACGACTCCTCGGCACGCTCATCAACGCCCGCAACCTCGACGGGCACGGCGTCCCGCTCGCGAGCGCGTGGGCCCGCCGGGTCCCCGCGTTCGAGATCGCGTGGTCGACCGCCGCGTTCGCGGACGCGTCCGTCAGCCGTTGCGGTGCCGGCGTCCTGCCGTGAGGGCGTCGAGTGCGCGCGCCTTCGCCACCGCCGACGCGAGCGCGACGACGAAGACGACCACCGCATAGGCGCAACTCCCCACGAGGGCCGCTCCGAGCATGTGCGTGGCCCCACCGAGAACCACCGCGAAGGGGAACAGGTGGTCGAGGGAACCGAAGGCCACGACGACGAAGCCGAAGGGAGAGAGGCCATCCGCGGTCTTGTCGACGTGGGCGTCCGTCGCGAACCGACGTTCGAACTCGTCCCGTACACGGCGCGTCGCGAGGGACGCCAGTGCCGTCGTGACACCGAACACGAGGGGCGTCGCACTCGAATCGACCGACGCCTGGACGACGAGCAGCGCCATCGCGACGGGGAACGCGACGTCGAACGTGGCGTCGGAAACCCCGTCGAGGAACGCACCGGTCCGCGTGACGTCGCCGCGTGCCCGCGCCACGTTGCCGTCGACGCAGTCGAGGACACCGAACGCGACGCCGAGGGCCGCGACCACGACCCAGGCCACCACGCCGCGGAGGACGTACGCCGCCACCGGAGACGCCACCGCACACGCGAAGCCCACCGCCGTCACCGTGTTCGGGCGGATGCCGAGGCGCACGCACGACGCCGCGATCCCGAACGACAAAGGCCGGTAGAGCACGTGGGCCGGCCATTCCCCGAGGCGTTCGTCCCGTGCGCGGTCCGCGTCGAAGGTGGCGCGGACGTCGCCTGGGGTCATGGGATTCCGGGACGTCGACGCCATGTTCATGGACCCTCCCCTCGGGGCGCCGTTCGTGTCAAGGTCCGCGGCGATGGATGTCGTCTACACGTGGGTCGACGGCGCGTGGCCCGGGTACGAGGCGGACCTCCGCGCGTACGCGACGGCTCCCGTCGACAGGAACCCGAACCGCTACCGGGACAACCTCGATCTCCTCAAGTACTCCCTGCGCTCCCTCGAATCGCACCTCGAAGAGGCCGACCGCGTGTTCCTCGTCACTCGGAAGCCGCAGGTGCCCTCCTGGCTCGACACCGAGCGGGTGTGCGTCGTCCACCACGACGCGTGCGTGGACACCTCGGGAACCGAGCCCCCCGTCGCGGCGCCCACGTTCAGTTCGTTCGCCATCGTGTCCATGCTCCACCGTGTGCCCGGAGTCGGCCGTGAATTCCTCTACATGGAAGACGACCGTCTCTTCTTGCGGCCGACGCGGCGTTCCGACTTCGTCGACGCCCGAGGTCGGCTCCGTCTCCACGTCCACGGCGAAAGGACGCCGAGCACCGATCCGGGTCACCGGTCCCCGTGGGAACGCGCGCTCTACGAGGCCAACGTCGCGCTCGACGCGCGCTACGGTGCCTGCGAGCGGCCGAGCCTGAAGCGCGCGCCACTGTTCGTCGATCGGGACGCCTTCGCCGCGTGCGTCGACACGTTCCGGCAGGAGATCGGTCGGACGCGCGCCAACCGGTTCCGGTCGCCCGGCAGCGTGCCCCTCGAGCACCTCTACCCCTGGGCGATGTACCACCAGGGTCGGGGTGTCCTGGCGGATCCGGGCCGGCGCGTGTTCACCCGGAGCCGTCGGTTCGGGTACGCGGGTCTCGTGAACGTCGCCTGGTGGAACGCGGCGTCCATCGCTTTCGCGCGCGCGCGGGGCGCGTCGATGTTGACGCTGAACGACGATTTCGGATCCTCCCCGAGGACGCGTGCCGTGAACCACGTCCGCCGTTTCCTGGAGCGCACCTTCCCGCGCCCGTCCCGCTTCGAGCGTCCGTCGTGACGATCCCGGCACTCGCGGCGTCGGGTGGCGTCGCCGCACTCGCGATCGGAGCGGGCCTCCGTCTCTACCGGCGACTCTCGGGCCGCTCGTACCTCCTCGACGGTTGGGACCGCATGGCGCTTTCCAGGCACGACCTCGCCGGCTGGATGCGACTCGCGGAAGGTCGACCGCGCGCGGACGTGACGGTGTGCCTCACGACGACGGCGTCCCGCATCGCGTACGCGGAAGGGACGATCGCGAGTCTGTTCCGGCAATCGACCCCTCCGCGGCGGGTCCACGTCCACGTGCCCCACGTCTCGCGACGGGAAGGTCGTGCGCCCGTCGTTCCTCCGTGGCTCTCGGAGGCGACGCGCGCTCCCGGCACGGGCACGGACGTGGTCCTCGTCCGCTGCGAGGACGAAGGGCCCGCCACGAAGCTCCTCGCGGCCCTCCCCACGCACGCGCCGGACGATCGCCTCCTCGTCGTCGACGACGACGTCCTCTTTCCCCCGGACTTCGTGGAAGCCATGGTGCGCGCGTCGGAAGCGATGCCGGACGCCGCCGTGTGCGCGTCGGGATGGGTGGTTCCGGACGATCTCGTCGATCGTCCGACCACGCTCGTGACGAACCTTCTCCGGAAACCCCCGGTTCCCGTCCGCGGCACCGTGATCGCGGAGCCCGTACGGGTCGACGTGTTCCAGGGCACGAACGGCTTCGTCGTCCGACCCCGTTTCTTCGACGGGCGCGTGCACGGCCTCGGTTCCGCACCGGAACCGGTCCGTTGGGTCGACGACGTGTGGCTCTCCGCACATTGTGGCGCCGAACGTTGGGTGGTTCCGCTCCGACGCCTCCCGTTCGCGCCGCACCACGGTCGCGGGACACACGACGCCACCGCGCTCGGGAGGAAGAATCGCGGTACGTCGCCCGAGACGCGAGCGAACACCGTCGCCCTCCGGCACCTCCAGGACAGGTGGCGCGTCGCCGCGAAGACGGACGTCAGCGGGTGACGGCGCGACGGACCTGGCGGTCCGTCACGGCGCGCACCAGTTCGGGGACGTGCCGCGCGAGGAGCGCCACGACCTTCGCGTGGACTCCGGGGACGATCCGGAACTTCTTCGCCTGCATCCCGAGGACGATCGCGCGGGCGACCTCGTCGGCGGAGACGGCCGGCACGTTGCCGGCGACGGCACGCGTGGCGTCCGGCTTGATGCGGTTCTCGGCCTCGAGCATCGGCGTGTCGGTGTCGCCGGGGAAGACGACGCTGACGTCGATTCCGTCGACGTGGAGTTCCTGACGCAGGCACTCGAAGAATCCGGCGACGGCGAACTTGCTCGAAGTGTAGGCCGCATATCCGTAGACGCCGAGCAGTCCCGCGATCGACGAAATGCCGACCACGTGTCCCTTCCGACGGCGACGGAAGTCGTCGACGAAGGCCCGGGTGACGTGCACCGTGCCGAAGTAGTTCACGTCCATCAGGGCACGGAACGTGTCGAGGGACGTGTCGTGGAACGCGGCGGGATGGGTCGCGCCCGCGCTGAGGACGAGGACGTCGAGCTCCCCGAACTCCGCGAGAACGTCGGCGCGGAGCTTCGCGACCGCGGCGGCGTCGGTGACGTCCACCGACCATGCCCGCACCTCGACGCCCGGGGTCGCCACCGCGCGGACCTCCCGCACGGCCGCGTCGAGCCGCGCGACGTCCCTCGCGGCGAGCGCGACGTGGGCGCCCCTCCGCGCGAGCTCCCGGGCCACCGCGAGGCCGATACCGCTCGATCCGCCCGTGATGAGCGCTCGCGAACCTTCGAACGAACGGGTCATGGATCTCCTCGGTGAGCGGGACGGGGTCAGACCGTGGAATAGACGTCGAGGCGTCGCGACGACACGCGGAACGTGACGGGCGACGTCCCGACGTATTCGCCCTGGACGTGCACGGGAAGGGGCGACGACGTGCGGAGTGTCACTCGACGAGCGTCGCGGATGGCGTCGCGGTTGGTGGAAGGATCGTCGGACACGTATTCGACACGGCGGGAATCGAGGTGCCCCCCCGGCTTCCGGAGACATCGGGCGACGTCCGCGGAGAATTGCGCCATGGAGAGGCCCCCGAAATAGAAGGCGTGGAGGGTCCCGGACTCGAGCCGGGCGCCCGGGGCGAGGCGGAAGCCTCCGGGTGAATGCACTTTGCACACTTCGAAGCAATCGAGAGGAGCGGCGGAAGAAGGTTCTGCGCCGTCCCAGGCGAGGGATCCCGTTGCACCGCGTACGGAACGCCAGGCCATGGAGAAGAGGAGCGGCCAGCTCGCGTTCCCGAGGCCTCCTTTGAGGACCTTGGCCGCGCCCGCCCGCTCCCGTTCCGCCACCGCGCCGAGGACCCCGGCGCCGGCCGTGGTCACGAAGGGCAAGGTCCGGAGCGTTCCATCCGGTCCCGTGAATTCGCACTCGAGGACGTCCACGGGTCGGATGGTGCCGGTGGTGATGGCACGCACGAGGTCGCCGCGCGATTTCGTGCCCACGTGGCAGGCGAGATCGCTGGCGGTGCCGAGCGCGAGAGCGCCCACGCGCACGCCGTGACGGGAGGCGGCGTCGACCACGCTCAGAACCGTACCGTCCCCACCGGCGGCGACGAGGACGTCCACGCCGCGGGCCACCTCGCGTCCGGCGACGGCGACCCCCTCGTCGAGGGTCCGCGTCTCGTGGACGGCGACGTCGAAGGGGCCCGCACGGAGGGCTTCGACGAAGGCCTGGACCTCGGAGACCCGTGCGCGCTCGTTCTTGACGACGGAGACGGTGCGGACGGGATTCACGAGGACGCCCCGTCGTCGCCCGGGGTCCCTTCGGCTCCGACCTCGGAGAGGAGCGTGCGGGCGCGGAAGAACCTCTGGACGGCGGACGCGTTCGTCAGGATGGCGAACACGACGAGACCTCCGGTCGCGATGCGCGACGCATGGGCGGGGAACAGGGCCGTCGCGAGGACGAGGACCACGAACGCGACGACACGTTCGAAGCGCTCGAAGAGATCGGGCCACGCCACGTTCGAGACGGGCGTCTCCATTCCCGCACGCGCCTTCGCGTAGCTCGTCTGCATGGCGCCGAAGACCGCGGCGAACGCCGGAAGCCACGCACCGTGGACCCACGCGAGGGCCGCGATCATCGCGGCGTCCTTGTAACGGTCGGTGACGGCGTCGAGGTACGCACCCGACTTGGAGGCCGTGCCGGTCACGCGCGCGACGGCGCCGTCGAGATCGTCGGTGAGTTCGAAGAGGACGATGCCGACGGCGAACACGAGCGGCTTCGGCCACAGGACGAACACGGCCGCGTTCGCGAGCGACGCCGCGAGGCCGAACCACGTGACCTGGTTCGCGGTGATGCCCGTGCGTGCGACGACGCGACCGATGCGGTCCCAGAAGCGGTCCTGCAGATGTTTGGTGCGCGCGTCGATCATGGCCTGGACAGCGGATTCCGGCCGCACGCTACCCCAGGATGGCCCGGACGAGCATCCAAAGCGGCAGGACGAAAATCAGGCTGTCGTACGCGTCGGAGGCGCTGCCGTGGTGCGGCATCCACGCGGCGAAATCCTTGCAACCGAGCTTCCGCTTCAGGGCGCTCGTGGCGAGGTCCGCAGCCGACGCGGCGGACGCGCCCGCGGTCCCCACGACGCCGCCGACGAGCGGCGAGGTGCCGAAAAGGAGCGGGGCCGCGACGCCCCCCACGAGGGCGCCCGTGACGAGCGCCGCGATCACGCCCGTGCGCGTCTTCTTCGTACTCACACGGGGCCAGAAGAGCGTCCGTCCGAAGGCTCCGCCGAGGAGGTACGCCGCGGAATCGCTGGTCTCGAGGACGGCGTAGGCGGAGTCCACCGCGACGACCGCGTGCTCCGTCCGGGCGAGAGCCACGAGCGTCGACCCGAACGCCCACGGAGCGACGACGGCCAGCCCGATCACGGCGTGCCGTACTCCCGCGACGGCGAGTCCCAACACCAGCGGGGAGACGACGGCGAGCGCCATGGGAATCGCCGGAGGGACGTCGACCACGGAGACGGCGGCGACCAGCGACGCGAGGACTCCCCGCATCCCACGCGGAAGGCCCCCCACGGCGGCGACTTCGAGAACGAGGACGGCGACGAGGGGCGCGGCGGTCGCGCGCACGGCCGTGACACCGAACGCCGGAGGCACCGCGACGAAGGCGACGATCCCGAACTCGAGCGCGAAGCGACCCCACGCGGTCCGTGCGTCGAGCCGACCGAAGTGCGTGCCGACGGCGAGGACGACGGCGCCCAGTCCGAAGAGACCGACCACGAAGGCGGCCACGAGTCCGGCCGTCGTCGTGGAGGACGCCACGGGAGGGGCGACGACGGGAACGATCACGACGCCGCGACCACGAGCAGGGATTCGATCCGGGGAGCGACGGACGTCCACGCGTACGTCGCCGCCCGTCGGACCGCGGCGGAGGACATGCGCATGCGCCGTTCCGGGTCCTCGAGGAGGTCCGTCACGGCGTCGGCGAACGCAGGGACGTCGGCGCGCGGGACGAGCACACCGTCTTCCCCGTCACGCACGGTCTCGTCGTACCCGGGGATGCGGTACGCCACCGGGACCACGCCCGAGGCCATCGCTTCGAGGAGCACGATTCCCTGACTCTCGTTCGCCAAGGACGGCGCCACGAGGACGTCGGCGGATGCGACGATCCTCGGCAGGTCGTGGGACGCGACGTAGCCGAGCGCCGCCACTCCGGGCGGGACTTCGGGTCCCACGTCGGCGAGGGACGGCCCCGCGAGGACGAGACGCGCGTCCGTCACCGTGCGACGCACGCGCGCGAACGCGGCGAGGGCGTGCGCGAGGCCCTTCCGGGCGTCGGGCCTCCCGACGAACAGGAGGGTCGGCGCCGCCGGTACCACGCGGTGCTCCGGATGGAAGCGCGCGGTATCGACGCCGTTGGGAACGACCGTGACGGCGCCCTCGAAGAACGCGCCGACGGTGCGACGCGCTTCCTCCGACACCGCGACGCGCGTGTGGAGTTTGGCGAAGGCGCGTCGGGACCAGGGTGTTCCGAGGAGCATGCGGAAACCCGGGGTCCGCCCGTGACTCGCGTGGAACGTCCCGACGACGGGCACCTTCGCGGCGAGGACGGAGGCGACGCCGAGGAGAGGATCGAGCGGCGCGTGGACGTGGACGACGTCGAACCTGGAACGGTCGAGCACCTTCCCGAGACGGAGGAGCGAAGCGCCGAAGGACAAGCGCGATCGCGCGCCGTTGCCCCGGAACGTGACGGAACGAGGCAACCGCACGACGTCCCCTCCCACCTCGCCGGCGCGACCCGAGTCCACGCCGTCCGGCCCAGAGAACACGGTGACCGTGTGGCCCCTTCCACGGAGTTCGTGCGCCTCGTGGTGGACGTGTTCGGAGATTCCGCCCGGCCACGGACGCACGTATTCGCTGACGATGGCCACGCGGAGCGGCACGGTCAGACGCGGTACCGCGACGTCGCCCCGGGAGGCCGTGCGAAGTCCGGCGGATGCGCGGCGAACTTGTCGGCGTGGTAGCGGGCCGACGCGTCCGTCCCGGTCCCGGGGGAGAAGGTCAGGATCAGCATGCGACGCCACGGCGCTCCCACGTTCGGTCCCGAGCGATGGGGCACCATGGCGTCGAAGAAGAGGGCGTCCCCGGGCAACATCGCGACCGGCTCGAACGCCAACGTGTCCTCGACGGACTTCACGATGGGACACCACATGGGACCGAGGAGGCCCTCGCGATGCCGACCGCGGGCGATCTCGAGACACCCGGTTTCCGGAGTCGACGGATCGAGGGCGATGGCGACGTTCACGAACGTGTCGGCGTAGGCGCCCCATCCCGCCTGCAGATCCTGGTGCGCTTCGAAGCCCGAGCCGCCGCGGGGCTTGTAGTTCAACTTTTCCTTGAACGGCGACGCGGGCATGCCGAGGCACGCTTCGACGATCGCGTGGAGACGGGGCGAACGGAGGGCGCGCGCTCCGGGATGATCGAAGTCCGCGAAGCGCTCGACGCGGTGGACGAGCGTGGTCCGCCCCGCCGCTGCGCACCGATCGTCCGTGTACCGCCACGGTCCCCGTTCGTGTTCGGGCGCGACGAGGAGTTCCTCCGCGAAGTCGCGGAGACTCCGGACCTCCGCCGTTCCGAAGAGCTCCGGCACGAGGTGCACTCCGTCACGGACGTACGCTTCGGGACGGCACTCGGGACGGGGTACGGACGTCATGCGGCGCGCGCGACTCTACCACGGCGAGCTCCGTCGGGACGTGCTCCGCGCGGCCAGGCGGGCCCCCACGCTCCCTGCGACGGCGCGGATCACGGGAGGCATGCGCGAACGCCGGAGGCCGTCGACCACCGACCACGTTCCATGGCCGTTCACCGTGTGGAGGCCGAGACCGAACCGGCCCGGGACGGGGTCGATCCTGCGCACGGGTCGCTCGTCGAACGCGTCGGGGGACAGGTGGAAGATCTCGCGAATTTCGGTGGCGGCCCCGTACCGAGGATGGCCCACCTGCACGGGACGGAACGTTCGACCGTCCCGAGCGAACGGCCGCCCCGCGGACCTTTCGCCGAAGGGGGATCGGGGGAACGGGTTCTTCCGGTGGGGCAGGTACGGGCCGAGGACACGATCCGCGTGGAAGATGCGGAGCACGTCCTCGTCGTCGGTGACGAAGAGCCAATGGATCCCTCCGTGGAAGAACACGAACGGATCGACGGCACGAACGCCCTCGAGCAACGTGGCGACCGGCTCGAAGGGAAGGTCCATGCCCGCCCACCGGTGGAGCACGACGCGACGACGCGCGGACTCCTCGAAGGTCGCGTACGTGACACCCTCGGACGCGAAGAGCGAGGGGAAGGACACGTGATGTCCGGGTGCGTGGATCGTGCGGAACGATCCCACCGCGCCGTCGTCGAACGGCGCGAGGACGATGGATCCCCGGCGGGTCGCGTAGTCGTAGCGCTCGCAAACGAGGACGTGTCCGTCGCCCGTGGTGTGGAGGATCGGATCGGCGAGGTACGCGTCGAACGGGGCGTCCGGCAGCCACCGCACTTCGGGCACGAACGTGGCGTCCGCGAAGGCGGCGACGCCGGCGCGGACGATCCCCACGTGCCACAACGTGTCCATGGCCCTGACCCTACCCGAGCCATGACGAGGATGGCCCCGTCGTCGACGGTCCCGCGTTCCTTTCCGGAGTCGACTGCCCTAGGGTGTGGGGACGCGATGTTTCCTTCCGTCCTCGTCGTCACGGCCGCGGACGATCGCTACCGGCGGTCCCTGACGCAGCTCCTCGCGAGCATCGAACGCGTGGATCCCGCGGGCGAGATCCGCGTCCTCGTCGCCGACCTGGGTCTCGGCCCGACCATGCGCGCGCGCGCGACCGCCCGATTCCCGAGGATCGCATGGGCGGACTTCGACCTCTCCCACGTCCCGGCCTTCGCGCGTCCACGGGCACGACGCGTCAACACGAACGGGTGGAAACCGAGGGTCGTGGACGAAGCGTTCGCGCGCGCCGGACGAGCCGGCGTCCGGCACGTCCTCTGGCTCGACGCGGCATCCGTCCTCACGGCATCGCCGGCGCCCGCGCTACGGCATGCGGAAGGCCACGGCCTCTGGATCCCCTTCGGCGGCAAGGGATCGATCGGCGATCGGACGCATCCGACGGCGCTCGCCTCCCCGTTCGCTCCGGGCAAGGTGCCGGCGACCGCGCTGCGACGACGGATGCGCGCTTCGGGCGTGATGGCGTTCGACACCCACTCGGACGTCGCACGGTGGGTGTGCGACACGTGGACCGCGGGATGCGCCGACCCTACCCTCCTCTGTCCTCCCGGAGCGACGCTCGACGATCACAGGTTCGATCAGTCGGTCCTGAACCTCGTGCTCGAATGCGAGGGTCCGTTCGGACGGGTGGCCGACAGGATCGGGACCGACGCGCTCGACATCAGTTCGGCGCACCCCGTCCCCTGGCTCCGCTCGCGGAACAAGGTGCATCGTTCCGTCCCCGACGCCGCCGATCCGCTCGTACGTGCCTGGTTCCGGATGCGGAGGGACGTGGACGTCACCGCGTGGCGCGTGCGCGAGGCCCTCGCGCCACGCGGTCCGGAAACAGCCACGCGAGACCTCGACGGAGCGTAGGGCGGATCCCGTACCGACGCTCGTGGACGGAGGACCACGCGTCCGCGAAGTGCGCGTGGACGAACGCACGCGACACGCGGTGTTCGTCGAGGTGGTGCGGATGGATCTCGCTGTCGTCGCCCTCGAAGGAGAAGAGGGGCACGCGGGCGACCCAAGGGCCGTCGATCGTCCGATCGTCCGACCACGACCGCATGAGGAGACTGTACGCGTCGTGCCGGAGACGATGGGACCGGACGTCGAAGGGTTCGTCCTCGCCGAACTTCTCCGCGAGTCGTTCCATGGCGGTCCGATCGACGACGTACGCGCCGGTCGACCAGAACCCGTCCCGTGCGAGGCGCATCACCGGGGCCTCCTTCGCGAAGTGCCGGTCGAGGACCCGGGGCGCCTGGGCGATCGTCAAGGCGACGATTCCGAAGCGGGCGGGGAGCGCGGAGTCGATGGCGTCCCAGAGATCGGGGAACCGGTCCACGGGCTCGAACGTGGTGTCGTCTTCCAGGACGAGCGCGCGTTCGAGACCGCGGAGACGCGCGAGACGGATCGCCCGGAGGTGCGACGCGATGCAGGCCGCTTCCCTCACGGTCGTCTCCGACCAGCGGATCGCACGCCGGACCGACGCGACGTCGTCGCCGTCCACGGCCTCGACGCGTGTGGCCACGAGCTTCCGGGAATTCGCGCGTTCGAGGAACCTTTTTCGCCTCCCGGCCGAACGTGCGAGGTTGATCCAGAACGCCTCCGGAAGCGTCCGGTTCATCGAAGGACCTCGACCACGTGGCGAAAGAAGTGCCGCGCGCGGTCCCGACGACGGAGACCACGACCGCCGTGGCGCGCGAACATCCACCACGCCGGAGGGAACGCCGTCGCACGGGCGAACTCCAAGGCCGTCGTCCGGTCCTTCCACTTCCGGCGGGGATATCCGACGTAGTCGGCCATGGCGTCGGGCCCCAAGGTCCCCGTGACCTTCGCCACGTCGAGGAGTTCCCGCTCGCGGTCGGACCACGGCGAGAGCGCGTCGAGCCACGCGAGACTCTCGACGAGGTGCGGCCTCTTCCTGCGGAGTGCCGCCCAGTCGAGATTGGTCCCGACGCTCTCCACGATCGCGAAGAGGTCCGCGACCGATACGAGACGAAGTTCGTCGGGCCACCTGAGGGGCGTCTTGAACCCGTGGTAGTGGACGTAGTGGAGCGCGGCCTCCGCACCGAGCGTGCGGAAAGCGTCGCCGAGCGGTGGCACGGGTCGGCTGTCGGAAACGACGTCCTCGTACGTGACCTTCTCGCCCCGGGCCACGACGCCGAGCTTCCTGTGGATCTCGAACGTGAGCGTGAAGCCGTCCACGTCGATGGAGACGGGCCTCTGATGGTGCATGTGATCGGGATCGGCGACCCACCCCGCGACGTCGGGAATGGCGAACCCCGCGCGGGCGAGCACGTGCGCGACGTCGCGCATGCGGGAGGTCGGCACGAGCATGTCGACGTCCCGCATGGCCCGGAGGCCGGGCTCGGGATAGAGCGTGAACGCGAGGGCGGCGCCCTTCACGAGGACGGCTCCGAGGCCTTCCCGAAGGAACCCCTCCCCCACCCTGCGGAGAAGGTCGGCACGCGCCTGGTTCGCGCGGCGGTAGCGCATCACGAGACCACGGAGCTCGAGCATCGCGGACCGTGGCACCTCGATCTCCGCCCGTTCGAGGTGCCGCGCCAGGAGCGGAGCGATGCCGTGGGCGTCCGCGCGGGCGATGCGCTCGGACCACGGAACGCTCCCCGATCGGGCCTCGACGGCGAGACGATCACGGAGCGCGTCCGTCGATCGTGCGGTCGGCGTCGGGCGCGCGACGAGTCCGAGGACGGGGTCGAGCATCGACGGCCATGTTCGCGCACGCGGCAGGCGAAAGTCGAGCGTCGCCGTGGTACGAGGGCTCGGATGTCCCCGCCCCGCGATCCCCTTCCCGCGCGTCCCGCGGGCCGACCCGCGACGAAAGCTGCGCGGCTCCGCGCGCTGGTGGAGGGTGCCGGCACGTCGTTCCTCATGGAGGCCCACGACGGGCTGTCGGCGAAGATCGTGGAAGAGGCCGGATTCGAGGGGATCTGGGCGAGCGGCTTCTCCATCGCCGCGTCCCTCGGGGTGCGCGACCGCAACGAAGCCAGCTGGACGCAGGTGGTCGACGTCGCCGAGTTCATGGCGGACGCCACCACCGTCCCCATCCTCTTCGACGGCGACTCCGGCTTCGGCGACTTCAACACCGCCCGACGACTCGTCCGCAAGCTCGAACAACGCGGCATCGCGGGCGTCGCGGTCGAGGACAAGACCTTCCCGAAGACGAACAGTTTCGTGCGCGGGACGAGCCAAGCGCTCGCTCCGGTGGACGAGTTCGCGGGCAAGCTCCGCGCGATGGTCGCCGCCCGGACCGATCCCGACTTCGTGATCGTCGCGCGGGTCGAGGCGCTCGTGTGTGGCCTCGGTCTCGACGAGGCCCTCGTCCGCGCGAACGCCTACGCCGACGCGGGCGCCGACGCCATCCTCGTCCACTCGACCGCCCCCCACGCCGACGAGGTCCTCGCGTTCAAGCGGGCGTTCGGGGATCGCCTGCCCGTCGTCATCGTCCCGACGCGCTACTTCACGACGCCGACGGACGTGTTCCGGGACGCGGGCTTCCGCGTCGTCATCTGGGCGAACCACACGCTGCGTGCCTCCCTCGCCGCGATGCAGGCGACGGTCCGGAAGATCCATGCGGACGCGTCCACGCGTGACGTGGAGGACCGCATCGCTCCCTTGTCCGAAGTGTTCCGACTCCAAGGGGAGTCGGAGATGGAAGCCTTGGAACGTGCGTTCCTGCCCTCCCGAGGTCCCGCGCCGCGCGCCGTCGTCCTCGCGGCGTCACGGGGAGGTGAGCTCGGTGAACTCACCGAGACCGTGCCCAAGTGCATGGTCGACGTCGGCGGTCGCCCCATCCTGGGGCGCATCCTCGACGCGTTCCGCGCCAGCGGCGTGCGCGATCTCACCGTCGTGCGCGGTTTCGCGAAGGACCGCGTCACCTTCGCGGGCGTCCGCACGTACGACAACGACGCCCACGACGCGACGGGGGAAGTCGAGTCCCTCGCGTGCGCCCGCGACGCACTCGCGGGTCCGTGCATCGTCGCGGACGGCGACGTCCTCTTCCGCAAGTACGTGCTCGAGGCCCTGCTCGAAGTGGAGGGCGATCTCGTCGTCGTCGTCGACGCGACGGCCGCGACCGGCAAGCACACGGAGGGCGCGGGCACCTCGCGCCGCGCGCGGGTCCACGATTGGGTCACGTGCTCGGCCCCCCCCTCGCGCACCTCCGCGTTCGAGGACGTCCGCATGACGGGCATCACGACCGCGGTGCGCGCCGGGGGGGCCCACGGCGAATGGACGGGACTGCTCCGGACGTCCGACGCGGGAACGCGCGTCCTGCGGGAGCTCGTCGACGCGTGGCCTCGGAGCGACCGTCGTACGGCCTCCATGCCTTCTCTCCTCGCGCGAGCCGTGACCCTGGGAGCGAAGGTGCGCGTCGTCTACTGCCACGGCGGTTGGCTCGACGTGGACACGCTGGGCGACGTCGTCGCGGGCGGGAGCTTCGCGTGATCCGCCCCGAGGCGTTCGTGGAGGCCGCGCGGCGCCACGGATTCGGCTTCTGGTCCGGAGTCCCCTGTTCGTACTTCGCCGCCCTCGTCGACACGCTCCGCGCCGCGGGCGGTCCGACGTACGTGACCGCGGCCAACGAGGGGGACGCCGTCGCGATGGCGGCCGGAGCTTCCCTGGCAGGCACGCGCGGCGTGGCCCTGATGCAGAACTCGGGGCTCGGCAACGCGGTCTCCCCCCTCACGTCGCTCGCGGAGACGAGCGGCCTGCCCGTCCTGCTCGTCGTCACGTGGCGCGGCGAACCGGGAGGCGCCCCCGACGAACCGCAGCACGCGCACATGGGCGCGATCACGACGAGGCTCCTCGACACGCTCGGCATCCCGTGGCGCATCTTTCCCGAGTCCACGGACACCCTCGAAGCGAATCTCCGGGACGCCGTCGCGACGATGGACGCCACGTCGCGCCCGTTCGCGTTCGTGATGCGCAAGGGCGCGTTCCCGGACGCCTCCGGTCCCGGGGAGCACGGCCAGCCCGACCTCCGCGCGCGACCTTCCCGGGCCGAGGTCGTCGACGTCGTGACGTCCCTCACGGATCCCGCGTCCTCCCGCGCCCTCGTCGTGTCCACGACCGGGTTCACCTCCCGTGCGCTCTTCGCTCGCGCGGATCGACCGAACCATTTCTACGTCGTCGGGGCCATGGGGTGCGCGTCGTCCGTCGCACTGGGCCTCGCACTCGGTCGCCCCGATCGGAAGGTCGTCGTGCTCGACGGGGACGGCGCCGTCCTGATGCGCATGGGAGCCCTGGCGACCCTCGGCGCGGCGTCGCCTCCGAACATCGTTCACCTCGTCCTCGACAACGGCAGCCACGAATCGACGGGCGGCCAAGCGACGGCCACCGCCACCACGGATCTCGCGGCGTGTGCCCGGGCATGCGGCTACGCGGCCGTCGAGGACGTCCGGGACGCGGACCATCTCCGCGACGTCCTGGGCGCCGCCCTCGGTGGACGCGCGACGGGACCGACCTTCGTCCACGTCCGCACGCGGAAGGGAACGGACGCCCTGCCACGACCGCGGGTCACGCCCGTGGACGTCGCACGGAGATTCCGGGAGCACGTCGCACACGGCGTGGCCTCCCCGGAAGGATCGGCACACGGGAAGGGCCCGACATGATCCTGCTCAATCCTGGTCCGGTCACGATGTCCCACGGCGTGCGGGCGGCCCTCGCCGTCGAGGACGTGTGCCATCGCGAACCCGAGTTCCTCGGACTCGTGGCCGACGTCCGACGACGCCTCGTCGCCGTCTACGGAGACCCGGACACCGAGGGGGTCCTCCTCGGTGGTTCGGGCACGGCGGCGGTCGAGAGCATGTTGTCCCTCGCGCGTCGCGATCGGCCCACGGTCGTCGTCGCGAACGGGGTCTACGGCGAACGCATGGCGGCCATGCTCGCCTCCCAAGGCAAGCCGCACGTCGTGGTCCCGCACCCGTGGACGTCCGCCGTCGATCTCGCCCGGGTCGAGACGGCGATCGCGCGCGAGAAACCGGCCCACGTCGCGGTCGTCCACCACGAGACGACGACGGGAAGGAAGAACGCGCTCGCGCCCTTGGGCGCCCTCGCCCGCGCGGCCGGCGCTTCCCTCCTCGTCGACGCAGTGTCGAGTTTCGGGTGCGAGGAGATCCGCTTCGCCCCGTGGAACGTGGACGCCGTCGCGGCCACCGCGAACAAGTGCCTCCACGGCGCGCCGGGCGTCTCGTTCGTCGTCGCACGAAAGGACGTGCTCGAGGGCCCGTGTTTCCCGACGACCCTGTACCTCGATCTGGGACGTCTGGCCGCCATCCAACGTCGGGGCGATCTCGCGTTCACGCTGCCGACCCACGTCACCTTCGCGCTCCAGCAGGCGCTCGTGGAACTGACGGCGGACGGCGGGGTCGAAGGGCGGAGGGCGACCTACCTCGCGCGTGCGTCCGTCGTCCGTCGCGCGCTGGTGGACTCCGGCGTGAGTCCGCTCCTCGGGGACGACACCGGCGCGGCGGCGCTCGCCGCGTACGCGCTGCCCGAGGGAACGACGTGGAGCGAGGTGCACGACGGTCTCCGCGCCGACGGCTTCGTCGCCTACGCGGGACAAGGCCCGCTCGCCACGACCACGTTCCGCGTCGCGGTGATGGGATCGATGGGTTCCGGCGATCTCGCGCGGCTCGACGCCTCGCTGCGCCGCGTGTTCGCGCGTGCGGGAGTCCGTACGTGACCACGTCCTTCGACGCCGCCATCGTTCTCGCGGCCGGCGCGGGCCGCCGCATGGCACCCGCCGGAGGCACGTCGGGCACGCCGAAGCCGCTCCTCGCCGTGGACGCGCACGGGACGACCTTCCTCGACTGGCACGTCCTCGCGTTGGGCCGCGCCGGCATCCGCGAGATCTTCGTCGTCGGATCGGAGGCGATCCTCGGCACGCCCCTCCGCGACGTCCACGGCGTCCGGGTCACGTGGATCGACGCCGCCGCGGGAGACCGACGAACCGGCAGCGCGTTCTCGCTCCACGCGGCGCTCGTGTCCCCCCCCGGCGTCCTCGACGGGCGTTCGCGCGTGCTCGTCATGGACGCCGACCTCGTCTACGATCCCGATCTCGTGCGCGAGTTCGCGTCCGCGGAGGGGGCCGCGTCGAAGACCCTCGTGTGTTCGTCCCACCGGGAGACCGGCGAAGAAGTGGTCGTGTTCGCGCGCGCGGCGAACGGTCGTCCGTGCCTCCATGGCAAGGGCCTCGTCGGCTCCGGTCTGACCCGTGGCCTCGTGGAGCTCGGCGAGGCCACGGGCATGCTCGCCATCGAACCCGGAGATCACGATGCGTTCCGCGCGGCGGCCGAATGGACCCTCCTTCGTTCCCGCGCGGGTGCCCTCTCGGAACACGAGGACGTCACGCAGCTCCTTCTCGCCACGGGCGCCATGGACGCCGTCGTGTTCGACGACGCGACGCGTTTCTCGGAGTGCGATACGCCCGAAGACCTCGCCCACGTGCGGAACCACGTCGCTCCCCGGTGGCGTCCGCGCCTCGGTCTCGTCTGACGACGACGCCGTTCAGAAGCGATCGGTGTGCTGGAGGAAGGGCACGCCGGCGGGAAAGAGGACGCCGGCGATCTCCCGGGCGTGCGCCGACCCTTCGATCGTCTCGGAGGCCTCCTCCGCGGTGCGGTGTCCGAAGATTGCCTGGGCGAAGGCGCCACCTCCCAGCGTCATGGCGACACGTTCGCCTCCGCTCCCGGAACCGAAGGTCACACGACCCGGTCGGTCCATGTCGTGGAGGAGTCGCACCTCGAGGTCGACCCTTTGGTCACGGAACGCACTCGCGGCGAGACGCCCAGCGAACTCGCCGGCGAGCGCGTCCACGACGCGGTCGGCGCGGAGGACGAGCCCCATCGTCCCCGATCGGCGCGCGTGGTCGACGACGACGCGGGCGCCGTGGTCGCGGCTCGCGAGGACGAGGGGATGGTCGACGGGGAGGTGCCCGTGGACGCGCGACACGCGGCGCGCTTCGGCCCGGAGGCGGACGTGACGCAGGGCCGCCAGGTGGAACTCGCGGGTGGGCCCCGCGGCTTCCCGGACTTCGACGGAATCGTCGTCGTCGCGGAGGGCGAGGTAGCCGCCGTGGCCCACGAGTTCGACGGGAGCGCGTCGCTCGATCCAGGGCCATCCCTCCGGCGTGCGGACGAGACTCAGGGGCCTGCTGGCCTGGGCCGCGTTCGTGATCGCGACGATCGCGGCGCCGTCGTCGTCGGTGACGGCCCGAAACTCCGTGCTGCCGCGGTTCGGGAGGCGCCACGCGTCGACGCTCCATGCGTACTCCGGCGACAGCGCGCGTGCGCCGTGCGCCTCGTACGCGGCGCCCTTCCGCGCCACGCCGAACAGGACGTCGTGGCCGCGCGCCTCCCAACGTCCGAACGCGGTCGCGACGGACGACCACGGGAGCCGTTCGCCGTCGACGGCTTCCTCGACGGCCAACGTGTGGACTCCCGCGGCGCGAAGGGACGTGGACCCGACGCGGAGGGCGAAGTCGAGGAGTTGCACCTTGCCGACGACGCGTCCCGCGCGGATCGCGACGAGTCCGTCCTCGACGCGGAGGAACGGACACTCGCGATAGGCGCGGGCGACGCGCGATGCGACCCGTTCCGCCTCGGCAGGGGCGAAGCGGCGCGCCGTGAGCGCAGCGACCTCGTCCACGTGCGCCACCGTCATCGGTACGACGGTCACCGCGTCGGTCGCCGTCCCGTCCGTCACGGCACCTTCCGGAAGACGAGGACGGCGTTCTGCCCACCGAACGCGAAGCTCGACGACATCACGGTGCCGACGGGACCTCGCCACGATTCTCCGATCACGAGATCCACGTCGCAGTCGGGATCCGGCTCCTCGAAGTTCACCGTGGGAGGCACGACACCGTCCCGTATCGCCAAGACCGAGATCACGGCCCGACGCGCGGCGCCGACGGCGTGCCCCGTGGCGGGACGCCGTGACCTTCGGCGTCGGGCGACCGAACACGCGTGCGAGGGCGCGACACTCGGCGACGTCGACCGGCACGTGTCGCGGTGCGTGGGCGTTGACGTGGTCGACGTCCGCGACGTCGACGTGCGCGTCGGCGATGTGCGAGACGCATCGGACGCCATGCCGGCCGCGCGTCGGGTTCGGGGAGGACGAGACGTCGACTCCTCGCGAGGTCGCGCCGCGCGAGTTCGGCCAACACGGGCGCGCCGCGTCGAACCGTGCGACGGTCCGCCCGTTCGAGGACGAGGACGGCCGCACCTTCCGAGAGGACGAATCCATCGCGACGTGCGTCGAAGGGTGCGCACGCGGCCGAAGGCGGCCCCGGTCGCGACGAGAGCGCACGCATGCGCGAAGAGGGCGATCGTGAACCGGTGAGGCGCACGGCGCGAAGTCGCCGACGACCGGAGTCCGGCGAACACCACGTCGCACCGGCCCGAGCGGATCCAGGACGCCCCTTCGCCGAGGGCGTTCGCGCCGCTCGCGCACGCCGACGCGAAGATCATCGCGGGCCCGCGCGCGCCGACCTCACGGCGACCGCGTGCGCGGTGAGGTTCGGGGAGATCATGGGCACGCCGTAGGGCGAGATGCGCGCGGCGCCCCGCGCGAAGAACGTGGACACCTCGTCGAACGCGGACTCCGATGCCGCCGAACGCGACGCCCATGGCGACGCCGATGCGCCCCGCCGCCACGGGCGCGAGGGAAGATCCGCTCGCGAAGCCTTCGCTTCGATCGTCGCGGCGACGGCGAGCTGCGTCGCCCGGAGTCGCGCGCTTGGCGACGCGTGGGTCCCGAACCGCGCGACGTCGAACCCCGGTCGATCCCGATCGCGCCGACGCCGACGTCCTCCGCGGGCGACGGCGCGACGTGCGCGCGGATCCCGGAGCGGCCCGCGACGAGTTCCGCGAACGTCGCCTCGGCTCCGACCGCGAGGGGGGACACGAGCCCCACGCCGGTGACGACGACGGCGTCGTCGGCAAGGACGCGAATCACGCGCTCCCCTCACGGACCTTATCGATCACCTTCACGATGTCTCCCAAGGTGACCGCGGCACGGAGAGCGTCCTCCGGCACCGACCTCGAACGCGTCCTCCACGTCCGCCGCGATTTCGACGACGTCGAGGGACGTGAGCCGAGTTCGGCCGACGGGGTCGTCTCGGACAAGGCGTCGGCAGGACGTGCGACGGTGGCCGCGACGATCGTGCGCAGGAGGTCGAACGTGGTCGCGGACATGTAGGGGACACTACTCCCGACCTTCGCATCTGCCTACGGCGTGCTTGACGGTGGTGATGCATACGTCGAATCATCGAGCGGATGATTCCTTCCGATCCTTCTTCCGGTCCGACTGGCTCCGAATCCCCCGAGACGATCGGTCGTCGTCGCCTGCTCGAAGCCCTCGGTTCGGCCGGCGCGACGGGACTCGCACGGACGCTCGTGCCCGCCGCGTGGATCACGCCGTTCCTCGCGACGACGTTGTTGCCGAAGCACGCGCACGCCTCCGGCAATCCGCCGACCGACGCCGGAACGACGCCCGACGCGGGCAACGACGCCGGAACGACGCCCGACGCGGGCAACGACGCCGGAACGACGCCCGACGCGGGCGGCTGCACCAAGCCCACGGCTCCCACGGCTTCCACGGAAGGCGGGCTCGCGCTCGCGAGCACCTCGGGGCGCACCGTGACCCTCACGGTCACGATCCCCACGGAGATCCGCAACCCGCCGTCGCAGTGCGCCATCGCGACGTTCGAGCCCGGCGGCCCGTGCAGCGACGACTTCACGATCGTGGCCCTCGTCGCACCGTCGAAGGGCGCGGACACGGTCACCGCGAAGGTGACGCTGCCGAAGGCGGGTACGTTCCAGCTCGGTCTCGTGTGGACGTTCGGCTCCGTACGCAAGGCGTGGACCTCGCTCTCCGTCACCGTCACCTGACGCGACGCGCTCCGCGCGCGCCGTCCCATCCCTTCCCGTCTTTCCGCATCCTGCGAGGTAGATCCGACCATGCGACGTACGATCCGTAGTTCCGCCGTTCTTTCCCTTCTCGCCGTCGGTTCGTTCGTTCTCGTCGGGTGCGGCGGCTCGGACGCGGAGACGCCAGGCACCGGCGCGGACGCAGGTGCGGACGCGGACGGCGCGACGTCCACGTCGGGTTCCGGAGGTTCGGGCGGATCGGCCGGAACGAGCGGGTCGGCCGGATCGGCCGGTACCGCGGGAACCGCCGGCACGGCAGGAACGGCCGGTACCGCAGGAACGGCCGGTACCGCAGGAACGGCCGGCACCGCAGGAACGGCCGGCACCGCGGGGACCGCTGGCACCTCCGGCAATCCGACGGAACCCACCAAGCCGACTCTCCCGTTCGATCCGGCGAACGCCTCGGCGACCTTCACCGCGAACCTCGTGGTCGCGGACGTCGCCGGGACGCATCCTTCCGCGACCTTCACCTTCGGCGGGATGACGTACACGTCCGACGCCGAAGGCAAGATCACCATCCCCAACGTGAGCGCGCGGAACACCGTCGCCGGTCAACTCACGGCCACGGGTTACCTGCCGACGAGCGTGCTCCTGCAGTACACGCGCACGGGTCGCCAGGCGATGAAGGTCGTGCTCACGAAGCCGAGCGCGACGCAGCAATTCCTCTCGGGTCAGGGCGCTTCCCTCACGAGCGGACCGATGACGGTGACGTTCGCCGCGGACTCGTTCAAGACGTCGGGCGGCGCACCGTACACGGGACAGGTCAAGGTCGCGGCGGCCGGCATCGATCCGGTGGCGAGCATCGTCGACTTCGACACGCAGGGCGCGAAGCTCCGGGACACGTTCGATCCCGCGTCGATCCCGCAGGGCTACGACATGGCGGTCGACACGAACTCGAACCCCCAGTTCATCCTCCCCGAGTCGGTTCTCCAGGTCGAACTGACGGACACGGCGGGTTCCCCCCTGACTCTCGATTCCACGAGTCCGGCGACGTTCGTGTTCAAGCTCTCCGCACTGTCGAAGCACACCGTGGGCGAGGTCGTGCCGACCTACACGTTCGATACGACGAACCAGCGGTGGAAGCAGGAAGGCACGTGCACCGTGCGCACCGCGAACGACGCGAGCCTCGAGTGTGCGGGCACGACGACGCACTTCTCCGTGTGGATGGTGCCGACGGCCGCGAACGAGAAGGCGGCCGCGTGCGGCAACCTCCAGGTCCAACTCCGACACGACGCCACGTTCCCGAAGAACGTCTGGGTGAACGGCGGCCCCCGGATCAATCCGGTCGGGATGAACGTCAAACCCTACGGCGCCGAAGACAACGTGCGCACGCCGGCGAGCCGCGAAGGCGCGGACGGCACGTGCTTTTTCACCTCCAGGGGACGCGGCGCCGTCCTCGTCGAGCTGGATCTGTTCAAGGCGGACGCTTCCCAACCCGCCGGTCCGCAAGGTCAGCCCGGCGCGAAGGACGTCGTCCGCGTGACGTACACCATCGGCATGCCGAACCCGAAGGGCAAGGCGGCGCAGTTCCCGGAGACGCTCGCGCTCTACCGAGGAGCTCCCCTTCCCTCCGCGGCCGACCTGATCGTCGGAAGCTGCGGTTCGTGCCCTCCGACGTTCTTCGACCTCGCGCTGTCCGAGGTGGAGGAACAAGGCGCGCCGCCTCCGATGAACACCTTCGTCACGGACGACCTGTGCGTCACGCCGACGGTGGTCACGTGCCCGACGACCGAGACGTGCTCCCCCAACACCGGTCGTTGCGTCCCGAAGCGCCCCTGCGAGAACGGCGTCAAGGACGGCGACGAAGCGGACGTCGACTGTGGCGGGTCGTGTCTCCGGAAGTGCGGCACCGGTCAGACCTGTTCGGCGGGCGCCGATTGCGCGACGGATCGCTGCGGTGAAGGTCGCTGCCTCGAGAGCCAATGCCTCAACAAGGTGAAGGACACCTCCGAGTCCGACGTCGACTGCGGCGGCGAGTGCACCGCGCGTTGTGCGTTCGGCAAACGCTGCGAATTCAACGGAGATTGCGCGTCCCTGGCCTGCGGCGTCGACGGCACCTGCGCACGGAACCTCTGCTCGAACGGCATCAAGGACACCGGCGAAGGCGACGTCGACTGCGGCGGCACGTGCCCGACGAAATGCGCGAACGGAAGGACCTGCGGCGGCGACGTCGACTGCACCTCGGGCCAGTGCCTCTCGGGCACCGTCCGCGTCTGCGGCGTCGACACCTGCTCGAACACGGTCCAGGACGGTGACGAGACGGATCTCAACTGCGGCGGCAGCTGCAGCCCGTGCGACGTCGGAGCGGGGTGCATGCTCGCTCGTGATTGCGCGAGTGGCATCTGCACGTCGAACATGTGCCAGCCCGCGGCACCGTCCCCCTGGACCGTCGGTTCCACGGGAGACACGGCGAACTACTCCTCCATGTCGGCCACGAGCGGAGTCCCGCTCTGGACCGTCGACGCTACGGGCAACGTCCGACAGTTCAGCGGCTCGAGCTGGTCCACCGTCCGCACGCTCACGGGCCTTCCGGTCAACGACATCGCGGTCCTCGGCCCGTTCGAGGCCTGGATCGCCGCCGACGGGAACGTCGTCCAGGAATGGAACGGATCCGACTGGTTCACGCGGTCGACCGGCCAGTTCGGATTGACGGACATCCGCGGTGTCGCCGGCGTCGAAGGTGGCGAGGTGTACATCGTCGGTACGGGCGGCGCCATCAGCGTGAACGCGCCGGGCATGGGATCCAGCGACTTCACGTCGGACACTTCCTTCGGTCCCGGCCCCACGTCCCAGGACCTGAACGACGTCGCCGTGCTCGCAGGCGACCCCTCGACGTTGGTCTATGTCGTCGGCAACGGCGGCGCGATCGGATTCAAGGAAAGCATGTCGGGATTCGGCATGTGGCAGTCGCAAACCAGCGGTACGACCCAGGATCTCCATGGCGTCTGGATCCAGGATTCGTCGGTCGCCTGGGTCGTCGGCAACGGCGGCACCATCCTCCACGGAGCGGGCGGTTCGTGGTTCCCCATCGCTTCCGGGACCACCGCCAATCTCCGATCGGTGTGGGGTGCGAATGCCGACAATGTCTGGATCGTCGGCGACAACGGGACCATCCTCAAGTGCGGTGGAACGCCGCCCAGCGTCACGTGCGTGAGCGAATCGGTGAGTTCCACGAACGCGTTGCGAGCGGTGTTCGGCTTCGGTACGGCGCCGGGGCAGCAGTTCGCCGTGGGCTCCAACGGTCTTTTCGTCACGCGCAACTGACCGGGACGGGGTAGCTTCCGATCGCCATGGGCAGGCGATCGGAAGCGGCCGAGGAGCATCGCGCGCGGCGGGAGAGTCTCCTCGCCGCGCGTCCTCATTTGGGCGCACTGGAACGGCCGAATCCGTGGACGCTGGCGTTCGTGCCGTGCCTCGTCGCCCTCCACGGGTCCGTGGCGTGGGCCGTGCGCGGCGGGGGCGTGCTCGTCGTGGGCCTCGCGGCGGCCACGGTCGGCCAGACGATCCTGCACGCGGGAGGAGCACTCGTGCACGAGACGGCCCACGGCCTCGTGTTCCGTGGACGCACCGGCCGGCGCGTCGTCGACGTCGCCCTCGAGGTCCTCCTCACGTCGTTCGGACACCACGCCCAATACCAGCGGGATCACGTGGTGAGTCATCACCCGCACCTGGGCGACTACGCACGCGACTACGAACACAAAGACCTCGGACGCCTGACCGCACGGGCGCGCCTCCGGCGGGATCGCCCCGTCGTCGATCGCGCGCTCCTCGCTCTGCACCTCGTGCTCGACGCCGTGCCCCTCGGGTTCCTGGTGAGCGACGACCTCGTGGCCTCCCTCGAGGAACGACTCGGCACCGGCCCGTTCGACGATCCCTCCCGCGACGTCCCCCGACGCCCGGTTCCCCGAACCTGGCGCGCGGTCCTCGTCCTCGTGTCCGCGGCGACGTTGGCCACGGTCGCGTTCGCACTCGGTCCTTGGGCGCTCCTCTACGTCGTGTGGTCCCTCTCGTTCTTTCAGGGTCGCTGGGGCGTCACGAACCTCGGCCAGGTGATCGCGGAACATCCGGACGCGTTCCCGCACGGCCCCGCGACCCGCTCGTACTACGGCCGATGGAACCTCGTGCTCTTCAACACCGGTTACCACGACGAGCACCACACGTTCCCGCGCGTACCCTGGAACCGCCTGCCCGCACTCCGGAGGGGCACGGCGGACGTCCCGGGGTCGTTCGGCGTCGCGTACGGTCGTTCCTACGTCGCCGCGTGGCGCGCTCACGTGTCCGGTGGTGTCCTGCGACGACCGAGCGTTCCCGCGTCGACCAGGCTCGCGAACGCCCTCACGGCACCGCGCGCGTCCTCGAACGCGCGCCCGAAGGCGCCGTCGACGTCGCTGCCCTCGTCGCCGAGACCGTAGGGAACGTCCGGCGCGACTCGCGCGTAGGCGCGGATCGTCGGTGCGCCTCCCCGGAGCGCGCCCGACACGTGGACGTCCTCCGTGACGAACGCCAGACGACCGTCGAGGATCGCGACGATCCCCGCACCACGGGGTCGCGCGGAGGCGAGCACGTCGGTACCGAGGCCTTCCGTCGGGACGGGGATCCGCGCGGCCGCGAGGAGAGTCGGCAGGACGTCGGCGTGTCCCGTCACGTCGTTCCGGACGACGCCGCCCCGGATCCACGGGGCGAGGACGATCATTCCCGTCCAGGTGTGTCCTGCGTGCGGCGCGGACACGTGCATCGCCACGTGTCGGGGAGTGGGTTGCGCGTGGTCCCCGGTGACGACGACGAGAGTGCTCTCCGAGCGCCCCTCCCGTTCCAGGGCGAAGAACAGGTCCCCGAGGGCGCGATCCGCGTGGGCGAGTGCGGCGTCGTACGCGCGGTCCGGGTCCGCCGGCGTGACCTGTCCGGGCACGGAGTACGGTGTGTGGGTCGTCGACGTGTAGAGGCCGAGGAGAATCGGTCTCGCCCTTCCCTGCCCTCCGCGCCGTCGCGCACGGACCGCGTCCAACGCGCGACGAACGAGGAGTCGGTCGTCGTCCGAATCGACGATCCGGACGTCCTCGTACGATCGTCGCATCAGGTGTTGGAGATTGTCGAACGTCGGGTCGCTCCCCGTGAACCACGAGGTCGCGTACCCGGCGCGTCCGAATTCGCCACCGAGGGAAGGCGCACCGAGTTCGAGTCGCTCGGCGGCGATCGCCCCCCCCGGAGCGCTCCAGACCCCGAGCTCGAGGTTCATGATGCCTTCCCCCGACGGAAAGCCGTGGGCGTGGTGGTTCCGGAACCAGACGCCCCTCCGAGCGAACGCCGCATGGAGATTCGGCATGGCGCGACGGAACCCACGCGTCTCGTCCGCGAGGATCCATCCCCGGAGGGACTCGACGGCGATCCAAATCACGTCGAGCGGACCGTCGTCGGAGGCGGGACGCGCGACGTACCGTGGATCGTCGGGAGCGAGACCGACCGCGACGGAGGCGAAGCGTTCGAGACGATCGAAGTCCTCCGCCCGAACGGTCCGAGAACGACGTTCCACGACCGCGCGCGCGAGGTCGAGCGTCCATCCGAACGCGAGCGGTGCGAAGAGGCGCCACTTCCGCCTTGCCGGCTCGAGGATCACCGCGACGACGAACAGGACGACCGCGAGTACGGCGAGTCCCGCCGGAGTCCGAGGAGGAAGATCGACGCTCGCTCGGCCGGGCGGGAACGCGACGACGAGCGTCCCCAGGACGGGCGGCCCGAACGCCCAACCCGTCGAGGCGACGACGGCCACGCGGTCGCGCGCCAGGAACGTCCCGAGCTGCCTACGAGCTCGGCCGTCCGCGACCGTCGACGCACCTCGGAGGAGATGCCGCGGCGCGAGACGGAGGCGCGACCCATCTCCGCACGTGGACGTCGATTTCGGCGAGGATCGCGACGACCGTCACGGCGAGCGCGGCGAGCAGGGCCGGCGATGACCCCCATGCCGCCGACAGGCTCGACACCGCGAGCATCGCCGCGACGCTCGCGGCTTCCCCGAAGAGCGCAGGAACGAGCGCGCGACGCGGATACACGGAGACCGCCATGCCTCCGAGCGCGTCAGGCAAGACGTAGAGCATCACGACGGACGCGACACGCGCCACGACGTACGCGACTCCCCACACGAGGCCGGCGACCGCGACCGTCACGCGCTCCGCGACGCCTTCCGCACGACGAGCGGCCTGTCGACGTCGCCCGCGAGCACCCGCGAACGCGCGGTTCCACGGAATGGACCGAGTCCGACGGACTTTCCCGGTCGACGCCGATCACGGTCACGGTGTCTCCGGCGACGATGACCGTCTCCGCCACGGAGCACGTGCCGTGGAGAATTCGCCCCATGCGATCGGCGAGGAACGTTCCGAGGGTGTCGGCGTTCCCGGAGTCGAGGGTCACCTCCTCCTCCGAACCGTCCGCGACGAGGCGCGCGTGTTCGAGGGACACCATGACCGTCGTCCCGTCGGACAGCGCGAGATCGAAGTCGCCCCCGTCGGCGTCGTCGACCTCGTCGTTCCCGAGCGTCCCGTGGAGTCCGAACGCCAGGCACGTGGCACCCGGGCGAGGGCGCTCTCGACTTCGACGGTCGCGAGCGTCGCGGTCCCGGTGAGTTCGACGGGCGCCTCGTCGCGCCGAAGGTCCGCGCCGTCGGCACCGGCCGCGGGTGCGTGGACCCGGAGGGGTGTCGGTGCGGAGCGGATCTTCCGCGCCGCGAGGATGGCGGCGATCACGAAGACGGTGAAGACGAGTCCCGCCACACCGGCCGCGAGGATCCGGAATCCGCCCGACGAGAGTCCCTCGTATTCGAACGAGAACTTCGGCGTCGGTCCGGTGCGATCGTCCACGAACCACGCGTTCTGGAGCGAGGACGGGACGAACAGGAGCGAGACGATCGCGGGCGCCATGGCGAGGAGGCCGATGCCCAGGGGAATCCAGGGTCGCGCGGGAGCCCAGCGGGCCAGGGTCATCGCCACGCGGCCGGAGGGCGCGCCGAACCGCGCACGTTGCATGGCCCGCCGCCCCGCGGATTCCGCGAGCGACACGACGGCGCCCCCACACGAAGGGCACGCGGGTCTGCGAGCGAATCGCAGGGAGCACCGCGTGCACGCGAAGGAGGCGCCGAAGAGCATGGGCGGCGAGGATACCCGGACGGGATGCCGATCAGTGGACGACGCGGCGGACGCTTTCCGACGTCCAGTGGACACGACCTTCCGACGGATCCCCCTTCGCGCCCACGGTCACGATGCCACGCTCGCCCACGCGACCCGCCCACATGCCGGCCGGCACGACGCCACGGATCACGTGTCCGACGGTCGCCGAGACGTCGAATTGCATCACCGCGTCCTCCTGCGAGTCCACGTCCTCACCGTCCACGAGCACCACGTCGCCGACGACCGCGCCCGCGTAGCTCGAGACGAACTCGTCCGCGAGGTGCACCGAGGCGAGCTCCTCCATGCCGGGCCACGCGTGCGTCCGGATCTCGTCGGCCTCGGCGAGGAACACGCGGGCACCGCGCGCGGAGTACCCGACGAAGCCCGCCGAGACGCTCCCGGTGTCGAGCGCTCCCGGAACGGGGGAGACCGTGTCGCCCGCGAATCCGACGACACGTCCGAAGGTCCCGTCCTCGCCGCATGCCGCGAGGAGGAGCACGGCGTCGTCCACGGGATGGACGTGGAGTTCGTGGAGCGACGGCCTAGGGAACGCCGCGCTCCGCGCTTCGCCGACGATCGCGAGCGTCCCGGCGTCGAGCAACGCGACGACGGTCTCCGTGGGCCCTTCGAGCGCGAGCCAGATCCGCGTCCCCCGACGGTCGAACGCGATGGCACGCGCGACGTGCCCGACGCCGAACCGGGACACCACGTCGATGCGCGCACGTTCGGTCGTCGCGTCCCGCACGGCGACGTGGGAACCCCCGTCCCCTTCGACGAGGGTCGCGAGGAGCGTGCCCGTTCCGCCGAGGGCGAACGCGACGAGCCCCCGCGGGGTCACGTCCGGCCCCGTCGGTTTCGTGGGGACGTGCGCCTCTTCGGGCAGCGCGAACGTAGCGGTCTCGCGGACGGTCTCGCCTTCGACGAGCCACGCCGTGATCGTGCGGTCCTTCGTGAGCGCAGCGAAACGCACGCCGCCGCTGGCGAACGTGATCCACGGCCAGGGGAGTCCACCGTGGACGACGTCGAACGCGAAGATTTCACGGAAGTGCATGGGCTCTCTCTACACCATCCGAGGAAACGTCGCGCGCGCCCGCACCGGTTTTCCCGTGGGCGCTGCGCATCCTCGCACGGGACGGTCCACGCGTTCGCTCTCCGCGTCGTCCTTCGAAGGGACGACTCTTCGTCCTTTACTGGAGACCGATCAGGGGATTGAAACGCCGGTCGAAGGCGTACTCGGTACGTGTCTGCAGATCGGACATCAGCCCGTAGAACTGATCGGAGCCCGGCTCGTGCCGGACGAGGGCCGTGGGACCGTTCTCGGCTTCGACGTCGATGCGGCAGATCGGCTTCCCCTCCGGGTACTCGACGAACGCGATGCGAAGTCGCACGCGCCCCGGAGTGAAGTTCTTGGCCTCGCCTGGAGAGGGTCCCGTCACGATCGGCTTCACGAGTTCCTCCACGTGCACCAGCGCGTAGAGCTTCGTGGACTCCACCTGCGCGAGGCGCGAGGCGAAGATCGGTCGCCGATCCTTGTCCATCGACTCGGGGGGGGCGATCGGCACCGAGGGCGCACGGAACGGAAACGTGGACTTCACGACCTCCCCCCTCGCGAGGCCCCGGAGTTCGTCCACGTCGAGGTACATGGTTCCCTTCTCGTGGAGGGCCTCGAGTCGGGACGCGTCGCAGGAGTCGTCGACCCGATCGAAAACGTCGGCGAGCGGGACGATCGTCGCCTGGTACTTGGCGATGACCTCGTCCGGGTCCTTCTTCTCCTCGCGTTTGCAGCCGATGGTCGCGAGCGTGACCAAGAGCGCGAACGGAACCCGCCAGACCCATCCCCCGATCGTCATGGGCCCATCGTCCCACGATTTCGTCCGCGAACGACAGCTTCGCCAGGCCGACTTGCCGGCGCGTTCATCCGGACCCGCGTCACGGAATCCCGCCGGGCGGCTGCCTGCGTCGCCCCATTGCGGTATCGTCGACGTCCATGGAACATGAGCACGACGAAGCGTCCTCGGGCGCGACGGCCACGACCCCCGCGACGTGTTCCGGGTGCGGCGCCGCCGTCGCACGACTGATTTGCCCCTTCTGCGGTCGGGAAATCCGCGCGCTGCGTACCCTCGAAGACGAACGCGAAGCGCTGCTCGAATTGCACGAATCCGTGCGCCAGGCCGCCGACGACGAAGCGAAACGCAAGCTCCTCACGGGCGCTTGGGTGCCGACGCGCCACGAGCTGCTCGTCGAAGCGGGCCTGCAGTGCCTGCCGCTCATCGAAGACTCCCAGGTCCTCGATCGTCCCGCCGTCCTCCGCCTCGACGCCATCGCGACACGACTCCGCGTGAGCGGTCCCGTGAACGAAGCCGAGCGGAGGGCTCTCGCGGAGTTCGAGGCACGCGTGAAGCGCTTCGACCGTGCGAGTCGCCGGCTCGACATCGTCATGTCGTTCACGATTCTCGGAATCTTGGGCTTCGTCGTGTTCGGCGTGTGGAGCTGCACGCACAGGTGAGAGCCCCCGGGAACGTTTCGCCCGACGGATCGCCGACGTGACAACGCGCCGCCGGGAGCCTCGGCGACGCGTGGGTACGACGTGCGGTCGGCGGTGACGGGGCGCCCGCCGGTCACCGCTGGCTGGACGGATTGCAGCCCCACATCTTGCCGCCGCCGAGCGATCCGTTGACGGACTTCTTCGCGGGGTCGAACTTCGCGTTCACGCCCTTCGTGACGACGCCGGCGACGGTCCAGTCGCACGTGAACTGCGTCGGCGCCGAGCGCGTGCACATGGCGCTCGCGTCCTTCGCCGCGGTGATCTTCACCTTGTTGCCGCCGAGGTCGGTGAACGTGAGCGCGCCGAGACGGCCGAAGCTGTCGGTGCACGGCTTCGGGATGTCGCTCGCGGCGGCCGTCGCCGTGGGCGCGGCGGAGGGCGCGGCCGAGGCCGTCGGCGCGGCGGAGGCGGTGGGCGCCGCGGCGTCCGGAGCGGCCGAAGCGACCGCGGCTCCCGTGGGCGCGGCCTTCGCGGCCTCCCCGACCTTGACGGGAACCGTGGCGACGGCGGCGGCCACCGTGGGGGCCACGGACGGAGCCGGCGCTGCGGTGGGCGACACCGTCACGCCGAGGGCCGGCGTGGCCTCGGGCGTCTTCTGCTCCTCCTGCTTCCCGCATCCGCTGCATCCGGAAGCGAACACGACACATGCGACGGAGAACGGGACGGCGAGCGCGGTGTGGACCCTGATCATGGATGGAACTCCTCGCGTCGTTCGGGCGACGCATCGTGAATCGTGTTCAGCGAATGCTCGACCGTCCGAGCTCGAGCGGCCAAACATTCGTCGTGACGATTCCAACGACCGCCGGAAACGTCCGCTTCCCGGCGTCGAACGAGGAAACCTTCCGGGTGGGAAGACCTCAGGGAACGACGAAGACGGCACCCGACTCGCCGATCGTGCCGTGCGGAATGCAGTAGTACGGGTACGTCCCCGCCGTGGTCATCACGAACGACCTCGAGGTGCCGAAGTTCGTCGTGGGCACGAACGGCCCGCCCGAGGCGGGAGTCTCGACGCCGCCCACGACCGATCCGCCGGACATGGGGTGGCTCGCGAAGTTGCCCGCGAAGTCGACCGAAGCGCCCACGCTCACCTTGATGCACTTCGGTGCGTACGTGAAGTTGCCGTTCGGAAACGTCACCGGGACGTTGCTCACGCCGGTCTGGTCGAACGCCGTGGCGATGTCGCACCCGTTGACGGAGGCCACGCAGGTGCCTTCGTTGCACATGCCGCTCGAGCAGTCCTCGTTCGAACCGCAGGCGCTTCCGTTTCCGCACCCGCCGCACATCCCGCCGCACATGCCCTGATCGCTCGGGCACGAGGCCCCGCCGCCCGGACACGTTTCCTGGACGTCGCACGGTCCCACGGCCGGGCGGCACACGGTTCCCGCCGGATGGAACTGGCAGGCGTTCGCGCCGTCGCACATGCCGGTCGATCCGCAGGAAGACGCGCTCTGCGCGGAGCATTCGCTGTCGGGATCGGAGCCGGCGGCGATGGGGCCGCACGTGCCGTTGGCGCCACTTCCCTTCTTCGCGCTCGTGCACGCCTGGCAGAGTCCGGTGCAGGGAGTGTCGCAGCACACACCGTCCACGCACAGACTCGTGCCGTTCGGTCCACACGTCGCGTTCGCGGAGCAGGCGGTTCCCGGCGGCGGGTACGCGCACACCATGCCGTTGCACGTGCCCGTGGTGCAGTCCGCGCCGGTGGAGCAGCCGATGCCCACCGCACACTTCTTGTTCGTCGGCGATCCCGCGCACGAGCCACCGCAGTCGGTGCCGGTCTCGTCGCCGTTCTTGACGAAATCGGAACAGGTCGGCGCGGCGCACAGGAAGTTCGTGCACACGCTGCTCGCGCAGTCGCCGAACGCGTTGCAGCTCTTGGACGTCCCGCAGGTGGCGCCACACGAACCGCCGCAGTCGACGTCCGTTTCGTTCCCGTTCTTCACGCCGTCCGAGCAGGTCGGTGCGACGCACGTGTGCGCCGCCGAACAGAAGGGCTTCGCCGGGTCCGTGCAGTCTGCACTATTGTTGCAGTCGAGACAGGAGCCTGTCGCGTTGCACACCTTGCCACCGGCGAACGCGCAGGTCGTTCCGAGATTCGCGAAGCCCTGTCCCGGCGTCCCGGCCGTGCACGTGCCCACGTGGCACGCGTCCGCGTTCGCGGGCTTGTCCCCGTCGTCGTTCACCGTCTTGGTGGCGCCGGCGCCGTCGCAGACCTGGATCTTGCAGTCGTTGGCCGTCTGACCGGCGGTCGTCGGTGTGAGGTCGGAGACGTTCTGCGTGCCACACGCTCCCAGGACGCAGACCGCGCGAATGCACTCGTTGGCGGGCGCGGGGCAATCCGTGCCCGGGTTCACGCACGTGGGACCGGAATCGGCCGCGTCCGTGCCGCCGTCGCTCGCGTCGGCGCTCGCGTCGTTCGCGTCGGCGCTCGCGTCGGTCGCGTCCCCACCCGAATCCTGCGACGCGTCGTGTCCGGCGTCCGAAGCATCGGAGGCGTCGGCCGTGGTGGCGTCGGCGTCGTGCGCATCTCCACCGGCGTCGAGCGTGTCCGCATCGGTTCCGCCGTCGTCCGTGGGAGTCACGGACGCGTCGGTGTCCGCGTCGTCCGTGGACGTCTCGGGCGCGTCGCTCGCACCGTCGGTGCCCGGCTGCACGTCCCGCCCCGAATCGACCGCTCCGTCCGTCGTCGGCGGTCCGGAATCGGGAGTCGTCGCGGCGTCACCTTCGACGAGGCCACCGTCGCCGTCGTCGATGAGGCTCCGATCGACGCCGGCGACGAGCTCGCAGCCTCCCAGACCCACGATCATCGAGAGGGAGACGAGAGAGGCCCAACCCAGCGTGCGGACGTTCGTTTTCATGGTGTTTCAGGGATGTTTTCACGCGGCGCACACCGAGGTCAATTGCCGGGCGCGGAAGTGCCGCCACGACGAAGTGCCTCCGGCGAGAGACGTTCGGGGCGCGGCGGACCACGTTCGCCGTTGTGGCGACGGAAGGCGGATGCGATCGAGATCGCCCCTCACGAGAGGAGATCGCCATGCGCATGCCGTCCGTCCGTACCGGTCTCTTCCTCCTGCTCGGCGGCTGAAGGTCCCTCAGCTCGCCCCGGGACGGCTCACGGCGTCCATCCGGGAATCGACGCCGCCTGCTTCACCCACGCGGTGAAGCGGTCGGCGTCGAGGGCGTCTCCTTCGCGGATGTCGAGGTACCGCACGTCCTTCTGCTTGCTCGTTCCCGGCGGCAACGGCTTCAGGGAAGCGCCCTTGAAGAACGCCACCTTCACGTACTTGGCGTAGACGTGCACGCCGAGGAAGAAGCCCTTCCCCGGCATCCCGTACATCGGCGAGTTCCACTTCACTGCCTTCGTGACCTTGGGAACCGCACGGGTGATCAACGTGTCGAGCACGTGCCCCACCGCGCGCTTCCATCCCGGCATGTCCGCGATGTACGCCTGCACGGGTGCGTCGCCGTCGCCCTTGGCGATCTGCGGATTGCCTCCGGCGAGGAGGCGCACCGACGCGGTCTGCGCCTTCTTCTTCGTCGCCTTCGGAGCCGACGTCTTCTTCGTCGCCTTCGGAGCCGACGTCTTCTTCGTCGCTTTCGGAACCGACGTCTTCTTCGTCGCCTTCGAGGACGTTCGGGGGGACTTCGTCGAGGAGCGCGGCGCGTTCGTTCGGGGGGCCATGGGCCGCCGATCCTACACGTTTCGTGCTGGCGTCCGTCGCCCGAGTCGTGCGACTCCTTCGGTCATGGCGAAACAAACCGGTGGAACGAAGAACGTCGGCGTCCCGGCCTCGGCCCTCATCGACAGGCGCATCGCCCAGCTCGGCGATTGGCGCGGCGAGACGCTCACGAAGGTCCGCGCGATCCTCCACGAGGCCGATCCGGAAATCGTGGAGACGTGGAAGTGGATGGGCACGCCCGTCTTCGAGCGCGACGGCATCGTGTGCACCGGCGAGACCTACAAGGAGGTCGTGAAGCTGACCTTCGCGAAGGGTGCGTTCCTCCCCGATCCCACGAAGCTCTTCAACTCGAGCCTCGAAGGCAACCTCCGTCGCGCCATCGACATCCGGCAAGGTGAGAAGGTGAACGTGGCCGCGCTGAAGGCCCTCGTGCGCGCGGCCGTGGCGTTGAACCAGTCCAAGCCGGCGAAGAAAGCCCCGACGAAGAAGACCGCCGCGGAGAAGGCCCCCGCGAAGAAGACCGCCGCGAAGAAGGCCCCCGCGAAGAAGACCGCCGCGAAGAAGGCTCCGCCGAAGAAGGCCACGAAGCCCTCCGCGAAGCGTTGAATCCGGATCGGGACGCGGCGCGGAACCTCACTCCGCGCCGCTCTCGCCTCCTCGCCCCTTCCGGAAGTAAGGGACGAGGAAGAGGTAGATCCCCGTGAACAGGAGCAGGAAGAGCGGGGGCAACGCCGAGAAGCCGATGGCGTTGCTCTGCTTTCCGAGGCCCAGGGCCACGAAGTTCGCGATGACGGCGAGGGTGAAGACGACGGACGTCCACCTGTGGACGGCACGGACGACGGGATGCACGCGCATGGGGAGGAGCCTTTCGTTCCGATCCGTGATCACGCCAGGGACGCGACGACGTCCACGAGCGCGGTGCCCATCTTCTTCCAGCCGTAGCGAGCGCCGCCGAAGTTCTGCTTCTGCTCGGGCGTGAAGCCGGCCTGGGTCATGGTGAGCTTCGTACCCGTGCCCGATGGCGCGAGGGTGAAGGTCACGATCGTGTCCATGTTCCCCACGGTCCACGCGTAGCGGAGCGACTCGTGCTCTCGGACGTCGAGCATGCGGCAATTCACGACGCCGTCCCAACCGCCCACGGGGTCGGTCTTGAACGTGAACGTCGCTCCGGCTTCGAGCGCGAGATCGAACACGGGGAGGAGCCACTTCGCGAGGAGTGCGGGATCGGTCAGCGCACGCCACACCTTCGCGGGCGGGTGCGGAAGTTCCCATTCGAAAGCGATGGTGTGGGTCTGTCCACGGGCGGTGGTCTCGACGAAGCTCATTCGTCCATGGTCTCCAGGAGGCGTTCGAGTCGGGCCGCGCGGTCGGTCCAGAACGCGCGGTAATGGGTGATCCAATCGAGCAACGGTTTCAGACCGCGGGGTTCGACGCGGTAGTAGACGCTGCGTCCGTCCTTCCTCCCGTGGACGAGTCCCGCGTCCTTCAGCGCCGCGAGGTGCTGGGAGACGGCGGGCTGGGAGATGTGGAAGCGGGCGGTGAGTTCGGTGACCCGCGCCTCGCCCCGGGTGAGCGATTCGAAGATGGCGCGCCGGCTCGGATCGGCGAGGGCGTGGAACACCCGGTTTTCGAGGATACCCGCCGCGGAAGGCACCCCAAATCAATAAGCCATCGCTTATTGATAGTCAAGGTGCTCCGGCACGCATGGGGAGCCTCGAGCTCGGAAGGCGCGTCCGACCCGAACGTTTCCACGCCATCGCCGGGCGACGACGACCACCGTCGGCGGCGACGACGACCGAGCGTTCCAAGGTCGCGTGTGTTCGGCGACCGGTGGTCGGGAAGTGGCCACCCGGAAGCCTCCGATGCCGACCTTCAGGGCGCGGGTCGCACGGGAGCGCCCACCGACCGGACGCGGGCGAGCCCGCCGTCGACGCCGATCTCCTGTCCGGTCACGAACGAGGAGGACGGTCCCGCCAGGTAGTGGAGAGCGGCGGCGACGTCGTCGACGTTTCCCAGGCGACCGAGGGCGTGCATCGCGAGGCTGGCGTTCCGGGAAGAAGGATTCGACGTGATGCGCGAGGAGAGGGGCGTCTCGACGAGACCCGGCGACACCACGTTCACGCGTACGGACCGGGACGCGTACGTCGCCGCCGCCGCTCGGGCGAGGCCGACGACACCCGCTTTCGCCGCGGCGATGGCTTCGTGGTTCGCGAGGCCGATCGCGCTCGCCGCGGACGCGACGAGCACCACGGAACCGCCCCCCGACTTCGCCAAGAGGGGCGCTCCCGCACGGACGACGGCGAACGCCGTCGTCAGGTTCGTCGCGACGACGTCGTTCCACTCGGCCTGGGTGGTGGTGTGCGCGGGCTTGAGAAGGATCGATCCCGCGAGGTTCACGACGGCGTCGATTCGACCTCTGGCCGCGAACACGTCGCCCAAGGCCGTGTGGACGGCGTCGAACGATCGGGCGTCGATGCACCACGTCGACACGTCCCTGCCGTCCGCCAGGGCGGCGAGTCGGGATAGGTCCCGCCCCGCTGCCGCCACGTGCCAGCCCTCCGAAAGCAACCTCGAGGTGAGGGCCCTTCCGATCGCTCCCGCTGCACCGACGACGAACGCGACACGTTCCGTGGGGTCCATTCCGGGTGGATGCCGGCCGAGCCCGGGTGATCTCGGAATCGGACGCGTCGCGTCGTCGGAACGCCGGGCGGCTTTGGGGCGGACCCGGCGCTGGGATACGATGCTCCCGTGCCGTTCTCGCTCGCGAGCCTCACCACGACGTCCGCGTCGTCCTTGCCGAACCACCGGTCCCTCCGCTACGCCGGGGATGACCGAGGGATCGCCCTCGCCACGTTCCCGGAGCGGGACCGGGACACGATGATCGCGTTCTACGGATTCCTTCGGGACCTCGAGCGCGTGCTCGACGAAACGACACCGGAGGACGACGACGATCGCCTCCGAGCACTCCTCGTGTCACGGGATCCGGCCGCGCTCATGGCACGCGTACGAATGCTCGGCCAGGACGACGGCCTGCCCCCGGGCGCAGCGGAAGCCCTCCACGACGTCCGCGGAGGCGCGGCGACGCTCGTCTTCGTGCGCGCAGCGAAGTTCCGGACGGCGGCGAGCACTCCGGAGGTACGTCGTACGCTCGCCGTGCACGTGCGCGACCACATGAAGATGATGCGGAACGTGGTGCCCGACCTCGACCCCGACGCGCGAGCGCGCGACACGAGCCCCCTTCCCCATCGCCTCGCCGACCTCGCGGACGCCCTCCGGCGGTGGAGCGACGGCGCGGACTCTTCGGGGAGCCGGGTCGACGTCGACGCGCCCGAGGACGCGACCATCGCGGAGAGTTGCGTCGAGTGCTCGGCGGTGGATCGCATCGTCTACAATCTGGTGAACAACGGCATCCGTCACGCGCCGGACGGCCGCGTGCACGTCCGGTTCGTGGTCACGCACGACGACCTCCGGGGCGTCGTGACGAATGCCGTCACGGCGTCCCATTCCGCCCTGCTGCGCGAGCGCTTGACGGCGGACGCCACGACCCTGTTCGGCTCGTTCTCGACGTCGGGCTCGGGCCGCGGACTCGGCATCGTCGCGGACCTCGTCTCCCGCGCGTACGGAATCGGGGACCTCCGGAGTTTGGTCGACGCGGGGTACGTGGGCACGACGGTCGAAGCGGACACGTTCGGCGCGTGGTTCCACTGGCCGCGCGCGGGAGCGTGAGGTCTCGAACGTCCCTCAAGCGGCGACGATGTCCCGACTGAGACTGTCGACGACGAAGCCCTTCGATCGTGTCTCGCACGCGACGAGGTCCTCGGGGACTTCCCACGACGTCGACGTCCGTCTCGCTTGCTCGCGGGGAGTTTCGACGGGAAGGACGAGAATGTGGGGAGGACGCGTTTCCGCGGAGGGACTGGTTCGTCGCCTCACGTGCCGCACCAACGTCGCACGCCGCGTCCCGACGTCGACGTCTTTCGTCGCATCCATCCGGAACCAGAGAAGTGTCCAGATTCCATGGACGGACTCCACTTCTTCGAGGACCGGATCGTCGGAGGAACAAGGTTGCGTCACGCTGATCCCACCGTCGAGGCAGGCGTGAGCCTCCGCCCCGACGACGACCGCCAGCACGTCTTCGCCGTGGCCACCGAGGCGACGACGAAACGCCAGCAGTTCGTTGACCCGACCGAGCACCGCCGGGACGTCGTCCCCGCGGGCGACGAAGAGGATCGCACTCCGATTCGAATCGCGACGCATCATGGATTGCACCTTTCACAACCGTATGGATCACCGAGTTCCCCTCGGCCGAGGTCCCGAACTTCGTCGAAGTCCCCGCGGACGCAGGACCACCTGGCCGACGCCACCTGTCCGGTGGGACCTCCGCAGTCGCGGCACGGGAGTCCCGCGAAACGCTCGACGACGCCGAATCCCGGCGTCGAACATCGAGGGCATCGCGCCGTGAGGCGCACCAGGAGGTCGTCGACGGCTTCGGCGATGCGCGCCATGCGCCGTGGGTGAAGATGTGCACGAAGGTCGTGTTCGACGAACGCGCGTGGTGAGCCGGTCGTGCGGCACACGTCGTCGTACGCTTCGTCGAGTACGCGCGGATCGACGATTCCCTTCCGGAGCGCGAGGGTGGAGTCGGGGTCCGCGCGAACGACGAGACCGTGGGACGGGAATCGTGCCCGCGCGGCGAACTCGCGGAGTTCGTCGCGGGACGCGACCGTGGCGTGGGCGTGGAACTCGGGTCCCTGGGCGCACCCGACGACCTCGAGGTCCGTCTCTCTGTCGACGTAGACGACGAGTTCGACGTTCCACGGCACGAGTCCTCCCGGCCCCGGAACGAACGCACCGTCGCTCGCCACGGCCCGTGGGAGGCCGGAGAGCTCCATGGCCTTGGCAGCCTTCGCGCGCGCCGCGTCGAGCTGCGAACCCGGCCTGGGAACGTCCCGCGTGAACGTGCCGAACGCGTCCGTGTCGAATCCGTCGACGAGGACGACCTCGGAGCCCAGACGCTCGGCGAATGGCTCGACGATCACGCGCTCCTTGCCGTGCTTCGTGAGGAGGGCCACCCGGCGTGCGCCGGCCACGACGTCGGCGAGCGCGGGCGTCACGTGCCCCCCTCCGGCGGCGTCCTGGCGAGCGATTCCGTCACCCTCCATCGTCCATCTTGGAGAATCGCGGATTCGCCCGCGGCCCTGCCGAGACGCACGAGCGTCATCCAACCGCCTTCGGCGAGTGCACGGACATGGGGATGTTTCGCGAGCACCGCGTCGATGGCGGACGCGGGAGCGTCGACGAACACGGTGAGTCGCAGAGGCTCGTGGACGAAGGTCGTGCCATCGTGCAGCGATTGCATGGGCAGTCCGATGCGGAGGTCCCCGGCGTTCCCCTCGAACACACCGAGGTGTCCGCCCACGACGTTGTGCAGCACCTTGTTCCCGCTCCCGTACCGGACCGGGTCGACCGTCGACGCGTAGTACTGGAAGTTGATCCAGTGGGCGACGACCACGGGTGCCGTCAGGATCGCCTCGAGCACCTTGCCGTCCGGATCGTCCTCGGCGACGTATTCGTGGAGGAACGCCCGTCCCGCGAAGTCGACGTGTCGGGTCCTCTCGCGCGGTGCGGCCACGAAAGCCGCGTTGCCTGCGAGTCCCCACTCCGGTCGGACCTCGGACCAATCCCGGGCGCGCTCGCGAAGGACCTCGAGGAGCGCCGCGTCGTCGCGATCCGCCACGCCGAGCGCACGCGAACGCTCGCGGCGGCCGACGACCGCCGCGGCACGGAGCTCGTCCTCGAGCGCTTCGATTCGCCGGGCCACCTCGCGTGGCCCCGGAGGTCGATCGAAGAGGGTCACTTCGTCGGTGGTCGTGTCGTGGACTCCTGCCACGAACGTCGTGTCCTCGGGGACGGGAATCCCGCGGCGGGCGAGACCTTCGCGGACGTCCCGATCGTTCAACAACGACGCGGCGACGCGCGCGCTCACCTCGCCGCTCTGACCACAACACGCCCCGCACGCGAGTCCCGCGGCGAGCGGGTTGTTCCTCGTCGTGCTGCCGTGACCGACGAGCGCCACGAGGGGGGCGAAGTTGCGGACGAGGCTCGCGCCCCGGAGAATTCCTTCGGCGAGTTCCACCCGCTCGACGAGCGTCGGAACGTCTCCGGACCGCGTGGCGAGGACGGGCGGGCCGCCGTCGGCGAGCCGTGGCGACGAGCCCGTCTCCCCTCGTCGAGCGTCCGTGCCCAGGGCGAACGCGTCCGCGAGGAGGTGACCGACGTAGGTGAGCCCCATCGCTTCGACGAACGCGAAGGAGGACGAGACGCCTCGACCGAAGCTCCGAATGCGTTCGCGGACGACCAGCGCCCCCCGTTCGGAAAGGTCGCCGTTCGTGGAACGTGGATCCGGAGTGGCCGACCAGCGCGGCGCGAGGGGACCGGGGAGATGGGGCCGGGCCGGCCCCGAGACGAGCGGACGGTATTCGAGAGGAATGCCGAAGAACCCCGCGAAGCCCAGGGTTCGGACGGCGGGGCTCACGGCTTCGAGGGCCCTCCGGAACACTTCCGACCGGACGTCGATGCAGAAGATGGCTTGCACCTCCGGTCGCGTCGCGGTCGGCGAGGAGGTTCCCCGCTCCAACGCGTGGAGGACGGGCTCGCGCCACGCGACTTCGAGGGCCTCCTGGGCGACCCAACGGTCCACGGACTCGTGTCCCCCGATCGCGTCGATCCGGGGCCATGCGGCGACGGCGTCTTTCCACGCACGGCGGACGTCCTCGCTTCCGGACCGGAAGAGCATCCACTCCCACGCGAGTCGGATGGCCGCGAGCTCTTCCAGCGTGTCGTCACTCCGTCCCTCGAGGCCGGCGATCCAGCGGCGGTAGGCACAATGGGATGCCCATCCGTTCTGATCGAGCAGGAGATCCCAGAGGTAGGCCTCGGTCTGGCCGACGGGAACGTCGAGGTCCGCGAGCGCCCGGGCGACGAGCGACTCGCGACGACGCGGTAGGGACGCGGCGAGCGCGTCGATTCCATGGCTACGCATGAGAAGCCGAGGAGCGCGGTCGACCGCGGCATGTTCGCGCCATGCGGCGTAGAGGCCTTCGGACGTGGGAGGTCCCCACTCGGCCTGGCCATCGTCGAAGTACGCGGCGCAGAATTGGCTCACGCTCTGGGTCACGAACGACTTCCACGTCGTCGGGGCCGCGGCGGGGCCCACCGCGTCGACGACGTCCGTCATCCTCGCGCGGACCTGCACGGGCTCGGGACGTCGCGCGAGTCGCTTCGTGACCTCCTCGACGGAGAGGGAAGTGCCCTTGCGCCGGAGCGCGGCGGCGAGGTGTTCGTCCCGAATCCGACCGGACGTCCTCGCCTCGCGGTACCAGGATCTCGGCATGAGCCAATCCGATCCGGCGTGGCTCGCCATGCGACGGGCGACCACCTCGAGCGGCTCGTCGACCATCTTCCAGAGCGGATTGACCGCGATGAACCGATCGAGGGGCCAGGACGGAGCGACGCGTTCGCAGGCACGAGCGAGAAGATCGTTCGCGATGGCGTCCGGTGAGACGGACGGCGCAGCGTCGGTAGGGTCCGGCGATTCGGAAGCGGGCATCGTCGTCACCGGGCACCTCCCGCGGCTTCGTGCCACGCAGGAGTTCGCCCGGCGGGTTCGATCGGTTTTCTCGGGTGCCACCATGCGAACACCCACCCCGTGAGAGCGTCGTCGAGGTGGAAGCCCGCGAAGGCGTGCGGGTAGAGACGCCGGGCCCACGGACCGTCGGGGCGGTTCGCGAGCAGGACTTCGAAGGCCCTCGCCAGTCCGAACGCGACGAGGACGAGACCGCCGTCGAGCCCGTGGAAGGGATTCTCGAAGGGAACGTGCGGGATCAGTCGACCCGCCGCGAGATGGCCCACCGCGAGGAGGGTTCCGGCGACGGCGACGCGGCGAACGAGTGCGGCGCGGGCCCCCTCGATGGCCGAGGGGATAGGACCGGAGAGAGGCGACAGACCGAGCAGCGCGAGCATCGCGAGCGTCGTTCCGGGTCCGACCTGCCCGAGGACGTTCACGGCGGCGGCGGCGACCGAGGCGGCCAGCGGCACGGCCCACGATCCTCCGACGTCGCCACTTCGGCGCGGCACGGAGGTCGTCGAGGAGGGAGATCGCGGTCCGAGGAGCGACGCGGCCCGGTAGTCGTCGACCGCGGAGCCGGACGCGAGGAAAGCATGCGCCTTGTAGAGCGAGTGCGCGACGATGTGCAGGAACGCGAGGGACCACGCGCCGAGTCCACACTCGACGAGCATGAACCCCATCTGGGCGCACGTGGACCAGGCGAGGTCCACCTTCACGCTCACCCGCGTCTTGCGGACGAAGGACGCCACGAGGAGGGTCGTGAGGCCCCAAGTGACCAGCACCGCCTGCGCTGCGGGGGACTTCGCGAGCCAAGGAGACGTGCGGACGAGGACGAACCCACCCACGTTGACGACACCCGCATGAAGGAGTGCGGAAACCGGCGTCGGAGCCTCCATCACCTGGAGCAGCCATCCGTGGAACGGAAGCTGGGCGGTCCTGAGCGCGACGACGACGACAAGGCAGACGGCGGCGACCTGCATCGCGGGGGGGAGCGTCGGACGTTCGTGGACCCACGCGACGATTCGCTCGTAGCGGAACGAACCGACCGACGTCCCGACGAGGACCAAGGTCGTCGCGAGGAACACCTCCGAGGCGCGCGCGACGAGGAACTTCTTGTGGGCCGCGACGACCGCCGAAGGCCTCTCGGGGAAGTGGGTCAGGAGGGGCTGGAGGGCGAAACTCGTGGCGACCCAGGCGAGCGACGCGACGAGGAGGTCGTCGGAGAGGACGAGCACGCCGACCGAACCGAGGGTCAGGAGGAGCGCACGTGCGTACCCCGGGAGACCGGGGTCTCCGTCGAGATAGCGGGTCGAGTAGCGAGCGACCACGAGCCCGATCCCGGTGACCAGCACGAAGAAAACGGCGCCGACGACGTCGCCCCCGAGCGGGACCGGCGCGGAGGCGGCGGCTTCCCGGATCCCCGGGACCATCCAGGTGCAAGCGAAGGCGACGGCGAAAGCGAATGCCGTGGTGGTCGTCCGTCGGAGCGCCTTGGGCGGGAGGAAGGCTCCGAAGAACAACGAGGCGAGTGCGGCGACGGCGAGCGTGGTCGCGAAATCCACGGGCCAGGGGGTGGCGGGCATGGGAAGCACTCTGCCTCGCGAACCACGTTCTTGAAAAAGACATAAGACATTCGTTTATGTTCCAATAAAGAGAACAATCGATGCGCCTCGACGACTTGAACTTCCACCATCTCCGCTACTTCTGGGCCGTCGCACACT
>JAXLYL010000037.1:0-60467 GCA_046351475.1 Polyangiaceae bacterium
CCGATGCACATGAGGCCGTCCGCACAACTGTTCGCCGCCGCGCAGGGCTGACCTTCGCCGGCTCCGGTTCCTCCGTCGGGATCGAAGATGTCGGAACACGACGTCGTCCCGGCCTGGTCGCGGACGAGACACGTGCGTCCGGTGCCACAGGGCCTCACGCCGAACGGGACACAGACGCGCTCGTAGGTGCACACGTGGTAGAGCGGCGAGCCGCCCACCTCCTCGACGATGCCGAGGTTGCAATGTCCGGGGATACCGTCGTCGTCCGCCCCGCAGACGCCGTCGTCGTCGGGGCAACATCGCGGAGAGCAGCGACCCAACTTCGGTCCACCGTCGGTGCACCGATCGCCTCCGATGCACTCGGTGCCAGCGACGCACGGATCCCCGCCCGCGCCGACGCAACACGCCTGGCCACGGGGGACGACCTTGTTCGCCGTCACGGGAATGCACGTCGTCGTCGGTCCGCCTCCGTTCGGTGAGGACGCGGCGACGCATTCTTGGGCACCTCCCGCGGACGTGCGGGGACAGTCCTGGAGCACGATGTCGCATTCGGGACCGTTCACGCGACTGCACCGTCCGCCCTCGGGGGTGCGGGCCGCGTCGGAGGCGGTGCCGCCATCGGCAGCGTCTTGACCCCCGGCATCCGGTCGAACCGTGGTCGCCCCATCGCGCGCGTCGGGACCCGTCGTCGCGTCGGAGTTCGCGACCACGTTGCCGTCGACCGAAGGCGTCGTCGCGTCGAGGGACGACCCCGCGTCGTCCCCGTCGAATCCGCCGCCGCCCGACGACGAACATGCGACGAACGCCGACGCGGACGCCGGGAGGACGAGGAGCGCGATGACGGCGCGACGGAGTTTCATCGGGTTCTGCCGTTCACTCGGTGGGGCGGGGCTTCACGGCGCCGGCGTCGTCCGGAATGGACGCGTCGCGGAGGAACGCCATCACGCCGGGACGGAGCACCGCGTTTCGCTTCGCGTTGACCATGTCCGTGGTGACGGTCGCGGGAGCGGACGTCGTCGACGTCATCGAGGACGGCGCCGGCGCGTCGCCGGCACACCCGCCGCACCCCGTCGAGGAGACGGAGAGGGCCGCGAGGAGGAAGCTGGAACGAAGCGTGCGGGCGGAGCGGACGAAGGACGTCATGGAGGATGGCTTCCGTTGAAATGGCAACGAGGGCGAGGCGAACGTCCGCCCCACCCTCGTGGCACCTACCACACTTCGAGCCGCGCTTCGGGGCCCCTTCTCGGGATTCCCGGAGTCGCGGACCGGGGGTCAGCTACCGTCGGCGTCGCCGGCCGCGTCGGACGAACCGTCGCTGCCGCTGTCCGTCGTCGTCGCGCCGTCCGAACCGGAGTCCGTGCCGCTGTCCGTGGCGCTGCCGTCCGTGCCACCGTCGGTGGTCGGCGCGAAGCCGCACATGGTCTTGAGGACCTTGAAGTACGCCGTGACGGACTCCGCCTCGACCTTGGTCGTGAGGTAGTCGGTGACCGGCTGGAGCGCGGCGTTGTTCATGGTGACGTCGCTCACGCAGGACGTCGCCTGGAAGTACGTCTTGCAGGGGCCGTCGTTGGAGTCCGTGAGGCAGCCACGGAACTCGTCGAGGGCGGCCTGGTACTCGTCATCCGACGCGTCCTGACCCGGGAGGGGGCAGTTGGTCGCGCAGGAGGCGATACGGCACTGGAGGAGCGCCTGCACCTTGACGGCGCACGCCTGGGTCGTGGTGGACGGGTCGAGGGACTGGAGCCAGCCGCCGAGGTTCAGCTGGAAGGAGTAGTCCTGGCCGACGGGGAAGCCGACGACCATGCCCCACGTGAGGGGACCGGCGTCGTTGTTGCTCTGCGTGTTGATGTCGCCTTCGCAGGTGTAGCAACCGACGTGATCCTTCGCCCAGGCGTTGCAGTCCGCGGCCGCGCCCGTGCCGTAGCACTTGGTGCGGAAGTCCGCGAGCTCCTGATCCGTGCACTTGCCCGCGTAACGGGGCGAGGCGACGTAGGCGGGAACGGACGCGACGGGGGCCGGGAGGCACGAGCTCGTCGCGGCATCCTTGGAGGCATCCGACGTCACGCCGCCGTCCTTGCGACCGCTGTCGGTCACGGGGGCGGACGAGTCGTCGACCGCGCCGGCGTCGGAACCGTCACCGTCGCCGCTCTTGGAGCTGCAACCGTAGGAGAGGACGGAGACGAGGGCCGCCGCCGTGGCGAAGCCGATCAGTTTGTTTACGGACATGGTGAAGCCTCCTCGAAGGAATCGTTGGCACCCGAACGCCGTGGGAAATCGGAGTCGAGCGTGGCTCGTCGTTACGTTGTGGAACTGTCCCGACGTTCGAGCTCGGCCAAGGCGTGAAGCACGTACGATGCGGAGACGGAGTCGGACCGGAAGCGGGATGCACTCCGCGGGCCAAAATTCGGCCGGACGCTATCCATCCACGCGCCACGCGTCAACGAAGAACGACCCACACCCGGACTCGGGGGACCCTTCCCGCGCACGACCTGATCCGCGTGTCCTGCTTCCCGCGTGCGCGTGCGGGAACGCACGGAAGGGCAACCGTGTCGGGACGGTCGACGCGAACGACGTCAGGCGGAGGGTCGACGCGACGGTGGATTGCCCGACACCGTCCCGCGCGACGATGGGGGCGGTTGGGATCCCGATCCCGTCCGGAGGCCCCGGGTCGCCTTCGCGAGGGTCGGGTCGGTGAGCGGAGGCCGCACCGCGAAAAGGACGAGCGCGAGAAGGAGGCCACCGACCTCCGCACGCGCGACGCGTTCGGCGGCGACGTGGGCGCTCTCGAGGGCCATGCCGCCCTTGCCGAATCCGCGGACGGCGCCGTTCTTGTGGAGTACCGCGATCGACGGCGCCAGGGACACGCTTTCCCAGACGAGCAAGAGCGTGGCCGCTCCGATGGCGAGGCGTCGTCCGAGATCGATCCTTGGCTGCGCCTTCGCTCGGAACGCGAACACGGATTCGGCGCCGGCGAGGATCACGGCCATGGCGAGCGCGATACGCTCGAATCGTTGGAAGACGGCGATCATGGCGTCGGCACTCGCCGGTGCGGGCACGATCCGGAAGACCAGAGGAGCGACGACCGCTCCGAGGACGACGAGTCCGCCGATCCAGGTGCAGGCGGCGAGGACGAACAGGGCGCGGGCGATGCGGAGACTCATCGACTTCCTTCTTCCGTTCGCTCGGGCCGCTCCGGTTCCGGAGCGGCCATGGGCGTGATTTCCGACAGCATGCGTCGCGCCTCGTCGAGGAGGGTCGCGTCGACGGAACCCGGGGCGAGCGCGGCGACGTCGGCGGCGAGGGCGCGGACCCGGGCGCGACCGACGGCCACGACCGCGGCTTCCCGCGTCTCCCGATTCTTGGAGGCGAGGTCGCGACGGAACTCGGCGATCGCGCGGGGGTGGTCCATGCGCGCGAGCGCGATCTTCGCATGCCACGCGCACGTGTCGCGCACGAACCGACCGAGTCCGTAGGCACGGCGTTCGAGGGCGGGGATCGCCTCGCGCAGTCCGAGCGCTCCCGCCAGTTCCACGGCCGCGCGTTCGTCTTCGCGTCCGGGTGTCACCGCGCCGGGCACGATCCGATCGGCCATGACGACGCGGAGTACGTGAGCGCGTCCCGCGGCATCGCCGGTCTCGGCGAGGACGATGGCGGCGGCGAGCGCGACGTCGGGGGACGGGTCGTCGAGGAGGCGACGGGCACGTTCGGCGAGGGCGCGGACAGGAAGGGGTCGCTTCGCGGTGATCCACTCCTCGGCGATGCGGAGCGCGATGTGGCGGATCGCGTCGTCGCCGTCGTCGAGAGCGGCAAGGAGAGCGTCCGCGACGTCGTCGGGCGCGTCCTTCCTCACGCGCGTGAACGCGATGAGGGCCTGGTACCGGACTTCGGGACGATCGTCCGCGAGGGCGCGACGGAGTCTCGGGGCCGCCCGTTCGTCCCCGATCTCGCCGAGGGCCGCGAGGGCCATCTCACGGACGTGGGCGCTCTCGTCCTCGATGGCGACGAGCAGGGCGGCGTGGGCCTCGTGTCCGTCGAGATCGGCGAGCGCGACCGCGGCCTCCGCACGCACGGGAGGCGAGACGTCCTCGGACAACATCCGGGCGAACGCGGTCACCGCGTCCTTACGGACGCTCGCTTCGGAGGACGCGTGCCGCACCAGGTCGCGGATGGCGGACGCGCGAACTTCCGGTTTCGCCGAAGCCAGGTCCCTTTTCGCGGCCTCGAGGGTGCGTGGAAGGAGCGGCGGCGAGAACATGGCGCCCTCGTAGCACGAAGGCGCGCGATTCGTGCGCGTCAGCGCCGTCTTCCGTCGGCGGCCCGCCCGGCAAGAAGCAGCGCGGAACTGGTGACGAACACGGTCGCGGACGCCAGGACGAGGACGTGGGGGGCACGGAGCATGGCGAGCACCCCCTGATCGAGCAGTCCACCGAGGGAGACACCGTCGCGGGGACCGAGCCCTACGAACGCGAGAGCGGCCTCGCTCACGACGATCGCCGCGGCGCTCGCACCGAGTTGGACCGCGGCGACGGGGAGCAGATTCGGGAGCACGTGGCGGAGAAAGACGCCGCGCGCGTCGCGACCGAGCGCGTAGGCCGCTTCGACGAAGGCGGTGCTCCGGAGGACCCGGGTCTCCGCGAGCGCCAAGCGGGCGAAGGGAGCCCATGCCGTCGCCGCGAAGACGAGCGCGAGATGGATGCGTGTCGGCGAACGGACGGACGAGAGGACCGCGAGCGCGAGGAGGAAGGTGGGGAAGGCCTGGACGAGATCGCAGGCACGCGCGACCCCACGCTCGACGCGCCCCCGCGCCATGGCCGCGAACGCGCCGAGGGGGAGACCGAGCCCGATTCCCACGAGTGCGACGACCAGGGCGAGGGCGAGACTCTGGAGCTCCGCGCGGGCGACGAGGGCCGCGAGATCGACGCCCGCCTCACCCGCCCCGAGCGGACGCGACCACGTCGGTGCGAGGAACGCGTCCTCGGGAACGAGGCGATCCGGGGCCCGCGAACGGGTCCGATCCACGAGCGTCGCCACGGCGACGAGGAGTCCGAGGGGCGCGAGATCGCGGAGCCGTCTCCACGACGCCGCCCGACCCGTCGCCGACGTCATCGACGCACCCGCGGATCGACCCACGCGTGCACGCCGGCGGCCAGAGCTTGCGTCGCGACGAACAGCGCGCCGGAAGCGACGACGGCCCCTTCGAGGAGGGGGAGATCGCGGGACGCGTAGGCTTCGAGGATCAACGAGCCGAGTCCGGGACGTTCGAACAGGCGTTCGAGGACGACGGCGCCGCCGAGAAGAGCGCCCAACTGGGTGCCGACCACGGTGACGAGCGGACCGGCCGTGGCCGGCAAGGCGTGACCGAACCACACTCGGAAGGCGCTCCCTCCCTTGGCGCGCGCGACGGAGAGGAAGGGCGACGTCGTGATTTCACCGAGGGCGGCCCGGGCGATGCGCGCGACTTGGGCGCCCAGCGGAATGGCGAGGAGCGTCGCGGCGAACAGGAGCCCGCTCGCGCCGGCGTCGGGGTCTCCGGGCAAGCGCACGAGGTGGAGACGAGCGGCGAGGACGTAGGTCACGAGCGGTGCGAACGCGAGAAGCGGCGTCGCGGCGGTCCACGACACGGCACGATCGACCCAACGCTTCGACGGCCCGAGCCAGGGTCCGACACCCAGGACCGCGACCAAGGTGCCGGTCACCGCGCCGATGGCGACCGAGAGCGTCGCGAGGGCGGTGGTCGGGCCGAGGGATTCGCGGATGCGCGACGCCGAGGACACGCCCGGTCGTCGGAGCGAATCGCCGAAATCCAGGGTCGCCATTCCCCGGAGAAAGCGTGCATACTGCATGCTCCACGGTTCGTCGAGGTGGAGCCGGTGTCGGAGCGCGGCGAGGTCCTCGGGGCGCGCCTCGTCGCCGAGCACGAGGGCCGCGGGATCGCCCGGCACCACGCGGAGCGTGACGAAGACGATCGTCGCGAGGACGAGGAGCACGAACGCCGCTTCCAGTGCCGCGAACACCACGGCGCGGAGGGCGGTCATCCCGACGCGTCGGCGGCGTCCGAACCGGAGTCCCCGACGGTCGCGTCGACTCCGGCATCGGGCGAGGCGCCGTCCGGCGCGGCGTCGACGTCGACGGTGCCGTCGGTGCCCGCGTCGAGGGGGGCCCCGTCGGTTCCGCCGTCGCCCGTCGCTGCGTCGGGCGGAGGGAGTGCGCCGTCGGGCATGGGGGTCGTGGACGCGTCGATGCCGGGGACCGCGGGACCGGACGCCTGGCACACCGCCGCGGAGGTGTCGGGCGCCTCCGAGGACGCGCGTTCACGGGGCGCCGCGATGCAGACCTTCTTCGTGGTGTCGTCGTCGAGGGCGATGGCGAACCACGGCGCCGTCCGGGCGTCCGCGCAGACGTATCCCTTGCGGCAGTCCGTGTCCTTCTCGCAGGGAGCCATGCAGAAGGTTCGGCCCACACGGGAGATCGCGCGATCGTCGTAGCCGCACCCCGGGACCTGGGGATTGAAGAGGAGGCAACGCGCGTCGTTGGGGCAGCCATTGCCTTGGCAGTTGAAGACGGTGCAGTAGCCTTCGGGAGCGGACGTGTCGCAGAGGCGATCGCCCTGGACGGAACAGTCCGTCGACAGCGTGCACTTGTCGCCGATGCGGGGCGTGCACCCGACCATTGCGAATCCGAAGGCCCACGTGACCAGCGCGACGGCGACCGCGCTCCACGTCGCGGACGGGAACGCGGAGCGAGTTCGGGCGAGGGAGCCTCGGAGTCGACGCACCATGGGCGCCGCGGACCCTAGACCGAGTCGGGCGACGGCGGCTCGAAAAAGTGGCGGCCCCGGAGGGCGCGCGCGCCACGCCGCAACGGGCCGATGGACGCGCGGACGTTTGACAACACCCATCGGTCTCAATAGGTTGCGCCGCGACTCGGCCCGCACGGGGAAGGACCCCTCTGCGTCGGCCGGTCGCTCGCCCGGGCGCGACGACGCCAAAGGCGCGAAGGAGCACGACTTTCATGGCCACCCACATCACCTCGGACTGCATCAACTGCGGCGCGTGCGAGCCCGAGTGCCCGAACGAAGCGATCAGCGAGGGCGAAGAGATCTACGTCATCGACCCCGAGCTCTGCACCGAGTGCGTCGGATTCTACGACCACGAGGCCTGTCAGGCGGTCTGTCCGGTGGAGTGCTGCCTCCCGGACCCGAAACACGTCGAGGACGAGAAGCTCCTCATCGACCGTGCCCTCCGTCTTCACCCGGACGACGGCGAACTCCGCGCCCGCGCGGACAAGAACGAATTCTCGTCCCGTTTCCGCAAGTAGGTTTCCCGTGAACGCGCGCCCCCGGACTCGGGCCACGAGGACGGCGATCGCGGGCCTTCTGGCGCTCGGCGTCCCCGGGTGCGGCGGCGGCATGCCTCTCCTCCACGGCGCACGCACGCTCCCCAAGGGCGACGTCACGGCCTATTCCGGCTTCAGCACGCAGGTCGCGACCGGGGATTTGTCGGCCGGTCTCGCGAACGCACGCCGCATCGCCGAGACCACCGTGGACCCCGCGGTCTCCAAGGATCCGAAGTTCGCGGAAGGGGCGCTCGTGGCGGCCGCGGTCGCTCCCGGCATCGCCCCGGTGGTCGGGGCCCGGGTCGGAATCGCCGACGACTACGAGGCCGGTCTCGCGTACACCGGCCGCGCCGCGCGCCTCGACGTCCGCAGGCAGTTCGGGGACGGCGACGTGCGGCTTTCGGTCGGTCTCGCGGGGACCGCCGCGTTCTATGGTCGACTCCAGGGCGGTACGCTGCCGGGGGTCGAACTCGAGTCGATGCGGGGCTTCGGCGGCGACGTGCCGATCGTCCTGGGTTGGGAAAGCGCCGCGTCCATCTTCCGGGCCTGGGCGGGCGTGCGCGGAGGCTACGAGCGGGTGTCCATCGGCCTCGTGCGGAGCGAACCGAAGACGACCACGTTGGGAACGGTCCCCGCTTCGCTCACGGGTGACCGGTTCTGGGGCGGCGGACTCGTCGGGGTGGCGGCGGGCTTTCGACGTGTGCACGTCGCCATGGAACTCGACGTCGCGTACCACTCCGTCTCGGGAAACTATGCGGGGACGTCCGCCTCCGTCGGCGGCCTGACCGTGGCGCCGGCGGCGGCCGTCCTGGTCCATTTCTGACCAAATTCAGAGTATTTTCGAACGATTGGCCGCACCCATCGGGTGCCGCGAAAAACCGGACCGGTTGCGACTTTTGGCACCAAAGTCTAGGCTGAGGGGGTCGTGCGCGCTCCCCTCCGCTCCACGGGCCCGGTCTCCCGACTCGCGTCGGTCGGCGTGCTCGCGCTCGCGACCGGATGTTCGGCGAACGTGGCGGGGGCTCCCGCGCCGGAAAATACGGACGCCGACGTCGTCACGCCGACCTCGGCCATCGTCGTCGTCGAGCGGACCGCGTCCACGGACGGCGATCGCGCCCACGCCGTCGCTCGCTTCGTGCGCGCCCGCCACGGCTCCGTGGACGACGACGCCCTCCGGATGGTCGGGGCCTTCACGGAAATTCCCAAGCTCGGTTCCTGCGAGCGCGTGTCGAACGACGTCCAGGCGCGCCGTACCGCCGGACTCGATCTCGTGGACGTCGGCACCGTGACCCTCGAGGCGGCTCTCCAGCGATCGACGCTCCACACGCGCCGCCTGCCGGACGTCACGGATCTCGTGGCCGGGGTCCTCTACGCACGAGGTGCGGACGACGGCGCGCTCCCCACGTCGGTTCGTTACGACCTCCGCGTCTCCGGCGCTTCCCAGTCCGACGTGCCGGCCTTCGCCGCGTCGGCCCAGGCGCCCGCCGACCTCGTCGACTTCAAGGTGGCCGGTCAGGACGCGACCACCTCCGCCGTCGTCGTGCTTCCGCAAGGCGCCGTCGACCTCGCGTGGGAACCCGGTGACGACGTCCGACGTCGTTTACGTCGATTGGAACGTCGGCGAAGCGGGTCCCGGTGCAACGACGTCGCGGGTCCCGTGCGTTGCGCGTTCGCCGACGTCGGCCGTGGCGCGATCCCGCAGGGGACGTTCACCGAAGGACAGTCGGGCACGTTCACGTTCCACCGTCTCCGTAGCGAGCCCTTCCGCAGCCGTGGAATCGACGTCGGAGAGATCCGCTTCGACTTCGCGCGCGCTGCCACGTTCGTGCAGAAGTAGCCTGCACGCCGGGACCGGATGGGATTCGTTCGACCTCGCTCCTCCGCACGGATCGCGTGCGCGACGGGACTGGGAGTCGCGCTCGCATGCGGTGTCCCGACGACGACGCTGGCGGCCGCTCCGCAAGCGACCGCCGCGAAGCCCGTCGTCCCGCGGAAGCCTGCGACGACCGCGAAGCCGGTGACGACCGCCAAACCTGCCCCCACCCCGAAGCCCCTGACGGCGACGGCGACACCCCACACGAACCCGCCCCTACCGCCACTTCCCCCACCGGCGACGGCGACCGCCAAGGCCGACGTCACCAAGAAGAAGACCGCCGCTTGGCGTCCCCCGGTCGTCAGCGCACGCTACCAAGGTGCGGTCAAGACGTGGCACTCGGCGACACCGGGACACGAGGCGAAGACGGACGCGAAGGGGCGCGCGATGCTCACGCTCTTCGCGATCAACACCGGCGAGGAAGTCTCGCTCACGGCGGGGTCGGAGGAGGGAGCGTTTCCGGCGCGCGAACTCGAACGCGCCGCGCACGTGCTCCGTGAACCGAGTTCCGGGAACGAGCACCCGGTCGAGCCTCGCGAGCTCGATCTGCTCTACGCGATCCAGAGGCACTTCGCGGCGCCGTCGATCCGCGTCATCTCGGGCTACCGCACGCCCCACGGCGGTCACTCGAACCACGGCCGCGGTCGCGCCGTCGATCTCGTGGTCCCGGGTGTGTCCGACGAAGAGGTGGCGAAGTTCGCACGGACGCTCGGATTCGTGGGCGTCGGAATCTACCCGCACAGCGGCTTCGTCCACGTCGACGTCCGTGATCGGAGTTACTTCTGGGTCGACGCGAGCGGACCCGGAAAGAAGAACCGCGAACGCGGGATCCTCGGCGCGCTGGCGAGCGAGAGTGACAAAGCCGCGATCGCGCGCGGCGTCCGACCCATGCGCCCCTTCGTCGTCGCCAAACACGTCGACGCGAACGCGGTCGAGACCGCGCCGGCCGACCCGCCGATGCCCGCCGACGAGGACGACGATCTCGACGGCGACGGCGATGGATGACGACGTCCGGAAGCTCGCGGACGACGACCGTCTCGTCGAAGCCGCGGAACTCTCCGCGTCCCGTGGAGACCTGTCGGCCGCGATCGACCTCCTCGAACGGGCGTGCGCGTTCGATCGTGCGAGCGTGTTCGCCGAGGAACACGGCGACCTGACCCGTGCGACGCGTCTCGCGCTCGACGCGAGGGACGAGGAGCGCGCGAAGGCGCTGATCGATCGTGCGGTCGCCGACCCAGCCCACCGCGATCGCGTCCTCCACGAACTCGGACGACGGAACGCCCACGTGCACCTCGGACGCGCACTGGAGAAGACCGGGGCGTTGCGCGACGCCGCGTCGGCGTACGAACGCGCCGGCGCCTTCCTCGAATCGGCGGAAGCGTGGGAGCGTGCGGGGGATCCCGCGCGCGCTTCCGCGGTGCTCGAGACCGCGATGCGCAACGACCCCACGGACGCGCGAGCGAACGTGGCCCAAGGGCGCCTCCTCCTCCGTCACGGGAAGACCGAAGCCGCCCTCCGCGCACTCCAGCGCGTCGGTCCGTCGTCACCTTGGCGGCGCGAAGCGCTCGGAGGGATCCTGCGCGCGGCGACCGCCATGGGCCTCGACGGCGCCCTCGAGGATGCCCGACGCGAACTCGCCGCATCGGGCGGCCCCCTCCCGGACGACGCCTTCGAGGGTGCCGAGACGGTGGACGCCACCGGCGTCGCGGCTGCGGGCACCGAGCGCCTCCTCTTCGGGAGATACGCGTTCCTCCGGGAGATCGCGTCGTCGGCGACGGCCCGCGTCGTCCAGTGCACGGATCGTGTGCGTGGGGACCTCGTGGCCGTGAAACTCTTCGTCGGGGCGAACACGCGAGGCGGAGGTCGCGACGCGTTCGCGCGATTCGAACGGGAGGTGCGCGTCCTCGGCGGTCTCGAACATCCGAACCTCGTCGCGATGCGGGACTACGAGAGCGAAGGGCCGGCCCTCGTGATGCCGTGGATGGATGGCGGGACCCTGGAGACGAAGCTCGCGGAAGGGCACCTGACTCCACGACGCTCCGTCGAGATCGCGTCGGCGATACTCGCGGCGCTGGGCGAAGCGCACCGGGTCGGCGTCCTGCACCGCGACGTGAAGCCCGCCAACGTCCTGTTCGACGGTGCGGGCGTCGCCAAGCTAGCCGACTTCGGCGTCGCCCACCTCGGGGAGGTCGACGCGACGGCGACCGCACTCGTGGTCGGTTCCCTCGCGTACATGAGCCCGGAACAGCGGAATGGCGAACCGGCGACCCTCGCGAGCGACCTCTACGGAGTCGGGGCGGTCCTGGCGGAGATGCTCACGGGCGTCCGTCCCGCGTTCCGGAGCGACGGTTCGGGGCATCTCGAGGCGATGCCGAGCGCCGTGCACGCGGACCTCGACGCGCGGCACGACGCCCTCGTCCTCTCCCTCCTCGCGGAGCTTCCCGAGGATCGCCCGGAAGACGCGTTCGCGGCGCGACGCGCTCTCGCATCGTTGCCATGGACCGACCGGGTCGAACTCACGGCGACCCTCGCGACCGAATCCCACCCGGCGAGCGAGCGTCCCGCGGCGGGTCGGTTCCTCCCGGTCCCGGGGGAACGGAATCCGGCCGTCCACACCGACACCTGGTTCGATCGCGCGGTCGAGTTCGTCCCCTGGTCGGAGGCGGTGGCCACGCGCGCGCGTGCATGGATCCAGGTCGGTCACCGGACGTTCGAGACGTTGCTGGCCGTCGACCGGACCGGACCCGACGGTGCACGACTGGTCCTCGGCGCGGAATCGTGGGTCCCGGCGCGACCACTTTCGTCACGCGAAGTCGGCGACCTCGCCGAAGGCCTCGCGCTTCTCCACGACGCCGGACACGTCCACGGGGCGGTGGACGATCGGCACGTCGTCCGCGGGCGCGACGGCGACGTCGTACTGCGCTTCGCACCCGAACTCGCCGCGGGTGCGTCCGCGGTCGAGGACAGGCACGCGCTCGCTCTCTTCGACGGACCGGGCCGCGATCGCTGATCGGACGGCCCGTTCGGTCGTCACTTCGCGGGGATCGGGGCTCCGGGCTCGTCGTCGACGACGGGAAGCGAGAGCGTCTTCGCGGAGCCGTTCCGCTCGTAGTCGACACGGACTTCCTTGGCCGTGGCGAACGTGTCGAAGATCCGGATCATGTCTTCCGGATGTTCGACGCCCACGCCGTTCACCTTCGTCACGACGTCACCGGGCTTGAGATCGACGCCCGACCAGAACGAACGGTCTCCCCGGAGTGCCACGAGACGGAGGCCGTGGAACTTGCCCGCGTCGAACACGGGCCGGTCGTCGAGTTCGACCTTCTGGAGGAACACGGGGGGTCCGGCTTGGGCGGCGCGCTTCAGGGAGCTCCGCTTCAAGGTCGGAGGAGCGGAGGGCTCGACGACGGCAGGCGGAGGAGCCTCCTCCTTCACGAGCGAGCCGGGCCGATCGGACTTCGCGTCCGAGGCCATCTCGGCGTTCAGGGAGGCGGACGACTTCGGCGTCTCCGGCGCTCCGCACGCGGCGGCGAGGATGGCGCCCGCGAAGGCGAACGCGACGTGGACGGGAGACGGGGCATGGGACGTCGTGCCGGGGATCATTCCCGGAAAGGTGCCCGGCGCCGGGGTCGAATGCAACTTTCGGGACGCGGACGCGCGGGGGCCGCGACGTCAGCCGAAGGCGTGGTCGTAGGCGGCGAGGATCCGCGCGTGAGTCGCGTCCACGGTTCCGGTCCCGTCCACGAGGACGATGCGGTCCTGGGGCAGGTGTTCCGGGAGCATTCCGTAGAACGTGGCCAACGCCTTCTGGACCTCGTTCTGGTCGTAGATCTGGTCGGCCTCGCCGCGCGCCTTGCGGCGATCGGCCGCGACCTCGGACGAGACCTCGACGACGATCGTCAGGTCGGGACGGCGCGCGTGCTTGTTGAGGGACCGGATCCACTCGACGGTCCCGCTCCCGCCCGCGCCGCTCGTCACGCTCTGGTACGCGAGACTCGACGCGTCGTACCGGTCGGAGACCACGTCGCCGCCCTGCGCGAGGAATGGTTCGACGACGGTCTCGACGTGGTCCATGCGATCGGCGGCGAAGAGGAGCGCCATCGTCGCCCATCCGGGCGCGCGACCTTCCGCCCCGACGATGCGGCCGGAGAGCACCTGCCGGATCATGGAACCGATGGGACCGTCGGAGGGTTCGCGCGTGCCGAGGGCCGCGCGGCCGCGCCGCTTCAACGCGGAGACGAGCATGGCGGCCTGGGTCGTGGTGCCCGCGCCGTCGATTCCTTCGAGGACGACGAAGCGGCCGGGACCGGTTCCGGGATGTCGGGGGTTCGTCATGATCCTTCCGGGACGGGTGAACGGTCCTCTCCGAGGACCACGTTGTCGATGAGGCGCGTGGTGCCCGTGCGGACCGCCACCGCGAGCAGCGTGCGCGGAGGAACGCGGGCCTCGTCCGGGAACGGGACGAGCGTGTCGGGATCGCCGAGGTCGGCGTAGTCGACGGAATCGAAGGTCGACCGGAGCGCGTCGCGGACGGGACCGACGAGCGCGGCCGCGTGACGTTCGCCGGCGGCGAATCGCGCGTGGGCCCCCGCGAGCGCGCGCGGGATGGCGACGGCCTCGGCGCGCGCTTCGGCGGTGAGGTAGCGATTGCGTGAGCTCTTGGCGAGACCGTCGGATTCGCGCACGGTGGGGACGCCCACGACGGTGATCGGGAGGAAGAGATCCGTCGCCAGACGTCGGAGAATCGCGAGCTGTTGGTAGTCCTTGCGACCGAACACGGCCGTCGCCTGACCGACGAGTCCGAAGAACTTCGCGACGATCGTGGCGACGCCCTCGAAGTGACCCGGGCGGAACGGGCCGCAGAAGTGGTCTCCGAGTCCGCCGACATGGACGCGGGTGCGCTCGCCTGCCGGATACATCGCGTCGGGTGTCGGGAGGAACACGGCGTCCGTCGACACGGAAGCGAGGCGTTCGAGGTCGCCCGCTTCGTCGCGTGGATAGCGCGCGAAGTCCTCGTTCGGACCGAACTGCGTCGGGTTCACGAAGATGGAGACGACCACGAAGTCGCAGGTGGCCCGGGCACGGGTGACGAGTTCGAGGTGCCCCTCGTGCAGGGCTCCCATCGTGGGAACGAAGCCGACGCGGGCGCCGCGCGCTCGGGCATCGTCGCAGGCGGCACGGAACGACGCGGAATCCCGGAGGACGGTCGGCGGGGATCGCAACACCCTCGCTTCTATAGCGCGAATCTGCGCTATAGCGGCGACGAATGGGCGCGCGCGACGGAGTCCCGAACGGAGGATTGGACGCGTCCGCGACCCTCGCGTCCGGCGAACTCCTCGCGGGGACCGACTACCGCGTCGTGAAGCTGCTGGGCACCGGAGCGATGGGCGAGGTGTACGAGGCCGTCCACGTACCTTCGGGCGCCCGTCGCGCGCTGAAGGTGCTCGGAGTCCGTCACGGCGGACGGCGCGAGATGATCGAACGCATCCGCGCCGAGGCCCGGTCCCTTTCCCGCCTGCGCCACCCGAACCTCGTCGAGGTTCTCGAACTCGGCATCGCCGAGAACGGCCGATGGTTCTTCGCGATGGAGCTCCTCGAAGGCGAGACGCTCCGCGAGCGCGTCGCACGCACGGGACCGCTCTCGCCGCTCGAAGCCTCACGGATCATCCGCGCGGTGCTCGAAGGTCTCGGCGCCGCCCACACGAACGGAATCGTCCATCGCGACGTGAAACCGGAGAACGTGTTCGTCGCCGACGGCGGGGTCGTGAAGGTGCTCGACTTCGGGATCGCGAAGTTCCTCGAGCCGGGCGCCGTGCCCCTCACGCAGTCCGGGATGACCGTCGGTACGCCTCGCTACATGGCGCCGGAACAGGTCGAGGGGCGCGGCGTCGACGCGCGCACCGACGTCTACGCCGTCGGCGTCGTCCTCTACGAGATCCTCTCGGGCAACGCGCCGTTCGAGGACGACGACGCCCTCGCGCTCGCGTACGCGCACGTCTCGCGCGAGGTCCCCGAGCTCGGAGGACGCACGAACGGTCGCGTCCCGGCGGCGCTCGACGCCCTCGTCGTGCGCGCGTTGGCGAAACGGCCCGACGACAGGTTCGCGAACGCGGCCGCATTCCGCGACGCGCTCTCCGCGCTGGAACCCGCCCTGCCGGACACGCGCGCGGCCGACCTCGGTCCGAACGCTTCCCGCGAAGCCGTCACCACGGACCCCGCCCGCCTCCGGACTCGGGTCATCGCGACGCCGAGCGAAGTCCGCTCACGTCGATCGCGCTCGTCGGCGTGGCGATGGGCCGTCGCGGGCGCGGTGTTGGCCGCCATCGTCGTCGCCACGATCCTGGGTTCGTCGATGGGTTCCCGCAGGGAAACGACGCACGGCCCCCCTTCGGGTCCATCGGGCGACGGACCTTAGTTCGTCTCGGGACGATTCGACGTCACCCGGGCGCGCGTCCGTTCCCGTTCGTCGGACGGTCGTGCCGGCCCCACGCGCGCAGAGGTGCGTTCGCCGGCCGAAGGAGTTCACGGTTTCGACGGAATTGACGACATGACGGTCCACGGTCCGGACTCTTCGGCAAACCCGCGCGGCATCCGATGAACGACTTTCGAGGAATTGACGAAGCCGCGAATATGGGACGCTTTCACGTCAAAACTTGTGTTAGGGGCCCGTGTGGGGCGGTAAGCCCAATCTGTGCCCCCGCGGAACCGTTCGACGGCAGACCACGGTCGCTCCGAGGTTCGAGAGAGACCATCCCTCCAGAAGCCCATCAACCTGGCGCTCCAGAAGTTGGGCGCGCGCCTGCGTGAGGTGCGCGAGCGACTGGGCCTCACCCAGGAAGCGGCGGCCGAACTCTCGGGTCTCCACGCCAAGCACCTCGGTGTCATCGAGGGTGGCAAGACCAACGTGACCGTGGCTTCCCTCGTCGCTCTCGCGGTCGCATACCGCGTCCCTCTGACCGAACTCTTCGCCAAGCAGGACGCGCGACGCGGCGATACCGCGAAGAAGTTCGCTCCCCGACGACCCGCTCGCGCGCGCTGAACGTCGCACCCGCGGTTTCCATCGGGTAGAGTGGCGCGTCGATCATGCCGCGCTGCCGACGTCCGCGAGGAGCCCTCGTCGTCCTTGCCCTCGGACTCGTGTCCCGCTGGGCTGCCGCGGACCCGACCCCCGCAGAGCTCGCGGCGGCGCGCGAACTCTTCGCGAAGGTCGAGCGTGACGAGGAGCAGTTGCGGTTCGAGGAAGCCCTCGAGAAGCTCCGAAGGATCCGGACCGTGAAGGAAACGGCCGGCATCCGTTTCCACGTCGCGTTCTGCGAGGACAAGCTCGATCGACGCCTCGCCGCCCTCTCCGACTACGCGGTCGCGGAGGAGATGGCCCGACGCGACGGCAACCGGGAGGTCCTCGAAGCGGTCGCCGAACCGCTCGCTCGCCTCCGAGCGCTCGTGCCGAAGCTCACGTTGGAGTTGCCTCGCGGGACCTCGCCCGACGGGGTGCACGTGTGGCTCGACGGGACCGCCGTCCCGCCCGCGACCCTCGGCACACCCCTGCCCGTCGATGCCGGCCCCCATCACGTCCGCGCCACGCGGACGGGACACGCGCCGTTCGAGTCCGACGTGACGTTGCGCGACCGCGAGAACGTCGTCCTCGATCTGGAGTGGCCGGCCGCATCGGGCGCGTCCCCCGGCGACACGCGTCCGGCGCCGCACGGATTCGGTCCGTGGCCGTACGTCGCCGCGGGGACGGGGCTCGTCCTCGCCGGCGTCGGCATCGGCGCGTTCGTGGGCGCGGCGGACGCCGTGCGATCGGGTCGGGCGGACTGCCTGACCGATCCGACGACGTGCGACGCGGCCCGAGGTCGTGTCCGCGCGCTCGATGCCGTGGCGCTCGGTTCATGGGTCGGTTCGGCGACCGCGATCGGCGTCGCGGCCGTGCTCTTCGCGCGAGGTCCCCGCGGTGCGGACGGGTCGACCTCGAACGTCGCCCCGCGGGTGTCGAAGGCGTCCGTGGGGCCCGCGTCGTTCGTCCTCGAAGGCGAGTTCTGAGGTGACCGTCCGCGTCCTTCCTCCCACGATCGCGCGCGGCGTCGCGGCGTTCGTCTCCGGACTCGTGGGCTTCGGGCTCGCGGGCACCGCGATCGCGTGCGGCGACCTGTTCCACGACACGACGTCCATCGTGCCCCGGTGCGACGGTGGTTCGTGCGCGGCCACGGATGCGGGGACCGACGCCGGTCGGGAGGACTTCTGCGCGTGGTCGACCGACGTCGCACGGGCCAAGGCGGAACGTGCGTGCGCCCTCCTCGGCGCGTGCGCGTCGCCGGTGGGTGGAAACCGGTTCGCGGAGTGTTCGATCTCCGCACGGCTCGCGTTCGACTGCGCCGTCAATCCGTCGCGACGGCCCCATGGCGCCGGGGACGCGTACTGGAGATGCCTGTCGCAAGCGACGTCGTGCGCGGACGTCGACCGCTGCGTGTTCGTCGACGGCAAACCGCCGTGTCCCGAGGCGTCGAACCCGGTGCCCTACGCGGCGTGCACGCAGGGCGGAAACCGCGCCGTGCGCGTGGTGTGTTCGGGAGTTCCGCGGGCCGTGCCCTCGGGCGAAGCGTGCGTGCGCTCGGGCGGGACCTGCGTCGCGGGCGCACGGGGTGCGGAGTGCCACGGTGCGGGCAGGTGCACGGACGCGGGCGCGCGGTGCGAAGGTTCGTCGCTCGTCACGTGCGTCCCGGGTTCCGACGTCGATCGCGGATCGGACTGCGCGAACGTCGGCGCAGGCGAGTGCCGCGACACGGACGCGGGTGCCGTGTGCGTCCCGAACGCGGGACCTGCGTGTTCCGGCGGACGCCTCGTGCTCTGCGAGGGGACGACGGCGACGCGTTGCACGGCGGGCGTCGTCGAACGGGTCGACTGCGCGCGCCTCCTTCCGGGCGGCGAGTGCGATGCCCGCGAGGCACTTCCGTCCGACGGCGCCGACGTGGCGTGCCTCGTGCGCGAACGGTTCGACGGTGGCGTCGTGGACGCGGGGGGCTCGCCCGAGGACGGATGCGACATGGGTCCGGCCTGCGACGGAACGCGACTCCGGAGCTGCGCTCGCGGCGCACGCTTCGACGTGGACTGCGTGGCGGTGCTCGGTCCGGGTGCGCGGTGCGTGGCCGAGAAGACCGTCGACGACGACGGACCTCGCGGCCGGTGCGTTCCGCCGCCGTGAAGGCCCCTCACGGACGGGGATCGCGGAGGATCAGAGAGAGCGTTCGAGGAGCATGCGGGAGAGCTCGTCGCTCGCGCTCTTCGCGACGTCGTCGTGACCGGAACGGGGAGCCGGAGCCGGAGAGGCCGTGACGGGCGACGCGGCACGTGCCGGCGGAGCGGCAGCGACGCGCGGAGCCGGAGACGCGACGCGCGGCGCAGGCGCGCGGTACACCGGAGCGTACGCGCGGGGAGCCGCGGCCACGGGAGCTTGGGCGACCGGCTGTTGGACGGCCTGGGGTTGCACCGCGTTCGGGTTCGCGACGGGAGCCGGCGCGTAGCCCCACGCTTGCGGCGCGGCGGCTTGCGCGACGGGCTGCGCCGCCGCGATCTGGGGAGCTTGCGGCACCGGCTGGGCGGCCTGCGGGGACTGGACGAAGCCCGGCGGGAGGCGTTGCGCGAGATCCGCGTCGACGCCGGGGTTGCCGTTCGCCGGAGCGACAGCCGCACCGTTCATGGCGACGGTTTGCGGCGCACTGGCCGCGACGGCGTAGCCGGGGGCGGCAGGTTGACCTTGACCGACCATGGCGATCGAGCCTTGGAGCGCCATCGTGGCGGGCTGCGCGGAAGCGGCGCGTGCCGTGTGCGCGGGGTCGACGAACGCGGCGGTCGCGTCGAGGAGCGCGTCGGAATCGCCGCGGGCGATGACGGCGCTCAGGAGTCCGAGGAACACGCCGGTGGCCATGATGGCCGCGAACCAGGACATGGTCGGACGGCCGCCGGCGAGCACGTGCGTGCGCGTGGTGATCACGGCGCTACCGACTTCGGACGAACGACCGGAGACGGGCATGGTCTTCGCGAGGTGCGGATAGCGATGGGCGGGAGCGAGCGTGACGGGACGCACGGTCGCGGGCGCCGCGAGTTCGCGGGCCGAGGCGCCCTCGGTGTCGCGGAGTCCCATGGGAATGACGGCGCTTCCGGTCTGCGGAGCGGCGCGCATGGAGCCCGGAGAGATGGGAGGCAGGGCGGGCAAACGGGACGACGACGTGGGGCGCCCCATGCCGGGTCGGAGCATGGTGCGATCGTCGTCGTTGTACTCGCCGTCGTCGTCTCCCGAGAGGTCGGCGACGGGCGCGTGAATCGGTGCCGCCGCGGGGACCGGTCGGAAGCTCGGAACACGGGCTGCCGCGGGAATGACGGGCGACGGGGCCAGCGACGAACCCGGCGCGGACGGCCGCGGGGTCGGGATCTTCACCATCGTCTTCTCGTCGTCGTCGCGGTGGAGAGGCGGGAGGACCGGACGGGACGACGGCGGCGCGGGGAATCGGCTCGCCTTCGGCGGCAACGAACTCAGGGGACGGGACGACGCGGCGGGAATCGAGGACGGCGGCGGGAGGGAGGGCGGCATCGACGGCTTGGGAGGAAGCCGAACGGACATGGCTTCCCCACCGCCTTTGACGGCCGAGTCATCGAGTACGGCAGGTCGTTTGGAAAAGGGCAGCACCGTGAGCCTCCGAAGTCGCACCAGGAGTCATTGCGAAAGCTGCGCCAACGCGGGCCGTCAGGAAGTCCCCCCAGGCGCCGGAGGAAGACCGTCTCAATTCCCCGGAATCCCGGGCGTTCCGTGAGGGTGCATTCTTACGCTGCCGCCGCATTCCGCGCGGACCCCCGTTCCATGGGGGAAAGAAGATCCATCGTGACCCCGGGAAACCGATGAAAAATTCTCGGGATTTTCCCCACGTGGCGCCCCTTCGGCCGCGATCCCCGCGGCGACTCGAGGCTCCTCGATCACGGAATGGGCCCGGCCGGGAACGGAGAGGCGCGCCGCACCGTTCCGCTGGGCGAGGACGGGTATGCTCGTCCGGTCCTGACCGAAGCCCTCGATCGAATCGACGCCTCGTCCGTCTGACTTCCGGACGTCCCGAAGTTCCCACGCGACGACGCATCCGACGCCACCACGCAACGACGCAACGACGCACGACCATGCCCGCGACCGACTCTCCGACGGAAAGCTTCCACACGCTCTTCGAGCGATGGGCGCGACGTGTCCGGACGCGCCTGACCGTGCGTCGTGTGCTGACCGGGCTCGCCGTGGGTCTCGCCCTCGCGATCGTTCCGGCCCTGGTGGGATGGAGACTTCGCCGTCCCGAACTTCGGACGTGGGCGCCCGTGGTGGCGATCGTCGGTGCGGCCATCGGTCTCGTGCGCGCGAAGCGTCGTGCGTGGACCGACACGGACGTCGCGCTCTATCTCGACGATCGGTTGAAGGGCGAGGAAGCGATCACCACCGCCGTCGAACTCCGGAACCGTTCCGAGCTCGACGACCCGACCCGCGCGGTCGTCGTCACGCGCGCCGCGAAGACGCTCGCCGAGAGCGCGCCGACCCTGGCGTCGCCGCGGATCTTCCACGGCGTGCACGTGGTGGGTCCACTCGCCATCCTGGCGCTGGTCGTCGCCGCCCGTGCGCCACTCCCGAAAGCGCCAGCGGCGGACGTTCCGATCGGTACCGCGCTCGCCACCGAAGCCGACATCCGGGGACTCGATCGCGTCGCGGCACTCGCGAAGATGCCCGCGCGCGACGAAGATCAGCGTCGACGTCTCGACGCACTCGCGAAGGACGCCGAGAAGCTGCGTGAGGATCTCAAGCGCGGCCTCGAGATGCGCGAAGCGCAGGATCGCGTGGCGAAGATCCGCGAGGCCATCGCCCAGGAACGTCTCACTCTCGGCGACGGCGAGAAACGGGGGGGCCTCGAGAGCGCCGTGCGCACCCTCGAGCAGAACGCCGCGACGAAGCGCGCCGCGAAGGCCCTCGGGGATCACGATCTCGAGTCCATGGATGAAGAGCTCGAGAGACTGGCGAATCAGCGCGAGAAGGCCGATCGGGAGCTCGCGAAGCGCGCCCTCGAGGACGCGGCCCAGGCCGCGAAGAAGGGTGGCGCGCCCGACGTGGGCAAGGCGCTCGACGACGCCAAGAAGGCCATGGACGAGCGGAGTCGTCGCGCCGAGATGCTGCGCGAACTCTCCGAAGCGATGGAAGCGGCGGGAGAGAGTTCCGAGGAGCTCCACTCCGAATCGGAAGCCCTCGATCGCGAGAAGAGCGATCGCGCGGCGAAGAAGCTCGCCGAGTCCATGGCGAAAGCCCTGGAGAAACTGACACCGGAGGAGCGGAAGAAGCTCGCCGACAAGCTCAAGGCGCAAGCGAAACGGAAGGGCGGTTCTTCGGCCGGCGCCGACGATCTCGAGGACATGGCCAAGGAACTCGAGTCCGACGCAGGCCAGAAGTCCCTCGAGGATCGACTCAAGGATCTCGCCAACGCCGACGACACCCCCGAAGAGTCCGAACGGGAGCAGGGACTGGGCGAAGCCGAACAAGGTCTCGGTTCGAACGCCACGCCCATGCCCGGCCCCAAGGGACAAGGCCAAGGACAAGGCCAGGGTCAGGGACAAGGCCAGGGTCAGGGACAAGGCCAAGGTCAGGGACAAGGCCAAGGTCAGGGACAAGGCCAAGGCCAAGGTCAGGGACAAGGCCAAGGTCAGGGACAAGGCCAAGGTCAGGGACAAGGCCAAGGTCAGGGACAAGGCCAAGGTCAGGCGAACGGCTCCGGCGGCCCGGGAAGCCACCACGACACGGGAACCGGTTCCCACGAAGGGCAGACGGGCATCCTCGGGAGCGACACGCTGAAGTCCCGCGCGCGGGGCCCCATGAACCGGGACCAAGGCATGCCCGGCTCGATCACGACGTTCGCGCCCGGGCGTGCGGGCGGAACCGCGAACGTCCGCGGCACCGGCGACCTGCGGAACGTGGGACCGACGGAAGTGGACGGCGTCGACCATAGCGACGTGCCGGAGGAATACCGCGAGCAGGTTCGGCAGTATTTCCGACCGTGATTTCCGTCCGTGAACGACGGGACCTGACGGTACGATGGCTCGCCCTCGGGCGATCGTGAAAGGACATCCATGAACCAGGACTTCGAGGCACGCTTGAAGGAAGCGTCCGGCGCCATCGCGGCGTTGCGTGCGGCCATCGGTCACGTCGTCGTCGGACAGGGAGCCGTCGTCGACCAGGTGATGTGGGGTCTCGTCGCGGGTGGCCACGTGCTCCTCGAGGGCGCGCCGGGTCTGGGCAAGACGCTCCTCGTCCGGACGATCTCCCAGTGCCTCGACCTGCGGTTCTCCCGCATCCAGTTCACCCCCGACCTGATGCCGAGCGACGTCATCGGCACCAACGTCCTGGTGATGGACCCGGCCCAACGGGCGGCGGGATCCATGTTCGCGGTCCAGAAGGGACCGATTTTCGGTCAAATCGTGCTCGCGGACGAGATCAACCGCGCGACGCCGAAGACCCAGTCCGCGCTCCTCGAAGCCATGGCCGAGCACGCGGTGACCATCGCCGGGACGCGCCACGTGCTCGAAGAGCCGTTCTGCGTCCTCGCGACCGAGAACCCCATCGAGATGGAAGGCACCTATCCCCTCCCCGAAGCCCAGCTCGATCGATTCCTCCTGAAGGTCGTGGTTCCGAGTCCGACCGAAGACGAGCTCTGCGAAGTCCTCGCACGGACGACGGGACGCTCCGCAGGGGCCCCTCCGAAGGTGATTTCCCGGGAAGGGGTCCTCGCGCTCCGGACCATGTGCCGGGACGTCGCGGTCGCCGAGCCCATCGTGCGGTACGCGGCGAGGCTCGTCCGCGCGAGCGATCCCGCGACGGCGGAAGCACCGGACCTGGTGAAGCGGGCGCTCCGATTCGGGGCGGGAGTGCGCGGTGCGCAGTCGCTCGTGCTCGCGTCGAAGGCGGTCGCCCTCTGCGAGGGTCGCGCCCACGTCTCGTTCGGGGACGTCGCGAACGTGGCCAAGCCCGCACTCCGGCACCGTCTCATCCGCTCGTTCGAGGGCGAGGCCGACGGCATCACGACCGACGCCGTCGTCGACGCACTCCTCGGGTCCGTCCCCACGCGCCCGCAGAACGTCGAAGCCGAACGCGGAGCCCGCGCGTGACACGACGCCCCGTCGTACGCGGCGCCATCGCCGCTTCCGCCCTCGCGTCGTTCGCTCTCGCGACCACGGGCCACGAGACACCGGGCCATGCGGCGAACGGTCCGGGAACGACCGCGGTGAAGCTCACGTTGGCGTCCACCGTCGGCAACGAGGCGAACCACGGGTCGGGTTGGGTCGAGAACGCCGTCCGCGTGGAGAACGTGTCGGGCGTCGCGCAACGCGGCACGCTCCGGATGCGGTACCCGCGCGGCTACTCGGACGAAGCGGCGTTCGTGACCGAGTCCCCGTTCTCGGTCCCCGCGGGTCAGAGCGTCCTCGTGAAACTTCCGGCGATGGGCGTGGGGACGGGCGGTCCCTACGCGACCGTGTCGGCGCTGCGCGAGGACGGAACCGTCCTCGCCGAAGCGACCTCGAAGAACTCGTCGGACGAGGAAGCGCTCCTCGTGGTGGTCGACGAATCGGCGGGTCTCGGTGTCGCGCTCCGGGGGTGGCCCCTGAGCGGGCTCTGGGCCTCGCGCGGATACACCACGAACCACACGCTTTCCGTGGGCACCGTGTCGATGGACCCGTCGACCGGCGAACCCGTCCTGCCCGATCACGGTTCCTCGTGGTCCTCCGCGACGGTCGTCCTCGTCCCGTCGTCCCGCCTCCTCGGCATGTCGGCATCGTCGCGCGAGGCGCTCTCCCATTGGGTGCTCTCGGGCGGGTGGCTCGCCATCGTGCCGGACCGGCCCGAGGACCTCCGAAGTCCGCTGTTCGCGTCCTTCTTCGGTGCCGAGGTCAAGATCGCGCCGGTGCATCCGGAGCTCCTCCGCTTTCCGACACTCGAGCGAGCGGCGCCCCTCGGAGCGCCGACGCTCGTTCCTCCGGAACCCGACCCCGAAGGCGATCCCGAGCCGGAACCCGGAACCCACGGGCCGACACCGACCGTTCCCCACGGTCCCACGCCGCCTCCCCACGTCGCACCTCCGAAGCCCACGGCCATTCCCATGGCCTACGTGCCGACGTCCACGTCACCCACCACGGGCGCGACGCGCATCGGCCCCACGGTGGACGTGCGTGCGAAGTTGCGCTCGTTCACGGGTGGAAACCTCCACGCGACGGGCTACGGCGATGCCGCCAGTTACGGACTCGGCGAGGTGCACCTGCTCGCGTTCGATCCCACGAAGCGCCCCATGGTCGACGACGCGTGGGTCCACGGCCGGATGATCGCCCTCGTGAACGACGCGCGGAACCATCAGGCCCTCGTGCCGTTCGCATCCGGCTCCTTCAACGGTTCGACGATGTACGGCGGCAGCGGAGCGCGCGAGACCGTGCGACGTGCGCTCGACCCGAACGAGAATTTCCGGCCGGCGCTCGGCATCGCCGCCATCATCCTCATCCTCTATTCGATCGTCGTCGGGCCCGTCACCTACCTCCGGGCGCAGAAGAAGCAGAAGCCCTTCGCGCCCCTCTTCTGGGTGCCGGCATGGGCGACGGGTGCGTTCATCCTCATCGTCCTCGTCGGCTTCGCCACGAAGGGCGTCCGCGGACGCGCGCGGACGATCGCGTTCGCGGACGTGGCCGCCGGATTTTCCCGGGGCCCGGTCACGCGCTTCCGCGGTTTCTTCTCACCGCAGACGCGGAACATCGACGTCGCCGCGACCGACAGGACGGGACTCGTCTCCGCGTTCGGCAGCGAAGGATTCGGTTCCCGCGACGGACTCCTGAAAGTGGATCGCGACGCCGCCCGTCTGGCGGGGGTGACCCTCCTTCCATGGGAGACCTACGTCGTCCGCGAGGACGCGTACATGGACGTGGGCGGCGGCGTGAGCATCGTGCCCACGCCCGACAAGGGCTTCAACTTCACGAACAAGACCGGCAAGCCCCTCGCGCACGTGGTCGTCTGGGTTCCGGACGCGGGGTTTTACTGGTTCCCGCAGATGGGACCGGGAGACACGTTCTCCGCCAAGTCGGGACGGCTCCTCGGCGCGACGACCCTCCGCGCGCCGAACACCTGGAGCGGCATCGTCGTGCACCCCCTCGTGCCTTCGGCGATCGTGGCCAGCCTCGGGAGTTCCGACGCGTCCTCGTTCGTCTCGGGCTGGGGACCGGTGGAGGACGAACGGGGCTTCGACATCTTCCCGGACGGCGTGCCCGTGATCCTCGCGGAGGTCGAAGGCGGCGAGGGCGTCACCTCGGACTCGGGATTCAAGGTCGACTCGGAGCGCCTGCTCCTCCGCGTCGTCGGAGTGGGTGGAACATGACGACTCCCGCGATCCGTGTCCGCCACTTGTGGCACCGTTTCGGAAAGTTCGACGTCCTGCGGGACGTTTCGTTCGAGGTCGCGGCCGGAGAGATCTTCGGCTTCATCGGCCCGAACGGCGCGGGCAAGACGACGACCATCCGCGTGATGTCGACCCTGCTCGAACCGCTCGCGGGTCGGGTCGAGATCGACGGCCTCGACGTGACCGTGGATCCGGACTCGGTGCGGAAGGTGATCGGGTACATGCCCGATCACGCCGGCGTGTACGACCGGGTGACCGTGCGCGAGTACCTCGAGTTCTTCGCGGACGCGTACCGGGTGCCCACGGCGGGGACGACGTACGCGGTCGTCGACGCCGTCATGGAGCTCACGGACCTCACGAAGCTCGAGGACAAGCTCGTCGCCACCATGTCGAAGGGCATGAAGCAGCGCCTCCAGCTCGCGCGCACGCTTCTCCACGACCCGAAAGTGCTCATCCTCGACGAGCCGGCCAGCGATCTCGACCCCCGCGCGCGTATCGAGATCCGGGACCTGCTCGTCGAGCTCCGCTCCATGGGAAAGACGATCTTCCTATCGTCGCACATCCTCACGGAGCTCGCCGACGTGTGCACGTCCGTCGCGATCCTCGAGAAGGGCCGGCTGGTCGTCGCCGGTCCCATCCACGACATCGCGCGTCGACTCGCGGAGTCGCGAGCGGAGGACGCCGCGCGGAACGTCGCCGAGTCCGCCGTCCACGCGAGCGTGCCGGGTCGGGTCGCTCCGGGAGGCGAGCGCGCGAGCGCCATGCCGATGCACCCCGACGTCGGCGCGCCACCGGTTCCGCGGCCTTCTCCGGAGGCGCTCGTGCTCCGCACGTTCAAGCTCCGGACGCTCGCGTCCCCGGACGCCGTGCGGGACTTCCTCGGCAACGTGCCCGCCGTGCAAAAGGTGACGCCCGGCGCGGGCGGTGCGCTCGTCGTCGGTCACCACGGAGGCGACGACGTCGTCGCCGCGATCGTGCGCGAACTCGTCACGGGAGGCATCCCGGTCGTCGGTGTCGAGCCCGAACGGAACGAACTCGAACGCATCTTCCTCGAAGTCACGAAGGGAGAAGTCCAATGAGTCTCTTCGCGCGCCTCTTCGCCGATCCGAACCCGATCTTCGTCCGAGAAGTGAAGCAATCCGCGCGGCTCGGGCGCACACCGTGGCTCCTCTTCTCGGTCGCGCTCCTGCTCACCCTCTTCATGTGTTCGGTGGGGGGCATCGCGTCGGCGAGCTCCACGAGTCCCGCCCAGATCGGTCGTGCGCTCTTCCAGGTCTTCTTCTCGGCAGGCTTCCTCGTGGTCACGCTCGTCGGGCCCGCCCTCGCCGCGAATTCCATCGCCTCCGAACGCGAGGGGCGCACGTGGGAGGCGGTCCTCCTCGCGGGCCTCGACGCCAAGCACATCGCCCGCGGGAAATTCCAGGCCGCGTACACGTCCATGGCGCTTTACCTCGTCGTGCTCGCGCCCGTGGGAGCGTTGCCGTTCCTCTACGGCGGGGTGACGGCGGCGGAAATCGTCACGGGGTACGTCTTCCTGTTCCTCCTCGCGGCGCTCACCGTGGCGTTCGGACTCGCCGTCAGTTCCCAGATGGCGAGTCTCCGCGGAGCGATCGTCGTCACGCTGATCCTCGCCGTCATCCTCGGACCGAACCTGTACGGCTTCGGTGGCTTCGGACTCTCGGTCGCGATCAACTCCCTTTGGAAGGAGGTGGACAAGGGTCTGCCCATCTGGCTCCCGGTGGCCTACGCACGCGCGCCCTTCGGCGTCGAGTACGTGCTCTTCCTGATCGTCTTCCCGCTCCTCGTCATCGGGATGCCGGCCTGGTTCCTCTACGAGATCACGATCGCCAACCTGAGCGACGCGAACGACGATCGGTCGAGCGGACTCAAGCGGTGGTTCGCCGTCACGACGCCTCTCCTCGCCGTCGCACTGGCGGTGCCCACGTTCTTGAGCCGCGGGAATTCGGAGACCATCGGGTGGGCGATCGTCACGCTGTCGTTCTACTCGGCCTACCTCACCTTCGTGGTGCTGCTGTTCGCCGGCGAACCGTTCGCGCCCTCGCGACGCGTCCACATGCGTTGGCTGCGCACGCGCGCGTCGGGGTTCACGCGCGCGTTCGGGCCCGGCCTGATGCGGACGATGTGGCTGGTCCTCCTCGTCGGACTGCTCGGCTACGGGATCCTCGCGGCGGTGAGCATCTATTCCGCGTCCGTACCCAAGGCGACGACCTACGCGTATCCCTCCACCCGCGCCGACGACATCGCCGCGGCGTCCTTCGCCTCGTACGCGGCCCTCTTCTTCGTCTTCGTCCTCGGCATGACGACCTGGCTCAGGACGAAGGTGCAGGGGGCGCTTTCCGCGCGCATCATCGCGCTCGCGGTCCTCTTCCTGGTCTCGGCGGGCCCGTGGTTCGTGGCCATCCTGGGCGGTATCCTCTCCGACAAGGACAACATCTTCATCGCCGCGCCGAGCCCGTTCTACGCCTTCTACATGGCGGTCGCCGCGGAGAACTTCGCGGACGTCGAGGTCCGCAACGTGGCCGTGGGTGCGATCGCCGCGGCGTCCTGGGCGTTCCTCGGTCTCCTCCTCTTCGGGTTCGCGTCGCGACGTTCCGCACGCGCCATCCTCGACTACGAGTCCCAGGTCGCCGCCACGGAAGCCGCCCTCGCCGCGGAGGACGCCGCCCGGGCCGCTCCCCCGCCCTCCCCGTCCGCGATGGCGGACGCCGTCCCCGCCGCTCCATGACGGACGGCGCGCTCCTCGACCCGACGTTCCTGCGCGAGCTCGAAGCCCTGCGCCGGCGGATGGTCGTCCGTGCACGGTCCGCCGGCGGCGGCGATCACCTCGCGAAACGACGCGGAGGCAGCGCCGAGTTCCTCGAACACAGGCCGTACTCGCCCGGCGACGATCTTCGCCGCATCGATTGGACGGCCTTCGCGCGCACGGGAGAGCCCGTCTTCAAGCTGTTCCGGTCGGAGGAGGACGTCGTCGTGCGGCTCGTCCTCGACGGGAGCGCGTCCCTCGACGTCGGTGAACCCCGGAAGATGGACGTCGCGAAACGACTCGCCGCGGCCGTCGGATACATGGCCCTCGCCGCCTCCGAGCGGACGCAGGTCGCCGTGGCGGGCATCGGACTCGCGCGGATGACGGAACCGGTGCGTGGTCGCGCGAGCCTCCCCAAGCTCCTCCGGGATCTCGGCGCCGTGGATCCTGCCGGCGGCACCGACCTCGCGGCGTCCATCGACGCGGTCGTCCTCCGCTCGCCGCGCCCCGGGATGCTCGTCGTGGTGAGCGATTTCCTGGACGCCGGGGCGGTCGGGAACGCGATCGTCCGGGCGGCGTCGGCCGGGCACGACGTCGCCCTCGTCCAGGTGCTCGCCGAAGAAGAGCTCCGACCGACCTACGAAGGCGACGTGGCATTCCAGGATTCCGAGACCGGCGAGGTCGTCGAAGTCACCGTCGATGCCGCCGCGATCGACGCATACCTCGTTCGACTCGAGAATCTCTTCGGCGGACTCCGTGCGCTCGCGAAGAAGGTGCGCGCGACGTACGTGCGGACGTCGACCCGCGAGGACCTCCTGCCCGTGATGCGCCGTCTCGTCGCGCGTGGGGTGGATTGACGTGGGCGCGTTCGAGTTCCTGAATCCGAAGGGCCTGTGGCTCCTGACGGGGCTCGTCCCGCTCGTCCTCTTGTACGTGCTCAAGATCCGTCGCTCGCGCGTGCGCGTGGGATCCACGTGGCTTTGGGCGGAAGCGAGGCGGGACCTCCTGGCGCGACACCCCTTCCGGAGGCTCGTCCCGGAAATCCCGCTCCTCCTCCAGGTCCTCGCGCTCGTCCTCCTCGCGCTCGCCCTCGCGCGGCCCGCACGCCGGGGTGGAGCCGTCGAAGGCGATCACGTGGCCATCGTGATCGACACCAGCGCGTCCATGGGTTCCACGGCGACCCTCGGCGCCGCCGGAGGCACCCGACTCGACGAAGCCAAGGAAGCGGCGATTCGTGTCGTCCGTGCCATGGGCACGGGCGCGGATGCCCTCGTGCTCGAGGCGTCGAAGGAGCCGAGGCTGGCGCTCCCTCCCACGCGGGACAAGCGTCGCGTCGTCGAGGTCCTCGAGTCCCTCGCCCCGACCGACGTCGAAGGGAACCTGGCCGCCGCGGTCTCCCTCGCCGCCGATCGCGTGCGCGCACTGGGCGGCAAACAGCGCATCGTCGTCGTGACCGACGGGTCCCTCGAAGGGGAAGCGCCCATCTTCGCGGCGAACGTCCCGGTCGACGTCGTGCGTGTCGGTCGGGACGGCGACAACGCCGGCATCGTCCGCATCGACGCGCGCTCGGGCGTCAACGCGACGAACCACCACGAAGAACTCCAGATCTTCGTGATGGTACGCAACTACGCCGATCGTCCCCGGGACGCGTACCTCACCGCGCGACTCGAGAACGCGACGACACCCGTCGCGTCCCGTCGCGTCCTCCTCCCGAAATCCGACAAGGCACCGGTGGTCCTCACGTTCGAACCGTCGGCCCTCGATCGCGGGAAGGGGATCGTCGTCGAACTCGCCGGCGGGGACGCCCTGAAGGCCGACGACGTGGCGTTCGCACGGGTGCCCCCCGCGGCCAAGATGCCGGTCACCCTCGCCTCCCGCGCGTCGTATTCGTGGTTCACTCGGGCCCTCGATTCGGACCCGACCGTCGATCTCCAACGGCTCTCCCTCGAGGAGCTCGCGAAGGTGAACGTCGATCCGGACGCGTTGGTCCTCGTCGAGGGGGCGTGTCCCGACGCGTTTCCCGGCAAGGACGTCGTCGTCGTCGCGCCACCGAAGGGAACGTGCCTCGGTCTCGAGATCGGGAACGCCGTCGAGCAGCCCGAGCTCACGTCGTGGGAGAGCGGCGATCCGCGCTTCCGTTTCCTCACGCTCGACGGGGTCCACGTCGCGAAGGCGAACGCGATCGCGGCGCCCGGGTCGGGCGTGTCGCTCGTACGCGCGGGGAAGACGACGATCGTGGCGGACGCGTCCCTTCCCGGGCGGGCAGCGACGATCCTGGGCTTCGACGTCGGCGATTCGGATTGGCCCCTGAAGGCGTCCTTCGTCCTCTTCGTCCGGAACCTGGTCGAATGGGGCAAGCTCCACAGGAGCCAGGGAACGACGGGGCCCACGCGCACGGGCGAACCCTTGCGTGTCGCGGTGCCGCCGGGAACTCCCACCGTCAGCGTCGCGCTCGGCGACGGCAAGCCCAAGGACGTGGAAGCGAAGGGCAGCTATGCGGTCCTTCCGCCTCCGTCGCGCGCGGGTCTCTACCACGTCGAATGGACGAGTCCCCGGGTCGGGAAGATCACGATCCCGGCGAACCTCACGAGCGACCGCGAGGGCGACATCCGCGTGCGCGACGTCCGGACCACCGAAGGTTCGAGCGGTGCGGTCTCCGTGGTCCGTCCCGACGATCGGCACACCGACGTTTCACCATGGCTCGCCCTCGCCGCGGCCGTGTTCCTCGGCCTCGACGTGCTCTGGCTGACGAAGCCGTGGACGCGTTCCACGAAGAGGTCCGCGTCGAAGTCCGGAAAGGTCCGCGGTGCCCTCGTGGCCCTCGCGACCGCCGGCCTCGTTCCGCTGGCGTACGTCGTCCTCGTGCGGTTCGGCGTGGTCCGTGAGACCTACGTGCGCTTCGAACGCCCCCTCGCCGTCCTCGGTCTCGCCGTCGCGTTGCCGACGCTCGCGTGGCTCCTGGGAAACCTCCCGGGCCACATGTCGCCGTCCCGCCGGGCTCTCGTCGTCGCCACGTCCGCCGCGGCGGTGACCGCCGCGTTCCTCGCGTTCGCCGGCCCCGAGCTCGGTCGCCCACAGGATCGCCTGTCCATCGTGATCGCGGTCGACCGATCGCGATCCATCGAGCTCGTCCCCGGGGCCGAGAAGCGCATGGCCGCCGAGCTCACTCTCGTGGAGAGGGGCATGCGCCCGGACGACCGGGTGGGCACGGTGGCGTTCGCCGCCGAAGCCGCCACGGAAGATCCGCTCCGTCCCAAGTCCGAACTGCCGCCGGCGCAGAAGGTGAGCCTCGGTCGGGAGGCCACGGACGTGGAAGCCGCCATCCGACGTGCCCTCGCCGAGCTGCCCCCCGATTCCGCCGCGCGCGTGGTCCTCGTGACGGACGGCGTGCAGAACCGGGGCGACGCGATCGCGGGCGCCAGCATGGCCGTCGCGGCCGAGGTTCCCGTCGACGCCGTGCTCCTCGAGCAGAGCACCTTGCCCAACGTGCGCGTCGAGAGCGTTCGTGGACCGCTCCGCGTGAGTGAAGGCGAGCCCATGGACATCCGCGTCGTCACGAACAGCGCGCAAGCGGCGGACGTGGACGTCCGCGTGAAACGCGACGGCGAGCTGATTCGCTCGGGAAAAGCCCGCGTCGGCGCCGGCGAGGACGTGCTCCGGATCCGGGAAATCGCCACCGACGGAGGCTTCCATCGCTACGACGTCGAACTCACGGCCGTCGATCCGAAGGTCGACGTCACGGCCGACGACAACGTCGGGAGCGCCTTCGTCCGTGTGCGTGGACCGTCCATGGCGTTGGTGCTCGAAGGCGACGCGGGCAAGAGCGCGCCACTCGCGAAAGCGCTCCGCACGAACGGATTCCTCGTAGACGAACGTGGTGCGACCGCCGTCCCGACGGACATCGGCGGTCTCGCCGGATTCGATCTCGTCGTGCTCTCCGACGTCCGGGCGAGCGACATGACGGGTTCGCAGTTGGACGCCATCGCGTCCTACGTCCGTGACCTCGGTGGAGGCCTGCTTCTCTTCGGCGGCGACCGGTCCATGGGACCCGGTGGGTTCGCACGGACGCCCATCGAGGACGTGTCCCCCGTGTCCTTCGATCTTCGGGAGGAGAAGCGGCGGGCTTCCCTCGCCGAGGTGATCGCCATCGACTACTCCGGTTCGATGGGCGCGACCGTGAGCGGTCACACGAAGCTCGAGCTCGCGAACGAAGCCGCCGCGCGGAGTGCTTCGCTCCTGGGTTCGGGCGATCGTCTCGGCGTCGAACACGTGGACACGGTCGTCGCCTGGACCGTCCCACTCTCGCCCGTGTCCGACGTCAACGCCATCGGCGCACGCATCCGGAAGGTCGGCGTCGGTGGGGGCGGCATCTACACGGACATCGCCCTCGACGCCGCCTACGCCGCACTCCGCATGGAGACGGTGAACCTCAAACACACGCTCCTCTTCGCCGACGGGGCAGACGCCGAACAGATGACCGGATGCCGCGCGAAGGTCTCGAGCGCCCTCGGCGACGGCATCACCACCAGCGTGATTTCCCTCGGAAGAGGCAGCGACTCGCCCGAACTCGAGGCGCTCGCGCGTCTCGGCGGAGGCCGCTTCTACCTCATCGACGACGCCACGAAGCTCCCCGCGGTCTTCACCCAGGAGACCATCCTCGCCACGAAGAGCGCGCTCGTGGAGAAGGCGTTCCCGATCTCCATCGGTGCTCCGGGACCGGCCACGCGGGGTATCGACTTCGCGGGTGCCCCCGACCTCCAGGGGTACGTCGTCAGCATCCCGAAGCCGCGCGCGACGGTCCTCCTCGGTGGACCGGAGAACGATCCCATCCTCGCGACGTGGTCCGTGGGACTGGGACACGCGGGTGCGTTCACGAGCGACTACAAGGATCGGTGGGGACGCGATTGGCTGCGATTCCCGGGAGCCGCGAAGATGTTCGGGCAGCTCGGACGGGACCTCGCCCGGAAGGCCGACGACCCTCGCGTGCGCCTCGAGGCCGACGCCAAAGCGGGAGAACTCCACGTACGCGCCGACGTGATCGGGGACGACGGACGGAGTCAGAGCTTCCGACGTCTCATGGTCCACGTCGCCGGTCCGGACGGCTTCTCGCGAAACGTGACCCTCGACGCGGTCGGCGCAGGTCGGTACGCGGCCCACGTGCCCTTGGCGCGACCGGGCGCGTACATCGCGACGGCGAAGGACGAGGTCACGGGCGACTCGGTCGGCACGACGGGCGCCGTCCTCTCCGTGGGCGACGAACTCCGCGCGGGAGGAAGCGATCGGGCACTCCTCGCGCGTGTCGCGAACCTCACGGGTGGCAAGCTCCGCGACACGTTGGCCGGCGTCTTCGACGATCGCGGCGTGCGCAAGTTCGCGTACAGCTCCCTCTCGGCGCTCGTGAACCTCCTGGCCGGCCTCCTGCTCCTCGCCGCGGTCGCGTCCCGACGTCTCTCCGTGCCGGAGGGCGTCGTCCGCGCGCTCGTCCGCGTGAAGGACACCTTCGTGGAGAACGCCGCCGCCAAGGGCGCCCGTCTCGAGAAGGAGCGCCTCACGCGCGAGATGCACGCACGCGATCAGGAACGGGCCCATCTCGCGCTCCAACGTCGCAAACACGAGACCCAGGCGAAATTGCCGGAACGCCCCGGGAACATGCCGGGAGGCCTCCTCGGAACGGCCGCGGACGCGCCTTCGCCGGTCCATTCCGCGCCCACGGCGCCAAGAGGACAGTCATCCGCTTCGAACGCCGAAAACCCCGCTCCTCCCGAAGCGCCGAAACTCACCGCGGCCGAGCTCCTCGCCATGCGCCGCCGCAAGAAGTGATCGATTGGTCCGCGTGCGACGAAACGGATACGCCGGCCGTGTCGTGCGCGTCGTCTCCTGCCTCTACTACGCGTTGCCTTACGTGAGCGGAGTCTCGGTCCTCGCGGATCGCTGCGCGCGGTCGCTCCGTCGCAGGGGCCACGACGTGCTCTCGATCTCGTCGCGCTACGACCCGGCGCTCCCGGCGGAGGAGACGGGCGCCGCGGGAAGGATGGTGCGGGTTCCCGTGGTGGCACGAGTGGACACGGGCGTGATCATGCCCAGCTTCATGCCGCCGACGAGGAACGCCGTCGGAGGTCAGCCGACGATCAGGTAGAGCACCGCGAGCACACCGCCGAGCACGAGCGCTCCACCGGCGATGAGCGCGGGAACGAGCCACGCGGGCTTGCCGGTGGGCACGCCCATGGGCGCGTCGAACTCCGCTTCGCGTGCGGCGGTGAACGCTTGGTCCATGCCGGCGCGGCCGGCGGCGTAATCGTGCTGCGCCTGGTACGCGGGCGTGCCCGGCGCCGGCTGCATGATCGGCGTGGCGACGTGGGCACCCGGATTGTACGGAGGCGCGGCCGCGAAACCTCCGGACGAAGCCGCACCGGGCGCGGACACGGGAGCGGGCGCGGGCGCCGCGGCGGCCGGAGGTGCGGCGAACGGATCGACCCCCGCGGCCGGCGACGCGGGCATGCGGGAACGCGCGGCGTCGAGCATGGCCTTGAGATCGGCCTGGGACGTGACGGCCCACGCTTTGTGATCGCCCTCGAGCCCGTACGCGCGACCGACGGCGTCGGCGAGCGCTCCCACGGACTTCGTGCGGATGTTCGGATTCTTCGCGAGCGCCTCTTCCATGACGTCGTCGAGCGTCGTCGGAGGAGGCGTCGGAACGTCCTTGCCCTTGATGCTGGGAGGGACGGGATCCTTCGTGAGGATCGCGAGGAGGATGGACGGACCGTTCGTCCCCGCGAACGGAACCGAACCGGTGAGGCACTCGTACGCGATGGCCGCGAGGGCGAAGACGTCGGCCCGGGAATCGAGGGTCTCGAGGCCCTGGGCCTGCTCGGGCGCCATGTAGAACGGCGAGCCGATGGTGGTGCCGAGCTGCGTGAGCTTCTTGGCGTCCTTGTTCTTGTCCTTCACCGATCCGAAGTCGAGGATCTTCACGTGGTCACCCTCGCGGGTGCCGCACAAGAAGAGGTTGTCGGGCTTGAGATCGCGGTGCACGAACTGGCGCGCGTGGGCCGGGTCGAGTCCGAGGGCCGTTTGCGCGAGGACCCGGATGACCCGATCGGGCGGGAGGGACTTCTCGCGCTTGAGGATGTAGCGGAGCTCTTCGCCGTCGAGGAATTCCATGATCAGGACCCACACGCCTTCGACGGGGTCCCGCTGGAAGTCCATGACCTTGACGATGTGGTCGTTGTGGATCTGCGCGCTGATCTCGTACTCGCGCTTGAAGCGTTCGAGGGAGACGTCGTCCTTCGCCACGTCGGCGTGGAGGACCTTCAGGGCGATACGCGTGTCCGTCTGCTTGTCGACGCCTTCGTACACGCGGCCCATGCCGCCGTCGGCGACGACACGACGGATCTCGTACCGTCCGCAGAGGCGCTTGCCGAGACGGGCGTCCTCGGTGGCCGACACCGGCAACATGCTCGTGAAGACGAGGGCCGTTCCGTCCGCTGGACAGAACCCGGCGTCGTTCGGGAACACACGTTGGCACTGCGGGCAGCTCTTCATCGGTCAGCCCCCGAGGAATACCAGAAACCGCGGTGCGTCATCCTTCGTTCTTCGCGTCGGCCGCGTCCGTTCGGGCGGCGGTCGGCGGAACGAAGTAGATGATGCGGTTGCAGGACTGGCACTGGTCGAGGAGCGGTTCGCGACGGAGGCGATGGTAAAGCTGCGGCGGAAGCGCCATGTGGCACGCCTTGCACGTGCCGTCCGTCGTCTGCGCGATCCCGGAACCACGCTTCTTGAGGAGCAGGTCGTAGCGCCGGAAGAGGACCACGGGCAGCGCCTTCGTGAGCCCCTCGCGCGTCGCGAGCTTGGAGGCGTGTTCGGTCTCCACGGTGGAGAGCCGCGCACCGATGGCGCCCTCGCTCGCGCCGAGCTCCGTACGGACCTTCTCCGCTTCGCCTTCCGTTCCTTCGATCACCTGACGGATGGCATCGGCGTCGGCGGTGAGCTTGCCGAGTTCTTCCTCGCGATCGCGGAGGAGCTTCCGCAACTCTTCGAGTTCGCGCTGGGCCGCGTTCGCTTCGCGCTCCGTCCGCGCGCGTCCCATCTTCTCGCGCGAGTGCTCGAGCTGCTGGGTCATGGATCGGACGTCGGTCATGACGTCGTTCTTGGTTTTCTCGAGGGTGGCCAACGCACTGCGATCGGCGGTCAGCTTGTCCTCGTGCTTCTTCAGCGTGGCCTTGAGCGTGTTCAGCGCGCTCTTTTGCTGCGCGATCTCGTCGGCGAGGGTCTTGAGTTCGGCGTCGAGGCTGGCGAGCGCTTCGAGCGCGCGGATCTGATCGGGGATACTCGGACTACTCACGTGCGCTCTCCTCGTGATCTCGGCGTTCGCGACGACGTCGTCGTCGACGGACCCCGACGCATGTCCTGTGGGCCCACCTGGGTTCGAACCAGGAACAGCCCGGTTATGAGCCGGGGGCTCTGACCGATTGAGCTATGGGCCCGGTCCTCCCTACGAACGCGCGAGGGCGTGATCACGGAAGGGACGCTAGTCCATGGTCGCGGGCGAAGGAAGGGGCTCCGCGCCCGACCGGACGTGCTCACGGGACGCGGCAGGAGGCCTCGCGCACGTCGATGCCGCGGGACGTGGCGAAGGCACCGAGGAAAGTCACCTTGCACGCGGGCGGAACACCCGTGCACGGCGCCTCCGGTCCGCCGATGTCGAGGGCGAGTGGACGGGCCCCCGTGAGGCTGGGCTCACGGCTCACGGAATCGGCGGAGTTCGTGTGCGACGCGAGCGTGATGCGGAGCGCGTCGGAGGGGTCCGAGACGAGGAGCCACGACCGCGCCCACGGGCCGAGGTCGGTCCGCGAACCCGAGCGAACCCACGGACGGAGCACGTCCACGTCGCCGATCCCGATGCCGTCCCGGACGGCCACCTGGGCCGCGGAGGCGGAAACGTCGCCGTCGGGAGAAACGACGACGCGAATCAGACGGCCCCCGGCACCGTCCGCCCGTTGGACGTCGTCGTGGACGAACAGCGCCAGGCGCCCTTCGTCGTCGGGAGCGAACGTGAACTCGCCGACGTGACCGCGGCGGCGGGTGACCGCCTTGGCCTCCCGGACGACGTGACCCTCCCGATCGAGCCGCGCGAGTTCGATCCACGTGAACGTCGGGAGCTCTCCAGGGCCTTCGAGGTGCGCCGGATCCGCGCCGCCGCCTCCGGCGTCGCGCGGCACGGCGTTCGTACGGGCGATCCACGCGACCCACGCTCCGTCCCGCGTGACGCTCACCTTGGGAGCCTCGGCGTCGGACGTCGCGGGCGAGACGACGAACGGCGCACCGCGCACGGCGCCTTGGGTGTCGAGAGCGACGCCGCGAATCTCCCCGCGCGATCCGGAGGGAACGTCGTCGTCCCACACGATCATGCCCCCGTCGTCCGCGAGGTCGACGTCGAACGCGAACGACGCGTCGCGGGACGTGCCGAGGGTCGCGACGGTCGTCGGCGGTGCGTCGAGTCCGGAAGCACGCCACTTCTGGATCCGGAGAGGTCGGACCGACTTCGAAGGGGTGCCGGGTCGCGCCTTCGCGCCGGCGTCCCGCGTACCGTCGATCACGGGCCCTGCGGCGTGGAAGAAGGAGAACAGGTCGTCGCCGTGCACGCGCACGAGAGGCGCCGGCGCGTCCGTGTCCGCGTCGCCGACCGCCACGAACGACGCGCGGGTGCGGGGAGCGCCCGGCGTGGTCGACGCGCGGACGCGGAGCAGACCTCCGACGGCGGGGGCTCCGGGCGAGGACGACGCGCCCGGCTTCGCGTCACGCAGGACGCCCACGACGACCTCGTCGGCGACGCGCTCCGCATTTCCGGTCGCGACGAGGCGCGCGCCGTCGAGCCCGTCGATGGCGATGGGGGGAGCGGGATCCCCGCAACGCGGGGCCAGGAGCCATGCTCCGGCTTCCTTCGCCGCCGACGCGACCGGAGGCGGATCGGGCGGAGCCGGAAGCGAAGGTCCCTCCTGCGGGACGTCCCGCTTGCACGCCGTCCCGAAGGAGACGAGGAACGTGACCGCGACGACCACGACGCGTCCGACCGTCCGATCCCCGCCGCGACTCACGGTTCCCTCACGGATCCAGGAAGCCGTCGACGACCTCGAGGGCCAGCTCGTGGCGTTCGAGGGGCGGCATGATGTACGCACCGGCGACCTTGGAACGCACGGCGGAGAGCATCTCGCGCGCGATGGCGACGCCCTCCTTCCGCGCCGAAGGCCCGGTGCCCGCCTTGCGCATACGTTCGCGCACGGCTTCGGGGACCTGCATTCCGGGAACCTCGTTGTGGAGGAACTCGGCGTTCCGGAAGCTGGCGAGTGGAAGGAGACCGACGAGCACGGGCAGCCCGAGCGGCGCGATGTCCTTCAGGAACTTCTCGAGCACCGTCGGATCGTAGACGGGCTGGGTCATGACGACCTCCGCGCCCGCGAGCTTCTTTTCCGCCAGGCGCTTCAACTCCCGTTCGTAGTTGAGGGCGGCCGGTTCGGCGCCCGTCGCGAGCATGAAGCGCGTCGTGCCGCCGAGGGGTTTTCCAGCCGGATCGACACCGTGGTTCAGACGCGACGCGAGCTTCAAGAGGCCGATGGAATCGAGGTCGTAGACGGGCGTGGCATCGGGGAAGTCCCCCATCTTCGGGGGGTCGCCCGTGATGATGACGAGGTTCTTGATGCCGAGATCGTTCGCTCCGAGCAGGTGAGCCACCGAACCCAGGAGGTTCCTGTCGCGGCCGCAGACGTGGAGGATGGTCTCCATTCCGACCTCGCGTTGGATGCGCGCCGCCATGGCCACGTTGCTCATGCGCGCCTGCGCGCGGGCGCCGTCGGCGATGTTGATCACGTCGACGCCACCGGCCTTCAACATCTTCGCGGCCTGGATCGCGTTCGAGGGATCGACGCCGATCGGCGGGTTGACCTCGACGGAAACGACGAAGCGCTTTCCGATCTTCGCCGAGAGTTCGCTCTTCTGCGAGAACGCCACGGCCGCCGACGCGGGTTTGAACCCGAGGGGCTCGCCCGCGCGCATCTCGTGCGAGTCACGGAGGACTTCGACCTCGGGCAGGAGGGACGTGCTCGACTCCCCCGTCGCCTGGGCCATGCGCGCCGACGCCGCGATCCGACGCACGTGATCGGGGGTCGTGCCGCAGCACCCGCCGGCGCCGCGGACACCGAGTTTGAACATGCGGCGCGCGAACACGCCGAAGTATTCGGGCGTCGACACGTACACGAGTCGCTCGTCCACGCGGCGGGGCAGGCCGGCGTTGGCGAGCGCGATGACGGGCTTGCCCGCGTCGAGCATGCGTTCGACCGCCGCGAGCACGTGCATCGGACCGTCGCTGCAATTGACGCTGAGGACGTCCGCCCCGCGGTCGACCATGAGCTTCGCGGCGTCCTTCGCGTCGAGGCCCGTCGCCATGCGCCCGTGCTCGTCGAGGGAGATGGACGCGACGATGGGCACTTTCCCGGCGGAGGCCGCACGCGCCGCGGCGATGGCGACCTCGAGCTCGTTGGGCTGGCGCAGGGTCTCGACGATGAGGGCGTCGACCTGCCCCTCCATCAGCGCCTCGGCTTGCTCGCGGAGCGTGCTCTCGACCTTCGCGAGGTCGCCCGAGCTCGCGTCGCCGAGGAAGTAGCCGCTCGGTCCGATGGCGCCGACGACGTACGCATGGTTCCCGGCGGCGGCACGCGCGAGCTTCGCCCCGGCGAGGTTGAATTCGCGGACGCGGGCGCTCGCGCCGTGCTTCTCGAGACGGATGGCGTTCGCGCCGAACGTGTTCGTCTCGAGCACCTGCGCACCCGCGCGAACGTAGTCCTCGTGCACCTTCGTGATGAGCTCCGGCCGCGAGACGTTCAATTCCTCGAAGCACGCGCTGAAGAGGATGCCGCGCTCGTAGAGCTGCGTGCCCATGGCGCCGTCGAAGACGAGGTAGCTCTTCGTCAACGCTTCGAGAAAGGGGCGTTCGGGACGTGGGGGCGACTGCACTTCGGCCATCCGACATGCGTTACGCGGTCGCGAGGATCGATGCAAGCCGAGCCCGACCGTCGCTCCCCCCGGTTCGTGGCGGAGCGCGCCCCGGGAACGCGTCCCTCGACGTCACGGGGTGCAACGGGAACGGTACGAGGGCGCCGCCCAGACCCACGGGCGCGTGGTGACCTTGGGGTAGTACATCGCGAACGAGAAGCACATCTCCTCGTCCGTGTCCTCGCCGAAGGACACCGGGGTTTCGCGCGGATTGTCCCACACGCACCGGGTGCTGACGACGTCCCCTTTCCGGAGCGTCGTGCCGACCGCCGACCACGCCTGGGTCTCGAAGTTCCACGCGTCCGAGTGACCGAGGTCGACGTCCGCGGAGGCGTCTCCCGTCGCGCGGTGGACCGTCCGCATCGACTTGCCCAACTGGTGCATGTGCGGCATCGCCGCGAAGACGTGGGCGCCGTCGAGCCCCTCCGGGATCGTGTAGTCGCAATCGAGGGAGAGCGACGCGCGCGCGGGGATCGTGAAGTTCGCGCTCCCGAACGCGGCGACGTCGGCGTCGTACGTACGGAGCGTGGACGTCGTGCACAGATCGACGCCGGAGGAGTCGGTCTGGCCCTCGAGGGCGAGGACGTTGTTGTAGTGGATCTGGACCAGGAAGTGCTCGGTCCCTTCGAGGGGAAAGCCCGCTTCCCCGGGCAGTTCGAGCGCCTGTCCACCGGGCGCCCACGCGTAAATCATGGCGCCGGACAGGGCCGAGGCGTACGGGCACACCTGCGGGGTCGGGTCGGCCGATTGGGGTACCTTGAGCACGACGACGTGGTGGAGGATCCGGGCGTTGTCGATCTTCGGCGCCAGCGCGGTGATGTGCCGCTTCGAACCGGGTTCCACGTCCACGCCGTAGCAGACGTAGAGGTCGCGTGCGTCCTTGGGCATGGTCCACGGCGACTTCGGTCGCAGCGACGTGTCCGGCGTGCACGCGAGCTCGCCGGTCACGTTCGTGCGTCCCGCGTCCACGGCCGCGCACGTCCCGCCTTCGCGCGCGGGAGCACCGGAATCGATCCACGCGTCGAGAGCGGCGAGCGACGTGGCGTCGAGACGGGGGTTCGGCGCTTGGGGCATGGGACGCGCGTCGTCGTGGATGCGCGAGCGCACGAGCGCGTGGACCGGACGCGAGGGATCGGAGCTGGACGGAGCCGTGAGGTCGGCCAGCGTGACGAGGGGCATGGGCGCGCCGAACGTCGGCACCGGGCCGTGGCACTTCCGGCAGGAAGCCCCGAGGATCGCGTCGACGTCGCACGGAAGTTCTCCCGAACGCGGAACGACGGACACCGTGCCGTCCCCCGCTCCAGCGTCGGCGATCGTCGTTCCCGGGCCGCCGTCCGCGACGATGCGCAGCTCTCCGGAGCTGCAGGACGTGGCGGCGAGGGCACCCACGACCGCGAAGGTCCGGAGGCCCGGACGGAAGGACGGGAGCGACGGGGTCGGAGGATTCATGCGCTCCGATTCGTAGTAGACCACGGGCGCGAGGAAACGCGGCTCGTCTCCGTCTCCGCGCTTTCTTCACGCTCTTTCCGTTCCGGGTCGCTCGGGCTACGTTCCCGCGGACGATCCGATGGTCCAAGACGTCCAAGCGTGCGGTCAGGGCGCGTTCGCCCTCGTGTTCCTCGGAATCGCGGGGTTCGTGGCGTCCTTCCTCGCCATCATCCTGGCGAGCATCCGCGCCAAGGCGGCCGCCGCGGCTTCCGTGGGCGCCCTCGTGCTGGGTGCCCTGACGATCGTGCTCGCGATCCTCTCCGCCCGGCGCATCGATCGCATGGAGGACGAAGCGCACGTCCACGAGCCCGTGCCCACTCTCGCGTTCCCCGATCGCCCCACGGCCGCGGCGGACGTGCCGCGCCTGGACCCGGCCAAGGGGTGCGTGATCCTCGGATTCCAGGCGGGTAGCATGCCGCTCCTCGCGGGCACGTTCGCACTCGTGTGGGCGCGCATGTCGCGACGCAAGAACGCCGAACCGGACCTCCCTTGAGTCTCGCCGGTCTGAGGAGCGCCCTGCCGGATCTTCCCGTCTCCGACGAGACGGCCGATCGACTCCTGTACGGACGCGACGCGTGGCCCCGCCATCATTTCGACGTGCGCGAGGGTCGGGTCGAGGGCCGCCCCCGACCGGGCCCCGCGGGCATCGCCTTTCCGCGCAACCGTGACGACGTCCGCGATCTCGTGCTCTGGGCACGTGCGACACGGACGCCCCTCGTCCCCTACGGCGCGGGAAGCGGAGTGACCGGAGGGATCCTCCCTTCCGCGGACGCGATCGTCGTCGACACGAAGCGGATGGCGGCCATCCGATCGCTCGACCCCTCGTGCCCCGCGGTCACGGTCGAAGCAGGTGCCCTCGGAAGCACGTTCGAGGACGAACTCGCCCACCGGGGATTCACGCTGGGACACTTCCCGTCGTCCATCATGTGCAGCACGGTGGGAGGCTGGATCGCGGCAAGGAGCGCGGGCCAGTGCTCGAGCCGCTTCGGAAAGATCGAGGACATGGTGGTGTCCCTCGAGTGCGTCACGGGCGCGGGCGAGCTCGTGACGCTCCCCGCGCGGACCCGAGGACGGAGCCTCGTTCCGTTGGTCGTGGGGAGCGAAGGGACGCTCGCCATCGTGACGGCGGCCACCCTCCGAATCCATCCGAAGTCGGACGTCCGGACCTTCGGCTCGTTCCGGTTCCGGACGATGGAGGCCGGATGGTCGACGATGCGCGACGCGTTCCAGGCGGGGCTCCGGCCTTACGCGCTCCGACTCTACGATCCCTTCGACGCCATGGTCGCGAAGCGGAACGGGTCCAAGGGCGTCCCGGACACGCGCCAGGAAGCCATCCCGGGTCCGGACACGCGCGCACCGCGGAGCGTCGGCCTCAAGGACGCGATCCTCCGTGGCCTCCTCCGCAGACCCACGGCCCTGAATCGGTTCCTCCGTTCCGAGCGCGGGGAAGCCTGGGCAGGCGGCGCGATGCTGGTCGCGGTGTTCGAGGGAGACGACGCGGACGCGGATCTCGCCCGCCTGCGCGCGCTCGCGTCGGAACGGGCCGCGAGAGAGTCCGGGGAGGGACCGGCGCGTCACTGGTTCCGGACGCGCCATGCGGTGAGTCACAGGATGGCGCCGATCTTCGCGGGGGGCGCCTTCGTGGACACGTTCGAGGTCGCGGCGACGTGGTCGCGACTCGGCGCCGTGTACGACGCCGTCCGTCTCGCGCTCGAGCCCCACGTGTTCGTGATGGCCCACATGAGTCACGGGTATCCCGACGGCGCGTGCATCTACTTCTCGTTCGTGGGCAGCGCCGACCGGTCCACTCCCTCCTGGGACGGGGCGAGTCGCGCCCGCTACGACCGTGCGTGGGCGGCCGCCATGGACGCGACGATTCGCGCGGGAGGCACCATCGCGCACCACCACGGCGTGGGTCGGGCGAAGGCGCACGCACTCGTCACCGAAATGGGGGAGGCCGTGGTCGCGTTCGGGACGCTCAAGGACGCATTCGATCCCGACGGCATCCTCAATCCGGGCAATCTCGGACTCGGGAGAACGACGTGACGACGGGCGAATCTCCGACCGTCGACGACGCGTCCGATCGCGTGCTCGATCGCGAGAGCGCGATCGTCCTCGTCACGGGTCGCACCCGTCTGGATGCCCTCGAACGAGCTCTCGTGCGCGACGGATTCACGTTGGACCTCGCGCCAGGGGCGGTGGGGACGACGACCGTGGACGCATGGCTCGCCGAAGGGGCTCCCGGATCCCGTGATCCGTTCCGGGATCCCGTCGATCACCTCGTCGCCGGCTTCGAACTTTCGCTCCGGAACGGCACACGCATCGTCCTGCGTCCGGTGCCTCGGCGATCGACCGGCCCGGACCTCCTCGCGCTCGGGTTCGGGACGGCGGGCACGATCGGTCGCTTCGACCGGGTGTGGCTTCGCATGCACGCCCTCGGCACGGTACGAGCGGAGTCTTCGCGCTTCGCGCACGACGGGAATCCGGACGAGTCGGACGCCGAACGGGCGATTTGGTCCCGGATCCGGTCGGCGTTCGACACCTGAGCACGCGCGACGCCACCTCTCCGTGGGCCGCGGCGGGCCGCCGGGCGATCTTCAGCCCGGAGGCCAGGCGAGTGGACGACCGCCGAGAACGTGCATGTGGAGGTGGAAGACGCTCTGGCCGGCGTCGACTCCCGTGTTGACCACGAGGCGGTACCCGGATTCGGCGACGCCGAGCTTCTTCGCGACGTCGTTGGCGAGCAAGGTGATGGCGCCGAGCAACTCGCGGTCGTCCCCGGTGGCGTCGGCGACGGATGTCATGTGCTTCCGGGGAATCACGAGGGCGTGGACGTTCGCCGCAGGATGGATGTCCTTGAACGCGAGGGCGTGTTCGTTCTCGAGGACGATCTCGGCGGGGATCGCGCCGCGCACGATCTTGCAGAAGAGGCAGTTTTCCATGCCGCAAGCGTACCCGATCCGCGCCGACTCCGGACGGGCTACGCGCGTGCGAGCGACGCGTCGTCGTTGGACGACGTGAGGGTCGCGAAACCGAGAGGGCCGGACTCCGAGAGACGCAAGAGGGTCGCTTCGAGCGCGGCACGATCGGCGTCGGCGGGCACGTGGCCCGGTAGACCGGCGCGATCGAGCAAGAAGCGGACGCAGGAGACCTCGAGCGTCGAGAGGTCCATGCGTCGTCGGAGGCCCACGGACGGGATCGCGTAGGCGATTTCGAAGCGCGGCTCCTCGGCGCGGACCTGCGTGATGGCGACGTCGACCTTCGACGTTCCGGTCGAGAACTTCACGAGGTGTCGGACGACACCCCTGAGCGCCGCGGCACGTGCACGCACGCGTTTCACGGCGTCGTGCGCGAACAACGCGAACATCTTGTTCCGCGAGAACGATCGCGGGACGAGCGTCATGGCGACGAGGATGGCTTCGACGTCGACGGGCGGAGGACGTTCGTCCGCGGTCATTCGTCGCCGTCCGGAGTCGCGCGGAAGGGGTCGTCGGACACGACGCCGGAAGCGTGGAGGAGCTCCGCCTGGCGGTACGACCGGAGCGCGTTCACGAGCTCCTTGATGTCGCCTTCGACGATGCGATCGAGCTTGTTCAACGTGAGCTTGATGCGGTGATCGCTGACCCGGTTCTGCGGGTAGTTGTAGGTGCGGATCTTCTGGCTCCGCTCGCCGGTGGAGACCATGCTCCGACGCTCCGCCGCGACCGACGCTTCCTGCTTCTCCCTTTCGATGTCGAGGAGACGGCTCCGGAGGACCTTCAGGGCCTTCGCCTTGTTCTTCAACTGCGAGCGCTCGTCCTGACACTTGACGATGATGCCGCTCGGTTTGTGGAGGATCTGCACGGCGCTGTTCGTCGTGTTCACTCCCTGCCCGCCGGGCCCACCGCTGGCCGCGATGGAGAACTCGAGGTCCTTGTCGTCGAGCTGGACGTCCACTTCCTCCGCCTCGGGCAACACGGCGACGGTCGCCGTCGACGTGTGGATACGCCCCTGGGTCTCCGTCGCGGGAACCCGTTGGACGCGGTGCACGCCGCCCTCGAACCGGAGCTGCGAATACACTTCCTTGCCGGTGACGATGGCGATGACTTCCTTGAAGCCTCCCGTCGAACTCTCGCTCGAGGAGAGAATCTCGACGCCCCATCCCTGCCCCTCGGCGTACCGCGTGTACATGCGGAAGAGGTCCGCGGCGAAGAGGGCGGCCTCTTCGCCCCCTTCCCCGCTCCGGATTTCGAGGATGGTGTTCTTCTTGTCGTTCGGATCCGTGGGAAGGAGGAGGAGTTGGATGCTCTTCTCCAGCTCGGACTTCTCGCTGGTGAGGCGCGGCATCTCCTCCTCCGCGAGCGCGCGCAATTCGGGATCGGCGAGGGCGGCTTCGTTCTCGACGAGCGTCTTCGAGACGTCGAGGTACCGCGCGAACTGCGTCATCAGGGGCTCGAGATCCGTGCGCTCGCGATTGAGCTTCGTGAGCTGCGAAGGATTCGCGAGGATCGCGGGCTGACACAGGAGGTCGTCGAGCTCCCCGTACCTCCTCGCGATCTGTTCGAGCTTGTCGATCGGGAGCATGGTCTCAGGCGGCGGAGCGGAGACGCTCGGCGCGGGACAGTTCGGCGTAGTTCGGGAACGAGACGTCGACGACGTCGGAACCGGTGTCCTCCGCACGTTCGCGGAAGAGGGTGGCGCGCAGGGAAGCGAGCGCGACCTCGAGCTGCGCGTCGTCCGGTTCGATGGTCGTGATCTTCTGCACGAGGAACCCCGGGACCAGGAGCACACGGAGAGGGCCCGTCGTGCAGTAGCGCGCCGAGAACCGCTGGAGCTCGAACGTCACCGCCGTGATGACCGGCAGGAACGGGAGCTTCATGAGGAGGAAGACGAGGTTGTCCGCGACGATGTTGCCGGTCGCGATGCGTGGCAGGAGCGCGCCCACGGCGGTGAACACGAGGATCGAGACGAGCGCGACCATCACGAGGAAGGTGGTGCCGCAACGCGGATGCAGCGTCGTCTTCGCGCGCGCATTGTCGACCGTGAGGGCTTCGTTCGCCTCGTAGGTGCTGATCGTCTTGTGTTCGGCGCCGTGGTACTGGAACACGCGTCGGATGTCGGGGATGCGGCGGATGAGCGCCATGTACCCGATGACGATTCCGAGCTTCAGGGCACCCGTGATGACCTGGAACGCCGGCGACTGGAGCTCGAGTCCGAGGTGCAGCACCTTGTTGAGCACGGTCGCCGCGGCCTGGGGCAGCGCGATGAAGAAGCTCACCATGACGACGAGCATGAACGCCATACCGCCGTTGGACTTCTTCTCGGACCTGCCGTCGACGTCGGAAGTCTTCCCGAGCGCCGGGGGGTTCACGTTCGCGTTCGAACGGGCGACTTCGGAACCGCGTGCGGCTTCGACGACCCCGGCCTCGCCCGATTCGTCGGTGTCGTCGGGAACGTCGGCGTCGGTCGTGACGACGTGGAAGGCCGCGAGGGACGCGGCCCGGAACAGGGCGGACGTCCACGCCGACACACCGAGTCCGATCCACGTCGACGACGCGCGGGAAGCGGCCGAGGCCTCCTTGGTGGCCTCGAGCTCCATGTCCTTCTCCATCTGCTCGGCGGAGAAACGGAGGGCCTCGCTGCCGAGCTTCAACGACTCGACGAGGGAGGCGACGCCGCGGAACAGCGGCCACCTGGACATGCCCTTCCGCAGGGACGGCATGGGTCTCTCGCGCACGACGAGGGATCCGTCTGCGCGACGGACGACGACCGCGAACGACGTGGGCGCGCGCATCATCACGCCCTCGAGGACCGCCTGCCCGCCGATGTAGGGACGTGCGGCGGGATCCGGGACGGGGGCTTCGGTGCGTTCCGGAGCTGTCGAGGTCGGCATGGGATTCATCCTAGATCCGCGGGGCGACTTCCGCATCGGGCGGGACCCCACGATCCCATGGAAAAGCGAAACGCACGACCTCGGGGAGGCCGTGCGTTCGAGGAACCGCAGGATCCGCTCAGGACTTCGCTTCGTCCTTCGCCGGGGCGGCCGTGCCCTTGGCGGAGTAGCGCTTGCGGAACCGGTCGACACGACCGGCGGCGTCGACCAGCTTCTGCGTGCCCGTGTAGAACGGGTGGCAGGCCGCGCAGATGTCGACCTGGAAGTCGCCGCGCGTCGAGCGGGTCACGAACGTGTTTCCGCACGCGCAGTTGACGCGCGACGCGGGGTAGTTGGGGTGAATGCCTTCTTTCATCGGTCGCTCCGTACGTCCGCGCCCGGGAAGGCGTCGGCGTCCTGTCGTGGTCCCCGAAGAATGGTCGCGGTGTCGCCCATGGGGGCGGGGCGCCATGGAAACGGGGAGCGCGGACTTCTACTCCCTGGGCTCCCCTCCCGCAAGCGCAACCGATGCTCCTTTTCGGGAACGGCATCGGGAGCTGGGCGAATTCGGGGGGCCCCCAGGGACTCCCCGGGAACGGCGGATCAGAACGGGATTTCGTCCTCGCCGCCCTCGAACCCACCGCCGCCGGCACCGCCGCCGCCGAAGTCGTCGTACCCGCCGGCATCGGCCGGCGTTTCCCGGGCGGGAGGCCGGCTTCCACCACCGCGCTGCCCGCCGCCTCCGCCGCCACCTCCCCACGATCCGCCGCCTCCCGCGTCGTCGCGGGCGCCTTCGCTGCGGCCGCGTCCGCCGGTGAGGAGGATGTTGTTGGCCACGATTTCGGTGCGGTAGCGCTTCTCGCCGTCCTTCTCGTAGCTGCTCGTGCGGAGCGAACCTTCGACGAAGATGTTGGAGCCCTTCGCGAGGATCTTGGAGAGCGCCTCGCCGCGCTTGCCCCACACCGTGATGGAGTGCCACTCGGTGCGCTCCTGACGGGTGTTGCTCTTGTCGAGGTAGCTCTCGGTCGTGGCGAGACGGAGCTTGAGGATCGCCTGGCCGCCCTGGGTCACCCGAAGCTCCGGATCGGCTCCGAGGTTTCCGAGCAACATCACCTTGTTCAATCCTTCGGCCATCGGCGTCCTCCTCCGGTTCCCCACGCGCGTCGACCGCCCGGGAGAGCCCTCGCCGCGCGCGGAAAGCGCACGAGCTCCGTACCGGTCTACTCCGATCGCGGTCGTCCCTCCAACTGCTTTTGCCCGCGTCCCGACGAGGGCGGATCGGGGCCGTCCGCCTCGAAAAAGGAAGCCGAACGCGACGTCGGCGTGCTATCCGCGACACGAGCCATGGCCGGAAACGCCCCGCGCATCTCCATCGTCATCCCGATCTACAACGAAGAGGCCATCCTCGAGACGGCGGTCGTCGAACTCCGCGATCGCTTGAAGCCCTTCGGTTGGAATTACGAAATCATCCTCGCGGAGAACGGGTCCAAGGACCGAACGATTCCCATCGCGAAGGAGCTCGCGGAGCGCTTCAACGATCCGAAGGCGGGTCGGGTGAAGGCCATCTCCATGGGCGAACCCAATTACGGCCGCGCCCTCAAGGACGGCATCCTCCTCGCCGAGGGCGAGATCGTCATCTGCGACGAGATCGACCTGTGCGACGCCGATTTCCACCGCCGCGCCGTCGAGATCATCGAGACGGGCGCCGCCGACTTCGTGATCGGTTCCAAGCTCGCGGACGGCTCGTCGGACGATCGCCCGCTGATTCGCCACGTCGCGAGCCGTGCCTATTCCGGGATGCTCAAAGTCCTCCTCGGCTTCCGCGGAACGGACACCCACGGTCTCAAGGCGTTCCGTCGCGTCGCCCTCCTGGACACGGTCCGCGCCTGTCTGGTCGAGAAGGACGTGTTCGCGAGCGAGTTCGTGATCCGCGCCGATCGCGGCGGGATCCGGACGCAGGAGATTCCCGTCCGCGTCGCCGAGAAGCGGCCGCCTTCGATCAACCTCTTCAAGCGCGTCCCCAACGTATTGAAGAGCGTCGCGAAGCTCACGTACGCGATCCGCATCCGCGGCTGAAGGCGAGCGAACCGGCCCCACGAGGAACTGCACGCCACGGGACACGGTGGCGTGTTCTCGGCGGTTTCGGGCAAATCCACGGCACCCCTGGTACACTCGTCGGGTCGTGGATGATTTGAAGGCCCACCGGCGGGCCATCCTTCTGGCCTCGCTGTCCCTGCTGGGATTCAGTGCCTTCACCGGCATTGCCCTGGCGGCGTGGTTCGCGCGGGCGGAGAACCCGCTCGGCTGGAAGAGCGTCGTGGCGATGATTTCGGTCGCCTTCGGCATCGCCACGGCCGGACTCGTGTGGCGCGCGCCGTCCCGCAACCACGTGTTCGCGGGCATCGGCGTGATGGTGTTCTCGCTCCTGCGGATCGGGTCTCCCGCCGACTGGACGTGGGCGAGCTACGCGCTCGTCGCCTTGACGACGCTCCTCCTCATCCCGCTCGTCCACGCGGTCATCATCCTTCCGCCTCCGGAAGAATGAGGGACGGGCCCGGGGCCACGTCCCGCAGGACGTCCACGGGCGCCGGGAGCGACGGGATCAGGCCGCCTTGGAATCGCGGTCCGGCTCGATGCGCGGCTTCATCGCATCCATGGCGAGCGCGTCGTCGTTGACGAGATAGCGCACGAGCATGTCGACGATGGCGGTCGGGTAGGAGCCGTCGAGCATGCGCTCGGGGTGGTACATCGTGCCGATCCGCGCCTGCGAGACGACGGTGTTCACGACGACGTTCGCGGCGAGCGACACGTCCGGCGTGCGGAGAATGGGTTGCCAACGGGTGAAGGCCTCTTCGAGCGCCTTCGTGGCGCGCATCTCGAGCTCGACGCGCGCCGACTTGTGCGGCTCGGCGACGTTCTCGAAGAGCGTGACACCGTGGAACCGCATCCACCGGGAGAGGGTCGTGATGGAGTCGCCGAGGACGGAACGGAGAAGATCCGCGGGCGAAGCGACGTCCGTGTCCGCCATGCGCGCGAGGAGCGCGTCGGTCACCCGTGCCCACGTACGCTCCTCGAGGGCGGAGAGCAGTTCTTCCTTGGTGCCGAAGTACTGGTACAGCGTCCCGACTCCGAAACCCGCCGCCTGGGCGACCTTCGTCGTCGTGAATCCGGCCGTGCCTTCGGTCTCGAGCACGCGCTCGGCGCCGTCGAGGATGAACTCGATGGTCTCCTTCGCGCGGGTCTGTCGAGGAATGCGGCGGGGCTCCAGCTTGCGTTGACGTCCCATGATCGGCTCCAAAGGCTCAAGTTCGTGCAAGGTCGAAAGAAGAGGCTCCCCGGCGGCGAACCGGAGGCGAGGGTGCGAAGGGCGAGGTCGGAAGGAAGTTCGTGGTGCGCGGGTCCGCGCGAAGCTCCGGGATGACGAGGCAGAAAGGGAGAAGCGGCGCGTAGGAAGGAAGGGTTCGACGTGTCGAAGCGGAAGTGTGGAGAGGAAGCGGAAGACCCGAAGACGGCGGAAGGCGGTAAGTGAGAGTACCGATGGCGGGGAACCGACTCGGTCACCGCATGGGATTCGTTCTGACATGAAATCGAAGGTGCGGAAGGGTCGGCGCCGGGATCCGAACACACGGCGACGACCCTCGCGCGAGGCTCGAATTTCCAGGCGGAACGCAGCTCTCGCAAATTCGAATCGACCCCGAATCGGGTCGAGAATCGACCGCGCGACGCCCCCGGAGCTCTCACATTTCGGAGCCTGAGACCCCTGGATCGCCGAGGCACCGTAGACCTGAAACGGGTGGGGACACCTCCGCGCCACATGGCCGGCACGGACGCGTCGCAAGGCGGACCTACCGTACGTGGACATGCGCATTCTCTACGGCGTCGTCGGCGAAGGCATGGGCCACGCGACACGGAGCAAGGTCGTGTGCGAGTACCTCGAGTCCCGGGGTCATTCGGTGAAGATCGTCGTGAGCGGCCGCGCCCACGCGTACCTCGCGAAGTCGTTCTCGGACGTGGTCGAGATCCGGGGACTCACCATCCGCTACGTCGAGAACGCGATGGATCGCGACGGCACGCTGGCTCGGAACGTCCTCGCCGCACCGAGCATGCTGATGGACAACGTCGCCGCCTACTACGCGCGCGTCGTGGACTTCGAACCCGAACTCGTGGTCACCGACTTCGACTCGTTCGCACACCTGTTCGCGAAGCGGCACGGCCTTCCGGTCATCTCGATCGACAACCAGCAGATCATCGCGCGCTGCAAGCACCACGACGACATCAAGCGCGGTGTGAAGGTCGACTACCAGCTCACGAAGGCGTTCGTGAAGGCGAAGCTGCCCCGGTGCGATCACACGATCATCACGACGTTCTTCCAGCCGCCGGTGCGGAAGAAATTCGCCGACACGACGACGCTCGTCCCTCCCATCCTGCGGAAGTCGATCCTCGCGGCGAAGGAACGGGCGAAGGTGGGCGACCACGTCCTCGTCTACCAGACGTCCCTCTCGAATTCGGATCTCCTTCCCGCGTTGAACCGGATCACGAAGGAGAAATTCGTCGTGTACGGACTCCGTCGGAACGACGTCGTGGGCAATTGCGTGGTGAAGGACTTCGACGAGGTCGGCTTCGTCCATGATCTCGCCACGGCGAAGGCCGTCGTCACGAACGGTGGGCTGTCCCTCCTCGGGGAATCGGTCTACCTCGGAAAGCCGGTGTACTCGGTCCCGGTCGAGCACCAGTTCGAACAGGTGATGAACGCGCGATACCTCGAGGAGCTCGGCTACGGACTCGCGACGACGCGGATCGATCCGGACATCCTGAACCTCTTCCTCCGGGAAGTGCCCAAGTACGCCGCGCGGGTGGCGAAACACTCGCAGCGCGGCAACGAACTCCTTTTCCGTACCCTGGACGACCTCGTCCACCACCACGCGAAGAAGGCGAAAAAACGCCGCAAGGAACGCGAGCGGGAACGGGAACGTGACGGGAAGGACGGGGAGCGCGAAGCCTTCGTCCCCACGTCGTGAGTGCGAGGGGCACCCGGAGGCCTTCGGCCGCGCCGAACACGACCAGCGTCCGACCTCGCACCGGATAGACTCAGGAGGAGAGTCGCGGACCCTTCCGTCTTTGCGGAACTTCGAGGAGTCGTCCCGCATGCGCACCTTTCGTCGTCTCCTGATCGTGCCGTTTCTCGCCGGCATCACGGCGTGTGTCGCGACGACCGCTCCGGACGTCGACACCAAGGTCGACGACGCGGGCGCCGACGTGCGCGAGGCGGGCGGTCGTTCGGGAGACGCGTCGGCGGACACGAGCGTCGCCGACACGGGGGCGACGGACGCGAAGGTCGACGGCACCGTCCAGGACGCCACTTCGGGAGACGGCGGTGCAGCGGACGTGGCCGCCGATTCGAAGACGGACGGTGACGCATGTTCGGCCGTCGGCGACTTGAGCGAGAAGTGTCCCACCGGGTGCGTCCAGTACACGCCGGGCGGTGAGGACGGTGGCATCGACTATGACGCGGCTTCGGGACGCTTCATCTGCGGCGACTTCGTGATGCTCCTCCGCGCGTGCATGGCGAAACACTTTCCCGGCGTGCAGACGTGGTTCGTCCGCGGAGAGTGCATCCGCGACGGTCACGTCCGCGCGCGCCACGACATCACGGTCTACCTCGATCCCTGCACGGGACAGCTCTGCGCCGTCGAACCGCAATCGCAGATCCCGGGTGCGAGTCCTGCACCGTGCTGTTGGACGCCGCCGCCCGGTCAGCCGCCGAGCCCCCTCTCCATGCCGAACTCGTGCACGGGTTTCGGCGGCGACATCTTCGACAGTGGGACCGGCGCGAACGTCTTCCTATGCGAGCCTCCCGATCAGCTCGGGCAGGTGGACATCGCCGAGAGCGACGGCGGCTATTGCGACTACGGACCCGGCAACGAATTCTGGCACTGCGAAGACACGCTGTGCCGCGTGTGCAGCGAGTTCGGGACGGATCCGACGCCCTTGTTCGACGCGGGGACCGTGGACGCGAACGTCACCGACGCGACCCCCGAGGACGCGACCTCACCCGATGCGTCCGACGGTGGCGCGGACGCGACGGACGGTGACGTCGTGATCACGAAGGACGCCGGAAGGGGCGATGCGGGAGACGCCGGCGTGCGTACGGACGACGCTTCCGGACCCGGCGTGCCGACACCTCCCTGAAGGCCCGGAAGGGGCGGTCGCGTCGACGACGGGAGGTGGGATCCGTCAGACGTCGATGTGACGGAGCTTCATCTGCACGTCGCTCGACCAGTGGGCGGCGAACGCGCGGACGCACGTGGAGAGGTAGCGGTCGTACTCGTCGAACACCTGGTCGCCGTACTTGGCGCGGATGTCCTTCTCGTTGACCTTCATGCGACGGAGCCACTCGGCGGTGGTCTTGCCGTAGTGCTCGCGGCGCGTCTTGAGTTCCACGATCTCCCAGTACGGGTTCACGGCGGCGACGAGCTCTTCGAGACGGGGATTGAGGCCGCCCGGGAAGATGACGTCGGCCGTGAAGCGGAGATCCTCGAGGTCCTTGCGGCTCCGCGGGACGCGGTTCCGGAGGATGGCCTGGAAGGCGAAGTAGGAGCCGGGCTTCACCCAGCTCGCGCACTTCTTGAAGTATTCGCGATAGAGCTCGACGGCGAGGCCTTCCGTCGCCTGGGCGGGCGAACAGAGGTGGTCGATCATCTCGATCGACACGAGGGCGTCGTACTTCTCGGTCGGCACGTAGTCGCGGTAGTCGACGCACCAGGTCTGCACGCCCGGCAGCTTGCGCGCCATGATCTCGTCGTTCTGCTTGGGCGAGAGCGTGATGCCGTGCGCGCGCTTCACGCCCTGCTTGGAGAGGTACTCGAGGTTGGCGCCCCAACCGCAGCCGATGTCGAGGATCAGCTTGTCCGCGTTCATTTCCGCGAACTCGTAGAGCACGCGGGACTTGTTCATCTGCGCCTGCTCGAGGGTGTCCGAGTCGTTCTCGTAGACCGCGCAGGTGTAATGCATGCGGTCGTCCAGCCAGAGGCGGAAGAATTCGTTCGAGACGTCGTACGAAACTTCGATGTCTTTCTGGTTCGAGGTCACGAAGGGCTCCTTGGGTCCGGAGGTGCCCGAAAGCGGTGACCAGCGACGGTGACCGGGGCATGCGGACGGCTTGATTTCGCCCACGGAATGCCACGGGGATCGCCCGTTGGCCAGAGAAGAAAGCAGGTGGTAGCGTCCGGCGCCGTGACGAGTGCGCACGCGGCTTCGCAGTCCCCCGCGTCGGAGGCTCCCGCTTCCCGGGCGAAGCTCCGCGAAGACGGGCACGCGCCGCCGGAGGACGCCTACGACGTCGCCGTGATCGGCGGGGGCGTGAACGGCACGGGAGTCGCCCGCGATCTGGCCCTCCGAGGCCTTTCGGTCGTCCTCTTCGAACGCCACGATCTCGGCTTCGGGGCGAGCGGCAACTCGAGCGGAATGATCCACGGGGGGCCCCGGTACCTCCTCTCGAGACCGAAGGTGACGGAGGCGTCGTGTCGGGATTCCGGGTACGTGCACGCGATCGCTCCGCACCTCCTCTTCCGGATCCCGTTCATCATGACGATCCCGTCGGGCACCCGCGGGAAGATCATGATCGAGCTCGTGGACGCGTACTTCCGTGCCTACGACGACTACCAACCCTTGAAGCGCGGCGAACCGCATACCCGCCTCGATCCTTCCGAGGTCGCGACGCTCGAGCCCGGTCTCGTCGGAGCCATGACGGGCGGGATCACGTTCGACGAATGGGGCGTGGACGGCGGTCGGCTGTGCGTCGCCAATGCCATCGACGCACGGGAGCACGGCGCGACGCTGCACCTCCACACGACCGTGGAGGCGATCCTCGCGACGCGGCCGGACGGAGCGAAGGACGGACACCGGTTCGTGGTCGTCGGACGATCGCACGCCGCGCTCGGTGAATCGGGGACGAGGGATTCGATCGTCCGCGTGCGCGCGAAACACGTCGTCAACGCGACGGGCGCGTGGGCGCCCCTCACGGCGGCGTTCGGCGGGATGGATTCGCGTCGCGTCCGCGTACGTCCCGGAAAGGGCATCCACGTCGTCTTCGATCGTCGGATCACGAACTACGCGATCGCGTCCGAGACCATCGACGGTCGTCAGATCTTCGTGGAGCCCTGGCAGAACACGAGCATCCTCGGCACGACGGACGACGACTACTACGGCGACCTCGACGACGTCCGTTCGACGAGCGAGGAAGTCCGCTACCTCGTGCAGGGCATCGCCCGCGTGTTCCCCGCCATCCGCCAAGCGCGCGCCATCGGCACGTACGCCGGCGTGCGTCCGACACTCCACGAGTACGGTCCGACGGAGGACGCGCTCTCGCGAGAACACGCCATCGTCGATCACGGGGGCGACGGAGCGAAGGGGCTTTGGTCGATGATCGGCGGAAAGCTGGCGAGCTTCCGGTCGTTCTCCGAGGAGATGAGCGATCGCATCGCGGGCGAGCTCGCGCCCACGTCCACGTGCACGACGCACCGGAAGCCTTTGCCCGGAGGCGACGCGGTTCCGGACGCCAAGCGTCTCGCCGAACGTACGGGCGCGACGCCCGTGAGCATGCGGCGGCTCGTCTACCGGCACGGCAGCCGCGCGGACCGCGTCCTCGAACGCATCGCGCAAAACCGCGCCGAAGGGGAAGTCGTCTGCCCCTGTGAGCCGGTGACGCACGCGGAAATTCGCCACGTGGTGCGCGAAGAGGACGCCACGTCGGTGGCGGACGTCTCGCGGAGGACGCGCCTCGGACTCGGGGCCTGCGGCGGGATGCGCTGCGCGATCCGGTGCGGGCAGATCGTGGCGCAGGAACGTGGGTTGGCGCCGAGGGACGGTCTCCGAGCGCCCTCGTGTTCCTCGATCGTCAACGCACGATGCGCGTCACCGCGATGGGGCCGGAACAAGCGCGCCAGGAGAGCCTCGCGCTCGCGCACCTCCGGGCAGCGTTGGGCCTCCGGCTCCGACGAGCGGGAGGTGGACGATGACGCGGAAGGTGATCGTCGTCGGAGCCGGATTCGCGGGCACGGCGTCGGCGCTCGGCCGCGGCGACGGGGCGAACGTCACGGTCGTCGACGGTGGACCCGGAGCTTCGGAACTTTGGACGGGGGCCGTGGACGGCTCGGAAGGAGCGATCCGACGCGGGCACGACGATGCGGCGACGATCGCGGTGCTCGAGGCACTCGATCTCGCACTCGGTCCCACGGCCGTCCTCGTCGCCACCGACGCGGGCATCCTCCGACGGGCGGCGACGAGCGATCGTGCCCTCCTCGATCTCGCGAACGTGGAGGGCACGGTGCTCGTGCCGAACGCGGACGTGGCGGGATGGGACGGTGCATTCCTCGCCGGGAGTCTCGGAGCGGAGGCAGGTGAGGCGGGGGGACGCATCACGTTCGTCGGGGGTCCGGCGACGCTCACGCGGCACGAGGGCGAGCACGGGTTCCCGGCCGCCGAGATGGCGGCACTCCACGACGATGGCGTGCGCCTCGGGTGGCTTTCCGATCGTCTGCACGAATGCATGAAGCGGCACGCGCCCGCGGCGCGCGCGGTCTTGCTCCCACCGTGGCTCGGTGCCCGGGGTGAACGCGCGACGGTCCTTTCGGCGAGGCTCGGAGTACGTGTCGGAGAAATCGTGTCGGGCGTTCCGGGGTCGGCAGGAACGCGCTTCCGGGCGAAACGCGACGCGGCGTTCGAGCGTGCGGGAGTGACGGTCGTACGCGGTCGCGTGACCGCGGTCGCGTTCGACGCGAAGGACGCGGGCCCGATTCGTGTCGATCTCGAGGACGGCATTCGTCTCGTGTGCGACGCCGTGGTCCTCGCGACGGGCGGTGTGCTCGGAGGGGGCCTTCGCTACTTTCCGAGTGACGCCACGGAAACCGGCACGGTCCCGAAGGAGGCGCGCGCTCCGTTCGAAGCGACGATCGAAGCGCCGGTGCGCGTGGGATGGGGCGGCGATGCCGTCCCCTCGCCGAGTTCGCTCTTCGGCACGCCCCCCGAGGAACTTTTCGCGTCCCGGTGGGACGACACGGAGGCCCCGGCGGATCGGGTGGGCGTGCTCACGGGACCTTCCGGCCGCGCCAACGCCGATCACGGGATTTTCGCGGTGGGAGATCTGGTGAGCGATGCCGCGAGGACCGTCCTCGACGCCGTCGTTTCGGGGGTCGACGCAGGCCGGGCCGCCGCAGCGGGCCATGGGTTCCGTTCGTAGGAACGGTATGGTACGGATTCGGCGTCCGTAGTTCGCGCGCGTAGCTCAGCTGGATAGAGCGTCGGCCTTCGAAGCCGAATGTCGCAGGTTCGACTCCTGCCGCGCGTACTTCCCTCGCCCCGTCCATCGAACCTTCGGCAGCTCGTTGGACCCCCGCTCAGCCGACGGCCGTCCCCGCCCTGCTCCTCCGGATCTTCAGCAGTGCGGGCGAGGGCGCGGGCCGGTCGTCGGGTGCGTCGAACGGTTCGACCACGATCGCGAACGTGCCGTTGTCGAAGGGCAGTCCCCCTGCGTCGGTGGCGGGGACGAGGCGTTCGCGTCGACCCTCCTTCGCGAACGCGCGCGCACGGTAGTGGCAGTATGGGTTGTTCCCGGGGCGCCCGAGGATCGCGTGTGCCGTGAAGGTGCAGCCGCCGCGACACGGTTCGGCGAACGGGCACGTCCGGCAGAAACCCCAAAGGTCGTCGACGGTGCGCGTGCGCGTGAACGCGAGTTCCGGCGTTTCCTTCCAGATCGATTCGAGGGAGCGCTCCACGAGATGCCCGCCGACGTAGTGTGCGCTCTGGAGGGACGGACATCCCTTCACCGCCCCGTCCGACTCGATGCCCATCACGAACCGCCCCGCGGCGCATCCGCGGAAGTGATCGTCCCCGTCCGCCTTCGTCGAGCGGAGGAGCGCTTCCTCCGGACCGAAGTAGCCGAGGTTGTTCCCGGGCATGAGGAGGATGCCGTCCTTCCGGGCGCGCTCCTTCAACGCCGCGATGCGTGGGACGAGTTCGAGGAGATCCCACGGCTGCAGCAGCATGTCCGTGCGGTCGGCGGCGCGGCCCAGGGGCGCCGTCAGTTGCACCTGCCAACTCACGATGCCGCTCTCGCGCAGTCGCTCGTAGAGCGCCTCGAGGTCCGCGGCGTTCGTGCGGTTCACGTTCGTGTTCGACGTGACGGTGACGCCCACCGCGCGGAAGTGTGCGAGCGCCGCCAACGCCGACGCGAAGCTGCCCTTCGCCGCGCGCATCCGGTCGTGCGTGCCTTCGACGCCGTCGACGCTGACCGACACGCTGTAGATGCCGCGCTCCTTCATGGCGCGGGCGAGTTCCGCCGTGATGCCGCGACCTCCGGTGGTCATGGTCGGTCGGATCCCGGCGGCCGTGAGCGCGGAGAGGATCTCGAGGAAGCCCTCGTGGAGGTACGCCTCGCCGCCGATGAGGACGACCTCCTCGGCGCGCATCCGTGCGAGTTCGCCGACGACGCCGAGGGCTTCCGCGGTCGAGAGTTCCTTCGCCCGAGGGTCCCCCGCGCGCGAACCGCAGTGCGTGCAGGGCTGATCGCAGCGCAGCGTGAGTTCCCACACGACGTAGGCCGGACGATGGTCCTCCGCGACCACCTGGAGGCGTCGGAGGACCGTCATCGGGTGGCCTCCCGTCCGCTGAGAAATGCGGGAATTTCGTGGTACTTCGGCGACGTGTTCGCGTTCACGGAACCTGCGACCGGGATGTCATGGACACGCGTCGAGTCGTACCCAGAGTTTCCCCACATTCACACTCTTCGACGCGAACTTGGCGGCTGGAACGACGATTGAAATACCATGCTCGGGTGCGGAGCAATCGCCGCGCCAGATCCATCCGCGGAGACACGACGATGATTCAATTGATGCAATGTGCACACTGCAAGGGTTTCTTGGCGCTGGCTCTCAAGGCTTGCCCCCATTGCGAAGCGCCGGTGGACCGCGTCCGCCAAGCGGCTCTGGGGCTCGCCGCGGTGTTGGGCGGCGGAGCGGTGTCGATGACGCTCATGGCCTGCTACGGCTCGGCGTGCGTCGACGGTAGCTGCTCCGATCCGTACCCGTCCGACGACGCAGGGGACGTCGACGCGGCCGCGGATTCCGGTTCGGACGCCGCGACGCTCGACGCCGCCCCCGACTCCGCGACGGACGCGGGCGTGGACTCCGCGACGGACGCGGGAACCGACGCCGCGCGCGACGGATCGGCGGACGCTTCCGTGGACGCTCCCGCGAACGGTTGAACGACGCGTCACGAGGGTGCATGGTGGCGACCCCGCCATGCACTCCTCCACGGACACGACGTCCACCACGGACAAGGAACGACTGCGCAGCGAACTGGTCGCGAGGCTCCGTCAGGATCTCGAGACCCAGGAACGGGCGTTCGCCGCGGTGCGGGAAGCCGCGACCCACGAAGAAGCGAAGCCCGAGAACGACAAGGACACGCGCGCTCTCGAACAGTCCTACCTCGCTCGGGGACAGGCCGCGCGGGTCGAGGAGGCACGGGCGGGACTCGAGGACGTCGCCGGCCTCGCGCTCCGTGATTTCTCGGGTGGTCATCCCGCGGCGCGGGGCGCTCTCGTCACCGCCGAGGAAGACGACGCCACGATCCACGTCTTCCTCGTGCCGGCCGGCGGAGGCCTCCGCATCGACGGCG
>JAXLYL010000038.1:0-47254 GCA_046351475.1 Polyangiaceae bacterium
GTCGCCCTGGCGGCGACCTTCGAACTCTGGGTGACGGCGCTCGCGGTCTTCGAGCTCGCCGTGTTCTTCGGCATCACGGGACCGCACGTGAAGCGCGAGCTGCTCTTCGCCGAACCTCTCCTGCCGTTCGGCTTCTCGGGTGTGTTCGCCGCGATCCCGTTCGCGATCTGGTTCTACCTGGCGCTCGAGGGCGTCGCCATGTCGGCCGAGGAGGTCGTCGATCCGAAGCGCGACATCCCGAAGGGGTTCCTCGCCGGCATCGCGACCCTGGTCGTCCTCGCGACGGGGACGCTGGTGTGCACGAGCGGCGTGCGCCCTTGGCCCGAACTCGTCGTCGACGACTCCCCGCTCCCGAAGGCCATGGCCGCCGTGCTCTCCGAGGGCCATTGGCTCACGCACATGATGGTCTACATCGGTCTTTTCGGCCTGCTCGCTAGCTTCCACGGGATCATGATGGGCTACTCGCGTCAGGTGTTCGCGCTCGCGCGCGCGGGCTACCTGCCGAAGGCCTTCGCGTGGGTGCATCCGGAGCGACGGACCCCGGTCGTCGCCATCGTGGTCCCGGCGATCTTCGGCATGGGCGTGGTCCTCACGAAGAAGACGGACGCGGCCATCACCCTCTCCGTCCTCGGCGCCACGGTGCTGTACGTCGTCTCCATGATCGCGCTTTTCGTGCTCCGTTCGAAGGAGCCCCGCATGGAGCGGCCGTTCCGTGCCCCGTTCTACCCGCTCTTTCCCGGCCTCGCGTTGGTGCTCGCCGGCGTGTGCCTCGTCGCCGTCGTCGCGAGTGCCCGAGCGCTGGCGGGGGTCGCCCTCGCGGCCTTCGCGGCGGGCGCCCTCTACTATCGATTTTGGGCCCGATCCCGGGTACTTGCGACCGTGGACGGACTCGCGTCGTCCGCCGGAGTGCCCGCCTCGACCGAAGAAGGTTCCTGAGGCGATCGCAGGCAGCTTGCCGCGCGGCGACGCCTTCGGTACGCGTCTTGGACCATGGGGTTTCCGCACGATTCGAAGCTCGACCGCGCCCTCGGGGTGTGGGTCGTCCTCGCCTTCGCGTGGGCGTCCTTGTCGCTCGCCGCATGCAAGAAGAGCGATCCCGCCGCGTCGCTCGCCACGGACGGGGACGCCGCGCCGATGGTGGAAACCCACGAGACGCTCACCGTCGACGCCGGGACGCCCGGTGCCAAGAACGACACCCTGACGGCGTACGCGCTCTCGTCGCCCACGCCGATCACCAGCGCGCCCGAGTGGCCCGCGAAGGACCCTTCGAAGGCCGACACCGATCGCGCCGGTGTCGTGCGTCTCGGATATTTCCGGAAGGGCACCTCGTTCTCCATCAAGCGCGACGTCGTGAAGAAGGGAAACTGCCCGGAAGGATGGTTCGCCCTCGCCGATTCCCCCGGCTTCGTCTGCGGCAAGTACGCGACGCTGGACGCGAACGCGAAGGAACTCGCGAACGCTCCCCACGCTCCGTTCGCGGAAGGTCCGCTGCCGTACGCGTACGGTCTCAACATCACGAACGGCACGCCGCTCTACCGCCGCCCGCCCCTCCGCCGCGAGCGCAAGGAACACGAGCGGGGACTCGCCATCGGCAAGTCCCCCAAGAAGGACAAGGGTGACGGACACGACAAGCTGTCCAAGAGTGACGACGCCGAGAGCGACGGCACCGCGAAGGCGAAGGCCGCGCCGCCCAAGCCGGTCGCCGAGACGTCTCCCACGGGCGAACCCTCCGAGACGCCCTGGTACCTCAAGAACCACGGCGGCCAGCGCCCGCAGATCACCCTCGGAGATCTCAAGGGCGAGACGAGCCTCATCGAGACCCGCATGGTGCGCGGCTTCTACTTGGCGCTCGACCGGGAAGTCCACGCGTTCTCCGGCAAGTTCTGGCGGAACACGCGGGGCGCGCTGGCGCCGGCGGATCACATCCTCGTCCACAAGCCGAAGACGGAGTTCGAGGGCGTGAACTTCGCCGATCCCGCGGAACCCCGGAAACTGCCGCTCGGCTTCTTCCTCGGTCTCTACGCGCGCCAGTTCACGATCGACGAGGAGAAGAAGACCGAGACCGGCGAGCCCCGCGTCCGTCGTGGTGACAAGGTCCCGCGATTCACGATCGTGAGCCTCACCGGCAAGCGCAAGGTCGTGGAGGGCCGCGCGTACATGGAGACCACCGAAGGCTGGTGGATGCGCGACATCGACGGCACCGTCGCCAAGGCGAACCCGATCCCCTCCGGCGTGAAGAACGACGAGAAGTGGGTCGACGTGAACATCACGAGCCAGACCCTCGTCTCCTACGAAGGCGAGAAGCCGGTGTACGCCACGCTCGTCTCGAGCGGCCGGCACAACGACGACCCGGCGAAGGATCACCGCACGGTCACCGGTTCCTTCCGCATCCGCGAGAAGCACATTTCCGACACCATGGACGACGACGGCGCCAGCGACGGCCCGTACTCCATCGAGGACGTCCCCTGGGTCATGTACTTCGAACGCAGCTACGCGCTCCACGGCGCGTTCTGGCATTCGTCCTTCGGCCACGAGCGGAGCCACGGCTGCGTGAACCTCACGCCCCACGACGCACGGAAGATCTTCTCGTGGGCGGGGCCGAATCTTCCCGCGGGATGGCACGGCGTCCGCGCCACCGACGCGAATCCGGGAACGCGTGTCGTCGTCCACGAGTGACGTCGCGGATCCCGTGACGTTCGACGACGCGGCACGCCGCACGGCGGAACGGTACGCCTCGGCCACGAACAGCCGCGCGACGTACCACTACGTCCGCGGGAAACTCCGCGGCGATCCCTCGACGCGCGCCGTCTTCTCTCGCGCGCCCCTCGGGGACGTCCTCGACCTCGGAGCGGGGCGAGGACAACTCGACGTCCTCCTCCTCGAGGCGGGCGCGGCCACGCGGATCCACGGTCTCGATTGGGACGCGCCGAAAATCGCGCTCGCACGCGCGGCGTCGAAGGGACTCGACGCGACGTTCGAGGTCGCCGACATGGAGACGGCGACGCTGCCGTCCGCCGACACGGTCCTCATGATCGACGTCCTTCACTACGTGGACCGCGAGCGTCAGGACGCCTTGCTCGCCCGCGCCCTCGGTGCGGTGCGTCCCGGAGGTCGACTCCTCCTCCGGGAGGCCGACGCGGGCCGCGGACTCCGGTCGTTCTTCACGCTTTTGCCCGAACGCATCGGCACCGCCCTGGCGATCAACCGGGGGGAGCGCGTCCTCTTCCGGGACGTCGAAGGGGAGCTCGCTCCCATCGCCCGGAACCTCGGGTTCGAAGTCCACGTGGAACCGTGTTGGGGAGGGACGCCGCTCTCGAACGTGCTCTTCGTCGCGACCCGGGACGTTCTCCCCGCGATGGCGGGAGACGCCGAGGTCGACGTACCGCCCGTCACCACTTCGGAGCGACGGGTCTCGGTGTCCAGCCCAGGATAGCGTCGAGCAAGGCGTCGGGTGTGGGCTCCACGAGAAGGAGCGACTCGTTGCCCGGCACGGCGAAGCCTTCGTCCACCGTGTGGCGGAGGAGTGCGCGGAGGGGACCGAAATAGCCGTCGACGTCGAGCGCGCCGACGGGCTTCGCGTGGAGGCCGACCTGTCCCCAGGTCAGGATCTCGAACAGTTCGTCGTAGGTGCCGAAGCCGCCCGGAAGCGCGACGAACGCGTCCGCGCGCGACTCCATGGCGGCCTTCCGGAGGTGCATCGACGGCACCACGTGCAATTCCGTCAGCGCGCCGTGGGCGACCTCCTTGTCGACGAGCCACTCGGGAAGGTACCCGACGACCTCGCCGCCCGCGGCGAGGGCTCCGTCGGCGACCGCACCCATGAGTCCGATCCGTGATCCGCCGTACACGAGTCCGAGTCCCCGCCGCGCGAGTGCTTCGCCCATCGCGCGCGCGGAGCGCAGGAACGAGGGGCGCGCGCCGTCGCGGGATCCGCAGTACACGCAAACGAAGCGTTTCCGGGAAGATGGGACGGAGTTTCGGGGCGTCTCGGGAGCCATGCGGTTCGGGACACTAGCGTGGTGGCGGGCCCGTCCCGAGGCGAATCGAAGCCTTATTTTCCTCGGTCGGCCGTGCTAATCGAGGAGGTGCCATGAACCCCTCCGCCCCGTCCGACACGTCCGGCGCCCGTCCCCTCGTCCGAGGACTCGGAGCGAGCGCGGGAATCGCCACCGGCCCCGTCGTGTTCCGCCCCGAAGACGCCGTCCTCCACGCGAGCCGTGGGGAGAGCGTCATCCTCGTCCGCATCGAGACGTCCGCGGAAGACGTGGCCGGGCTCCGAGCCGCGGCCGGCATCGTCACGACCCGAGGTGGACTCACGGCGGACGCGGCCATCGTCGCGCGCAGTCTCGGCAAGCCGTGCATCGCGGGATGCTCCGGCTTGAACGTGGACTACGCCTCGGATTCGGCCAGCGTGTTCGTCGAGGACGCGAACGACGTCTCCATGGACCGCGTGACCCTGAAGAAGGGCGACATCGTCACCATCGACGGGTCGAAGGGAACGCTCTTCGCAGGTCGGGCATGACGCTCTCGGCCACGGCGATGCGACGACTGCCGGTCACGTTCCTCCTCCTCGCCGCCACCGCCTTCCTCGGGGCGGTCGGATGCGATCTCTCCACGGGAGGTAGCTCGCCCATGGACGGTCCGACGGGAGCCGATGCTTCCACGGACGCGACCACCGGCTCGGACGCGACGACCCCCGCCTTCGACGGTGGCGTCGACGCGCCGCCCGCTTGTTCGGCCGACCTCCGGACCGATCCGGAACACTGCGGCGCGTGCAATTCGCCGTGCCGACCCTCCGCGAACGAGCGCGCGACCTGCCAAGCCGGCACGTGCATCCGCGAGTGCGAAACCGGCTTCGACCGCTGCGCACCGGCGGACGCCGGTCTCGCCGACGCCGGTCCCTCCGCCGCGTTCGCGTGCACGAGCGTCACCTCCGACAGTGCGAACTGCGGAAGTTGTGGTCACTCGTGCCTCGGAGGGACCTGCACGGCGGGCGTGTGCAATCCGGTGACGTTCCGTACGCTCGACGCCGGACTCCCCGAGGGGCTCACCTGGGACGACGACTCCGACACGCTCTATTGGACCGTCCGCAACGACCCGACGGCGCCCGGTGGCACCGGCGTGTTCGGCCATTCGTTCGCACGGGACGTGGACACGTTCGCCGCACGGAACGCGAACTTCATCGCGGCCCTCTACCGCGCCGGTCACCTCTACGTGAGCGAGTCCGGCATCGCGAACCGCATCCTCGACTACGACGTCGCGGCCCCGCCGGGAACGATCCCCGACACGTTCGCCACGAACGCACAGGCCGCTCCCGATCTCGCCGCGGACACGACCCACCTCTACTGGACCGTCTACGACAGCAACTTCGAGAGCCCCGCGGATTGTTCCCAGCAGACCGTGGGTTCCCTCCTCCGCCGTCCGCTCCGACCCGGCATGCTCGAAACGCCGACGTCCTACACGACGACGTCGCCGCGCCCGTTCGCCGTCGCCGTCGACGGAAGCGACGTCTTCATGAGCCAGCTCTGCACCGGGCACGCCGTGGTTCGCTATTCCGTGGGAACCATGGGCAACCTGCCTCCGCCCACGATCATGTCGAACGCGTTCCAGAATCCCGTGGACGTCGCGCTCTACGGGAACACGCTCTTCGTGGCCGACGCGACGGTCACGGGCAGCGGCGGTCCGACGTACGGAGGTCTCTTCCGCATCATCGTTCCCGCCGCCTCGGGAACGTCGGCCCCGGAGCGGATGACTCAAGGCAACTCGAGCCCGCGACGCGTCGCCATCGACGAGACCGACGTCTACTGGACGGACGAGGGGGTCCTCGGAACGTCGGGCGAAAGCGAGTTCGGGTTCGTCTACAAGATGGCCCGCGGCGCGAACGCGCTCTCCCCGGCCACGATCCTCGCCCGCGGACAGAAGTCCCCGCGTCAGATCGCGGTCGGTCGCAAGGCCATCGCTTGGGTCACGCGCGGCGACCGCACCATCCACTTCCTCGCGAAGTGACGGCGCGGCCCGCTCGGCGTCCCTCCTCCGTGTCCCTCGTCGGCGTCCCGTTCAAGGGTTCGGCAAGGGAGCCCGAGCCCTGAGCCATCCGAGGACGTCGTCCATGACGCGTTCCCTTTCCGGTTCGTGCACGAGGTCGTGCACGAGTTCCGGATAGACGACGAGCGTCTTGTCCTTCGTCCGAGCGCGCGCGTGGAGCGCCTTCGAACCGGCCGCAGGCGTGATGGTGTCGGCGCTGCCGTGCATCACGAGGAGCGGCGTGTCGAGCTCGCCCATCTTCTCGTCGATGCGATCGATGGCCGCCAGGAGTTCCACGGCGGTGTGGGCCGGAGCGGCCTCCTGGTAGACGAGGGGGTCGTTCTTGCATTCCTGGACGACGCTCGGGTCCCGCGAGAATTTCTCGAGGTCGAGATCGAACACGCCGGCGCGCGGAGAGACGGCGCCGACGAACTTGGTGCCGGCCTTCTTCACCCACGAGACGTCGGCTTCGAGGGCCGCTCCGGAAAGCACGAGGCCCGACACGTCCTTCGCGTGCTCGAGGGTGTAGAGCGTCGCGATCGCGCCGCCCATGCTGTGCCCGAAGACGAACGTCTTCGCCGGGGCGTCCTTCGCTTCGCCCACGAGCTTCGTGAGGGACGCCACGTCGGTCAGGTAGTCGTCGAAGGAGTCGACCCAGACGCGCATGCCTTCGGAGTGTCCGTGTCCGCGGAGATCGAGCGCGTAGACGGAGAAGCCGTCGCGCGCGAGCTTCTCGGCGAAGGAAGCGTAACGGTTCGAGTGGTCCTTGAGGCCGTGCACGAGCACCACGTTCGCCCGCGCTCGCGCCTTCGGCCGCCACCACTGGTAGAAGATCTTCGTACCGCCGACGCCGGCGAACTCCGCGGTGCCGTGATCGAGATCGGTCGCGTTCGCGCTGACGACACCACCGTGTCGGAGCGGCAGCACCGGCGGGGATCCACATCCCGCGAGGAACGCCGAGATCGCGCACGCGGCGAGGACGACGACCGAGCGACGGCGGGGGATCGCGCTCACGCCGCGTCCGCCTTCCGGAGTGCGGAGGTCGAGGGCTTCGCGACGCGGGGCGAACGCGCGTCGAGCCAGTTCGTCACCACGGGCCAGACCGCCTTCGGAGCGTGACGTCCGACGAGGAGATCGATGTGACCGCCGTCCACGGGGACGAAGGCCTTGTCCGTGGAGGCGCTGCGGTCGAACAGCGGCTTCACGCTCGCGAGGGGGGCGAGTTCGTCGTGACGCCCGGCGACCACGAGGAGCGGATGGGCGAGGCGTTCGAGCTCGGGCCCGTACGGATTCTTCGTCCGCCCGTCCGCGGTCCACCCCACGAGGTCCATCATGACGCCGACCCCGGTGCGATCGAAGGCGAGTCGGAGGTGCTCGTCGAGGACGTGCGCCTCCATGGAGCCCGGGTCCCACGCCCGGAGCGTCACGGGCGAGAGCAGCCGTTCGGTGACGACACGGGACCTCCGGAACACGGCACCGAGGGAGTGGAGGGGAAGGGCCGTGTTCGACAGGGCGAGGCCGGACTTCGCGAGCGCGTGGACGCCGGATCGGAGGGCCGTGAGCGCGAGCGACCCGTTGCCGAAGTCGTAGGGACTCCCGATGGCCACGAGTCCCTGCACGAATTCGGGAACGACGGTCGCGGCTGCGGCTCCGACGATGCCTCCCAACGAGTGGCCGACGACGAACACTTTCCTTCCGCCGGAGAGGGCGCGCACTTCGGCGAGCGCCCGCGGGAGGTCTTCGCGCACGTAGTCATGGACGCTCTTCGCCCGTTGACCGTCCTCGGCCGAGCGGCCGTGGCCCCGGAGATCGAGGTTGAACACGTCGTAGCCTTCCCGGGCGAGGTGGTTCGCCAGACTCCGTGAAGGCAGGTGCCACGCGTGGCCGTTCTGACCGAAACCGTGGACGAGCAATACGGGAGCCCGCGTCGCCGTGCCTTCGCACGCGGCCCGTTTCCGCTCCATGACGAGGGGCACGGGGCCGGCGACGTGGACGTCCTCCGACACGAAGGCGCAGCGCTCGGCGCCGTCGACCACCTGCATCACCACTCGATTGCGAACGATCAACGGGGCATCCATTCCGAGAACCTCCGAATCGAGGCCGACGGGCGTCGGCGATCGCGGGGCCATGTCCGAGCGCGGGTACCGGAGGGGAATTCAGCACGAACGGTGCCAGCGGATTCCAACACCGAAACGACGTGTGCGTCGGTGTGCCCTCGGACGCGGTCCGGGGATTCCCGGGGCGCCGTGACCTGCTCCTGGAATGGAGGTTCGGACCCTGGACGAACGAAAGCCCAGTCCTGGAATGACCAGGTCCTGGGCCTCGTGGGAAGGTTCCGTCCCGACGTCAGGGACGGAACGTCGACGGGGATGGGCTCAGAGCGGGCCGCCGCCGAGGGCGGTGACGAGCGCACGCAGCTCGTTGCGGCTCGCGCTGTCCGTGGCGTTGGCGAGCTCTTCCTGCGCCATGGTCTGCGCGCGGCCGATGGCGGCGTTCGCGCGACCGATTCCACCGAACGTGACGAGCGAGGAGACCGCCTGGATGCGTTCGGCCGTCGGACGCTTGGCGCCGTTCACGGTGCCGGTGATCGCTTCCTCGAGGAGATCGATGGTCTTCGCTTCGTAGTCGGTGCGCACACCTCCCACGGACACGAGTTCGAGGGGGAGCGACGGATTGTGCTTCAGCGTCTCGAGGACGGCGCCACGCATGATCGGGATGTAGGTGACGGAGAACCAGCCCGGGATCTTGTCGAGGTCGCGGTAGGCGGCGAGGCGCGTGGACGACTGCGCGTCGAACGCGAGCTGCGCGTACGCCGGCGTGCGGACGAACCAATCCTTCGTGGACTGGATGGCGAGCGTGAGCGCCGACGATGCGTCGTCGGGAAGGGCACCGAACGTGGCGACGTAGGAGATGCCGTCCCACGCACGGCCGCGGAGTCCCACGAGGTCGACGCCGTCGGATTCCGAACCGGGGATCATGGCGCGGAGGAACCACTGGGCCTCGGTGGCGGGGCTGGTCATGCGCGTCCACGCGTAGTGGCGGAGGACGTTCTTGAGGAGGGCGACCTGCTCGTCGACGGCGGCCTTCGCCACCGCGATGTCCGTGACGGAGGCGGGGTCGGCGAGGCGCGCCGTGGCGTGCGGGATGGCGTTCGCGAGGCTCTCGGTGCGGCCGAGGACCGCGTCCTTGCGCGTGAAGAGGGCGATGTTGCGCGCGAGGAACTGGGTCGGGTCCTTGCCGCCGTCGTACTGCATGCAGAACGGATCGACCGCGTCGACCGCGCTGGGATCCGGCACCTCGGCGTCCGAGCACATGGCGGGAATGCCGTCGGACTCGTGGATGTCCGCGCCGTGGTTGTAGAGCGCCGAGATGGCTTGGCGATCGTACTCGAGGAGCGGTCCCTTTGACGTACCCGGCGCGTCGAAGGCGGCGCGGTCGAGATCGTAGTTGTTGTAGTCCATCACCGTCGTCGCGTACGTGCCCGGGTTGTCCAGGTCGAACGAGACCGAACCCTTGAAGTTGTGCCCGAGGCCGAGCGCGTGGCCGACCTCGTGGAAGAGCGTGCTCTTGAGCAGCTCCTTGCCGAAGGCGTCCGGATCCTGGGCGGCCGCGTCGTAGCGGAGCCGCGCGAAGTCACGGGTGCACGAGGCCTTCACCTTGCGGCCGAGGAAACGGCGGTTCTCGAGGAACTTCGCGGACGCCTTCGACTGCGTGGTCTTCGCGCCGTCGGACAGCTCGGCGCGCTCCCAGAAGTCCTTGCCGATGTTGAACCAGGCCTTGGGGAGGTAGATGACCGAGTGGGACTGGATGCCCGTGAGCGGGTCGGTGGCCTGGGACTCCCACGCGGCGCCGGCTTCGGCGACGCTGTCCCAGTTGATGACGTTGTACCGCGGGTCGCCGATCTTGATGCCGGCCGGGAGGCGACCGACGAAGCGCACCATGTCGCGGCCCCACATGGCCTGCGAGTAGCGGTTCCAGGCTTCGACGCCGTCCTTCACTTCGGCGTAGAACTCGTCGGGCAGGTTCGCGGTGGCGTACCAGTCGATGGTCTCCTCGCCGCGGATCACGAAGCGCGACGCGAACTCGGTCTGCACGCGATCGCCGTTGCCGTCGTCCACGTAGACACCGCCGCCGCCGAGGAAGTTGAAGCGGGACGCGAGGGGCTCCTTCTCGGGATCCGTGGAGATGGGCGCGAAGTCCGCGGGCACGAGGGCGTCGCGCGGGAAGAGGCTCTCCATGAACTCGTAGACCCAACCGTCGGTGCCCTCGAAGCTCGTCTCCATGAGGAGGAGATCGCTCTTCTTGTCGTAGGAGAGCGAGCGGACCCAGGAGGACCGCGCCGCCGCGGAGGCCGAGCCTTCGACGAAGCTGAGGATCGACTGGCCGCCGTCCGTGATGCGGATGGTGACCGAGAGATCGTTCTGCGCCTCGATGGCGAACTCGTGGATCAAGCGCACGGGCTTGTTCACGTCGGACTCGAAGAGCCGCGACTGATCTTCCACGAGCTGCAGCGTCTGGCCCGCGATGCGGAAGAACGCCGGCATGTGTCCGATGGCGAGGGTGGAGTACGTGTCCTGGGAGTAGCCGTCGCTCATGCCCGCGTACTGGAGGTCGGCGCCGTAGAGGAACGTGCGGCCGAGGATGCTCGCCTTCGAGAGCGTGACGCGCGAACGGACGGCGTCGGATTCCTTGCCGGGGGGAGCGGGGGCGAACGTGGGGCGGGGCGCCTTCGCGGGTTCGTTGCTCACGCCGCTCACGAAGCCCGGACCCTTTTCGGTGCGGCCGGCCGGGCGCGCTTCCACGCCGCTGCCTTCGCTGCTGCAGCCGGCGACGAGCATCGCCGAAAGGACACCGAGGCACGTCAACCCACCCAAAACACGCGTCATCGCCATGAAGGAACCCTCGCTTCGTCGCTGAAAGCAGCGGATGTTCGCGCCGGCCCGATCCGGCCTTCCGCGTTCCCACCCGGTCGGAGGCGATAGCCCCGGCACCGCGATCCCGCAATCGCGATCCGCGGCGTCGAAAGCCCGTCCGACGAGCGTTGTGGGTCCGTGTGGGTGTGAGGCGCACCTCACTGGCCGAAGGTGCGGTGTCCCCGGGCGAAGGTGAGGGTGGTCGCGTCCACGTGGAGTGCGAAGAGCAGCGTGAAGAAGCGCCGGTACGTGGCGAGATCGGGCGCGAGTCCGGGCGCCAGGGACTGCACCGTGCGCGCGGCCTCGTCGTGGGCGACCTTCTTCGCCATGTCGAGCGCCTCCATGCGCGTCACGTTGTCGCCCGCGTCGTCGGCGCCCATCTTCTGGATGATGTCGAGGTAGGCGACGACGACGGGACGGAGGTCGGCGTGGGCGAGGGAGGCGCGGCTCTTCACGTCGCCTTCGTCGTCGAGGAACTCGATCACGATCGCGGAATCGCCGAACGTCAGGAGCGCGTAAGCGCCCCCCGCGTCCTCCGCGAAGAGGCCCTCGCGCGCGAGGTCCTCGATCGCCGTCCGCCAATCGGCACGCCGGAGCAGGTTCGCGGCCTTCCAGGTCGCCTCGTCGAGACGAAGTTCTTTCAGCACGTCACGTCCGACGGCTCAGGCCGCGGCTTCGTCGCCGTCCGCCACGGCTTCGAGGAGGCGGCCGAGGATCTCGGCGACTTCGTCGCTCAGCGCGCGGGGTACGGCGCGGGTGGAGGCGACGATCTCGCGGAGACGCCCGGCGACGTTGCGGATCGCGATCTTGTCCTTCGACTTCCGTTCCTTCGCGTCGATGGGGAAGACCGAGTCCTTGTATTCCTTGGCGACCGTGGGCATGGGCGCGGCTTCTTCGAGCACGCGGTGGCGGATCTCGCGCACCGTGTCCACCGGGGCGTCCTCGCGCTCTTCCGCGCGACGCAGGAAGTCCACGGCTTGGTAGCTGGGGATGCGTTCGTTCACGCCGTCGCGCTCGAGCACGTGGGGCGCCTTCTTCTGGAGGAACATGTACGAGCCCGTGAGCTTCGACATGGTCTCGGCGCGGAGGTGGAGCTCCTTCTTGCCGTAGTCCTCGAACGTCTCGTAGCCCCATTCCTTCCACTGGTTCGAGCGACGGACGCGGGTGAGGGCTTCCGCGAGTTCGATCCAGCTCGCCTTGAACCGGCGCGCGCGCGCGATCACCTCGACGCGTTCCGGATCGTCGTGGATCGCACTCGCCTTGCTCTCGAGTTCGCTGTCGACCTTGGTCTGGCGCATGGGCCTTCCATACGACGACCCCGCGTCGAATGGAACGGCCGCGGCGTCACTTCGCGGGCGCGCCGCCGACCCCGAAGCTCGCGAGCAGCTTCGTCGTGAATTTCTTCTGCGCCGACTCCGCCATGGCCTGGTACGTGCGCTCTTCCGGGGCGTTGTACGCGGCGTCGCGTTTCTCGGCCTTGAAGACATCCATCATGGGCATCACGTTGAACTCGTACTTGCCCTTGTACGGTTTCGCGTCGTCCGGGAGCGCGAACGTCGTGTCGAAGGTGAAGCCGATGCTGCCGATGATGCCGCGCGGATTCGGGAGCGTGTACGTGAGGAGCGACCATTCGGCGCGGTGGGCCACGAACAGGGTCGGTACCGTCACGGTCGGCAACGTGCCGTCCTCCGAGATCACCGGCGCGCCGATCGTGAAGGCGACGAGTTCGCGCGGGAACGCTTCCGTGAGGCCGGTCACGAGGGAGGGACCGAGGGCCTCCATGCGCTTCTTCTCGTGGATCGCGTCGAAGTAGACGGACGGGTACGAGACGCTGCCGAGGAACGTGGGGTACTTGGCGATGTGGCCGTCGGCGGCCTTCCACAGGGTCGAGGGCTTCCTCTGGAAACGGATCTCGACGTTCGGACCCTTCGATTCCGCGAACGCGAAGAGGCGCGTGACGAACTGCACCAGCGCGGCGTCCTTCGACCCGACCTTCGACTTCCAGTCGGCGAGGGCACGTTCGTACACGGCGTGGATCGCGCGGGCGAGTTCCGGGCCCACGCCGTGGTTCGGATGGGCCTTCTCGAATTCGCGGAGGGAGACGAGGTTCTTCTTCTCGGTCGCGCGCGCGAGTTCGTCGAGCATGGCGGCGCGCAGGGCCGCGTCGACTTCCTTCTGGATGCGCGAGTTCGGGTGCGTGCGGACGTACGTCTCGACGGCCGTGACGGTCTTCTCGGCCTGGGCTTCGCGGAGTTCCGCGCGGGGGAGGAGGATGCCGACGACGTCGTCCCTGTGACGGGAACCCTTCTCCAGGTACATGCGGTACGCGGCTGGATCGTTCACGGCGCTCGCCTTCACGAACAGACGATCGTCGGCGGTGACGTACCTCACGAACCACACGAGGACGCCCACCGCGAGACCGACGCCGACGGATCCGACGACGACGAACTTCGCCCAAGCGGGTCCGGTCTTCTTCAGGGATTCGCGTGCGCCGATGGGGTTCGAGAAGCGCGGCTCGAAGAGCGGATCGAGCTCGACGAGGACGTTCGGATCGCCGGCGGCTTCCGCGGCCGCGGAGTTCGCGCGGGCCCGCTCGATCGCGGCGCGTTGGTCGTCGACGCTGCCTTCCTTCGGGGGAGCGAACTCGAACGTGCCTCCGGAGACGACCTTCGCGACGAGGCCGCCGGTCTTCGAGAGCGTCGGGAGGATCTCGACGTCGGACAGGGGCGCGACCTTCAGCGGGTGCCACCGCGCGTCGACGAGCGCGGTGGGGAACAGGTAGAGGCCGCGCGTGTAAGGGAGCGCGGAGCCTTCGAGGGAGAGGGCGAGTCCCCGACCGAAGCCGAACGTCGCCACGAACGCGAGGACGACGTAGACGACGGCGAACGGTGCACCCTGGATCGCGAGCGGGCTCGAGAGCGAGCCGTGCCCGAGGGCGTAGAGCACGAGGAGCGCGGCGGTCGAACCGCCGGCGATCGCGAACCACGTGCGGGGCGTCGTGAGGCCTCCCCGACGAGCGAGGATGGGGTGGGGCACGAAGGTCCCCGCCACCGAACCGGCGAACCGCTCCTGGACGGACCGGGGCAACTTGAAGAAGTCGACGTCCTTCATGGGCGGATCATCCCAGGATACGGCGACTTCGGACGGACGGCGACGTTCCTTCCACTCCGACGAAGCGGGCGGAAGGAACGTCGGGGCCTGCGTCGAGCTCCGAACCGCGGGTGGCCCCGCGGATCGATAAGTGCCGTCAGTCCAGGGCGAGCGTCCGGCGCGCGGCCGGATACCCGTCGACCATGAGGTAGACCCGCGCGGTCTTCGGGGCCTTCGACTGCAGGAAGTTCACGGAAACCGTGGCCACTTCGCCGGTGGCGGTCGCGGTGCGCGTGGTCGCGAGTCCGTATTGGACGGAGACCGGCTTGCCCGTCGAGACGTCGACGATGAGGAGGCCCACGGTGTGGTCCGCGAGCTTCAAGCTCGAGCCTTCGAGGGTCGCCGTGATCGTGGGGTTCGTGATCGTGCCTCCACCCCAGCCGCCGGCGTGTGCGAACGACACCGTGCCGAGGCCCGAGGGGGCCGTGAGCCTGCCCGACCCGAAGGGACGGAGGTTCGTGCTTCCGAACACGTTGAGGAGATCGGTGTCCGGGTTGCAGAAGCCGAGGTTCACGAGGAACGGCCCGTAGGTCGGGATCTGCTGGCAGCGGGTGGTGACGTGCACTCCCGGTTGCGACACGGGGATCCCCTTGGCGTCGAGGTGAGCGCTGACGCGGAACGTCTCGAAGGGGAGGTCCGCGTTCATGGCGTTGATCATGAACGAGTCCTTGTTGAGGAGCGTCATGAGACCGTTCTCGTAGGAGACCTCGACGGGGAAGAGCACCTTGGTCTCCGGGTCGACGACCGTGCGGTTCTCCTTCTCGTCGAGCTTGCCGCCGGTGACCCAACCGATGGCGCCGCCCGGCGTCTTCTCGACCATGCTCACCAGGTAGTGGAGCGAGTCGAAGCCGATCTGGTTGTACGACGGCATGACCGTCGGGAGCGGCACGGCGATGCGGTACATCTCGAGGACGCCGGACGGATCGCCCGGGCCGTCGGGCACGGGGTAGTCGTAGCCGGCGGGGCCCTCGGCGACGTCGAAGTCGAACGTGGTGTTCATGCGCCCCGCCTTGCGACCGCCCGAGAAGACGATGCCGCTCCGCGTGGGATCCTGCAGATAGTCGCCCTGGATCGTGATGCGGACCTTGCCGTTCGCGCCCTTCGTGAACTTCGTGGTCGGGACGACGGTGACGAACCGGCGATCGCCGGAGACGCGCGCGTCGACTTCGGCGGGCGGATCGACCGTGACCTTCAGGGACTTCTCGTCGATGAGCGAGAGTTTCGTGTCGCCCTTCTCGCGGACGACGAGGGAGAAGGCGAGGGGAACGTTGGCCGCGATGCTCGGAGGAGCTTCGGAGAGGATGCTTCCCAGAGGCGTCGTGAAGTAGAGGTACGTGCCGTCGTCGGGCATGCCTTCGCCGGTGCCGACGCTGCAACGCGTGTCGTTCGCCGCTTCGGCGCGGAGGCAGTAGTCGTAGGGCACGTTGAAAATCTCGCCGCTCTCGCCGGCGATCACGATGGCGTCCCGTCCGAGGGACGGCGACCCGTTGAGATCGTTCCTGTCCTCCGAGACGAGCTTGATGGACCAGCGGAGCTTGCCCTTCGACGTGAGGACGTAGAGCTTTCCGTCGCCGCCGCCGAAGTAGATGTTGCCTTCGCCGTCCACCGCGGGCGACGAACGCACGGGTTCCCGCGTCTCGAAGGCCCACTTGAGTTTGCCGTTCGCGGGATCGACGGCGTAGATGGTGCCGTCGGCGGAGGGCTGGACGATCGTGCCGTCCTGCAATTCGGCGGGGCTCGCGTAGAGGTGATCGTAGGTGCCGAACGACCAGAGTTCGGTGCCGTCGTTCTTGTCGTACGCGCGGAGGTAGCCGTCGAAGCCACCGAGGATCATCTTGCCGTTCTCCGTGAGGAGCGGGCTCGCCGAGACCGTCGCATTGATGCCCTGGCGCCAGATTTGGTTCCCGTCCTTGTCGATGGCGAAGACGTTCTTGTAGAAGTAGCCGAGCACCGCGGGAGCGGCGATGTAGTTGTTGCCGATGTAGAGCGAGCCCGTGGCGGGATCGACGGCCGGCAAGGACCACGTCTGATCGTTCATGAGCCAACGCCAATTGCGCGCGCCGGAGTCGCGGTTCACCGAGTAGACGGAGAAGTTGTCGTTCGGCGCGTAGAGGTCGCCGCCCGGACCGATGGCGACGTTGCCTTCGAACCAACGGATGAACGACTTGTTCACCGAAGGGTCCTCGGCCTCGAACTTCCAGATCTCCTTGCCCGTCTTCTGATCGAGCGCACGGAGGTGGCCGTCGCCGGAGCCGAAGTAGACGCGGCCCTTGTCGTCGAGGAGGGCGGAGGAGTCGATGATCTCGCCGGTCTGCACGGACCACTTCACGTCGCCTTCGGACGAGAGCGCGTAGAAGGTGCGATCGGCCGAACCGATGTAGACCGTGCCGTCGCCGCCGATGACCGCCGAGCTGAAGATGCCCTTGCCCGTGCGGTAGCTCCACATCTTCCCGCCCGTCTTGCGAGGAAGGACGCGGCTGCGGCCGGTCTGGCGCATGTTGCCGCGGAACTTCGGCCACGCGCTCGTGGGATCGAGGGGCTTCTCGCCGATGCACGGTCCGCCTTCGTGGCAGGGGCGCCCGTTCGTGGACGCGGCGCTCGCCTCGTCGCTTTCGTCCGAAGAGCCTCCGCACGCCGCGAGGCCGACGAACACGAAAGCGGAGAGGGAGGCGAGAAGTCGGCGGCGCATGGAGGCTCCTTGGAATCGCGTGGAACCTTCGGTTTACGGGTGGGCTGATGTAGGTCAATGGGCGACCATGTAAGCGTTCGAAACGATTCACTTTGCCGCGTCGTTCCAAGGAGTTGCGTCACTTCCCGCGGACCACCCCTTCGGATTTTTCCGAATCCGACTGGACGACGAACTCCCGCGTCGCCGTAGGTGAATTGCGGGGATTTCCCAGTGGAGCGCGGCGCACGGCGCCCGGCTCCGGCGCCGTCGTCGACGGGGCGTCGGGCGCCCCCTTCCCCTGGGTGGCGATCCACTCGAGGCGGATCGACGGCGCCCCGATTTCCCGGAAAAGCGGGGCCGGTCTCCCACGAAAGCCTCGAGTTTCGCAGATTTCGGGGGCGCCTCACGTTGGCCTACATGTTGCGACACTGTCGGCACCATGGCCTTCGCTCGAACCTTCGCCCTCCTGTCCTCGGTCGCCGCCCTGGCTTCGGTCGTCGCCTGCTCCGGCGCCGGGAACGGGGACGGTACCCAGGCCGACGCCGTCGTCGGCGGCAAGATCGAGGTCGAGTACCCGGCCACGGGCTTTCTCGTCACCGGCAAGGACTACACGACCCTCAGCGGCCCGAACTGCGGCGCCACGCTCATCGGATCCCGGTACGCCGTCACCGCGGCCCACTGCATCTACGACAAGCAGCTCCAGAGTTACGGCATCGCGTTCGGGGAGGCGTCGAAGGCCGTGCGCGTGCCCGCGCTCGCCGCGTACATGCATCCTCTCTACGACCCGAAGGGGACGGAGCGGTTCCGTCACGACGTCGCCCTCCTCGTTCTGTTGAACGACGTGCCCAACGTCACGCCGGCCGTGATCGGCAAGGCGACGCCGCAGGTCGCGGGTCGCTACATCGGCTACGGTCGCACGACCGACGGCGGCGTCGACGCCTCCGACGGCTACACGAACGAGAGGAAGAGCGCGGCGCAGTCGATCACGAACGTCGACACGCTCTCCATCTTCACGCGCGGCATCGACGGTGGTCTTTGCTGGGGCGACAGCGGTGGGCCGCTCATGCGCGAGGGCACGAACGAGATCCTCGGGGTGCTCGCGGACTTCGACAAGAATTTCGAGTGTTTCGTCGGCAATTCCATGGTGTTCGCGAGTCTCGACGCGGACTACGACTTCCTGGAATCCGCGAAGACCTGCAAGTACGGGCCCCTCGTCGGACCGCTCCCGAAGGACTGCCCCATCGTCCCCGCGGTTCGGGATGCGGGTACCGATGCGGGCGACGCCGGCACGACCGCGAGCGACGCGGGAGCCGACGCGGCGGACGGCTCCGACGCCTCCGATGCCTCCGACCTGCTCGACGGATCGGTGGACGGGGACGCGGCCCGCGAGGGCGGCGGAGGCAACGGCACCGGCGGAGGAAACGGTACCGGCGGAGGCAAGGGCAAGGACGGAGGCTCCGAAGGCGGCGCGATCGACACCGACGCGAGCGGCACGACCACGGGCGGCTCCATTCCGTCCCCCAATGGCACCACGTCCAAGCCTTCCACCGGCGGCGCGTCCGACGACGAAGAACCGACGGACGACGATCCTGCCGCGGACCCCGCGACGCCCGCGGCTCCGGTGTACCTCGGTCCCGCCACGTCGCCCCGGGTCGCGTGTGCGGTCACCGCCGTGGGCACGGACCGCACGTCCGCGTCGGGGGCCGTCGCGTTCGGCGTGGCGTTCCTGGGCTTCGTCGGCGTCGCCCGACGTCGCCGACGTGGCTGAACCGTCCGACTACCGGAGGTTCCCGGAGATCGCGTAGCCTCGTCGTTCGATGAGCGACGTGCACCACAAGCCGACGGCCACCGCGAAAGGGACGCTCCAGAAGTCCCCGGTACCGAACCTGTTCGTCTACGTCGCGGAACGCAAGCTCTCGGGTTCCCTCACGCTGACGCACCCCGCCGGTCCGACCGTCGTCCTCACGTTCCGCCAGGGGATGCTCCAACGTCTGCGGACGAGCGAGCCCGTCGCGCACCTCGGTACCATCCTCTTCGACCTCGGGTTCATCCCGAAGGACGTCCTCGAGGAGACGCAGAAGACCAAGATCGACGACGGAGGCCTCCACGGCCGCATCCTCCTCGAGGCGAACGCCATCACCGAGGAGCAGCTCACGATCGGACTCGACCGGCAGATCGTGGCGAAGCTCGACTACGTCTTCACGCTCCCCAAGGCCACCGAATACGCGTTCTACGACGGAGCCGACATGCTGGCCGGCTTCGGCGGGGACGTGCCTCCCCGAGCGTTCGATCCGTTCACGGTGCTCTGGCGCGGGCTCTGCCTCAATCCGCCGTGGCCGCAGGTCGACGCGGCGTTCGAGAAGATCCGTGGGAGCCGGCTCCGGTTGCGGCCGGGCGCCGACGTCGACGCACTCGGTCTGAACCCGGACGTGCACGCGTTCGTCGTCACTGCCCTCGCGGAACCGAAGACGCTCGAGGACGTCGCGAACGCGGGCGTCCTGCAGCCTCACACGGCCAAGCTCGCGCTCTACTGTCTCCTCGTCACCAAACGGATCGAGACCGTCGCCGTCGCGCGACCGCCCTTCGAAGCGCCGTCGTCGACGATGATGAAAGTCGTCCCGCCCGGCAGCGCGAACGTCCCCGTGGCGGCACCGATCGAGCGGACGCTTTCTCCCGAACTCGCGGCGCGCCGCGACGCGATCCGCGAGACCGGCGCGGCCATCGACAAGATGAACTACTTCGAGATGCTCGGACTCGCCGAGGACGCGACGAAGGAGGCCGTGGACGACGCCTACCGTGAGCTGGCGAAGAAGTGGCATCCCGATCGTCTGCCCCCCGATCTCGCGGAGGTGAAGGACATCGCGTCCCGCGTGTTCGGCCTCTACGCCGAGGCGCACAAGACGCTCACCGACGAGGGCGACCGGAAGAAGTACATGAAGCTCGTGCGCGAAGGCGGAGCGACGCCGGAAGCGCAGGCCTACATCGCGCGTGTCATCGACGCGGCGACCACGTTCCAGAAGGCGGAAATCAGCTTCCGACGCGGGGACATGGCGATGGCGGCCGACTTCTGCAAGCAGGCGTTCGAAGGGGACCCGACGCAATCCGACTACGTCGCGCTCCTCGCGTGGATCGAGTCCATGGACCCCAAGAACCAAGGGGACGCCGCGACACGCGAACGGATCGCGATGCTCGATCGCGCGCTGTCGATCAACGCGCGCTCCGACCGTGCGCACTACTACCGGGGCATGCTCTACAAGAAGCTCGGGGAGAACAAGCTCGCCCTCGTGGACATGAAGAAGGCGATCGAGCTCAATCCGCGGAACTTGGAAGCCCCGCGCGAGATTCGCCTCCTCGAGTCCCGACAGAACCCCGGGGGGCCCGCCGCGAAGCCGGCAACGGACAAGGGAGCCACGCCGGGCGAGGGAGTTCCGTCCTCCAAGATGAGCGGTCTCTTCTCGAAGCTCCTGAAGAAGTGACGCGTCCCTCGGGTCGTGTTCGCGTTGACGGCTTCGTCCGCGAACCCGTATCCAAGAGTGCATGAATTTCAGGTCGAACCTGGGTCCGGGTGTGCGTCGTGCGTTCTTGCCGTTCCTCCTCGCCGCGTGGACGGTGGGCGTCGGTTGGGGATGTTCGGGGGCCGAAAGCACGAACCCCGGTGACCTCGGGGACGCCTCCGCGGACGGCAACGGGACGGGGCCGGACGGATCGTCGACGTCGAACGACGGCGGTTCACGCGCCGACGGGACGACGTCCACGGACGCGACCACGGGCAACGACGCGACGACCGGCTCGGACGCGCGCGCCGACGGCGGCTCCGACACGGGCTCCACGAGTCCCGACGCGACTCCTGGCTCCGACGGCGGGGCGGACGCCCAGGCCGCGAACGTCACCGTGGGCGGTCGGGTCAGCGGCCTCCTCGGAACGGGACTCACGCTCTCGAATTCCGGCGCGGACACCGCGTCCGTCGCCCAGGACGGGGCGTTCACGTTCGGGACCGCGATCGCGCCGGGAACGACGTACGCGGTCACGGTCGCTTCCCAACCGACCAACCCCTCGCAGACGTGCAGCGTCACGTCCGGTTCCGGCACGGCGACGGCGAACGTCACGGACGTGGTCGTCACGTGCGTCACCAACACGTACTTCGTCGGCGGCACGGTGTCGGGCCTCGATCTTTCGGACGCCGGGACGGCGGACGGAGGCTCGGGCGCTCTGCGTCTCGCGGTCACCGGTGGCCAGACGGTGGAGGTCGCCGCGAACGGCACCTTCCGCTTCGCCCAGAAGATCGCGAGCGGCACGTCGTACACCGTGACGGTGGCCGCGCAGCCCACGAATCCGCCCCACGTGTGTACGCTCGCGGGCGCGACCGGAACCGTCGTCGCCGGGGACGTCACGTCCGTCAGCGTGAACTGCGCCGTGGACCGCTTCGCGGTCGGTGGCACCGTGGCCGGACTCGTCGGCTCGGGTCTCGTGCTCCAGAACGACGGTGGGGACGACCTCCCCGTGAACGCGAACGGCGGGTACGGCTTCGCCACGACGTTGCGTCCGGGGGACGGCTACGCCGTCACGGTCGGCACCCAGCCCACGAACCCCTGGCAGACCTGCACGGTCGCGAACGCGTCGGGCACCATGCCCGCGGCGGCCGTGGAGAACGTGGACGTCACGTGCTCGACGTCCTCGTTCACGGTCGGCGGCGCGATCAACGCCTTCGGGGGTACCGGTCTCGTCCTCGCGAACGGCACCGACACGTTCGCCGTGCCCTCGGGTGCGACGTCGTTCACGATGCCCACGCCGGTCGCCAGCGGCGCGGCCTACGCGATCACGGTCTCCGCGAACCCCACGGGACCGTCCCAGACGTGCGTCGTCACGAACGGCTCCGGAACCATGGCGGGAGGCGCGGTCACGAACGTGTCCGTGGACTGCGTCCGGACCCGCTTCGACGTCGGCGGGACCGTCACCGGACTCACGGGGTCCGGCCTCGGGCTCCGACTCACGCGCGCGGAAGGCGTCGTCGACCTCGCGGTGGACGCGGGCGCCGCGAGGTTCTCGTTCGCCGGCGCCGACGGCGTGCGGAGCGGTCTCACCTATGCCGTCACCGTGACCACGCAGCCGGCGAACCCCACCCAGACGTGCACGGCGACGAACAACACCGGAACGGTCGCAGGAACGGCCGTCTCCTCGATCACCGTGAACTGCACCACGACACCGTATGCCATCGGCGGGACCGTCTCGAACGCGCTCGGTGGTGGTCTCACCCTCGGACTCACGGGCTCCACGGCCGACGGAATGCCGGACTCCCTCCTCGTCTCTTCCGGAGCGACGTCCTTCCAGTTCGGCAAGGCGGTGGTCTCCGGCGGGAGCTACGGCGTGGCCGTCACGGCCAACCCCACGAACCCGTGGCAGACCTGCGGCGTGACCAATTCCTCCGGCGTCGTCGGCTCGTCGGCGGTCTCGGACGTCGCCGTGGCGTGCACCACGAACACGTACACCGTGAGCGGCGGCATCGCGGGGCTCACCGGTGTCGGCCTCGTTCTCCGCCTGACGAACGGCACCACGACGACGGACCTCCCGGTTTCCGGAACGTCCTTCGCCTTCGGCACTTCGGCCTCCGTCCCCAGCGGTTCTGCGTGGTCGGTGTCCGTGCTCACGCAGCCGACTTCGCCGTGGCAGACGTGCAACGTGACCTCGAACCCGAACGGCACGATGTCGAACGCGAACGTCACGAACTTGGGCGTCACGTGCTCCACCGATTCGTTCCCGCTCGGCGGTTCGGTGACCGGTCTCACGGGTACGGGCATGGTCGTCACCGTCAACGCGACCAACATTCCGGTACCCTCGGGCGCGACGTCCTACGCGTTCCCGTCCAACGTCCCGAGCGGCACGGCGTACACGGCGACCGTGTCCACCGGGCCCTCGAATCCCACCCAGGACTGCGTCGTCGCGAACTCGCCCGGCACGATCCAGGGCGCGGCCGTCTCCAACGTGAACGTCTCGTGCACGACCCGACAACTCACCGTGGGCGGCACGCTCTCGGGAATCTCCGCGCCGGCCGGTCCGACGCTCCTGGTGACCGTCCCCGGTTCCGGCACGTCGACGGTCACGCCTTCCGCCAACGCCGGCTACGTCTTCCCCGTCGCCTTCCCGAGCGGCAGCTCCTACGTGGTGTCGATCTTCGCCGACCCGCTGAACAAGCGCTGCACGGTCGCGAACCCGTCGGGAACGTTCGTGGACACGAACGTCGGAAACGTCGACGTCTCGTGCGTCGACACCTACGCCATCGGTGGGACCGTCCGTGGTCTTCCCTTGTTCGCGTCGGTGGACCTCGCGTCGCCCGGACGCTCGACCCAGACCGTCAACGGGACCGGCACGGACCGGGTGTACACCTTCCTTCCGAGGGCCCTCTCCGGCGACACCTACTCGGTCACCGCGACGACCTCGGGCCCGGCGAACTGCTCCGTGCCGGTGCCTTCCGGGACGGTCGGGACGTCGGCCTCCACGGTGGACGTGTACTGCTCCCCGAACTCGCTCTGGCCGGCGTCGTGCCAGGCGTGGAAGACGCTCCATCCGACCGCGCCGTCGGGCACGTACACCATCGACACGGACGGCCTCGGATCGATCGCTCCCGTCTCGGTCTACTGCGACCAGACGACGTCCGGCGGCGGATGGACTCTCGCCATGAAGGCCGGTGGCAGCTCCAGCATCCTCGGCTACGCCTCGGCGTACTGGACGGACGCGAACCTCCTCAACGTCGCCTCCACCGATCTCTCGGACACCGAGGCGAAGTTCGAGCCCTTCCTCTCCATGGCCGTCACGAACCTGCTCATCGGGTACAAGGAGGCCGGCGTCACGAACACGATCACGACGGCGTTCACCGCGACGAACCTTCGCACAGCCTTCTCCGGCGCCGCCAACCAGGTCATCGCCGGCATCACGCGCGCGCAGTGGATGTCCCTCACGCCCAACGCCGCGCTGGCCCTCAACTGCAACCGCGGCGGCATCAACATCCAGGACAACGTCCGCGTACGTCTCGGTTTCGTCGCGAACAACGAGACGAGCTGCGGTTCGTCCGACTCGTACATCGGCATCGGCGGAGCGGCGAGCACCATCTGCAGCTCGATCCCCGGCAGTCCGACGCTCGCCGTGGGCAACCGCGGCTGCTGGGACGTGTACAACGCGTCCAACCAGTCCGTGGCCGAACGCGTGGTCGCGTCCTGGGGATACATCTACGTGAAGTAGTCCCCTTTCCGGACCCCGGAAACGTCGACGCCCGGCCTTTCGGTCGGGCGTTCGCGTTTCGGACGGGGCCTCGGGACGGGGCGATCAGCGCTTCGATGTCTTCGTCTTCCGACTCGCGCGTTTCGGGCGCTTCGGGCGCTTCGGGCGCTTCGAGCGCGACGGGGCGCGGGACGCGTCGCCTCGCGGCGACGACGACGTCTTCGACCCTGGCGCCTTCGGGCGGGCCGGGGACTTCCGTGACGTCGCCTTCCTCTTCGACCCTTTGCCCATGGGATGGTTCGAGAGGTCGAGGATGGTGCCGCGGCACGCCGCGGTTCCGCACCCGCACGCGTAGAGTTCGAGCATGGCGGCGTCGACCTCGTCGTTCGCGTCGACGACGTAGAGGTAGTCGTAGGTCAGCTCCTCGCCCTTCTCGATGGCGCGGATGGTCTCGATGAAGACCTGGTCCTCCTCGAGGATCGACTCGCAATTCGGGGCGCAGGAGTGGTTGATGAATCGCGCCTCGTTGCCGCCGTCGGCGCCGTCGATCACGAGCTTCTCGTCGATCTGGAAGAGGAACGTGTGGTGACGCTCCATGGCTCCGTCGTCGTACCGATCGGAGGCCTCGTCGTGGGTGATGCGCGCTCCCGTGTACTCGAGGAGACGCGTGCCCTTCGGGATCGCCCTCGTGGCGAACACGCCTCGACCCTGGATCTTGGAGCGCTTCACTTCGTAGGGGGCGGCCGATTGGGTACGGGCGGGGGCCTTCGAACGGACGGACGAGGACGCGAGCATGGCCAAGGTGTCTCGCACGAGGCATGCTTCCCTGCCAAGTGAACTTTCTCCTCCACTACCGTCGCGCGACCGCGGCTTCCGGCTCCCGCCGCACGGGTGTCGGCGCGATGCTCCCGGACCTCTGGCGTATGGCGGATCGGAGGGTCCGGCCCGTTCCGAACGACGGCGGTGGACCCGTCGTGACGGCCGGGCCCGACATCGACGACGTCGAAGCGGGTGTCCGGATGCACCTCGACGACGACCTATGGTTCCACGCGACCGACGTCTTCCGCTCGGGGGAAGCCGCGACCCTGGCCGCCTTCCGCGCCGTGACGTTCGACGCCGCGCCACGTCTCGTCCTCTTCGCCCATGTCGCCTGGGAGTTGTGCCTCGACGGCGCGCTCGTCCGGCGGGAAGGGGCCCCGGCGCTCCGCGCGGAGATCGCGCGGGCCGTCGGGACGAAAGGCGACGACGAACGGTCAGCGTTCGCGCGCGTCGCCGAACGTCACCACTTCGCGCGGGTGCCGCGTACGGACGACGAACGGCGCGCCTTCGACGGGACCATGGAACGGATCCTCGACGGCCTCGCGGACGGACCTTGGATTGCAGACTACGCCGAGGGTCGGGGCGTCGCGGCGCGGATCGACGGCATCCGGAGGCGCTTCGCGTTCCCGGCGCTCTCGGACGTGGACCGGCAGCGGCTCGCCGACGTGTTCGACGCACGCATCGAGGCCGCGGGCCTCGTGCTCGACGCGCTCACGGGGTGACGTCGTCGCGACCGAGATCGAGCTGGACGTTCCGGCCCACGACTTCGACGTGGAAGTGCATCCGGTCGTCCGGTGCGAACGTCCGTGGCGCCGTCGACGCCGACGCGGACGCGGACGTGGACACCGAAGGGAACGAAGAGTCGTCCACCACGCCGAGGAAGCGCCCGGTGACCACGAGCAGCGCGAGTGCAGCCGCGATCGCCGCGAACAGGACGACGCGCGTCCCCGTCGGGACCGCGCGAGCGGCCCTCCTGTCACGGGCCGCCGGAGACTCGATCTGGGTCGAGATCGGCATCTCCTCGCGCGTCACCGTGGCGACCGGCGCCGCCTCGCTCGTCGGCATCTCGTCGATGCGGACCTCGAGGGACGCCGAGAGCGCCGCGAGGGACTTCCCCTCGACCGGAGGAAGCTTCGGCACCGCCACCATCATCGCGAGGGGCGTCGCGTCCTTCGGGAGATCGCTCGAGCGGGACTGCGGGTGCGACGAATGCGCGACGCGGAGCGATCGTTTCACGGGAACCTCGCCGGATCCGAAAGCCGCGATTTTCATCGCGAAGGCCGCGGCATTCTCGGGCCTCGCTGCGGGCTCGACTTCGAGACACTGCATCACCGCCGCCGCCAACTCGTGCGCGATGTCGGGCCGCTCGACCTCGAGGGGGACCGGTTCGACGTACTCGAACGTGCCGGGTTGCAGCGACCGGCGCGGTGCGAACGGGTAGCGTCGAGCGAGCATCCGGTAGGCCAGCACGCCGAGCGACCAGACGTCCGAGCGCGCACTGACCTGGCCTGGTGCGATGCACTGTTCCGGGGACATGTACCGCGGCGTGCCGACCGTGAGGAGTGCCTCGGTCGGGTCGAGCATGGACACGTCCAGCGCGATGCCGAAGTCGAGGAGCTTCGCCACGCGGAGGTCCCCTTCTTCCGCGAGGAACACGTTCGACGCCTTGATGTCGCGGTGGACGATGCCCTGTTTGTGGGCGTCGGCGAGGGCGCACGAGATCTCGAGGAGACGATCGACGCTCTCGGCCGTCGACATGGGGGGGCCTTGTCGGAGTTCGGTCGAGAGGTCCACGCCGTGGAGCAGCTCCATCACCATGAAGAGGTGACCGTCCTCGGTGGACCCGATGTCGAACACGCGCACGACGAACGGCGAACGGAGCTTCGCCGCCGCTCGGGCTTCCTTCTCGAATCGCTCGCGCGCGGAAGCCACGTCGAACGTGGCGGCGATGACCTTGACCGCGACGTGCGTCCCGAGGTGCAGATGGCGGGCTTCGTACACGATCCCCATCCCGCCGCGACCGATGCGCCGGACGATCTCGTACTTTCCGTCGAGGACCATGCCGGCCTCGAGCGTCATCGAAGGTTCGCCTCCGTGCTTCCCCATCCGTCGCACGTGCCTCCAACGACGAGTATAGGGCCTCGCACGTGCGCATCGAGAAGATCGCGACGACGACCCGAGCGTGGGAGGTCGCGCGTTGTGCGTCGACGTGAGGTCGGTGTCGGACTACTCGCGCGGTTCCGTCCAACCGGCCGCGGCGCGTTCGGCGGCGATTTCGGGATCGTCCGAGTCGTAGTCGGGTAGGTGTCCGAACGACACGCCGAGTCCGGCCAGCACGAACGTGCGTCCCGTCGCGTCGAAACTCCGGAGCACGGTCACTTCCGGATGGAGCGCGAACGTGGGGCGGACGCGGAGATTGACGCCGAGTCCCGCGCGCCCGAGGGCGCCGGTATCCGTCGCCGCGGCGAAGGTGGACTCTCCGCCGGCCTTCAGGGAGCTCGCCGAGACCGTGACGCCGAACGTGGGAACGAACGACACGCGCCGACTCACGTTGATCCCGAAGAGGAGCGGGACGTGGACGTAGCCCGTGACCGCGGCGTTCCCGGAGGTCGGCGTGACGAAGATCTGCGCTCCCGGATCGATGGCCATGTCGAACCGGTAGGTGCGGAGGAAGTTCCACTTCAGATCGGCCCCGAGGGACGAGAGGTGCGCGAGACGCAACCCCAGCTCGCCGCGATCCCAGAGGCCGGCGCGGAGCACGTACGTCGGCGTGGACGGGAACGTCCGGGCGAACGGCACGTTCTTCGTGGTGACGTCCTCCGCGTGCACGACCTCGACCGCGAGGGTGTGCGCGACGCGTCCCCGCGGGACCGTACGCGGCGTCCCGTACGAGCCCGGACTCGGGCATCCCGCGAGACCCGCGAGCATCGCCAGGCCGACGACGAAACGCGTCGAACGGGGCGGGCGTGGGGCGGCACTCGAACGTGGAAGCATGGACCGCCGCGACTCTAAGCGGAAGGGACCCGGATGGGAACGACCCCGCGCGCGTCCGCGGGCGCCCCGCGAATGCGCTAGAGTGGGCCCCGTGACGTCCCGACGCCGAACGTGGGCCCTCGGATTCGTGCTTTCGACGGCCTCCCTGGCGTGCGGGGGACCCCCGGCGAAGGGAGGGGGAGAGGAAGCTCTCTCCGTCCACTCCGTGGAACTCGGTCGGCTGCGGGGCGGTTGGTCGGGAACTTACGTGTTCGTCGATCCGGCGTCCGGTCAGGAGAATTCGTGGTCCACGATCGCGTCCGCGAAGCTCGCGCGTGCCGACCGTCGAGAGAAGGGCTTCGTCCTCCACGTCGAACATCCGGACCGTCCGGGCAAGGGTCACGATCTGGACTTCTCGCTCGCGGAGTCCGGCCACGTCCTCGGCGGGACCCGGGTCGTCGAGAAGACGGTCGTGCCCCGTGGACCCCTCCACGTCGTGACCGAAGAACGGGGGACGGACGACGTCACCGGAAAGCCGGCGGCGATCAAGCGTGTCCTCGACGTCGACGGCGCGTCGCTGTCCTTCGCGACCTACGTGAAGTCGGGGACCGAACGAAGGTTCGTGCTCCGGAGCGTCTACAAGCTCGCGCGATGAGCCCGCGGGCTCACTTCTCCTTCGCGTCGCTGCAGCACCGGAATCCCTGCTGGTAGAACGCGTGCGTCTCGCCGTGGGCGCGCGTCGAGGGGCGGCACCGCGTCCTCACGGGGCCCCAGTAGCCTCCCTTCAGGATCGACGGTCGTTCGCCCGCGAATTTCGATCGTGTCCACTCGTCCACGTTGCCCGTGAGATCGTAGACCGCGAACGGGCTCTTGCACTTCGCGCGCGATCCGGAAGGGACGCCCTGCCAGAGCTTGTCGAGCTCGCCCGCGACGACGTCCGTGCGCGTCGAGCCGAGCGCCCCGTCGTCGAACTTCCGCCACGGCTTGTCGTTCACGCACGCGTCGGGATCGCGCACGTACCCGTTCGGATACGGCATCGCTTCCTCGCCCTCGCACGCGAACGTCCACTCGGTCTCGGTGCAGAGGCGTTTGCCCTCCGCGGCGCATCGATCGCGTGCGTCGTACCAGTTGATCTGGACGTAGGGGTAGACGCCCTTCCGGTTCGGGTACTCGAACCGGTCGATGCAGAACGCCATCCGCATCGTCGGAAGATCACGCGAGAGTTCGAGCCACTTGTCGCGGTCGTACTCGGCGCATCGTTCCGGGAACTCGCGACGGATCCAGTTCGTGCACGTCTGGAGCTGCAACACGTCGAGGGCGCCCAGTTCCGCGTCGGGACCTCCCACCGTCTTCATCCGTCCCCGGACGTCCACCATTCCCGGAGCGCACGTGCCGCGCGTTCCTTCCCGCGCGTCCGTGTCCTCGGGGCGTTCCGGGAACCCGCCCATGATCTGGTAGGTGCGGCCGCCGACGTGACGCCATTCGTGTGCCGGCGCGGACGATTCGACACCCGACCCCCCGCGCGACGTCTCGCCCCGGGACGACGTCACGAAGGACGCGACGCAGGCGGACGCCGCGGACGATCACGGCGGCGGTGCGGAGGAGCGTGGATGGAGGTTCCGACGAATGTCGGGGGAACCGACGACTTTCCCCATGGTGCCAAGGAAAGTCTGACACCCGCGGGGAACCTCGTCGACGACGCGCCGAGTCGGAGACGGTCAGCCGCCGTCCGGCCGTGTCGCCCGTTCCGCTGGAGCCGGCGCCGGTTCCGTTCAACTGGATGCACTGGAGGCTGATTCGGGCTCCGCGCGGGGGGATGCCCGTCGCCGAGAACTTGATGGCCTGGCCGCAGGTTCCGCGGCGGCGCCTTCGACGTAGCACCAGCCGGCGGCGGTCGAGTCCGGCAGGAGCCGTTCACGAGGTCACCGTCCTTCAACTGGGTGACGATCTCGCAGACCGGCAGATTGGAGGTCGCGCCGTCCGTCGACTCGGCGGCGCGCTGTTCCTTGAAACGCGCGAGGACTTCCTTGTTCGGCTGCTTGAGTCCCGGCGACCCTGTCGCCATCGCCGACGCCCAGGTCCCCCTCCGGGGCGAGGTCTCGAGGATCAGGCACGGAACGCTGCCCTCCGCGTCGGGAACGAGCGCGGCGGGGAGGCACGGCTCGCGAGCGCGTTCTTCAGACGATCGAGGAGCGTCGCGACGGCGGGGCGGTACCCGAAGAGCGGATCGTTGGCGCCTTGCTCGGTGACGTGGATCGGGCAGAGCGAAGCGACGATGCCCTGGGCGCCCATCAGTTTCGGACGAGCGAGTTCGCGGATCGCGGGAAGGCCTTCGCGTGCGTCTGGCGCGTGGGGTTCTGCGGATCGCAGACCGGCGGGATCTGGTCGCTCGGCGTGCCGGCCTTGTTGGGGCAGTCGCAGATGCGTTGGTTGTCGGCGGTGGTGCAGTCGCGCGGTTGCGCGAGGGAAGATGCACGCGTAACTGACGGTCGACCGTGTAGATGTTTCCGCGCGACTGCGCACCGGCCGTGTCGGTCACCCATTCGCGGCCGTGGATGGATCCGGGTTCGACCGGTGCCGGGAGCGAGTCCGGGCGCGGCTTGAACGGACTCGACCATGTGCGGGTCGATGCCCGTGTAGTCGTACTTGAGCGGGCGACTTCTGTCCGAGCACCTTCACCCAGTCGGCGTCGTTGAGCTGCGCGGATCCGGGAACGTTCGGATCGAAGTGGAGGAGCTGGTACGGGACACCGCCGATGATGCCGTAGAGACGAGGTCGCGGGTGCACGGAGCCGAGGGCAGGTTGCAGAGCGTGTCCTCGTTCGTCGGACCGTCGGGGAGGGGAGCGGCGTAGAGCGGGTTCGTGCAGTTGGCCGTGCCGACCCTTGTAGGCGGCGTTCGGATCCGGGTACTCGCCCTGACGGTCGGGCACCTTCCGCTGCGTGAGCCCCGTGAGGTAGCGCTCGATGGGGAACTGCGGATCGATGCCGTACTTCTGCTTCGCGTGGACGTGCCGGAGGTTCATGTCGTACCCCCAGTCATTGTCCGCGGCGTAGGGACCTTTCTGGCAGCTCGAGTCGTTCTGCTTCACCGCTGCGCCGGCGAGATCGCAGGACGTGCACGCCGAACTGTTCGGGTCGGAGTCGCACGCGGAGGTGCCGCGCGGCGGCTTGAACTGCTTCGACATGAACTTGTAGCCGTTGCCTCCGACGGACCGGACGTCGATCTCGGAGTCGTTCTCGTCGGTGAGGACGATGACGGACACGAGCGAATCCGGGCGGAGGAAGTCCTTCCGCTGCTTCAGGATCGTCGTGTCGACGCCGATCCATTCCGCGCGGTTGTTGCTGACGCCGATGGTGTCGTACGGATCGGGCTGGACGAGGAAGCGGTACCAGCTCTCGAGTTGGGATTCGACGCCACATCCGAGCTGGTGGACCCCGGAGACGAGATCGCGGAACGAGTTCGCGAGCGCGTCGGCCTGCACGATGGCCTGGGCACCCGTGGGCGGCTTCTTGTTCTGGTTCTTCGTGACCGAGGGGAACCACGCGAGGAAGTTCGACGGGTTCATCGAAGGGATGGGCGCTTCGTTGTCCCCGGCGCGGTTGATGAGATGACCGCGATCGTCCTGGTGGGAGTCGAGGCCGGTCGGCGTCTTGTCGTTCGGATCGCAGACGTCGCCCGTGCGCGGGCCGAGGGACGACGTGACGATGCCGATGTGCATGTCCTGTACGGGTTGGAACTCCGCCTTGCCGCGCGCGCAGTTTCCGTCGCTCGTGGTGACCGCACGTCCGCCCTCGACGATGGGGACACCTTGGTCGTTCACGCAGTACGGGTTGAGCAGCCGCGACACGAGGTCGGGTACGGCGAGCTTCAGGTACTCCTGCTTGTCACCCATCGACGCGGAGTTGTCGATCGCGAAGAGGAGATCGACCTTGTCGATCGCCGCTTGCCGGATGGCGGTGGTGAAGCTCGTCTTCGTCGTCGGCGCGTTCTTGCTGACCGGACGGGTCAAGCATCCCGGCATCGTCGTGCCGAGGCCGACTGCGACGAGGAGGAGGAGGGCGCTACGCTGGCCAATCGAATGCATGGGGCTCGCGAGGGTGCGGGTGGACCTGTGCGCTGTCGCGGAAATGATGACATGTTCGCTGGTTCGGCGAAAGCATCGTAAGGTCACAGAGACGCATACGATTTCGTCGTGCGATCGGGACAGAGGTGGGGATCATCCGGCATGGAACGAACGATCCATGGCAGGCGTGACGTCGGGGGCGTCCGCATCGTGAAGTGCGTATCGAAGTTGCGCGCGTCGATCGCGTCCCTGCGGACGGCGTGCGTCGCGTCCCTCGTGGCGGTGTCGGTTCCGGCATGCACTCCGGCGCCGCGGACCGCGGTGAACACGACCCCGGACAGCGCCTCCTACTTCGTCCCACGCCTCGCCTACGGCGCGCGCCGCATCTACGACGAGTCCGCTCTCCAGCTCGACAAGGTCGGCGACGCGTACCGGATCTCGTCGGGAGCGGGCGTCGAAATCACCGAGAACGCGTTCGTGCGGCGCTACGCCGCCGTGACCGGGAACCGCGCGCTCCGCGCTTACGATCGCGGTCGCGAACCCGGGGAAATCGCCGCGACCGCGGGCCTGACGCTCGGGAGTGCGTTCGTCGCCGGCGTGGGGATCGGTACGGGAGGCCTCCGCCTCAGTCCGAGCGAGATGCCGGAATCGCGGGCGTCCGTGGGCGCCGGTACGGCCGCGGTCGTCGGTTCGGTGTCGACCCTCGTGTTCGGCCTCCTCCTCGTCCGCTCCGTCCTCGATCAGGACGGCTCGGTCTACCGCCACGACCTTCCGCTGGACACGACCCGCGCGTACGTCCTGCACTACAACGACGTCCTCCTCCGCCGCATCGCCGCCGACGCCAGCGGGACCGTGGAGCCGCCGGACGTGTCGGGCGTGCGCGAAGAGCGCTCGAACTTCCACGACGTCGGAAGTGTGCCGACGACGCCGCTTCCGACTCCGCGCGAGCAACAGATCCGACCGATCACGAATCCTGGATCGCAGCAGTTCCCGTCCGGCACGCCCTGACCGTCGGACGTCACCGCCGTCACTGCACGAGGAGCGAGCCCTCGTTCGCGGCGTAGGAGCCGGTGCCGTCGTCGTTCAGGTTGTAGATGCGGAGCTTCAGGACCGTCGCCGTCGTGAAGTAGGACGAATCGATGATGGCGCGGATCTCCGTGTCGGAGATGCGCTCGGTCGGAGCCACGCGACCCTGGACCGAGACGCCGACGTCGGTCGTGAAGTTCGAGCCGTTGAGGACGATCTGGTAGCTGATGCTCCCGACCGGTACGACTCCAGGGTAGAACGAGGTGAAGACCGGCGTGTTGCCGACGGTGCCCCCGCCTCCGCCCGTGCCCGCGGTACCACCGGAGCCGGCCGTGCCGCCCGCGGCTTCGACCGTGATCGCGAGTTCCGTGTCGGCGTAGACGCCCGTGCCCTGGGCGGTCAGGGTGTAGACCTTGATCTTCACGGTGCCGGCCGTCGTGAAATTCGAGGCGGCGACGCTCGCGGTCATCTGGGTGGAGGAGACGAACGTGCTCGTCGCGATGAAGCCTCCCGCGGCGACGCCCGTCTTGCCGGAGACGAAGTTCGAGCCGTTGACCGTGATGGTCGTGGCCGCCGCGCCCACGGTGACCGTGCTCGGGGTGATCGAGGTGAGGACGGGCTTCGTGATCTGCTCGGCTTCGACGCGGAACGGGAGCGGCGCGCTCTCCTTGCCCGCGGTCGTGACCGTGACGGGGAAGTCGCCCGGCGTCGTGAGCAGATCGGCGGTGATCGCGGCCGAGACCTGGGTGGGAGAGGTGTAGGTCGTGTTCAACGTGCGGTTGTTGAACTTGACCTGCGAACCGTTCTGGAACCCCGTGCCGACGATGGCGACGGTCGTCGCGGCGGAACCCGCGAGCACCTTCGACGGCGTGAGCGAGGTGAGCGTGACCTGCACGTCGGGCTGCGTGATCGTGAAGTTGATCGGCTGCGAACGTTGCGCGTTGAGGGACGGATTGAGGATCAGCACCTGGACGGTGCCGGGCGCGGCGAGCTTCGCCGCGGGGATCGTGGCCGAGAGTTCGCTCGCGCTCTTGTAGGTCGTCGGCAGCTCCGTGCCGCCGAAGACGATCTTCGCGTCGTTCGCGAAGCCGTTGCCCGCGACGGTCAGCGGTGTGTCGGGCGAGCCGGCGGGCTTCGTGAGCGGGGTGAGAGTCTGGAGGACGGGCGGCGGCGCGACGGTGGTCGTACCCGCGTCTCCGCTCGTCGTCGTACCGCCGCCTCCCGCATCGGCCGACGGCGTGACGGGCACCGGTTCCTCGGATCCTGCGTCCTTCTTCTTCTTCTTGGCCGAGGTCGTCGGCTCGGTGGTCGGCGACGACGTCGGCGTCGGGTTCGGATCGTCGTAGTAGTAGCCACCGCGGACGCCGCCGGGCCCGCACGCGATCACGGCCGAGAACGTCCCGAGGACGGTCGCGAGGAGAGTCGCTTGGGCGATCCGTGTCGAGGTCTTGTTGGCCATGGTGCGCTCCGTGGGTCCGACGAGGACGGGGCTGCCGCGGAAAATGCGACGCCGTCCTACGCCGTCGCAAATGTCGGACCAAGGTCGCACGCACGTCCGGCCCGTGGATTTCGTCGGCAAGTCCGCACCCACACCGTCCGTCCGGGTGGGGACGCGTGGGGGGAGCCTCGAACCGGGCTGGATCCACGGTGAATCAGGCCCCATGTGCGTCCACCACATGCGTGGAAAGGGTCCTCCGTTCCCTGGTAGCGTTTGAGTGCAGACTGCATCGCGACCTCCGCCGCACGCGGAGGTCGTCACCGGGGGCGGGCCATCCTTTGACCGATCCGAACCAAGGCGCGAAAGCGATCGCGGAAGTCCCGCCCGAGGACGAGGCGTACGCCGCACGTGTCGGCTCCGTCATCAACGGCAAGTGGACGCTCGACGCGCTCCTCGGCGTCGGAGGCATGGCTGCCGTCTTCGCGGCCACGCACCGGAACGGATCGCGCGCGGCCCTCAAGATCCTCCACGCCGAATTCGCTCGCGACTCCGGCGTTTGCGAGCGGTTCCTTCGCGAGGCCCGCGTCTCGAACCGCATCGGTCACCCCGCGTGCGTCCAGATCAAGGACGACGACACCACCGAAGCGGGAGAGCCCTACCTCGTCATGGAACTGCTGGAGGGGCTCACGCTCCGGCAGCTCTGGAAGAAGCGCGGCAAGCGAGTGCCCGTGGCGGAGGTGCTCGGCATCGTCGACGGCGTCCTCGATTGCCTCGTCGCGTGCCACGCGATCAACGTGATCCACCGCGACTTGAAGCCCGCGAACATCTTCGTCACGGACCGCGGCGAGACCAAGGTCCTCGATTTCGGCATCGCGCAGATGCGGAGCGCCCAAGCGGAGAAGACCGCCACGGGCACCGCCCTCGGAACGCCGAGCTACATGTCCCCCGAACAGGCCATGGGGCTCGTCGACCAGCTCGACGGACGTGCGGACATCTTCTCGGTGGGTGCGGTCATGCACGCGCTCGTGTCCGGTGTCCGCATCCACAAGGGACGGAGCGAGAGCGAGTCGCTCATCATGGCCGCGACGACACCCGTCCCGTCCGTGGCGCGCCTCGCACCGGACATCCCCGTGGAGGTCGTCGCCCTGATCGACAAGGCGCTCGCCTGGGACCGGCGGAGCCGCTTCGAGAGCGCGCGGGACATGCAGAACGCCGTGCGGGCGATCCTCGGTCCCCAAGCGATGTCCCGCGTGATGCCGACGGCCGCGCACGTGCGGGACTCGATTCCGGACGTTGCGCAGAAGGTCGCCGAACCCGAACCTCCGCCGCCACCGTCCGCGTCGACCACGGAGCGCGCCCAACGCGCCGAGGAACTCCGTGAACTCTTCCGTCACGTCGACAAATTGCTGCCGAACGTGCGTCAGTTCGGATGGAACCATCCCGTCACCGAACGCGCGTTGCGGACGGCGTTCGACGCGATCCATGCCCACCTCGAAGCGAAGGTGGAGCCCCTCGTCGTCGACCTCGATCCGTACTCGTTCTCCGTGGGCAGCGATCCGGTGTGGGAACCGGCCGCGCCGTTCGACGCCGTCCCTTACAACCTCTTCTCCGCCGGGATGCGGCGCCTGCGGATCGAGCGAGGAATCCTGGCGGACGAGTTCCGAGGTCTCCTCGAGATCCTGACCGTGGAGCCCGGTCGGGATCTGCCGCCCGAGGACGACATCGTCACGGCCCTCTGGGATCGGGGCTTCGCCCACGTCCGCTACGACGTCACCGACGCGTTCGCCGAGGGTGACGCCGCCGAGCGCGAGGCCTTCTACGGTGCATCCGACGAAGTCGAGGAGATCGCGAAACGCGCCGCTCGCGTGCATGCGAGCCGCCTCGAAGCGAAGGCGCTCGCCCTCGCCACCGGCCGGACTCCCGGAGCCGACGCGGCCGACGATTCCCCCTTCGGCTTCGCGACCGCGATCCGCCTCGGCGTCGAGGGACGGATGGCCGAGACGGACGAACGATGGAACGATCGGTACGTCGACGTCCTCGCCGATGCGCTCGTCGAGTCCGCGCACGCCGGCGACATGGATCGGGTCCTCGCGTCCCTCAAGCGTTCGGCGGCCGACCTCGTCGTGGCCGGCCGCTTCGACGTGGTCCTCACGCTCCACGCCACCCTCACCGATCGTCTCTCGGGCGCCGGAGGGAAAGGGGCGGGCGCGCGGATCGTGGCCGAACTCACCGAGGGGCTCTTCGCCGGCGACGTGCACGAGTTGATGATGCGCGAGCTCGAGGTGCGACCCGAGAACCTGGGTCTCTTCCAACCCGTCCTCGATCGCATGGGGCCGAAGGCCGTCCCGCGCGTGCTCGCGGCGTTGGTGGTGTCGAAGTCCGAGGCCGTGCAGGCGACGTTCGCGGCCTTCGCCGAGCGTCACGTGGTCGGCAACGAGGTCGCGATCGCGAACGCCATCGCGAAGCTCGACACCGAACTCGCCACCCGAATGCTCGCGCACCTCGGTCGCGCGAACACGAAGGAGGCGAAACGCGCGATCACGACGTTGACGAACGCCGAGAATCCCACGGTGCGCCTCGAGGCCAAGATCCTCTCGGCGCTCTCTCCGGATGCCCTCGCGGCGGAGCTCTCGTCCCACTGCGAGGCCGGTGCCGCGCCCGTGCGCATGTCCGCGATCCGGGCGATCCAGCGGTACAACGTGAAGGGCGCGTGGCCGGCGGTCGCGCGCCACGTCCGAAGTGCGCTCTTCGGGGACGTCGCGCCCGAGGAGCGCCGGGAGTTCCTCCGCACGCTCGTCACCCTCTCGCAGGAGAGGGGGGAACCCGTCCTCCTCGAACTCGTGAAGAAGAGCGGTGTCCTCGGGACCTCCACGAAGGACACGTCCCGGATCTCGGCGATGGAGATCCTGGCCGAGGTCTCGCGCTCCCCCGAGGTCGTCCTCGCCCTGAACGAGATCGCGCAGTCCCGTTGGGGGGTCTCCGACGAGGTCCGCGCCGCGGCGCAACGGGCGGCGACCCAGGTCGGCTCCCGCATCCCCCATCGCGGGGCGGGGCGGGGCGGGGAAGCGGGGGGACGATGACGACGAAAGGCCCCGACGTACCCATGCGCGACCGGATGCCCTCCGTGACCGACGGACGAGACGGCGTACGCGCCGAAGCGGGGGAGAACGTCCGTCGCGAACACGCACGCGAACTCGGGGCGGGTGTCGTCGTCGCGCTCTACCGTCTCTTCCGTCTCGCCCAGATGCACGAGCTCGGCAACCAGGCCTTCGTCCGTCAGCTCGACCAGACGCACGAAGCCATCGTCGAATACTGCACCCGCGCGGGCTCGAACCTGGGCGTGCTCTTCGCGAAGCGCGCCGTGTTCGTGCAAGGGCAGCTCATGAAGGGCGGGCGCGCGAGCTACGAAGCCGCCCACGCGTTGGGCGACCTCGTCGAGCAGTGCGGCGGTTCCGAACTCACCATCGTGCGCGACGTGTCGAAGGGCGAACTGATCAAGTTCGCCGAGACGTTCTCGCAAGCCGTCCGCCAGAAGGGACGCAACTGGAAGTCCCCCACACCGAAAATCCGCGTACGCGCCATGGACGATGCCGCGCGCCTCCGCGGACTCGAACTGGAGGACCTCTCGGACTCGGAGAAGGTCGTCCGATCGTACGCGACGGCGGTCGTCATCATGCGCCGCTTCTTCGAGGACCTCGAAGGCGGCCACTACGCGATGCCGAGGTACATCAAACGCGTCGCGCAGAGCCTCGTGGAACTCTCGGAGGGAGGCACGCCGGCCTTCCTCGGTGTCACCGAGGCGCGCAGCGCGAACCACGACGCCGCGGGACGCGCGGTGAACACGGCGATCCTGGCCGTCCTCACCGCACGTCAATTCACGGCCGACCGGACGACCCTCGCCCAGATCGCCATGGCGTCCCTCGTCTTCGACGTGGGAAGGCCACGTGCGTCGGCGCTCGCCCGTGTCTCCGGGCCCGCGCTGTCCGACGTCGCTCCGAAGCTCACCGACGACGCCGAGGATCGGATGCCCGCGGGCGCCGCCGCCGTCCTCACCGCCATGGGACGCCTCAACGCTCCTACCGTCCGCCGGACCGTCCTGGCCTACGAGGCGTTGGCTCTCGGACGACGCGCGACCTGCGGGCCGGTGTACCGCGGCGCCAGGACGCCTACGCTCCACGCGAAGATCGTGGCGATCGCCCGACGCTACAACGACCTTCTCACGCCCGAACCCGGCCTCGCCGCCAAGCTCCCCGACTTCGCCGTGGCGACGCTCGCCGCGGAATATCCGGAGGCCGGCGACCGCACGATTCTCCGTGCGCTCGTCGCCGCCCTCGGTCTCCACCCCGTCGGCACGGTGGTGGAACTCTCGTCGGACGAAGTGGCGGAGGTGGTGTTCGGTTCCGACGAGAAGAAGAACATGGCCTTGCCGCGCGTGCGGATCGTCCTCGGCAAGGACGGCGGCGTCGTCACCGATCCGTTCGAGGTCGATCTCTCGGTTCCCCCGAAGGCCGGAGAGCCCGCGCGGCGCATCCGACGCGTGCTCAGTATCGAGGGATGGACCAAGGGCAAGGACGGTTCGCGCGGGGCGATCGCCGGGAACGAGTTCACGATCACGGAGCGGAAGCGTCTCCGGCCGAACGTGGACGAGGTGGTCGCCGCCTCGACGCGGGACCGGGCCTCCCTCCAACCGACGCCGAATCCGGAGCCGAATCCGGAAGAGGAGGCGCCGCTCACGCCGATCGTCGCGAACCTCACGAACCTGAAGGACGTGCCTCCGCCCGCGCCGAGCAGTGGTTCCGATCTCGCCGTGTCGACGGCTTCGCCCAAGTACGTCCAGGCGGCGGAACGGAAGGGGACGAAACATGCGTCCCGTCCTCCGGTCGGCGTGCACGAGAGCGAGCCGCCTTCCGGCGTGTCCGGCATGGGCACGACGAACCTCGGACGGACGATCACCGCGAACACGCAGGGACTCACGCCCGGAGCCCGCGGCACCCTCGCGCGGACGCCCCTCGTGCACGTGCTCGTGTACATGCTCGATCGCGCCCTGACCGGCAGCATCGTCTTCCGCGAGGTCGACGAGTCGGTCCACGTCGTGCACTTCGAGGCCGGAGCGCCGGCGAAGGCCGTCACCGCCCGCCCCATCACCGTGCTCGGGGACGAACTCATCTCGGCGAACGTGATCACCGAGGAGGCGCTCGGGTCCGCCATCGAACGCGCCGCCGAACTCGGACTCCTGCTCGGCGAATACCTCGTGGGCTACGAGCTCATCTCCCGTGCGCAGCTCGACGCCGCGCTCGAGTCCCAGCTTTTCCGTCGCATCGCCTCGCTCGTGAACCTCCGGCCGAACACGTCCTACGAGTTCTTCCAGAACGTGAACCTCCTCAAGGCCATCGGCGCCGGGGACAACATCTACTGCGACCCGCTCGGACTCGTGCTCGCCTGCGTCCGCGTCTGGAACGACCGCGCCCGGATCGACGCCACCCTCAAGCGCATCGAGAAGCTGCCGCTCTCCATCCACATGGACGCGGACATCGACGCGTTGCCGCTCACCGAGGCGGAGCGGAAAGTGATGGGCGCGCTCCGCGACAAGCCGACGACGCTCTCCGAGCTCCGGACCCAGACCTCTCTCGACGCCTACGCCACGGGCACGCTCGTGTATTCCCTGGCCGTGCTCCGGCACGTGCACGTGCCCGGTCAGTCGGGCAAGCCCATGGGCAAGTTGAAGGACGCGCGGTTGTCGCGCGTCGACGGATTCCCACGCCACTCGCTCCTGCCGATCGTCACGGCGGAAGGGCCACTCTGGCCGAGCATGCGCAAGGAACGCGCAGCGTCCGTCGCGGACGTCGAGAAACGGGCGTCCGCACACAATCTCCCGGTCGATCTGAAGGAGATGGTCGACGACACCCCGTCGGAACCGCCCCCGTCGTCGAGCGTGTTCGAGACCATGCCCCCCGATCCTTCGAACGACTTCCGACTCGCCGAGGCCGCGCTCGCCCGGAGCGCGTTCGACGAGGCCGTGAGCCTCGCGGAAGTGGCGGTCCAGGGCGATCCGGAGGTTCCGGACTACCGCGCCCTGCTCGCGTGGGCGAAGTCGCTCGGCTCCGGCGCGGACGCGGCCAGCGAGTCGACGGCCGAGCTGACCAAGATCCTCGAGCGGCACCCGGCCTGCGCTCGCGCACTCCTCTACCGCGGCAAGCTGCACAAGCGCACCGGACGCGCCGACCTCGCCCTCCTCGATTTCGAACTGCTGCTCGAACTCGAACCGACCCACCGCGAAGCCGCGAGCGAAGTCCGCATGCTCCGAATCCGACTCGGCAAACCAGCGTGACGCGGGAAGGGCTCGGTCACGACCGCGGGGGCCTCCTGGTCTGCGCGGGACGCGTCGTCGTCGGGTGGGCCTTGGCGCTCGCGACGCCGTCCTGCGCCGGCGCACCGCCACCGCCCCCCGCCGAGCCTCCGCCACCGCCGCCGCCGAAGGTGGAGCCGCCTCCACCCACGCCGCACGCGTCGTTCGCGACCGAGCTCGGCAGCATCGACGAGCACGACACGGAGAGCGCCTTCCGACAGCTCGACACGTCGTTCATGGCGTGCCACGCGAAGGGACTTCGGCGGGTGCGTGCACTCGGCGGCGAGATCCAGTTCTTCGTCCGCGTGACGGAGGACGGCACGGCGAAGTTCGCGTTCGTCGAGAAGTCGACCTTGGGTGACCGGGACACGGAACGCTGCATGGTCGAGCACGTCCTCCACGCCCGGTGGCCGAAGCCTCGGGGTGGCGACGCCGAAGTCCGCAAGCGCATCGAACTCGAGCCGCCGAGCGACGCACGGAAGCCCGCCGAGTGGCCCGCCGCGCGCATCGAGAAGGCCCTCGCCAAGTTCGGGGGACCGATGCGCAAGTGCAAGGCCGGGGTCTCGGGCTCGTTCGCGCTGACGGCCTACGTCCAACCCAAGGGAGCCCGCGGTGCCGTGGTCACGGCCGGCGCCGCCCCGCCGAACCACGAAGCCGACGGCAAGATCGATTGCCTCGTGAAGGAAGCCAAGAGGATCCCCATGCCTCCGCCCGGAAGGTCGGGCGCGAAGGTGTACTTCGTCTTCTGAATCCGCGCCGCTCGCATGGGGGGTCGGAGCGCGCGGGCGATCCGGGGCTCCGTTCAGGGCAGGACGGAGAGGTCCACGCCGATGCCCTTCGCGCCCCGGGAGATGCGTGCCGAGAGACGACGCCAGCGTCCGTTGCCGCTCTTGGCGTCCTCGGAAATCATCTGGGCCGTCGCATCCATCAGATCCTTCGTCGCGTCGACGGCGTGCAGGTCCCCGGCGTGATCGCTCGCGACGAGTTGGACGAAGAAGCGGGCCTTGTCACCCGAAGTGTCCACGTTGACGATCAGGATCGCCTGCAGGAATCCCTTCGTGAGGGCCGCCGCGAGCGTGGCGAGGGCGGAACGCGTGAGCGGCGCGAAGACCTCGTTCGTCGGGTTCCGCACGTCCTTCTTCTTCGAACCCGCGTCGGGGGCGATGGAGGTCGCGCGCACGTGAGGGGGAGGCGGTGGCTTCGACGCTGCCCGCAACGCCGACGACGACGCGCTCGTGCCGATGATGCGCACCTCCTCCACGATCTCCGGCTCGTCGTGGGACGGCGGGATCGACATCAGGATCTGGTGCTTGCGGGTCGGCGGTTCGGGGAAGTTGGAACCGGGCAGGCGCGGCGTGCCGGGGATCAGGGGCTCCGAACCCGTCGCCGCGCGGGGCGCGAGACTCGGAGACGAAGGCATCCGCGACGGGATGGCCGTGCGCGGGGACGTGCTCGGTCGCGATTCGAGCTGCGCGTCGAAGAGGGCGAAGTACTTCACGTACCCGAGTCCTCGGTCGCGGAAGACGCCCACCGCCTTCACGAGGCGCGCCGACACGTTCGCGATCGCGGCCCCTTGCTCCTCCGTGGTCGCGTCGAGCTGCTCGTGTTTGAACGCGTCGACCTGGAACTGCGGGCCTTCACGGAAGAGCATGTCGAGACGGGATGGTTCCAGTTGCTGGTTGCCGATGCGGCCGGCCCACCACCAACGCCAGAACCCCATGTCCGTGTCGACCATGCCGATGTACAGGGCGCTGGGCTCCCAGAGGACCTCGCCCTTCCGCAGGTACCGGACGACGCGCGCGGCGTGATCGTAGTGGGCCTCGTCGTGATCGGCCGCGCGTTCCTCCTGGATCGCGAGCATCCGATTGACTTCGGGCTCCATGAGGAGCGTCAGCTGCTTGAACTTGCGATCGAGCGCGGTCATCGGCCTTCGGTCCGACGTCCATCGTCGCAGCGTTTCGGTGTGGGCTACAAGGATTCGCGTCGTTCCTGTCCGACAAGGGGCGACGTAGGACACCTCCCTGCCGGGTCCCCCCGTCGCTTCATGAAGCGCGGAGGCGTCGCACGATCGCCCCGACGAACCTCGCGCGGGCTTCGGGGGCGTGGTGGAAAAACAGGGAAGGTTCCACGAGTTCCAGCTCGAGGACCCGGGTTTCGGCACCGTCGGCCACGAGATCGACGCGGGCGTAGAGGACCTCCGAACGCAACGAACCCAGGGCGTCCCTGGCGAGGTCGAGCTCCCGTCGTTCCGGTGCGAGGGGGTGCGACGCCGCGAAGCCACCCGGCGACGCCATGCCCGATTCGCGCCGCACTGCGTGAGAAAACTCACCGTCGAGGAACACGTACGAGTGTTCGCCGCGGACGTCGATGGACGGGAGGAGCGGCTGGATCATGGTGTCGCGTTCCGTGACCAGGGCGGCGACGCGGGAAGCGGACGCCGCGTCGTCCCGGATGCGCGTCGTCTTGAACGCCCCCGCGGACACCGCCGGTTTCGCGACGGCGTCGGTCCAGCCGCGACGCGCGAGGAGCGCGGAGAGATCGAGCGTCGAACCCCGTTCGATCCACTCGGTCTCGACGGTCGGGACGCCGCGGGCCGCGAGCTCGCGCAGGTAGCTCTTGTGCGTGTTCCACCGGAGGACCCGCAGCGGATTGAGCAACATGCGGCGCGACGCCACGAGCTCCGCCCACGCCAGGAAGCGATCCCTGTCCAAATGGTAGTCCCAGGTGGAACGCACGACGAAGAGCCTCGCTCGTCCCGGATCGAAGTCCTCTTCGTCCCAGACCACGGGAACCACGCGAAGTCCTTCCGCCTCCAGCATGCCGACGAGGGGCTGGTCGTCTCCGTCGAGATCGGGCACCCGCGCGCACGTCACGAACGCGACGTCGGCGGGAACGGGAGGGTGGGACGTGAAAAGACGCGGATCCATCGTGGGGGACGCCATGCTCGCGCGGATCGCGGGTTCCTGGAAAGCCGTCTTCGCCCCGGGTAGAAAGGTTCCATGGGATTCCGACCTTCGACCGTCCGCTCGTTCGCGCGCCTCCTCTTCGCCTCCGGATCGCTTTCCGTGATGGCGTTCGCCGCATCCGCCGGATGTGGAGGAGGGAGCGAGAGTTCGTCGAAGGGCGACGCGGGCGCCGACACCGGTGCGTCCGGCACGGGCGGCACGACGGGGATCTCGGGAACGTCGGGAACGTCGGGCACCTCGGGAACGTCGGGAACGTCGGGCACCGGCGGTACGACCGGCGAGACGGATGCGGGCGTCGACACGGGCGCGCCCGGAAAGCCCAACTCGGGCGAGGTCGTGGTCTTCAGCAACGCGTACGTCTCCGGCAACACCGTGGAGTACTTCGCGCACCGTGCGGAGTTCCGTCGTTCCCAACCCAATCCGGGGTGCACGAAGACGCAGGACGGGCCGTGCGTCGTGACCGTGTGCCCGGCGGCGGACGGCGGTGCGGCGGACGCCGGAGCGCCTCCGAGCGCGGGCGTCATCACGGTCCTCGGTCCGCGTATCGATCCGCCCGGGCTCCTCATCACGCCGCGGGGAGACGGTACGTACGCGTCCGAGGTCGTCGAGAACCAGGGAGGTCTCTGGAGCGCACCGAACGAGGCCCTCGAGATTCGCGCCGCGGGAACCACGGGCGGAGTCCCCGCGTTCGCGACGACGGGACTCGTCTCGCCCACGCGCGTCTTCGTGACGAAGCCCACCGTCACCGCCGGCGCGACGACGAACCTCGCGTGCGACGCCCCTCGTCCTCGAATGGTCGAGCACGCGGCCCGACGCCGGCGCGGCGGTCGGCAACTTCATCGCCGGCTTCGGCACGACCTCCAACGGGACGAGCCTGATCTGTTCGTTCCCGACGTCCGCCGGAACCGGAACCGTTCCCGCCACCGCGCTCGGTCGCCTCGCCACGGGGACCGGAACGATGGCGCTCCGGACGGCCGTCTCGACGAACGTCGCCGCGGGCGACTACGACGTGACGGCGACGCTCGGGACGTTCGGGGTCGTCACCGGCGGCAACACGTCGGGCGCGGCGAACTACCAGTGACGGGAGCGTCCCTCCGGATCACTGCCCGTCGAGGTGCGTGAGACGGAGGGACTGCCACGCGGCGTCGCACACGGGAGTCATCGCGCTCGTCACCGGCGACGGGGACGAGCAGGTGAGGACGTAGACGCGTCCGTTGCCGGCGACGACGAAGTGCCGCGAATCCATCCGCAGCGAGGACGTCAGGTCCGCGCGGGTCGTGATCTCGACGCCGGGACGTGTCGCGACCTTCCGGGGGGCGCGAGACACGATCGTGATCGCCTTCGACGCGCCGCCGAGGTTCGCGAAGACCGAATCGGCGTAGGCGTCGGAGGTGCCTGCCCAGGGTTCGACCGAAAGACGGATGGTCGCCGGCTTCCCTTGTGGAGCTTCTTCGGTCCGCACCTCGAACTCGGTCGGCTTCGTGAGCGGGACGGGAAGCCAGTCCTTCGGGACGACGAGGGACCACGTGGATCCCCGCGCTTCACGGAGTCCGTCCGGCACCGCGGGGATCGGCGTCGGTCCCGTGGTGGGAATCGGCTTCCCCGCCGGCACCATGATCGCACGCGCTTCGGTCGCCGCTTCCTTGGTCAAGGGAATGCCCGTCGCCGAACCTCGGAAGGCACGGAAGACGAGCTGTCCGTGTTTCTTGGGTACCTCGAAGAGCGCGTGGAACGTCTGCGTCACTCCCGGGACGAAGCGCGCGGTCCCTGCGGGCGGCGAGAACGGCGCGAGCGTCCACTCGCGCCCGTCCTCGTCCGCGATGGACGGCTCGACGCGACGATCGACGGGGGCGACACCCGCCCACGTGAGCGCGAAGCTGACGCGCACGATGTCCTCGTTCGATCGACGTTCCACGCCGTCGATGCGGGCGTTCGATCCGAGGGAGCCGGCCACGAGGAGTTCGGCGGCGAATCCTTCCGAAGGCGGTTGTCCGGGTGGCAGGCCTTTCGGCTTCGGTGCGTCCGCGAGTCGGACGTCGTGCCCCGTGGGGGCCACGGGTTCGTCCTTCGTGCACGCGGTCGTGGCCAGCGCGACGACGAGCGACACCCGGTGGACGATTCGGCGGGAACTCACGAGTCCGCTCCTCCGTTCTTCCGAGGGACGAAGCTCATCGCCCGTTCGGCCATCGCCGTGATCGTGAGCGAAGGGTTCACGCCCGGATTCGCCGACACGGCCGAACCGTCGACGACGTACAGACCTTCGTACCCGAACACGCGGTGGCGAGCGTCGATGACGCCTTCGGCAGGCGACGCGCCCATGCACGCGCCCCCGAGGACGTGGGCTGTCGAAGGAACTCCGAGGATCGTCTCGGTCAACAAGGTCATGGTCACGCCTTTCACCTTCGCCGCGAATCGTTTCGCCCAATCCGTCGCTTCGGCCATGAACGCCTGCGGGGCCTTCGTCGCGTCGTCGAGCCCCGTCACGGCCGCGAGTCGGAAGCCCGTGAACGGACTCCGTCCGAGCTTCAGTGAGAGCGTTCCTTCGAGCGTGCGCATGTAGAGGAGGACCTGTCCGCTCCGCGCGAAGTCCTTCACGAGGAACGTCTTGGCCCAGAGGAGCGGTTCCGAAGCGAGGCTCCGCAACGTCCCCCACAACCGCGCGAGGAACGTGGGGCCCGGCGCGTGCGGGAGGCCCATCGTACGGAAGAAACCGGATCCCGCCGCGTACCGCACGGGCTCGATGTGGCTGTGCGCGTCGGTGTGGACGATCGACGTGATCGCCACGCCCTTCGAGAAGTCGAGCTCCGGGTCGGTGGAGACGACCGCGATGAGCGCCTCGCTGTTCGTGCGCACGAAGTCTCCGAGGCGGGGGGAGAGATCGGGCAGCGCCTGCGCATCGCTGCGGAGCTTGAGGAGGAGAGGAACGGTGCCGAGAACGCCCCCCGCGAACACGACGTTCTTCGCGAAGATGCGCTCGCCGCTGCCGCCGAAGGTCGGCCGCGTCTCGACGACGTAGCCGCCCTCGCTCCACGGGCGCACGGCGGTCACCTCGGTCTCCGGATGGATGGTCACGCCGAGCTTCTCGGCGAGCCACAGGTAATTCCGGTCCAGGGTGTTCTTGGCACCGACCCGGCATCCCGTCATGCACGCACCGCAGAACGTGCATCCCGTCCGCTCCGGACCTTTCCCGTCGAAATAGGGATCGGCGACCTTCTTCCCCGGTTCGCCGAAGTACACGGCGACCTCCGTGGAATGCACGTGATCGCCTCGCCCCGTCTCCTCGGCAATCTCGCGGAGGACGCGATCGCCGGTCGTGACCACGGGATTCTTCGCCGCCCCGAGCATGCGCCGCGCGGTGACGTAGTGCGGCGCCAGCTCTTCTTTCCAAGGAGCGAGCGCGGCCCAGGAGGGCGACTCGAAGAAGTCGTCCTTCGGCATGGGGAGCGTGTTGGCGTAGGTGAGCGAACCGCCACCGACACCCACGCCGTGGAGAATCGTCACGTGGCGGAAGAACGACATCTGGAAGATGCCCTTGAGACCGAGCGCGGGGAGCCACATCCAGCGGCGGAGGTCCCAGTTCGACTTGGGGAAGTCCTCCGCGGAGAAGCGGCGCCCTTTCTCGAGCACCGCCACGCGGTATCCCTTTTCGGCGAG
>JAXLYL010000039.1:0-45053 GCA_046351475.1 Polyangiaceae bacterium
GCTCACCGAGCATCGCGAGCGCACGTCCGGTGGGCACGATCGCGGTACCTGCACCGTTCGTCGCCGGAGACGCCGCCTTCTCGGCGGACGCATGGGCTGCCGCCACCGACGCGGGCGAGCACGGCGACGGCGGGTACGACGGTCCTCGGATCGGCGCGATGTTCATGCAGACGCCGATCATGAGTGACATGGAGTGGCCCGCGCGGGAAGACGGTCGCAAGGGTTCGGGCGATCGGACGGCCGTGCGGATCGGGTACATCCGCCGTGGCGGGACCGTTCCGGTCATCCCGGAGGTCCACAAGAAATCGAACTGCAACGAGGGCTGGTACGAGCTCGTCGCGGGAGGATTCGTGTGCGGCAAGTACGCCACGCTCGACTTGAACCACCCGCGGGTCCGCATTGCTCCCCATCCGCCCAACATGGAAGGGCCCCTACCCTACCAGTACGGCTACAACCTGACGAACGGGACGCCCCTCTACCGGACGATTCCTTCCCGGAAGGAGCGGCTCCAGTTCGAGCCGTGGCTCCAACCAAAACCGAAGCGGGAGCCGCGTGCCGACGCCGACCTCGACGCTGGGGTCGTGGAGAGCGCGCCCGTCCGGGACCGTCGATCGTCGGACACCGCGTCGTTCGAGCCGGATCCGGAGGACGGAGGCGTGCCGTGGTTCCTCCGCGACTACGACGGCGGCAAGCCGACGGTCACGCTCGACGAGCTGAAGGGCGACGGGCCCATGGAGCGCCGCATGGTGCGCGGCTTCTTCCTCGCCCTCGACGCCGACTTCAAATCCGGATCCATGAAGTGGTGGAAGACGACGGGCGGCCTGTCCGCGCCGTTCGACCGCATCTACGTGCAGAAGCAGCTCACGGACTTCCACGGCGTCTGGCTGAAGTCCGAGGGCGAGCCGGTCGCGGGCGGCACCGGATCCGGCGGCGAGGACGCAGGGATCGTGGACGCCGGTCGCACCACGGACGCGGCCCCCTCGGTCCGGATGGCCCCGTCGAACCTTCCCGTCGCGTTCATCCTCTGGCGGGGACACAAGTACGTGTTCTCCGCCGAAAAGAAGAAGATGTCTCCGACCGACGTCCTGCCCCGCTTCAGCGTGGTCGCGCTGGCGGGCGAGTCGAAGAACGTGGGCGGCCACCTCTACGACCTGACCACCGAAGGGTGGTGGATGCGCGTGTCCGAGGGCGTGAAGACGAAGCCCGGACCCCCGCCTCCTGGTCTCGCACCCGGCGAGAAGTGGATCGACGTGAACATCAAGAACCAGACCCTCGTCGCGTTCGAGGGAGACCGCGCGGTCTACGCGACGCTCGTCTCTTCCGGAAAGGAGAACGAGGAGGATCCGGAGAAGGACCACAAGACGCCGACGGGAACGTTCCGGATCCGCGAGAAGCACGTGGCGGCGACCATGGACGGAGACGTCGCGAGCGACGGCCCCTACTCCATCGAGGACGTCCCCTGGATCATGTACTTCAGCGGCAGCTACGCGCTCCACGGAGCGTTCTGGCACGCGGCATTCGGGAACACGAAGAGCCACGGTTGCGTCAACTTGACGCCGACGGACGCGCGCGCGCTCTTCGGCTGGGCCGATCCTCCCTTGCCCGACGGATGGCACGCGGTCTTCTCCACGGCCGAACACCCGGGCACGAGGGTGGTCGTCCACGAATGAGCGAGCCGGGTGCGGATTCCATCCCCTTCTTGACGGAAGGCGCGCTTCCGACGAGAAGTAGGGATCACGAGATGGATCAACTTTCCGCACACCTCGATCGAGGCTGGGATCTCGCCCAACGTGGCGACGTCGAAGGCGCGCACGCGTGCGCTCGTCGCGCCCTCGAGCTCGATCCGCAGTCGCCCGAGGTTCACAACCTCATGGGGTACGCGGCCGCGCTGCGTGGCGAAGCGGACGAGGCGCTCGAGCACTACCGACAGGCCATCGCCCTCGACGAGACGTACTTCGAGGCCATGCTGAACGCGGCCGAACTCCTGATGCATCCCCTCGAGGAGTGGGACGAAGTCATCGCCTTGTGCGACGACGCACTCGACTACGCCGAGACCGACGAAGAAGTCGCGGACTGTATCCTCCTCAAAGTCGACGCGCTGATGGCCCGTGGCGCCGTCGAGGAAGCGAAAAAATCCATGACGATGTTGCCCGATGGTCCGTTCGAGAGCCCGTCGTACATCTTCCTCGTCGGTCGCGCCTACTACGAGCTTGGGCAGATCGAGAAAGCGACGCCCCTCATCGAGGAGGCGGCGAAGAAGGACCCGGCCCACGCCGACGCACAGTACTACCTCGGTCTCGTCCGCGACGAAGCGGGCGATTCGCGCGGAGCGACCGAAGCTTTCCTCCGCACCCGCGGTCTCGACATCCTGAAGGAGAGCCCCGCGTGGGCACCTTCCGCCGAAGCGTTCGCCACCATCGTGAAGAACGTGATCTCCAAACTCGACGTGGTCCTCGCGCGGTACATCCGCGAAGCGGACGTGTACGTGGTGGACGTCCCCGGCGCGGAGTTGGTGGTCGACGGCGTGGACCCGCGGGCCCTCATGATCGTCGACACACCGCCGAACCAGGACGAGGACGACGTGCCCCGCGGGCGCATCTTCGTCTACCAGCGCAACATCGAACGCGCCGCGAGCTCGGTCGAGTCCCTCGAAGACGAACTCACGCGCGCCCTCGAGCGCGAGATCACGGCCGTGTTCCTCGAGCGCGAACCGGGCGACTCGCCGCCGGATCGTCACTCGCTCAACTGAGCGTTCCGCCGCGAGGACTTCGGCTCCTCGCCGGGGCGAGAGCCGAAATCCTCGCGGCGACCTCGGTCCTGGTTCGGTTTCGCTCGAAATGGTTTTCAGCCGCTGCCTGTTCGGCAGCGGCTCCGTAGCGTCGTGCGAGACCGAGTCGATCCTAGGAGGCCCGAGGAACCGTACTTCCGTAGGGCGACGAGGGTCGACGACGGAGCGGCGACGGGATCGCGCGACGATGCCGCCCCGAGCTAGTGCCAGGCGCCGAGTCCGACACCCCAATTGGTGAAGCGCGGGGCGAGGTCGAGGCTGAAGGTGAGGGCGAGCGTGAAGTCGCCCCACCAGTCGAACGGATCGAAGTCGAAGAGGCGGATGTCGCCTCCGAAGGTGAAGTGCTGCCGCGTGACGCCTCCCTCGAACCGTGACGGCTCGAAGTAGGAGCCCACGCGCGCGCGGAGGGTGTGCGCGATGGGCTCCGACTCGATGCCCACGCGCGGGGACAAGGTGAGGTTCCGGCCGTACCGCTCGGACGTCTGGTCCAAGAATCCCTGCACGGAGACGGCCCCCGATTCGCCTCCCGTGGCGACGACGCTCGCCACGAGGAGCACGCGCTCCCGGGGCCAGTTGGCGTAACGGGACACGAGGCGTTCGCGCACGCGGCGGCGCTCGTCCCGGAGGCGCGCGTCCTCGACGACGCGCACGGCGGCGTCTTCGCGTTCGAACGTCCCGTCGAGGGCGGCGCGATCCTCGGCCCGTGCGATCGCGCGGGCGCGCTCGTGGGCGACGCGACGGGCTTCGCGGTCGTTCTCGACGGCGGTCCTGACCGCGGCTTCGAGAGTGCTCGGATCGATCCACCTGGGGTTCAAAGGTCGGGGGCCGAGCTGGAACGCGCCGCCGACCTCCAGTTCCCACGGCATGCGCACGCGGTTGGGAAGGACGTAGTCGCCGACCGTGAGCGCGAAGTCGCCCGACACCTCGGGGAGGTCCGTTCCGACGATCCGTCCGCTGACGGGGGAGCGGAACGTGGCGCCGACGCGGAACGGGAAATCGTTCGGTCGCACGAGGACGCCGATCTGCGGGCCGACCCCGGTCATCGTGAGGAGCGCGCGGCTGATGGGGAAGCCCTCGGAAATCTGGAGCGTGATCGCCCGGAGACCGCCGCCGATCACCAGCTGATGATCGAGGAGCGCGTAGGCCGCGAGAACGTGCGCGCGGAAGAGACGGAGATCGACGCCGCGGAGTCCTCCGACGGACGAGTCGAGCGTGAACGACTGGAGGTCCGCCGTCGCCGACATGCCGAACCGACCGAATTGGAGCGTGCCACCGCCGTTCAGTTGGAAGAAACTGCCGAACCGGCTCGACGAACCCGACGGCGCCTCGCCGCGATTGTCGAAATCCGTGCGCGAAAACGCCCCGGGGAACGACACACCGCCCGTGAGATCGTAGTCGAGCCACCGTTCGCTCCAGGGCGTACGCACGGCGGGGGCGGCCGCGTTCGCGTAGTCCCCCGTCACCCCTTCGGGGTCGGCGGCGTTCGCACCGGCGAGGCCGATGATGCGGTTGGGCGCGACGATGGGTCCCTGGAAAATCTGGACGTCGAAGTCGTTGCGGACGAGACGGTCGCCCCGGGCGGTCTGTGCGCGGGCCGCGACGGGGGCGGAAGCGACGGAAGCGACCGCCGTCGCGATCGCGACGACACGGCGCGTCCAGGACGGATCAGGCACGCGCGGCTTTCGTGTCGAGCGCGTGCGCGAAATCCTGGACCCAGGGACCCAGGGAGGCTTCCGCGAGGTCCTCCGGGAGTTCCAGGAAGAGCACCGCGGGATCACGACCGTCCGCGAAGGCGTTCCGGATCGCGCGTCGGGCGTCCGGTTCGCGGACGCCCGAAACGACGGCGCTGGCCCCCCCGAAGGCGTCCCGGGCGCGACCGAGTGCCCCGTCGATGGAGGCCCCATCGAACGCGTCCACGACCGCGTGGCGCGCCTGACCGCCTCCGAACACGATTTCGCCGACGGTTTCACCCACGGCCCGTTCGGTCCGGGCACACGCGACAATCCGCGCGCCCTCGGCCGCCAGACGCAGCGCGACATCCTTGCCCACACCGCGACCGGCGCCGAGGACGACCACGACGCGACCCTTCAAAGAACCCGCCATGGCGCCACCATACTTGCGCCGGAGGGCCATGGGCACCTAGAACGAGGGGTCTTCGGCACCCCGGTCGCCGGAACGCTCCTCGATGACGTCCCCCACGGAAACCGACTCCTCCGGCGAAGCTGTCCGGACCCCCGGACCCCACGAGCGCACGGGCGCGCGTGCGGCCCTCGTCGCGTTCACGCTCTTCGTGTTCGCGTTCGTGGGGGTGAGCACGTGGGAAATCATCGCGGCCGCGTGCTTCGAAGACGCGCCGACGGCCTCCGCCGCCAAGGCATCGAAGGCGTGCGAGGCGATCGTCGGCGAAGGACTCGCCGCCCTCGAACGAAAGGCGACGGGCCCCACCGACGCCGAAGTCCTCCGCACGTGCGGGGACTCCATCCCAGGACTCGACGCGGCCGCCGCGTACGCACGCATCCATCGCACCTCTCTCCGCATTCGGACGGAATCGCGCTCGCTCGCGGAAGCATCCGATCACGCCCGCCCCACCGTCCCCACGCAGGCCCACGAATGACCGAAATGACATCCCTCTCCGCTCCCGACGCCGCGAATCCCGCGCCGAAGCCGCCGCCGACGTTCGACGCGATCCCGATGAGCTCGGACCTGCGCCAAGCGGTCGACGAGATCGGCTACGCCCATCCGACCCCCGTCCAGCTCGCCGTCTTCGACTCGGCGGTACGGGGCAAGAACCTCGTCGTGCAGGCCCGGACAGGAACCGGCAAGACGACCGCGTTCGGTCTTCCCATCCTCGACCAGCTCGTGAAGCGGTCGGTCCCGCACGCGCAGGCGCTCATCCTCACGCCGACCCGCGAGCTCGCGCTGCAGGTGATGCGCGAACTCGACAAGCTCGCGAAGTACCGCGGCACCAAGGTCACCGCCATCTACGGCGGCGCTCCCATGGGCAAGCAGGTGGAAGAACTCGAAGGCGGCGCCCAGGTCGTCGTCGGAACGCCTGGCCGCGTGCTCGACCACCTGCGCCGTGGATCGTTCGACGCGTCCCACGTCCGCGTGTTCGTCCTCGACGAGGCGGACGAGATGCTCTCGATGGGCTTCGCCAAGGAGCTCCACGCGATCATGGATCTGCTCCCGCCCGAGCGGCAGGGGCTCTTCTTCAGCGCCACCATCCCGCCCGACATCGAGAACATGGCGACGCGCAAGCTCCGCGACGCCGAGTTCATCACGCTCTCGAGCGACCAGGTCGGTGCGCTCTCCATCGCGCACTACGTCTACATGGTGCGGGGCGGCGACAAGCGGCAGCACTTGGTCCGCGTCATCGAGGCGGAGAATCCCGAGAGCGCCGTCGTCTTCTGCAACACGAAGGACGAGACCGAACGCGTCGCCGAGACCTTGAAGAGCCGCGGATACGACGCCGAATGGCTCAACGGCGATCTGGAACAGAAGGAACGCGAACGCGTGATGGCGAAAACGCGCGAGGGCAAGCTCCGCTTCCTCGTCGCGACCGACGTCGCCGCGCGCGGCATCGACATCTCGCACCTCACGCACGTCATCAACGCCGACTTCCCGGAGAGCACGGAGAACTACGTGCACCGTACCGGTCGCACGGGCCGCGCGGGCCGTACGGGTACCGCCATCTCCCTGATCGGTCCGAAGGACATCGGCAACCTCTACCTCCTCCGTCTCACGTACAAGATCCGTCCCATCGAGCGCGAGCTGCCGACGGACGGCGAGATGAAGACCCGCGCCGAACACGACGTCGTGGCCATGTTCGTGGACGCGTTCGAAGGACGTCGGATGGACGCGCGCGACATGTCGCTCGCGAGGCGCCTGCTCACGCACCCCGATTCCGAAAGGATCGTGGCCGGCCTTCTCCGTGACCACCTGGGCGCCCGCGCGGGCGATCCGGAAGCCGACGCCGCGGAAGCCCGTCGCGCGAAGAATCCGGCGCCGGTTCCGGTCGCCGCTCCGCCGCGCGAGGCTCCCCGCGCCGAACCTCGTCGTTCGGACGAGCCGCGTCGCGATCGGGGATTCGATCGTCCGGGTCGTCCGCAGCAGCAGGGGCGTGACCGGGATCGTCCCGCGGACCGCGGCCACGATCGGGACCGGGATCGCGGACGTGACAGGGACCGCGGTCGTCATGGCGCCCCGGAGCGACCGGCCGCCCGTCCCCTCCCCGTCGACGTGGACGACGCCGCGCCGACCGTGGCCCTCGTCGGCATGCAACTTCCGCCCCTCGCGTTGCCCGAGGACCGTCCCGACTTCGGCGACGTGTTCGTCAACATGGGCAAACGGGACGGCGTGACGGAAGGCGACTTCGAGAAGCACCTCGTGGACTCGGGCGTGCTCGGCAAGGACGACCTCACGCGCATCCGCATCCGGGAGCGACTCAGTTTCCTCAGCGTCCGCAAGCCCATGATTCCGGCGGCGCTCGATGCCCTGAAGGGCCACGTCTACGGCAAGCGCACGATGAGCGCGGAGCCGGCGCGCGAGCGCAAGTTCTGACGGCGATTCCGGGACCGCGCAGACCTTCCGACATCCGAACACACGGTGGACCCCGGGCGTTTCCCGCGATCGCGAGGCGCGGCGGGGTCGACCGATCCATTTCGACCGTTCTGCCGTAGTCTATAGGGCACCATGACGGCCGTTTCGCACGCGCAGGAACCCCCGGCATCGAAACCCGTCGCCACGATCCCGCCGTCCATGACGTTGCGCGGATTGCTCACGGCGCGGAAGAAGGAAGGGCGTCGACTCGCCCTCGACGAAGCGGTCGCGGTCGTCGTTCCGGTGTGCCTCGATCTCAAGGCGCGCCACGACAAGGGCGAGCGTGTGTACGTGCACCCTTCGGCGATCGCGCCTGGTGCGGACGGCCAGGCCCGCCTGCAGACCAAGCTCGCCACGGCGCCTGTCGATCCGCACGATCGCGCATGCCTGGCCCCCGAGCTCCAGTCCGACGTCGCCCCGGGCGATGCGCGTTCGAGCGTCTTCGCCATCGGGGCCATGCTGTACGAGATGATCACGGGCGAGTCGGTGGGGCCCGCCATGAAGCGCCCACGCGAAGTCGACCCCAACCTGCCCGAGGCCCTCGAGATGCTCCTCGGCAAGGCGCTCATCGGCGACCGCACCCACCGCCCGGACGACCTCGCGGCCCTCGCGAGCGCGCTCTATCCCCTGGCGCCGCAGCGAAGCGCGCCGCCCCCGTCCATCCCGATCACGCAGCTCGACGAGAGCGCGGAGTTCGAGGTCGACGTACGTCTGTCGCTCCTCCCGCCCAACGAAGTGTCCCCCTCGGCGAACCGGATCCCGCGGGCGGCCTCGATCCCCGACATCAACTACGACCCCTTCGCGAACGCACCGGCGAAGCCGTCGGCCGAGGAAGAGCGCGCGGCAGCCGCGCGGCGGACCAACGATCCGACCCTGAAGCTCGCCGAGCTCAAGATGCGCCTCGAGAGCGATCCGCGTCCGCGTTACGTCGTCATCAAGGACAACATGGATCACGGCCCGTTCTCGGCCGTGGAACTCCTTCAGCAGGTCGCCGGTGGGTCGTTTCTCGGCGAGGACGGACTCCGGGACGAACTTTCGGGGCAGACGCGTCCCATCCTCGAATGGGAGGAGTTCGCGCCGTTCGCGCAACAAGCGGACTTGAAGCGCGAGATCGTGGCCGAGAAACGCGAGGTCGCGCGCGCGGTGAAGGCCGAGAAGAAGGCCGGCGTCGTGAAGTACGTGGTCGGCAGCGCGGTCGTGGTCGCCCTCGTGGCCGCGGGCGCGGGTTGGTACGTGAAGGCGCGTGGCGAGCGGAACGACGACGTGTCCGTGTCCGACGATCCGACCCTCGGCGATCTCGACGTGAAGGGTGGCCTGAAGGGCCAGAAGCGTGCCGCCAAACCCCACGCCGGTGGCGGCGGCGGCGGTGCGGCCGGTGGCGGATTCGTCGGCGGAATGAGCTACGAGGCCGCGCTCAACAGCAACAACAACGAGGTCGTCATCGGCAAGGCGGCCGGGCCCGACCTCACCAACGCACAACTCTCGGCCCCCCTCGCCAACGGCGCAGTTCTCGGCGCGTGCGGCACGCCGGCGAGCACGGCGGTCACCATCAAGGTCGCCGTGAAACTGGGACGCGCGGTGGGCGTTTCGGTCTACACGACGCCGCCGAATCCGGCCGTGTCGGGCTGCATCGACCGCGCGGTGCGCGGCATGTCCTGGCCGTCGAATCCGAAGATGGATTCGTTCACCACGACGTTCAAGTGAGACGGCGCCCTTCCGCCGCGTGAGGGATCCGGCGTTGCCGGAGGTTCACCCCACGCGGATCGGAGGCGCGGGATCCGTCGCCGTCGGGACGACGACGGACGTTCCCGTCACTGCCCCATCTTGGGGACGCAGAGGCCGTTGAAACAGGAGAGCCCCTGGATGCAGTCCACTTCCGACTGGCAGGGGACGGCACACTTTCCGTACTGCACGTTGCAGCGGTAGATGCCGCACACGGAGTCGTTCTGGCAGGGCGTCGCGAACGCGGCGGGAACGGCCATCGTGCCGCCGGCGGCGGGCTGTCCGGCCGCGGGCTGTCCGGTCGCGGGCTGCGTCGGCGGGACCTGGCCACCCTGCTGCGGATATTGGCCGGCCTGCTGCGGGTACTGGCCCGTCTGCTGCGGATACTGGCCACCCTGCTGCGGGTATTGGCCGGGCTGCTGCGGGTACTGGCCGTTCTGCTGTGGATACTGGCCCTGGGGATATTGGCCGCCCGGCGTCGCCGGCTGCACGGGCTCGTCCTTCTTTGCACACGCGACGAGGGTCAGTGCGGCGCCGAACGCGATCGTGGCAAGCGAAGTGAACGTCTTAACGTGGGTCATGAAGATCCTCCGAGGGGATAAAGTGGTACCGGCCACGGGGGTCCAACGTCAATCCTCATGAAGTTCCCGCGCTCCACCGCTCTTCCCATTCTTCCTGCATCCCTTCGCCTCGCACGGCGCACGACGTTCGCACGCGCCACGCCCGCGGTGTTCGCGCTCGCGCTCGGCGCCTGCTCCCGCGGCGAGCCGCCCACGTTCGTGGCACCGGGCGTGAGTCCGTCCATCGCGCCGAAGGGGTCGGCCGGCGCGTCCAACGCACCGGTCGCGGTGGCTCCGACGGTGGCCCGGACGTCGATGCTCGATGCGGGCGGTTCCGACGGGAGCGTCTCCCCGTCCCCGGCCGCGAACCCGGACGCCGGCGACGAGGAGCACCTCGCCCGTCTCCGTCGACGGGCCGCGTACGACGGCGGGACCCTCGCCCAGACCCACGACGCCCCTGTGACGGACGACGCCCACGACGCGCGGGTCGCGCTCCTGTGGGACGCCATCGTCGCCGACGACCCGGACCGCGCCATGCCGTTCTTCTTCCCGCTCGAAGCGTACGAACAGGTGAAGGACGTGGGCAACCCCGCGGCCGACTGGAAGCGGCGACTCGTGGCGGCGTACAAGGAGGACATCCACGCCCTCGCCCGCGAGATCGGGTCGAAACGTGCCCGCGCCGAAAACGTGACGCTCGACGTGCCCAAGGACCGCGCGCGGTGGGTCGAACCCGGCGAGGAGTGGAACAAGATCGGCTACTGGCGCGTCTTCGGGTCCAAGCTCCGTTTCACGATCGACGGGAAAGCGAACCACGTCGACGTCCGCTCGCTCATCTCCTGGCGAGGGACGTGGTTCGTGGTGCACCTCCGCGCGATCAAGTGATCGCGCGCGACGCCGTCAGAGACCGGGGATGCAGTCCTGGATGTTGGGGCGGGGCGAACCGTCGACGAGGGAGACGCCGTCCGCGTCCATCCGCATGGCGTCCGTGGTCTCGACGTAGGTCGCGGACGGCGTGTTGCGGTAGCAGTAGACCGAGCCGAGCTCGCGACGTGCGTTGATGCTCGTGACGTAGCCGAAGGGGCCGAGGGTCCCGATGAAGTGGAACTTGCCGGGGCCGGTGGCGCCGAGAGCAAATTGGCATCCGGCAACTCGAAGGGCCCGACGTTGAAATCGGGCGCTCGGTCTGCTCGACCAGGTTCGGCATTCCTCGCGCGATTTCGGCGCCCGTGGGGAAGCCCGCCGGACTACCGGCTTGCATCGCGTAGGCCGTGAGGTAGGTCGCGTCGTACCAGTTCTCGTAGCCGGAGACCGACGGGGTGCGCTTCATGAGGCCGTTCAGGCGCACGATGTACTTGTTGTAATTCTGCTTGTCGGCGGCCGACGCCACGTTGATGCCGAGAGTCCGATCCGCGCGGCGGAGGTTCTGGCCGACACTCGTGCCGTTCACGAAGGTCTGCGTACGCGACTGGAGGTTGTAGGGGCTCGCGATGTACCGCGGCCAGGGAGGCACGGCGCCGCCGTCGAGTCCGGTCGTGAGGGACCAGTTCGTGTCGAGCTGATCGATGACGGTGTTGAACTCCACGCCCCCGGTCGAGATGACGACGTGCGGACGGTACTCGAGGAGCTGCGACACGAGGGCCGAGTTGACCTCGTTGCCCACCTCGGGCAACGCGCGGAACGCGCGGTAGGTCTGCGGGTTCGCCGTCGCGTTCGCCGCGGCCGACTTGCCGTTGAACGTGAGGGAGCCCGCGAGCTTGTCCTGGAGGGCCACGGAGTTGAGTTCGTCCGTGTAGATCACGGCGACCCGGATGTCCGGACGGGTTCCGCCGTCGGGTGTCGGGAACGCGAACCGTTCGAGACGGGACAGGAGCGCGACGTAGGCCGGGGAGACGTCGGCGACGTTGCCGATGGCGTGCCAGAGCAGGTTGTTCGTGACCAGCGACGCGTAGGACGAGTCGTAGTTGAGGGCGTTCATGACGAAGACGCCCTTGGGCTTCGCCACCTGCTCGAACATGTCCTTCAGGTCGGACGACGAAAGGGACGACACGATGGCCTGGCTCTGGAGATCGTCGACGAGGTGCCGCGCGCCGGAAATCACGTGCTCCGACGTGTCCTGACGGCAGACGACCATGGCGAGGGGACGTCGCGCGCCACCCGAGCCGGCGGGAAGTCCGCTCACCGTCGCGAACTCGATCATGGCGAGTTCGAAGACGTTGGTCGGCACGGCCGCCTTGAGGTCCGTCTCGGGAAGAGGCGAGAAGCCTCCGAGGATGATGGCGTTCGGTCGATCGAACTGGCCGAAGACCAAGGGGCAATCGTCGGACTTGAGGCGCACGCAGGGCGTGCCCGGCGTGCGGCAATAGCCCTCCGTACCGAGTTGGGCCGTGCACGCGGCGGACGTGGTACACCCGGTCGCCGTCGCTTCGGTCCCGCCGTCGGCGGCATCGCCGGTCGCGCCGTCGACCGTGGACGTGTCGGACCCGGAATCGGCCACGGCGCCACGGCGTGCGCAGACGCCGGCCGAGCACACCGAATTCGCGAACTCGGCCCCCAGTGTCCTGCAATCGTCGTCGGTCACGCACTGGTCCGACTCGACCCGGATCAGGAACGAGCACCCTGCCAGGAGCGCCGAAACGGCGAACAGGGTGGTTCCCCAGAGGCGTCGTTGATTCACGCGGATGCTCCTCGTCGACTTTCCGGACACGGGGCTCAGGACGTCACTCCGGACAACGGCTCTGCGGGAAGTTCGTCGGCGCAGACATGTTCACGGCCCGCGCGCGGAGCGACTCGAAGTTGCTCACGAGGAGGTCGATCTTCGCGGCGGTGTAGGAACCCGAGTTGACGAGGAACGCGCGGAACGCCGTCACCGCGACGTTGAACTCCGCGTTCGTGATGCCCGCGTTGCCGACGTTGGGGAAAAGAAGCATCCCGTTGCAATCCTCGTCGAGGATGTTCTTCGCGCCCGGCGGGTACGCCCATCCCGCGCAACCGAAGGTCTCGCCGAGGAGAAGCCCCGCGCACGCGGTGAAGGTGTCTTCCGCAGGACCGTTGCCGCGGGTCCCTTCCCAACGCCCGGCCACCTCGCAGTACTGGGCGGGATCGTTCACCGCGGCCTGGTAACCCACCGCGATTTCGTAGGGCTCGTCGCCCGAGGTCAAGGCGTACTCGGAGCAATACCGGACGAGGGCTGCCGCGTCGGAAGCATCGGAAGCCGCGTCGTCGGACGCGTCGCTCGACGAACCGGAATCCGACGCGTCGCTCGTGGTCCCGGAATCGGAGGCGTCGGAGTCGGAAGCATCGCCCGACGCACCGGAGTCCGAGGCGTCGGTCGTCGTGCCGGAGTCCGAAGCGTCGGTCGTCGTGCCGGAGTCCGAAGCGTCCGACGTCGAACCGGAGTCGGAGGCGTCGCTCGTCGTCGCGCCGTCCGTGCCGGAATCGGCGACGGTCGCGTCGCTGCCGGAATCCGCGGTCGTCGCGTCGGTGCGTGCGTCCGTGCCGGCATCGGCAGCGGCCTCCGCGCGCGCATCCGCGGTGGTGCCCCCGTCCGCCGTCGCCGTGGCGTCGTTCCTTCCGCCGTCGCTCGTCACCGAGGCTTCGTCGCCGCCGTCGACGGCGTCGCCCGGTGCGTCGTCGCCGGTACATGCGGCGAGACCGAGGACGCAACCGCCCTGGACCAATCCGAACACGAGGGTCCACGTCCGGAGCGAAAGCGAGCGCGAGGAAAGAAGTTTGGCCATGACGCAACGATATCGGCCGCCCGGATCGTGGTCAATCCTACGGACCTGCATCGGTCCGTGCGCCTCCGCCCTTGGAGCGCACCGGCGACGGTCCACGCACATGGCCATGCGCGCGGGAGCGTGCGCGACGTCCGGCACGAACGACAACCTGCCGGACACCCGGAATTGCGGTAGCCTTTTCGCGTGAGTTCGCGTCGCACCATACCGGTCTCACGATCCGACGCCGCGGAGACCCGCTCGACGGCCGGTTCGGCGCGCACCTTTGTCTTCATCGCGCACCTGCCGTCCGGCGTCGTCGCCCTGCCCTTGCCGGCGTTCGGTTCGGTGGTCGTCGGCCGCGAGAGCGAGTGCGACATCGTGCTTCCGGATCCGTCCATCTCCCGCCGCCACGCGAGCTTCCACGTGAAAGACGGGTCCGTCCGCCTCGAGGATCTGGGAAGCACGAACGGCACCACGCTCCGCGGGACCGCCATGGCACCGCACGGCGTCGCCGTCATCGATCCGGGGTCGACCATCGTTCTCGGATCGATCGTGTGCACGGTGCACGAATCGACGTCGCTCCTCCAGCGCCTTCCGGCGGGGTTGGAGGCCGGAGCTTCGCCCCTCGCCGAACCGAAGACCGCGTCTCTCGAGCGACCACGCGTCGCCACGGCCGACGCTCCCATCGTCCGCGACCTCGCCATGAAGCGCCTCTACGGCCTCCTGCCGAGCATCGCTCCGAGCACCATCAGCGTCCTCGTGCTCGGCGAGACGGGCGTCGGGAAGGAACTCTTCGCCGAAGCGATCCACCGGCTCTCCGCGCGCGCGTCGAAGGCGTTCCTGCAACTGAACTGCGCTTCCCTTCCGGAGAACCTCCTCGAGGCCGAACTCTTCGGGTACGAGCGCGGTGCGTTCACCGGCGCACAGGGCGCGAAGCCCGGTCTCCTCGAGACCGCCGACGGCGGCACGGTGTTCCTCGACGAGGTCGGCGATCTCCCGCTCTCGTCCCAGGCGAAACTGCTCCGTGTGCTCGAGAGTGGCCAGGTCGCGCGGCTCGGCAGCCTCAAGCCTCGCATCATCGACGTCCGCATCGTCGCCGCCACCAACAGGGATCTACGGAAGCTCGCCGAGAACCAGGCCTTCCGTCTCGACCTCTACTTCCGATTGAACGGCGCCCAGGTCACGTTGCCTCCGCTCCGCGACCGTCCCGACGATCTCGTGCCCCTCGCCGAACTCTTCGCGCGACGTGCCGCACTGCGTCTGACCAAACCGACGCCCACGTTCACGGAGGACGCCATCGACGCCATGCGCGAATACGGCTGGCCCGGGAACGTCCGCGAACTGAAGAACGTGGTCGAGCGGGGTGTGGTGCTCTGCGAGGGCATGGAGATCACACGGGACCTCCTCGCGCTCGACACCACCTTCACCCCGCCGAGTACGCCGCCGTCGACGACGATGGTGAACCTGCCCCGCCTCGCCGAGCTCGTTCCCCCGCCCGACTCGGAGACGCCGCAGCCGGTGAAACCGAACCTGCAGGACGAACTCGAGACGGTGGAGCGTCAGCGCATCGTCCAAGCGCTGGCGGACTGCGCCGGCAACCAAAGCGCGGCGGCGAAGGTGCTCGGCATTTCGCGTTTCACGCTCATGAAGCGCCTCGAGGCGTACGGGATCTCCCGCCCGCGGAAGGGCCGACGTCCGCCGACGGGCGGGTGAGTCAGAACTTTCCGCGGAGGCCCAGGGATCCGGGACCGACGTCGATTTGGAGCGCGCCCGTGGTCGGACGCTTCGACGACAAGTCCTTCACCGTGAAGTAGATCGAGACACCGCCGGCCACCGCCGCCACGCCGGTGAAGATCGTGGAGACGAGCGCCAGGTTCTTCGCGCGGGACGCCGTGTCGGCGAGCTCCTTCGTGGAGCCGTTGTCGAGCGCGCCGCGGAGCCGTGCGTTGTCGTTCGCTGCGGAGAGGGCGAGACCTCCGAAGACCGCGCTGGCACCGGCCGTCGCGCCGGTCACTCCCCAGAGGATCCACGTGCGCGTCTGGATCTTGCCGTCGGTCTCGCCGGGCAGGCGCGGACCGATGACCACCGTCGGTCCCTTGGGCGTGGCGAGCTCCTTCAACGCGAGGTCGAGCTTCGACGTGTCACCACCGGCGAGCACGACCACGCGCGTCGTGAGCGCACGCCCCTGGAACGACGCCGAGACGCGGCGCTGACCGGCGTCCACGCGAAGCGGAGCCTCGAACGGCGTCTTGCCGAAGGGGACGTCGTCGATGGCGATTTCCGCCCCGTCGAGATCGCTCGTCAGCACGATGCGCGCGGTGCGCGCCTGGAGGTTCTTGATGTCGCGCTCCACTTCCGCCATGCGCTCGGCGCCCGCGGTCGCTCCCGCTTCCTTCTGGTACCGCTCGAGGGCGTCGAGGGCGCGGGCGTACTTCTGGAGCTGCAGGTTGACCTGCGCGATGTTGTAGAGGATGCGGACGCTCGGCGCGAGATCGTAGGCGCGCTGGAACTCGAGGAGCGCGAGGCCGTACTCGCCTTCCTGGAAGAACTGGAGGCCGCGGGTGTAACGCTCGCGCGCTTCCGCTTTCGCTTCGTCGGTGGGTGCCGCCGGCGGCGAGGGTGCGGCGGACGGTGCCTGAGGAGCGGCGGCAGGCGCCGCTTCTTTCGCTCCGTCCGTCGCCGCCGGAGCGGTCTGGGCGAACGCCGTGGAAGACGACGTGACGAGCACGAACGCGATCGTCCGTGCGACGAGGGACGCCTTCTTCGAATCGGTCATTCGAACGGATCTCCGTTGTCGAGTTTACGCTTGGGACCCGTGCCGGTGGGAGCGGCGGTGGGCAACGACTTCGAGGACGACGCGGTCGTGGCGGTCACGACCGGCTTGGCGACTCCCCCACCCGTCGGCCGACCGACCTGCACGGGCGGCGCGACGGGCGTCGTCGGAGCGACGGCGACGGCGGGCGTCCCCGTGCCGGCGAGCTTGCCGAGTTGGAAGTCCAGCGTGAGGACTTCTTCGTCGAAGCGGACGCGACGCGTTTCGGTCTGGTACCCGTCGGCCTCGACGAGGATGGAGTGGTACTCGTTGTCGAGGCGCTTCTTGCCGTCGTAGGGATTCGCGAGCGCTGGGCCGTCGTCGATGCGGATGCGCGCGTTGGCCGGAGTCGCCGTGAGCTTGAGCGACAGGTCCTTGAGCTTCGTGGTCTGCGTGGCCGCGGTAGGTGTCGTCGGACTCGGCTGCGGAACCCCGGCGCCCCCGTTCGCCGCGTTACTCTTCATGAAGAGGAGAACGACGGTGAGGACGACGACCGTGCCTCCCGTCGCGATGTACGCGGCGGTGAAGCTTTTCCTCGGGACGGGCTGGGTGGGACGGGCGCGTGCCTCGCGGGACTGCGGCGACGCTTCGTCGGCCGCCTGGGCGCCTTCCTCCTCGGGGAGGAGTCGACTCTTCTTGGTCCGGGACGTGTTGGTGCGATCGCCGGGGCGCACCGTCGCGCGGCCCGCCGTCGAACGGCGGGATTCGTTCACGGGCACTTCGACGGGCACCGCCATCGACGAGCGCGTGGACGGCGAGATCTCCGCCGAATGGGGCGCGAGGGACGGCACGATCCGACGGCTGCGGCTCGAGGTCTCCTTGAGTTCGGCGAGGCGCGCGTCGATGGTCGCGCGCATCTCCGTACGCTCTTCCTTGAAGAGCTCGTCGATGAACGCACCGATCTCGTTGGCCGAGAAGCGACGCCCGGGACCACGGAGATAGTCCTCGATGGCCTTCTGGAATTCGGCGGCGGAGTTGAAGCGCTCTTCGGGCTTGGGCGCGAGGGCCTTCGCGATCATCGCGTCGAGGACCTCGTTCACCTCGCCGTTGACGGCACGGGGCGAGCGCGGGATGTCGCCGCTCACGAGCTTGAGCGCGATGGCCATCTCGTCGATGCCCTGCCACATGCGCTGGCCCGTGAGGAGTTCCCAGAACATGACGCCCACGGCGAACACGTCGACGCGGCGATCCTGTTCGCGCGCGAGCGCTTGCTCGGGCGCCATGTACGTGACCTTGCCCTTGACGATGCCCGCACGCGTCTCGACGACGCGGCCGGATGCGCGCGCGATGCCGAAGTCCACGACCTTCGCCTGACCGGAGTAGGTCACGAAGATGTTCTGCGGGGAGATGTCGCGGTGGACGACCGACAGGGGCGTTCCGTCGTAGTCGGCGAGCTCGTGGGCGTGGTGCAGTCCCGCGAGCACGTCGCTCATCAGGGTGCACACCAGGTTCGGATCGAGCGGCACGCCCATCTGGCGCGCGCGGCGTGCGATGCGGTGGAGCGGCTGGCCGTCCAGGTACTCCATCGCCATGAAGTAGTCCTTGCCGACCTGCCCGATCTCCATCGTCTGCACGACGTTGGGATGGTTGAGGCGCGCCGCGATGCGCGCTTCGTCGATCAGCATCGAGACGAACTCGGGGTCTTCGGCGACGTTCGCGCGGAGACGCTTGATGACGAGGAGCTTCGAGAATCCGAGACCTTCGGGACCGCGCATGACGGCGAGGAAGACGTCGGCCATGCCACCGCTTCCGAGGTGGACGACGAGGTCGTATTTGCCGAATGTGGTCTCGCTCACGGAGTTGGGCTCCCTAGGCCGCGGTCGATCGTCGATGCTGGTCGGACTTCCGGTTCGGATGGAGGCGCCGGGCGGACCTCCCGACGCACGTGCGTCGCGAGCGACCGGAGACCCCTACCGACTCAGTGTAACGGTCCGTTCCGAAATGCGTCAACGGAAGGACCTCGCTCGGATACGGAGAACCGCCGCCTTCGATCTACGCCGTCCGGAGGCCGATCCTGCCCACACCGGGACGGCATCGGAGTCCACGTCCGCGCGTGTGCGGAACGGCCGGGCCACTTCGGACTTCAGCAAGCGCGACGCCGACGACCGAACGACAGCGCGAGCGCGAGACCGAAGAGCACGGCCCCCCGAGCGGTCCCCTCGCCCGTCCCATCCGTGCCGCCCGCGGGACCCATGGCGCATGCCGACGGTCGACGTTCGCGCACCGCGTCGTTGCCCGCGTCGCCTCCGGTTCCTGCCGAACCGGAATCCGTCGGTGCACCGCCGTCGTCCGCCGACACACCGCAGACCCCACCTGGAAGGCAACGTGTGCCGTCCGCACACTCGGTGTCGGACGTGCACGCCGTCGCGCATCGGGGCGTTCCTCCGGTGGGCGTGAGGCAGTCGCCGCGCTGGCACTCGAGGCTCGCGATGCATTCGGCGCCGAAAGGCGTGAATCCGGGTGCGGCACGTCCCTCGAACCGCGGCAGCGCGTCCGCGAAGGCGAAGGCCTCGACCAGCGCGTCCCTCGCGGAGTCGAGCATCCCGAACGCGTTGCGCGCGTTGGAGCCCGTGCACGACGAGTCCGAGTTGCCCCGTGAGAGGACGCCGAGGATCGTCGTCGTGTCGCCGTCGAATGCCGGACCGCCGCTGTCTCCCGCGCACGTGGACTCGGCGAGGGTGAACACGAAGCGTGCAGTGGGTCCGTTCTGTCCCGACGCCGACGGGTTCGCGTCGAGGATGCGCACGTTGCTGCGGTGCTGGCGCACGCCCGGAAATCCGCCGTCCACGGTGAGGCCCCACCCGTCCACGGAAGCGGGCTTGAGAAGATCGATGGCGGCCCGGCGTGCGATGGTCACGGGCGTGACGTTCGTCACCGGTGTTTGCAGGACCACGAAAGCGATGTCGTCCTTGCACGAGTCGGTCGCCTTCGTCCCGACGGTCTTGGAACCGGACGTGAACGGCGTCGTCGTGAGCGTCGGCCCCACGTACACCTTGACGTCGTTCGACGGTGCGGCCGCGCCGAAGCGGCCCGGGGAGCCCGACGACGTCAACACGCCGTCGGTCGAGCAATTGAACGGTCCGACACCGACCTCGTACACGCAGTGTTTCGCCGTCACGACGATGTTCGGGGCGACCAACGTCGCGGTGCAATCGGCGAACGAACCGTTCGCGAACTTCGTCTCGATGCGGAGGACGGCGTCGAATTCGGGAGGCGACGGCACTCCGCCGGTCACGGCCATGGCCACGCGATCCACACGCGGCCGCGGCGCTTCGGACGCGCCGTCCGGTTCGGACGAGGCGCAGGCCGCTCCGACACCGATCGCTCCCACCGCGAGGACACGGGCGATCCCTTCGAATGGGAACCTCCGGCCGGACACCCAAGCAAGTCGAGGCACGGCATGAGTGTACACGGGCACGGTTTCGTCGACCAATCGCCGGGTGCGACGTGGAAGGGCGTGCCTTGACCACACTTCGTGACGCCGCCTATAACCCGGCCGTGCCCCCGCCGACCTTGAGCGACGAGCCCGGCCGGAGCGCACGGGCCGTGTCCCGCCTGCCCCTCGGCCAGGCGTTCACCCTCACCGTCCGCGGGGGATCCATGGAACCCACCCTTCGCTCCGGCGAGGCGGTCCGGGTGCGCCGCGCGTCTTTCGGTTGGCCGGGGGACATCGCGGTGGTCCGGAGCGGGTCGTCGGTGGTCGTGCACCGCGTCCTCGGCTACCGCCCGCACCGGGGCGGTTGGGCGTTCGTCACCCGCGGCGACGCCCGCGCGTGCATCGATCCCCCGGTCGCCTCCCGCGACATTCTCGGCGTCCTGGAGGAAACGGGCGCCGACGGGCGTCCGGTCCGCACCGATTGGCTCACGCGAGCCCGTTCGTTCGGCGCGTTCGTCCGCATCGCGGGGCATGCGGTCCTGCGCCGCGTACGCGCATGACCTTCGCGGCGAGGTTCCTCGTCTCTCCCGATCTGTTCCCCGCGCGCAACGCGGGCGAACCGTGGGGAACGGCGTCGATCGTGATCGGCTTGCCCGGCGGTCCGTACCGCATCGACGGGCTGTCCTCGGCGCAACACCACGCCCTCGCCGAAAGGTTCCGGCCGGTCCTCGTCGACGACGACGCGGGCAGCCTGGTCACGCGGACGTTCCGTTATCCCGAAGCCGAATTCACGAAGTTCGACAAGACGGGATGGGAGTACACGCTCGACGTCGATCGACGCGGCCCATCCATCGCGTTGGCCGGCATCGATTTCGTCGCGCGGCTTTCGGGACACCCGCCCGGCGAAGGCGCGCTCTTCGTGTGCGTCGACGGCACGGCGCCGGACCTCCGACGGTACCTGGGCGCGGTCGAGAACTCCCTCCGCGTCGCGGTCGCCCTCCGGGCCGTGGGCTCGCGTGCGGTGGTCCTCCATTCGGCGGCCCTCGTGAAAAACGGTCGCGCCCACCTGTTCGTGGGCCATTCGGGAGCGGGCAAGTCGACCCTTTCGCGGTTCGGCCATGCCGAGGGGGCCCGCGTGCTCTCGGACGACATGAATTTTCTCCGCGTGACCACCGAAGGTGCGTTCCTGGAGCGCCTGCCGTTCACCGGGGACTTCCACGTCCCGACCGCGTCGCCCGAAGCCTTCCCCCTCGCCGGGGTCTACCGCCTCGAACAAGCTGCGGAGGACGGCCTGCGCCCGCTCGGTCGAGCTGAAACGCTGGGGTTGCTGGCGTCCTCCGCCCCGTTTATCAACGAGGACCCGTTCCGGAGCGGCGATCTGATGGACACCCTCGCCGACGTCGCCGCCGCCGTGGAAGGACACGCCCTCGCGTTCACCCGTTCCGGCGCGTTCTGGAAGCTTCTCGCCTCATGAGTTCCTTGGATCTCCTCACGACCGCGTTCCGACTTCCGACCGATGCGCGCTTCCGCGTGGTCGGCGGCGAAGGCGTGTTGCTACGTCAGGACGCCCGGGACGTCTTCGCCGTGAACGACGTGGCGTCCCGCATGATCGCGTTGTGCGACGGCGTCCGTACGCTGGCGGCCGTCGTGACCGTGATCACGGAAGAGTTCGACGTCGACCGCGCCACGGCGGAGCGGGATTGCGTCGCGTTCGTCGCCGACTTCGTGGCACGGGGCGCCCTCGTCGCCGTTCCGGGGGCGGGCACGTGAGCTTCCGGGACCTGGTCGCGAGGACGTGGGAGGAGAACATCCTCTTCTCCGTGCTCGTCGAGCTGACGTACCGCTGCAACCTCGACTGCGCGTTCTGCTACAACGATCTCGCCCTCGCGGGCACCCCGCTCTCGAAGGAGCAGTACCTGCGCTTCTTCGACGACCTCCGCGAGATGCAGGTGGTCAACCTGACGTTGACCGGCGGCGAGCCCCTCGCCCACCCCGACTTCTTCGCACTCGGTCGTGCTGCCCGGGAGCGTGGGTTCGTCGTGCGGGTGAAGTCCAACGGGCACGCCCTGCGCGGGGACGTCGCCCGCCGATTGAAGGAGGAGGTCGATCCGCTCCTCGTCGAAGTGAGTCTCCACGGAGCGACGGCGTCGACCCACGACCGGCAGACCCGCGTTCCCGGCAGCTTCGACCGACTCCTTTCCAACCTTCACGGGCTCCGGGACATGGGCCAGGCGTTCAAGATCAACTCGACGCTGACGGCGTGGAACGAGTCGGAGATCGAAGCGATGTTCGCCATCGCCGACGACCTCGGCGCTCCGTTGCAGATCGATCCGGAAGTCACACCGAAGGACGACGGCAGCCAGGACCCCCTGGAGCTCCTCGCGAGCCTCGAGGGCGTCACGCGTCTCCTCGAAATCCAACAGGCCCGCGCCGCCCAGTTCCTCGCGGCGAACGCCGAAGCTCTCCGCGAAGAGGAGCGTCCGAACCGCCCCGCGCCGACAGTCTCGAAGAAATACTGCGGCGCAGGCTCTTCCAGTATCTGCATCGACCCCTTCGGTAACGTGTTGCCGTGCGTGCAGTGGCGGCGCCCGGTGGGCAACCTGCACCACGCGTCCGTGAAGGACCTGTGGTCGGGCAACGGGAAGCTCGACGCCATCCGAGGCATCACGACGGACGTGAAGTCGATGATCGAGGCCGAGCCTGGTGGCCGGACCATGTCGTTCTGTCCGGGAACCGCCGAGAACCACACCGGCGATCCCAAGCGCTTCTACCGCACCGCGGAGACGCGCCGCATCGCCGCCGGCGCCGCCGACGAACGCAAGCGCCGACTTCCCGTCGTCGGCTGATCGTCACGGATTCGCCTTCTCGCGGATCCGGGACGACCCCGGCCCGCGAGGGACCGCCCCGGCGTCAGGACGAGATGGGACCTTCGGGGCAAGTCCCGACACTGACCTTGCCCGGGCTGCAGACCGACGCGAATCCTTCGAGCCGCTCGTTCCAGAGGACGCGGGGCGCGGCGTACGGACGCTTCGTCGAGGTGGACGCGGCGTTCGTGTCGACTTCGGAGGGAGTTCGGACGGGGCGGCTCATGGATCCTCGTGTCTGGAATTCGTGGGGCGACGTCGTGGGAACGAGGTCACTCGGTCGGAAGGTTGTTCGGTTGGGTCGGGGGCCGCGGCGTCGAGACGATTTCGGAACCCGGAGCGAGCTTCCAACGGACGGCAGGGTCGCCGAGGACGTTGTAGACGCGAAGCATGCCCACGTCACCCCCCGCATTCACGAATGCGTCCATGGCGGCGCGGACGACGGCTCCGAGACGGCCTTCCCGGGCCGCGAAGGCACCGCGGTAGAACGCTTCGGAAAGTTTCGTGGTGTCGCCGTAGGTGGAAAGACCCGAGGGCATCCACGCGGCGACCGCACCCGTGGCCGGCGTGGCGATGAGACGGGCACCGAGGGATTCGCCGCGCGGGAGTTCGAAGCGCCCCGCGGAACAGGTCATCGCCGTGACGATGGGCGCGGTCGGGAGCGTTCCGAGGGCCGGAATGTCGCCGACCGTCATGAGGTTCGACACGGCGAGACGATCCGCGCCACCGTGACCCAGGTAGTTCACGAACGTCGGCGCCTGGCGCCAGGCCGCGAGGAGGTCGTCGTGCGCGTTGCCGGGCGCGGCGGGGTCCACGTAGATCTTGGAACGGACGCGGTTCGTGGGGAGGTTTCCGAAGACGATGTCGCTCTCGTGGGCGAAGTTCGCGTCTTCCTTGTTCGCGTCGGCCACGAGCAGCGTGCGGCCGTCGTGGGAGCGGCGCTCGAACGCGGCGAGCTTGGCCACGTACGCGTCGAGTTCCTCCGGCGCGCGGACGGGGATGCGTCCGATGGGAATGTCGGCCAGTCCGTCGTCGTCGACGAAGTCCGTGAGCGTTCCGTCCGACGCCGCGAGCCCCTTCGGGGTGACGACCATGACGGGCGGGACGTGGTTCGTCTGCGGTCCGAACAGTTCGCGGTAGTCGTAGGTTCCGGTGCCGGCGAGGACGACGTAGCGAGGCACGACGTTCCAGTTCGCACGGGCGTACCCGACGAAGTCACGGATGGCCCAGGGCGTCTCCGCGCCGTTCGAGAAGGCGTCGTAGATCTCGTCCATGGTCGCGACCATGGTGCGGACGCCGTTCGCCGCGCGACGGTAAGCGGCGAGCTTCTCCGCCGAGGCGCGGAGCTCCTTGGACGTGATGACCAAGTAGTCCACCTTCGTGTCGGTCGCGCGGAGGCGATCGCCGCCGTAGGCACGGATCGCGTCCGGCAGGTTCGCGCGATCGAGGTTGGCCACGAAGTAGTTCCGGTCCGTGCGGTCGTCGACGAAGCTCGCGACGTAGGAGCCGTCCACGTCCTGCGTGACGTTCACGCCGGAGATCTGGTGCGGCAACCGGGTGTCGCGGATGTCGAGGACGGCGACGGCGGGGGAGCCGAGACCGAGGACGGAATGGTCGTCACCGCGACCGGGCGCGCGGCGGAACGCGAAACCGCTGCCGTCCGTCACCGCCGCCTGGTCGAAGTCGAGATCGAACGAGTCGATGTACACGATGCTGTGCGAGACGCCCGGATCACGGAGCGCCTTCACGGTCACGTCGTTGTCGCCGTCCTTGAGGATGCCACCGGGAACCGTGAACGACGCGAGCAGGTTGCCGAAACCGGTCCAGTGGGCGTCGCCGAGGACGGTGCCGTTCACCGACACCTCGACGTGGTGCTCGTCGGTGACGCCGGTGGACGTGGCGCCGTTGAGGTTCACCGCGAGGCGACCGGGCGCGGTCGCGGACGCGAGCGCCGGGACCTTCACCTTGAACGTGCGCGAACCGAGCTCCGGATCGCCGCCGACGGCGTACTCCCAGAACCAATAGTCGGCTTCCGGATCGGGGGCGACCACCAGGCCGGCCTGACGATCCTCTTCCGCATGCACGTGGGTGCGCGCGACGGTACCGCGGCTCACGGCGCCACCGGCGAGACGATCGACCTGCATGATCGTGCCGGTGCCGCGCGCGAGGCGGTACGCGTTCGCGTCCGAATAGATGTCCTCGACGCGCTCGTTGTAGAAGTAGATGCGCGCGCCGCTCGCGTCCGAGAAGTACGCGACGGACTCCCCTCCCCGCGTGAGGGAAAGTTGGCCGGTGCGCGCCGCGCCCATGGCCGAGGCCGGCGACATCCGCAGGAGCGGCGCGACGCCACGGACGTCGACGGCGACCAGGCCCGCCTTCGTCACGTCGATGTGGGCCGAGCCCGTGGCCGGGAGCTTCGCGAGTTCCGCTGCCGTGGCGAGATGGCCGCGAGGACGGCCCGAACGGACGGCACGGATCGAGGAGACGGCGTTCGTCCGCGTGGGGAGCGACGCGATGCCGGGGCGTCCCGTCAGGAGCGCCGGGTTGCGGGCGCCGCGGAGGACGGCTTCCTGGGTCGCACCGATGCCCGGATCGCCTTCGAACAGGTCGGCACCACGGTGCGCCCGGGCGAACGTCTTCGCCCCGAGGAAGTCGCCGGCCGGCACGGGACGGAAGTTGTTCCGCGAGAGGAACGGTCCATGGGTTTCCCGTTTGCCCGACGCGTCCACTTCCACGATGAAGTAGCGGTGTCCGAACTCGCCGGCGGCCACTCCCGGGTCCACGAACGCGTACTCGCCACCTTCCGGCGCGTCGATGAGCGCGGGAAGGAGGTGGTCGTTCACCTTCACGGCGCGGGAGCCGCGACGGTCCTGACGGAGGACGTCGAACCCGATGGTGCGCTCTTCGGACGCGGTCGTCCAACGGAGGACGTGGCGCCCCGCCTCGTTCGCGACGGAGAAGTCGGTGATGAGCGCCTCGGTCAACTGCCCCTGCTGGACCGTGAGACCGCACAACGGGCCGAAGGTGGTGTTCGCTCGGGAGTCGGACGACGCGTTCGTCGCGTCACGGAACACGGCGGTCGTGCCGTTGCCGCCGCTGGTGGCCGTTCCGGTGACGTTGAGCGTCTGGCCGCTGCTCGAGGCGACCACGCTGATGTCGTAGGACGCGATGATGGAGGCGCCCGCGGCGATGGTGCCAACCGTGGGCGTCCACGTCACACCGCCCGAACCTCCCACGGAGGGCGTCGTGAGTGAGCCGCTGTTGGTCGCGGCGTTGCCGGAATAGGTCACGGGCGAAGGGATGTTCGAGGTGATCGTCTGTCCCGAATTGATGGAGATGGTCCGCGACGTCGGATTGACGAGCTTGATGGTCACCGTCGAAATGGTGGGCGCACCCGAGTTCATGCTGATCGAGCGATCGCCGCTCTTGTGACGCACCCACTGCTGGACGTACGGCAGGACCGGCGCCGTGCTTCCGCCGGCACCGTCGCAGTTCGAATCGCACTGGCTCAGGTAGATGCGCCGGCTGCCCGTGGGCTGCGCGGAGGACGGCGGGTTCGACTCCCCGTTCGTCGCGCTGTACCAGAGGTTCGCGTAGTTCGCGTTGACGACGGTGGAAACTTCGAAGCCACGGATCCCCACCGCGGACGACCACACGCCGTAGGCTTCGGCCGAATTGGCGGACGTGAACGCCGAACCGCCGTTCCGGACCCAGGTGGAGTCGGGAGAAAGCGCGCCGCCACCGGACACGGGGGACGTGAAGCTGCCCCGTGAGTTGGACAGGCGGTCCGTGAGGGTGACGCTACCGCTACCGACCTTGTTGGTGTCGCCGACGTCCGTGTCCCAGTCGTAGTCGTTCTCGTCGGTCGTGCAGTCCGACGTGACGTAGGGATAGAACGTATAGTTACGATCGGCGTTCGAGAACTGGGTGCCGATCTCGGTCATGCCGTCGATGTAGACGTTGAGCTCGGTACCGTTCCCCGCCGTCGCACGAACGCCGAACGCGTTCACGTCGTCGCCCGAGGTCACGGTGGACGTCGAATCGACGGTGAGCTTCCAGTGGCCGGCATTTCCGGTGGTGATGGTGATCGCCGCGCCCATGGCGACCCAGGTGTTGTCCATCGTGCTGCAGATGGCGTCGGTGTTGCACTTGATCGTGTACGTCGGCGTTCCGGCCCCTGGCGCGAAGAGCTTGTACTCGGTCTGCGTGTCCCAGCTCCCCGTGCGCTGACGATCGCGGTTGCCGGTCTCGTCGGTTCCACCCGAGCCGACGTCACCGTCCCACAGAGACACCGTGAGCGTGTCCGCCGCGGTGGGAACCTCGATGTAGAAGGTCATCGGCGAATTGAGACCGCCCGAACCCGTGGGTCGCGACAGGAAGGCGCCCGACGATGCCGCTGCTCCCGATCCGGAGATCGCGAGCGGCGCCGCCGTCTTGGTGCCACCGGCCTCCGCGGATCGGGGCGCCGTGGACGAAGCAGCCAGAGCGGCAGTCACCAAACACGGAAGTCGCAAACATCGGGTCCAGCGCATCGGGTATGGCCTCGTCGCTTCGGTATGTACGTCGCGGGAACTCCCCGTTCCCAGAGTACGTTCAGGGCGCGAACGCAGACGTCCGTCGCGGCTCCCGACTGCAATCGTAGATGAGATTTCTAAACGTGATGGCACGGGGCGTCAATCCTACGTCTCCCGAGGACGGAGGCGCGAAGAGACTCGGTTTCGGGTGCCGTCGACGGCCGGTCCATTCATCTCTTCAGGAACGTCTTTGCCAACATCTTCGCGAAGACGTCCGCCGGCGGACGATCGCACCGTCCCACGGTCTCGCCGGGTGCAGGGTCGTGGGGGACGATGTGGGCGAGGCGATGCCGCGTCCCGCGGATGCGCGCGTCCGCCCGCGTCCGTCGGCGCGAGGCACGCCGGACGACGGGAGGAATCGGGTGGGCCGACCGGGACTCGAACCCGGGACCTACGGATTAAAAGTCCGCAGCTCTACCGACTGAGCTATCAGCCCGCGCCCCGCCTGCGCGGGGGAGCCGACTTGTGCCACGGTTCGGTCGGCACGTCGATAGCGGAATTCGGTGTGGGGCCGGTACGATGGGCGCCGATGGTCCCGCCCGAAGCGACTCCGCCCGACGTCGATGCGCGCCTCTTCGCCTTGAACGGCCTCGTCGACGGACTTCTCGAACGCGCCGCGCGTACGCGGAAGAGTCTCGCGCCCACCCTGCGCGACGTCCTCGACGCGGTCGTCGTCGACGTCGGGGTCCAGGCCGCGTTCGTGCACACCCTCGGTGAGGATCACCGTCCCCACACGTTCGGATCGTCCGGGTTCGATTCCGTGGCGAACGACCTCCGCGCCCTCGACACGTTCCTCCGATCCCGTGCTTCCGATTTCGAACGGTCGGATGGCGAGGCGGGCGTCCTCCCGACGACCGCCGCGGGCGTCGTCCGGATCACGGACCCGTCCGGCCACGTGCTCCTCACGACGACCCTCGACGTCGCGGGCGAGCCGTTCGGCGTCGCGGGATTCGTCGTCCACGGCACCCGGAACACCGGACTCGATCTCGCGTTCGCGGAACGGGCGCTGACCACGGTCTGCGAGGAGCTCGACAACTTCCTCCAGACCGTGCGCACCGCCCGCGAGAAACACCGCGTGATGATGCAGCTCTCCTCGGCCCTCCAGCACCGGGTGCTCTCGGACGGTCTCGGCGAGGCGGTGCGCATCCTGGCGCGCGCGGTCCCGTTCGAACGGTTGGTCGTGGCGCTCCGTCCCGAACAGAACGAAGGCTCCGCCGTCCACGTCCAGGTCTACGAGCAGGCGGACGACGGGACGGCACCGTCGTCGGTCGGGCCCGTGCGCACGTGCGACTCCATGGGCGACTCGCTCGCCCACGTGGACGTGGCCGTCTTGCGCGATCATGCGAGGACCTACCTCGAGTCGGGGAACGCGGACGGCCTGAAGGGCGCCCTCGGCATCACGTCCACCCAGGAGGAGGTCCTGATCCACGGCGTCCGGGACGCGACACTCGTCGGCAAGATCCTCGTCTCGACGCCCGAAGGAGGGTTCGCGACCTACGATCGGGAGCTCTTCGCGAGCTTCGCGAGCTTCATCTGTCAGCGCGTCGTCGACTTCAGCCGCGAGTACCGCACGCTCGCGCGGAGCTTCCGCGCGGCGGACGTCGAACGCATGCTCCGCCGTCACGACTACGTCGAGAGGTACCTGGTCCCCCGAGAGGGCACGGCCGCCATCCTCTTCACGGACATCGCGGGCTTCACGCGGATCTCCGAGCAAGTGCTCGTGGATCCGAGACGCATCGGTCGCCTCATCGACGTGTGGGGCGCGCGTGCCGTCGACATCCTGTGGGAGCATGGCGGCGTCTTCGACAAGATGGTGGGCGATTGCGTGATCGGCCTCTTCGGTCCGCCGTTCTTCGAGGAAGGCGCCGCGGACACCATCGACCGGGCGCTCCGTGCCGCCGTCGCCATCCGGACCATGACCGTCGCCCTGGCCGACGATCCGGAGTTCTCCGAACTCCGCGCCGAAGGACTCGGCGTGTCCACGGGCGTGAACTACGCGCCGCTCTTCGTGGGAAGGTTCGGTCCGAACGAGAACTTCACCGGGTTCTCGTCCGGGATGAACAACACCGCGCGGCTCCAGGCCCAGGCCCACCGGAACGAGATCCTCGTGATGGAGGAGACCGCTTCGCTCACCGAGCGCACCCTGCCCGCCGGACGCTTCCGATTCGGGGACGTACGGAGTGCGACCGTGAAGAACGTCGCCGCTCCTCTCGTTTTCCGACCGCTCCTGGACCCGTGACTTCCGCGGTCCTTCCGCTCGCCTCTTACAAGCTCCGGTTCGTCGAGCGGCACCTGCGCATCGTGCCGAAAACGGACGCGGAGGGCTGCGCGTTCGCGGGCCCCGGCGTGGACGTCCGTGGGGACGATGCCGATCGCGCGTTCGAACTGGCGGCCCCCGTCGTCCTCTGGCTCGTCGAGCGGGATCCCACCGCCCGGGTGCGATCCATCGCGTGCGATCGCGCGAAGATGCGGTTCCTCGTCACGCTCCACGCGTCCCCGAAACCGATGGCCGTCCGCATCGAGGCGCCGGCGAGCCACGATTTGGACGACCGCGCGCGGGATCTGGTCGTCGAGCTCGGACGACTCGCCGCACTCAGGCTCGCCGCGCGACGCGCTTGAACTCGACGCTCGATCCGAGGTGACCGAGGCGACGCGCTTCGAGACAACACGGGGAGCCGGGCTCCACTTCCCTGCAGCCCGAGGGCCTCACGTCGTAGACGCCACACGGGTACGTGTCGGGAACGCGGGTGTCCAGCGCACCGCACCGTCGTCCGTCGTTCACGACGAAACGGAAGTGCGGAGGTTTGGGATCGACGACGGTCAACCGGCGCAAGTTGGCGTCTCCCATGCGGCGCTCGTCTTCCTCCAGCAACGTCACCGTCCGCGGCGGGTGGTGGCAACAGCGTCCGCAGGCGACGCAATCCGCTCCCCCGGGATCGGGTTCTCCCTCGACGGGCGTGAGTCCGACGAAAGCTGTCACGCCGCGAACGGCCACTTCAACTGGCCGACGTCGGGGAACGCTCCGCGGAGCGCACGACGGAGATCGGGGACGGAGGGTCGGTTCCGGAAATCCTGGCGGAGCGTCGTGCGGAGGACCTCGACGAAGGCCGCGAGCTCGGGACGCTTCGTCAGCTCCCGCAGAGGATCGGGAAACCCGTCGTGACCGACGTGTTTCGCGATCTGGGCCATTTCGGTCGGGGCCGAGAACAACACTTGTCCGGTGAGGACCTCGTACGCGAGGCAACCGAACGCGTACACGTCCGCGGCCATGGGCGTCCCCGAAAGTCCGTCCGGAGCCGCCCCCCACACTTCCGGTGCCCCGTACGGACCCGTGGCGCACCCCGGACGCACGTGCCGCCCGGCGAGTCCGAAGTCCACGAGGACGGCCTCCTCGCCTTTCCGGAGGACGACGTTCGACGGCTTCAGGTCGAGGTGACCGACGCCCACCGCGTGCATCGCTTCGAGACCGGCGAGGACCTCGTCGAGGACGCGGAGCGCCCGGGTGGCGTCGAGCGATCGGGACTCGAGCATCTTCTCCAGGGTCACGCCTTCGACCAGTTCCATCACGAGGATCGGCTTCGGTTTCGCGCCGACGTCGAAGGTCACGAAGCGCGCGAGGTTCGCGTGCGGCGGCACGACCATCAAGGCCGACGCCTCCGAGCGGAAGAGTTGCAAGAACTCCGACTCCGAGAGGCTCCGTGCCGCGGTCGCCGAATAGTCGGGGACCTTGAGCGCGAAACGCTCGGCGTCCGGCTCGTTCTTCTCCTCGACGCGGCTCGCGACGAACACGGACCCCACCGCGCCCGCTCCGAGGCCACGGAGAACGTAGAAGCCGCCCAAGGTCCGGCGGGCGGGGAGCCAGGCGGGCAAGTGCTCGCCCACGCGGAGGGCGGTGCTGTCCATCGTCATCGAAGGACGATCGACCGGAAGTTCGGAGAGGGCCCAGATCGCCTCCTGGGCGAGGTGCGCGACGACCTTCGGGACACCGTTCACCACTTCGTCGACCGAGGCGGAGATCACGTGGTCGTTGAGGCTCGGCTGCGTGCCGGAGAGGACGCGCGAGACGGCGACGCTGAGCGCACGGGACGACATCGAGGACGACGGCGGTGCGATGGAACCCCGATCCGGGTTGAGACGCGAACGGGCGCCCGACGCGAGTTGCGAGAGCGCGCCGAGCGACGACTCGAGGGACACGAGGACGTCCGCTTCCGTACCGCCGACACTGGACAGGGCGCGGAGCGACGTCGCCGAGACGGTGGACACGAGGGCCGTATGCAGGCGGACGAGGGTCGTGCGCACGATCTCGGTGCGGCCCGACGCTTCGGAGGAGAGTTCCTGCGTGAGCGTCTCGAGGGCCGAGAGCTTCTTGGCGATGCCGGGTGACCCTTCGCACGCGCGGAGGAACGAAGCGACCGAGACCAGGCCCTGCACGAGGTCCGGGTCCATGGACGCTTCGGCGAGCGTCTCGAACTCGGAAGCATCCTCCACGTGCCGCGCGGTGACGAGGAGGACGTCGGTGACGTCGCACGCGCGGACGCGCACGAGGGCGTCGAGCGCCCGCGCCAAGGCCGCGAGGATCGTGCGTCGGAGGACGCTCTTCGGCTCGCGTTCGAACCGGAGGAGGAGGCTCTTCGAAATGCGGAGCCAGCGCATCCGGAGCTTCGCCGCGCGACCTCCTTCGTCGTTGCCGTCGCCGATGTCGCCGTCGACGAGGTGGAGGAGGGCACGGAGGCGGCGGAGCCGGAGCGTGGGATGGCTCGGGGAGATGGGTTTCGGCGGTGGCCGGGAGGATCCGACCTTGCCGTCCCCCTCTTCGGGGACGAGGACGGTCCCCTCGCGCTGCATGATCCAATCCGCGAGGCGACCGCGGATTTGATCGATGGCGTCCTCGTCGCTGCGTGCGCTCTCGCCCGCGCCACCGAGGCGGAGCAGGTCCACGAGCACGCTCCGTTCGAGCACGCTCACGTCGAGATCGCGGAGCACCCCGAAGGACGTGCGCCTCGCCAGGGATCCACCGCGACCTTCGACGGAGTCCTCCTCGACGGAGACCGCGGAGAGCGCCTCGATGGCGCTCTTCGCACCTTCGAGGGCCTCCTTTCCGACGTAGAACGCGGCGCGCGCGCCTTCGTTGGCGAACGCATGGAGGCCACGCGTGAGTTGCGCTCGGATCGTGAAATCCTCGCGGGGTGCTGAATCGAGGTCGCGGGCGATCTCGCGCAGGAGGGCGTCCGCCCCGTCGTCCCCGCGGGACGCCGTCGCGCCGGGGGCCATCGCCTCGAGAACGCGCGCGGCCGCGCGGTCGATGAACGGGGCCGCGCCGTATTCCAGCCGCGCTTCCAGGAGGGACTCGGCGGTGTCGGCGCCCGCTTCGGCGACGACCTTGTCGAGGAGTTCGGCGGCGGCATCGGGCTCGGCCTCGGCCGCGCGCGCGACACCCCACACGAAGGCGCCTGACGCGCCGCGATCGTTCTTGAGCAGACCGCGACCGATGGCGGCCATGGCGACGCGCATCGCGTCGTCGGGGCTGACGGCGATCTGGGCGACGACGGACGTGGCGGCTCGCCGCCTTTCGGTCGGGGACAGCTCGGCGCCGAACGAGGCCTCGATCTCGGTGCGGAGGTCCGGGACCCACGGAGCGAGCAGTCCGCGGGCGATGGCGAGGTGCCGCCACACGAGCGACTCCCGGTCCGCGAGGAGGCGTTTGAACGCGACGGCGACCGCGTCGCTCCGGAAGACGCGGAGAGCGTGGTGATCGCCGAGGGACGCACGACGCGCGGCTTCCCGTGCCGCGCGCTCGAGGAGGCGCGCGGCGAGTCGCCGATCGGGGAGCGAACGCGTGGACGGCACGACGATCCACTCGCGGGCGAGTTCACGTCGTGAACAGAGCGCGAGGGCGAGCTTCCCGTCGGCGATGCCGAGGCCGAGGGGCAATTCGGTGATCAGCGCGACGCGGGCGCGTGCCGCGGGAGTCGAGAGGACTTTCGCGGCTCCGAGGGCCATGCGCGTCGCCATCGCGACGAACGCTTCGGCGTTCGCGGCGATCATGCGCGCGAGGACGCGGCGTCCGAGCTCCCGTTGCTCGGCCCCGAGGGGCAGCGCGGACGCGAGTTCGTAGAGCGCGGAACCTGCGGCGGCGGGAGCCAACCAGTCGAGGTCGTCGACGAGGCCCGACTCGATGGCCTTCTTGACGCCGAGCAGCAACGCGTCCGGATGCAGGCCGTCGAGGGGTCCTGGGCCGTCGTCCCCCACGGCCCGCGCGAGGGCCGCCATGGACTGACGCCAGGTGGCGCGACGGTTGTCCGCGTCCGCCATCTTGTGAAGGTCGAGGAGACCGCTGACGTAGAAGGACGCGTCGCGCACGACTTCACGGAGGATAGGCGCGTTGGGGGGTGGAATCCATCCGGACGTGGCCCGCCGACGAACTTCCCGCTACTCGCACACGCGCCGAAGGTGTAGATGCGCGGTCGTCGGCGCACGTGCGCCGAGGTCGGTTCGTACCTCGCTCTCCTTCTCTCCTGGACGTGTTCCCGTGATTGTTCTCGACAAGGTCACCAAGCGCTTCGGTCCCAAAATCCTGTTCGAGAACGTCTCGATGCAGTTCGACCCGGGCAAGCGCTACGGCCTCACGGGCGCGAACGGCGCCGGCAAGTCGACGCTTATCAAAGTGCTCGCAGGGGCGGAAGAGACCGACACGGGCGCCGTGAACATGCCCGGCAACATCCGTCTCGGCGTGCTCAAGCAGAACCATTTCGAGTACGACAAGGAACGCATCCTCGACACGGTGCTCATGGGCAACAAGGCCCTCTGGGACGCGATGTCGGAGAAGGAGCGCCTCCTCGAAGGCGAAGTGACCGACGAAGTCGGCATCCGGCTCGGCGAGCTCGAAGGCGTGATCGCGGAAGAGGACGGCTACTCGGCCGAGAGCGAAGCGGCCGAACTCCTCGTCGGTCTCGGCATCCCGACCGAGCAACACCTCTCGCCGATGAACGCCCTGCCCTCCGGATACAAGCTCCGGGTCCTCATCGCGCAGGTGCTCTTCGGAAAGCCGGACGTCCTCCTCCTCGACGAACCCACGAACCACCTCGACCTCGATTCCATCCGGTGGCTCGAGAATTTCCTCATCGGATACAAGGGCACGCTCATCGTCATCTCGCACGACAGGCACTTCCTGAACGAGATCGCGACGCACATCGCCGACGTCGACTACCGCACCATCACCGTCTACACGGGCAACTACTTCGAGTTCGTCGAGGCGAAATACGAGAACAAGCAGCGGGCCGACCAGGCGACCGCGACGGCCAAGAAGAAGGTCGCCGAGCTCCAGGAGTTCGTGCAGCGCTTCGGATCGCACGCGTCGAAGTCGAAGCAGGCGCAATCCCGCCTGAAGCAGATCGACAAACTCCAGGACCAGATGGAAGCGACGGGTTCGAAGCGTTCGAGTCTCGTGCGTCCATTCGTGCGCTTCGAGTTCGAGAAGCCCTCCGGCCGCGACGTCCTCCGCATCGAGAACGTCGACAAGTCCTTCGGCGACAAGACCATCTTCAAGGGCCTGTCACTCAACGTGAACCGCGGCGATCGCATCGCGGTCACCGGCGCGAACGGCATCGGAAAGTCGACGCTCCTCAAGCTCATGGTGGGTGCGTACGACGGCCTCGACAAGGAGACCCGGGCGTACACCCTCACGCCCGACAAGGGCGAGGTCCGTTGGGGACACGACACGAGCGTCGGCTACTTCGCGCAAGACCACCACGAGGCCCTGAACCAGACCGCGGCGGGCTTCACGGCCTTCGACTGGCTCTATTCGTTCGACACGAACGCACCCCAGGAACACATCCGCTCGATCCTGGGACGTCTGCTCTTCACGGGCGAGGCGGGACTGAAGGCGACGTCGGCGCTTTCGGGTGGGGAGTCCGCACGACTCCTCCTCGCCAAGATGATCCTCGGCAAGCACAACGTCCTCGTCCTCGACGAGCCCACGAACCACCTCGACATCGAGTCCATCGAGGGCCTCCTGGAGGGCCTCGCGCTCTTCAAGGGCACGGTCGTCGTGGTGAGCCACGACCGGCACTTCATCTCCCAGCTCGCGACCCGGGTCATCGAGCTCCGGCCGGGACAAGTCATCGACTACAACGGGACGTACGACGAGTTCTTGGAGAAACAGGGAACGGATTACACGCGGCGCTAGCACGCGGTTCGATTCGGTCCTTCGCTCACGTGAACGTGCACGTACACGTCGCCTGGATACGGCCGTTCCGCCACTTGCTCGCCACGTCGATCGCTGGCTTCCTGAGTCGATGCCCGTTTCCGTCGGCACACCGTCCGCCGAAGTCTTCGCTCGTTGCGTCGCGGCCATCGAGGCCTACCCTCCCGCGGCCGATCGCAAACCTCTGAGATTCGCCGAGCCCTTCGACAACGTCGACGAGGACGGCCGACGCGTCTTCGTCGAGGAGCTGCCGTGGACCGACGATCCCGTCGGCGAGATCGTCTGGACCTACGTCGTCTCGATGGATCGCGCCGGGACGGTGACGGAGGTCTTCCACTTCCTCTCGCGCATCCGCGAGGACGGAGGCAGGGACACGATTCCCCCTCCCCGCACGACCTGAAGACGTTCCGGACTCCGGAAACGCAGAAGGCCCCGACCGGAGTCGGAGCCTTCGCGTGGCCTTCAGCGCGTCGGGCGTCGCGTCACTTCTTGCCGTAGACGACCGGACGGTTCGCGCCTCCGCCGAATCCCTTCAGGAATTCGAGGAGCGCGGTCTTGTCGTCGGCGGAGAGGTCGGTGCCGAACTCGTGGCCGACGTTCGCATTGCCGGTGGACGGATTGTTGTTCGCTTCGTCGGTCGGGCTCGTGTCGAAGAGGAACGTCGCTTCCGCCTTCGCGCGTGCGAGCTCGGCCTGGGTGTAGACGGCGGCGGCGGCCGAGTCGACCGCGTTGCCGTTCTCGTCGAGGACCAGGTAGCCGACGTTCTTCGCGTCGAAGAGGCGGTGACCGACGCGGAACTTCTTCGGACGTTCGCTCGCGGGCTTCAGGAGATCGGCGATGGTGGGAACCGAGCCGTTGTGGAGGAACGGTCCGGTCGACCACACTCCGTCGAGCGGCTTGGATCGAATCAGCTTCTTTCCGTCCTGCACGGGCGAGTTCCGCCAGATCGCCGTGCCGCGGAGACCGGTGGGATTGAGCTTCGCGTCGAAACGGTTCTCCCAGAGCGCCTGGACCTTTTCGGGCGTCCCTTCCGTCGCGTAGTAGGTCGTCTTGAGCTTGTCGAGAATGCCCCCGATGCGCTCGGAGAGAGGCTTGTCCAGGACGGGAAGGTCGAAGTTGTTCGCCTGGTTCCCGTCGACGCCCATTTCCTCGAGCGGGATCTCGGCGGACGCGAAGAGCTTCGCCTTGTCGAGCGCGACGGGGTTCAACTCCGTGTCGAGTGGCGTCGGCTCGTGGCAACCTTGGCAGTTCTCGAGGTACACGGTCTTGCCGCGCGTGACCTTGCCTTCGTCACGGATGCCGTCGCTCGGGTACACCGGAGGCGCGATCTTGTAGATGGCTTGCTCGAGTTGGTAGAGGTTCGCGACTTTCGACGTCGTGATGAACGTCGGCGCGCGCTTCTCCTCGGGCCCGGTCTTCTTGTCGTACGTGTCGGCCACGGCGCCGAGTCCCAGGGACTGACCGATGTTCCGCTCGATGACGGACGTGGTGTTGCTGTTGTAGTGGAACCAGAGTTCGGTCTCCATGTTGAACATGCTCGGGTAGCTCACCTGGGCGTTCGTCGGCTTCTGGAAACCGAGGTGCCCGAAGAGCGAGTTCTTCGCCGTCCCGAACGCGTCGGTCCGCCCGAAACCGCCGCGCGTGGACGGAAGGCGATTGAGCAGGTTCTTGAAGAAGTAGAACCGGGCGAGCAGGAGGCGGCGTTGCGGCTCGGTGGTGTTGGGCAATCCGTCGATGACCTGCTCGACTTCCTCGATCGTCGCCGGCGGGTTCGACGCGAGCTCGGCGAGCTTGAGCACGATCTCGGTCTGTTCGACGAAGCGCTCGATGTTGTCGAGAAACCCGGACTGTCCGTCGTCTCCGTAGACCTTGTACAGGTTGTCTCGGACGTAGCGGCCTTCGAGACCGGCGCGAACCAGGAACTTGTCGCGGTTCAGGCGAGCCTCGACGGTGCTCTTGTCGAGGGACGCCTTGAGGCCTCGGATGATGCCGCCGTAGAAGCCCTGGATGTCGAAGACGTTCGGGGCCCCGTCGACGCGCAACTTCTTCAGGGCGCCGGACTTCGTCTTGTACTCGATCTCCCCGACGTGGCAGACGGAGCAATTGACCCCGAGGCTGATGAAGCCCGTGTCCTTGGCGTGGGTCAGCGTGAGACCGACCGGCAACCCTTCGGGGTTCGCCTGCGTTCCGTCGGCTCCCTGTGCGGTGGACTTCTCGTCCGGGAGGAGCCCGTATTGCTTCAGGTTCTCCGGGTCGAGGAACTTCACGTAGCGACCGTCGGGCAGCGGAACTTCGAGAGCACGCACCGCGAAGTAGGGGAAAATCTCGCTGCCTTCCGACAGGTGGTAGAGCGTGTTCTTCGTCGGCGTGTCGAGGGCGGCTTTGGTGCCGGCCTTCTTCACGGCTTCGTCGACTTCGCTGCCGGTTTCGGACGTCGTACCGCACGCGAACGCGCATGCGCCGAGAAGGGACAGGGCGAGAAGAGTGTTTTGGACCTTCATGGGCGAAGCCTCACTGCTTGGCGCCGGGGCGCCGTTCCGGAATCACACGCACGATCGAGAGTTCGACGGAAGTCGAGGAGGGTGACGGCGTCTCGCGGAGGGACGCGGCGGTTCGGCCACGTCCCCCGCGAGGAGCGCGTCACTTCGAGGTGATCGTCACCGTGCAGCTGCGGTCGCGACCGCTCTTGCACTCGATCTTGAGGGAGGCGGCCGCGGCGTCGGACGACTTCGTCGCGAAGCGCTCGATACCGTCTTCGCCGACGGGCGACTGGAGCGTGGAGAGAAGGCGACGCGCCGCCGCGCCGCCGAACGTGACGGACGAAGCCTTGCCCGACGTCTGCGGGTTCCGGAGCGTGATCTTGCACTCCGTGGTGGTGCGGCAGAGGATGTTGGCGGGCGTGCTGCGGAAGCTGCCGTTCATCGTGCGGGAGAGGCACTGCGCCGTGACGCCCGTGAGCGTCGCCGAGCCGTCCGACCCGACCGTCACGGCCACTTCCGGCGTCGCGTCGCACACGTCCACTTCCACCGGAGGATCGACCGGCGGGACGACCGGATCGATGGGCGGCGCCGGCGGCGGCTCCTCCGGCTCGGTGTCGGTGGAACGCGTCGCGAACGCACCGCACTTCGCGGTGCACTTGCCCGTGCCCGACTCGGCGGCGTCGTCGTTCGAACCGTTGTTGTCGAAGCAGTCGTAGACCTCGTCGTCCACGGCCGTGCAGTCGCGCGCGGGGCCCTGGAGGATCGCCTGGTTCCGCGACGCGCGACGGTCGTTGATCTTCTTCAGATCGGCCTGCGTCGTCGCGTCCATCCATTCGGTGTTCATGAACTGGACGACACCGACGGTCTCGGTCGCGGTGCGGCTGCTCACCGTGGGCTTTCCGCCGAAGTAGCCGAAGTTGCGGACGTTCCACGTGGAGCCTTGGGCGTTCTCGCGCGTCACGTAACCCGTGATCCCGTTCGGCACACGGTGACGATCGGACGTGCTCTTGATGCCGAGGTTGATCACGCGCGACGCCGTGGTGTGGCAACTGACGCAGTCCATGTTGAAGAAGTGGATGTCCTCGGGATGGTCGATCTCGAAGGCGAGCTTCGCCTCGGTGGCCCCGCCGGAAGCGGAGTTCTCGAAGAGCGGAGCCGTGCTCTTCGGGAGCTCGGACACCGGGATGACGTGCTGCGAGTCGATGAAGGAGAGCTTCTGGTGCATCTGCTTCGACGCCGGGAACGCGGGCATCGGCAGCGGCTGCCAGCCCGTTCCGGGTACGACGCGCCCGGCGAAAAAGACCCACGGTTCGAACGACCCACCGATGAGACCCATGAACGCGACGGACTTCACCGACACGCCGGCCGCCTCGAGCTTGGACGACGCGCCGGCCGTCTCGTCGATGAACTGACGGACGAGCGTACCGACGTTCGCCGGATCCTTCGCCAAGCCCGGGTGGACACCGAGCGTGCGACCGACCGTCGGAGCGCCGGCGGTGGCGGAGGCGTCGCGGATCCCTCGGAGGAGGTTGACGACGCGCGTCTGGAGCGCCGCGAAAGATCCCGGAGCCGCCTTCTCGAGCGCGCTCTTCGTGCCGAGGTTGAAGACGAGGTGGGCCGTCGTGTCCACGTCGCGCTTCGAGATGATCGGTTGGGCGATGAGGCGCACCTGGACGATGCACTCGGTGATGCCCACGGCGTTGAGGACGGGGTCACCGGCGATCTTGGTCGTCGGGGCGCAGGGATCGAACCGCATGCCGACGACACGCCAGTTGGCGCGATCGTCCATGCCGCGCTGGAAGCCGATGCGCGGGTTCGTCGCGGCCTGACCGTCGACGCCGCCCTTCGCGAACTTGATCACTTGGTCGAACGTGCCCTGCGGGAAGAACTCGGAACCCGCGCCGTCCTTGTCGCTCATCTTGATCGACGGCTGCGGCTCACCGTTCGAATCCTTAGGGAAGAGGATCGAGACGTCGTTCACGTCGAACAGCTTCTTCGCGACTTCGGCCGTCGTGGCGGCCTCGTCGGCCTCTCCCGTCGGGTCCGTCGTTCCTCCGGACGAACATGCGGCGAGAATGCCGAGCCCGACCACTCCCAAGAGAACACCCGTGAATCGTCGCGTCGAAACTTGCATTGGAACGAAGCCTCCATCGATGCGCACAGCACCTTCCGCCATCGCATCACGCACGCGAATTCGCGCGCAATCTCTTGGCAGAGGTCGACTTGCGAATTGGGAGAGTGTGTGAGTCGCGTGACGACAGCGCCATCCGTTCGCCGAAAAGAACGGGCCGTACGTCTACGATTCAGCGCGTCAATCGCGCGCGGGCGGCGGCGGCGTCTTCATGCGGACCGTGGGAGACGCGGTCCCCGCTTCGAGCTGGGCGGAATTCGGACCGCAGGTCCGCGCGTCACGGAGCGCGTCCCCTGCCCGTCTCAGGATCGCGGCGGGTGTCTCGGTCGACGGCGGCACCCAGATCGCTCCGCCGATGCAGGCCGTCACACGTTCGTCCTCCGCCATCGGGAAAGTCAGCTCGGAGATCGCGTCGAGGAGCCGATCGGCCACGCGTTCGGCGGCGACGACGTCGGAGCTGGGCAAGAGGACGGCGAATTCGTCGTCGGAGAGGCGCGCGACGAGATCGTATTCGCGGCGGAGCTTGTCGAGGCAGTCCGCCACTCCCGCGAGCAGCGAATCACCGATCGAACGCCCGAGACGTTCGTTCCGCTCGGCCATGGAATCGATGTCCACGCGGAGGATCGCGTAGCTGTCCCACGCACGCGTGCTCCGGCCGTGTTCGCGCTCCAATTCTTCGCGGAATCGGCGTTGGTTCGGCAGCCGCGTGACCAGATCCATGGGTGCGACCTGTTCGAGGCGTTCGCGGAGGGACCGCATCCCGCGCTCGGCGTTCTTCTCGCGGCTCACGTCGCGCACGAGGCCGAGACGCCCCCAGGCGCCTCCCTCCCGCGCGACGGGGAACGAGGTCCAGAGCACCGTGCGCTCCCGGGGCGTGCGGATCTCGACGTGGGGAACCACACGCGCGGGCTCGAGGAGATCGTCCTCGCCGACGTTCCGGAGGAACGATTCGGGGTCGACGGTGGCCCGCGACAGGGCCTGCATCACCTCGTCCCGGGATCGTCCCACCCATTCCGACGGCGCGATGCCGAACATCTCGCCGATACGCCGCCCCATCATGCGGCAACGCCCGAGGCGATCGAAGATGACGAGACCTTCGTCCGCCGCCTCGAGGAGCGACACGAACGTCGCCTCGAGGAAGGGGCCCCACTCCGGGTCGTCGTCGCGTTCGGTCATGGGGGCCTCGTCAATGCGCCGCGGCGAACGGGATGTTCTCGCGTTGCAGGACCTTCTGGAAACTCTCCTTGTCGATGGCCTTTTCCATGGCGGCCTCCGCCGTGACGACCTTCTTCATCACGAGACGTTCGAGGCACATGTCCATGGTCTGCATGCCGATGCTCTGACCGGCCTGCATCAGGTTCGGGATCATGAACGTCTTGTTCTCGCGGATGGTCGAGGCGAGCGCCGCGGATCCGATGAGGATCTCGTGGGCGGCCATGCGCCCCTTCCCGTCCCCGGTCTTGAGGAGCTGCTGCGCGACGACGCCGACGAGGCTCTCGGACAACATGCCGCGGACCTGCGGCTGCTCGTCCGCGGGGAACGCGTTCACGATGCGGTCGATGGTCGCCGGAGCACTGTTCGTGTGGACGGTGGCGAACACGAGGATGCCGAAGCTCGCGAGTTGCAGGGCGAGCTTCATCGTCTCGTTGTTCCGGAGCTCGCCGATGAGGATGACGTTCGGATCCTCGCGGCCCGCGCTGCGGATGGCCGACGCGAAGCTCACCGCGTGTGGACCCACCTCGCGGTGCGTGATTTGCGCCTTCTCGGGCTGGTGGACGAATTCCACCGGGTCCTCGATGGTGAGGATGTGGCACGCGCGCGTGCGGTTGATGTGGTTGATCATCGCGGCGAGCGTGGTGGACTTGCCGGACCCGGTGGGGCCCGTCACGAGCACGAGACCCGAGCGCCGTTCCGCCAGTTTGCGGATCGCTTCGGGGCACCCGAGATCGTCGAGCGTGAGGACCTTCGTCGGGATGGTCCGGAAGACGGCACCGAGCCCCGTGGTCTTGTAGAAATAGTTCGCGCGGAAGCGCGCCTTGTCCGCGTACGCGTACGCGAAGTCGAGATCGAGCTCCTCCTTGATCTGCTTCGTCTGGGACTCGTTCGTGATCTCGAAGAGGAGCGACTCCATCTCGGCGGTGTCCACCGGCTCGCTCCGTGCGGGGACGAGCTCGCCGCGGACGCGGAGCATCGGCGGGTACCCGATGCCGAGGTGGAGGTCGCTGCCCTTCCTGTCGAGCAACTGGTCGAAGAGTTCGTCGATTCGCGCCATGCCGTCCGGTGAGCCGCCCGCGAGGGCGGAACTCACCCCTCCTTCTTTCCGAAACCGACCGCCCGGAACAACTTCGCCGCCTTGCCACCGCCTTCGGCCGTCGTGTCCGGCGTCGCCGCCGGGGCACCGGGTGCCCCCGCGGGCGGTGCACCGACGAGACCGGTCCCCTTCACGAACGCCCGGAGCTCCTCGGGAGACTCCGTGATGGCGAGCGCGTCCTCGAGGGACGCCTTCCCGGCTTTCACGAGTTCCGCGAGGGACTCCTCGAGCCGCACGATGCCCATGGATTTCCCGCGTTGCTGGAGGCTCGGGATCTGGAACGTCTTGTTGTCGCGGATCAGGTTCCACAGCGGGATCGACCCCGGGAGGACCTCGACGGCCGCGTTCACCGACTCCCGGTCCGGCGTCGGCACGAGCCTCTGGCTCACGATGAGGCGGAGTCCGCCCGCGAGCGTGATGCGGACCTGTTGCTGATCCGCGGGTGGGAAGAGGTCGATGAGCCGGTCGATGGTCTTGGCCGCGCTGGGCGTGTTCATGGTGCCGAGGACGAGGTGACCCGTCTCGCTGGCGGAGAGCGCCATGCGCACGGTCTCCGCGTCGCGGAGTTCGCCGACGACGATGACATCCGGATCCTCGCGGAGCGATCCCTTCAGGGCCGCCTGGAACGACTTCGTCGTGCCGCCGACCTCGCGCTGGCTCATCATCGCGCGCTTGATCGGATGCACGTATTCCACCGGATCCTCGACGGTGATGACGTGGTGGGTGGTCGTCGTATTGATCAGGTTCACGAGAGCCGCGAGCGTCGTCGTCTTGCCGTGTCCCGTGGGACCGGTGACGACGATGAGTCCCTGGTGATGTTCGGTCGCCTTCGCGACTTGCGGTGGGAGACCGAGTCCCTCGAGGGTCGGAATCTCGAAGGGAATGAGGCGGAGGCACGCCTTGAGTCCCGTCCGCTGACGCCCGACGTTCACGCGGAACCTGCCGAGCAGATCGTGATCGAGGGCGAAATCCGTGGAGCCGTCGCGTTCGAGGATGGGGCGCACGCGCGCGGGCACGATCGGGAGCACCATCCGCTCGACGAGCTCGGGCGAGAGGACTTCCCCGCGCGGCACGAGATCGCCCGCGATGCGGAGGAGCGGCGGCCTTCCGGCGACGACGTGGAGGTCCGTGGCTCCGAGGTCGCGGGCCGTGGCGAGGATGCGATCGAAGGCGCCCGCGTCGTCGTCGGAGTACTGACGCGCCGAACCTCCCGCCACGGCCGCGAGGGCCCGCGGATCGAGGCTCGGAAGGAGCGGCGAACTCACCGGATCGTCGACACCCCCCGCCCATCTCGAACTCGCGGTTCGAGGTGGCTTCGGCCGCGGCCACGGCCCCGCGGCCGACGTCCAGCTCGAGATCGAGGGACGCACCGCCTGTGTCGAGTTCGATCCTGCCGGCGAAGAACGCGTCGGGTTGGACGGCCGCGACTTCCCGTCCCGCCGACGGTGCCCTCGATATCGATCTCGAGTCCGTCGCTCGCGGTAGGCGCCGGCGGCGACGACGCCACTTTCGGGGATCGTGGACGGGATGAACGGAGACTCGTCGGCTTCCGCCGATTCCGCTTCCTTCCGCTTGCGCCGGCATCGCGTCGTCGCTGTCGCGGCGCGGGTCCTTCTTGCCGCCGCGACGCGACACGACCTCCGTGGGATGCGGATGGATCGAATTGGGCGCCGGAACGGACGGAGCCTGCGCGGGCGGCCGCGTCGAATACACGAGCGGCAGCGGCGGAGGGTCGGAATCGATGCGCACGGAGACGGGCGCATCCGAGACGGTCGCGACCGGCGGCGGAAGAGGAGGAGGTGGTGGTGGTGGCGGTGGCACGCGCGGGGGCGGGCCGGGAGGGATCGCGGCGGTGCCGGGGCGCTTCGGAGGAAGCGGCGGAGGTTTGCCCGGTCCCGGTGGGGGACCGGGCGGACCCGCCTTCGGAGCGGGAGGGGGTCCCGCCGGTCGGGGAGCGGCGACGGGGTCCGCGGTGCGGGTCGACGGCGGTCCGTCGTCGCGCTTCGTCACCGAGAACCGGGCCTGGATGCTGCCGTCGGGACGCTGGATGGCACCGACCTTCACGTGCCCCACGCCGTCGAGGCGGTAGTTCCACGTCACGGGCTGATCCCCGAGATCGTCGACGTAGCGCGAGCCGCCCGCGGCGAAGAGCACCGCCAGGATCTCGTCCGCCGAGATCGTCGCGTCCGAGATGGGCTGGAACCCGTCGCCTTCCTTGACGCAAGGCAAGCGACCGCTCGCGAGCGCGACCTCGAGAACGGATTCGCGGGCGAGATGTCGCAGGAGATCGACGTGTTTCATGCGGAGAGGGCGTGCACGCGCACTCCCTTCGCATCGTACGGTTCCCTTCCGCGGAAAGGAATCGCGACGAAGGCGTACGCGAAGGGTCGCACAACGTGTGTGCACACCTTCACGAACGCCTTCGGTAAGCCAGGTGACCCGTCACACGTCCCGACGGGATCGGCGGAGAATCACGCGCGGCGGACGAAGGGCGCCTTGCCTGCGTACACCGCCGCCTCGCCGAGCTCGAAGCCGATGCGGAGGAGCTGGTTGTACTTCGCCACACGATCGGAGCGGGAGAGGCTACCCGTCTTGATCTGACCGGCGTTCGTGGCGACGGCGAGGTCGGCGATGAACGTGTCCTCGGTCTCACCCGACCGGTGGCTGATGATGGATCGGTAGCCCGCCTCACCGGCCATGCGGATCGAATCGAGGGTCTCGGTGAGCGTGCCGATCTGGTTCACCTTGATGAGGATCGCGTTCGCGTACCCGCCTTCGATGCCGCGCTTCAGGCGTTCGACGTTCGTGACGAACAGATCGTCGCCGACGAGCTGGACGTTCTTGCCGATGCGTTCGGTGAGGGCCTTCCAGCCGTCCCAATCGTCTTCCGAGCAGCCGTCCTCGATGGAGAGGAGCG
>JAXLYL010000040.1:0-44602 GCA_046351475.1 Polyangiaceae bacterium
GTTCACGAGGACGCGTCGACCCGCCACGAGGCGCCCCTCCCGGACGAGGCCCTGCAGCGCCGTGAGGGCGCTGTCCGGAACGATCGCCGCCGCCTCGTATCCGAGCGTCCGCGGTTTGCGCGCGACGAATCGAGCGGGCACGCAGGCGTACTCGGCCCACGTTTCGCCGAGCACCGCCTCGCCGTACACGGCGTCACCGACACGCACGTCGTCGACCTCGCGCCCGACCTCGACGACGTCGCCGGCGAAGTCGAGGCCGAGACCGCGCTTCTTGGGCGTCACGAGACCCGTGGCGAAGCGGAGCGGGAACGGACGCCCCTGGAGCACGTACTTGTCCGCCCGACAGAGGCTCGACGCGCGGACGCGCACGCGGACCTCCTCGGGGCCGAGCAAGGGTTCGGGGACGTCCTCGAACTTCAGGACTTCGGGACCCCCGTACGCGTCGCGCACGATCGCTTTCATGGTCGCTCCTCGCGGTCCGGACGCGCACCGCGGGAATTCGCGTGCCGTCCTCCACCGAGTATGGAGCGCGCCGCCGCGGGGAAAATCGGCCGGGCGGCCCTTTCGTCTCGTCCTTAAGTCGGAGGCCGATCCGCGGGAGAAGGACGCGTCAGCGCCGGCCGCGGTTCGCTTCGTGGGCCCAGAGCGCGATTTCGACGCGGTTTCGCGCGCCGATTTTCGCCATCACGTTGGCCACGTGGGTCTTCACGGTGCTGAGGCTCACGTGGAGCGCCTTCGCGATCTCCTGGTTCGTGAGACCGCGGGCGACGGCGACGATGACCTCGTCCTCGCGCTCGGTCAGCGGCTCGGAGGGCGCACGGGGCGGTGCCCCCTGGAGACCCGCGAAGGTTTCGAGCAAACGCGCGGTCACGGACGGCGCGATGAGCGCGTCCCCGGCGGCGGCGGCGTGGACGGCCTGGACCAGAAGTTCGGGGCCGGCGTCCTTGAGCAGGAACCCGCGTGCCCCCGCTTTGAGTGCGCCGTACACGTATTCATCCACGTCGAACGTCGTGATGACGACGACCGCGAGCGGATCCGCGACGCCGGGGCCCGCGAGACGTCGGGTCGCCTCGATGCCGTCGAGCCGGGGCATGCGGACGTCGAAGAGGCACACGTCCGGACGAAGTTCCGTCGCGAGTCGTACGGCGTTCTCTCCGTCCGAGGCTTCGCCGACGACGCGGATCCCGGGGTGGGATTCGAGGATCATCCTGAGGCCCGTGCGTACGAGGTCCTGATCGTCGGCGAGGAGGACACGAAGCGTCATGGCGAAGACCCTCGGCGCGGCAGGACGACACGCACGCGCCACCCGCCTTCCTTCCGCGGACCGGCGGAGAACGTACCACCGAGGAGCTTCGCACGTTCCGCCATGCCGACGAGGCCGAATCCGGGAGCGCCCGACGGGAGCGGGGATTCCCCGTCGTTCTCGACCGAGACGGTCACGTCCCCGTCGTCGAGGGTGACGCGGACGTCGACGCGCGACGCTCCCGCCGCGTGGCGCGCGGCGTTGGTGATGGACTCCTGGGCGACGCGGTAGACCGCGCCTTGGACTCCGGACGAGAGAGCATCGGCCCCCTCGTCGACGACCACCTCGACACAGAGACCCGTCCCGAGTGCGGACGCGAGGCGCGGAAGGTCCCGCACGCCGACCCCCGGTTCGAGCGTCGCCGAGCGTTCGTCGCGCAACGTGCGCACCATGGATCTCAACTCCGAGAGCGTCCGTTTGGCCTCCGATTCGATGTTGCCGAGGGCGTCCGCCGCGGCCTCCGGACGGACCGCGAGCACGGCCCGCGCGGCTTGCGCCTGGATCGCGATCGCCGAGACGTGGTGCGCCACGGAGTCGTGGAGGTCGCGTGCGATGTGCTCCCGTTCGCGGGTCTTGGCGTGTTCGACGTCCTTGCGGTGACCTTCGGCGCGGGAACGGAGGAACGCGCCGAGGGCGCCGGGGAAGAGGAGCGTCAGCGCGCCGCCGATCGCGTCCGATGGTGCGTGCATGTCGCCCGCGAGCATGGACCCGAAGAAGGTCGACGTGACGACCGCGTAACCGACCGCGATCTCGCGACCGGATCCCCACCGCACGAGCGTGTACGGGAGGAGGATGGCGCTCACGGACGCGTACAGGGCGACCTCGGGCAGACCGAACGCCCACCGCACCAGGGCGACGAAGGTGGCGAGAGCGAACGCCGACGTCGGAGCGCCGAAGGGGAAACGCCTCCGGATCGCGACGGCACCCGCGAGGAGGAGACCGAACGCGATCTCGAACGGTCGCCGCACCAGCCCTTCCCGGAAGACGCCTTCGAGGACGACGGTGGGCGCGAGCAGGAGCGCGAGGACCCGATCGGTTCCCGAAATGCGTCCGGCCCCTTCGGGCCTCGGCATCCGCAGGAAGCGAGCGAATTCGGTGCGCATGGGGATCAGGCTAGCGATTCGCGTCCGTCCCGCCATCGACCGAAAGTACGAATCGACGGGCCCGTGACTCGTGCGTCAGGCGCGCTTCTTGGCCGGCGATTTCGCCGTGGCCTTCTTCGCCGGCTTCCGATCGGACTTCGGACCCTGGGGGTGGATGGTCTCGCCGCGCTCGAGCATCGCGACGAAGGTCGCGATCTTCCTCGCGCGGGCCTCTTCGGTCTTCAGCGACGACACGCGGAAGACGAGCGCGAACCGGTTCTGGGCCGTGAGGGTCGCGAACGTCGCGCGGGCCTTCGCGCTCTTCGCGATGGCGCGAGCGAGATCCTCGGGCACCGTGTCGGTGGCGGCGCGGTACGCCTTGGACCACCTTCCGTCGGCCTTGGCCGACTCGACGTGGACGAGTCCGGAGGGGCGCATCCGCTTCGCGGCGATCAGACGTTGGACGTTGTCGACGTTGATCCGGCTCCACGTGCTCTTCTTTCCACGCGGACAGAAGCGCTGGAGGAAGCTCTTCTCGTCGAACCCCTTCCGGATTCCGTCGATCCATCCCCAGCAGAGCGCGACGTCGATGGCCTCCGTGTGCGCGATCGACGGGAGCCCGGACGCGCGCTTGTGCATCTTGATCCACACCTCGGGTTCGGCGTTCCAGTTCTTGCCGAGCCACGCGTCGAAGCTCGCTTCGTCCCGGAACTCGCGGACACGTTTCGGATCGACCTTCACGGCTGCCATGGTGACGTTCGTCCCCCTCACTCGCGCGACGACGGATCGTCCTTGCCGGCGGCGGTTCCCGTCACCTTCCAGACGCGACTCATGTACCCCGCCATCTCGGCGCAGAGGCACGCGATTTCGAACGGCAGGTCGTCCACGTGGTCCGCGGTCTCCGCCACTGCCGGAAACGGCGCGGCGAGGAGCCGGTACCCATGTCGTCGTCCTCCGTCTCCTCGAGGATGCGGTTCGAGATCCCCTGGGCGAAGAAGCGACGGAGGACCCGCCGCCGATGGATGCGCGGCTCCGGAATGGGATGGGTCACGACGGCGTCCGCACGGTAGAGGACGACGTCGCCCCCGGCGCTTCAGACGACGGACGACCAACTCTTCCTCGCCCGAAAGGAGTCCGGAGTCCCTGCGTCCGAGTCGCGTCGCGAATCCGCCCACCGCTGCCAGTGCGTCCGTACGCACCGCGAAGTTCGCGCCCACGAGCCACGCATCGGTCCGTGCGTTCAACGCGAACGAGTCCTCGTGCTCGAGCAGACTGAACACGCTCCGGATCAAGTCCGAATTCGTCCACGCGGGAGGATCGACCCTCCACGAAGGCAGGACGCGACCTCCCACGGCCGCGACCTTCGGGTCCGCGGCGAACGGAGCGCAAATCGCCTCGAGCCAGCCCTTCCGCGGGACGGCGTCGTCGTCGAGATAGACGAGGATGCCGGGAGGAGCCTCGCGGAGCGCCAGGTTCCTCGCGTGCGAGAGCCCGACCCTGGGCTCGCTCAGCAAGCGTACGTCGGGGTAGCCGAGGACGACGGCGCGGGTGGCGTCCGTGGAACCGTTGTCGACCACGAGCACCCGGGCGTCGTCCGCGCACCGGGTCTCGTCGAGCGCGCCCACCAAGGCGGCCTCGAGTTCGGCGGCACGGTTGCGCGTGCAGATGACGACGGTCTTGTGCATTCCGAAGTTCCGATGTCCGCGACCGCGTCCGTCGATGCCGAGCTCGCGCGGTCGACGGTCGGGGTCCCGCGAAATGTACCACGGCGAAGGAACGCTCCAGCGTGACGTTGTGACCCGCCGACGTCGGAGGACCCGTCAGGTGCGCACGCGTTCCCCCGAGGACGTGAACCACGCGTAGGTCTTCCGGAGTCCTTCGGCGAGCGCGATGGGGGGCGTGGGGTCGAGTTCGCGGAGGAGGCCGACGTCCAGGAGTTTCCGCGGTGTGCCGTCGGGTTTCGAGGGATCGAACACGATCCTTCCCCGGAACCCGACGACCTCCGCGACGACCGACGCGAGCTCCGCGATCGAGACGTCCACCCCCGTTCCCACGTTCACGATGCCGTCGCCGTCGTACCGTTCCGTGAGTGCGAGGGACGCACGAGCGAGATCGTCCACGAACATGAATTCCCGACGCGGCGTCCCCGAACCCCAGACGACGACTTCGTCCGCGCCCGCCTGCTTCGCTTCGTGGAACCGCCGGAGGAGCCCGGGAATGACGTGGGAGCCGGTGGCGTCGAAGTTGTCGCCCGGTCCGTACAGGTTCGTGGGCATGAGCGAAATCCACTTCCGTCCGAACTGGGCACGGTGGGCCTCGACGAGCTTCAGTCCCGCGATCTTGGCCACGGCGTACCACTGGTTGGTCGGCTCCAGGGGCCCGCCGAGCAGCGCGTCCTCGCGGATCGGCTGCTCGGAAAGGCGGGGATAGATGCAGGACGAACCGAAGAACACCACCCGTGCGACGTCGTGCGCGTGGGCCGCTTCGAGCAGGTTCAGTTGGACGTGGAGGTTCTCGGCGAGGAACGCGACCGGCTCCCGCGCGTTCGCGACGATTCCGCCGACCTTGGCCGCCGCGACGAACACGAGCTCGGGACGCGTCTCGGCGAAGAACGCGTGGACCGCCGCCGCGTCGCGTAGGTCGAGCGCGGACCTGTCGCGCTCGATCAGCGCGGTGCATCCGCGGGCGCGGAGGGCCCTCGTGAGCGCCGCGCCCACGAGCCCCCGGTGACCGGCCACGAACGTCCGCGTTCCGGGCTCGATGCGGTAGATCCGTCCGTCGGTCGACGCCACGAGCGGAGTGTAAGGCGTGTCACCCGCCTTCGCGAGTGCGTTCGGAACCCCCGTCCGGCACCGTGGCGGCCATGCGCTCCTTGCGCAGGCCGGCGCGTGGTCCTACACGTGGACCCATGAGCGAAGGCACGGATCCCGCCACGTCGAACGTCGAGCAGTCCCGTTACTGGAACGAGCAGGGTGGACCGAAGTGGGTCGCGCTCGAAGACGCGCTCGACGCGCAGCTCGAGCCGTTCGGGAAGGCCGTCCTGGGCAAGCTCGCGCTCCAGGGCGACGAACGCGTGATCGACGTCGGATGTGGCGCCGGCGCGACGTCGATCCTCCTGTCGGAGTCGGTCCCCCGCGGCCGCGTGACGGGCGTCGACGTTTCCGGACCGCTCGTCGCCCGCGCGCGGGTCCGCGGGGCATCGCGGTCGAACCTCGCGTTCACCCTCGCCGACGCGCAGACCTTCGCGTTCGAGGCCGCCTCCGCGGACGTCCTCTTCTCCCGCTTCGGCGTCATGTTCTTCGACGACCCCGTGGCCGCGTTCGCGAACCTGCGCACGGCGCTCCGTCCGGGCGGTCGCCTCGCGTTCGTGTGCTGGAGGCCGATGTCGGAGAACCCGTCGTTCACGTTGCCACTCGAAGCGGGGCGTCCTTTCCTCGTCGAGCCCCCGGTCCCTCCCGCTCCCGGTGCGCCCGGACCGTTCGCGTTCGCCGAGACGGGGCGCGTGGCGACCCTCCTCGCTTCCGCCGGATTCGCGTCCATCGACGTCACGCCCTTCGATACGGACATCGCCGTCGCGGGCCGGTCGGATCTGGAGGCGGCCGTGGATCTCGCGTTGAACGTCGGCCCCCTGGCCCGGGCGCTGCCCGAAGTCGACCCCACCACGCGGGAAAAGCTGAGGGACGCGGTCCGTGCCGCGTTCCTTCCGCACCACGGTCCGCGGGGCGTGATCCTCCCCGCCGCCACGTGGATCGCGACGGCGACCCGCGCCGCCTAGCCTGCGTGCTCCGCGCCCGCGAAGGCCGAGCGTCGCTGTTCTCGGTTCACCGCGATCGCCGACGACGGCGACGTGACGGGCGCGGCGTTCCCGAGCCATCGCCACGGGGAGGTGCGTTGCGCGGGCCATCGCCACGGGGAGGCGCGTTGCGCGGCGCATCGCCACGGGGAGGTGCGTTTCGCGGGGCGTGTCCCCGAGAAGGGGCACGACGTGCCTGGCCGGGATGGGACGCGTTCCGTGGATCGTGGCGCTCGATCTCCCGGGGGACGGGCGGACCCGGAGGCGACGGCGGACTCGCGACGACGTCGATCTTCCTCCGGATGAACTTCTCGATGTCCGCGAGGAACGTCCGTTCGTCCTCGGAGACGAGGGAGATGGCGCGGCCGCGGGCTCCCGCACGTCCCGTGCGCCCGATGCGGTGCACGTACTGCTCCGGGACGTTCGGCAGTTCGTAGTTCACGACGTGGGACACGCCGTCGACGTCGATGCCGCGCGCGGCGATGTCCGTGGCGACGAGCACGCCGATGCCGCCGTCCCGGAATCCGTCGAGGGCCCGCGTGCGCGCGGACTGGGACTTGTTGCCGTGGATGGCCAGCGCCGTGATCCCGACCTTCTCCAGCTGCTGCACGAGGCGGTTGGCGCCGTGCTTCGTTCGCGTGAACACGAGCACCCGGGACGCATCGTCGGCACGCAGGAGATCCACCAGGCGCGCGAGCTTCTCGGACTTTTGCACCTTGTGGACGACCTGCTCGACGCGATCGGAGGTGGTCACCTCCGGGCGCACCGCGACGCGGGCGGGGTCGACGAGGACGTCTCGTACGAGCTCGGCGATGTCCTTCGGGATCGTGGCCGAGAAGAGCAACGTCTGCCGCTTCGTGGGGACGTAGGAGAGGATGCGACGCACGTCGCGGATGAACCCCATGTCGAGCATGCGATCGGCCTCGTCGAGGACGAGGATCTTCACGCCGTCGAGGCTCGCGATCTTCTGGCCCAGGAGATCGATCAACCGGCCGGGTGTGGCGATGACGAGATCCGGGCGCGCTCGGAGGGCTACCTCCTGGTCCCGCTGACCCACGCCTCCGAAGACGACGACGTGTTTCGCCTTCGTGAACCGCCCGTAGGCGGCGGCGCGTTCCCCGAGTTGGATCGCGAGTTCCCGCGTCGGCGCGAGGACGAGCGCGCGCACCTTGCCGTCCTTGGGCATCGCCTCGAGCCGCTGGAGGAGAGGGAGGAGGAACGCCGCGCTCTTTCCCGTGCCCGTCTGGGCGCAACCGAGGAGATCCCGTCCTTCGAGGACGACGGGGATCGACTGGAACTGGATCGGGGTCGGCCGCTCGTATCCTTCGTCCGTGACCGCACGGACGAAGGCGGGCGCGAGGCCCAGATCGGCGAAACTTTTGGACTCGGAGGACATGGGGGCACGGAGCACTTTCAGGGAAACGCTCCCAGGACGCTACCACGTCCGCCCCCGCACGAGGCTGGCCCGCTTCCAGGACGTTCGCGTACGCTCGTCGCATGGTCCGGATCCGATCGAACGCATGGTCGAAGGCGACGTGGATGGGGGCGGCGTTCGCGCTCGCGATCGCGGGAGTTTCGGCGGACGGTCATGCCGCACCCGTCACACCGTTCCCGATCCAGATCGACACGCCCGACTACGTGTCGATCGTCCGAGGAGAACCGCCGCTCGACCAGATCTACGCGGAGCGTTGGACGGGCGGATTCCGCGCGTTCACGTTCGCCGCCCACGGCGAACCGGGCGGGTACATCGCACCGACGATGACGGGGGCGGGCTATCCCGTCGACGGGTACGGCGAACTCGTACGCTCCCGGATCAAGCCCGGGCGCCCCATCTTCACGTCCGTGTGTTCCTCCGCCGATGCGCTCGGTCGAGGAGGGCTGAGCACCATCTCCCGCATCGCCCGCGCGAATCCGGGACACCTCGTGATCGGCGGGGCCGGCTACGTGGAGGTCGGCAGGGTCACGGCGCCCACCGCCGAACACGGTTGGCACTACTCCGTCGTCCCCCGGGACAAGAACGGCGCGCCGCTCCCCGAACGCACGGGAACCCTCACGCAGGCGAAGTTCGAGCAGATCGTCTTCAAGCAGCGGCAATCGATCCCGCTCTCGAAGACCGGAATCGTGCCCGACGACGCCTCGCTCTTCGAAGCCATCCTCGCGAACGAGGAGGCGGCCGCGGCCGCGAACTCCGGGACGGCGACGCGTGGTCTCGCCAACGAGCCACGCCCCGTGGCCCGGCCGCGCGTGCGGGGTTGGATCCGCGGCGGAGGTCCGATGGCGCTCCTCACGGCCGTCGATCTCATCGGACACGCGCAGAGGGACGGCGTCGCCGAGACGGCCGTCGGCGCGGCGTTCGGCGCGATCGGGTTCGCCGTCGCCGAACGGGTCGCGATCTACGGAGCCACGAGGCTCGGCGCGGCCCTCGGCTCCGCCGCCCCGCGCGTCATCGGTGCGGAAGTGGGAGCCGCCGTGGCCGGTCGGTTCGCGTCCCGCGCGATCCCGGTCGTCGGTTGGGTGCTCCTCGTCGCGGACGTGATCCTCGTCGTCGGGGGCGCGACCTGGGAAGACGTCTGGGACACGTACTCCGGTCAGATCGACAAGCGCCACACGTTCTCGCCGTCCACGTTGCCGCCGGCGGACGCGCGTTACCTCGACTGACGCGGACGACGCGCCGACGGCGTCATCGCGGGGGCGGGCGCTCGGTGACGGGCGCCGCGACGGTCACCCCGCCGCCCACGAAGTGGACGTGGTCCACGAGGACGCTCGAGTCGAAGATGTAGTCGCTCGTGTCCCAGATGACGAGGTCGAGCGTCAGGGTCTCGCCGGGCGCGACCGGAGCCTGCGAACCGAGCCATCCGGTGGCGCCGCCTTGCGAGCCGGGCGTGCCGGGGCACTCGTTCGTGATCGAACCGAAGAAGCCCGTCCCCTCGATCTCCGACGTGCCGCGCGCGCACGCGAACGTCTTCGACACGCGCGGATTCGCCCGGCACCCTGCCGTGACGTTCGGCGTGCAGACGTCGAAGAATCCGTTGTTCACGCTGATCGGGTTCTTCTGCGCGTCGAACGAGATGTTTCCCGGCGTGCCACCGTTCCACGCCTTCGACGCGAGGATCGCCGCGAAGCCGTCGTTGAAGCGCGAGCAGATGAACGCGGGCCACTCGCTCGAGTAGAAGCTGAAGTCGAACCCGATCGCCTTCGCGTTCGCCGGCGCCTTGATCGTCAGGCGCAGATCGATGACGTCGTTCACCTCGGAGTCCACGGGACATCCCGGAGTGCCGGCGGGGAAACCGGGAGCGACGTCCCCGCCGCCGCCCGAGTTCATGCGCCCTCCGTCGCGGAACGGCTTTCCGCCGGGGCCGTTGAACTCGCGCGCCTGGCCCGTGCTGAGGACGCCGAGACGATTGCCTTCGCGAGGCTTCACGCCGGTGCCGAACTTGGACAGGATGCCGTGTTGCAGCGCGTTCGGAGGCGCCCCGCGCGTGAAACCGCCGCGGTATTCGGCCTTCACGAGTCCCCACGAATCGCCGGAAGCGACCTTGCAGAGTCCGATCGCCCGCGCGAATGCGTTCGCGTCGCCGTCCTCGCCGAGCGCGTCGTCGCAGGACGTCTCGACGTCGACCCTGCCGTCCGCGTCGTCGTCGCATCCGTTGCCGGGGACTTCGACGTTCGCGGGACTCGGAGCGCACCGGGTCTCGGTGCCGATCGCGCCGCCGTCGCCCGACGTGCCACCGAAGACGCCGCCGTTTCCGGCCGTGCCATTCTTGCCCGACGTGGAACGCTTGCCACCGGAGACGACGGCATCGTCGTCGTCCACGAAGTTGGAACCGTCGCTTCCGCAGGCGGCGGAGGGAAGGACGAGGGCGAAGCCGAGGAGGGGGAGGAGGGAGCGGGAGGAGGAGCGGGGGACCATTGAACTTGGTCACCAAGCAAGCGCCGGGCCCAAAAAGAACGCGAGTGTTCGTTTGCCGTCCTCGGCGACGACCCAGGTCGAGGCCGCGTCCTTTTCCGATGGATTCCTCCCGGGACGCGCCTTCCTCCCCGGCGGGGACGGGTGGCCGACCGGCGCCCCCCGAGGGAGGGCGCCGATCCGCGCCTGGATGTGGGCCGACTCAGCGATCGGCGTCCGTCGGCGTCGCGTCGTCGCGGCGCGCGTCCGCGGTCAGGGCGCGAGCTGCGCGAAGAGCCGGGTCTCGCCCGAGTCCGTCGTCTCGACGGATTCGACGGACGGAAGCTGCACGAACGTCGGGCAGACGTTCTCGCGGTTGTCGACGAGCGTCAGGGCCGCGCCCGAGATCCGCGACCGACCCTGGTAGGTCACGATGCCGCACTCGTTCGTGCGGCTGGACGTGAGCACGTACTCGCGCGGCATGGGCATGCCGAGCGGGCAGATGGCGCCCGGGCTCCGCGGACGGAACGTGCGGGAGAAACGGGCGGTCGCCAGGCCACCCTGCTCGAGGACGAGCGTGTCGAACGTGTCGCAACCCTCGGTCGGCGTGACGAACCACGCGTTGTCGCGCATGGGGAACGCGCCGGCATCGACGGTCGGCGCCACGTACGGGAGGCGGGAGTAGGCGCGGGTGGCGGAGGGCGTGCCTCCGGCGACGGTGAGTTCGATGGACGACGGGGGCGGCCAGATCGCGGGAACGGCGCAGCGGTTGGCGCGACGGTCGAGGACCTCGATGCGGTTCGCGGGATCGGAGGGGTTCGCGGCGCCCTTCAGGAAGCCGCGGTAGATCTTCACGCCGCAGTCGTCGATGCGCGCGAAGTCGAAGACGTACGACTTCGGCGCGAGCGCGGCGATGGGGCACACCATGCCGAGCTGGTTCGCTCCGGCGCCGAGGCCGACGGTCGCCTCGGCGAGGGGCGCGTTCATGAGCGAGAGCGCCGTGTAGAGGTTGCAGCCGGTCTCGGGAACGGTCTCGCCGACGGTCTTGCCGAGATCAAAGGAGCCGGGGGACGCGAAGACGAAGCGGCCGTTCACGATGCGGAGCGCGTCGGCGGAGGTGCCGAGATCCGAGTCCGAGACGTCCGAATCGGACGCGTCGACGGCGCAGCCGGAAACGATCGACGCGAGAAGGAAGGAGGAAGCCGTGGTGAGGAACGAGCGAAAGAACATGGGAAAACTCCGGAAGAGGAAGGCTCCGGCATCGGGTAGGTGAATGTGCCGAAGTCGCGCACTACATACGACAGATTCCGGACCTTCCGACGTTCATGTTTCCCGGTCGAAAGCTCACGATCGGACCCACGTCACGCCCCTCGAATACCGGAGATCAGTGCCCCGCCGACCCGAGGGCTCACGTTCCGACGCCGCGGACGGGGACACGTTCATGTTCGGCGAGGCCGCGTGTGCGACATCGTGCCCGGACGTCGGCACTGGTTCGCAGGCGACCTGGCACCCGTCCCGAGCGAACCCGAGCGACGCGCTGGAACGCCGTTCGTCGGAGGATTCCGCCGTGATCCGGTCGCGACGATCGTGTCCCGGGCGGCATGCCCGTTGCTCCCTTCGTCCCCGATGGCGAACGTGTCCGAGTGGTCCCGGAGGCTCGTCGTCGTCGCGGCGCTGATCGCGACGGCGACCGGCTGCGGCACCGCGGCGGACGTCGACTCCGGTTCATCGTCGGCGGCCGCGGGGACCTCGAAGCTCGCGTCGCTCCTGACGACGCTCCGCGCCGCGAACCGCGCCGCCGAAGCGGAAGCGAAGCCGCTCCGTGGCGCGGGGCGCGCGTTGCTCGACGAACTCGCGACCGCCTCCAAGGGCGCCGACGAGGTCGCGCTCGCCACGTCCCTGAAGTCGCTCTTCGGGCACGCGCTCCCCGCGGACGTCTCCGCACGCCAGTGGATCGAGGCGATGACCGTGGCGCTCGGAAGCGGCAAGGCGCCGAAGACGGCGGAAGAGACCCTGCGCGCCGTGATGGCCGATCACACGCTGGTCGCGATCCTCGAGAACGTCGACGACCTCGCGTCCGTCCTGCGATCCCAAGGGGCACGGGACACGGGCATCTACGAACTGATGCTCGCGGCGATGTGGCGCATCGACCGGGACGTCGACGCGGCCGGTACCGGAGCATCGAACGGCGCGGAACGACTGCTCTCGCGGCCTGCCGACTCCCGACTGCGTGAACTCGGTGCGGCGAGCGGTCTCGACGCGAAGGCCCTCGACCGGGTCGCGAACCTCGTCGACGACGTCGCCGACGTGCGTCGCGCGCCGTACTCGCAAGCCGGGAAGATGTTGCGGTTCGTCGAGTCGAACGCCGTCGCGGGACTCACGTTCGAATCGGGCGTGGCGCGCGGTCCGATGTTGGCGGTGGCGGAACGTGCCGCCGGGGGCGACGTGAAGGCCCTCGCGACCATGCTCGTGCAGCTCGCGGAGTCGGCGGCGGTGTTGCGTCGGGAGTCCGGATTCGGTGCCGCGCTCCTGCGTAAGACGAAAGGGTTCCGCGAGATGGAGCTCCGTGCCGAACGGACACACCGCGCGCTCCTGCGGGTGTTCGGCGAGGAGAAGGCTGCGGCGTTGGCACTCGCCGACACGACGGGCGATCTCGTCGGCGTGCTCGGGACCAGGGCGAGCACCCTCCGGACGACGAAGGAGCTCCTCACGTTGCTCGCGGACGATTTCGCATCTTCCTACGAACTCGTCCTCTCGGAACTCCAGCACGTGCGCCACGGCGACAAGCATCTCTCGCCGCTCGTCGCGACCGTCGACGACGCGAAGCGCGTCGCGAAGGGCAGCGAAGGGCAATACCTCCCCGAATTCCACGACGACGCCGCGCGCGCGGCGCTCGAAAAGACGGCGATCCTCACCGGCATCCGGGACCCTCACGGCGGGGCGGACTACTTCTGGTTCCGCGCGGCGAAGGCGGTCGGTGCAGGCGAGGACGGCGAACTCACGCGGTGGATCCGCGTGGAAGTCGCGAGCGGTCTCGCGGTCCACAGCCATCCGCGTCCCTACGCGCAGTTGCCCACGCGGGTGAAGGACGTCGCCGTCCGCCTCGACCTCGGTCCGTGACGACCGCTGCCGTGCGGACGACCGGAACGTGGATTACTTGCAGACCTTCGTCGTCGGGAGGAACGCGTGGGTCGCCACTTCCTTCACCTGCGCGCGACCGTTCGCCGTGAGGTACGTGGTCGCCCCGATGCCGCTGCCGATCGCGGGACGACCGACGGCGCGCTGCACGCCGACCTTGTTCACGGAAATCTCCTTGAGGCCGACGGAGTCCACGAACTTCTGGATGCTCGCCGCGGGGTTGAAGAAGCCGTCGAACGTCCACGCGCCGACTTGCGTGCCGTTGCCGTCGTTCGTACCGCCCTTGAGGGAGCCCGCCGCCTTGCCGCCGACTTCCGCCGTCGACGTCGACGCGCCCTGGAGCGTCGCGTCGGACGACACGACGAGTTTCGCGATGGGGCCGCGATTCGGTTTGCCGTTCGAGCCGATGATGTCGCCCCAGGTCTCGACGGTGTTCGGACCACCGACCCAGTCGGCGACCACGAAGCGCTTTTCCGTCTCGAACCCGATGAGGCCCGCCGGTGCGAGTTCGGCGGTCGGGGGAATTTTCGCGCTCGTGAGGCTGACGCGGAAGACGCGTCCGGAGGCGTCGATCGTCCGCTCGCCCAGTTTCACCGACGGGGCCAAGGGAGCGCCGGAGTGGGTCGCCGTCACGTTCCCGAAGACGACGCCGTTCCGGAGATGGGTCGCCCCCGTCCAGTTGGCGATCGCGAACGTCTTCGTGAGACCTTGCGACGTCGACGAGCGGACGGAACCGTCGGGCAAATAGGACAGCGTCGTCACGAAACCGCGCTCGTCGACGGTGCGCGTCGGCAGCAGGAATCGCATGTCGTAGTCCGAGAACTGGGCGAGGACCGCTTGACTCGGGAGATCGACCACCCGCCGGAGGACGGGCAACCCCCACTTCGAAGCGTCCCATCCCTTGTCCGTGGCCAGGTCCCAATCGTAGTGCTTTCCGGGAGGGGCGTCGCCGCCCGGGGTCTGGATGCGGACGTCCGTGACTTCCAGTCGGGGCGCGTTCGCCGAGTACGTGTACTCGGTGCGGACGCCCGTCGGATCGGTTTCGGCGGCGACGAGGCCGGCCGAGTTGAACTCGACCTGATGCCTGAGGTCCCCCGGCATGGAGACGGTGACGCCGGCGAACGCCTTTCCTTTCGCGTCGCAGGACTCGAAGAGGACCTCCTCGGAACCGAGCAGCTCCCGTCCGAGCAACTCGCTCCGGGTGACGCGCGACACGCGCGGACCGTCGCCTCGCGCGTACGTCACGGTCGAGACGCGGGACTGTTCGCTCTGGATGGTCGTCGTCGCCGTCGAGAGGCGATCCCCCGAATAGGTGACCTTCATCGAGTCGTTGCCCGAAGTGCCACCGACCTGCGTGGTGATGCCCGTGAAGCTGTAGTTCTCCGGACGGAATTCGGAGGGCGTTCCACCGTCGGGGACGTTCGACGTACCACCATCGGCGGCACCTCGGCCCCACCACGGAGAGTAGAGCGAGAAGTACGCCTTGGACGGCGTGTGATACACGCTCACGAGCCGAGACTTCCAGTCGTAGTCCGGGTGCGGAATCGACGAGAGGGAGCGCGAGAATCGTGCGACTCGCGTCTCGACGACGTCCACCACGCTCTTGATCTCCTGGACGTGGCGCTCCGTCGCGTGGCGGACGATGGAAATCGATCTCGGATCGAAGAAGCGCGTCTCGTCCCGGAGGACGGAAACGTCGACACGAGCGAGGAGCGCGAAGTCCACGTTCGTCTCGATCTTGTAGAAGCGATCCACGCCGGTCGTGAGGTCGGTGATTCGGTAGAATCCGTCGCTCCGGCGGTCCTCGAGCACGGTGCCGTCGAACGGCTCGGTTCGGTAACCGAACACGTGATTCGACGGGTTCAGCGTGCCGTTGAGCATCGCCGGCACGTCGTACGTCTTCGCGCCGTACGGCGTGTGGAGGACGTAGCCGACCTTGGCGGGGACCTTGGGATCGGGCTTCACCACCTCGGCGACGAACTTCCCGGGCTTCCTCACGTATCGGAATCCGTTCGGCACGATGAACGCGTCGGTCGTGCTCCACCCCTGCGTCAGGTAGGGAGGAACGTCCGTGCCTTGTTCGGTGTACTTGACGAAATCGGGCGGGAAGAGGCTCGGATCGAACACGATGTCGATCGCGAACGAGGTCATCGGATTGCCGATGGACCCGAACGACGCCACGAACCTCTCGCATCCCGTGCGCACGTTCACGTTCTCGACGTAGGGATCTCCAGGTCGGGTCGGTGAGCAGGACGTCGGGTCTCCGCCCGCGTCTCCGTCGCCCGCGTCGGCGTCCTCGGAGGCGTCGAGGTCCGCGTCGTCCGCGTCCCCGTCGTCGGCGTCCGCCGCGTCCGAGGCATCCGAGGCATCCACGGTGGCGTCCCCGCTCCCGCCGTCCCCGGCGTCCGTCGGCGGGAACCAGGGCACGTCGGCCGCCATGCTCCCGTCGCCGCCGTCGAGGCAAAGGTCCACCACGCAGACCCCGTTCGCTTCGGTCTTGCACGTGTTCACGTGGTAGTACGCCGTGCACCCGTCGTATTCGACCCACACGTCGGCCACGGACCCGTCGTCCACGATGGGCGTCGCGTCGACGAAGGGCGGTGGCATCGGCTGACCTGGACTTCGGTCGCCGCGGATCACGAAGGTCGCCGCGAGCACGGACGTGCCCACGACGGCAGCGATCATCGCGAGGCGCCGCGTCCAGAGCGCCCTGCCGCCGGGCGGTGGAGACTTCGGCGGCGGAGGCGTCGAGTGGACGAAGGGCGGCGGAGCTTCGGACGGAGGCCGGCGATCGCTCATTGGCATCCTCCGCGCACGTCCGCGCTCATGGGCTTGACGACGCGGGTGGTGACCGCGGCGGGACGACCCCCGGGGACCGTGAGGATGCTCCCGTTCGACACGGCGTCACCCGCTCCGTAGGTCAGCTGCTGCACGAGGGTGCCGGCGGGACCGCGTGTGGTGTGGGACTCGAGGACGCCGGCGGCTCCGCGGGCGAAGGTGCGCTCGCGCGTGAAGCCCCCGACTGCGACGCTCGCGACACCGTCGGGGTTGCCGTTGCGATCCTGGGGCAGGACGGTCTTCCGCACGACGGTGCCGTCGACGGAAAGAGTCGAACCCGTGATCGCCGATTCGTCGTCGTTCACGTCGGTCGTGGTGAACACTTCCGTCGCGTCGCGGGTGGCGAACGGATCGCCCGGAGTCGGCGCGGAGACGGGTACGGTACGCGTGATCGTCGCGACGAGACCCGACGGACGGTACGTGTAGGTCGTGACGCTCTCTTTCTTGTTCGCGTCGTCGAAGTCGACGTGCCGGAGCAGGAAGCCGAAGTGGTCCCGCGTGTCGGAAGCGAGATGCACGCCGGTTTGCCACGTGTCGATGACCTCGTTGCCCTGCTTGTCCTTCGATCGTTCGAAGGTCAGGACGACCCCTTCCGCGCTCACGATCGTGTGCACGTAGCCGTCGCGATCGGTGAAGACCTGGGACGCTCGTTCGTCCGCGCCTTGGGAGATGGCCGGCGTGAGGAACGGGAAGGCGTAATGAGGGTTGGGCTTGCCGGTGCAGGGTACGACGCCGAGACGTCCGTCCTTCGCGTCGTCGCACCGGGGCGCGAAGTCCGCCCGGAACGAGACGACCGAGTTCCGCAACTTGAAGTCCGAAATCCGCGCGACCCGCGGGATGCCGAGGTTCGACGCGGCGTCGGCGGAGTAGGAGATTCGGTGGGCTTGGCTCGTGCCGTCCGGAGCGGTGACGGTGATGCCGGTGATCTCCCGGGCCGTGACGAGGTTTCTCTTGCCCGGAACGCCACCCCCCTCGGGGCCGTTGTAGTCGAACTTCGTCACGTTCCCGTACTCGTCGGCGAGACGGAGGAGCTGGCTCACGGGCCACGTGCTGTTCAAGACGGTCGCCGCGTACTCGGACGAACGGCGCGTGCCGTCGGGCAGGTTGAACGTGAGGTACTTGTCGAACGGGGTCACGCCGACGTAGCCAGCGTGCTTCTCGCATTGCGAGACCACGGTCGTCTGCGTCGCGCTCGGTCGGGAGGCGTCCACGATCTTCGACACGCTCATCTTCCAGGGTGCGGCCGACTTCGGACGATCGGGGAACGCGAGATCCCGGAGGACGCGGCGGGATTTCGAGGTGCCCTCGTCGATCTTGATCGTGGCGATGGCGCCCTCGTCGTATCCGATCGTCGTCCTTTCGGTCTCGTCGTCGTTCCTGCCGGGCGCGACGACGGACGTCACGCGCTCCGAAGCGTCCGCGAGGACCTCGCCCGTGGTCACCTTCCCGTTGAGGGCCGTCCGCGTGATCACGATACGTCGACCGGGCTGCCCGTCGCGCCGCTTGTCGTACTCGAGCCGGAGGAGTTCCTTGCGACCCGCCCCGTCGCCGAAATCGGACGAGAGGGCGGTGTAGGCGGGCGACTCGTCGAGGTGGCGGTCGACGTGGATCGACTTCTGATCCTCGCAGTCCATGCAGAACGAGCGGCTCACCCAGTCGAGGAGATAGGCCGACCCGCCGTTCACCTTCGTCTCGTACGTGCGCGAGACCGTGCGCGGATCCTCCGGGTTGCCTTCGTGGATTTCGACGTGAAGGTCGTCGTTTCCGGTCCCGGGGCGACTTCCCGGGGCCCCTTTGCCGTAGACGAGCGCGAACGAACCGTCGAAGGGGCGGGTGACCCAGTGCCCGTTGTACGTGCGGTCCGGCGTGCCCCGTGTCGGAGTTCCTTCACCGCCGGGCGAGTAGAAGTAGACCGAATCCCCGAGGGGCGTGTGGCGCACGATGGTCTCCGGCAAGGGCGCGTTGATGAGCCCCTTCGGGTCCGGACCGGGAGGGAAATTCATCGTCACGTACTCGTCGACGTTCAACCAACCGCCCGCGAGTTCTTTCAGGGGCGTGCGCACGCCGGATTCCATCTGGAAGCCGTCGTTGACGACGAGGGTCACGGGAAGCGAGAACCCCGCGCCTCCCACGACCTCGCCCAAGAAGTTCGCGATCGCGACGCACCCGGTGCGGAGGTTCACGCCGTTCTCGTCGAACTCGTCCCCGAAGAGCGTCGGTGGACACACCGGAGCTGCGGGTGTCGACGCGGGGGCGGGTGTTCCTTCGCCGGCACACGAGGACGTCGTCGCCAGCCAGGCCAGGAACAGGGCACGGAGAGTGGGACCCGAGAAGCGGTGGATCGAGGTTCGCACGCGCGCGAGGGTAACGTCGATGGCGCCTCGAAGGAAGCTGGACGACCGGCGTCGACCCGGGGGGACGAAGAGCTGACCAACTCGTGACGATCCGACCCTAGGGAGTCGAAATCCACGGCGCGCCGCGGAGGGTCCACGGCCCGCCCGGCGGAGCATCGACCCAATGGACGCAGGCGGGATTCGACCGCAGGCTCCGCGGCGACGTTCCCGTGGCCGTCACGACGCGCATGGTGACGGGGACCTGCGTGTACGCCAGGATCCTCGCGTCCGTCGCGGACGACACGACGACCTCACCCGGTTGAGCGCCGCCGGGGCGCTCGAGGACCGACGTGTGGGGGGCGGACGATACCGCGGACAGGAGGAGCGTGGACGACGAACCGGAGTTGGCGGGCGTCGTCCACACGCGTGCCTGCCCGAATCCCGAGCCGCCGTTGCGGACGACGAGGAACGAGTCGCCACCCGAAGCCTGCCGTGGCGCGATCGCCGTGATCTCCTGGGCGCGATCGTTCGGCCCCTGCTGGTCGACCCACGCGGCGTCGTTGGCACCCACGAAGTCCGCGACGGCCGTCCGCCACTCGCCCGCGACGGAAAAGGCCGCCATGGCACGTTGCCCTTCGGCGGTCAGGAGGAAGGGCACCGCGCCGGCCGGCAAGGCCTTGATCGGAAGCACGGTCGGCACGCACACCGGAGATCCCGATTTCTGGAAGCGCGCGAACAGCCAGTCCACGTCGCCGGGCGACGTCGTCGAGTTCCGGGAATAGAGCATGTAGACCGAGTCGGCGTCCGTCGCGACCAGGCGTTCGAAGCTCTGCGTGCTCGACGACGTGCACGCGTAACTCGGCGGTCCCACGGCGACACTGGTGCGTTCCACACCGTCCCAGAAGTCGAATCGGGGCGTCGAGACTCCCAGCGACGCGGACACGACGACGATGGAGGTCCCCATGCGCGCGAGGGCGAACGCGGTCGCGGGCACCTGTGTCGAATAGAGTCCCGCGTACGGCTGCGTACCCTCCACGAGATGCAGGACGGACGGGGTTCCCGCGGAGAGTCCGAGCGCGAACGCGTGGCTCACGCCCACGGTCGCGATCGATTCGCCCGCGTTCGGCATCGGGTCGAAGGGAAAGCCTTCGAAGCACGTCTTCGTCGCCCCCTGGTCGGTGCACACGCCGCAGCAGTCCGCCGACGCGCACGACGTGACGGCACGTGGGTGGGTCGGCTGATCGAAGAACGTCCCACTGTCCCCCGAGCTGCCGCCCTCGGCGGAACCGTCCGAGGACGCGTCGTGGCCGGCGTCGCTCCCGGCGTCGCGACCGTCCGGGCTTCCGTCGGCGCCGCCGTCACCGCCGTCGTCCGCGGATCCGTCGCGACCCGAATCGGTCGCCGTGGCGTCGGTCACGGACCCGTCCGACGCGTCGGACGAAGGTGCATCGTCGGCGGCGTCGGCGACGGTCGCGTCGGGGCGTGCGTCGACGCCACCGTCGGACGCGGTCGGGGCCACCTTCCGAACGGCGTCGAGGAACGGCGCACGGGACGACGCACAGACCGGCGCCTCGAGCAGCGGGCCGCACGCGCGCACGACGCCCACGCCCGTGACGTTTCCTGCACGCGCGCCTTCGCAAAGACCTCCGACGAGCGCGACGGTGCGCGCGTCGTTCCGCGTCAGCTCCGTGGACGCGAGGGCCTCGACGAAAGGCTCGCCGTCGCCGAACGTGTAGCGGACGTAGAACGAGGCGCGCTCGGGCAGGTCGTCGTCCGGCGACACGAACGCGCACGGCGACGTCGGCGACGGCGTCAGCTCGAGGACGTCCGTGCACCCGGAGAGATCGTTGCACGTCGTGGCGTCGCTGCGACCACGTGTGTGCCGCGGCAGAGTCCTCGCGTCGATTCCGATCGGGCGGCACGATCCGAACCGGCACGTCTCGCCCGACGCGCACGTCACGCCCAGGCAGGAGGCCGAGAACACCATCGGAAGGTCGTGCGTCGCACCCGCGACGTAGGAGACGACGGCCTCCGTACGGAGGAGAGGCGACGACCCCTCGGGATCCACGCACGGATCGCCGACGGTCGGCGGACGGTACGCGAAGGCTTCCACGTGCACGCTCGAAGGCGCGTCCGGGTTCGCGGGTTGCAGACCGAGACTCGCGGGAAGCGTGTACGTGCCGGGCGATCCCGTGGTGGACAGATCGTAGGTGTGGCACGCGTCGGTGCGTCCGTCCGTGCCGGACACCCGGAGCGTCACGCGCGACAGGGGCATCTGCGCGTCGACCGTGACGAGGAACCCCGTCGCGTCCTTCGTGGTGCACGCCGCCGCCGTCACGAACGCTCCCGCCGCGAGCGACAGGAACGGGAGGAGACGGAGCGGAAGGACGCGGAAGGGCATGGGAGGAAGACGCCTCCGGAGACGCGGGACGCCGTCGGATTCTAGCGTCCTTCCGGCGACAGGTGCGGACCGTTGACGTACGGTCGTTCCATGGCGACGGGACCGACGAAGGGAGCTCCGGGCAGGACGACGCGTCGTGACCTGTTCCGGAGGCTGGCGGGCTTCGGAGCCGCGGCGTGGACCGGAGCGGCGTGTTCGGAGGTCGCCGTCGTACCGTCCCCCGACGGCGGCGCGACGGGAGCGCGGGATTCGGGACCCACGGACGCGGACGGCGCCGTCGACGCCGTCGGGGGAAGGGACGGTTCGCCCGACGCCGCGGGCTCCGACGCGACGATGGCGCGCGACGTCGGGACGGACGCGACGGAAGACCACGCCGACGCGACCGACGCGATCGGAAAGGACGCCGAGGCACCCGACGCGGACGACGGAGCGGCGGCCGACGCGGACGCCACGTCCGACGGGGACGCGCCGGACAGCGGCCTCGTGCCCGCCGCCTTCGCAGTGGGTTCGGGCTCGTTCCTCTCGGGGAAGGACTATGGCGATCCGTTCGCGGGCGGTGTCGGTCCCGTGTGCCGCCTGACACCGGGAGCGGTCGGCGGTCCCTGCCACTCGAACACGTACCTTCGCAAGGACATCACCGACGGACTCGTCGGACTTCCGACGCGCTTCGAGCTCGTCGTCGTCGACCGGGATTGCGCGCCGATCGCGGGAGCGATCGTCGACGTCTGGTACGCCTCGCCGGCGGGAACCTATTCGAAGGCCGCGGAGGCGATCGATTCGGGAACGGGGACCCTCGGATCGCTGGGGGACCTCAACGAACCCTTCTGCACGGGCAACGACGCCGTGGCCCTCGCGTCGAAGTGGCTACGCGGTCACCAAGTCGCGGGCGCGGACGGCCGCGTGACGTTCGACGGCATCTTCCCCGGTTGGTACCCCGGCCGGACCGTGCACGTGCATTTCCGGGTCACGGTGAACGGCCAGGAGTACCTCACGTCCCAACTCTTCTTCGACGACGTCCTCGTCGACACAGTGCTCACGCGCCACGGGTCGTACGCGGCGCGCGGCGCCCAAGACACTCCGTACGGCCGCGACGGGATCGCCGTCGCCCTCCCGCCGTCGGCCGTGCGCATGACGTACACGCAGACGTCCGACGGCGCGCTCGTGGTCGCGAAGGCGATCGGCATCCCGTCTCCGTGACGTCGGGCCCGCGACGACGGGCCCGCGACGTCGGGCCTCGGAACCGTCAGGCCGAGGCCGCCTTGTTCTGCAGGCGGGAGTGCTTCCGACCGTACACCGCGTAGAACACGAGACCGATGGCGAGCCACACGCCGAGTCGCACCCAGTTCGGCCACCCGAGCCCGAGGATCATGGCGCCGCACACGAGCGCACCCAGCGTGGAGACGACGGGGACGGCGGGCGCACGGAACGGCCGCGGCGCGCCGGGCTCCTTCACGCGCATGATCCACGTGCCGATGGAGACGATCACGAACGCGAAGAGGGTCCCGATGCTCGTCATGTCGCCGACGATGTCCCCGGGGACGAACGCCGCGAAGAAACCGACGAACACGAAGAAGAGCCAGTTCGACTTGTAGGGCGTCTGGTACTTCGGGTGGAGCTGCGCGAAGGCCTTCGGGACGAGGCCGTCGTGGCTCATCGAATAGAAGACGCGCGACTGGCCCATGAGGAGGACGAGGATGACGGACGAGAACCCGCCGAGGATGGCGATGGTCACGGCGCTCGAGAGCCACTTGTATCCGGGCATGGCGACGTCGATCGCCTGGGCGACCGAAGCCTCGCTGCCCGTCGTCCGGAAGAACTCGACGGGCGCGAGCCCCGTGAGGACGTGGGAGAAGAGCACGTAGAGGACCGTGCACACGACGAGGGAACCGAGGATGCCGATGGGCATGTCCCGCTTGGGGTTCTTCGCTTCCTGGGCGGCGGTCGAGACGGCGTCGAACCCGATGAACGCGAAGAACACGATGCCGGCGGCGCCGAGGATGCCCATCGTCCCGCCGAAGGCGTGGGTGACCCCCTCCTTGTCGGTGTACTCGGTGGGCGCGGGGATGTACGGCGTGTGGTTCGCCGGATTGATGAACTTCCAACCGAGCGCGATGATGAGCACGACGATCGTGACCTTCACCGCCACGATGATGCCGTTCACGACGGCCGACTCCCGCATGCCCCGGATGAGGAGCAACGTGAGGACGAAGACGATGAAGAGCGCGCTCACGTTCATGATTCCGTGGGCGCCGGTGACCGGGTCGGTCTGGAACGGGGAGTGGCAGAACGCGTAGGGCACGCTCGTGCCGAAGAGTCCGAGGAACTTGTTCAAATACTCGCTCCACGCGATGCCGACCGTGGCGGCGCCCAGCGCGTACTCGAGCACGAGGTCCCAGCCGATGATCCACGCGATGAGCTCGCCCAACGTGGCGTACGCGTAGGTGTACGCGCTGCCGGCGATGGGGATCATGGACGCGAGCTCCGCGTAACAGAGGCCCGCGAACGCGCAGCCGATGGCGGCGATCACGAAGCCCAGGGTGACGGCGGGTCCCGCGGCGTTGGCGGCGGCGGCGGCGGTGCGGACGAAGAGACCGGCGCCGATGATGCCCCCGACACCGAGGGCGACGAGCGACCCGGCGCCCAAGGTCCGTTTCAGTCCCTTTTCGGAGTCGAGCGCCTCGGACTCGAGTTGGGCCAAGGGCTTCCTGATCCAGAGATTGCTCATCGGGCAGGCGGGATACCACGGTCCCCGTCGGGACCGACGGGGATTCGCCCGCGACTCACGCCCGCTTCGGCGGCGCGAGCATCGTGTCGAGCGCCGCGGCGAAGGCCTTCCTTTCGGCGGCCCCGAGCCTCTGGAGGCGCGATCCGAAAGCGTCCGAGACCAGGGCCATCCCCCGCGCGAGGACCTTCCGGCCCAGGGGGGTGATCGTGAGTCGGTGGCGACGGAGATCCCCGGGATCGATGGCGCGCTCCAGGAAGTGCGCCGCTTCGAGGCGCTTCACGTACACCGTCACCGTGGGCTTGGGCATGCCGAGGGCCACGGCGAGCTCCGCGGGATGCGGGGAGTCGTCCACACGGGCGAGGAGGAACAACTCCTTCATCTCGAGGCCGAGCGCCGAGATCTCCGGCGAAACCTCCGTGATGACGGCCATGAGGAGGCGGTAATTCGCGGCCCAGATGACGGACGGGTCGATTTTCATGGTCGCACCCCTTGCGGGCCAGATCGTTCATTCTTAAACAATCGTGACCGTGAACTACGTGTGTCTCGTACCAACGTAGCACGAACGAGGAGATCCCATGTCGCTCGACCACTACGTCACCCTGGGCCGTTCCGGCCTGCGCGTCAGTCCCCTTTGCCTCGGAGCCATGACCTTCGGGGAGGACCTCGGCTGGGGATCAAGCGTCGAGGAGTCGAAGGCCATCCTCGATCGCTACGTCGCCCTCGGCGGCAACTTCATCGACACGGCGAACTTCTACACGAAGAGCCACTCCGAGAAGATCATCGGCGACCACTTCGGTCGACACGCCCACGTCCGGGATCGCCTCGTGATCGCCACGAAGTTCAGCGGCAACCTCTATCCGGGCGATCCGAACGGCGGCGGCTCGAGCCGCAAGTCCATCGTGAACGCCTGCGAGCACTCGCTGCGTCGCTTGCAGACCGACTACATCGACCTCTACTGGCTCCACAATTGGGACGTGAACACGCCCATCGAGGAGACCATGTCCGCGCTCGACGACCTCGTGAAGGCGGGCAAGGTCCGGTACGTCGGTGTGTCGGACACGCCGGCGTGGAAGGTGGCCGAGGCGAACGTCACGGCGCGGTTCCGCGGGTGGTCGGCCTTCGTCGGGCTGCAGATCGAGTACTCGCTCCTCGAGAGGAGCGTGGAACAGGAGCTCGTCCCCATGGCGGGCGAACTCGGACTCGGCATCACGCCCTGGTCTCCCTTGAAGAGCGGAGCCCTGAGCGGCAAGTACACCCGGGCCAACGCGGGCAAGGTCGAGATCGGCCGCGGCGCGTTCCTCGAGCCGTACCTGAACGAGAAGACCTGGGCCGTGGTCGACGTGCTCGAGAGCATCGCCAAGGCCCACGACACGACGGTCGCCCGCGTCGCCATCGCCTGGCTCCAGACCCGGCCGGGCGTCACGTCCACCATCATCGGCGCGCGTCGCCTCTCCCAGCTCGAGGACAACGTGAAGGCGCTCGACGTGAAGCTGGGCGACGACGACCTCGCGCGCCTCGACGCCGCGACGAAGCCCACCTTCGGCTTTCCCCAGAGCATGCAGCCGGTGTTTCCGGCCATCCACAACGGCGGAACGCGTGTGAACGGCGTCTTCGCCCCGCCGTCCCCGTTCGTCATGGAAAAGGGTGGCCGTCCCCACTGACACCGGCCCGACGCGGACGTCGCGGATTCAGGGAAGAGCGCCGGCAGGGGTCGGCGCCTTCCCGCCGAGCGCGTCGTCACGATCGACGTGGATGTCCAGTTGCGGGAACGGAATCCGGATGCCTTCGGAGCGGAAGGCGGACCAGATTTCCCTGCGAAGCGCCGATTGCCCGCGTCGCATGGTCCACGGGTCGTGCGTCCAGACGCTCACCTCGAAGTCGAGACTGGACGGAGCGAAGTCCGAGAAGACGACCACCGGCGGCTTCGCCTGCACCCGCCACGGGATCGCTTCCGCGACGGCGGTGAGGATGTCGACGACCCGATCGACGTCCGAGCCGTAGTCGACACCGACGCGCACCCGCAACCGGTAGGTCAAGTCCGTGAGCGTGAAGTTCTTCACCGCCGACTGGGTGAGGAGACTGTTGGGGACGATGATTTCCTCGTCGTCGAGCGTCTGCGCGATCGTCGATCGGATTCCCATCTGCTGCACGCGCGCGACGCGGCCCTCGAACTCGATGACGTCGCCCTCGCGGATCGAACGTTCGGCGACGAGGATGATCCCCGAAACGAAATTCTCCGCCACCTTCTGCATCGCGATGCCGACGCCGACGGCCACCACGGCTCCCGCGGCGAGGAGGCTCGCGACGTTGATGCCGCTCACTTGCAGCGCGAGCACGATCGAGATTAGGCGTATCCCGTGCCCGACGATTTGGGCGAACGTCGTTCGCCACCTGTGCGTCTCCGGCCGGCCGTCGCTCCAACGCCGGATCCGGGAACCGACGTTGGACGCCGCGACGAAGCCGAGGAAGAGGACCACGAGACTCAGGACCAGCGCGCGCAGGGACACGGACTCGCCAGCGACGTGGAACGACGGGGAAGTGAACCAATTCACGGCCACGCAGCTTACACGTCCCGGCAGCGACCGTCCTGCGTCGCCGCGATGCGCGTCGCCTCGGGCGCACCCCGGTTCCTCCGCCGTTCGGCCCACGGAAGCCGCCGTGGTACGATCGCACGGTGCGACGGTGGAGCTCCAAGCGCGGGCGGTTCGCGGCGGTGCGGCTCGTCGCAGGAGCATGTCTCGTCGCCTGTTCGGGCGCCGACCCGACCTCCATCGCCCTCACGCCACGGTCCACCATCGCCCTCTCGTCGGCGGTGGTCGTGGTCCGCGTGTTCGGGTCCACGGGACGCCTCGACTTCTGCGGCGAGTACCCGGTGGACGAGACGCGGCCGCCGGGAGACACGGTGTCCCTCGTCGACGCCGAATCGACGCTGAAGCTCGTGCCCAGGTCCATGGACGCGGCGCGGGTCCGGATCGTCTCCGAATTGTTCGACGGCGCGACGTGGGTTCCCGGTGCACGGTGCAACGGCGGGCCCGGAGCCTCGCCCGACCCGTTGGTCCGCAAGGTGTCCATCGTCTCGTTCGCCGAGGGCAAGGCGCTCACCCTCGCGCCGCTCTTCGACGCGTCGTGCATCGGGATCACGTCGTGCGACGAAGTGACGTCCACCTGCGAACGCGGCGTGTGCACGTCGGCCGAGGCGACGGCCACGGAGGGTCGCGTCGGCGACGGCGCGGGATGTTTCGACCTCGCCGCGTGTCCGACGCTCGCACCGGCGACGCGACGCACGTCGCCCTGTTCGTTCGTCGTGCCGCGGCCGATCGCGGAGGGGTACGTCGCCGTGACGTTCCGTGTGGACACGGGCACGTCGGGCGACGCGGTCACGCGCGGCATCACGGTCGTCGATCCGAAGGACGTCGTCGGCGGCGGCGCCGTGGAGGGTGGTTACGACGTCGAACTCACGGGGACCGCGTGCACGCTCGTGTCCGGTCCCGCGGTCTCCGACGTGTTCTTCGGGTACGCGTGCTCGCCGCCGAGCTCGGGTCAGGCGCTGTGCACCAAGGAGGATGCACCGTCCGCGTCGACGGGCGGGACGGGCGGCTCGGGAGCCGCCGTGCTCCTCGATGCGGTGCGTTCGCCACCGGGTCGACCCGACGCGGGAACGGGACCCGACGCCTCGGCCCCGGACGCGGCGAACACCGACGCCACGGTGACGGACGCGACCTCGAACGACGCCACGTCGAACGACGGAGCCACGGCCGATGCCGGCGATGCGGGAAGCGACGCTTCGGACGTCGGGGACGGTGGGAGTCCTCCCGCGGATTCCGGTTCGGACGCCTCGGACGCGGGCTCGGACGCCGCCGATTCGGGGGGAGGCATCGGCCGCGGGGTCCAGTGTCCGGCGACCTCCGGGCTCTATTGTGGTGCGCCCAACGCGAACTACTGCTGCCTCTCGACGCACGTTTGCGTGAACGGTCCCACGTGCGCCACCGACCGCGCCGAGTGCGACGACACCGCGGATTGTCCGACGGGCACCGAGTGCTGCAGGGAGGTGTCGGGGCCGTACGTGGGATCGGCGTGCCGTGCGACCGGAACGTGTCTGCAAGGCACGGGAAAACAGGTCCTGTGCTCCGACGACGATCCTTCCTGTCCCGCGGGATCGACCTGCACGCTCGTACGGCCCCAGGATTCCCACCTCCGCAAGGGATGCGTTCCGGTGGTCCCGCGCGTGGAGGTTCTCTGTCCGCTCGGCGCTCCCTCCGCCGCGTGCGCGGATGCCTTGCCCGTCTGTTGCGAACGGGTCTCCGGAGCGTCGCAGACCTCGTGCTCCGACTCCGTGGCCGGCTGCGACACGCCGAACGGCACCGTGTACACGTGGACGTGCGACGACAAGTCCGACTGCCCCGCACCCGGGGACGTCTGTTGCATCACGGACAGCGCGGTCCGTTCGTCGACGTGCACGCCCGGCACGATGTGTGCGTTCACGGCCAGCAGTCGACCGGCGTGTTCCTCGTCCGACCAACGGTGTCCGGGGCTCTCCGTGTGCCTGGTCGCCGATCCCCAGGTCACGGGGCAGGTCCAACGCTACTGCGAGCGGGCCGATTGACCGGCGGTCGTCACAACGTGGCGGCGAGGCGACTTCCCTGATCGATGGCGCGTTTGGCGTCGAGCTCCGCGGCCTCGGACGCGCCTCCGATCACGTGCACCTTCGCTCCCCCTTCGCGGAGCGGATTCTCGAGGGCCCGGTGCGGCTCCTGCCCGGCGCAGAGGATCACGTTGTCGACGTCGAGCCACCGCTCGTCCCGCCGCTCGGGACCGTCCGAAATCAGGAGGCCGCGATCGCCGATGCGTTCGTAGTTCACGCCGCGGAGCATGGTCACGTCCTTCATCTTGAGGGCCGCGCGGTGGATCCATCCCGTGGTCTTGCCGAGGTTCGCGCCGAGCTTCCCCGTCTTCCGTTGGAGGAGGAAGATCTGGCGCGCCGGGGCGGACGGCTTCGGTCCCGCCTCCGCGAGGCCGCCTCGCGCCGCACCGGGATCCACGATTCCCCACTCCGCCAGCCACGCCGGGAGGTCGAGGGTCGTCGAAGGGCCGTCGTGCACGAGGTACTCGGCGACGTCGAAGCCGATGCCGCCCGCTCCGACGATCGCGACCCGCTTGCCGACCGGTTTCTTCCCGCGGAGGACGTCGACGTACGAGAGGACCATGGGATGATCCTGTCCCGGGATCCGAGGGTCCCGTGGCGTGACGCCCGTCGCGAGGAGCACGCCGTCGTAGCGACCTTCGAGGAGCTTCGGAGCGTCCACGCGGGACCCGAGATGCACGTGCACGCCCGTCTTCTCGAGACGCACGCGGAAGTACCGGATCATCTCCTCGAATTCTTCCTTGCCGGGGATCTCCTTCGCCATGTTGAGCTGACCGCCGATGCGATCGTCGGCGTCGAAGAGGTGCACCTCGTGCCCCCGTTCGGCGAGGACGGTGGCGCTGGCCAGACCGGCCGGACCCGCGCCGACGACGGCGAAGCGCCGCGTCTTCGTCGTGCGGAGGTAGACGAGCTCGGTCTCGTGGCACGCCCGCGGGTTCACGAGGCAGCTCGAAACCTTCGCCACGAACACGTGATCGAGGCAGGCCTGGTTGCAGGCGATGCAGGTGTTGATTTCGTCGGCGCGCCCTTCGCGGGCCTTCTTCACGAACTCGGGATCGGCGAGGAGGGGGCGCGCGAGGGAGACCATGTCGGCGGCGCCCGATTCCAGGACTCGTTCGGCGACCTCCGGCGAATTGATCCGGTTCGAGGTGACGAGCGGGATCGACACCTCGCCCCGCATCTTCTTCGTCACCCACGCGAACGCCGCACGGGGCACGCTGGTCGCGATGGTGGGAACGCGCGCTTCGTGCCATCCGATGCCGGTGTTGAGGATGGTCGCTCCGGCCTTCTCGATGGCCTTCGCGAGGAGCACGACCTCCTCCCAACTGCTCCCGTTCGGCACGAGGTCGATCATCGAGATCCGGTAGACGATGATGAAGTCGCGCCCGACGGCCTCGCGGGTACGTCGCACGATCTCGACGGGCAGCCGCATGCGCTTTTCGTACGACCCTCCCCACGCGTCCGTACGCTCGTTCGTGTGGGCCACGAGGAACTCGTTGATGAAGTACCCCTCGGAGCCCATGATCTCGACGCCGTCGTAGCCCGCCTCCCGCGCCAGCGTCGCGCAGCGGACGAACGCCTTGATCTGGCGCTCGACGCCACGCTCCGAGAGCGCGCGCGGAGCGAACGGCGAGATGGGCGACTTGATGCGCGAAGGCGCGACGGCGAGCGGGTGGTAGCCGTAGCGACCGGCGTGGAGGATTTGGAGTGCGATTTTCCCGCCTTCGCGGTGCACGGCGTCGGTCACCACCCGGTGGCGTCGGGCGCCGAGGCTCGTCATCAAGGTTCCCGCGAGGGGCTTCGTCCATCCTTCCACGTTGGGCGCGAACCCACCGGTGACGATGAGTCCCACCTCACCGCGCGCGCGCTCCCGGAAGTACGCCGCGAGCCTGTCGAGACGGAGTCCGTCCTCGAGACCGGTGTGCATCGAGCCCATGAGGAGTCGATTCTTGAGGGTCGTGAAACCGAGATCGAGGGGCGCGAGGAGATGGGGGTAGCGCGAGGGAGACATCGGGACGCGGAAGCGTAGCGAAGGAAGCGACCGAGGGGGAGGGGACGATCCGCGAGGACTACCGCGTCATGTCCCAAGAGACCCCGCGGACCACCCTCGACGGAGCGGTACCGTCCTCCTCCCAGAAGAGGCACTTCGGCGTCGCGCGGAGGTTCTTCGGGTTCGGACCCGTGGTCGAGATTCGCGAGTACGAATCGGTCCCGATGACTCCCCGGTCGATACGACGACTCCCGCTCGCGAGGATGGCCACCACCTGTTCGGTCACGGCAGGAATGCGCCCTTCGACGCCGGAGTGGGGCGGAAACTTCGCGTTCGTGAGGAGCGTCAGCGAATTGGGGACCGACGCCGTCGATTGGCTGGAGATCGTCGAATCGGTGGAAGACCCCGAGACGGCGTGGTCGAGGAGAAATCCCGGGAGGGCGTTGTCGCCGTAGAGGCCGATGCCGTAGATGGGCGCGCCCGTGGGGCCGACCGAAACGAGCGACGGGTTGCGGTTCGTCCCGAAATTCATGACGGCCGCTTGCCAGTCGAGCCCGTTGCGCACGGCCGCCACGACCTGACCCTCGCGGGCCGTGAGCATCGCGATCTGGGAGCCATTGGGCACGTTCCGGAGCATCATCGCTTGCGTCGTGCATCCGCCGAACGCATCCGGAAGAGCGCGCACGAAGGTCCAGTCGAGCGTGGTCGTCCCCACGGTGCGGTAGACGAAGTACACGTGGGTCTCGTCGGACGCGATCAGCCTCTCGTAGTTGCCGGACGGCAGCGTACAAATGCCCGCCATACTTCCGAGGTTCGGCATCGTCGCGTCCGGGAACAGGTCGACGCTCGCCGTGCCGCCGAGGATCAAACGCCCCACGGCGAGTCCCTTCGATCCGTAGGTGACGATTCCGAAGGCCTGGGTGTCGACGATGGTCGCCTTCTCGGGAAAAGACGGTGCACCGAGCCGCAGACGCGTCACCTGGTTCTGGAGCCCCGCGGAATCGAGGTAGAAGAGGTAGCTCGTGTCGAGCGTCGCGAGCGTCCGTTCGGATCCGTAGCTCCCGGCCGCCTCGAATCCTTCGAAACACGCGTTCGTGCCGGGAACGCCCGACGGATCGCAGCGTCCGCAGCATTCGCTGCAGTCGTCGACGTTCCGGCCCGCCAGAGGATCCGTGGTCGCGCCGCCGTCACCGCCGCCGGCCTCCGTGCCACCGCCGCCGCCGTCCGTGGTCGCGCCGCCGTCCCCGCCCGAGTCCGCGCCGCCGTCCTCGTCGGACGGTCCGGAATCGCCGGCGCCACCGTCGGCACCGCCGTCGTTCGTGCTCGCCGAGTCCGAGGCGCCGTCGCTCGCGAGGGTCGCGTCACCGCCTGCGCCGTCCCGAGCGCCCGCGTCGGCGTCGGGAAGCGTCGCGTCGATGGAGGCGTCTCCCCCGCCGGCGTCCACGGTGCGTGATGCGGCTTCGTTGATCCGATCGTCGAGGGATTCCCGGGACGTCCCGCAAATGGGAGCCGAAGTCCGCGGTCCACACGCGTCGCCGAAGCCGACGCCGACGACGAATCCGAGGCGGGCGGCGTCGCACAAGGTGCCGTCGAGTTCGACGCCGGCGCCGTCCGACGTGACGAAGTACTCGTCGGTCGCGAGGAACTCGCTGGCCTCGCGTCCGTCCGCGAACCGGTACCGCACGTACGGCGTGAACGCGGCGGAGAGTCGTCCCGACCGCGCACGCCACACGCACGCGTCGCCAGGATCCCGGACGAGTTCGAAGACGTCGCCGCAAGCACCGAGATCGAAACACGCGAGCGCCGAGACGCCCGACGCGGTCCTTCGCGCGAGCTCGCGTCGCGCGTCGACGGTCGACGGGACGCACTTTCCGGAGCGGCACGTCGTGCCCGCGTCGCAGAGGACACCGAGACACGACAGCGAGAACACGACCGGAAGGTCGTACACGGCCTCGGGGACGTAGCTCACGACGCTCTCCGACCGCAGGCTCGGCTTCGATGCCGCGACGTCCTGGCAGGGATCGGAGGCGGGCGTGCCGAGGTAGGCGAACGATTCGACCCGGACCGTCGCCGATTCCGCCTCCTTCGAGGCGGGTTGCAGACCGATGGACGCGGGGAGTTCGACGGCGTCCGGTTCCGCCGACCCCGGCCGCACGTCGTACCGGAGGCAGGTGGCGGAGGCGTCGTCCGACCCCGAAATCTTCACGACCACGTGTCGGATCGGCAGTTGGGTCGAGAGGGTCGCGACGAATCCCGTGGGGGCACGCGCGCTGCACGCCACCACGGTCGCGGCGACGACGCCGAGCATCGAGGGGATGACCGCGACCGGGCGTCGCCCGTTCCGACGTTCACGGAAGGACATTGCGGATACCCTCGAGCATCCAGATCGACGAACCCGGTTCGCGCTTCCGGAGGACGAAGCTGCACTTGCCCGTCGTCGCGAACCGCTCGATGGGCGTGTCGAGCGAGCGTACCGTGACCGCCGTGGGCGGGGAGTTGCTCATCGGGAACGCTCGGACTTCGGACGCCATGTTCGGCAAGTTCTTCGCGAACGGGACCAGCGCGGAATTTCCGTCGAGCACGCGCTGGAAGCCGAAGACCGCCACCGCTCCCGTGTCGTTGATGGGGACGGGCGAATCGTAGTCGTAGATCGACCCGGTCCATCCGTACCGCAGGACGACGGGATTCGTCACGGGATCGAGGACCCGGAGCAGGTTGTTGCGGAAGGCCACCAATGCGAGTTCGCGCTCGACGCCCCCGACTCCCGACGGTCGCGGCGCGGTGACGTTGACGAGGGTCGTGGCGTCGATGACACGGAGCTCGTCGTAGGTGCTCCCGTTCTTCCGGAAGGAGACGAACACCTTCGCGTCGTTGGCCGCCACGGCGACGATGGACCCGCTCGCGGGATCGGAGTCCGCGAGCTCCTGGGAGACGAGCTCGGTCCCCGCGGTCGCCGGATCGAGGGGGCGGCGCAGGATGGTGTGGCGAAAGTCGTCCCGACGGAACATGTAGAGGTTCGACGCGTTCGACGTCATCCACGACGTGTACGGGCCGTCGGGCGGGAGGGGGTAGGGAGACGAACGCTCGTAGGGCTCGTCCACGTGGGTCAGGACGACGCCGTACATGTTCGCCTGACCCGAAAGGGACTCGATCGTCGCCAGGTACCGACCGATGCCGGTGAATGCGACGGGGGCTGCGGTGAGATTGTCGAGGGTCCGGTTCGCCATGTCCGCACCGACGACCGCGTGGCGGATGGTCATGCCGAACTCCGGGAGCCACACGAGTGTCGTGTGCCTCGGCAAGCCAGTGGCGGGTCCGTCGAAGGCGACGATGGGCATGTCGGTTCCGCCACTGCCCGCGGAGTCGAACGTCGTGTTCGAACACGTGTCGTTCACGCAGTAGCCGCAGCAATTCGCGAGACAATCGCCCGTCGCGCCGCCGCCGCCGTCGTCTCCGGCGCTTCCACCGCCGTCCGTCGGACCGATGCCCCCGTCCGACTCCGCGTCGCCGCCCCCGTCGCCTGCGTCGCTCGTGGCGCCGCCGTCGGGAACGTTCGCGGCGTCGCCACCCTCGCGGGTCGCGTCGGACGCGGAGTCGCCTTCCACGTCCGGTGTCGCGTCCGACGCCCCGTCGTTCGTGACGGTCGCGTCGGAGCCCCCGTCGCCGACGGTCGCGTCGATTCCGGAATCGCCGAGCGTCGCGTCCGTTCCGGAATCTCCGGACGGACCGTCGGAGCCGGTGTCCCGCGCGGCCTCGTCGCCCCCGTCGACGGACGTGCCGAGACCGTAGAGAGTCGGATCCAGCGTGCGACCGATGGCGTCGAGGGCGGGCCCGTTCTCCGGGCAGAAGGGTTCGGTGCCGAGGCTCGGGCACTTGGCGATGCCCATCTTCCGGAGGATGCCCTTCTCCGCGAGCGCGCAGAGTCCTCCGGAGATCGTGACGCGACGGTTCGGCGCGTCGAGGACCGCTTCACCGCGTGCGAGGAAGACGGCACCGCGGTACGAGCCGTCCCCGAAGTCGTAGCTCACGAAGAGGCTCGAGGGATCGAAGGGGACGTCCGGCATGGCGAACGAACAGACCCCCGTGCGTGCGAGTTCCACGGTCTCGTCGCAGCCGTCGATGGCGTAGCAGGGCACCTGGTCCACCGTTCCCGTCGCCGAGTCGCGCGTCCGCGTGGTGGGGTTCGTCCAGTCCACGCACGTTCCCTCGCGGCAGGTCGTTCCCGGTCCGCACTTCACGCCCACGCACGCGAGGGACATGGGCAAAGGAAGTTCGAGGTACGAACCTTCCACGTAGTTCACGACCGCGTCGGTCCGGACGAACGGATCGGGAACGTCCTTGGCGGCGCACGCGGCTTCGTCCGTCGGCGGTGTGCCGCGGTAGGCGAGGGCCGTGACGAGCACCGGCGTCGTGCGGTCCGACGACGCACCCGGCTCCACGCTCAACGTCGCGGGGAACCGGAGCAGCGACGTCGGCGACGCGAACAAATCGATCGCGCGGTCGCGCGTGACCGAGAACGATCGGCAGAAGGCGGGGGTGCCTCCTCGGCCGTCGAGGGAACCGACGCGAACGACGACGTGTTCGAGGGGGAGCTGCGAATCGAGGATCGCGAGGTACCCCGTCGTCGGACGCGTCGCGCACGCGAGCGCGCTGGCGGCCACGCAGGCCGCCGACACCCATCCCGAGATACGCCGGACCCCACGCGGCATGGACGACGAGTGTACGGGAACGCCGTGATTTTCACCACGATCCGCGCTCCCACCGCTGCCCACGTCGGTGCCGAAATCGACGGGCCCCGTCCGGCACCGGAGATCCGTTCCGAGCTCCGCCGACTACGATCGACGCATGGCATCGCTTCCGCGAAGTTCGCGTCGGTTCCGGTTCGTGGCGGTCCTCGGGCTCGCCGGACTCTGCGCCTGCAGTTCGGCCGTCCCCGGGGGCACGGGGGATTCGGGAACCTCGCAGGATTCGGACGCCGGGACGCCCGCGACCGCCGACGGGGGAGGGACACCCGGCGACGCGGGATCGGGGACCGACGCGGCGACGTCGACGGACGGCGCCACCACCGACGGAGGAACGTCCTCCGATGCCGACACGACGGACGACGCCTCGGACGACGCGGGCCCCACGACCTACCGCGTCGGTGGCACCGTGCGCGGACTCGCGGGGACCGGACTCGTGCTCGAGAACCGGGGCGGCGATCCGGTGACGATCACGGCGAGCGGTGCGTTCACGTTTCCCACGGCGCTTCCGCGCGGCGGCACCTACGCCGCCACGGTCCGGAGCCAACCGACCTCCCCGAACCAGACCTGCACCGCGACGAACGGAACGGGAACGATCCTCGCGGGCGACGTCGGCACCATCCTCGTCGACTGCACGACCACGAAATACGCCCTCGGGGGAAGGGTCTCCGGCCTCGTGGGAACGGGTCTCGTGCTCGGCGTCGGCGGCGCGAACCTGAACGTGACCGCCAACGGGACCTTCACGGTGCCGGGCGGCGTGGCCGACGGCACCTCCTGGTCGGTCACGGTCGTGTCGGAGCCTTCGGTCCCGTCGCAAGCGTGCACGGTGACGAACGGCACGGGATCGATCCAGGGAGCGGACGTCACCAACGTCTCCGTCGCGTGCGTCACCCGCAGGTACACGCTGGGTGGCACCGTCACGGGGCTCCTCGGAACCGGGCTCGTCCTCCGGGTGAACGGCGGCGACGACGTCGGAGTCGCGGTCGACGGGACGTTCACGTTCCCCACGCCGCTCGACGATTCGGCCGCGTTCGTCGTCACGGTCGGCACGCAGCCGGACAATCCGCGGCAGACGTGTTTCGTGTCGGGCGGCAACGGCCACGTCGTGGGCGGCAACGTCTCCACGGTGCTCGTCAATTGCGCGGCCGACAAGTTCGCGGTCGGCGGCACCATCTCCGGACTCGAAGGTTCGGGGCTCGTGCTCCGCAATTCGGGCGAGGACGACCTGACGGTCGCCGCGAACGGCGAGTTCTCGTTCCGCACGACCATCGACGACCACGCGCCCTACCTCGTGACCGTGGAGACCCAGCCGACCGCCCCTTGGCAGACGTGCACCGTCACACGCGGAGCCGGAAACGTGAGCGGCGGTCCCGTCACCGACGTGGCGGTGGCCTGCTCACGCAACCGTCACGTGGTCCGTGGAACGCTGGAGAACCTCGTCGCGGGGACCCAGGTCGTCCTCGCGAACGGCGGTGCGGATCCGCTCACGCTCTCGGCGAATGGAGCGTTCGCGTTCGCCACGTCGGTCGAGAGCGGTCGCGCGTACTCGGTCGCCGTGCGCACCCAGCCCACGGGGCCCAGCCAGACGTGCACGGTGACCGGTGCGACCGGGACCATCGTCGACGAGGACGCGGACACGACCCTGGTTTCTTGCGAGACGAACGTCTACGCGGTGGGCGGGACCGTGACGGGATTGCCCGTCGGCGCCAACGTGTCCCTCCAGTTGAACGAAGGGGAGGAGCTGAACCTCGACGGGAACCGTTCGTTCGTCTTCCCGCAGACGCTCGCGAGCGGTACCGCCTACGACGTCACGATCTCGCAGAACTCCGTCGGCGTGACGTGCCTCGTGACCCACGCGAGCGGCACGGTGACGACCGCCGCGATCGGCGACGTCACCGTGACCTGCTCCGCGGACTGACGCCGCCCTGCGACCGCGTCACATCGCGATGCCGTGTTCCTCCCGCATCTTCGCGTTCACGGCTTCCGCGCGCTTGGCGGCGGGGCGCGCCGAGAGTCGCTCCACGTAGTTCGTGAAGACGTCGCGGGCTTCGAGCATCTTGAACACGAGCATGTACCTCAAGGTGCCGCCGAACACGACGTCGGCCATGGAGAACGTGTCGCCGAGGAGGTACGTCTTGCCTTCGACGGCGGACTCCATGGCTCGCAGCATCGCCTCGTGGGATCCCCAGCCCGCGTTGCTGTCCTTGTAAGTCCAGTTCATGGCCTTCGCCATGGCGCCCGGTTCGATGACCGAAGGCGCGAAGAACGACCACCGCAGGTACGTCGCACGTGCGGGGTCGTCGACCTTCGGACAGAGGCGGCCGTAAGCGTGCCGGTCGGCGAGGTAGAGCGCGATGGCGGCGGACTCGGTCACGACCGTGCCGTCCGTGTCGACGAGGATCGGCAACTTGCCCATCGGATTCTTGGCGAGCATCTCGGGCGTCTTGTGCGCGCCCTTCATCAGATCGACGAACGTGAGCTCGTACGGGAGCCCGACTTCTTCGAGCATCCAGACGACGTTCGCGGCGCGGGAAAACGGGTGGTGGTAGAGGACGATGGACATGGGGAGCCGCCTTTCGGGCGGGCAGGATAAGCGATCGGAAAGAGGTCCCGCGAGCGTCGTCGTGTAGACTTCGCCGGACACCGTCCCGAAGGGGCCGAGGAGGCGATCCGCGTGTTCCGAGCTCGACCGAGGTGCCTGCCGTTCGCGATGGCCGTGGCAATCGCCGTGACCGCGGCGTCCTCCCACGCCGTGGCCCAACGCGCGCGGAGGTCGCCCGCGTCGGAGGCCTTCACCGCGTGCCGCGAACAGGCGACGGTCGGGGACGCGACCTCCTGTTGGGTGATCTGGCTCAAACGATTCCGCGATTCGGGATCGGAGGCGGAAGTGGCGTACGCCGAAGAGCACGCGCGCCCGCCCGAACCGCCCGCGGCGCCGACCCCCGCGGACGGTCCTGCTCCGGCACCTCCGCCGGCACGCGTCACGTTCGCGTCGGGGCCGCGTGCGGTGCTCGTCCTCGACGGACAGGAATTCAATCCGGTGCCGAGCGGTCCGCTCGAGATCGCGCCGGGAGCGCACACGGCCGTGTTCGTGCGGAAGGGGATCTCCGAGACCCGCCAGTTCGTCGTCGCGCCCGGCGAATCGAAGACGGTGGAAGCCTTGCTCGACGCGCCGTCGCACCCGGGGCGCGTGTCGGGCGCGACCTCCGACGAACCCTCCGCGACACCGGCGACGTCGAAGGGCGCGCAGGCGGCGTCGGGAGGTGAGGTCCTCGACTTCTGTGCGCTCGCCCCCAAGCCGAACGCGGAGTCCTTCGAGAAGGAGAGGGTGCTCCTCTTCGCGCCCTCCGAGACGGGACACCTGAACGAGGACGAGAAGGTGCGCGACATCGACGGAGCCAGGGTGTTCCGCGAGGTGTTCACCTCCCGCTTCGCCCTCGACCGGTTCCACAACGTGGTCGTCGGATTCGCGGGCGAAGCCGGGTGGACGACGAGCGACACGATCACGCTCGAGGCCGTCCGCGAGTACCTCGCGAAGCCGCGGTTGGAAGGCGACGACGAGCACACCGCGCGGGCCGAACGCGAGCGGGCGTTCGCGGCGTATTCGGCGGGATGTGCCGACTACCTCGTGGCCCCGCAGATGACCTCCCACACGCTCGCGAAGGCGGCGGAGGGCGGGAAAGGGGAGCCGACCGCGCGCGAGCTCGAGGTCGGTGCGTCCCTCGCGATCTTCCGTCGCGACGGTTCGACCTTCCGTCGGATCGCGCTCCTCTCCGCCAGCGTACCGACCTACCTCGATCGCGCGACGGACATGGCCGCGTCGAAGATGCCGGACACACGCGTCGCCGGAATCGACGTCGCCGACGCCGCGAAACTGGCCTCGTCCCCCGCCACGTACGTGAGCGCGGTCCCCGACGCGAAGTGCCTCGCGAACAAGCTCGGCACCGACGGCGTCTCGACCTTGCCCTCCTGCGCGACGAAGGGCGAGTCCACGTCCGAGCAGACCCTCGGCCGTGTCGACGAGCGACTGGGACCCGTCTGCCGCGAATCGCGGAGCACGTCCATTCCCGAAGGCGAACGGGCCCCGCTCCTCCTCCGCTGCGAGGTGCGCGCCCGGGCCTTCCAACTCGCCCGGGCCCTGCAAAGGGACGCGAGGGGCGTCGAGGGGTGGCGGCTCTTCGGCGTGCTCGCGAACGCGGAGTCGCATCCGTCCATGTCCCTCGGCGAAGAGGAGGGCATGAAGGTGGGCTACGGGTTCGAGGTCACCGGCAAGGACGGCGAGCGTCTCGCGTACTTCAAGGCCACCGACGTCGGACCCGGCGGCGCGAAGGGCGAAGCGGCGCCGACGATGCTTTCCCTGCGATCCGGCGAAGCTCCGAACGGTTCACGCATCGTCGAATACCCGCAGCTGGGCCTCTCGCTCACGCCCTACGGCTCGATCGCGACGCTCCTGTGGGTCGGCGGCACGACCGCGCTCTCCAACGCCACGCTCACCCAGGACTTCGCGCTCCCCACCGTCATGTTCGGAGGCGGCGGCACGCTCGGGTACGACATGAGTTCGATCCTGGGGTGGAACGAGTTCCACCTCCGGATCGGCGGCGGGATTTTCTTCGGCGAAGGCCTCAACACGCAGGCGCAGATCATCCCTTTCGACTTCTGGCTCGAGAAGGGGTTCTACCTCGGGCGACGTGTGACCCTCGTCACGGCCCTCGGTCCCTCGATGCAGCTCACGTCCGTGTCCCTCCGCCAGACGACGCCGAAGTCCGCCCTCGACGAACCCTACGATCTGACGGCGACGCAGTTCGGACCCGCCGCACGTTTCGGCGTCGACATCCTGCTCCACCCGGATTGGTCGTTGAAGATCGAGGCCGTCGGGCGCGTTCCCGTCACGGCCGCGAGCTACTCCGAGAAGAACGGGAGGGCGTTCCCCGCGAAGTGGTTCGCCCGCGAGGACCACTTCCTCACGGCCGGCGCGAACGTCGGGATCGTGAAGATGTTCTGAGGGGCGCACACGACCCTCAGGACGGCGTCCCGTAGGGCGTGAGAGGCAACCGCGCTTCGATGAGTGTGCCGCCGTCTCCTCGCTCGTTGGCTCGACGCTCGAGCGTACCTCCGTGTTCGCGCAACCAGGCGACGGCATTGTGCAGTCCGCCGGTGGCATTCTCGAACGCCTCCGCCGTGAGTCCGACGCCGTCGTCGACCACCGCCAACGTCAAGGTCGACCCGTCGATGTCGAGTCGGACGAGGATCTCCTCGGCCCGACCGTGCAAGACCGCGTTCCGGACGAGTTCCTGGGCCACGAGCACGACGGCAGCCGCTTCTTCCGCCCCCACGCACGTCGCGAGGTTGGGGCCCTCCCCGTCGAGGGAGCTTTCGTAGATCGTTCCCGCGCAGAGAGGACCGCATCTCGCGTCGATGCGCTCCTTCAGTTCCTTCACGGGCGTTGGTCGTGTGGTACGCGCGCCGGCTCCTCTCGAGGCTCCGAGCTCGTCGATCGATTCGGTCGCGCGGGCGACCAGATCGACGTCCACGTCCGGACCCTCTCCGGGGGACCGCGCGCCGAGCTTCTGCGCGAGAGCCTCGATGTCTCGCCCGATCCCCTCCCGGAGCGCGGTCGCCACGTCGCGTCGGGCTTGGTCGAGCGTCGCCTCGTCGAGTCGCCGCGTGGCGAGGTCACGTTCCGCTTCGAGCGCCACGTCCTTCCGGACCGAACGCGCCATGAGCCAAAGCGTCGCTCCGGCGAACGCACCGACCCCCGACGCGATTCCGGCGCGCCCAGGGTCGCCCCGTTCGAGCTGCGCCCATGCGAGCAGCCCGTGGGCCGCACCGAGGATGGCGAGATACACGGGGGCCTCGAAGGGCTTCGTGGTGGCCCAGAAGACCGCCGTGAACGGGACGAGGATCCAGACGACGGGCCAGTCGAGGTTCGTCCCGTAGACCGAACCCACGTTGATCGCGAAGAGGAGCGCCGACTCCACCCGCTCGCATCCGACGTAGACGCGATCGTCGCCTCCCCGTTTCCGCCACGCGATTGCGGAGACGATCGTCATCAGACTTCCCGGAGCGATCAGGAGGAGCATGCGACCGACCGTGAGGTCGCCCAGGAGGTGACGAGCACCGGGCACGGCGGGCGCCAGCGCGAAGAGCAGGTTCGCGATCACGACCTGGGCCACGACGGGCCAGGAACGCCGACCCGCGTCGGCGTGCCGCACGCGTTCGCGGACGATGCGTCGCCGCTCCCGGTCGAGGAGTTCGTCGTCTTCGGTCGCCATCCCCCCGGACTCTGCACGAATCCGTCCGCGCCCGGAAGCCTCCGCACCCGGACCGCGTGGACATCCGGCCCGCGAACGCGCAGCATCCCCGTCGGTGATTCCCGGCAACGAGGAGGTGGAGAGCGAGATCGTTCTCGTACGCGAACGCGCCGAAGCACGCGCGCGTGCCTCGAGGTTGTCGTGGACCACCCTGGTCCTGGCGACCGTCGCCGCCGCCGCGATCGCATTCGGTCCCTGCCTGCCGGGTGCGGAGGCCGTGTTCGGGAGAGCGTCCCCACGCGAGACGGCGCCCATCGCCCTCCTGGCCTGGTTGACGCACGCGGCAGCGACGTTCGCCCACCACCGGAGGGATTCGGGGCGTGGCGTGGGGCGCGCGCTGGACCGGGCGGCTTTTCTCGTACGGCACGGCGCCTCCGCCGCCCTGGTGTTCGCTTCGGGATCGGCGGCGTCCCCGTTCTGGCTCGTCGGGATGGGGGAGTCGTTCGTGCGGCACGCGGCACCCCGCGACGCCGAGCGCTGGCGACGGGGAGGCCTCGTCGGGACGCACCTCGTCGTGGCGATCGCGTTCGCCGTCACCACCCGGTACGCCGACGCCGCGTTCGCGATTCTCGTCCTCGTCGCGACGGTGGAGGCCGGCACGCTCACCTCGAAGGTCGTCGCGCGTGCCGCGCGCGTGGAGGCCGAACGGGACCTCGCGCTCCGGAGTTTGCGTGACGCCATGGTCCGGAAGGACAGGGAGCGGATGGCCCGCGAACTCCACGACGGACTCGGTGCCGACATCATGGCCTTGGTCCTCCGACTCGACCGCGAGTCGCGCAAGAACGCCGACCCGACGGCGTCCGAGCTCGCGTCCAGGGCCCGGGACCTGATGGACGAACTGCGGGGCGTGGTCTGGTCGCTCCGCAACCAGCAAGGGACCCTCGCCGATCTCGGAAAACTCGTGGACGCGAACGTCCGGAGTCTCCGGGGCCGGGTCGCCTACGAGCGTCGCACGCCCCTCGAGCATTCCCGACTCCGGGTCGGTCCCGCCGCGGCCCTCGCAGCGCTCCGGGAAGCGCGCCGGCTCGTTCTCGAGACCGCGGCGATTCCCGGGACCACGCGGGTCGTCCTCACCCTGTCCGTCGACCGGGATCTCGTCCTGGCCGTCGACGGCGACGGCAGGTCGACCGAGCGTCCGCCGCCGCGCACCATCTCCCTCGAGGAACCCGCCGACTCCGCCCGAGGGTAGGACTCAGTCGCGGGCGAGGCCGTTTCGCTGCACCCACTCGCGCACCTCCTTGCGCGAGCTCACGTCGAGCTTGCGGTACAGGCGTTTGACATGGTGCTGCACCGTGCCGATCGCGATCTGCATCCGTGCGGCACATTCGGCGTAGGAGAGACCATCGGCGAGGGCGAGGGCGAGCTCGTCCTCGCGATCGGTGAGGTGGACCGGCGGCGGCGCCCGGCGGGCGCGGGTGATGAGAAATCCGGCGACCCTGCTCGAGACAGGGTGCTCCCCGAGCGCGGCTTCCTCGACGGCGGCGATGACTCGGTCGAATCCGTCGTCCTTCACCAAGTATCCGTAGGCGCCGTTCGAGAGGGCGGCGAAGAGGTTCGTCTCGTCGTCGAAGGCCGTGAGGACGATGGCACGCACTTCCGGCACCGACTCCCCGAGACGACGGATGGCCTCGATGCCGCTCATTCCCGGCAGCCGGATGTCGACGAGGGCCACGTCGACCGAGGAGAGGATCGGGGACTTCAGGAACGACTCGGCGTCACGGAACGCTCCGACCATCCGGACCGATTCTGGATGGTCCTCGAACGAGGCGACCAGCTCTCGACGTGTACCGTCGTGGTCCTCCACGAGAGCGACTCGGACGGGCGACGGTGGGACGGCGTTCATGGGATCCCGAGAGCGTACATCGGGTCGGGTCGCGGGAGCACTTACCGATGTCCTTCGCCGGGCGCCCATGGACGTGCATGTGCACGTTCCTCCGCTTCCCGGGGCGATCATGGGATCAGCGTGGGACTAGTGCGATCGAGGCCCATCCGTACGCTCGATGTCCATGTTCGCACGGCTGCCCGCCCGCATCGGTGTCGCGACTCTCCTCCTCGCCGCGGTCGCTTGTTCGTCGTCGTCGGCACCTTTGCCGTCGAACGCGAACTCCGGCTTCGACATCGATCGCGACGCGTTCAAATTCGAGAACTTCGGTTCCGAATACGACGCCGCCACGATCGACACGGCCCTCGCCGTCCGGATGTTCGGCGCCGAGGCCGTGTGCGTTCCCGGATCGAATCCGTGCGAAGCCACCGCGGACGCCCGCGCGTGGATGGAGTCGGCGAACGAGAACATGGCCGAAGGGCACTGCGAGGGCATGGCCGTCCTCTCCCAGCTCTTCTACCTCAAGGCCCTCGATCCTTCGACGTTCGGCGCCGCCACGACGCGCGAGCTCCAGCTCGAAGGGAACTACAAGCTCCAGCGCGAGCTCGCGTACTGGTTCGCCACGCAACTCGTGCCCGGCGCGGCGAAGAACAGAGCGCTCATGCCGAAGGAAGCCGTCCCCTTCATGGCCGAATTCATGAAGGCGGGCGCCGCCGAGTCCTACCGCATCGGCATGGTCCAGAAGACGCCGACGGGATTCGGCGAGTCCCACTCGCTCACGCCCATCGGGTTCGCCAAAGGCGAAAGCGCCGACGTCTATTACGTCAGCGTCTACGACAACAACAGGCCCGCGGTGGCGGGCGCCATCCGTCTCGACGTGGCCCAGAATACCTGGGAGTACCAAGGGGTGACCGACGCGGGCCCGGTGGTCTACACGGGCGGCGCCGCGCAGAAGAACCCTCTCTACTTCGCGCCGGTGAAGTCGCGCATGGCGAAGCTCACGGCGCCGTTCGGCAAGGGCGACACGCGCACGGTGCTCGTGCGAGGCGCGGCCCCCGTCGTGACCGACGCCCGAGGTCGTGAGACCGGCATCAAGAACGGCGAAGTCGTCGAAGGGAACGGCACCGTCGATCCGGGCTTCTCGCTCTGCTCCGGTGCGGGCGCCACCGTCATGGTCACGGCGAACACGCCGGCGAGCGACCCGGTCACCGTCGCCCTCGCTCCGACGAGCGGGGCGAATTCGTCGGTGAACATCGCGGGCGGTTCCCTCGGCTCGGTCACCTTGAAGGGATCGCTCGCGTCGTCGTCCACCGGGCAGATCCAGGTCGATGCGAAGTCGGTCAAGGTGCAGCCCGGCGGCAGCGGGACGGTGACGGCCGAGTTCAAGGTCGACGACGTCACGGTCAAGGTCTCGGTGAACGGGAGCTCCACCGGCTCGAACCTCACGGTCACGCGCGACGCCACGACCGGTCAGATCTCCGTCAGCGCGGACAACGCGCCGGGTGGCACGATCCAGGTCGAGATGCAGAAGAAGGACGAGAAGTCGGGCGAGACCCTGACGACGTCCTACACCGCACCGGCGACCTCGGGATCCAC
>JAXLYL010000041.1:0-44329 GCA_046351475.1 Polyangiaceae bacterium
GCGCGTGAACATCGGGATGTGCGAGAGGTAGACCGAGTCGTGACCGAACATCACCATCCCGTGGACGCTCGTGCGGGACGTCGTCGCGGCCGACTCGTTCGCCGCGACCACGTCGGCGCCTTCCGGCGCGTCGCCGAGGGACGGAACCTCGACGGGACCGGCCTGCCCGCACGCGACGGCCCCGGAGACGAGCGCGACGACGGCTGCGCCGCGGAGGGCGCGCGACGCGAACGAGGAGCGGAGGGAAGCGTCGGCAGAAACGAAAGGCGAGGTCGAGATGTTCACGGGGGACTCCAGGTCGAGCGCGGAGAGCGCGTCCGGAGCTCTCTGTGGCATCCGACCATCCATCGATCCAACGAAACATTCTTACGACATCATTCGTTTCTCGAATGAAGCGCGATTCGCCCACCCCCGGGCGCCTCTGATACCCTCGGTCGCTCCTCCATGACCGCTCCCCCCCTCGAGTCGCGGTTCGTCGCCCTGGTGCGGCGAGAGCTCGGTGCCGACGACGTCCGCCTCGCCGACGCGGGCGACGTGGTCGTCGCGTCGTCGAACACGATTTCGGCGCGCCTCCCCGACGGACGTACGGTCATCGCCGTGTTCGGTTCGGAACCGGAGTCGCGGGAGGTCCTCGGTCGACGGCTCGAGATCCTGGTCCAGTCCTTCGACGGGACGATCGAGGTGGGAGAGCGTCCGAGCCAGCGCGCGCACCGGATGCCCGTGCACCGCACGCTCCACACCGAACTCCGGGCACTCGCGAAGCGCGCCGCCGCCGTCGACGCCGTCGTGATCGACGCCCACTCCCCCGTCGTCTGGGGCTCGGCGTCCGACGCGGCACCCAACGGCGGAGACTTCGACGATCAGGTGCGCGCCGCCATGGCCGCGCTCTCCATCGAGAGGAGCGAATTCCTCGACCTCATCGCCCACGAACTCGAGACACCGGGAAACGTGGCGTCACCGCCCCCCGAAGCTTCCGGAACCTCCCTCGTCGACGGAGCGACGGCGACCGAGGGCGTCGTGGCCGAATCCGACGGAGCGGTCCTTGCCTCCGAACCCCCGGCCTCCATTCCGCCGCCCACGATCCCGCCGCCGCCGGGTTTCACGGAGCGGGCCCTCGATCACGTGCGCAAACTCCCGACCCTCGCCAGTCTGAAGCGGGGCAGCACGCTGCACGAGCGCGCGGACCTCGGTGAGCTCTCCTACGTGGTCCGTTCGTTCGCGGGCATCTACTTGCTGGTGGTCGTGTACGCCGGGTCCGTGGACGAACTCCGCGCCGAGCGTGCCGTCCGGGAAGCGTTGCCGCGCATCGAACGGCTCGTGCTGGCCCTGCCGCCGCTCGAGCCCGATCCGGCACCGAGCGCGGGAGCCATCGCGTTTCGCCGGCCCCGTCGCCGCTGAGCCTCACCGCGGGAGCGTCGCCAGCACGGGACGGCATGGAAGCGTCGTCCTCGATTCGTCCTCGTGGGAGGTGGGGCGCGGGATCGGGCGCAGCTTCACGGCCTGAAATGCGAAGAACCCGGAGTCGCCGAGGGGCGACGTCCGGGTTCCGGAACTACGAGTGGGCCATGAAAGACTTGAACTTTCAGCCAACGGATTAAGAGTCCGCTGCTCTACCAATTGAGCTAATGGCCCGAACCTCGCTCGAAACTTCGGAGCGAGGGACGCTTCTTATTTCCGACGACTCGACATGTCAAGCGTCGGTTGCGACCGCGCGTCGCGATCGCGTGGACGACGTTCAGTCGGTGCCGGCGTCGCTCGCGTCGGAGGTCGACGAATCCGACGCAGCGTCGGTCGTCGTCGCCGCGTCCGAGCCGGAGTCGACCGTGGTGGTGGCGTCCGTACCGGAATCGGTGGTGCTGCCGTCGGTCGTGGTCGAACCGTCGGCGGCGGCGCCGTCCGTCGTCGTGCTCGCGTCGCCCGCACCGGAATCGGTCGCCGGCTTGGTGCCGGAGTCCGCGGCGGGAACTTCGCTCGCGTCGTACTGATCTTCGTAGAGCTTCGCGCGGTCGAACGTGGCGATGAGCTCGCATCCCGTCGTGAGCGCGGCGAGGCCGCAAAGGGAAACGGTCGAAAGGACGAAAGCGCCGAGCGTGTTGCGGGTGGTCATTGTTCGAGAACCTTAGGGAAGTCGACTAGGTACGCGGATTCGGGTGCAGATTCAACAGGAGAAGCGCCCCGTTCGGTGATGTTGGGTGGGAAGAGTCAGGGCGTCGCGGCGGGAGCCGGCGCCTCGGGAGGGTCGGTGGCCATGCCGAGGGTCTGGGCACCGGCCTTGCGCGCTCCGTCGAGAGCAGCGACGAGCCTCGGATAGTTGGCGGCGTCGTCGGCCTGGATGAACACGATCTTGTCGTTCTCGGCGCGCGTCGCGAGGCGCTCCTTCAGGCGGTCGACGTATTCGGCGGGCGTGATCGCGACGTTGTTCAACTTGAAGTCGCCGTTGGCCTCGATGCGCACGACCAACTGATCGGGCGGCACGTCGGTCATGGTCTCGACCTTTTCCGTGCTCGGGACGGTGACGTTGATGTCCTTCTCGAGGAGCGGCGTCACGACCATGAAGATGATGAGGAGGACGAGCACGACGTCGACGAGCGGGGTGACGTTGATGTCACCCGATGCCCGGTTCGCCGGCTTGATCGAAATGCGCCTCGCTCCGTGCTTCATCGCCCGGTCCTCACTTCTTGATCTCTTCGATGCCGAGGTTCACGCCGCGTGCACCGGACTCGCGGAGCTTCGCCATCACCTTGCGGACGTCCCCGACCGTGAGCGACTCGTCGCCCTTGAGCAGGATCCGGCGACCCGGCATTTTCTGGAGCTCCGTCTGCACGCTTTGTTCGAGGCAGCTCTCTTCGCAGAGGTTCGACTCGACCCAGACCTTCTTGTCGGGCGTGATGGAGACGACGACCGGGTCGGCTTGCTTCTTCTCGTCCTTCTCCTCGGTGCTGGCCTTCGGCAGCTTCACTTCCTTGCCGCGTTGGAGCATGGGCGTGATCACCATGAAGATGATGAGGAGCACCAACACGACGTCGACGAGCGGCGTCACGTTGATCTCGTTCTTCACTCCCTTGGAGCCACCTGCTGCGAAGGCCATGGTCGGATTCTCCCGAGGACGTCGTCAGCTCAGGACGCGGCGGACGCGCGCGCCTTGTCGCCGCCACTGCGGTGCGCGCTCTGCGAGCGAGCGCCACCTTCACGGAGCGTGCGGGCGACCATGTCGAGGAACTCGTTCGAGCTCTCGGAGAGATCCACCGCACGCGCGTCGATCCACCCTTGGAGGTAGTTGAACGCCATGACGGCGGGGATCGCGACGAGGAGACCGAAGGCCGTCGTGATGAGGGCTTCGGCGATACCGGCGGACACGGTGCCGAGACCGCCGGAGCGCCGGAAGCAGCCATGGCCTGGAAGCTGTTGACGATACCCATGACGGTTCCGAGGAGACCGACGAACGGGGCCGTGGACGACACGGTGGCGAGGACGCCGAGGCCGCGGCGCATGTTCTGCACTTCGCGGGCCGACTGGCGTTCGAGGGCGCGGGCGACGGACTCGAAGCAGAGATCCGGATCGGCGGAGTTCTTCCGGTACGCCGAGAGGCCGGCTTCGATCACACGACCGAGGTACCCGCTCTCCTTGCCGTCGCCCTTGGCGGCTTCGGCGGCCGCGCCGTCGAGGTCACCCTTGCCGAGCTGGGCGGCGACGCGCTCCGCGAAGCGGAGGGACTCACCCCGGGCCTTCATGTAGAAGACGAGGCGCTCGCCGGCCACGAGGAGCGACCCCACGGACATCACCGCCATGACGGCGACGATGAACCGCGCAAACAACCCCATGTGGGTCCAGAGTTCAGACAAGGTGAATTGCATGGTCGGTCCCCATGCGCCCGCGGGCGCGTTTCTCTCGAATATCTAGGAATGAAGCAGTCGGATGCGGGTGCGCGTAGCGCGTTCGGGTGCGGCGCCGGAGCGTCGCGGAATCGGTTCGTTCGTCAGGGCGCGACGAGCTTGATGTTGATGACGTACTCGACGGATACGGGACGGCCCTGGAACTGGACCGGCGTGTATCTCCACGTCGACAGCGCTTCGAGGACGGCCTTGTCCATGAACGGGAGCGCCTTGATCATCCGACAACTGGTGAGCGTGCCTTCGAGGGTGATGACGCACTTCGCGATCGTGAGACCTTCGACGTGCGCAGCCATCGCCTCCTTCGTGTAGACGGGATCGTTGCCGGAGAGCTTCGTCGGACGATTCATCCCGGCGCCGAACGGAATGACCTGCGTGCTTCCGAGTTGACCGCCGAGCTGGCCACCGACGACACCGCCGACCACGCCGCCGACGACACCTCCCGCGACACCGCCGGGTACTCCGCCGGGCTGACCTTCCGGCTCGGGGTCCCCCTTGGGCTCCTCCTTCGGAGTTTCCTTCGGGGGCTCCTTGTCCTTCGCCTCCACGATCGTGTCAGGCTTTTTCACGATCGGTTTGACGTCCACCTTCTTCGTTTTCGGCCGCGACGCGCCCGCCGGGGGCGGCGGAGGCGGCGGAGGCGGAGGAGGCGCGGCCTGGAAGAACGTGACCTCGGGGCCGTCGTTCTTGTTCGCGTTGTTCTTGGCGCGGATGGCCGCGACGATCACGACTGCGACCACGACAGCGTGCACCACCACCGAGATGGCGGCGCCTCGTCCGAAACGAGGCGGCGGGGCATTTCCACGTCCAAGGACAGAGTCGAACATTCGGCTTTGCGGGCTAACACGCTGAACCCGCCCTCTCAAGGTTGGGACCTCGAAAAGGCGGGTGGGTGGTCAGCAGCTGAGGTTCACTTTTCCACGCCAGGTTTGAACGCCGGGGGGGCGCTCGTGATCATGCAAACCTTGAGGTCCTTGTCGCAGGCGACCGGGAAGTCCGGGTTGATGCCGGAGCCGAAGCGGCGTCCCGCGTCCGGATCGGCGACGGGAGAGCACTCTGCGTCGTCGAGCTCGCCCTTCGCGTTCTCGCAGGAATGCGCGGGGTAGAGACCGTAGACGGAGTATTCCGCCGTGCAGCCGTTCTCGCTGTACTTGAGGTCCGCCGAGAACTGGGTGCCGATGGCGTTCGCATTCACGAACACGCGGACGTTCGCCCATTCCACCTTGGCGCTGATGGCGGGCTGACCGGGAACGGCGTCGACCTCGTTGTCAGGATCGGCCGGGATCTCCTTGATCTCCGGAAGGACCTGCTCCGCCGCCGTGGTCGTGGACACCGTGCAGAAACCGTCGTCCGCCGGGTCGGCCGTGGTGAAGTCACCGAGGGAATAGGTGTGATGGTCGGGGTTGGGGTCGGTCTTCACGACCGGCTTTCCCTCGGCATCGACGTCGGTGTCACCCTGCTCCGCACGCGCCTGGTAGTTGCCGAGGGTGCCCATCACGATGGCGACGGACGCCTTGGAGAAGTCAGGCGTCCCGTTGGGGCCGCCCGTCGGGTTGTACGACTGGAACCCGATGGTGTCTCCCTTGAGCTCGGCACACGCGCCCGTGCCCGACTTGAGCGTGAACTTCGCGGCGAAGTCGCCGCGGGCGGTGATGCACTTCACCTTCGGCTGGCTGCACGCCGACGAGGCGAACAGTCCAGAGATTCCGAGGGCCAGAGCTGCGCCGATGAGGATTCGAGAATTGAAGAACATGGGTATCTCGCTCGAGGCCTAGGCCAAGCTCAGAACGTCGTCCGGATGCCGAAGCGGAACTGCCGCGGCGTCTGGTAGGCGTTGGGGTTCAAGAAGTTGGGGTTCTTCAAGTTCGCGTTGAACTCGGTGCCGTTCGTGCGGCGGAGCTCACCGAGCTGGTCCTTCGTGCCGTTCACGAGCGGGAGGACGTCCGACGCGGTGTAGCGCTCGTCGATGCTCGTGTACTGCTGGAAGTTGAACAGGTTGAAGATGTCCATGGAGATGGTCACCGAACGGTCCTTCGCGAGCGTGAGTTCGTAGGCGAGGTTCGTGTCGATGTTGAACACCCAGGGGAGACGCTCACCGGAGCCACGGGGAAGGACGTAAACTTCGTCCGCGCCGTAAAGCGGGTGGGAACCGAGGTAGTTCGTCGGATCGCCGGAGCGCGCGCGGAACGAACCACCGATATTGAGATGCTGCGTGTGACCGATGGGGAGGTTGTACGCGCCGAACATCTTGATTTCGTGCGTACGGTCACCCGGGAGCGGACCGAAGCGGTTCGGGAGCAGGGACACGAGGTCGAAATCCGAGGAGATGTTCGGGTCGAGCTGACCCGTCTCGGGGCGGAAGAGACCGGCGTAGTTGCCGCGGAGGGACGACCACGTGTAGTTGAGCTGCGCGAGCCAGTTGTCCGCGAAGATCTTCTGCAGGTAGACCGTGATCGCGTCGTAGCGTCGGATGACTTCGGGGAAGTCCTTCGCGATGCCGTGACCCGGGTTTCCGATGAAGTACGTCTGCGCTTCGTCACGGCTCATGTCTTCGATGACCGTGTTGAGCCAGCGCTTCTGGTAGTTGAGGCCGATACGACCATCCTTGATGATGTCGTACTCGCCGCCGAAGAGGAGTTCGTCGGAGGACTGGGGCGACACGTTCGGATCGACGGGAACGGCACCCGCCCCGGTGACGACCCACTTCTTGTCGGGAGACGTCGCGCCGTTCTGGGCGACGCGATTCGACTCCGCTTCGCACTGATTCGGCGTCTGGCTCGAATCCCGGAAGTTGCATCCGGAAGCCTGGACCTTCGACGAGATCTGGGGCTCACCGGACCCGGCGCGGTCCGCCAGACCGAGGGGGACGTTCTCGTAGAAGCGCGCGTAGTTCGCGAAGATTTTCGATCGACCCTTTTGCGTCGGGTCGAAGATGAGACCGACTCGAGGCGAGATCTGATTCGGGAGAGACAGAGCCACCTTCCCGTCGCCACCGAAGATGAACTGGGCGTCGTACCTCATGCCGATGTTGAGGGTGACGCGGTCGAAGATGTTCCAGCTGTCCTGGAGGAAGCCGCCCATCGTCAGGCCATTCGTCTGCCAGCGGAGGCTGTCGAGGATCACGGCCTTGTCAGGTCCCGTGAGGAAACCGTATTGCCGAGTCTCGTTGAACAAGACGCCGTCGGGGTCTTGTCGGAAGGCGCGCTTTCCGGAGTAGCCGCGGAGATGGTCGAACTGCATCAACTCGAAGTCGATGCCGGTCTTGATGACGTGATGGCCGGCGCCTTCCGCGAGCACCGTGAGGATGCTTCGAAGCTGATACCGGTTCAGGTTGGACTCATCGAGGAATCCCGGCCCGCCCGTCGTGTAGGTCTGGACGGGGCATCGGACCGCGCCGCTGAAACCTGCGGGATCGCAATAACTCGAGTTCGGGAAGTTCTCGAAGTCCGTGATCGGGTGCAGCGCAGGGGTGCGACGCCAGCCGACGGAGGGCCAAGCCGAGTAGCCTTGACCGCTTCCGATTCGCGAACCGTCCGCGGCGTACGTGCCGCCTTCCTGATGCGTCCAACCGAGGGTCGTATCGAGGAGGATCTTCTTGTTCGCCGTCTCGGTCGTCCACTTCAAGGTGTTGTTGAAGGACGAGGACGTCAGACGCTGACCGAGCGCACTGTAGGGACCGGTGATGTTGCCGACGCCGACGTTTCCCGTTTCGGGATCCATCGGGTACGTCCCGTTTCCTCCGGAAACGCTGGGCGTCGCGGAAGAAGTGAGCGTGAATCGATTCTGGTTGTTCAGCGTGTACGTGAGCTTGCCGATGAAGTTGTAGCCCGTGGATTGCGCCAGGTACTTCTGCTCGGCGCCCGGGATCGGCTCCGCGAGTGCGAAGCCGTCCGCGTCTTTCACCGCGCGGCCGTCAGGCCCCGTGGCAAGTCGGTTGCGGGAGCGCGTCAGGTTGAACGAGGTGCGCGCGATTTGGAAGCCGGCGTAGAACCAGAGTTTGTCCTTCGCGATCGGACCGCCGATGTCGAAGCCGAGGTCCCCGAGCATGCCGAGTTCGCGAAGCGTCCGGACGGTCGAACCGTCGTTCTTCACGAGCGTGCGCGGCGCTTCGAGAGCTCCGGGCGTGACGTTGCCCCAGAACGATCCGTGGAATTCGTTCGAACCACTCTTGGTGACGACGTTGAGAACGCCGCCGGTGGCGCGCCCGTACTCGGGCATGTACCCACCCGTGATGACGTTCACTTCCTTGATGAATTCGACCGAGAGAGGCGCGCCACCGAGACCGTTGGCGGGGTTGTTCACGGAAAGCCCGTCGACCACGTACTGGTTCTCGGGAGAGGTCGTTCCGGAGATCGACGTTCCGTAGGTGTCGGCCTTCGCACCCGGAGCCATTTCGGCGACGGACTCGAAGGAGCGGTTCGCCGAACCCTTGCCGCCCGGACGCGACACGGGGACGCGGCGGACGAGGTCGGACGTGATGTTGATACCGGCCGTCGTGGACCCCACGTCGACCGTCGGTGCGCGGCCCACGACGACGATCTCCTCGCTCTTGAGAGCTTCGGGAAGGACGTCGGCGTCGAGGCGGATCGTGGTGTCGGCGCGCAGCGTGACGTCAGCGCGTGAATACGGGCGGTACGTCTCCTTCTCGAACCGGACGGTGTACTTGCCCGGCGGGAGGTTCGGCAAACGGTACGAACCGGACGCGTCCGTGACGACCAACTCCTCGCCCTGGAGGGCGGGAGAAGTCACCGTGACGACGACGTCGGCGACCGGGGCCTTCGACGATGCGTCGAAAACCTTACCCGTAAGAACACCCGCGCCCTGCTGGGCGTGAGCCGAAGCTACAATCGCGATTTGCGAGGCGAAGATCGCCAACGACGGTCCAAGACCGCGCCTATGCCAGTTCATTCTTAGTTCTCCGCCGAGAGGCCGCTCGGTGACGGAAGTTCGCCGGGCGGGTTACACATTCCCGTTCGGGCTGTCAACGGTGACAGGGAAGGGGCGATGGCCAAACGATCGATTCCGTTTCGGAAACAGGTCGGTGTCAGGGCGTGCGTCGCGCACGACGCATCGTCTCGCCCGGCAATTCCGGGGCGTGCTCGGATCGATCGTCGGTGAGGCGCGACAGGAGGAGGCGCTACGACTTCCGGCAGGCCGCGAACGTGTTGAGTCCGAACTTGTGGGAGCGGCAGTCGATGTCGCTCGGCTTGAAGCCCGTCTTCACGAGCAACGGCCAGAGGTCGCGGACGTCGTAGTACATCTTGTGATCGTCCATCTCGAACTTGGGGCTCGCGCCGAGTCGGAACGCCGAGAATTCGAGGAACGTCTTCCCGCGCCAAGACGGCACGTTGAGCATGCACACGCCTCCCGGCGCGAGGATCCGATAGAACTCGGACAGCACCGCTCCCGGGTCCCACACGTGTTCGAGGACGGAGACGCACATGACGACGTCGAGGGACGCGTCCGGAACGTGGGCGAGCTGGAGCTTCAGGTCGCCTTCGTGCACGCGGAGCTTGGGATGGGCCTTCAGATCGGGCGCGACGCTGACGTCGATGAGGACGCCCGACGCGATCTCGTCGAGGATGGATCGCACGAATTGTGCGTTGAAGCCGCAGCCGAAATCGCCGATGCGCTTCCCCCGGAACTCGGGGACCGCCTTCCGGAGCTGCACGGCCGAGAGCCAGACGCCGAAGCGATCGACCACGGAGGGCGCGTAGCCTTCGCCGAACGACGTATCGCGGACATCGGACATGGTTCGCGTTTCCTTCAGGTGGCGACGCCGCCCGCGCGCTTCCCAGCGGGAACGCGGGCGACGCCGATGAGCTGCCAGCCGAGGCGACCGTGGTCCTGGTTCGCCTTGAAGAGTACACCGAACGTCTTGAGCGCCGCGTTGGCGAGCCAGTTGTTTTCCGGCGCGGACGACGACGACGCGTCGCTCGCGACCTCGTCGATCAGCTTCTTCCCGCGGAGGAGTACCGACAGCTTGTAGACGTTGAAGAAGGGGAATCCCGCGGCTTCGACGGACACGGTCTCGTATCCCGCCGCACCGAAGAGCGCACCGAGATCGGCGCGATCGTAGTGGCGACGGTGGCCGATGTGCTTGTCGAACGCCGTACGGGGACCGCCCGGCACGGTGACGACCAGCGTGGCGCCGGGGGCGAGGAGACCCTGCAGGTTCTGCAGGAACTTCTCGGGCTGCTCGACGTGTTCGAGCACTTCGGAGCAGACCGCGTGCGACGCCCAATTCCGGTACTCCGCGGGGACCGCGAGGGGTTCGAGCATGTTTTGCTGGAAGAACTTGCCGCGAGGAGCACGTTCGCTGGCGAACCGCACGGCCTCGGCGCTCAGATCCACGCCCATGATTTCCGCGTCGGCGAAGCGCGCCGCGATGTCGGCGGACATGTCCCCGAGTCCGCTCCCGACGTCGAGGACGCGCATCGTTCCGCGAGCGTTCTGCGCGAGGGCGTCGAGGATGATCTTGCGACGGAAGGCCTGCGCGGGGTTCTTGCGCGCCATCGCGGCGTAGCGTACCCAGTGGGTTTCCCAGTCGTCTTGGGCGGTGGCTTGTGCGGTCACGGAGGGCTCCACGGTTTCGGACGCCCCGCGAGGGGACGAGTGGATCGTGCGTATAGCAGGCGCTTTCTCGGGTCACCAGCGATGTTCGGTGCGGCTGCACCGCCGTATCCCGGCCTATCGCGGCCGTCCGTCGCATCCGTCTCGCTTCGCCGGGCGGATTCGGCGTAGGAAGGAGGGCGCACGCGCGACGCCCGACCGATGACGACCGAACGGAAACTCCAGCTCGCGCGCCGGGCGCTCACCGCATCGGTATGCGCGTTCTTCGCCATGGTGTGCGTGTGGGAAGCGTTCGGAGTGCCCGACTGCGGGCACTTCTGTTCGACCGCCCAGGTCGCCACCGGCGGCATGAACATGTGGAAGTGGCACGTCCTCGGTGCCGTGAACGGATTCGTGCGTTCGACCCCGGGCCCCGAGCTCTTCTACGCCCACCATCCGCTCGGCGTGTACTTCGCCGCCGCCCTGGGGACGAAGGTCTTCGGCCTCGGTTCGTTCGGGATGCGCGTCACGGGCATCGTGACGGGCGCGTTCGCGCCGCCTCTCGTCTATCTCACGGCGAAGCGGCTCTCGAATCCGTGGGCCGCGTGCCTCGGGACCATCGCCTTCGTGTTCACGCCCATCGACCTCGCGTTCGCGCGGTTCGGGAGCCTCGAAGGATTCGTCCTGTTCGGGGGGCTGCTCTTCTCCTGGGCGACGGTGGAGCTCTTCGCGACGTGGAAGCTCCGGCACGTGGTCGTCGCGGTCGTAGGTGCGACGCTCGCGGCACACGGTGACTGGATCGGCGCGGTGTTCGTGTGCGTCGTCGTCGGACTCTGCGTCGTGGACGCGTACGCGTTCCCCGAGAGTCGGAGCCGTCGCACGAACGATCGTCGCTTCGCGCAATGGACGCTGCTGTCGCTCTTCGGCGCCCTCTCGATCCTCGCCTACCTCCTCCTGTTCGCCAACCAAGGGCACCTTTCGGATCTCCTCGGCAGCTATGGCGGACGTGCGGCGGGCTCGGACGCGCCGCTCCTGTCGGCCTTCGGACCCCGACGCAAGATGTGGGTCGCATGGTCGTTCCCCGTGTACGTCCTCTGGGCGATCCCCGCGGGTGCCGTCGTCTCGACGTTGGCATTCGTGGCACGTCGCCGCGCGCACGCCGTCGTCGTGGCGTGGTTCGTCATGGCGTCGATCCAGTACTTCCACTTCAAGCAGGGCGCCGACATCCACTTCTTCTGGCCCCACTACTACGGCGCCTCGGTGGGTCTGGGCGTCGCGGTGGTGGCCGGTGCGGTGGGGGACGGATTCGTCCGGTTGGCGCGGGCCTGGTCGACGCGCACCCGATGGATCGCCGTGATCGCGACGTCGTTCGGCGTCGGCGTTCCGTCCATCCTCCTGGCACGCGAGGGGCTCCTCCAACTCTGGCAGTCGCGAATCACGAGCGGTCGCTTCGACGAGGGTGGCAACCACATCGACTCGATGCGCGAGCACGCCGCGTTCGTGAAGTTCGCTTACCGCGACGTGCCGCCCACGTTCGATTTGGCCCTGCACAGCTCGATTCCCGACGCGCCACACCTGAATTGGGTCGCGCAGCGTCCCACGCGCGGAGTCGACCTCTCGGCGTGCGGCGCCGAGGATCCGGGACGGTTCGCCCTCGTCGACTTGCGGGGTGTGCCGAAGTCCCAGGCCGAGGGCATGTTCAAACGGTTCGCCGTCGTCGTGGCAGGACCCTTCGCGAAGGTCGATCGCGCGTCCTCCGCTCCGACCGCCCGCGTCGTGCGCTGGAACCTGCGCGCTCCGACCTTCCTCGAACGTGTCTTCGTCCAAGCCACGGAGGCCGTCGTCGACGTGAAGGACGAAGTGGACCCCTACGCTACGTGGGAAGTCGCGGACATGTACGATCTTCCTCGTCCCACGCTTCCCGAGACCCCCGACACGCTCGAACAGGTGCGCATCGCTTACGACGCGGCGTCGGCCGTCCAGGACACGGTACGGGTCGAGGCTCTCCGCGGGCGCTTCGTCCGCGAGCTCGGGGCCGGCGAAGGCACGCTGCTCGCCGAAGGTGTGACCCTCCTCTCGGCGAAGGTCCTACGGATGGGTGGCGACGTCGCGGAGCTGTATTTCGAGACGTCGGAGAACTTCCACACCTTCGAAGGCGGTCTCTCCATCCAGGGAACGGTCGTCGCGCCCCCGCGCCTGTTCTGGAGCGGGACCGACTACTTCACGCGTGACGTCGTCGCCCATTCGGTGATCCGTCCCGATCTCTGGAAGCCGAAGCGGATTTACCGCGCGCGGTTCACGATCCTCCCGCGCGTCGGGAAGGAGGAGTTCGTGGGCGGCATCACGGGGGGAGGCGGGGGAAGCCACGCGCCCGTCCTCCTCTTCACCACGCACGAGGGCTGACGCCGCACTCCGGGTGCACCCCGGCGTCGTCCGGAGCGTTTCAGCGCTCGAATGCCTCGATCTCGGCGAGCGCGACGTAGCCCCGGCCCGCGTGCCGCACGCGGAGGAAGCGCAGCGGTTTGCCGGACAGCGTGATGCGCCAGGGCTCCTTCTGGGAGAAGGGCGTCGTGTGCGTGTCGACGGCCGTGAACGCACCGTCGACCTCCGCCACCTCGAACACGACGGGGACCAGCTCGCGTTCGAAGCCGTCGCCGCGCGGGTAGATGACGACGCGCCGGATCGGTTTCAAGGCGCCGAGATCCACCCGGACCCAGGCGCTTTCTTCGACCTGCGTGTGTACGGCGAAGCCGCTCTCGACGTCACCGTTGGTGACGCCGACGGTCGGCGTCGTTCCGGGATAGATGCTGCTGGCGGACGCAGCCGCTCCGCGGGCCACGTTCTTCGGCGCACGGAGGTGGCGGACTTCCAGGACTCCGGCGACGAGGACGGCGACCGCCAACACGGCGATCCGCGTGGCGCGGAGACCGGCGACACGACGCGGCGTGTCCCTCGGTGCCCTTCGGAGGGATTCGTCGACGATCGCGCTCGCGAAAAGATCGAGGGACGCGATGGATTCTTCCGCGAGGTCGAGCGCGCGCGTGGTGTCGGCGTCGGAGAGAGGATCACCGAGGAGATAGGAGCGCCACGCGTCGGTCTCGGGACCGACGTCGAGTCGTGCGGATTCGGCGTCGGGTTCGCGGACTTCGGAAAAGGCACGGCACTGGGCGATCGCTTCGCGGTACAGCGAAACCATCGCGACGCCGTTGCCGTCGGCAGCCGCGGCACGGGCCGCGCGAACGAGGGCGCCGACCATGCGATGGCCCCGGACGCGGCGACGGAGAACCGCCACATCCATGTGGCGCGCGTCCTCGAGTCGCTGCGTGAGCAGGAATTCGTCGAGGGCTCGCCGCCCGAGGGTACGGATCGCATCCATGGCGCCACTCTACCCGGTCGCGGGTGCCCTATTCGGACGAAATGGGATCAACGGTCGGACGGCGGTCGATTCGCTCCCGCCCCCTGCTTTACGGAGGAAGGCGTGGGCGATAGCTTCGGCCCGTGACTTCCCTTCCCCGGGTGGCGCGCCTCTCGATCGCGTCGCTCGTCGTCACCCTCCACGTTCTCGCGTTCATGGCCTACGGCCGTGAGGTCGCGTTGCCTTGGAACAACGCGCGGGACGCCGAAATCGCGTTCGTCGACGAGAACGCACCGCTCTACGACTTCACGCTTCCGCATTGGAATCGACTCCTTCCGATGCGGTGGGACTCGATCCACTACGAAGCGTTCGCCCTCCGCGGGTTCTCGAGGTGCGAGTCGCAGGATCTCCGGAACGTCGACCTGCCTCCGATCCTCCGGAGATGTGGCTTCCACTTCTATCCGGGATATCCCCTCGTCGCGCGGGCGCTCCGATCGATCGTCCACGTACCGGTCGACATCGCGCTCCTCGTCGTCTCGGTGCTGGCCAGCTTCGGGTTCGTCTACCTGTTCACGGGACGGTGGCTCACGGCCTACCTCGGCGTGCGGAGGACCGTGACGTCGCTCGTCCTCTTCGCGACGTTCACGACGGGATTCACGACCGTCACCGGCCAGACCGAGCCCTTGCTACTCTTCCTCCTCCTCGGGGCGTTCGCATGCCTCGAACGGAAGCTGGTGTTCGAGGGAGCGCTCTTGGCGGGAGCGGCGACCGCGATCCGGGTGAACGGCATCGCCGTCGGCGCGGCGTACTTCGTCGGGGTGTGCGCGCGTGACTTCGTGGAAGCCGGCGGCTTCCGCATTCCGCCGAAAAAGCTCGCGCGCGCTTTCCTCGTCGGCGTGGTGTCGCTCTGGGGTCAGCTCCTCATCTCCGCCTATTTCGCGCGGACGTACCACGACCCGCTCCTCTACTTCCACGCGCATGCGAGCGCCTACGATCACAGCCCGGAACTCCTGCCCAGTTCCGCCTCGTTCTTCGACGCGATCACGAAAGGCATGCAGGAGGGACTGTTCGTGCTCTTCGGTTTCTTCTGGCTCGCGCTCGGACTGAGGCCGGCGCTCCGTGCGTTTCCGGTCCCCGAGCGGGCGTTCTGGTACACGGCGACGTTTCTCCTCCTCGGAGTTTCGCTCGTCGGATCCGCGGGGCTCGCGTATGCGGGGATGAACCGGTACTGGCTCGCCGTGCTTCCGCTCTTCTTCGCGATCGCGACCGTCGCCGAGTGGCGCCCCTCGGCCGTCGTCCTTTGGACCGCGTTCTGCCTCTGGCACGGTTGGACCGTGAGCCTGCCGGTCTACGTGAGCAAACACACGCTGCTGACCAAGACGTCGCCCTTCGACGATTCCTCGTTCTTTCCGCGGACGGTCGACTGAAGGGTTTCGGGACGCCGTCGCCGTCGGAGGATTTCCGACGAACGTCGCCTCGATTTCCATTCTGCACGAGTCGCCATCTCGAACGGCCCGCCATGGACGCTCCCGGTCGGGACGTCCGTCGGCCCGAATCGACGGACGTCGTCGGTGCGGCGTTCCCCCTCGGTGCCCACGCAGGCGGGAGTCGCCTTCCCGCCGCGACGTCGGACTTCTCCGGTCTAGGGTCCGTCGCCTGCCGATGGGGGGGCCGTCCCAGGTGAGGTCTCGGCGCGGGAGGGAGACGTTCCCGGAACGATCCGTCGCCGGGCTCGAACGACGATCGCGGTGACGATGGCGGCCACGGTGAGCAGTCCGATGCCGAGACCGAGAGGCCACGCGCGTGGACGGTAGCGGAACAGGGTCGTCGACGAGCCGGGAGGAGGCGGCGACCCACGGCGTGGTGGACGTCTTCCGCGCGTTCGCCGTTGGCGGACCATCCCGGATCGAAGTTCATGTTCCAGACGAGCGTCGTTCCGGCGGCGGCTCCGTCGACGGCGATCTCCACTTCGTTCGGCGACCATCGGACGATCTTGGCTTGGCCGGCTCCTCCTTCGACGTACGCCTCACCGCGGTAACCGCGATCGTCCACCGGAATCGCGCCCTTGGGATCGGCCTTGTCGGGCACGCTGAAGCAGCCCTCGAATCCTTCGTTGGCGACGATCATCGGCCACGACGGACCGGCCCAGGCGTCCGCGGGGGAATAGTTGTAGGTCGGCCAGTGGATCTGGCGGAAGTCGGGACGCCGCGGGACTTCCGGAGCACGCATGTGGAAGGCGGGCCCCACGATGCTCGCGCTCGTCTCGACGAGACTCTCGACGGACCATGCCACGATCCCCATCGTCACGACCTCGACGAAAAAGCGGCGCCACGGAAGTCCGCGGAAACGTTGTTCGAACGTGCACGCCGTCGCGATGCCGGCCGCGAGCAGCATCGTGTAGTGGAAGCGACTCGGCACGTGCTGCGACTTGAAGATCGGCAGGGTGTGGAGGAGCGTCCACGGTGCGTACGCGTGGAACGCACCGAGTCCGAGGACTGCGAACGCGAGGACGACCAGCTGCCACGTCCTTCCCAACGGCCCCCTGGCGAACGAGGTGCCGAGAAGGAGGATCACGACGGGCGCGATTCCCACGTAGATGCCCCACTCGTGCCACCCGTACGCCGGGACCGACGTCGTGGCGTGGTGGAACGACTGCGGCCATCCGGTGAGCATCGCCCAGAGTTGGACGGGATCGATGGCTTCCGTCGAGTCGATGGTGCGCGGGAACCTCCGCATCAGGTCCAGGGCGGGGAGCAGCTTCGGCGCCGCGAGACCGAAGGCGGCGAGTCCCGCGACGGCGACGCCGAGGAGGGGACGCGGGCTCCGGTCCCGGACTGCGAGACCGAGACCGTAGAGTCCGAGCAGCAGGGCGGTGTGCGGCAGGGGATAGAGCGCTCCCGTGTAGACCATGAGGGCGAGGAAGGCGCCCGCCCACACGAAGCCGAGGGGTGAACCGGGACGACCGTCCCTTCCACGCGCGGCGCGATCGAAGAAGTAGAGTGCCCACGGTTGCCACGCGTAGTGGAAGTGCCACATGTGGCCCGCGGCGGTCTGCAGCGCGAAGCGACCGTTCAGGACCGCGACGACCGCCACGAGGACCGCCACGGCGGTGCTCTTCGTGAATCGGAGCGTGAGGAGGTAGGTCCCCGCGAGCGCGACGACGACGGACCCGACGAGTTCGAGCCGCAGCGCCATGGGAAACGACGCGAGGAAGTAGAACGGCGCGAACGGAGAAACGAGGTTCGGCGCACCTCCCACGTAGGCCCAACCCGGGAAGCCGCCGCAGAGGTACGGGTGCCAGAAGGGAAACTGGTGGTACTCCTTCAGGCTCACCGTGGTGATGGCCCGGTACGCCGCTTCAGAGTCCCAATCGTGCATCCCGAGGAGCTCGGGGTCGCGGAGACACGCCGCGAGGATCGGACGCGCGCACACGACGAGCAACGCCAGTGCGGCGACGTGGAGGAGGCCCGCGCGGACGAGCGCGCCGACGTCCCGGGAGCGATTCCCTCGGACGGACGCCTTGGCGGGTGACGAACTCATCCCCTCCCCTTTATCACCCGCGAGGGGAACCGGCCCAGAGACGGCGCCCTCGGCGCGGGATCACGGAGTCCGACGCGTGGCGCCCAGCCCGTGGACGAGGAGGACGAAGGTGAACGTCATGAACCCCGCGATCATGCCGAAGAGCCCCGTGACGGCGAGGTGCTTCGTCCATGCGGGGTCCACCGCGAGCCGGAACCCTCCGCGCACGTATTCGACGACGAGGGGCATCGCGCAGAGGAAGCCGAGCACGCCGAGGCCGATGGATTGCCAGACGGTGCGATCGTAGGGGAACTTCTTCTCGTAGCGAGGGAGGAACTCGCCGCGGAAGTCGAGGATGATGCGGGAGAGGATTCCCATGTACACGCACTGGAGTCCGAGCGTCGCGAGGGAGACGCCCAGCATCATCCAGTAGATCGAGAAGCCGATGGACCCGAGTTGGACGGGGCCGAGGGAGAGCGGCAGCGTGAAGAGGAGGCCGAGGGCGAGCAGGACGCGACCGGGACGACGCAGGAAGAAGTCGGCGCCGTAGATGAACATCGCGCGGAGGTTCACCCACCCGGCGATCCACGGCGAAAGCCAACCGGATCGCTTGTGGTGCGAGAGGCGCCCGTCCTTGTCCTTGTAGAAACGGATGGGGACTTCGGCCGTCTTGAGGCGGAGGTGCACCGACTTGAGGACGAGCTCGGAGGCGTACTCCCAGCCCTGGGATCGGAGGTCGATGCGCTTCAGCGCGTCGAGCGTCATGCCGCGCATGCCGCAGTGGATGTCCGAGAAGTGGCTCCCGTACATCACGTTGAGGATCCAGGTCGTGAGGGGCGTGCCGAAGTACCGGTGGAGCGGAGGCATCGCGCCGTCCTCGATGTAGCCGGCGAAACGCGAGCCCATGATGTACTCCGCGCCTTTCCGGAACTCCTCGACGAACGGCACGAGCTCACGGAAGTCGTAGGTGCAGTCGCAATCGCCCATGACGATGTACTTGCCGCGGATGTGCGGCACGACGTCGATGTAGGCGCGACCGAGTCCCCGCTTCGGCGTGCGGAGGACACGGCCGCCGTGGGCGACGACGATGTCCGGCGTCTTGTCCTTCGAGCTGTCGACGATGATGATCTCGCCCTTGATGCCGGCCTTCGCGATGCCTTCCTTGCACCACCCCATGAACTCCGCGATCGTCAGCTCCTCGTTGAGGGCGGGGACGACGATGGAGAGTTCCGGTTCGGGCTCGTCGCCCTCGGGGATCAGGAGCTCGATTTCGGGGTCGTTCGGGTCGACCTCTTTCCGGACGGTCACGAGAAGAGGCCTCGCTCGAGATCCGGCAGCATCGCTTGGATGGAGTCACGGATGGCTTCACGGGAGGTCCGCGTGTTGTTCCACCCGAGGCCGCGGATGCGATCGGTGTTCATGCGGATGACGGGGACGTCACCTTTCCAGCCGCGGTTGGCGGTGCCGAACTGGAGGTCGGTCTTCTTCGTGTCGAGACCGAGGCACTCGAGGGCGACTTCGGCGATCTCGCGGACGGTGATGTAGTCGCCCGTGGCGACGTTGAACTGCCCGACCGTCGCCTTCGATTTGAAGTGCGCCGTGAGGACGGCGTCGACCACGTCGGTCACGTAGACGTAGGACTTGGACTGCGTGCCGTTGCCGAGGATGGAGAGCTTCGTCGGATCCTGCTTGAGGCGACGGATGAAATCGAAGCCGACGCCGTGGGTCTGGCGGGGCCCGACGACGTTGCCGAAGCGGAAAATGCAGGCCGTCATGTCGAACATGAAGCAGTAGGACGCGATGAGCGCTTCGCCGGCGAGCTTGCTCGCGCCGTAGGTGGACACGGGAATCATGGGTCCCCAGTCCTCGAAGGCCTCCTTCTCGCCGAGGTCCCCGTAGACGCCGCTACCGGACGTGTAGAGGATGCGCTTCGTCCCGGAGACGCGCATCGCCTCGACCACGTGGTTCGTGAGGGCGGTGCCTTCTCGGAAATCGATGTCGGGCTCGGTGGCGGCCTTCGCGATGTCCGGGTTGGAGGCGAAGTGGATGACGGTGTCGTGGCCCTTCATGGCCGCGGTCATCTTGTCGCGTTCGTTCACGTCCCCGCGGACGACCTTCAGACGGGAGTCCTTCGCGTGGTGGGCGTAGTGCCACTCGCGACCGGAGGAGAAGTTGTCGTACAGGGTGACGCCGGTCACGTCCTTCGACGCGAGGAGCGTGTCCGTGAAGTGGGAGCCGATGAATCCCGCGCCCCCGACGAGGAAGTATTTGCCCCCGGGAAAGGGGACGCGGGCGTGGCTCATTTGGTGGATTCCCACTTGGTGGCGGTCACCTTGAGCGCGGGGTGACTCACGAGGAGGTGCCACACGACCGCGGCGAATCCCTCGGTGTGGGGCGTGATGCGGTCCGCGTGGACGACAGGGATGAGCACAGTCGCGTCCCCAGCCTTCTTCGTGTAGCCGCCGTCCTTTCCGACGACGCCGAACACCTTCGCGCCGACTTCCTTCGCGACGTCGATGGCCTTCACGAGGTTCATGGAGACGTTCTTTTCGGCGTTGCCACCACCGACGGAGAAGATGAGGAGGCCGTCTTCCTTACGGATGCGGGAGCCCTTGAGCCAGTTGGAGAACGTGGTGTCCCACCCGTCGTCGTTCGTACGGGCGGTGAGCTCGGAGACGTTGTCCGTCGGAGCGTAGGCCTCGAAGTCGCAGATCTTGCGGAAGTCGTTCACCGCGTGGCCGGCGTGGCCGGCCGAACCGCCGACGCCGAGGATGAAGAGCCGACCGCCCGCCTCGCGCACGCCGGCGAGCCCCTTCGCGACCGCCTCGATGGAGGCGACGTCCAGCTTCTTGACGATTTCGAGGCTCTCTTCGAGGAACGTGCGCGTGAATTCTTGGCTCATGACTCTTTCCGTTTGAGGGACGTTCGAGCGACCGTAGGTTGCTCGTAATCGATAGGAAGGGCAATCGTCGGAGTTCGGCTCGAGTGCGGGTGCGAAAGTCGTCTCTCGCACGGCGCGAGATGCGTTTCTCACCCGACGGGGTCGGTGGACGATTGCTCCAGGAAGTCGACGAAGTCGGCGAGATTCTTTCCCCAAAAGGTGGGTGTCAAGCGCCGTTCGTCCATGATCTTGCAGGCGTCGCACTTTCGCGGGCCGAAAAACGCCGTCTTCGCGCCGAAGCGGATACCGGCGTCCACGTCGGTGACGCCATCGCCCACCATCCACGTGGCGGAGCGATCGGTGCCGGCGAGTTCGCGGAACGCGGCCTCGAGCATGCCGGGCTTGGGCTTCCGGCAGTCGCATCCGTCTTCCGACCGGTGGAAGCAGATCTGCGACGTGGCGATGCGTGCTCCCTTCGACGTCGCGAGCTCGACGACCCGCGCGTGGACCTTCTCGAGGTTCGCGTGGGTCGTCTTGCCCTTGGCCGCGGAGGGTTGGTTCGTGGTGATGGCCAGCACGAACCCGAGATCCCCGAGGCGCTTCAACGCCTCGGGGACCCACGGGTAGACCTCCACCTGATCGGGATGCAGCGGGCTGTCGACCGTCCCGTGTTCGGGATCGACGCACACGGCGTTCAGGACGCCGTCACGATCGAGGAAAACGATGCGGGAGCTCACGCGCAGATCCGGGAGGAGGGGTGGAACGTCGACGGTCGGTCGCCGATCAGAGGTTGAACCCGGCCGACTGCGCGTCCTTGTAGAACATCTTCACCGTGTCGAGGGAGTACTCCTCGAGGTCCTTGCCCTTGAGGGCGAGCTTCGAGAGGAGGTCGTCCGTCGCGGTGATGATGTGACAGCCGGTCTGCTCGGCCTGGTAGACGTTGAGCACTTCGCGCGGGCTGGCCCAGAGGATCTTGGACTTCGTGAGGCCCTTGTAAGCCTCGACGGCGCGCTTCATCAGCGGCATCGGATCGACGCCGGTGTCCGCGATGCGGCCCGCGAAGATCGAGATGATCGCGTCGTCGCCAGGCTTCAGGGCGTCCTTGAGTTCCATGATCTGACGCTCACTCATGATCGCCGTGATGTTGAGCTTGATGCCGGCGGCGAAGAGTTCCTTGATGAGCGGGATCGCGGACTCTTTCTTCGTGTTCGTGATCGGGATCTTCACGTTCACGTTCGGCGCCCAGTCCTTGATCTTCATGGCCTGGCGCTTCATCTCGGGGAATTCGTCCGAGAAGACCTCGAAGGAGATCGGCAGATCCTTGATTTCGCCGAGCACGTCCTTCGCGAACGCCTCGTAGTCCGTGATGCCCGCCTTCTTCATCAGGGTCGGGTTCGTCGTGAGGCCGCTGATGTAGCCCTCACGCGTGCGCTTCACCATGTCGGCCTTGTTCGCGCCGTCGGCGTAGACCTGAATCTTGATTCCCGGAAATCCCATGGCGAAGCTCCTTACGACGTTGGCCCGTGTGGGGCGGAAGAGAGTACACGACCCCCGAGATAGCCTTCGAGATCTCGAAGGCCCTGGGGAGAACCGATTTCATAGAAGCGCTCGGGCGCTTCGTAGCCCGCGAGATCTCCGCGGAGACTCGTGGCGTTGAACATCTCGGCGAGGTCGCCCTTCGCCCCGGACGGCCAGAACTCCCGGACGATTTTCGCGTCGAGCGCGGAGAGGCCGTAGTCGATGAAGCGGAAACCACCGGGCGGAGGGTTCGTGCGCTTCTTGTCGTAGAGGCGGACGACGCCCTCCCCGTAGTCGACGTTGCTCGTGTCCCAATGGCCGGCGTTCTCGAACACGCTCATGAGCGCCGGCTTGCCGCTCCGCTCGAAGGTCTTCCAGACGTCGCCGAAGTCGATGGGCAGGTACGAGTCGCCGTAGGTCACGAGGAAACGATCGCCGAGTGCACCGAGATCGAGGGCGCGGCGGATCGCGCCGCCGGTTCCGAGGAGTTCGTCGCCGTCGAACACGAGCTCGACGGGGCCGGGGAACGGCCCGTGGTCGTCGAGGAACTCCTGGACCATCTCGCCCTTGTATCCGACGGAGAGGACGACGGAGCCGACGCCCGTCCGGAACAGGAGGTCGAGCTGCCACGCGAGGAAGGGCCGATCGAGCACCGTCAGTAGGACCTTCGGCACCGTCTCGGTCATCGGACGCATGCGCGTCCCGAGCCCGCCGGCCAGCACGATGCACTGGATGCCTTGGGGGAATCGGAACGGCGCCACGACGGTCACTCTTGGACGATGACCTTCGACCCCTCTTGGTCGAAGTGGAAGCGGACCTCGGAGAGACCTTCGGCCGCCATCGCCTTGCGGAGCTGCACGGCGTCCGTCGCGTAGAAGAGGAGGAAGCCACCGCCGCCTGCGCCGATGAGCTTTCCACCGAGGGCGCCGTTCTCCTTGCCCACGTCGTACCAACGGCTGATGTTGTCGTTGGAGATGCCGGCCGAGCGCTGCTTCTTCCGGAGCCAGTGCTGGTGCATCGCTTCGGCGAACTTGTGGGTGTTGCCGGACTCGAGATGCTCGCGGATCTGGTAGCCGAGATCCTTCGTGAAATGGAGGTTCTCGAGCATGGCGCGATCGGCGGCCTCGCTCTTCACCTTCTGGTCCTTCAGCACCGCGCTCGCGCTGCGCGAATAGCCGGTGAAGAACATGAGGAGGTTGTCCTCGAGGTCGTGGAGGGCGCCCTGGGGAATCTTGAGTGGCGTGGCCGTGACGGAGCCGGCCTTGTCGATGTCGAAGCAGGTGAGACCGCCGAACGCGGCGATGTACTGGTCCTGCTTGCCCACGGGCTCCTTGAGCTTCTCGATCTCGATCGTGCACGCCTGTTCGCCGAGCGAAGAGGTGGTGACGTGCTGGCGCTTCATCGCGTGGATGGCGCGGAGCAGTCCGACCGTGAACGAACCCGACGAACCGAGGCCGGTTCCCGCGGGAAGATCCGCGATGCTGACCATCTCGACACCGGGCGCGACCTCGTAGTCGAGGAACGCCTGACGGATGATGCGGTGCTGGATGTCGCTCGCGTTGGCGACCTTCTCCAGCTGCGAGTATTTCACGACGTAATCCGCGGTGAACGTGCGGTTGTGCATCGTGATGTAGATGTGTTTGTTGATCGCGGCCGAGATGACGAATCCGCCGTGGTCCTCGTAGTACGAGGGCAGATCCGTACCGCCGCCACCAATCGACACGCGAAGCGGCGTCCGGGTGATGATCATGGCCGGGCGAACCTAGTCCGACTTCGGGGCATTTCGCTCGAAAATCGTGCGGGTCCGCTGCCCCGAGTGCCCTCCGGGCGGCGGTTCCGAAAAACGCGACGGAGACCACCGCGACTCGGGAGTCCGATACGTACGTTCACTCCTCCTTGGGACCCTCGTTGTATCCGCGAGGGCGGTGTTTCGGGTCGACGCCATCGTGCTCCTCGCCGTGCTCGACGAGGTCCTTGGCGAGGTAGTCGAACCACGAACCCGGATGTTTCGCGCTCGCCGCGAGGAGCTCGTCGCGGCGAGGCGAGCCTTCCGCGAAGAACTTCTCGGACCAGAGGCACTGGAGCGCGAGGCCGATGAGGCCCGTGTCGTTGGGGGAGAGCTCGAATCCCCGCAAGTAGTGGGGCCAGGCCTCTTCCGCGCGGTGGAGTCGGCAGAGCGTGTCGCCGTAGTAGATGTTGGCCATGGGCCACTTCGGGGCGAGCTCCAACGCCACGCCGTTCTCCACGAGTCGCTCCTCGAGGCGATCCGCGCGCCGACCATCACCGAGTAGTTCAAGTGCGCCTTCGCGCTCCTCGGGACCGCTTTCCGGGTCGCGTCCCAGAACGTGAGGTCGTCGGCGTAGTCGGCCGCGTGGCGACGGGCGGCGACGAATTGCAGGCCGACGAAAGCGAGAAGCAAGGCGACGACGGCCCGTCCCAGGACGCTCGAGGATCCCTCGCCGGCACGTGCGGTGGCCCGGAACGCGGCCTCGAACGCGACGGCGAGCGCGAAGCTCGTACCGATGACCGGGAAGTACCAGAATCGCTCGGCGCGCACGGTGGGCAGCGGCACGGGGATGTTGGACACCGGCAGGTACGAGACCACGACCCATACGAGGCCGAACGCGAGGAACAGGAACTCCTGCCGGCGTTCGGAGGGATCCTTCCGAGCGCGGAGCCACGCGAACGGAAGGACGAGGAGAGGCAGGAGCATCGCGAGGCCACCCACGACCGAGGTCGGATTGACCACCGTCGAAGGAATGGGTTCCTGCGGGGACGAGTAGTCGCCCGAGAGGTGCCACGGAGCGAGGACCTGCCCGATGCCTTCGAGGTACACGCGGAGCGCGCCCGATACCCGGAGCGCGGGCGTCGCTTCGATGAGTGGATTGTTCATCGGATCCCGCGGCAACATCGGCTGGCCGAACCACCGGAGCGCGGCGGCGATCCCGCGACCGATGGCGCCCTTGTGGGCGTTCGCCGCGACCGAAAGCGTCTCGGTCACGTTCGTCGGGAACAGGCGTCGACGTGCCTCGACGTAGAACACGAAGGCCGCCGCCGTGGCCACGAACGCGAGCGCGCCTCGCAACCAGGGCCGCGGGGCTTCCGGGTGCAGGCGTTTCGCGGAGAGGAACGCCGCGAGAGGCACGAGCGGAACCATGCAGAGCGCACTCTCCTTCGAGAACATCCCGAAGGTCGTCGCGAGGAAGAGAGCGGGCACCATGGCGCCCAGTGGCAGCGTGAGCGCGAGGAGACCGAGCAACGTGCCCATGCCCCCGAGGACGTCCGCGATGCCGACGACGCCGGCGACGGCCTCGGTGAGCACGGCGCTCGCCACGAAGAAGAGGCCCGCGAACCACGCGAGCCTCCGGTTCTTCGTCCAACGGAAGGCCACGACGGTCGCCAGCGCGCCGTTCACACCGTGCGTGAGGACGTTGATCCAGTGGTGGGGGAACGCGGATTGGTCCCGGGCGCCGATCTTCCAGAGCGCACGCCACACGAGATCCGGAATCGGGCGGTACGAGCCGATGGTGTGCTCCGGCGGGAGTCCCCAGAAATCGCGACGGAACGCGTCGAACCAATGGATCTTCGAACCGGGTTCGACCACGGAGCGCACGTACGGATTCGCGAGGAGCGCTTCCTGCTCGTCGAAGATGAAGTTCGTGTGGATCGACGTGCGCGTGAACAGCGCCATCGAGAGGAAGCACAGCGGCACGATGGCCGTGAGGAAGACCGGATCCTCCGCGAGGAAGTAGTCGCGGAGGGACGTCCACGTCCGCGCGAACCACGGGGGTCCTTTCCCGCCCGCGGGCGGCGACTCCGGGCTCAGGGCTCCGGGATCGCCCACGTGTCTCCCCACAGGTGTGCTCCGCCGTCGACGTACCAGGTCTCTCCGGTGACGAATCCGGCGCCTTCGCTGGCGAGGAAGAGGACGAGATCCGCGACCTCGTCCACCGTGCCGAGGCGCTTCATCGGCGTGCGCTTGCGGCTCGTCTCCACGAGTTCGACGGGGTACTGATCGATGCCTTCGGTGCGGATGATTCCTGGCGCGACCGAGTTCACGCGGAGGCCGTGCTCGGCCCATTCGACCGCGAGGCTCTTCGTCAGGTTCTCGACGCCTGCGCGGGCGGCGCCCGTGTGCGCCATCCCGGGAAAGCCCCGGCGGACGTTCGCGACGATGTTCACGATGCTGCCACGCCGGGCGGGGATCATGAACTTCGTCGCCGCGGCCTGTGTCATGAAGAACGTGCCGTTCAGGTTGTTGCGGATCACCGCTTCCCAACCCTTCGGGCGGATCGCGACGGCGGGGGACGGGAACTGACCGCCCGCGTTGTTGATCAGGATCGTGGGGGTCCCGAGGGTGGCGTGGACGGCGTCCAGGTACGTGTCGATCGCTCCGGGTTCACGGATGTCGCACCGCTCCGCGTGGACCTTGACGCCCTTCGCGACGAGCTCGTCGTGGGCGCGGGAGAGCTTGTCGACGCTCCGACCCGAGATGGAGACCTTCGCACCGAGGTGTCCGAACGCGGTGGCGATGGCGAGACCGATGCCGCTGCCACCGCCGGTGACGACGACGACGTGCCCTTCGAAGAGTCCGGGACGGAAAATCATCCGGGGGTGCCCACGCTCTTCGAGCGACCGGACCGCACGGCCTCGCGCGCGAGTTCGTCGGCGCGTTCGTTGAGCGGAATGCCGGCGTGGCCCTTCACGTACACGAGGGCGAGTTCGCGTACCGTCGCGAGGGCCGCCTTGATGTCGCGGATGAGCGTCTGGTTCACCTTCGGCTTCCATCCCTTCGTCAGGACGCCGATGGCGTACTGCGAGTCGGTATGGACGAGGACGTGCTGCGCGTCCTTCGGGATCGCCTCGACGGCGCGCAGGATGGCCGTGAGCTCCGCCACGTTGTTCGTCGACTCGCCGAGGTACTCGAATCCTTCGCGGAGGGTCCCGTCCGGGGAAACCACGATCATGCCACTCCCGGCGGGGCCCGGATTGCCGGAGCACGCTCCGTCCGTGTACGCGACCCACGTGACCCCCGGGCGGGGTTTGGCCGAGGCGGAGACCGCGCCCGCCCTGGCGTCGGGTGCCGCGACGCCGTCGGGGAAGGTGGAGTCCGGGAGGAGCGTCGATCCGGCCGCGACCTCGAGATTCGCCGCGGCGGCGCGGTAGGAACGTGCGTCGCCCAGCTTGTAGCGGATGTCGACCCGGCCGCCTTCCGACGCGAGCGCGCCCGCGTCGTTCGTGCGCGCGAACACCTTCTGACCGCGGAGACGGGCTTCCACCCAGGGCATGCGCTCGTCCTAGCAAGAGCGCCGAATTCGCTCAAGACAGCGCCCACCCTCGCGGCCTATCGTCTCGGCCATGTCCGCGCCCCGCCGCCCGAAACCCCTCGTCCTCGTGATTCTCGACGGCTTCGGCGAACGCGCGGAACGCGAGGCGAACGCCGTGCGGCTCGCGACGACGCCGCGCCTCGACGAACTCTTCGGTCGCTACCCGCACACGTTGATCGGGACGAGCGGTCCGGACGTCGGTCTTCCTCCCGGTCAGATGGGCAACAGCGAGGTCGGACACTTGAACTTCGGCGCCGGCCGAATCGCGCAGATGGACATCTCGCGCATCGACGTCGCCGCCTACGACGGGACGCTGGCGAAGAACGCGGTGATCGGGTCGCTGCTCGCCCACGCGAAGGCCAAGGGCGGTCGTCTGCACCTCCTCGGACTGCTCTCCGACGGAGGCGTCCATTCGTCCATCGAGCACCTGTTCGCCCTCGTGGACATGGCGAGCGCCGCGAAGGTCCCCGTCGTGGTCCACGCGTTCCTCGACGGACGCGACGTCGCCCCCGAGTCGGCGCCGGGCTTCGTGGCCCGCCTCGAGGAGAAGCTCGCGGGCAAGGGAACGATCGGGACGATCGCGGGCCGCTACTACGCGATGGATCGCGACAACCGGTGGGAACGCGTGAAGCTCGCGTTCGACGCCGTCGTCGCGGGTGTTGGTCCGAGGTTCGCGACCGCTCTCGAGGGCATCCACGCGTCCTTCGCCGCCGGCAAGACGGACGAATTCGTCGTGCCGTTCGTCGTCGGGGACTACACGGGCGTTCCCACGACGGGCGAAGACGCGGCGCTGCACTTCAATTTCCGGCCCGATCGCGCCCGCGAACTCACGCGCGCCCTCGCGTTCACCCCGTTCGACGCATTCGAGCGTGATCCCGTTCCCCCGTTCGCGTCCTTCGCGTGCATGACGACGTACGACTCCACGTTGGGACTGCCCATCGCCTTCCCGAAGGAGACCTACCCGGACATCTTCCCCGAGATCGTCTCGCGCGCGGGCCTCACCCAGTTCCGTTGCGCCGAGACCGAGAAGTACGCGCACGTGACCTACTTCTTCAACGGAGGACGGGAGGCGCCGTTCGAGGGCGAGGAGCGCGCCATGATCGCGTCCCCGAAGGACGTCGCCACGTACGACGAGAAACCCGCCATGAGCGCGACGGGCGTCGCGGACGCGGTGGTCACCGCCGTCGAATCCGGACGGTTCGACGTGATCATCGTCAACTTCGCGAACCCCGACATGGTCGGTCACACGGGCAACCTCCCCGCGGCGACCCTCGCGGTCGAGACGGTCGACGCGTGCGTCGGTCGGATCGCGGACGTCGTCCGCGCGAATGGTGGAGCGATGTTCGTCACGGCCGATCACGGCAATTGCGAACTCATGACGGATCCGGTCACGGGCAAGCCGCACACCGCGCACACGTTGAATCCCGTCCCCCTCCTCTACGTGAACGACGCGGACCTCCACGCCAAGCTCCGGAGCGGGGGGCGCATCTGCGACGTCGCGCCGACCATGCTCCGGCTCCTCCGCCTGACCCAACCCACGGCGATGACCGGGATCGATCTCCTGTCGGGATGACCGCGTCGCCTCCCGAGACGCTCCCGAGGTTCCCGGGATACCGCACCGTCGCCGAACTCGGTGGGGGTACGCACGCCATCGTCGTGGCCGCGGAACGTGAACCCCTCGGTCGACTCGTGGCGATCAAGGCGCTCCGTGCGACCTCGAACCGGGACGCGCGCGGAAGCCAGGAACTCGCGAACGAAGCGACGGTGCTGTCGGCGGTGTCCCATCCCGGGGTGATCGCGCTCTACGACTACGTGACGTCGGCGACGTCGCCGTATCTCGTGCTCGAACACGTGGACGGGGCGAACCTCCAGACGGTCTTGTCGAAGGGGCGCCGGCTCGCTCCGGAGGTCGTCGCGACGGTGGGCGCCTTCCTCCTCCGGGCGCTCGCGCACGTGCACGCCACGGGTTGGGTGCACCGGGACGTGAAGCCCGCGAACGTGCTCGTCTCGAAGGAAGGGGACGTGAAACTCGTCGACTTCGGGATCGCACGTCCTCGTCCGGGCGACGCGTCCGCGAACGGCCGGCCCGTCGTCGAGACCGGATTCGGCACGCCCGCGTACATGTCTCCCGAACAGATCCTCGACGACGAGGTCGACGGACGGAGCGACGTGTTCTCGGTGGCGGTCGTCCTCTACGAACTGCTCGCGGGGGTGAGGCCTTTCGATCGGGAGGATGGTCGCGACCAGCGCGCGCTCTCGCAACGCATCCGACGGGATCCTGCGCTGTCGCTGCGCGTCCGCGTGCCCAACGTCCCGGAGCGACTGGATCGGATCGTCCTCCGCGCCCTCGAGAAGTCGCCCGTCGATCGCTTCGACTCCGGCGACGCGATGGCGAGCGCACTCGAGGGATTCGTCCGCGATCTCGGATTTTCGCCCGATCGATGGTTGGCGCGGCAGGCGCTCGTCAGCTCCGGCTTGGTGAAGCCCGACGCCCGCGACACCGACGGCGTTCCCGCGAGGCCGAAGCGTCGCGCGAACCTCGCGCGGCGACTCGCTCCATTCGCCGTCCTGCTCGTGTTCGCACTCGTGGGCGGATCCGTCATCCAGTGGCGCGCGCGCCGCACGCACGCGACGAGCCGCGCGGGAGACGCTCCCCTCCCCCTGGTCCCCAAGCATGCCGCCACGCTCCGCGTGTTGGCCGAGCCCTGGGCCGAAGTGCACGTGGACGGCGAATTCGTCGACACCACGCCCTTCGCGCGCACGATCCCCCTCGAGCCGGGCAAACACTTCGTGGTCCTCCGACACCCGACGCTGCCGCCGGTCAGCCGAGTGCTGGTGGTGAACGAGGGCGAGAGTGCCCTCGTCGACGTGGACATGGCGAACGACGGGAGACGACCGTGACCCACGTGGACCGGATGCTCCTCCGCGGAGTGACTCTCCTCACCTTCGTCGTCGTCCTCGCCGCCGGCCGGGAGGCGTCCGCGTTCACGCACGTCGTCACGAAAGGCGAGACCCTCGCGCAGATCGCGGAGCGGATGTACGGAAGTTCCCGGTTCGAGGTCCTCCTCGTCGGCGCGAACGCGCTCGACGCGCGGGGCGGAGGCGCGATCCAAGTCGGCATGCGTCTCGAAATCCCGGCGCCGCGATTCCACGTCGTCGTACAGGGAGAAACCTGGGCGGATCTCGCTTCGACGTGGCTCGGGCATCCGGACCGCGCCGACGCGATCGCGAAGGCGAACAAGACCGTACCTTGGTCGAACCTGGTCCCCGGTCGCGAGATCGCGATCCCCTACGTGCTCACCTACGTCGCGAACGAAGGAGACGAGGTCGCGAACGTCACGCGACGGTTCCTCGGAGACCCGGCGCACGCGTGGGAAGTGAATCGCTTCAACGGTCGTGGAGGCCAGCCCCTCGCTCGAGGCGAGGTGCTCCTCGTCCCGATCCTCGACCTCAAGCTGACCGACGCGGGGAAGGCGGAAGCCCGCCAGGCCATCGATCGCGAACGGGACGAAGGACGCGGCGCCGCCCACGACTCCCAGATGCGTGCGGACACCGAGGTCCCGCTCCTGCGGACCGACGTGCGCGAAGGGCGGTTCGTCGAGGCCGTCGCACGGGGAAACCGTCTGCTCGCGGGAGGCCCCCTCACGAAGCCCCAACTCGCCGAGACGTGGCGCGCCCTCGTTCATGCCTACGTCGCCCTCGACGTGGACGCCGCGGCGAGCGCGGCGTGCCGCGAATGGCGTGCGAACGACGCCGCCCTCGACCTCGACCCCGCCCGCGTGTCTCCCAAGGTCCGCGCGGCGTGTGCCAAAGCCACGCCCCGCTGAGGGTTCAGGTCCGCGGCGACGAGACGACGGACAGTTCGAAGACGTGGGGCGGCGTGAAGGACGTGGTCCGCCACGGGATGGCCCTCCCTCGGTTCGCTTCCGCCAACTCCGAGGGGGTGACCGGGGCGTCGGTGGACGCGAGGCCGAGGCCTTCCGCGAGGACTCCCAGGATCGTGTCCGCCTCGACCCCTTTCCGACGGAGTTCGCGGATCGTCGCGAAGGGTGCGCGTTTCGCGATGCGCGCGCCTTGCTCGTCGATGACGAGCGGGACGTGGTGGTAGCGCGGCGCGGGGAGACCGAGGAGACGCGCCAGGAGGATCTGCCGACCCGTCGAGGGCGCGAGATCCACGCCGCGCACGACGTCGTCGATCGCCATGGTCGCGTCGTCGAACACGACGGCGAACTGGTACGCGAAGACGCCGTCCCCGCGTCGGAGGACGAAGTCGCCGACGTCCTTGTGGACGTCCTGCGTGACGTCTCCGAGGACTCCGTCCGTGAACGTGATCCGGGTTCCGGGAGCGACACGGAGACGCATCGCCGCGGGCCGCTTCATGCGACGCGACGGATCCTTCTCGCGACAGAGGCCGGGGTACACGCGTTCCTCGCCTTCGTGCGGTGCGCTCGCCACGAGGTCGATCTCCGCGCGCGAACAGTCGCAGGGATAGACGAGACCGCACCGCTGGAGCTCCGTCAGCGCGTCCGTGTACTTCATCGTGCGCTCGGACTGGGCGTAGGGCGCGTGGGGACCTCCACGATCGGGTCCCTCGTCCCAGGCGAAGCCGAGCCAGGCGAGATCTTCCAGGATGCGGTGCCGCGCTCCCGGGACCACACGCGGCGTGTCGAGATCCTCGTCACGGACGACGAACGCACCGCCGTCGCGCTTGGCGAGGACGTACGATGCGAGCGCGACCCACGCTCCTCCCAAGTGGAGGTCGCCGGTCGGCGAGGGAGCGAACCGTGCGCGCGTCACACGTCAGTGCGCGGGAACGGGAACGGCGGCTTGGGCGGACGCTGCGGGCTTGGGCGCCTCGGCCGTGGGGGCCGCCGGTTCGTGGGCGCCGTCCGTGGGCGGTCCGCTGCGAGCGACGGCGGCCCACCAAACGGCGACGGCCGCGAAGAGTGCGACACCGAGCGCGGGGAGCCACGCGGGCGTCTGCGGCTCGTCCAAGGTCGGGCCGTGGTGGCCGCTGCTCGTGTTCGAAGGGGCGTCGCTCATGGCTGGACCCTTGAATGGCCCCCCGAGGCTCGGGCTGTCAAGAGCGCAAAACGCGCTACGCTAGGGTCGTGGCGGACTTTCGAACCTCGCTTGGGTCTTCGCGGTCGTGGCTTCCCGTGAGTTTCGGGGCCGTCGTGGTCGTTTCGGGCGTCGCCCGCGCCGCCGCGCCCCTGCCCGTTCCCACGAGGACGCCCGCACCCGTGCCGGCACCCACGGTGGCTCCGGTACCGGTTCCCGTCCCGGCCAACGCGGCCGCGCCGAGTCCTCCGCCCGTTCCGAACGCGGCGGACACGACGGGCCTGACGGGATTCGCGCCCACCGCGGCCCAGGAAGCGGCGCGGCGCGGGGTCGTGTCCATCGAACGCGACGGCAAGACACTCTCCGCGGGCATCGTGCTCGCGGGCGACGGACGCGTCGTCACGTCGTGGACGGGTCTCGCCGGCGCCACGCTCGTGGACGTCCGGTACGTGGACGGGAGCGTCGTGCACGCGCGCGTCGGTCACAAGGATCCGACGTGGGACTTGGCGCTGCTCGTCCCCGCCGCGGCGCGGTGGACGGAAGGACTCAAGGCGAGCGAAGCGCCCGCGAAGGACACCGAGCTCCGCACGATCGTCGCGGCCCGCTTCGCCAAGACCGGCATCCACGTGACCTCGCTCCGCGGCATCGTCGAGGGGCGTGCGACCGTCGTCGCGAAGGACGCCAAGGAACCCGAGCCCCTCCCGGGCCTCCTCGATTTCGAGGCGAAGGGTGTCGCCGTGCCGCTCGGATCACCGCTCGTCGATCCTTCGGGCGACGTGGTCGGAGTCGTCGTGCGTGCGTGCAAAGCGTCGCCGGCGACCACGTGCGTCGGCACGACGGTGGGCGCGCCCATCTCCGCGTTGCGTCGATTCCTCGTCACCACGCCCGCCAACGCGGTTCCTCCCTCGCCGTTCCTCGGCATCGTCGGCGCACCGGACATGGCAGGCTCCTCCAAGGGTGTCCGCGTGATGGCCGTCGCGCCGAAGAGCCCGGCCGAGAAGGGCGGACTCCACGGAGGGGACGACCGGGCACGCGCCGATCTCATCGTCGCGGTGGACGGGGAGCCTGTCGACAATCCGGAGAGTCTCGCCAAGGCGATCGCGAAGCACGCCGTCGGCGAGAAGGCGAAGCTCCTCGTGTTCTCGGCGGATCGCTTCCGGGAAGTGTCGGTCACGCTCGTCGCCGCACCCTGACGTCCCGGCGCTCCGGGCCGTCGACCGTGCGACGTTCGTGCGGACGAAGGTGGCGACGATGTGGGTGCGTGAGAAACGAGGGCCGAGAAGCACGACGCCTCGCAGACCCCGGTTTCTTGCGGGGCCCGATGTGCCGGGCGGCGCACTTCAATAGGCGCGACCGAAGGCCCCTCCGACGACGCCGTGTGGCGCACGCCCCCCTTTCGGGTTGACACTTCCCTCGTGGAATTGCCACGATCGGGGTGTACGACTGCGCACGTCGCGCAGCCTGTCCGAGGGTGACCCGTGGCTGGATCGCTGCGAATCGAAGTGGCCGGCGAGACGAACGTGGGCATGAAGCGCGCCCACAACGAGGACAACTTCTCCATCAGCGAGGAGAACGGCCTCTACATCGTCGCGGACGGCATGGGTGGCCACGCGATGGGCGAGGTCGCGAGCAAGATCGCGGTCGACTCCGTGAAGGAGTTCTTCGTGGCGACGGCGGACGATCCCGAGCGGACCTGGCCGTACAAGATGGATCGCTCGAAGGGGTACGAGGAGAACCGGCTCATTACCGGGATCAAGCTCGCGAACCTCCGCATCTACGAGAGCGCCCAGCGGAACCCGAAGGCCCGCACCATGGGCACGACCATCGTCTCGCTCTTCGCCGTCGAGGACGGAGTCTACATCGCCCACGTCGGCGATTCGCGGGCGTACCGCGTGCGCAACCACCAGATCGAGCAGCTCACCGAGGACCACTCGCTGCTCAACGACTACATCAAGATGAAGCGCCTCACGCCGGAAGAGATCGCGAACTTCCCGCACAAGAACGTCATCGTGCGCGCGCTCGGCATGAAGGACACCGTGAAGGTCGACACGCGGTTCGAACAGCCCCAGCACGAGGACACGTACCTCATGTGCTCCGACGGACTGTCCGGGCCGCTCTCCGATCAGGAGATCCTCGAGACCATCGAGAACGCCCCGGACATCAAGTCGGCGGCCGCGCGCCTCATCCAGCGCGCGAACGAGAACGGCGGCCCAGACAACATCACGGTGGTTCTCGGGCGCTGGGTCACGGCTTGAGCCCGGACACGGACGGCGCCCTCGGCGTCGTCGCGACGTGATCCGTCGTTGCCGAACGAGCAACCTTGGGTTCGTCGTCCACGGACTTCCGCCCGGGTTCGTGATTCGCCTAGAGTCGCGCCATGCGAACTCTCGTCCTCTCCTCGATCCTGGCCGCCTGCCTCGCCGCGTGTGGCGGCGGCGCCCCCGAACCGAAGCAACCCGAAGCACCGAAGGCCGACGTGCCGGCGCCTCCGGCCGTTCCCGCGGTTCCCCCGACTCCCGCGCCGAGCGCGACGACGGCGGCGGCACCCGCGGCGCCCGAGACCGTCTGGCGTCACGAGTTCACGAAGGACCAGGCCGTCGAATTCATGAAGGCGCGCGTGCTTCCGCCCATGAGCAAGGTCTTCCACGATTACGACCCCAAGCAGTTCGCCGAGGTCACGTGCAAGACCTGCCACGGCCCGAAATACCAGGAGCCGAAGGACTTCCTCCCGAAGCTCAAGTTGAAGAACGGCGCCCTCGACATCCCGAAGAAGGATCAGGCGATGGCGAAGTTCATGGGCGAGAAGGTCGTCCCGGCCATGGCGGATGCCATGGGCATGAAGCCGTACGATCCGAAGACCCACGAAGGGTTCGGCTGCGGCGGATGCCACACCATCGAGAAGTGACGACCCCGACACGATGAATCGAAGAAGGCCTCGCGCAAGCGGGGCCTTTTTCGTTCCGGAGCGCGCCTTCCACGGGGACGTCCGGATCAGGGCGCGAACGAGTTCGGCGCGAGCACGAAGTACGACACGCCGAGGACGACGAGCATGATGCCGGCGACGAGCGCGTACTGAATACGGCCGTCGCTCACGCTCCAACCGTCGGCGTAGAACTTCCCCTCCGAACGTTCGCGGATGCGTTTCTGGACGCGCTGGACCATGTCCGTCGGACGCTTCTCCGCGGGCGCCGCGAGAGCCCGCTGGAGGAGCGCCTTCATGGGGCCGCTGTCCTCGGCGTCGCGATCGCCGTCGGTCGGCGCCTCGTCGTCCGTTCCCGGCGGTGCGTGGTCGTGCTCCGTCATCCGATCTTCTCCCCGAGTTCGCGCTCGACCATTTCCTTGAGCTGACTTCGCGCGCGGTGGATGCGGCTCTTCACCGTCCCGGGCGGGAGGCCGGTGATCTCGCCGATGTCGTCGTAGCTGAGTTCTTCCACGTCGCGGAGGACGAGGCATTCGCGGAAGGACGGCTCGAGGCGGGCGATGGCCGCCTGGACGATGGCCTCGACCTGACGACCGGCGAGCATCTCGTCGGGTCGCGGCACGTCGGCGACGTTCGCGCGTCGCGCTTCCGCCATCGACACACGTTCGGCCACGGCCTCGAGTTCGTCCTGTTCGCCGGCGTGGCGCACCTTGAGGTACTTGCTGCGGTTCTTGCAGTGGTTGATCGCGATCCGGTAGATCCAGGTCGAGAGCTTCGAGTCACCACGGAACGCACCGATGGCCTTGAAGACCTGGATGAAGACCTCCTGCGCGACCTCCTCGGCCTCGGCCTGGCTCCCGAGCATGCGGGCGACGAGGCCGACCACGCGTCCTTCGTAGGTCCGTACGAGTTCGCTGAACGCGCGTTCGTCCCTCTGGACGAGACGTTCCACGAACTTCGCTTCCGGTTCCTCGGGGTCGGCCACGGGGCTGCCAGGATAGGAGACGCCGCTCCCCGCGGAAAGTTCCGAAGCGCCGTGCGAGCTTGCGTTTCGCCCGTGATTTTGTAGGGTTGCCCCCGTACGTTTTCCCGCGTCGTCTAATGGCAGGACAGAGGATTTTGATTCCTCTTATCGTGGTTCGAATCCATGCGCGGGAACTGAAAGGGATGTCCGCCACTTGAGCGTGGATCCCTCGTGCGCGTTTCCGAGAGTGTTGCCGCGTCGGTGACCTCGAACGCGGCAACAAGTTCGGGAATGGCCCGGTGCATGGGGACGAACCACGTCACGCCGATCTCTTCGGCCGTGAGAGCGGCACGGCGGTAGCGGTTCACTTGCCCGCTCGTCGTGTGCCCGGTGCGAGCCATGACCCACGCTTCGGTGCGTCCGGATGCGAGTGCCACGGTGATGAACGTCGCCCGGGCATCGTGGAAGCGAATGGGGCGACGGGCCTTGCTGCGTTCGGTGAGTTCGGGGCGGTCGATTCGCGCCGAGGCAAGGTGCTCGCGGTACATGGCCGCGAGAACGTAGGGGCGCGTCAGTCCGGCGAAAACCGCAGCCGAGGGAGAACCGTCCGCCACGAGTTTTTTCCAGAGGGAGAGTGCGGCGACCACGTCCTTCCCGAGTGCCCACGCACGGGGATCGTCCGTCTTGTTTTCGTCGAGGCGCACCGTCCCGCGTGCGAGGTCGAGGTCCGCCCATGTCAGAGCAAGGGCCTCCCCTTCCCGCATGCCCTCTCGGTGCGCGAACGCATAGAGCATGCGATGCACCAGCGGCACCTCGGTGGATGCGAGGAGACGGGCGTCCTCGTCGGGATAGAGCCACGTGAGCGCCTTTTGGGGTCCGAGACGCGGGAGGAACCCTCGCGGGAGGGGCGAGGCGCTGAGGAGGCGACAGGGATAGACGGCGAGGGCGAAGATCCGGTGAAGGCTCTGGGCGACGTGTCGACGGGAGGCTCCGGAGAGCGTGCGCGGGAGACGCCGGAGGACGTCCTGTGCATGGTCCAGGGTGAACTCAGACAGCGGGACGGAACCGACGACGGGGTACACCCACTTTTCGAGTCGTCCCGCGTCCTCGTCGCTCGTGCGCTTCGCCCGAACGTGATCGGGGTACAGACGATGGAGCTCCCCGGACGTCCAACGTTGCCCGAACGATCGGACCGTGGCCACGGACACCGGCGCAACGGCCGGAGCAGCGTGCGCGAGCGTGCCTCCCGCGATTCCGTCCACGGCTCGTGACAGCGCGGCCATCTTCTCGTCGTTCGCCGAACCCGCCGACTCCACGATCTTGGAAACCAGGGACTCGTGACCGGCCACGCGAAGTCGGTTCACTAGGGTCTGGATGGTCTTCGCTCGGTCTTCGGCCGCTTCGAGCGTTCCGCAATGCGCGAGCGCGATGGATTGACGCTTCTGCGGGCCAATCGTGACCCGCGCTCGGAAGCGTCCTCGACTGACGTACGCGCTCCCCTTCGCGGGTCGAATGCGTGTGCTACCGGTATCCATGTTCGAGCCCCTCACTCAGGTTCGGACCACGCCCCCGGACGTTCGCGCGTCGCGGGGGCATTGCTTTGGTTCACCGTCGTTCACTCACTGTCGCAGGTTCCGTCCTTCACGCACGCGCACGGTCGAAGGGTGCGTTGCCGCGTTCGAGGGCCATCGAGTGAGAATCGCCGGAGGAATTGTTTGAATCGGAGGAACTCAGATCCGGTGACGCGGAAACAGGGTGGGAGAAATCGACGTGGGGTCCATGGACTCGGGGCGATGGACGCTAGGGTCCCCCCTCCGCGAGTTGCTTCTCGAGGGAGGCGAGGACCCGCGCTGCGAAGTCCCGCTTCTCGCGAAGGGACATCGCTTCCGAGCGCGCCTTCGGAGAGGGTGGTTCGGAGGGAGGCAACGCATCGAGTCCCGAGCGGGCGAGGACCATCTCGATGGCGCGAAGTCGAACGCCGGGAGGTTGGGAGTCGTCGCGAAGCACGGCGCGGAGGACGGCCACGGCATCGCTCGTCGTGGCGCGTAGGTCGTCCCGTGCCGCTTCGAGGACACGTTGGCGCTTCGTGGCGAGTTCGTGAGCGAAGGCAGGGTCTTCGCGCCATCGCCAGAGGGTCGTTCGGGAGACTCCGGTCTCGCGGGCCACTTCGCCCACGTCCGCGCCTTCGAGGAACAGGGCGAGGGCTCGGGTGCGTTTGGGTTCGAGATCGGTTTCGTTGGGTTCCGACATGGAAGACTTCCTTTCCGTAGCTACACGTCGAACGCGCTCTCATTCCCGCCCCCCTAGGAGGTGAGAGCGAGAGTACGAACCGCTCTCACTCCTCTCGAGAGCTCTCGGGAGCGCTTGGGAGCCATCGGACGACGTGCCCCTTCGCGTCCTTGCCGTACGAAAGGCGCCCGGTCGACTCGAGTTCGGCGAACGCGCCGTAGTAGGCGGTACTGTTCATCCTCAGGGTGTTGAGCAGTCCGGTCTTGTTCCCCCGATACTCGCCGTTCGCACGAAGGTGGTCCTCGATGCGCTGCATGGCTCTCGCGTGCGGTCCCGGTCCCTTCGATGCCGTTGACGTGAGTTGCTGCGCTTCGAGGTGGACGACCCGAAGGCCCCCACGCGGATCTCCATCGAGGGTCACGTCCTCAACCCGGAGGCCGAAGTCATCCATCGTGACGCCCCGGTTCCGGCACTTCTCGTGGAAGACGCGCGTGGGCTGCCCCTTCTCGCCGGAGAGGACGAACACAGAGCTGCATGCGTCGTAGATGGCGGACGACCCCCGAATCTTGTACCGCGCCCCGTCCGGGTCCCCTTCCTTCGGTTTCCGGGCGTGGTGAATGAGGATGACCACCGTCCCGTGCGCTTCGGCCGCGCGTCCGAGGAGATCGATGGTGGCGCGCGCTTCAGAGGAGTTTTCGTCCATGTCCGTGGTCCCTCCCTTGAGAGAGTCCACGATGACGATGCCGTACCCTTCGAAGGTTCGCTTGTAGACCTCGAGAGCGTCGCGATCGTTCAGGTACACTGAAGGATGAACGGCGACCGCGAGGTTCGACGAAATGTCGCGTAGGTCGACGTCCATGCCCGCGGCGAGGCGCTGGTAGCGCTCGGTCGTGATTCGGTGGCCTTGCTCGTAGTCCAGGTGAAGAACACGCGTTCGTCGGACGGAAAGGAGGCCCCACAAGCCCTTCCCTGCCGCTGCGCTGAGCGCGAGCGATTGGAGAGCCATCGTCTTGCCCGCGTATCCGTAGCCCGCAAAGAGCACGGGCGCGCCGCTGGCGATCCCCAGGTACGGGACGGCGTAGGTTACCGGAGGGAGCGGTCTCGCGAGGTCCGTGGCGGAAAGAATCTCGATTGAACGAGCGGGTCGCGACGGCAGGACGTCATTGGCGACGGACGAGTCGAGAACGTACGGAACGCAATTCACCTTGGGATCGTGTGGGAGCGTCCCGTTCAGGAGGAGATCGTTCTGGTCCAGGGCATTCATGCCGCCACCGGGTTCTGCCGAAGGAGGAGACATCGCCCTTCGAGCGTTTCGGCGACGGAGCGCGCGTAGCGATCCCCCGCAGGATTCGAGTCCGTGCGAAGGATGACGGTCGTTCCGGTCGGAACTCTCTTTCCGTGTTCGGCCGTCCAGAATCCAGACCCGATTCCGAAAGCGACCACCGGCGACTCGTTGGCGTCCGACGAGCGGGTCGCCCAAGAGAGGAAGTCCGGTTCCCCCTCTGCGACGACGACTTCCAACGGTACCGGGAACCCATCGTTTGCACCCGAAAGGATCGCCACTCCCATTGGGCACGCGAGAACGAGCCCGCCTGCTCGCCGCCCGGAAGGAGGGAGGCGTTTGGGTTCCTCGTTGGCGATGTGCCACGCGCGGACGCTCCTCCGAACTCCATCCGCGTCGTAGACCGGGAGGAGCAAGCGATGTCCGGTGTCCGTCCAGGGTTGCCGCTGGTAGCTCGCCCAGCGTGGGACGTTGGCATCCTTCGGGAGCGCCCACGCGAGGGCGAGGTCGTCCACGAACTCGGGATCTAGGCCTCGAGAAACGAGCATTTCGGCGACGTCCTTTGAGGCTGCAACCCCGGAGCATTGGGCGAGGAGAGCCGCAATTTCGGCTGGATGCGGGTAGTCGGACATTGGGTTGGACCCCGTATCCATCCGATGAACTCTTGGAGGCAGCGGGGAAGGTGAGTATCGCGCGCGTGGACTCCGTTCGAGTTCCGCGAGGACTTCCCATCGCTGGAGGAGTTCGGCCGCTCTCCGAAGCACCTCCGGGAATTGCCGATGGCAGTCCAATCCACTCTGGAGGGCGATAAGGTCCCATGCGTCGCCGGTCCATCCACAGCCGTGGCATCTCGCACCGACGACGCCCCCACGAGTGCGGAAGACGCTGAGAGCCCGGCCTCCGTGCGCGGGGCATCGGACGTTCTTTCCGTCGCGGTCGGATGGTCGCGTTCCAAGCTCGAGGATGGTGCATACGCGATGCGGATCCACGAGATCTGTCGCGAGTTCGTCCCGCGCGTTCATCGGTCACCGTCCGCGACGCGTCGGACACCGAGTTCGACCAACACTTGGTCGTCCACGCTCGCGCCAAGGGTCGGACGCGGCCCGGGGCGCTTCCGCTCGTGGGTCGCGAGGAACACCTCGAAGTCTTCGCGAAGAGCGAGGACGCGCTTTCCGACCTTGCGACTCGGGAATGCGCCTGCCTTCGCAAACTTCAGGTACACGACCTTGCTCAGCGGCGAGGTGTGTTGGTCGACGTACTCGCTTCGTTCGGACGACGGGGGTGCAGACTCGAGGGCATCCGCCGTGGCCGTGAGGGCGACGGCGTGAGCGCGGAGGGCATCGGCAATGGCACGACTATTTGCTACTTTGGACATGGTTGGGCCTCGTGCAGCGACCGCGCTCGCCCATCCCGGAGAGGAGCGCGCGTCGCTGCGATGGGGGCGGGCGGTCACGCCGCGCCGTTGTCGTTTGCGGGAGAGGGAATTCGGCCGCCGAGAAGGGCCCGAATTGCGGCGTCGATTCGACGGCCGGTACGACCCCGTACGGGGAGCCCGGCGAGCCGTCGAACGACAGACCTTTCGTCCACGTCCGCGAGCGTCGCGAGGCGGTGGACGGATTCGTCATTCAAAGTGGGTGGTGCGTCACGCGTCATGAAGACGTTTTCGCAGTGCCCCGAAATAGTTGGGGACCAGGACGTGTCCCCGAAATCGAACCGGCCGCTACCTCTTCCGGTTGGCGACCCGCGAGGCCTTCGGTTCGAACGAGACCCCAAAGGCCTTCGCAAACAGATGAGCTGCCCCTCGAGATGAACGCGAACGGCCTCGTTCGAGGCCATCGCCGGAGGGGCGCACCTCTTGGTGGCGCATTTCCTTGAGACATCTTTCGGCCGCCCTCAGATGCTCCGGTTTCTTCTCAAAGAATTGAGTCGGTGCGGCGTTCCCGACGGACTCGCTCAGAAGTTCAAGCACCGCGTGGACCTGTTGGATAGGCGTCAGGTCATCTCGGTGAAGCAGCGCGAACCGAACGTGGTCCATGAGCGCCCGCTCCCAGGTCTTCGTCTTGGAATGAGGGACGAACTCCACGTACGTCCGAATCCTCTCCAGAACCGCATCGGGTACCGCTCCACCTCCCGAAGCGAGCAGTCCGATGTCTTCGGCGATTTGCGCAGCTACAAACGCGAAGTACATGCCCGCTTCGATCGTTGGCGCGTTCAGCCGGCGTAGGGCGAAGTGGTGGAGGTCGGCGTTCTTCAACATGAACGCCAGGTCGGTACACCGAGCACGCATCGTCTGAGTTCGGTGGTGCTCGTCCCACCATTCGACCGTTCCCCAACCTTCGTCGCCAACCCGCACGGGCGGCAGCGGTACGTCGAAGACCGTCGCACGACCGAACTCCGCGGAGTAGGTGATGAGCCCCTCATCAATGGCCGCTTCCAGTTCGGCCTCACAGCGCTCCTTGAGCGACGGGGCGCGTCGCGGTCGACTCAGATCGCGACCGGACTCAAGGTGCTGCTGAAGATTCTCTCGGACCAGTTTGGTCTGCGCGTGGATGTCCTCTACGACCTCCTCGATCGTCTCTGGCGCAATCGCGAGAAGTTCGGAAAGCGGCGAAGGTGGATTCCGTTTCTCGTTCATGTCGCAGGTGTCCCGGCGCGGTCGCATAGCCCGCGAAACACAACGGCGCCACCAGTGAGCGCGTAGACGAACGGCGCCTTCGCGAAAGCCCAAATTCGACCGGCAAGTGAGAGGCTCCGAGCGGAAGCGTTCCTCGCGAGCCGGCTTTCCAAAGACGGCGGAACGTCTGTTGTCCACCTTCTGCCACAAGCGCCCAACCACCGATCCCGACCGCGACAAGCCGAGCCATTGTTGGCGCTCGCAGACCCGCGAATTCACCGCCGTTCGACAGGACGATTGGACCGTCGTCCGGTGTAGGGGTTCGAATGACCTCGACAACAAGCACGTCATGAGTTGCCAACGATGGGAGCGGACTCGATTTGACGTAGAATTTGTCGATGACGCGAAACGGTCTGCTCGGATGCGTTGCGGTCCTCGGTTCGGCCCTGTCGCCTTTGGGCTGCAACATTCCGTCATCGGCTCCGCGAACGCGCGACGCGACCCAAGTGATTTCGGACTTCCAGGCGAGACTCGCTAAGGCCGAAGAGTCGAGAGATCGATCGTTCGTATGGATCGACTGCGAGCGCGCTCCGGCCGGAGCGACGTGCGGCACCGTGTGGGACGAGGTTTCAGCGGGGGACAAGATCGAACGCTTCGTGGCGAGCGTCTGTCACGAGGAGGCCTCCCAGGGCATCTCGGTGGGTTGCAAGGCAGAGTTTCGCGACCTCTTCTTGGAGCGCGTCACGAAGCGCTACCACTTCGCTCCTCGAGACGTCGTGGAGCGCTCGTGTGCGGACGCGGAAGGACAGTGCGGATCTCTCGTTCTCTTCGAACTCCGATTCATGGAGCTCCACAACAAGTCCGTCCTGGCGAGGTACGCGTCGGAAGCGTCAAGCTTGCGATCTCGTCGAGACGACGCCCTCGCAGAAGTTCGACGTGACGAAGAACGGGAAGCGGAGGAGCGACGGGCGGTCGCAGCGATGCTTCGAGGGGTTTCGGCGGGGCTCGCAGCGGGAGCAGCGCGAACCCGAAGTTCCGTCGAGCCGACGCTACCCATGACCTACTCCGCGTCGACTGAAGCCGACCCGAGAATTGTGGTGTGTAGTTCGGACTTCGCCTGCCCTTACGGTCAGAAGTGCATCAAGAGTCAGTTCAGTTTCGAGGGTGTCTGCGTTCAGCCGGTGGACGAGTCCGGGATGCGCGTCATCACGCCTCCCGCTTCTTCATCCATCGGTCTCGGGCAGGAAGGCGAATGCTCCTTCACGGTCGAGTGTCGTCTCGGATTTCGATGCGTGAAGCTGGGGACTGACCTCCGAGGACATTGCCTGAAGTAGCGAGAGGCGGCGCTACTTCCGCCGCAGCTTGAGTTCGTTCAACAGGAGGGAAGCGACGTCGAACCGCCCCGCGAACGTCGCAGCATCGAGCGCCCTGGCGAGTGCCGCATCGAGCGCGGCAACGTGACGCGGTTCCGACCCACGCCACGGGTTCGCGGAGTCTGCGTCGGGTTCAACGATCTCCGCGCATTGCGGTTCGTCGTCGCCCGTCGAATCTCCTAACCCACGATTTTGATTCCTCTTATCGTGGTTCGAATCCATGCGCGGGAACTGACTGCGAGAGCGTGACCGGCGCGCGACCTGCGCGCGACCTGCGCGTCGTGCACGAGGGCCGTGCGGCCCGACTCAGAACGAGCCGACGAGTCCCGCGCTGCCCGCGCCCATCCACGGCCGCACGTCGAGGGCCGCTTCGGACGTCGAGGCCTTCGGCTTGCCCTTTCGAAGCACCAGAATCGCCGCTCCGGTCGCCGCACCGACTCCCGCTACCACGAAGCCGACGGTCGAGATCGTCGCCATGGAGTTCGACGTGTCGATGGCGGACCACGTGGCCGGTGGGCAGCGGTTTCCGACGCATCCCTCGCGAGCACTGCTGGCGTTCGACATCGCGACGAGGCCTGTCACGGTGCCGACGACGAGGCCTGCCCCGGCCACACCGAACGCCACGAGGACGGGCACGTTCGAAGGCGTCCCCGAAGTGCGGCTCGCTTCCGTCGCGTCCGTTTTCTCGCGCTTCTCGCGGACGATGGCCGAGGTGAAGTCGAAGGTGATCTCCTTCGTCTCGCCTTCCGCGAGATCGAACGTGCGTTTTTGTTCGCGGGCGCCGACGCGGGCGATCACCAGGTGCGTTCCCGGATTCGCCGGGATGGGAGTGCCACCGGGGACG
>JAXLYL010000042.1:0-39989 GCA_046351475.1 Polyangiaceae bacterium
CCGTCGTCCCGTCGACGGCGGCATCTTGCGCGTCGGGGGATGCATCGCCCGATGCGTCCGTCGTCGCGTCCGCGGCACCGTCGGCGCGCGCGTCGGCGCCGCCGTCCGGAACCGTCCCGTCCGCCGCCCCGTCGAGACGGCCCGAATCGGCCAAGGACCCGTCCGCCGCGGAGGCGTCCGAGGCGGAATCCTCCGAGGCGCGCGCGTCGCCGAGGGGCGTGACGTCGCTCGACGCGTCCTCCGTAGGAATGGTCGCGTCGGACTCACCGCCGCACGCGCCGAGGATCACGGTCGAAAGGCCCAGCAGTGCGGTACGGAAAGCGTTCGAAGTGCGCATGGATGACTTCGATGTAGCGCGCCCGGCGAACATTCGTGCCGTCGTGCCCTACGATTCGTCGGACGATGAAGGTCGTGGGAGTGAAGGGTGGCTGCCGGGGCTCGTGGTCGACACTTCGGGGCGAACCTCGGATGCGCGCGCCCCGCCGTGACTTCCGGCGCCGCGTCTCGGGTGAGTCCGTGTCGAGCGACCGCACCGATGGTGCGATGACGACCCCTCAGAACGCCACGGAGGATCCGAAGTACGGCATCACGTCGTGGATGGTCACCGCGCGCGTGCCCGTCTGCACGGACGTCTCCGAGATGGACACCGTACGCGCGTCGCCGAAACCTACGGCATAGCGAAGGCCGCCACTGAGCGTGACGAGCACGGAAGACGACGACGCGCCACCGACGCGTGTCCGGAAGAGAAATCCCTGGGTCGCACCGACGTAGTCCGCCCGAAGGGCACCGACGACCCGGGGCAAGGTCGTCGCCCCGTTCGGATCCACGAACGCGCCGAGCCCGAAGTGCAGCCAATCCGAAGGACGGACGTAGAGCCCAGCACGACCGCGCAACACGGGTCGCCTCTCTTCGTGCCACGTGTCGTTCGCGATGGAGGTCGACACGTCTAGGTCGAGTGCCACCCGTACGGTCTCCGAGACGTCGAACGACGCGCCAGCCACGACCCGCGCGGGCTCGACCCACCGGAGCGTGCGGGTCGAACGTCGCTCGGAGGACACGTCGAAGAACGTGACTCCCCCGGCCACACCGAAGGACGACGAGGAAGTGTCCCCAGTCTCCGAAAGCAGGAACTCCGGGAATCGGAACGTCGCACCGAGATGCAGGCGTCGCGTGGCGTCCCACTGGACTCCGACGGTCTGCCGGAGCCCCCACACGTGCGAACTCGCGGACGTCGAGACTGCGAGGGCGGTGGACGGGACGCTCCCGGCGACGTCGCCTGCCGCATAGTTCGAATCGCCTTCGGCGACCGAGTACACGGCGAACATTCCCGCCCCGAATCGAACCCCGTGCCCCGCCTCGAAACCGAACGCCCCGCCGATCTGCATCTTGCGTCGCTGCGAGAGGATGTTCACGCGTTGAGCCAAGCGCGACGTTCCCGACGAGGAGCGCGTGTCCGTGGCGGCACGAACGTCGAACGCCTCGTGGAACGCTCCACCGCTCATCGTGAATCCGGGCAGGACCTCGAACGAAGCGCCGGCGGCCGTCGGCGTGGACACGAAATCCGTTCCACCGAAGTCCGACTTCGCCGTCCGGCCCCCGAGGGTCGAGGTGAGACCGTCCGGAATCCTCCGGACGCGGACGCCGAATACCGAACCGTTCAGACTGATCCGGTTCTTGTGCGATGCGCCGAGCCCCGCCGGGTTCGTATATGCAGCACCATCGTCTCCAGGCACGGAAACGACGGCCCCGGCGGTCGCGGCGGACTCGTTCGAGAAGTAGAACGAGTCGCCGTTCTGGGCCCGCGCGGTCGTGGGGGTGGCCAGGAGAGCGGACACGACCGCCCCCGCGACGAAAGGAGCGTGCGCGGAACGTGAACGTTCGCGCGAGCCGAGGGGCAAGTTCACTCGCCCCAACCGTAGGCGCGTTCGACCCTCGCGACACGGAGCGTGTACGCCGCGTACCAGCGGTCGCGACCGGCGCCACGCGCGAGCGTGTGTTCGGCGTCGTCCCGCCATGCCCGAATGGACGCCTCGTCGACCCAATACGAAACGGTGATTCCCGATCCGGACGTGTCACGGACGGAATCGAGACCCAGGAAGCCGGGCCGGTGTCGCGCGAGTTCGACCATGCGATCCGCCGTGGCCGCGTAGGCCGCCCGCTCTTCCGTGGAAAGTGACGCGTGCACCGACGCGAAGACGACGGCGAAGTAGGGAGGATTCGGAGTCGTCGCGAGTCTCGTCATCAGGCCCGTTTCGGCGCACGCAGACGCGCGACGACGATCAAGAAGGCCGGTAGCACGACGATGGCCGTCGCGAGGCAAGCGAACTCGCCGAGGACGGCCACGAGGCCCAGGTAGTGGAGCGCCCGCGTCTTCGCGAGGAGGAGGGACGAGTATCCGATGATGGTCGTCGTGGAGCAGAGAACGACGGCGCCCCCCGTCTCGCGGATCGCGGTCTGGACGCTCGTTTTTCCGTCTTGGAGGTACCGCGCCATGACGTTGACCGCGTAGTCGACTCCGATGCCGAAGGTGATCGGGAACGCGATGAAGTTCGCGAAGTTGATCCGGACACCCGCGATCATCGTGAGCGCGAGGAGCCAGACGACGCCCATGAGCAGCGACGCGACCACCTCCACGGATTCACGGAGGCGTCGCAGCGCGACGAACACGACCACGATGACACCGACCAGGGAGGCGATGCTCGCGATGGGGGCGTCCCGTCCGATCGACTTCACGATGTCGGACGTGAGCGGAAGCGAGCCCGCGACGCTGCCGGTCCCGTTCCCGAGCGGGTTGGCGAGGACACGAAGCTCGCCGACGAATTCATGGAGCGGTTCGGCACGCCACAACTCGTCGTTGGGCTTGGGGAACACGAGGACCTCCTTGCCCACGCTCCCGTCCCGCTCACGGAGACCGGTGAGGAAGGTCCGCGGCAGATCGTCGACGGTGATCTCCTTCGTGGGTTCGTCGCCCAGCCACTTCTCGACGTCCGCCTTGTGTTGCACCGGGATCGCCTCGCGGATCCGCGGGGTGAGCGATTCGTGGATTCGTTCGATCTCCTCGATCTTCGCCTTCTGGTCCGTGGGGAGCACGTCGTCGATGCCGCGGACGGACGCCAAGAACCGCTTCAACGTCCCCGACTCGAACGAAACACGGTAGCGGGCTTCCGCAGCCCGCGCTTCCTCCGCGGATCCGAACATCGCGACGGTGGGCGTGAGGTAGTGTCCGAGGAGCGCGTCCATGCGCCGTCCCCAGTACCCCTCCCCGTTCGTCCACGTGTCGTAACGACGGAGCTTGTTGAAGTCGTATTCGAGGTGCGTCGAGTCGAACCGCGAAGCCTCGTAGGTGGCGGCGACGGTGGTGAGTGCGGCGACGACCACGATGGCCGCGGGGAAACGCTCGACGAACGCGAGGACGGGCGCCATCACACGGAACGGTTCCTTCTGGTGCGCCGGGGCGGCTGCGAGGGTCTCCTCCTTGTCGAGCCAACGGAGGAGCGAAGGCATGAGGACGAACGCGACGGCCCACGCCATGACCATCCCGAGCCCGCCGATGATCCCGAACTGCTTGAACCCGCGGAACTCGGTGACGACCAGAGAACCGTAGGAAGCGCCCGCGGCGAGGGCGGCGGCGAGCGTACCTGCGCGTGCGCCGGCGACGGCGACGGCGATGGCGGGTTCGACGGCCACGCCCGTCTTACGTTCCTCGCGGTACCGCGCGAGGAGGACGACCCCGAAGTTGATGCCGTTGCCGACGATGATCGAACCGAGGAACGCGGTGTTCGAGTTGAGCTCGGTCACGCCGAACGGCGGGAGCGATGCGAGCGCGAACGCGTACACGGTGCCGACGAGCAGAGGCGCCAGGAGCACGACGACGCTTTTCCACCACCGGAAGTAGAGGATGATCACGAGGATTTCGAGCGCGACGACGACGAGCGACGAGAGCGAGAGGTCCTCCTGGAGCGCCTCCAGTTCCTCGACGGAGATCGCGACGTCCGACGCATATCCGACCCGCATCCCCGGCGAGTACCCTTCGACATTCAGGGCCTGCACGTCGGACTTCACCCGGTCGAGGAGCTTTCGCGCGGATTCGGCGCCGGAGGAGAAGCCGCCGGCCTCGACGAAGAGCATCGTGAGGTGCTCCTTCGCGCTCGAGAACCGGGAGGACGCGTTCTTGGTCGAGCTCTCGCCCGTGCGCGACTCGTACTTCTTCTGGATGTCGGACATGTCGACGCTCGGCGCTTCGCCGTCATCGTCGAGCGACGTCCCGGTCGCGCGCGAGGCCTCGAAGTCGCGCCGCGCCTCGATGCGCTCGCGGATCGTGACGAGGTCCTTCAGGTCGAGGTAGAGCGCACCGTGCTTCTCGATGAACTTCCTCTCTTCCTCGGTGCCGACGCGGACCTCGCGCACCATCTCGGGCGGATACGTCCGGATGCGCGCCGATAGGTCGTCGAGGAACTTCTCGCCCTTCGCGAGATTCTCGGGGGTCTTCGTGTCGACGAGCACGCCGAGGTACTGGAGGCCCGGGTTGCGGGCGCGGAGCTCGTCGAGGGCGAGGACGCTCGACGCTTTGCGCGGAAGGAGTTCCTCGAGTTCACTCTTCAAGTTCGCGTAGAGCTGGACCGTCCGCCACGTCGCGGGAACGGCGACGAGGATCGCCAGCGCCCAGAGGAGGACGCCTCGCGCGAGGACGAACGAGACGAACGCACGGACCCGTGCAGAGGGTTCGGAGACTACGGACGCGCTCACGACGGAGCTCCTTCGGCGTCGCGCGGATGCGCGGCGGTGACGGCGTTCGCACCGGACTTCGTGACGAACAGGGCGAGAAGACAGACGACGACGAGAGCAACTTGGGCGGCTCGCAGGACGAGCGAGATGGATAGCGCACGTTCGGGAGACGACGCGAACCCCAAAGACGACGCGAACGCGACGTACGCGGAATCGGCGACGCCCACCTGACCCGGCACCGCCGTGCCCACGGTAGCGCCGACCATGTGGACGCCGTGGGAGACGACGGAACCCATGAAAGACAGCGCGCCTCCGACGGCGCGCACCGCGACGCCGTACTGGAACACCTGCACGAAGCGCCCCGCGACGCTCCACGCGAGCGCCGAGAACGGGAGCCTCACGGGGCCGTCGCTCGCCCGGACGAGCTTCTCGTCGGGCACGACCGAAGGGAGCCTCTTGCCGAGCCAGTCGGCGATCTTCGGACTCTTGAACGCGAGATAGATCGCCGAACCTCCCGCGAGCGCGACGAGCGTGTTCACGAACAGGAATCCCGAGAGCGCGTCGATCTTCCGGAACACCACGAGCAACACTCCGGCGACGAAGGCCGAGATGATGCCGTCGGCCATGAGCGCGGCGGCCTGGAGTACGGCGCCCGAGCGCGCGGCACGGGTGGCGCCGAGGTACCGCGCGAAGACGGCGGCGCGCGCGACCTCGCACGCGACGCGCCCCGCGGGAAGGACGGTGAGGCACAAGAACGCCCACGCCGTCGACCGGATCCACGGCCCCGCCGGAACGACCCGCGAATCACGGATTCCGAGGATGCTCGCGAACGCGACGGTGTCGGTGCCGAGAATGACGACCTCGAGCGCGAACAGGAGCGGAATCCAAGGTGCGGCGTACCAGAGCGCACCGGCGACGAGCCGGCTGCCGATGTCGGCGACCAGCCAGGCGACCAGCGCGAGGCCGAGCACGAGGAGGGCGAGCCGTAGCGCCCATTTTTTCGGGGCCTTGAACGGCTCCGACTCCGCCCGCTCGAACGTCACCCGGCGCTCGGGAGTCGCGACACCGCCTCGCGGCAGTTCCAGACGCGTTCGAAGGCTTCGGCGTACCTCTCGACGGTCGCGCGGTCCTGCGCGATCAGCGGACAGGATTGGGAGAAGAGGACGATGGAACCGTCGAGCAGCTCGGACGTGCGCGGGTAGCGCGCGGGATCGTAGTTCTCGGAGAGCGCGGTGCCTCCCGGAAGGTCGCGGTCGATGGGTTGCGCCGTCCGGGCGCGGAAGACGGGCTGCGCCGGGAGGGGCTCGTTCTGCCAGAGGACGACCTCGCACCCTTCGGCGGCGAGCGCCCGGAGCATCGCGTCGCGGAACGCGCGCCGCGACGCGGGAGCCGCGGCGACGTCGAGGCCGGCCGCGGCGTGGTCGAACGCGACGCGGAACTTGTGGAACACGGAGGTTCCGGCTCCGCCGTTCGGCGGAACGACGACGCCGGGCAGCGCCGCGAGCCTCTGCGACAACCACAGGGCGTTCGCCTGGCATGCCTCCGTGCGCGCCGGGAGCTTCGCGAGCTGGACGCGGGCGACGGCGGCCATGAGCTCGTTGCCACGGTACATGGAACCGGCCGACGACGAGACGAGCGCCCGGTGGCCGTCGAGCGGATGCTTGGTGTCGTAGTGCTTCGCGTCGTCGCGGGCGACGTCCTGACCGAAGTTGCGGAACTGGTTCGCGCGTTCGGCCACCGCCGCGTCGTTCGTGACGAACACTCCGCCTTCACCGGTGGAGAGGTTCTTGCTCGACTGCATCGAGAAGCCACCGGACGTGCCGATGGCGCCGACGGGACGACCGTCGAACTTCGCGCCGTGCGCCTGGGCGGCGTCCTCCACGAGCGTGAGACGGTGTTTCGCGGCGAAGGCCGTGAACGCCGCCATGTCGAGCGCGGCGCCGTGGATGTGCACCGGCATCATCCCGCGCGTGCGGGACGTCACGGCCTTCTCGGCCAGCGCGAGGTCCATGAAGCCGGTACGGACGTCCACGTCCACGAACACGGGGGTCGCACCGACGTGCATCACGGCGAGCGGCGTCGCGACGAAGCTGTACGCGGGGACCAGTACCTCGTCGCCCGGACCGATGCCGGCGCCGTGCAGCGCGACTTCGAGCGCGCTGGTCCCCGAGTGCGTGAGGAGCGCGTGCTTCGCACCGGCGAAGGCGGCGAACTCTTCCTCGAACGCGCTCGATTCGGGAGCGTAGTTGCCCGAGAGGATGCCTCGATCGAGCACCCGACGCACCGCCCTGGCTTCCTCGTCACCGAGGAGGGGCCAGAGCGCGTGGTCGGACTTGCGGAGAACGGGCGACGCGCCGAAGACGGCGGCGTCCGCTGCCTTCGGCGACGTCGCGGGGGCCATCAGCGCTTGGCCTTGTTCGCGACCTTGTCGGTCCACGTGCGGAGCATCTGCTCCTGCTTGAACAGATCGTGCTCCGGCGTCTCGCCTTCCTTCGCGTACGGGGACTTGAAGAAGAGGGAGAGCTGACGCTGGATGCCGCTCTCGCCGTGCGCCTTCGCGACCGCGAGGAAACGGACCATGTCGACCACGAGCGGGGCGGCGAGGGCGGAGTCCTGGCAGAGGAAGTCGAGCTTCATCTGCATCGGGATACCACCGAAGCCCTGGAGGTCGATGTTGTCCCAGGCTTCCTTCGAGTCACCACGGGGCTTGTAGTAGTGGATGTGGACCTGGTGGTTTTCCACCGGGTAACCCACGATCGAGTCGAGCACGCTGGCCTTCGACATGACCTTCGTCTTGTTCGACTCGGGATCCGCGAGGACGGCGCCGTCGTTGTTGCCGAGGATGTTCGTGGAGTACCAGCCCTCGATGAAGAGGCGGCGGAGACGGAACACCGAAGCGAGCGCGGTCTTGAGGAGCGTCTGGCCGGTCTTGCCGTCCATGCCGCAGATCGGGTTCTTCGACTTCTCGGCGTGCTCCGTGAGGGCGGGCACGTTGGAGAGGCTCGGCGTGAAGTTGAGGTACGGAACCTGGAGCTCGTTCGCCGCGTAGAGGTAGAGCATCGAGGCGTTGATACTCGAGTCGTTCGCGTCGAGGGCCTTGTCGAAGTCCGCGAGCTTCTTGTGGATGTCGCACTCGACGAGGTACGGCTCGGTCGACATCAGGTTGACCATCACGACTTCGTCGAGGCCGTGGGCCTTCTTGAAGTCGGTGACGTTCTGCTTGATGGCCGCGATCTGCTCGCGCATCGAGCCGGCCTTCACGATGTTGCCCGTGAGCTTCGTGTTCTTCGGGACGACCGCCGGCCACGCCGTGACCTTCTCGAGCTGGGACTTCACGGGCGCGAGCTTGTCGGCGGTGAAGACGCCGTGGGTCAGTGCGCCTTCGAACGTGTTCGAAAAGCGGAGATCCCATCCACCGAAGACGAAGCCCTCGAGCGGCACCATGTCGAGGCCATCGACGATGGTGTCAGTGCCACTGACGGACGACTTCTCCGTGAGCATGCCGAAGCGCGGGACCAAGCCCTTCACCATGAGCTCGACGCCCGCGATGAGGGTGGTTGCAACGGCACCATTCAGACCGACGATGACGACACCAAGTTTTTTCAAGGGACGGACTCCTACGGCTTCGTGTTGTGCGCTCTGAGATCTGAATCCGAGACGGCTCGTACACTCCCTCGAGACCGTCGGATCAAAAATGCGTACAGGGTTGGATGATTTGGGGCAGACCGAGAATCGTTGCCGGTCGGGCGCCGGCCATCGTGCGTGCCCGAGTCATGACTACGAAATATGGGTTTGCAAGCGATACGGTGTCAGGCTCTCCAGACGGGCCGGATCGACGATGCGGGGGAATTTGCCTTGCACGTTTCCGCGCGTGACTTTTTCGAGGTATTTCTTGGCGCCGCCCCGCTGGAGCGGCCACACGACCGGCTTGCCGATGGCGGCGTCGCGGAGGCGGTGCTCGCGGTAGACCCGGTTCTCGATGGAGAGTCCTTCGTCGAAGGCGGCCGCCAACGCCTGCATATCGCTGGGGGATTTGCCGGGCGCGAACTCCGCGACCACCACGTAGTGGCTCTTGGTACCGATTTCCGCGCTGACACCGAAGTCGACGACGACGCAGGGCACCTTCGAGGTGGCGAAGGCCATCGCCTTCTCGACTTCGACGTAGGTGGTGAGTTCCTGGGTCACGGAAAGGCAACCGGACAGGCGCCCCACGAACTCCATGCGGTTCCTTTCCGGGAACCGGACGATGTCGCCCAGCGTGTAGGCGTACAGGCCCGAGACCGTCGTCACCACGATGACGTAGCTCTTGCCCAGTTCCACGTCCCACAGGGGCACGCGGCGGGCGCCGGGTTTGTCGTGTTCGCCGAACTCCACGAACTCGAAGAAGGTGCCCCGGTGCGGTGAAACGAGCATGCCCGGGCGACCGGACTGGTCGCTCGCCGCGTAGATGCCGCCTTCCGTGGCGTTGTAGCTGTCGACGAGGAGGACGTCTTCGCGGCCGACGAGCTCACGGAGCACGGGGAGGTACGGGTCGGCGGCGACGCCTCCACCGAGGAGGTAACGCAGGTTCGGCCACACCTCGCGGATCGTCTTCGCGCGGCTGCCACGGCGACGAGCCTCGGCGAGGACCTTCTCGAAGAGGAGCGTGAACCAGCACGTGGTCCCCGCGACGGCGCGGATGTCGTGCTCGAAGTACTTCGAGGCGATGGCGCCGAGCTTCTCGTCGTAGTCGACCATGCGACGGATGGGGTCGTCCGGCAGGTAGATCGGGCGCGAGACCATCGGCAGCTTGTTGACCATCAGCGCCGGGTTCGACGTGATGAACACGGGTCCCTCTTTCCGCATGGTGGTCGGCGGGAAGAGACCGAGGGTGAAGCCGGTCGTGAAAGCGTCGTCCTGCGTGTGGACGAGGGCGCGCATGAGACCGTCGGTGCCGCCCTTGCGCTGGAGCGCGATCTGACGGTCCGTGATCGGAAGGAACTTCTGGCGGCCGGCATTCGAGCTGCCGGAGGAGTTGCCGTAGTAACGGACGAATTCCGGAACGAGGAGGTTCTTCTCGCCCTTCCGCATGCGGTCGATGAACGGCGAGAACGTGTCGTAGTCGCCGACCTTCACCCGCGCGACGTAGTCGGCGTGGGAGCGGATGTTCGCGAAGTCGTGGGCGCGGCCGAACTCGGTGTCCTTCGCGTGGCGGACGATGGAGAGGAGGGCGGCCTTCTGCTCCTGCTCCTGGCGCAGGAGCGCGAGCTCCCAGCGGAGGACCTGGGCATGGGCGGCGACGAGGAGACCCTTCCCCGTGGCACGCGGAAACGACGATCGGACGAGGGCCGTCGGGGTGTGGACCCGTTCCTGCGTGACCGGGCGGGGCGTGACCTGCGATTTCGTGGACGAAAGGGTCGATTCGAGGGTCATGGGTGGTTCAGTTGGCCGCTGTGACACGGGACGGGCCCGAAGGCCCGTTCGCGGACGAAGTTCGGGAAATCGACGAGGAACTCGCGGTGTGGAGGCACGCGTCGATGCGCTCGGCGGCGCGGGTCGCCATGGTCATGATGATGATCTGGGGATTCACGCCGAGGGGCCCGGGAACCGTGCTTCCGTCGACGACGAAGAGTCCCGGGACGTCGTGGCACTGGTGATCGAAGTCGACGACGCTGGACCGCGGGTCGCGTCCCATCCGGCAGGTGCCGAGCGGGTGGTACGAGATCAGGGCCATGTCGGACGCGGAGAGCCGCTTGGCCCCGAAGTCCCGGAGCTCGGACATGGATCCGATGGGCCCTTGACCGAGCATGCCCATGTGCACGCGCCGCGCGCCCGCGGTGAAGAGCAATTCGGCGGTCCGCACCATGATCGACTGGAGGTTCGCGACGTCGAACGTGTTCAGGTTGTAGGTCATGGCGGGCTGCTTCTTCACGTCGAACCAGATCCGGCCGCGACTCGTGTCCCGGATCAGGGCGCCGAACATGGCGAGGTGAGGAAGCGCGTCGAGCGCGCTCATGAGACGGCGACCGGTGGTCGGGAAGACCATGTGGGCGATGTTCAGATCCGGCTGGGCGGTGAGCGAGAGCTGACCTTCGGCCAAGAACTCGTCGATCATGTAACCCTGCGGGATGTATTTCTCGGGATCGAGGCGCTCGTCGAACACGCCGCCGACGCCGGCACTCGGATGCAGGCTCAGATTCTTGCCGACTTCGCCGCTCGAATTCGCGAGGCCCTGGCGGAGGAGGAGCATGGGTGTCGGCACCGCGCCGCCCGAAAGGACGACGGCCTTGCCCCGGACGCGGAAGGTACGGCCGTTCGCGTCGCGACCGCGGATGCCCACCGCGCGTCCGCCTTCGAGGAGGATTTCCTCGGCGGGCAAGCCCGTGAGCACGGTGGCGCCGCGATCGATGGCGCTCGGCAGGTAGGCGACGTCGACGCTACGACGCGCTCCGGTGGCGCAGCCGAAGTCGCAGAAGCCCTGCCCTTCGCAGCCGATGGAGTTGCGCGGGATGGGGCCGGCCTTCCAGCCGAGCGTGGCGGCACCGCGATCGATGACGTCGGCGATCGGTCCGATGTACTTCCGCTCCGGTTCGCGGACGCCCAGGGTCGCCTCGACGCGATCGAAGTGGGGCGCGAGGTTCTCGGCGGAGAGACCGTCCCACCCGAGGGTCTCGCACCATTCGTCGTGGACGAACTTCGGCGGCCGGAGTGACGTGCCGCCGTTCACCGCGGTCGAGCCTCCGACCAGCTTGCCCATGAGGAGCGTGATCGGCGTGTTCCCGAGCGTGAGCGTGTTGCGGTAGTACGTCGCGTGCGCGTTGACGAAGCTGCCGGTGTACTCGGTGCGCTTGTGACGTCGACCTTCCTCGACGTAGACGACCACGTGGCCTCGAAGGGCGAGTTCACGACCGACGACCGCGCCGCCCGCGCCCGTGCCGACCACCACGACGTCGCATTCGATGTCGGTGTCTTCGGTCCATTCGGCGGCGGGGATGATCCTCTCTTCCCAGCGAGGCGCCTTCTCGTCCCGGATCACACGGAGTTCGCCACCGAGCTCCTTGTAGGTCCGCGTCCGATCGAAATGCGCGATCTTGAACGCGTAGGACATGGCGTGGAGCGGCGTACGGAACACCGGATGGGCTTCCCATCGGGCGAGGAGGCGGTCCTGCGCATCGCGGTCGAGCGCATGGAATGCTTTTCCGGTGTGGAGGCGTGCGAGCTCGTCGAGGACTCGGACGGCCTTCGCGAACGCACGCATGGCGTCCGGAGACGCTTCGCCGACGACACGCTCGACACGGGCGACGGTCGCCTCGTCGGCGGCGGGGACACGCGTCGAACCCGGGATGATCGCTTCGGCGAACGCGAGGACGGACTTCAGATCGCGCGCGGAAAGCGCGGATCGAGGGTCGTGTCTTTCTTCGTGCAGAAGCACGGGGCGACTGGTAGCCAACGCCGGGCCTCGCGTCTAATGGAAGTGAGTGCGTTTCGTCCTGCGAACGCGATTCCCTTGGTGCGAAATCCCGTGCCCAGTCGAGAAGGTGTCCCGTGGAAATGACGTCGTTGCCGAAGGCCGAACAACCCATGTCCGATGACCCGGGCGCGTCGAAGCGCGGCGCTTCGGCGAAAGCGTCTGCCAACCTCACGGAATCCCTACGTATTGCGCGTACAGGGCAAAGCGAATGGGCAGCCCTGGGATTGCGCGAACGGGCACGCCGGCTCGAGGCCGCCGCGGCGGCGATGCTGGCGGACCGTGCCAGCATCCTCGCGCGCGTGAAGCGTGAGACGGGCAAACACGAAGTCGAGGCCCTCTTCACGGAAGCTCTCGGGCACCTCGACGCCGTCAAGGGATGGCGTTCGGTGGTCGAGGACGCCGCGTCGCGCTCGGTGGCCCTGAATCCACTCGCCTTCCCCGGCAAGAAGGGGCGAATCGACCTCGTTCCCCGGGGTGTGGTGGGCATCATCGCGCCGTGGAATTTTCCGGTTTCGGGCCTGTACCGGTCCCTCGTCCCAGCGCTCCTCCTCGGCAATGCCGTGATCCTGAAGCCCTCCGAACACTCACCCACGAGCAGTGCCTGGTTCGCCGAACACTTCGCCGCACTTTTGCCGAGGGGCGTCGTCCAGGTCGTGCAGGGGGACGGAGAGACGGGGGCGGCCCTCGTGCGTTCGGGAATCGACGCATGCGTGTTCACCGGCTCCGTCGAGACGGGCAAACGGGTACGCGTGGCCGCCGCGGAAGCGGGAATTCCCGTGAGTGTCGAGATGGGCGGGAAGGACGCCGCCATCGTCCTCGCGGATTGCGAGATGTGGCGGACGGTGGCCGGCGTCACGCAATGGGCGCTCGCGAATTCCGGCCAGGCGTGCGGCGCGATCGAGATCGCGTACGTCGACGAAGGGATCGCGGACACGTTCGTCGCGCGGATGAAGGACGCCTGGCAGCGTCTCCGCACGGGTCCCGGAGTTCCCGACGTCGACGTCTCGCCCATGGCGAACCGCCGGCAGTTCGACGTCGTCGCCGCCCACGTCGCGGACGCGGTCGCCAAGGGTGCGAAGGTCGTCGTGGGCGGAACGGGCGACGCGGACACGCTCACGTGGACGCCGACCCTTCTCGATCATTGCACCCCGGACATGGCCGTCGTGCGCGACGAGACGTTCGGTCCCGTGCTCGCCATCGTGCGGGTCGGCGGCGTCGACGAAGCCGTGCGCGCGGTGAATCGTTCGCGTTATGGACTCGGGGCGTCGATCTGGACGGCGGACGTCGCGCGTGCGGAACGCCTCGCGGAGCGGCTCGACGTGGGCGTGGTCACGATCAACAACCACGCGTTCTCGGGCGCCCTTCCGGCGATGCCCTGGTCCGGTACCAAGGACACCGGGTTCGGCGTCGCCGGGAGCACGTGGTCCCTCGCCACCTTCGCGCGCCCCAAGGCGACGCTGCACGACTCCGGAACGGACGCCGACATCTACTGGATGCCGCTCGATCGCACGCTGGGCGAGATCGGCGAGGCTCTCGCCGACGCGCAGATCGGCAAGTTCTGGAACGCGTGGAAACTTCCCCTCTGGATGCGCGCCCGCAAGCGAGCGATTCGCGCGTTTTTCGGCGGTTCCAAGGCGGGCTGATCGAGGTACCGTGCGATCCCGAAGGAGCTTCCCATGTCCGACGGAATCGAATCGCGCCTCAAGGAAGATCGTCGTTTTCCCCCGAGCGAGGCGTTCTCCGATCACGCGCACGTGAAGTCGCGCGAGGAGTTCGACGCGCTGTACGAGCAGTCGATCGAGGATCCGGAGGCGTTCTGGGCGGCCGAGACGCGGGACCTCGTCTTCCGCAAGCGGTGGAAAACGTTCGCCGAGTGGAAGCTCCCGCACGCGAAGTTCTTCGTCGGCGCCAAACTCAACCTCACCGAGAGCTGTCTCGACCGACACCTGTCGACCGCGACGCGGACGAAGGCCGCCATCGTCTGGGAAGGTGAACCCGGCGACACGCGGACCCTCACCTACTTCGAACTCCATCGGGAGGTCGTCCGGCTCGCGGCGGCCCTCGCCGACATCGGCGTCGTCGCGGGAGATCGCGTCGCGATCTACATGGGCATGGTCCCGGAATCGGCCATCGCGATGCTCGCATGCGCGCGTCTCGGCGCGACCCACTCCGTCATCTTCGGAGGCTTCAGCGCGGACGCCCTCCGCGATCGCATCAACGATTCGGGAGCGAAGGTGCTCCTCACGCAGGACGGCGCGTGGCGCCGCGGCAACGTCGTCCCCCTCAAGCAGATGGCGGACAAGGCCCTCGCCGAGACGCCGACGATCGAGAAGGCCATCGTCCTCCGCCGCGTCGGGCACGAGAAGGCGCCCGTGCAGATGAAGGAGGGGCGCGACGTGTGGTGGGAGGACTTCGTGACGCGCACGCCGAGCGCCGCCGCGACGTCCACCGCCCGGATGCCGCCCGCGTTCGACGCCGAGCATCCGCTTTTCATCCTCTACACCTCGGGTTCGACGGGGAAGCCGAAGGGCGTGCTCCATACGACCGCGGGTTACCTTGCCGGAGTCCACGTTTCGTCGAAGTACGTGTTCGATCTCAAGGACTCGGATCTGTACTGGTGCACGGCGGACGTGGGTTGGGTCACGGGCCACAGCTACATCGTGTACGGCCCCTTGTCGGTCGGTGCGTCCTGCCTGCTCTACGAGGGGGCTCCGAACTTCCCCGACGCCGGACGCTTCTGGAGCGTCATCGAACGCCACGGCGTCACGGTGCTGTACACGGCGCCGACGGCAATCCGCGCCTTCATCCGGTGGGGCGACGAATGGCCCCAGAAGTACGATCTCTCGTCGTTGCGTCTCCTCGGCAGCGTCGGCGAACCGATCAACCCCGAAGCCTGGACCTGGTACCACCGCGTCATCGGGGGCTCGCGATGCCCCGTGGTGGACACGTGGTGGCAGACGGAAACCGGCTCGATCATGATGACCACGGTTCCCGGAGCGGCGTACTCGAAGCCGGGAAGCACGGGTCTTCCGATGTTCGGCGTCGAACCCGCCGTCGTGAAGGACGACGGCAAGCCGTGCACCGCGAACGAGGGCGGCAAGCTGATCGTGAAACGGCCGTGGCCTTCCATGGCGCGGACGCTCTGGAAGGACGACGAGCGCTTCCTCAAGACGTACTGGGACGTACTCCCCGGCGTGTACTTCACGGGCGACGGCGCTCGGAAGGACGAGGACGGATACTACTGGGTGGTCGGACGCATCGACGACGTCCTCAACGTGGCGGGGCACCGCATCGGCACCGCGGAAATCGAGAGCGCGCTCGTGAGCCATCCGTCGGTCGCGGAAGCCGCGGCCGTGGGGCGCCCCGACGACCTCAAGGGCCAGGCCCTGGTGGTGTTCGTCACGCTCAAGGCGGGACAGGCGGCGGGCAAGGAAACGAAGGCCAAGCTCGCCGAACACATCGATCGCGAGATCGGAAAGTTCGCGCGTCCCGACGAGGTGCGTTTCGCCGATGCCCTCCCGAAGACGCGAAGCGGAAAGATCATGCGGCGCCTCTTGAAGGAGATCGCGGCAGGTTCCCTCGAGATGAAGGGCGACACGTCGACCCTCGAGGACTTCTCGGTCCTCGCGAAGCTGCAGGGCAAAGACGAGGAATGACAGCGATCAGTCGTCGTCGTCGCGGCGCGGATCGCTCCTGAGATCGGCGATCACCGCGTCGACGCGCGCACGGGGGAGCGGACCGCGGGGTTCCGTACGCGGGACGGTCTTCGTCTTCACCGTGTTCGCGCGCGGCGGTGCGTCGGTCGGACGCTCGCGGCGCGAGAGTTCGCGCTCCCGTTTCACGCGGAACCCGGAGCTACGCTCGGACGCCGGTTGCGACATGTCCGGCGGTGCGGTCTCGAGCGTCTCGTCCGCGTCCGTCTTCGCGGTGCGCGTCCCGGACGGCGCCTTCTGGACCTCGCCCGTGCTCTCACGCCGCTCCCAGAACGGGAGCGGACGTTCGGGCTGCGTCGGGGCTTCGTGATCGAAACGTCGAGCTCTGCGGGTCATGAATCGCTCTCGTGTGAAGCGATCGGTGGGAGACCGATCAACGGGTGAGGCGGCACGGACACGGCACTCAAGTTCGTCGACTAGTGGGAAGAAGGGGCCCGAGCTTCGGTCGACTCCGGAGGTCCTCGATCGAGGGAGCCGAAGCGAGGAGAGGAGCTCTGGGGCTAGCGGAAAGCGTGTGCCAGAAGAGGATCGAAGTCGCGTCTCCAACGGATACCCTCGCGCGCGCTGCCGCGAAGGTTTTTCCCGTGTAGGTTGCATCGAGCTCGAGACCCGACGTGTGCGCTTCGCGGATCGCCGCTTCGCACGCCGGAGTCGCGTGACCGTAACCCGCGCCGAATTGCGACCAATCCACATCGAAGCGACGCTCGAACGACGCCGACGTGGTCGCGACGCCCACTCGCTTCGCGACCTGCCGATAGAGGCGACGGAGCGACCACTGGACCGCGAAAGGTGGGGAAGCGACACCCACCGCGACCACCTTCGAGCGAAGACCCTCGAGATCGAAGCCGGCGCCGATTCCCGCGGCCGTACCGCCCGATCCGAGAGTGACGTACACGAGGTCCGGTTCGGGAAGCAGACCTCCCCGGATCTGGGCGGCGAGTTCCCGGGCGGCGTCCACGTACCCGAGGGCGCCGTCCACGTTCGAACCTCCCGGAGGAACGTAGAGCGCGTCCCGACCGAGCCGCCGTAGGACGGCCCACGGAACGCCCGACCACGTCCGGCACGGATGCGCGACGAGCCCCTGCGCGAGGCTCGCGCGGAGGTTCTCGATCACGTGATCCGTGACGGGTTGGGCCACGAGCGCCGCTTCGACGGCGAACCCGGCGCGCGTGCCGTGGACGGTCGTGGCCAGCACGTGATGACTGCCCAGGGCGCCGACGGTGACGATGCGGGTCCGACCGAGGGCCTTCGCGGTGGCGAAAATCCGTTCGAGCTTCCGGACCTTGTTGCCACCGTAGAGGGGATGGGTGAGGTCGTCCCGTTTCACCCAGAACGACGTCGTCGCGGTACCGAACACGTCGAAACGTTCGACGGGCGTCGGAACCTCGGCGATTCGGACGGCCGGCGCGGCGAGGGAGTCGAAGGGACCGGTCACGTACCGACCATTTCGGTGGCGAATCACGCCCTCTGCAAGCGGGAAATCGTGGCCGTACCACGAAACAATCCGGAAACTTCCGGCGCGGTAGAACGCCTTGGACGGTCCGTCGGTCGCCGACCGGCGGAGCGTCGGGTGCCTTGCGGGTCTCCGTCTTCTCGGGTCTCATCCTCCGTTCCGTTCGGCCTTCGTCCCTTCCGCTCCCGCCCCTCGAGAGTCTCCGCCATGAAGAAGATCGAAGCGATCATCAAGCCGTTCAAGCTCGACGAAGTGAAGGATGCGCTCTCGGAAGTGGGCGTGCAGGGAATGACCGTCACCGAGGTCAAGGGCTTCGGCCGGACCGGCGGCAAGAAGGAGGTCTACCGAGGCTCCGCCTACGTGGTCGACTTCGTGCCCAAGGTGAAGATCGAGGTCGTGGTCACGGACGAACTCGTCCACGACGTGCTCGACGCGATCGAGAAGAGCGCCAAGACCGGCCGGATCGGCGACGGCAAGGTCTTCGTCTCCCCCATCGAAGAAGTTCTCCGCATTCGCACGGGCGAACGCGGCAAAGACGCCATCTGAGCGAGAGAGAAAGGAACGTGTCCATGAAAGCCAAGGACGTCATCGAGTTGGCCAAGAAGCACGACGTGCAATTCGTCGACCTCAAGTTCATCGACTTCCCGGGAATCTGGCAGCACACGACGATCCCTGCGAAGCGCCTCGACGAAGGCCTTTTCGAGGACGGTCTCGCGTTCGACGGCTCGTCCATCCGCGGATGGCAACCGATCAACGCCTCGGACATGGTGATGATCCCCGACGCGTCGACGGCGAAGATCGATCCGTTCTTCGCGAACTCGACGCTCAGCCTCGTCTGTTCGGTGTTCGATCCGATCACCAAGCAGCCGTACTCCCGCGATCCGCGCCACATCGCCAAGAAGGCCGAAGCCTACTTGAAGCAGACGGGCATCGCGGACACGGCCTTCATGGGACCCGAGGCGGAATTTTTCGTCTTCGACGACGTCCGCTTCGACCACTCCCAGCCCAACGCCGGCTTCTACTACCTCGACAGCGCGGAAGGAGCCTGGAACAGCGGTCGCGAGGAGTTCCCGAACCTCGGGTACAAGACGCGCCACAAGGAAGGCTACTTCCCCGTCCCGCCGACGGACACGCTCGCGAACCTCCGACAGGAGATGATGCTCGCGCTCGAGGCCAGCGGCATCGACGTCGAGATCGGTCACCACGAGGTCGCCTCCGGCGGCCAGTGCGAGATCGGCATGAAGTTCGACCGGCTCCTCCCCTGCGCCGATCAACTCATGTGGTTCAAGTACGTGGTGAAGAACATCGCCCGCAAGAACGGCAAGTCGGCGACGTTCATGCCGAAGCCCCTCTTCGGCGACAACGGCTCGGGCATGCACGTGCACCAGTCGCTCTGGAAGGAGGGCAAGCCCCTCTTCGGTGGCGACGGTTACGCGGGCCTCTCCGAAACGGCGCTCCACTACATCGGCGGCATCATCAAGCACGCGAAGTCCCTCGCGGCGCTCACGAACCCGACGACGAACTCCTACCGGCGATTGGTCCCGGGCTTCGAAGCGCCCGTCAACCTCGCCTACTCGAGCCGCAATCGCTCGGCGTCGGTGCGTATTCCGATCACCGGCCCGTCCCCCAAGACGCGCCGCATCGAGGTCCGCTTCCCGGATCCGAGCTGCAACCCGTACCTCGCGTTCAGCGCCATGCTGATGGCCGGTCTCGACGGCATCCAGAACAAGATCAACCCTGGCGACCCGCTCGACAAGGACATCTACGCGCTCTCTCCCGAGGAGCTCAAGGACGTCCCCCACATGCCGGGCAGCCTCGAAGAAGCCCTCGACACGCTCGAGCGTGACTACGAGTTCCTCCTGCGCGGCGACGTCTTCACCAAGGACGCCATCTTCGAGTGGCTCGACTACAAGCGCAGCCGCGAGCTGAACCCCGTGCGCATGCGTCCCACGCCGCACGAGTTCTTCCTCTACTACGACATCTGAACCGATCGCCTCGGGCCACCTTCACGGGTGTGCCGGAGATCGACCGAAGGAAAAGCCCCGCCGGCATCGCGCCGAGCGGGGCTTCTCGTTTTCCGGGGACCTGGAGCGCACCTCGCGGCGCGCTCCCAGGCGCGACTCACTTCACGACGGTGTTGCAGCCGAAGGTCAGGTCGACCTTCGCCGTGTTCGCCTTCATGACGTCGCGGCAGGACTTGCCCACCAGCTCGATCTGGCCGTTCGCGTTGTAGTCCCAGCATCCGTCCCCGTCGCACGAGTCGCTCGGGTTGGAACGCTTCGGGATGTTGGCCCCCGACGTGCCGCCGACGCTGATGGTCACGTTGACCTTGCTCTTGTCGATGCTCTGGCCGGAGGGCGCCGCGGGAAGGTCGTAGATGCAGCCGATGGCCTTGCCGCGGATCTGGGCGATGGCCGACTCGAGGGCGGTCGCGTCGAACGAGCCGCCCGTGAGGTCGAAGTGACAGGGCTTCGCCGGCGCCGGCTTCTGGGGATCGAAGGAGGCGGCGACGTCGCAGGTGGGGTCCACCGTCTCCGGCGAACCGCTCACGGCGTAGGTGCTGAGCGCGAGCTTCATGGCGTACGGGGCCGTGTCGAACGAACCCTGCTTCTGGCCGGTGCTGTCCGAGCCCGGAACGCCGACGACGAACGTGCGGATGGACTTCTGAGCGTCCTTCTTCGCCTTCGCGATGAGCTCGTTGACGGCGGTGGGGTACTCCCAGTCGGGGCAGGAGTTGAGATCCTGGTAGCCGGAGCGGGAGCTCGTGGACGTGCAGGAGAATCCCCCGTCCGTGATGAGGACGAGGATGCGGTTCTTCGTGCTCTGCGCCTTGAGGGCGGCGTAGCCACCCTCGAGGGCGTCGTAGATGGGCGAGCCGTCGTCCGTGTTGGAGAGGGGCTTGGCGGCCGCGAGGAACGAATAGAGGTTCGAACGCGTGCCCGAACCCGAGTTCGACTTGCCGCCCGCGACACCGATGGGGACCTGCGGGAGGACGGAGACGCCGCACGAGACGCCCGCGGCGCCGCCACCGAGGCCGCCGAGGAAGAGTTGGCACGTGGCCTGATCGACGGGAGGCGGGAGACCGATGGACTCGCCGACGTGGTCGCAGAGGCACTGCGGCGGGTTCACGAAGCCGGACGGGAAGATCGAGAGACCGAGGGACATGGAGTCGAACACGTCGCCGTCGATGGCGCGCACGATGGCCTGTTGCGCGATGCCCCACTTGTTCTGCTCGCGCATGCTGGCGCTCGCGTCGAGTACGAAGAGGATGGTGGCGGGCTCCTGCGTGGCGGCGGCGCTGAACGTGGCGCACGTCTGGTACCCGGTGCCGGAATCGCCGAGGGACGCGGCGCTGCCGCCGTCCACGTTCGGCGAGCCGAAGGGGTTGGTCGGCGTGCCGGGGTTGTCGCCCGTGCTCGCGTCGACGTCCCCCTTCGAGGGGAACCCGTCGCCTCCGCGGCTCGTCGCGCATCCACCGACGCCCGCGACGATCGACACGGCGATGAAACCCAATCCAGGCGAACGCTCCGACGACTCGACGCATGGCCCCTCCGAATCTGAAAAATCGGGAGGAGCTGAACCTTTCGCGACGGAGGCGTCGAAGCAAGGACTGCGTTCTCGGTCGATACCCTGGAGACGCAGCGGAAAGGACCGCGGCGCGACGACGAAGGCACCGCCGGCAGTCGGGCGGAAATCGACGGTGAATACGTCGAAGCGGCGAAGGCGATTCCTCGCGGGAATCGGCACGCCTTCAGTTCATGAATACAAACGCGTTCGGATCGTGGAGTCCGATCAGGCGTGGGCGGAGAAGCCCTTCGCCTTGGACTTGCCCTTCTTGACGCCCTTCTTGGCGGCGTGGCCGTTGGTGCCGTTGCCGTTCTTGGAGGTGCCGTTCTTCATGACGACGGGCGTGCCCTTGACCGCCTTCTTGAGGAGGTCGTCCGCCATCTTCGCGGAGCGCGAGGTCTTCTCCCAGGAGAACTCCTTGCGACCGAAGTGACCGTACGCCGCGGTGTTGCGGTAGACGGGCGCGAGCAGGCCGAGTTCCTCGATGAGCGCCTTGGGGCGCATGTCGAAGTTCGCCATGATGTACTTCTCGAGGATCTCGTCGGAGACGACGCCGGTGCCGAACGTGTTCACGTTGACGCCGACGGGCTGCGCGACGCCGATCGCGTAGGCGATCTGCACTTCGCAACGGCGCGCGAGCTTCGCGGCGACGACGTTCTTCGCGATGAAGCGCGCGTAGTAGCAGGCGGAGCGATCGACCTTGGACGGGTCCTTGCCGGAGAACGCACCGCCGCCGTGACGGCCCATGCCGCCGTACGTGTCGACGATGATCTTGCGACCGGTGAGACCGCAGTCACCCATCGGACCGCCGACGACGAAGCGACCGGTCGGGTTCACGTGGAACTTGGTCTGCTTGTCGATGAGGCGCTTGGGGATGACGTGCTCGATGACGTCCGAGATGATGACGTCGCGGAGCGTCTTGTACTTCACGGCCTCGTCGTGCTGCGACGAGACGACGATGGCGTCGACACGGACGGGCGTGCCGTTCTCGTACTCGAGCGTGACTTGGGTCTTGCCGTCGGGGCGGAGGAACTTCGCCTTGCCGCTCTTGCGGATCTCCGTGAGGCGACGCGCGAGCTGGTGCGCGTAGTCGATCGGAGCTGGCATGAGTTGCGGGGTCTCGTCGGTCGCGAAACCGAACATGAGGCCCTGGTCGCCGGCGCCCTGATCCTTGTGGAGGCCTTCGCCTTCGGACACGCCCTGGGAGATGTCCGGGCTCTGCTGCTCGACGGCCGTGAGCACCGCGCACGTGTTCGCGTCGAAGCCCATGTCGGAGTGGACGTAACCAATCTCGCGCACGGTCTGACGGACGATCGTCGGGTAGTCGACGATGGCTTTCGTCGTGATCTCACCGGCCACGACCACCATGCCCGTCTTCGCGAGGGTCTCGCACGCGACGCGCGAGCGCTTGTCCTGCGCGAGGATCGCGTCGAGGACGGCATCGGAAATCGCGTCGCAGATCTTGTCCGGGTGACCTTCGGTGACGGACTCGGAGGTGAAACGGTATCGGGACATGAAAGCTCCTGGTGTGCCGGAACGGTTCCGGCGGAGAAGAACGGGCACTTGGTTTAGACGGGCGTGCGCCGCAGCGCAATATTCGTCGTTCGAGTGCGCGGGGCGGATCGTGGTAAATCGAGGCCATGGATCCGCGCGACGTCGCTCCGTTCCGGGCGCCCCGATGGCTGCGGAATCCGCACGTCCAAACCATCGCGGCGTCCCTCCCCTTTCACACGGGTTTTTCCCCGGGTGAAAAGGCACGTCACAAGGGGCTTCCGGTGTCGCCGGGGGCCGTTCCGGATCGGGTGCGCATCCCCATCGACCCGAAGGACCAGGGTCACCTCGTGGCCGAAGTGGAGCGGGCGCCCGGTGTCGGAGCCGCGCCGATGGTCGTGCTCGTGCACGGGGTCGGGGGATCCGCCGAGTCCCTGTACCTGCGACGGGCGGCCGTCGCGTTCCGGAGGGCGGGGTTCCACACGGCCCGTCTCAACATGCGGGGCGCCGGCGTGTCGGTCCACGACGTGCGATCGCTCTACCACGCGGGACTCGCCGAGGACGTGGCGGCGGCCGTGACCCACGTGGGCGCCCTGCCGGACGTCACCCGGGTGGCCGTGGTCGGGTTCTCGCTCGGAGGCAACGTGAGTCTCGGGCTCGCGGGCGGTGCGGCGGCGGAACGTGCCGGAACGGGGGCGTCCGTCCGTCCTTCGGCGTTCGTGTCGGTGTCGGCGCCGCTCGACCTCGACGTGGTGTCCCGCGGACTCGAGTCGTTCGGAACGTGGATTTACCGACGGCACGTCGTCACGTCCCTCGTCGCCCAGGCGAAGACGTTCCGGGGTGACGACCCGACGCGCGTATCCTGGAACGACGGGGACCTGGAACGTCTCCGCACCATCCGCGCGTACGACGATCTCGTCATCGCTCCCATGCACGGCTTCCGCGACGCCGCCGACTACTACGCGAAGACGAGCGCGGGCCCGGTGCTCGGACGAATCACGACACCCACGTTGATCCTCCACGCCGAGGACGATCCCATGGTGCCCGGTCGGACCGTGAGGCCGTGGCTCGCGTCCCGGAGCGAGGCCGTCTCCGTCGGATGGACGGATCGCGGAGGTCACGTCGCCTTCGTCGAGGGTACCGACGAGGACGCGTGGACGCGCACGTGGGCAGTGCGGCGCGCGATCGACTTCGTGGCGCGTCACACGTCCTGACGCGACCACTTCCCCACGCGACACGGGGCGAAACCTGCTACACGCCCCGCGCCATGGCACGGACGACGACGGGGCGCGTGGTGGGCACGGTGGGTGTCCTCGCGATCGGGGCGATGGCGACCTTCGGTTTCGCGGGATGTTCTTCCGCAGAGGTCGACGGCGAGTCGACGGGCGCGAGTGCCGCGGCGTGGCGCCGGGATCCGCGCGCGTTCCGTGAGGCCGGCGTCGCGCTCGACGCGCGCGCCTCGGACGCGGCCCAGGACGCCGCTCGCGTCCTGGGCGATCCTGGAGCAGGCCCCGGTCCCACGTGCGACGGTCTTCCCGTGCGCGATTGCACGGGGACGACGTGCGACGCCATCGTGCCCTTCGAGCCCGTCCGCGGGCCGGGATACGAGAACTACCCGATCAACGGCGAAACTGCCGCGAACCAGTACCGGAGCTTCGCGCGGAAGGACCTCGTGATGCTGATCCAGTACGCGACGGCCTTCGTCGCATGCAAGGCGGCCTCGTGGACCCACGGGACCGGCGGCGCGCTCGGTCTCGGGGACATGAGCGAAGCCAACGGGGCGATTCCGGGCACGAGCATCGGCTCTCCCGGCCATCCCGCGGGAACCCACGTGAATGGGTTCGACATGGACATCGGCTACTTCCAGGTCGGCACGACGGACAACCGCCTCCGCGAGGTGTGCGCCCATTCCGCCAACGGCCGGGACGCGTACCACTGCACGGCGGCACCGACCTCCCTGGACGTGTGGCGCACGAGCCTCTTCATCGGTGCGTTGTTCTCGAGTCCGCGGGTGCGCGTGATCGGGGTCGACGGCAAGGTCGGACCGCTGGTGGAGTCCACCCTGGCCACGCTCTGCGACCGCGGTTTCCTGGCGGGGCGCGCGTGCACGGAATCCCTTCCGCTCGCCTACGAACCGACGGACACCGGGCGCGGTTGGTTCCTCTTCCACCATCATCACCTCCACATCAGCCTGACGCGGCCGCCGACGCCCTCGTTCCGGGCCGAAACGGACCTCTTCGTCGCGGACGACGCCCCATCGCTCCGAATCGCTCCCGACGGGGTGGATTTGCCGGCGGAAATGTCGCGTCTCGTGAATTTGGCCGACGAAATGCGCTGAGATTCGGCGAACCCGCAATCCCACGGCGACGATCGCCCGGCGTTTTGGCTCCCGAGTGGGCGAGAGCCAAATCGTCGGGCTCTGCGCCCGCGAGTGCGAGCGCAGGGTGACTTTCTCAATCCGACCGACGTGAAGTCGGTCTAACGTCCGCCCCGCCATGACGGACGAGACCCTGCGCCGCACGCCGCTGTACGAGGAACACAAGAAGCTCGGCGGACGGATCGTGCCGTTCGCGGGGTGGGAGATGCCCGTGCAGTACGCAGGCATCGTCGAAGAGCACCAGGCCGTGCGCAACGCGGCCGGGATCTTCGACGTCTGCCACATGGGCGAGCTCGAGATGCGCGGCCCCTACGCCGGTCAGGTCGTGAACTACCTCGTCACGAACGACACGTCGAAGCTCGTCGACGGGCAGGCGATGTACACCTGCTGCTGCAACGAGAAGGGCACCATCCTCGACGACCTCATCGTCTACCGCGCCGCGGAGGACCGGTACCTGATCGTCTGCAACGCGTCGAACCGCGACAAGATCGTGGGCGTGTTCAAGAAGGCCGCCGAGAACCACTGCGAGTTCGACGACCAGAGCGACAAGACGGCGCTCCTGGCGCTGCAAGGTCCGAAGGCCTTCGACATTCTCGCCCTCGCCGGCGGTGTCGGACCGAAGCTCGGCGCGCTCAAGAGCTTCCACTTCACCGACGCCGTCGTCGCGAACGTGCGGTGCACCGTCGCGCGGACGGGCTACACCGGCGAGGACGGCGCCGAGATCTTCTGCGCGTGGAACGACGCCCCTTCCCTCTTCCGACAGCTCCTCGAACTCGGCAAGCCCCTCGGACTCGTCCCGGTGGGTCTCGGCGCGCGCGACACGTTGCGCCTCGAGTCGCGGCTCTCCTTGTACGGCAACGACATCGACGAGACGACGAACCCGATCGAGGCGGGGCTCTCCTGGGTCGTGAAGATGGACAAGGGGGATTTCGTGGGTCGCGCGGCGCTCGAAGCGGTGAAAGCGAAGCCCCTCCCCCGAAAGATCGTCGGATTCGAGGTCACCGGGCGCGGCATCGCGCGCCACGGATACCCGCTCCGCGACATGGCGGGCAACGAGGTCGGCGTGTGCACGAGCGGCAGTCCCGGTCCCACCGTTGGCAAGAACATCGGGCTCGGCTATTTGCCCTCCGAGATGGCGACGGTCGGGACGAAGTTCCAGGTCGACTGCCGCGGCAAGAACGTCGATGCCGTCGTCGTGAAGACTCCCTTCTACTCCCGCAAGAAGAGCTGAGCGTTCCCGCTCCACAACAGAGGATCCCGGATTCCCATGGCGAAGAGCAGCGTTCCCGAAGGCCTCAAGTACACGAAGGACCACGAGTGGGCGAAGACGTCCGGTGGCGAGGTCACGGTCGGCATCACGGCGTTCGCCGTCGAGCAGCTCGGTGACATCACGCTCGTCAACATCGACGTCAAGCCCGGCGACACGGTCACCCTCGGCAAGGCCTTCGGCACCATCGAGAGCGTCAAGACGCTGAGCGATCTCTTCGCCCCGTTGACGGGCAAGGTCACGAAGGTGAACGCGGCGCTCGAAGGGAGCCCCGAGCTCGTGAACGAGGACTGCTACGGCAAGGCCTGGATGATCACCATCGAAGGTGCCGCGCCCGCGGACCTCATGGACGACAAAGCCTACGCGACCTTCATCGAAACCGCTCACTGAACCCATGCGCTACCTGCCCCACACCGAAGACGAAATTCGCGACATGCTCGCGGCCATCGGCGCGCCGTCCATCGACGCGCTCTTCGATCCGATCCCGAAGGATGCGCGTCTCGGCCGCGCCCTCGGCATCGAGAAGGGGCTCGACGAACCCCGCCTGATGGCCCACATGCAGGGCCTCGCGGCGAAGAACACCGCGGTGACGGCGACCTCGTTCCTCGGTGCGGGCATCTACGATCACCACGTCCCGCCCGCGGTCGATCAGCTCCTCCTCCGCGGCGAATTCTACACGGCGTACACGCCGTACCAGCCCGAGGTCGCGCAGGGCACCCTGGCCGCCATCTTCGAGTTCCAGACCATCGTCGCCGAGCTCTTCGGGATGCCCGTCGCGAACGCGTCGATGTACGACGGAGCCAGCGCCGCCGCCGAAGCCGCGCTCATGGCACGCCGGCTCACGAAGCGCACGCACGTGCTGGTGAGCGGCGGTGTCCACCCCGAGTACGTCGAGACGATGCGCACGTACGTGAGGAACCTCCCGGGTGGCTCGGGCGAAATCGAGGTCGTGCCCGTCGCCGCGGACGGCTCGGACGACTTGTCCGCGCTGCGCGGCAAGCTCCGGGACGACACGGCCGCCGTCTTGGTCGGCTATCCGAACTTCTTCGGCGCCGTGACGGACCTCCGACCGATCGCCGACGCCGCCCACGAGAAGGGCGCGCTGCTCGTCACCGCCACGGCCGAGCCCTACGCACTCGCGCTGCTCGAATCCCCCGGGGCCCAGGGCGCGGACATCGCGGTCGGCGAGGGTCAACCCATCGGCATCGGCGCCCAGTACGGCGGACCGGGATGTGGTCTCTTCGCCTGCCGCGACACGCGCGAGTTCATGCAGAACATCCCGGGTCGCCTGTGCGGCGAGACCGTCGACAAGAACGGGCAACGTGGGTACGTGCTCACCCTCTCGACCCGCGAACAACACATCCGACGCGATCGCGCGACGAGCAACATCTGCACGAACCACTCCCTCATCGCCCTCGCCATCACGATCCGCATGTGTCTCCTCGGCAAGAGCGGATTCGTGAGCGTGGCGAAGCACTGCCTCTCCAAAGCGGAGTACCTGAAGGCCGAGATCGCGAAGACCGGTTCCTTCGAGATTCCGCACGGTGCGAAGACGTTCAACGAGTTCGTCGTCCGGTCGAAGAAGTCGCCTGCGGAGTCCGTCCTCGCGAAGCTCGCGAACCGGGGAATCCTGGGCGGCGTGGCTCTCTCGCGATTCGCCGACCCCGCCCTCGCGGCCAGGAAGGACGACTTCCTCGTCGCCGTCACCGAGCGCCACGAGAAGACCGACCTCGACGCCTTCGTCGCCGCTCTCCGCGCGGCGGTGTGAGCGCGGACCGGGGACCCGACTCGGATCACCGGGCCCGGTTCACGAGGGCTCGCTCTTCGTGACTTCTCGCGAGGCGCGTTCGGTCCGATCCCGGCCCGCGCGCTTCGCACGGTACAGGGCCTGATCGGCACGGAGGAGCAGTGCCTCGTCCACGAAGCCGTTCTCTTCGTCGAGGGACGCGACTCCCGCACTGAAGGTGATCGGTCGGTACGTGCCGTCCGCGAACTGGAACGGCACCGCGACCAGGGCCTGGCGGAGGCGGCCCGCGAGCTGGACGCCGTCGTCGACCGTGGCGTCCGTGAGCGTGACCACGAATTCTTCGCCGCCGTAGCGGAACGCGGCGTCGGACGCGCGCGCGACGCTCCGGAGGGTCTCGGCGAAGTGGACCAGCACGCGGTCGCCTTCCGGGTGGCCGTAGGTGTCGTTGACGGCCTTGAAGTGGTCGAGGTCGAAGAGAACGACGGTGAACGGCTTCGCGTGGCGGAGGGAACGGGCGGCCTCGCGCTTCAGGGCGTCGTCGAAGTGACGGCGGTTCCAGAGTCGGGTGAGGACGTCGACCGACGCGTTCTCCTCCGCGAATCGGAGGTCGGCACGCAGACGGCGTTCGATGCGTCCGCGTTCGGCCGCGGCGCGGACCTTCGCGACGAGGACGGGGCCCGAGAACGGCTTGGGAAGATGGTCCACGGCGCCGCGCTCCACGCCGCGGATGATGTCCTGATCGCGGTTCGCGTGGGCCGTGAGGACGACGACCGGAATCTCGCGGGTCGACCCCTGCGCTTTCAGACGACGGAGCGTCTCGTGACCGTCGATTCCGGGCATCATCACGTCGAGGACGATGGCGTCGATGGTGGGAGCATGTCGCGTCGCGATGTCGAGCGCGGCCTGACCACCCGTGGCCTCGAGGGTAGCCATGCCGGACGCCTCGAGCCAGGAGGTCACGAGACGAAGCAGCGCCTCGTCGTCGTCGACCACGAGGATCGTCGGCACGTGCGCACGCGTCGACGGCGGCACACTCGGGGGCAGTGCGGATTCGCGGCTCACGGCTCCGCGATCATACCGAGGATGGCGTTTCGCGACCCCGAGAAACCACGAGGGCCGCTCCGACAAGGATCAGGAAACCACCGAAGAAGGACGTGGGTCCTCGACGTTCCCCGAAGAAAATCATGGCCGAAATCACGGCCACGAGTGGTTCGAGCAGCGTCAACGTGGACGCGTGACTCGCGGGGATGCGCGTGAGTCCGAGGACGAACACGACACCGCCGAACGCACCCGGCAGGAGCGACCCCGCGAGCAGCCACGCGAGACCTTCACCGTGGAGCCCCGCGAAGCCACCGGCGGGCACGGTGGACAGGAGGAGCGGGCACGCGACCAGCGCGTGGTAGAACATCATCTCGCCCGCGGTGAAGACCGCCCCGAACCGCTTTTGGACGAGCACGTTCGAGGCGTAGAATACGGCGCTGCCCGCGCCGCAGAGCGCACCGATACGGTCGCCTGGTCGTGCGGGACCGACCCAGGGTTCGAGGAGCAACGCGAGGCCGACGAACGAGAGTACGACCGACGCGAACGTGGACTTCGCGGCGCGCTCGCGCAGAAGGAGCGGCGCCGCGAGCGCGACGAACACGGGCGTGAGGTAGTGCGTGAGGACGGCAACGGCCACGGTGGTCTTCTGGTACGCAGCGAAGAACAGGATGGTGTTGCCGGCGTCGCCGATACCGAGCCAGGCCATGGCCGACCAATCCGCGCGCGTCCGTGGCGGAGCGTGACGCGCACGACGCTCACGGGCGGCGTGGAGGGCCATCGGTAGCGTGGTCGCGGCGATGACCGCCATGAGGACCGCTCCTTCGACCGAAGGATGCAGAGACGCGGCCTTCTCCGCGTTGCGGAGGAAAAGCGGCCACGTTCCCCACGAGGTCGCGGCGAGGATGACGGCCAACGTTCCCCACGCGCGCGGTGCCATGGCACTCACCCGTCGAGGGAAGACTTGAGGTGTGCGACGAGCGTGAGGGCTTCGAGCGGCGTCAGGCGGTCCACGTCCACGGCACGGAGTCTCTCGAGCACGGGATGCGGCGGCGTGACGGCGGGGAAAAGATCGAGTTGCGGCTCCTTCGCATGACGGCGACCGCGGGGGGCGTCCTCGGTGGGGGCGGCCGCGTCCTTCCGTTCGAGCTCTTCGAGGAGCGAACGGGCGCGGGAAAGGACGAGTTCCGGGATGCCGGCGAGGCGGGCACACGCGACGCCGTAGCTCTGGGAAGCCGCGCCTCTCTTGATCTGGTGCAGGAAGACGATGTCGCCGGCGTGTTCACGTGCGGAGACCGACACGTTCACGAGCCCCGGGTGCGTGGTCTCGAGGTCGGTCATCTCGTGGTAGTGGGTGGCGAAGAGAGAGCGGCACCCGACGACGTCGACCAGGTGTTCGGCCACGGCGGTGGCGATGGCGAGACCGTCGTAGGTGCTCGTGCCGCGACCGATTTCGTCGAGCACCACGAGGGATCGGCGGGTCGCGCGGCGGAGGACGTTGGCCGTTTCCTTCATCTCGACCATGAACGTGCTCTCGCCGCCCGCCAGGTTGTCGCTCGCCCCGACGCGGGTGAGCACGCGATCGACGACGCCGACACGGGCCCGTTTCGCCGGCACGAACGAGCCCGATTGCGCGAGGATCACGACGAGGGCGACCTGGCGCATGAAGGTGGATTTCCCGGCCATGTTCGGGCCGGTGACGAGCCAGAGACGCCCCGTGCCCGGGGGTTCGGCGGTCGCGGACAACGTCACGTCGTTCGGAACGAACGTGCCGGAAGCTGCGAGGCGTTCGACGACCGGATGGCGTCCTTCCTCGACGACGAGGTCGGTCCCGTCGTCGACCTCGGGACGCGCGTAATCGTACTTGTGGGCGATCTCGGCGAGTGCGCTCGCGACGTCCCACTCGGCGAGTCGCGCCGCGAGAGCACGCAGCCGCGGAGCGTGGAGCGCGAGCTCCTTCACGAGAGACGCGAAGAGTTCGCCCTCGCGGGACGCGACGCTCTCGTCGGCGTGGGCGATCTTGTCGGCCAGGGTATCGAGGGAGGGCTCGGTATACCGCTCGCCCGTGGCGACGGTCTGCTTCCGACGCCAGGTCTTCGGAACCTTGTCGAGTTGCGAGCGGGTGACCTCGAGGTAGTGCCCGAAGACGCGCGTGTAGCGGATCTTGAGACCCGGAATCTGCGCTTCCTCACGGAGACGCCCCTCGAGTTCCACGAGGAGGCGTTGTCCGTCCGACGAGAGCGTGCGGGCTTCGTCGAGGAGGGCGTCGAAACCGTCACGCAGGACGCCGCCGTCCGCGAGCTTCACGGGCGGTTCGTCCGACAGGGCGACGACCGTTCGATCGTGGACGTCGGCGCACGCGTCGAACGACGCCGCATCGTCGACTCCGAGAGCGGAGCGGGCCGCGAAATCCGGGAGGGACGCCAGCAGATCCCGGACGGAAGGGACGACGGCGAGGGAACGCCGGAGCGCGACGAGGTCGCGAGGCGCGGCCCGATCCATGGCGATTTTCACGGCGAGGCGTTCGACGTCGCCGACAGCGTCGAGGGCGGAACGGACTTCGGCGCGGACCTTCGGATTCGCGACGAACGCTTCCACCGCGTCGTGACGGCGACGGATCGCCGCGACGTCGGTGAGAGGGGCGAGGAGACGCCTCCGGAGGAGTCGTGCGCCGGGGGCGGTCATCGTCGCGTCGACGACTCCGAGGAGCGTGCCTCGTTCGTCTCCCTGGAGGGATCGAACGAGTTCGAGGTGGCGTTGGGACGTGTCGTCGAGGAGTAGCGTGTCGCCCAACTCGTACACTTCGAGGCGTTGCACGGGGAGCTTCGCGAGAGGTTCCGCGGCCTTCGCCATGGCGAGCACGCGCGCGGCGGCGCGCTTCACGACGGCGGAACCCGGGGCACGATCGGCCTCGCGGGCACCGAGCACGTCGGCGAGGATTCCGAGGGCGCCCGCGTCGTCGAGCGCGGCCTCCGATTCCGACCGGACGACCGTGCGGGGACGGGCATGGAACGCGGCGTGGGTCGCCTCCGCGGCTCCGGGACCCGCGAGCACTTCGCGGGGATCGAGGCGGACCAATTCGGCCACGATCGCTTCGCGACCGGTCGCTTCGCACGCCGAGAGTTCGCCGGTGGACACGTCCAGCGCGGCGATGCCGAAGCGATCGGCGCCTTCGGCTTCCACCGCGACGAGGAACAGGTTCTCGCGCGCGACGAGCCCTTCGTCGTCGAAGGCGATGCCAGGGGACACGACACGGACGACCGCGCGCGGGACGATACCCTTCACCTTCGAGGGGTCCGCCATCTGTTCGCAGATGGCGACCTTGAAGCCCTGGTCCGTGAGGCGCTTCACGTAGGAGGACGCCGCGTGGTGCGGCACACCGGCCATCGGAATCGCGTCCTCGGCCCCCTTGTTGCGGCTCGTGAGCGTGAGGTCGAGCGCGCGGGAAGCCACCACGGCGTCGTCGTAGAAGAGTTCGTAGAAGTCCCCCATCCGGAAGAAGAGCAACGCGTCCGGATGCTCTTCCTTCGCGGACAGGAATTGCCGCATCACGGGGGTCACGCTGGCCGGCGGCGAACTCTTGGCCATGGATGCCTCAGAAGAAGCGGGTCGCCACTTTGACGCCGTCGAGATCGATGAGGACGAGCCCTTGCGATGCGCCGTCGACCACGGCGAGCTGGCCGAGGGACGGGATGAACTTCATGGATTGGGGACTGACCGAGGTCGATTCGGAACTGGGCACGAGACCGACGACGATGGGCACGAATTGGCCACGTGTGTTGAAGCGGAACGACTCGCCGCGCGGCGTGATCACGTGGGCCTTGTTGGCCGGACTCTGGCCTGCCCACATGATGAACGAGAACATCGGATTGCGGAGGGCGAGGACGCTGTTCCGTTCGGGCACGACCACGTCCTGGGGGACGGTGGCGCGCGGGATCTCGAGGATGCGCGCGTTGAGGAGGGCGTCGTTCGGATCGCAGGACAGGACGCACGCGTTCGTCGCGGCGTCGACCTTCACGTGGTGGAGGAAGCCCACGGCGCCGCCGACCATGGACCATTCGCCACCCGTGCGGACGTTGAAGCGGGCTTGCTTGTGGAAGCAGCACCGCATGGCCTTCACGATCGGCACGTTGGATTCGTGTTTGCCGACGATCTCCCGGTTCGACGTGGTGTGGGAGACCGTGGCGCCGTCGGCGGCGGCCGCGTATCCGAATCGACCCACGACGAGGTGGTCGTCGTACGCCTCGAGGATGGGGAAGTCGCGCTCGACGCTTCCGTCGGCGGCGGCGCCGAAGCTCTGCTCGCAGAACTGGTGGCGATCGAAGGGCTGAGGTCGGGTCGAATCCCAGCACTCGCCGTCCTCCCGCCAATAGGGATCGTCGATGGGGAGGATCTCGTCCTTGATGCTCACGTAGTCGCCCACGCGGTGGTCGAGTCGCGGGAGTTCCGGGAGCTTGGCGGCCACGAGCGCGGTCTGGACGGCGCGCGCGCGGGCGATGCCGATACGGGTGTCCTCGATGCCGCGGCGGCAGAAGAGCGCACGCGGGTTCGAGAACACCGCCGTCTGATCGCCGTCGGTCGTCTGGATGGTGGCGCTCAGGCCGTCGAAACCGGGAAGGACACCCTCGTAGGAGACGTCCCATTCCTGATCGAGGTGGACCGTCGGGTCTTCCCAGGAGAAGCGGACGGACGGGTTCGCCGTCTTGGTGGGATCCCCGAGGATGTTCGGCATCGAGAGTTCGCGCGCGACCGGCACCGCGATGACCGTGCGGTTCGCGGGATTCGGCTCCGTGGGATTCGCGTCGTAGGAGGGATCGGCGTACCGCGTGGCCGTCGGCAGCATGACGGGGTTTCCGACGGCGTCGGGACCGGTGGTCGGGAGCGTGCCGTCCGCACCGAGGAGTTGGGGGAGACCGAGGAGACCCGGGATGTGGTTGCCGCCCTGCGGATCGTTGCGGAGGACGAACGCCGACCGCGGACGGTGCGGTGCACTCACCGGATAGAAGGCCTCGAGGGACACCGGGGTCGCGACGCTGAAGTCGGCGTCGAACGCCACCGGCACGTGGTACGGGTCGAGATCGTCGGGACCGGTGGGCGCGGGCTGGAGCGGTGCGAGGCCGTTCGGTACGAACTCGGCGTTGATCGGATCCGGACGACGGCAGGGCGCGTCCCAGTCGTCGACGTCGAGGGTGGCCACACGACCGTTCGTCATGGTCGCGAAGACGAAAATGCCGCGCAGCCGCGCGGGCCATGCGAGTACGTCGGTCGCCGCGGCGCAGACGTTGGCGCGGTAGAAGACGCCGTAGTCGCGCACGGAACGATCGGGTCCCACCGCGTTCGGGTTCGGGTTGCAGAGCAGACCCGAGCGGGCGGCTTCCGATCGCGACGTGCAGTCGAGCGCGGTGAGCGTGAGGAGGAAGTCGTGCCGGATGAACGAGACGGCCGCGACCGGAGCCGGGAGCACGATGCGATCCGGCGGCTGGAACGGATTCAGTTCGGCGTGGGGGCGCGTCTGAGGCGGCGTGGGAACGCGCGGAGGCTCGGTGACGTCGTAGACCATCATGTTCCCCGGACGCTGATCGACGGCGTAGAGGAAGCGACGGTAGTCGCGCGTCGGCGGACTCACCGCGATGTCGCCCACGGTGACGACCCGTTCGGGTTCGTTCGCGCTCGTCGCGACGAGGGGAGCGAGCTCCTGGGGGGTGGTCGGCTTCGAGAGGTCGACCACGTGGACCAACGGCAAGGTGACGTCGCCGACGTAGAGGACGCGGCCCGCGAGCGCGACCGAACCCGCATGCGCGAGGAGGTCCGAGGTCTTCGCACCGATCAGGTTTCCGGCGTCGTCGACGGCAGCGTCGGGGGAACCGGCATCGTCGGTGGAGGACGCGTCGGACGTTCCCCCGTCGTCGGAGCCCGCGTCGTTCGTTCCCGCGTCGGCGGTTCCGGCGTCGTTCGTTCCCGCGTCGTTCGTCACGGGACCGGAACACGATCCCGGTCCTTCCGGGAGTCCGCCGTCGGCGGGGGTCGTCGACGCGGCGTAGGGCAGACCGTCGTCCCAGGTGCGTGCGGCCACGCCCACGGCGGGCACGTCGCTGCGGAGTTCGATGGCTCCGAGGATGGGGCACGGCGCGAGGGAGCCGGGCGCCAGGGTGTCGCCGGGCGACGAATCCATGCCCGCACCCCGGAGGAACGGGGCGGGGTCGAGCGTCACGATCTTCGTCGCGCGGTTCGCGTTGCCCGGAAGGACGACGACGAGATCGTACCCGGAGGCGCCCGTTTCGTCGGCGGTGGTCGCGGGAGCATCCGCGGAGTTGGAGCGCGGGACGACACGGACGGCCTGCGGCGCCTCCGGGAGACCGCACACGGGCCACGAGTTGATCGTGGCGGCCGGAGGGGTCTGTTCCTTCGGGAGCACCTGCGAGTCGCCGAGGATGCGCGTCGACGGAATGCCGTAGATCGCCGCCTTGTTCGCCTCGGCGGAGGCCACGAACGCCATCTTGCCGTCGGGCGTGGTCGAGACGTCGGTGGGCTGGGAGCCGACGGGGAGGAAGTTGATGCCCGGAGTGGTGCCGTCCTCGTCGATGACCTTCTGGGCCGTGAGATCGACGACGGCGAGCTCGCCGCGCGTCGCCTGGGTGACGAGGGCGAAGAGGTGGTACGGGAGGAACGTTCCGTCCTTCGAGGCGGGGACCGGCGCGCACGCGGCCTGGGGGGCGGGCTCGGGCGGAATGGGCGTCGCGGAGTCGGGGACGTTGGGATCGCCCTCGTAGACGTGCATGCAGAGCACGTCGACCTTGCGCGCACCTTCGAAGGTGCGGACGGCGACCTGCGTGGGCGTCTGCGAGCAATGGGCGGCGAACACGAGGGACGCCGTGAGCGCGAGCCCCACGGACGTGGACCACGCCCGGATGCGGGACGAGGACGAGGATTTGCTGGACGGGGCACGGACCATCACGTCGTCAACTACCCTTCGGAGGCGTGGGAACGCCGAGCGTGAAGACCACGCGTTCGTAGGTGCTCTTGTCGGTGCGCGAGTTGTCGAGATCGAGGACCTGCACGAACGACTTGGTGAAGCTCGCGACGTAGCCGAAACGGAACCGGCGGAGCTCCGGCGTCGGACTGCGCGGGTCGGCGGGTGCGGGCTTGCCGAGGGCCACGTCCTCGAAGGAGAACGGGTCGAACGCGAGCGCGTAGGGACCTTGGCCCACGCGGACGAGGTTTTCGAGGCGGCGCGCGTCGGGGTCGTAGACGAAGATGGCGGCCGAATCGAAGCAGACGACGAAGACGCGGAGGGCGTAGTTGCCTTCGGCGTCGACGACGGGGGCCAAGTAGACGTTCGACGGACCGGCCGTGAGCGGCACGTTCGACGACAGCACCACGCGATCCGGATCGAACGAACCGTCGGGCGAGAGGCCGTCCTGGCCGACTTCGCCCACGAGGAGCGACGCGGGGGACCGGTTCGCGATGAAGATGCGGGCCGGACGGCGCGCGCAGTTCACGAGATCGGCGTCGACGTCGGCCTGGGTACGAGGCGGCTTCGCGTTGGCGTCCACCGGCTTCACCCGGGCCTTGCACCGGAGACGCGGGGAGGGATCGATGACGACGCCACGCGAATCGGTGCCCGTGGAGTTGCCGGTGATGCCGAACACGGCCTCGCGCTGGAGGAACGGCCGTCGGAGGGAGGACACGGTGCCGTCGCTCTCGTCGGCGTAATATCGAAGCAGCGTGAGCTGGGCGGCGGCGCGGCTCGTGAGCAGGAACGCGGGGCGCGGCGGCTGGGCGATGCAGGGCGAACCGTCCGGTCGCGGAACGCAGGGCGGGAAGGCCTGCGGGTCGTGCGGGATGGCGACGATGCCATTGCCGCCGCCGGGAAGGCCCTCGACGACGAATTGGAGGGACGGCGTCGTCGTGGCCTGGCCCGTGCGGAATCCGGTGTCGAACAGGCTCGCCCGCGTCTCGGTCTGGTGGGAGACGACGAGGCTCGAACCGTCCTCGCTCTCCGCGAGACCGAAGGGCTCGCCGGGCATCGTGATGCGACGGGTGTTGCCGAACTCGTCGGGGTCCGAGCCGGCCTGGTGGTCGGCGGCGCATCGGTTGTCCGTCCGCGCACCGCACTGGATGTCGAACGGGGCGTAAGAGCCGGACTCGGGCGCCGCCACTTCCGGATCGTCGTAGGCGACGTCGGCCCAGGTGAGGGACGTGTCGCCGCGGATCGGAGAGAAGAGTCGCGTGCCGTTGCGCGAGAGGAGGAGGTTCGTGGCGAACGCGCCGATGATGGCGGAGTCGCGGACGTAGAACGTGGAATCCACCGGGGGCGCGCAGATCTCGCCCAGGGCCTGGCGCTTACCGACTTCGCCCGTGGGCCGGTCGGGGAGGAGGTCCGGGCAGCGGCCGTTCGTGTTCGGCGGGTGGACCAGCGGAAGGGTGGGATCCGCGGGGTTCTGGATGGCCTTCAGGACGTCGAGGCGGATGCGACGGAGGTCGTAACTCTGGAGGGTTCCGCCGTTGTACTGGAGGTCGAAGTCCGAGTTGACGACGTAAAGCGCGTTGCCCCCCGCCGAAACGGCCAAACCCACGGGAAAGTAGAAGGTTTTCGTGGGGGGCGTGACGCCGTCCCCCGCCTGGAAGCAGGCCGCGGCGAACGCCGCCGACGCCAAGCCTCCACCAGCGAGCACGAGTGCGCGAATGCCGTTGCGGAACGTCGCCCGAGCCATGGGGCGCGGAGCCTAGTCACGGCGTGCCGCAGTGTCCATGCGAACGACGGGCCGCGTCGGGCGGGGGCCCGATCGGGGGCAGGGCCCGGACGTGACGCGGATCCAGCCTGGTTCGCAGGCGATCCGGTTCGAGGAACGTCGCGGACGACAGAGACGGTTCGGCCGACGGAGAGGGGACGTCTCCGGGGGGTTCAGGACCGCCGGGAAGATACCGGCGGATCGGCGAGTTCAATCGCCGAGGAGGTCGAGGATGATGATGCCGCGACCGGCGTCATCCTCGGGCACGTCCGTCTTGCGGGCAGCCGGCCTCTCGAGGGGCAACTCGAGTTCGAGGCGGGGCTGTTCGTGCCGGGCTCGCTCTTCTTCTTCGCGCTTCCGAATCTGCTCGATGATGAAGGGAGGGAGCATGGGTGGGTCCTCCTTGGCGGGGAATCCAAAGCCTGGGGGTCCAAGCTAGGTCGCCCGATGCTCGCAGCGTCCTTGAATGAAATTGTTAGCAACGCGGGTGCCATGGTCAAGACTTCGACCCCCTCCTTCTGCCTGGCCAGAGCTCGGATTTATGGGTGCGCAGCGCCACCTTGGACCGGGTGAAGTCGCGGGCGAAGAAGGGCGGTCGGACCCCGGGGTGGGAGGTGTAGACTCGGAGTTTCCGATGGGGTTCGAGGGCACATGGGCGTGACGGCACTCCCCCGGCGGGGAATGGCCGCGTGGACCGCGTGGACGGCGGTTCTCACGTTTTGCATCCTCCTGCTCGCGCGGCCCCTCCCGGCGGTCGCGGCGCCCCACGCCTTCGATCCGGCCGACGAGGGGTGGGAGGGACTGTCCGAGTTGGCGCGCATCGCCAAGACGGAATTGGACGAGCGACGTGTCGTCCTGACGACCCGTCTCGACTACACGAACCTCAAGAAGGAGGACGGTGTCCTCATCGTCCACCCGACGCGGGCCATGAACGTGGACGCGTTGTCGAACTTCATGCACGCGGGCGGGCGCGTCGTCCTCCTCGACGACTACGGCACGGGCGACGCGCTCCTCCGTCACTTCGGACTCGAACGCGTGCCGCTCCCGAAGGACCCTCACCGGTCCCTCCGGAGGAACCCGAGCCTCGTCATCGCCGAGCCCGCGAGCCAACATCCGGTCGTGCACGACGTCGGCAACGTCGTCGTCAACCACGGCACCGGCCTCCGGCACGACGAACTCTCGCCGGTTCTCCTCGTCCGCAGCAAGTCGGGAGGAGAGACGATGTTGGCGCTCGCGGGCGCCGTCGGACAAGGGCGCTTGCTCGCCGTCGGCGACGGATCGCTGGTCATCAACGGCATGCTCCGCTACCGGGGCAATCGTTCGTTCGCGAACGCCATCTGCAAGTACGCCGTCGACGACGACGCGTGGGGCAAGCGTCGCGGTCGGCTCTTCGTCGTGTCCGAGGACTTCACCGAGACCGGGAGCTTCGGCGACGATCCGGCGGACAAGGGACCGTTGGACGACAAGCTCCGCGCGATCGAGGACGCCTTGCGGTCCCTCGCCCGGGAAGGACTCTCGCCGACGGCGGCGTACGTGCTCGCGATCGCGTTCGGACTCTCGTTGGTCGTCTGGGTGGGGACACGCGCGGGAAAGCTGCACAAGGTGGTGAGTCCGCGATTCGTGCGTCCCGTACCGTTGGTCGCGCAGGGAGGAGTGGCAGGACACGCCGCCGTCGTCGGAGGTGCGCTCGCGAGGCGTGAACTCGCCATGCTCGAATTGAAGAGCGCGCTCGAGGAGGATCTCGCGGGACTCGTGGGCGAGACGGCCGTCCCCGGCGCGCAAGTCCTCTTGGAGAAAGTCGAGTCCCACGGACTCCTCTCCGTGGATGACCGGCGAACTCTCCGGGCACTTCTGCTACGAATGGCGGAGGTCGAGACGATGGTGACACGAGACGCGCGCGCGAACGACGACCGTACGTTCCGCATCAAGGACGACGAAGTCGTGGAAACCGCCGCCACGGTGCGCGCCCTCCTCGACAGGGCCCACGCGAGCGCGGCGACGCGGCGGGGGTCGGTGAGGCCGCCTCCGTGGGCGGTGGGTGGAGGCGCGCGAGGATGACGCAGAACGTGGTGAATCCCGGTTCGGTTTCCGCGCAGGAAGTGGGCTCCGCGAAGGAGCGTCTCGACGAACTCCGCCGCGAGGTCTCGCGGGCGTACGTGGGACCGTCACGGGTCATCGACACGATGCTCGTAGCCCTCTTCGCCCGGGGACACGTGCTCCTCGAGGGCGTGCCCGGCGTCGCCAAGACGACACTGGTCAAGGCGTTCGCCGTGGCCCTCGGGTGCTCCGCGCGGCGCATCCAGTTCACGCCGGATCTCCTGCCCGCCGACATCACGGGCACGTACGTGCTCTCCCCGAAGGACGCGACGTTCACGCTCCGCGCCGGCCCCATCTTCGCCAACGTTGTCCTCGCCGACGAAATCAACCGC
>JAXLYL010000043.1:0-39902 GCA_046351475.1 Polyangiaceae bacterium
GATCAGGCGCGAGTAGTTGTTCGACGCGAGTTGGACGGCGCCCGGATCGTAGCCACCGAGCGCGAACGGTTCGCCGTCCGTCGGGTCGTCGAACGTCCCGCTGAAGTAGATCATCTTGCCCGCGCCGCGCCCCATGGGAACGGAGTACCGACCCGTGACCGGACAGAAGACGAGTCCGATGTCCTCGAACATCGGCAGATCCATGGCCCACGCGTCCGGACAGTGTTCGAGTCCTTGGGCGTAGGGCACTTCCGGGAAGTCCGATTGGAGCGACCACCGACAGTCCGGACACGGTCGGTCACCGACAGGCGAGGTCTTGATCTTCTTCGGGAGAGTGTCGTCCTTCTTCGGTGTCGGTGAACCGACCACTCCGAGGAGCACGAGGACGGCACATGCGGAGAAGAGACCGAACAACGCGCGATGGCGCTGCGTCGGCAGAAGCCCACCCCATCTCATACATTGGGAATAGCAACGGACCGGGAGCGGGGCCCCGCGAGCTCGACCGTCCTCGAAACTTTTGGCGGAGGCTGTCGACCGACGTGCGCACACGCACGACATGCCGTCCGCTCCTTGGTCGGCATTTTTGCTTCAGCGCAGTCCGACGATCCCCTGGATCGCCCGTGATACGGGCACGCGCAACGATCGGGCACTCGACTCGACGTCGCGTCGATTCCCCTCCAATCGGAAATACACGCAGGAACCGTCGCGGCTCGCCGTCCACGCACGGAGGCTCGCGTCGGCGCTCGGGAACCGAGGTCGATCGGGGGGCGCCCACGCGAACTTGCGTTCGCCGCGGAACGAGACGTCGAGCACGTCGCCCATCTTTTCGGTCTTCGACTCGGGCTTGCCCTGGTAGGAAGTCTTCCATTCGGTCACGAGTGCGTCGCACGGGACGGGCGATGCTCCGATGCACGCTTCGACCTCGATCTTCGTCGACGCACCCGGCGTGGCGCCGTTCGCCACGGGATCCACGGGATCGAGGGAAGACGCGGGAGCCCGATGGCGACAGAGCTGTCGATCGTTCTCGGAGGACACGATCCACACGTCGGCCCGTCCACCGTCGCCGACCTTCCCGTCGAGCAACGTCACCAGCGGCGACAATTCCGCGCGGAGACGATCGGACGACGTGGGCGGTCTCGCGGCGTCGGGAGCCCCGGCGTCGTTGGCGCCGCCTTCGACGAGTCCGGCATGGAAGGGCGCTCGCGCGTCCGATGCCGGCGTGACGAGTGCCTTCGTGTCCTCCCGCGGTGCGAGCTCCGCGACGCGACCGTTCGTGCACGAGGCCGTCGCCACGAGTCCCGCGATCGCCGCGCATTGGACGAACCCCGCGATCGCCGTGATACCTTTCGATCCATGTTCCGCGCGCGTCATCGACCGTGGCACCTCGTGTCGTGCGCGTTCATCGTCGCGATTTCGACCGCGTCTTGCAAATCGAAGGACGAGACGTCGAAGGCCACGAACGGGCCCGATCCCTCGCCGACGGTGACGCTCGTCCTCCCCGACGCCGCCGTCCCGGAGCTTCCCGATCCCGTCGACCAGTCCAAGCTCGCCGAATTCCTTCCCGAACCGCTCGACGGATGGCGGGCCGACGCGAAGGGCGGACGCGACGAGAAGACGCAAACGGGCATCCGCTTCGTCTTCGTCGAGCGCGTCTACCACGCGAAGGACGATCGCCACTACACGGTGAACGTCGTCGACGGCCGCACGTACAAGCCGTTCTATTCGGTCGGGACCGATCCCGTCGTGCCCGGCTACACGGGGAGTCGCGACGCGGAACCGGACAGGAAGAGGAGCGGCTCCGCGTGGTGGTCGGCGATCGCTTCATCGTGACGATCCGTTCCAAGAACACCGAGACCGCGTTCGTCGACAAGGTCTGGGCATCCATGAAACCGGCGGAACTGAAAGCCCTCGCACGATGAACCGGTTCTGCCGTCGCCCTCGCGACGAGTTTCCTCTCCCTGTGTTCCGGCAAGAACGGCTCCGCACCCGTGGCCAACGCGCCTCCCACGGCGGCGACCGTCGCGTCCGCCGAAGCCGCGCCCGACGCGTCCGCGGAGGCCGCATCGCCCGCCCCGGACGCGGGACCGCCCGCCGACGCGGGTCCCAAGAGGCCGGAGCTCCCCCGCGGCGGCCGCGAACTTTTCCCGACGCACAGGCTCGTCGGCTATTGCGGTACGCCCGGCGCCCCCGCCCTCGGACCGCTGCTCGGCAACCTGGCCAAGAAGACGAAGGCCCTCGAAGCCCAGGCCGCTCCGTACGCGGAGGATCGGACGCTCCTTCCGGTGTTCGAACTGATCGCCGTCGTCGTCCAGTCCTACGAGGGTGCCGACAAGAAGCACCGACGACGGGTGGATTCGACCGTCGTCGACGCGTACCTCGAAGCGGCGCGGGCGGCGAAGGGTCTCCTCCTCCTCAACATCCAGCCCGGTCAATCGGACTTCCTCACCGAGGTGAAGGTGTTCGAGAAGTACCTCCGCGAGCCGGACGTCGGAGTCGCGCTCGATCCCGAATGGGCGATGCCGAAGGGCGTGAAGCCGGGGAAGTACTACGGCCACACGAAGGGTCCCGTCCTGGAGGAGGTGGCGAGCTACCTCGAAGGCCTCGTGAGAGAGGGCGACCTTCCGGAGAAGGCCCTCGTGTTCCACCAAGTGGAAGCGAGCGTCGTCCGCGAGGAAGCGGCGCTCACCGCGCACCCCGGAATCGTGTGGATCAAGAGCGTCGACGGTCTCGGTCCGAAGCACACCAAGATCACGACCTACAACCTCCTCATGAAGACGACGAATCCGGTCGTGCACGCGGGATTCAAACTCTTCTACGAGGAGGACAAGTCGAACGGCGGGCGGCTGATGAAGCCGACCGAGGTCCTCGCGCTCACGCCGAAGCCCGAATACGTGATGTACGAGTGACCGCCGGCGGACCCGGTGCGTGGGGTCGGGACGGCTCGGCCTGATTCGGGACGAACCCAGGGGTTTTCCCGCGTGAGACCCGTGGGAGAGCCGAGTTTTCCCGCGATACGCAAAGGTACCCGACGTCCATTCCGGCTGGAGTTTTCCCGGAACACGGTACGAGTTCTGCAGTCCCGTGGGCATGCGCTTCGTCGTCTCCGCGGCCGCCCTCACCCTCGCCTCCTTCGTCGTGCTCGCCTCGAGCGGATGCAGTCCCGCTCCCGACGGAAGGAGCGACGAAGGAGACGAAACCGACGGGCCCATCGCGCGACCGCGCCCCGATCTCCCTTCGGCGAACGGCGGCTCGAGCGCCGCGACGCCTCCTTCCGGAAACGCGTCGGCGACCCCCACCGTCGTCGCGAACGGAAGCGACGCGGGTGCGACGTCGACGAACGTCGGGACGACGACGACGAACGATGGAGGCGCGTCCTCGGCGAGCACCGTCGCGGACGCGGGCACGACGGTTCGCATCGCGACGTCGCTCCGCGTGGCCGCCGTCGCCGTGCCGCTCTGCGCGGACGACATCACGGGCAACCCGCAGTACTCGCGGATCGAGGTCCAGAATCCGGGCAACTCGTTCACGGGTGGCTTCAAGGGCGACAAGGACGGCGCCGGCGGCGTGAACCTGTTCCTCACGAGCTACCCGGTCGTGAAGATCTACCGCGCGGAGGACGTGGCGGCGAAGCGACCTCCCGTGCGCGTCATCGACGATCCGACGCTCGGCGCGGCCTGGAAGCGCGGTGTCCAGACGTACGGGTTCGCCCTCGAGGCGGCGGAGCTCCCGGCGGGCGCGTACCTCGTCGCTCTTTGCGCGTCGGAAGCGAAGGACCGTTGCGAGTTCACCCACACCTACCAGGAAGCGGAAGCCGAAGCGCGCGCCCGCGGCTACGACGAGCCGTGGCAGGCCTTCTTCAACTTGAACAACAGGGAAGGCGAGAACCGCTTCGGGTTCATCGGGGGGACGGACTCTCCGTGGACCGTGGCGGAAGGAACGGCCACGCCGCCGGCCGGCGGAAAGATGATGGTCCTCTGGAGCAAGAACGACGGCCGGTCCTACGAGACGATCTGCAAGGACGACGGTCACGGTGGCGACGGCACGATCTCTCCGCTCGTCCTCGAGCTCGGTGAGCGCACGCGTCTCTCGTCCCGCGAACGGGGCGTTTCGTTCGACTTGTCCTCGGGCGAAGGCGCGCGTCGCGTCTCGTGGTTCACGGGAGCGGACTCGTTCCTCCTCGCCCTCGATCGGAATGGCAACGGCGACATCGACGACGGCTCGGAGCTCTTCGGCAACCAGGCCCGCGGTCCGTCCGGGCTCCGCGCCTCGAACGGCTTCGAGGCACTCGCCGAGTACGACGCGAACGCCGACGGGGTACTCGACGCCCAGGACCCTTCGTACTCGGAAATCGTCGCGTGGAACGACGCCGCCGTGCGGAACGGGCGTGTCGACCCGGGCGAGACGTTCGGCCTCGCCGAGCTCGGTGTCCGTTCCCTCTCCCTCGACTACGTCGGAGGGCGCGAGAGGGATCGTTTCGGCAACGTCATGGCCCAGGAATCCACGTGTTCGGTCGGCCCGCGGAACGGTGGTGACGACGGCGCTGGAACCCGCATCGCACGTGTGGTCGACGTCTGGTTCCAGTGGGAATGACCTCGAAACGCGAAGCCCTCGAAGCCTCCCTCGGCCCCGTCCACTTCTCCGACTTGCGTACCCACGTCACGCGCGGCGTGGTGATCGTGGTCGCGAACGAACTGGATCTCCTGGACGTCGGCCTCGCCGTCGCCGAGGACGCGAAAGAAACGGTCGAGGCGTGGATCTCGACCGGCGCGTTGCGCAAGCCGGGCCTCGCCGACCTCGAACGGTGGTCGAAGGTCGAAGGCGCAGGGTGGAACTCCCTCGTGGTCGCCCCCTTCGTCCTCGTGCAGGACGTCGCGGCCCGGACACCCTCGCATCCCGCCGCGAACTGAGGCGCGGCGGCGGGCGGGTCTTGCTTCCTCGGTTCCCGGCCTTAAGTTCGGAGCCCATGACGAAACTCACCGTCGACGCCTGGTCCGACATCGCCTGCCCCTGGTGCTCCATCGGCAAGCGCCGCCTCGAGATGGCGCTCGAGCGCTTTCCCCATCGGGACCAGGTCACGGTCGTTTGGCACGCGTTCGAGCTCGACCCTTCGGCGCCGAAGGACAGGAGTGCGCTTCCGTCCGCCGTCCCGCACGCCAAGCGCCTGGCGGACAAGTACGGAACGAGCCTGGCCCAGGCCGAGGCGATGATCGCGCGGGTCGCGGACACCGCCAAGGCCGACGGGCTCGATTTCCGCTTCGACATCCTCCGCGAAGGGAACACGTTCGACGCCCACAGGCTCGTGCACCTCGGCAAGGCCCTCGGCGTGCAGGGTGCGGTGAAGGAGCGCCTCTTCCGTGCGTACTTCTCGGAAGGGGAACGCATGGGAGATCCCGAAACGCTCGTGCGACTCGGAGGCGAATGCGGTCTGCAGGCCGAGCGGGTGCGGGCCATGCTCGCGTCCGACGAGTTCGCCGCCGACGTCCGCGCCGACGAGGACGCGGCACGTCAACTCGGAATCACCGGCGTGCCGTTCTTCGTCCTCGGCGCGCGGTACGCCGTGTCGGGAGCGCAGCCGGCCGACGTGATGCTCCAGGCACTCGAACGCGCGTGGGCCGACGTGGCAGGCGCCGCGTCGTCGCCGACCGAAGGTGCCACCTGCGGACCGGATGGGGCTTGCTGATGCCCCACAAGAGCCGTCTCGCCGGATTCATCCTCGACTGCCAGGACACCGAGCCGTCCCGCGCGGCGGCGTTCTGGAGCCGTGCCCTCGGCATGGCCGATCTCGGCGCCGAGGGCGAAGCCTACGTACGGTTGGACGCACGATCGCGCGATCTCACGATCGAGGTCCAGAAGGTCGCCCACGAGAGCCGCGTCCACGTCGACATCGAGTCGACGGACGTGGACGCCGAGGCGTCGCGACTCGAAGCCCTCGGGGCCAGACGCGTCGCGCGTATCCACACCTGGTGGGTCATGGAAGCGCCGACGGGTCAGAAGTTCTGCGTGGTGCGGGCCAAGTCCGAGTCGGCGCCGGGCTTCACCGAGTGGCCCTGACGCGCCCGGCAGCGGGCACGACGCGCACGGGAAGGAGGCCCACCGCCTTCGCGCCACGTACGTCGCGCGTGGTGGTCGACATCGCGGCGACTTCGTCCGCATCTCCGAGCTCCGCGGCGACGAGCTGCCCCTCCCAGGCGCGGACGCGGAAGCCGGAGTCGCGCGCCAGCGTGAGCCCTCGTCGTGCGACGTCCTTCGAACGCGTCGCGAGCGCCACGGCGTAGAGACCGTCCAACCGGACGTCCACCGCTTCGATCGCTTCCAGGCGGGCGCCGACGTCCGCCGCGTCGGAAGCGAGCGCCCGCGGATCTTCGCCGCCCGGCATGCGCGCGTGGATCGCGAGCCGTAGCGCCTTCGCGCGGACGATCGCGTCCTTCGCGTGACTCGCCGTGGCTTCGGTCACCGCGCGCTCCGCGTGGGACGCTGCGACGACCAGGTCGCCCGCGGCCAGCGCACGACGCGCCTCGAGGCCGGCCCCGATCGCCCGATACACGGGATCGTCGGCGGAGAGCGCGAGCGCCTTCGCACGCGCGAGCTTGGCGTCGAGATCCGGATCCGCGCGGAGCAGCGCCACGCGCGCGCGCCCGAAGGCGGCGTCCGCGGCGAGGGCCGCTCCCGAGACGTCCGCGAGCAACGCCTCGGCGCGCGCGTATTCCTCGTCACCGTCGTCGAGACGGCCCTGCCGTTCGCGGAGGAGCCCCATGTGCACGTGGCTCTCCGCGACGCCCCGCGCCATTCCGACGGCGTCGTGGATCGATCGCCCTTCGAGGATGCGCGCCTCGAGGCCCGCGAGACTTCCGAGCTCGAGGTCCTCGTAAGCCGTGTTCAGGTGTCCGTGGGCGACGCCCTCACGATCGTTCACCGCGCGCCAGAGACCGAGCGCTTCGGCGAAGCTCGCGCGCGCGGCGGTGTGCTTGCCCGCGATGGATTGCGCGATGCCCACGGCCACGGTCTTGTGGGCGACGAGGTAGAGGTTGCCGAGGTCCTTCGCGATGGCGAGGGAATGTTCCGTCAACTCGAGGGATCGTTCGAGGTCACCCCGCGCCGCGTGGACGTGGGCGGCGTGCTCGTCGCATCCCGCGACACCGCCGAGATCTCCGACGTCGGCGAAGACGGCGCGCGCTTGGTCCACGAGAGGGAGGACCTCGTCGAAACGCGCGTACCGGAGATGGATGTCCGCCAAGGCGAGTGCGGCGTCCGCCAGCTGCACGGGCGCGTCGAGCTTCTTCGCGGCGTCCATGGCTCGACGTGCGGCACGCTCGGCGTCGGCGTCGCGCGCGTTCCGCGAATAGGCGTACGTGATCATGAGGTCGATCTGCATGCGATCCCAGGCCGTGGGGAACCGTCCGACGTCGGCGAGGGCCGCTTCGAGGACGCGGACACCGTCGGCGGGACGACCGGCGTTCACGTACGCACGGGCGAAGGACGTGACGTGGTCGACCCGGTCCGGAAAGAACGTGGAGAGCGCTTGGTAGTGTTCGACGGCCTCCGGCCACGCCTTGCGCGTCTCCGCGTAGAGGCCGAACGTCGCGAGTTCGTCGGCCCTCGGGAGCCCCTTCGCGTTCTCCGTCGCGCGCTTCGCGACTTCCCGTGCGGCGTCGTCCTTGCCGAGCTCGCGGTACGCGTGAGCGAGCGCCGTGAGCGCGGGCGCGAACGTGGGCCTCTCCTTGACGACCGACTCGAGGAGGGCGATGGCCTCCGCGAAGCGGAATTTTCGCTGCACGCGGAGCGCCTCGACGTAGGCCGTCGCCGTCGTCGACGTGTCCGGGATGACGTAGCGGAGGCTCTCGAGTTCGTCCGCGGAGAAGGCGGGACGTCCGAGGGACCGACGGGTGCGCGACGTCGCGTCGAGCACCAGCGCGAGGAGATCCGTCCGACTTCCGGAGACCCGGAAATCGCGTAGCTGCGTGCCCTTCCGCGCGTCCCACACGTGGACGTCGACGTCCAGATCGTCGCCGCGGACGCGGACACGTCCCGTGGTCAACACGTCCGCGTGCGTCTTGTCGAAGAGGGTCGCGACGTCGGAGGGCGGAGGTGTCTCGGCGGGCGTGACGGACTCGACGATCGCCGCGCGGGTGTTCGGGGACACGCCACGGAACGCGTCGCCGACGCGCAATTCCGTGGCGAAGAGCTCCGCGAACGTGGCGGCGATCGGCGCTTCGTCGCCGCGTTCGCTCACGAAGGGGGCGACGAACACGTGAGGACGACCCGCGAAGGCCTTCGCCGCGCGAGCCGCGCGCCACGCATCGACGCCACGGATCGCGAGAGGGACCGACCCCAGCGCGAGGACGGCGACGAGCGCCAACGTGACCGCCTTGCGCAAGGGTGCGCGCGCGGCTCGCTCGAGCATCGCCCGCGTCGCCCGGGCGGAGGCGGGTCGCCGGGCCTTGTCGACGTCGAGGAGCTTCGCGACGACGTCCGCCACGGCGGCGGGCACTTCCGGGCGGAGCGCGCGGACGTCCCGAGGTCGCTCCGGGACGGGAGGCCCCGCGGGACGTGTCCCGGTGAGCAATTCGTGGAGCACGACACCGAGGGCGTAGAGATCGGTCGTGGGTCCGACGGGCTCGCCGCGGATCTGTTCGGGCGCCATGTAGTCCGGCGTCCCGGCGAACGGGCGATCGTCGTCGGCTTCGTGCGGCGTCGCGAGGCCGAAGTCGGTGAGCACGGGCTCCGGATCCCCGGAGCCGCGCCGCGTGAGGATCACGTTCTGGGCCTTCATGTCCCGGTGGACGATGCCGACGGCATGGAGCGCGTCGAGTCCGTCCGTCAGGGCCTTCGCGATCGCGACGACCTCCTCGGGCTCGAACGTTCCCCGGCGACGGAGCTCGTCGGAGAGCGTGGGACCGGGCAGGTACTCCATGGAGAGGAAGGCGACCCCGTGTCCGCCGCCGTGTGTCCCGAAGTCGAAGACGCGGGCGACGCCCCGGTGGGTCACGCGACGGGCGAGGGAGAGTTCGCGCTTGAGTTCGTCGAACCCGACGCCGCGCGCGAGGCGTTCGCTGCGCAGGGTCTTGAGCGCGACGCGCACGTCGAGGGTCTCGTCGTGGGCCTCGTACACTTCGCCCATGCCACCCCGGCCGAGGACGCGGACGATCCGGTAACGGTCGGCGACGCGGGTCTCGGGTCCGAAGACGTACGCGTCGTCGTCCCGCGCGACGGTGCCGGTGCCGGTGGGCTTCACGCCGCTCCGTCCGGTACCCGCGCCCCGATCCGGGAGATCGGACGCGAGCGTCTCCGTCGACGGATCGACGACCTTCCCCATCGGGGGAGTATGCATCGGTCGGGCGATCGAGGGTAGTCTGCGCGGGCGACCATGGCTCCTTCCACGCCTCCCCACGATCCCGGTGCGAACGGTGCGAGCGGCGGCGCGACGCTGACGCGCGACGTGGGGACGTTCGGTGCACCCGTGCGCGGAGGACCGAGGACGCGCGAGCTCTTGATCTACGGCGAGAGTTCGTCGTTCCGTGTGGCGTTGCCGCGCGTGGGAAGGGTCGTGCTCGGGCGCGGCGAATCCGCGACGGTGGATCTCGGCGACCGCGCGGCGTCCCGAGCCCACGCGGAAGTCACCTGCGACGTCACGGGCCTCCGCATCCAGGACCTCGGGAGCCACAACGGGACGCGTCTGAACGGCCGTCCCCTCGACGGCGGCGCCGGACTCCGTCGGGGCGACACCGTCACGATCGGATCGACGCACGTCGTCGTGCTGACGGACGGGGACGACGAGGAACGCTCCGGGACGGATCTCCACGCGTTCCGTGCGCTCGTCCGCGAACACGCGGCGCGCGCGACCCGGGAAGCCTACGTGTTCGCCGTGATCGCGTTGGAGACCGACGATCCGGCCCACGCCGATCTGCGTACGCTGGTCCCGCTCCTGAGACCGGGCGAGGTCCTCGGGACGGACGACGGTCGGTCCGCGCTCGTCCTCGTGCCCCTGGAGGACGAGACGATCGAGGCGCGCGCCGAAGCGCTCGCGGGGGCGACGGGCGATGCACGGGTGGGGTTCGCCGTCGCCCCGCGGACGCGCTGACGAAGCGACGCTCACGCGGACGGCACGGCCCGCCGCCGAACGTGCGTCGCGGGGCTCGGTGGCTTCGGGCGGAGAGACCTACGTCACGCGTTCCCTGGGGACGGTGCGAGCGTCCTGCTCGCCGAGCCGTCGACGATCCGCGCGTACGATCTCCTCGAACGGCTCGCACGCGGGACGCTGCCGGTGCTCGTGCGAGGCGAGACGGGGACCGGGAAGGAACTCGCGGCGTCGTTCGTCCATCACGCGTCGGCCCGGGCGAAAGGTCCGTACGTCGCCGTCAATTGCGCGGCGTGGGCCGACACGCTCCTCGAGTCCGAGCTGTTCGGCCACGAGAAGGGTGCGTTCACCGGCGCCGTGAACGCGAAGGTCGGCGTGTTCGAGGCGGCGAACGGCGGGACGTTGTTCCTCGACGAGATCGGTGAACTCTCGCGCGAAGCCCAGGCCAGCTCCTCCGGGTGCTCGAACTCGGGGTGCTCGCGCGTGGGCGGTACTCGCGAGATCAAGGTCGACGTGAGGGTGGTCGCCGCGACCCACGAGGACCTTCACGCCGAAGTCGACGCGGGACGCTTCCGGAAGGATCTCCTCTTCCGCCATCGGGACCGCCGCCGTCGTCCTTCCTCCGTTGCGGGAGCGGCCGCGGAGATCCGCCCTCGCGCGAACGTTCGTCGAACGCTCCGCCCGGACGATGGGACGGCCCGTGCCGACGCTCGGCGCCCTCACCCTCGGAAAGCTCGGGCGGCACGCGTGGGAAGGCAACGTCCGCGAACTCAAGAACGGTGGACTACGCGATGGCCGTGCTCGACGGCGACGTCCTCGAGCCGTGGCACTTGCCGCCGTTGGGAGACGACGTCCCCCCTACCCCGGTCGGACCGGTCGTCCCCGCGGTCCCCGACGTCCCTGGCAGAGGCCCCCCTCTGGCGGACGAGATCCGGGATGGAGCGGACGCGGATCCGCGAGGCGCTCGAAGTTCGGCGGGGGTGCAGGCGCGGGCGGCGGGAGCCCTCGGAATGCCGGTCCGGACGCTCTTCGCGAAACTCCGCACACGGCATCGACCCGAAGTCGTTCGCGGCCGGCAAGCGCTGACGGCCCCCTCGCCGCGCGCGCTCGACCGTAGGAGCACCAACGAATTCGCGCTCGACCCCTCCTTTTTCCCGGGCGAAACGCGGATTCGGGCGCGACGTGATCCTTTTTTCGATCGCGTGTGCACGTACCCGGAGGCTAACTCTCGTCGGCGAGGAGACAGGTGACGGACGGACCCACCCCACAGACGTCCCTGGGACGGAGCGCGCGTCTCGGTGCGCACTACGCGACGTTCGGCGCGTTCGGGACCTGGCTCGTGGATTTCTTCTCGCTCGTCGGTCCGCGCGGCGCGGCGGGACCCGATTCGAAGTTCGTGGGGCTGGGATCGGCCCTGTTCGTCGCGATGTCCGCGTCGTTCCTCGTGGGAGGTCTCGTGGGTCCGGTGGTCGTACCGCTCGCGGAGTCGACGGCCGGCGAGTTCCGAAGGACGTGGGAAGGTCTCCGCCGGGGCGACACGGACGTGCGCCGTGAACTCTCGGCCCGGATCCTCGGCGGCGCGTTCCTGACCGTCGCCGCGCTGGTCGCGGCGCATCGTCTCTCCGTCGTCGTCCCCCTCGAGGTTCGCGCGTCCCGAATCGATCGCGTTCGCGCTGACCGTCAGCCACATGTTCGTCGCCGCGCTCGTGATCGTGACGGCGAAGGCGATCGACGGGTGGCGCGCTCGGTCGTCGACGCCGCGGCGAACGTGCGTGGTCTCGGGTTCCTCGTCGACCACGGGGCTCGTCCTCGCGCTCGTGTTCGTGCCCGCGATCTTCGGCACGTCGTGGCTCGTCGCGAAGAACCTCGAGGTCGTGAAAGCGCGTTGCCGTGGCGGAACCTCACCCCTTTCGGAGGATTGCTGGTCGGGCTCGGTTTCGGTGGCGTCACGGCCGAACCCCGGGACGCGTTCCGCCGCACGCTCCATCGCATCGCCGTCGGGGTGGGCATCACGACCTTCTTCGCGTCCGCAATCGCCGCGGCGCGTCTCCGCCCGGAGACGACCACGGCGCTCCGCATGGCGTTCACGCGCGCGTGGAGCGGTCGGGTGGGATACGCGGCCTGGGAGTTCGTCCTCGACGTCGATCGGGACGGACAGATCGGGACCCTCGGCGGTGGGGATTGCGCACCGTTCGATCCGAAACGCTACGCGGGTGCGGTCGACGTCCCCGACAACGGCGTCGACGAGGACTGCGACGGCCACGACGCTTCGAACTCGTCCATCCGTCCCCGTGCGCGCGTCGAAGTCGGGCAACACGCCCTCTCGTACCGTCCGTCCATCGTCCTCGTCACGGTCGACGGTCTCTCGGCCCGGAGGCTCGTCGCGTTGGGGAGCCCGCGACCGGTGATGCCGAACGTCGACGAGTTCGCCGAGCGTGGCGCGCTCTTCACGCATTGCTTCGCGCAAGGCCCGTCGACGCGGCTCTCGCTGCCGGCGATGTTCACGTCCCGTTGGGACTCGCAGCTCGAGCAGGTCTACGCGCCGCGCCATCCGTACCCGCTCGCGTCGGGAGAACGTCAGATCCAGGACGTCATGAACGACGCCGGGTACGAGACGGTCGCCGTCATCTCCGACGACTACTTCCAGGCGCCGACGTGGCCGAGCGCGACCCGGGGCTTCCAACGGGTCGACAAGTCCGCCATTCCGTTCGGTGTCCACAACGCGGTGCAGGTGACCGACGCCGCGCTGAAGGTCGTGAACGGCGCCCACGACCGACCGTATTTCCTCTGGGTCCACTACTTCGACGCGCACGCACCCTACGTGAAGTTCCCGGACGCTCCCGAGACGAATCCCTCCGACGAGGAGATGTACCGCGCGGAGCTCTCGTTCGTGGACCGGGAGCTCGGTCGGCTCTTCGGCGCGCTCGAATCCAAGGCGGAGCCTCCCTACGTCGCCTTCACGTCGGACCACGGGACGGTCTTCCACCCGGATCCGTCCCTCCGCACCGGGCACTACGGGTACGACCTCTACACCGCGACGCTGCACGTCCCGTTGATCCTCCGCGGTCCCGGCATCGATCCGCGGCGCGTCGACGGGCTCGTGTCGACGATGGATGTCGTCCCGACGTTCGCCGATCTGCTCCAGCTCGGCGATGCCGGCTTCCAAGGCACGAGCCTCGCGCCCGAAGTGTTCCGCGGGGACGTCGATCCCACGAGGACCCTCTTCCACGAGTTCTTCCTCCAGGAACGCGCCTTCCGCGGGGAGGACCCCCTCTCGCTCGTGTCGGTGCGCGACGGTCGGTGGAACCTCGTCCTCGACCGGACGACCGGGCACTACGAACTCTACGATTGGACCACCGACTACTGGGAGGTGAAGGATCGGTACGAGGAGAACGGGCGGGCACCGGAGGTTCGTCGGTTGAAGGCGCTCCTGGGCACGTTCCTCCAGGAGTTCCACGCGAATTCCGCGCGTCACTGAAACGGCGGACGAGCCGACCTCCCCGGGGGAAGCCGACTCGTCCGGGCCGCCGTCGCGAGCGACGTCAGTCGCGGGTGAGCACGGGCAGGTCACCGTCGGGGATCGCGATCGTGAAGCGCGGCATGAGCGACTTGGTCGCCGTCTTGCCGATGGTGCGGCCCGCCGAATCACGCACCGCGGTGAGCGCGAGATCCTTCATGGTGCGCGTGCCGTATCCGTGCTGCTTCACGAAGAGCTGCCCGGGCGTCGCGGTGACGGCTTCGGTCGTACCGTCGCCCCACGCCATCGTCATGGAGACCGGATCCGTGTAGGGCCAGCAGGGCCGCATTCCGCCCTGGACCCGCAGCGCGTAGAGGGACGACGGTTGCGGTCCCGTCGAGACCGCGGCGCCGGTCGCGCTCCGGAGGATCGGCGAGAGGGCCGACGAGCCACCGGGCAACAGGTCCCAGAAGCCCACGCTGCGTCGCCCGAGGAGGGCCCACGAGTCTTTCCACGTGTCGCCTCCGAGGATGGACACCTTCGCCGTCAGGTCGACGCCGACGCCGACGTCGAGCGTGAGCGCACGCACCCATTCGTTCGTGCCGTCGCCGTCGCCGTCGCCGCACTGGTTGCCGTAGTAGAAGAAGAGGGAGGAAGGGAGCTTCGGCTTCACGCCGACCTGCGCGTACGCGATCCCTTCGGTGTAGAGGTACCCGCGCACGGACGCCTGCACCCAGGGCGTGACGTCGACCTTCGCGGAAACCGACGCCGACGGAGCCTTGTTGTTCGTGAAGCCGTACGTGACGTTCTTCGAACCGTCGCAGCCGTTCTTCGTGCACTGGATCGCGAAGGTGCCGTTGCCGGTCATGTCCACGTCGGCGTTCAGCGTGGCTTGCGCGGAAGCGTCGAATCCGACGTCCACGGGCAAGTTGAAGCCGACGTGCACGGGCAAGGGACCGACCCAGAAGTCGAAGCTGCCGAGGGAGGGCTTCGCCACTTCCTTCGCGTAGTGGAACTCACGCTCGTAGCGACCGTCGACCTTGACGTGTCCGTGGGCGCTCGCGTTTCCCGTCACGTCGAGGCGCTTGAACGCCGCCGCGTAGGTCTGGCAGCCGAAGATGTACGTCTGCGTCCGCTTCACGCGAAGCACGACGTTCGCGTCGACGTTCCCGGACACGTCGCCGTCGACGTCCGCATTCCCCGTGAAATTCCCGCTCTGCGTGCCGAGGTGGTGGGAGAAGGTCTTGTTGCCCGAGACGTGACGGGAATACGTCTTGTCGTAGTTGTTGCAGCTCGCGAAGAGCGCGACGCCTTGCGGCGGCGGCGGCGCCGTCTCGATGGCGTCGGCCGTCGGCTTGTGCACGAGGTAGACGGTATCGTCGTCCTCGTCCTTGTCGGCCGGTGTGGCGGCCCGGAAATCCGCCTTGAGCGAGGCCTTGGTCTTCACGCCGAGGGGCGAGGCTTCGATGTTCTTGGCGCCGCGGATGACGACGACCTCGTCGTTCGCGTCGCGCGAGGCGCCGGTGTCCGGATCGACCATGGCTCCGCGGATGGCGTAGCGCTCCCAACCCGCACCGGACGCGAGCAGCGTCGTCTGGGAGTCGAGGGGAGGCAGACCTCCGGCGCCACCGAGACCACCGAGGCCGCCGAGGGTTCCGCCTCCGCGGATCGGTCCCGCGGTGCCGCCGCGAACGACGGTGTCCTGGGTGTCGACGGAGTCGTCGACTTCCGGAACGCCGTCGCCTCCAGGGCCGGCATCCATGCCGGCGGAGCATGCCGCGAGGAGCGACGTGGAGACGACGAACGAGAAGCGAACGAGACGGGCGGACGAAATGATCTTGGACATGGGACTCTCCCTTGAAGTGCCGCGAACCAGGCGCGGTGAACGAGTGACGACGGGCCCCATCGCAACCGTCGTGCCGTGTCCCTCGCGGAACGTCCGATGGCGAAAGAGCCTCGATTTCCCAGGTTTCTTGCGTTGGAACCGATGGAGGGCCAGTCGGCCGTCCCGGCCGATCGGCCATGTCTGCCGGCCGTTCTCGCCGACGGGAATCTCTGCACCGACGCACGCACCGGCTACGATCCGCCGCGATGCCGTCGCGCAGGATCGAAGTCGTCGTGTTCGTCGCTCTCGCCCTCGCGTCCATCCTCGCGTTCACCGGCGCCCCCGCGCGCGCCGCTGGAGCGCCCGCCCTGGAACGCGTCCGTGCGTCGGGTGTCCTCCGCTGGGGAGGCGATCTCCAGGGCGGCGAGCCGTATGCGTCGGACGACCCCGATCATCCTGGCAAGCTCGTGGGATTCGAAGTGGAGATCGCGGACCTCCTGGCGCGATCCCTGGGGGTGCGCGCGGAGTTCGTCCAGAGCGACTGGTCGAACCTGGTGCCCCTCCTCGAGCGGGGCGCGTTCGACGTCGCGATGAACGGTCTCGAGGTCACGCCGGCGCGCGCCGCGCGCATCGCGTTCACGCGTCCCTATTTCCGGTACGCCCTGCGGTTGATGGCCCGTACCGACGACGCGCGCGTGACCTCCCGACCGGAGTCGTTCCCCGGCCTGCGGATCGGCGTGCTCGCCAACAGTCAGGCCTGGGACCTCGTGCGCGCGAGCGGCGCCGAAGCGGTCCCGTACGAAGGCGTCTCCGAACCGTACGGCGATCTCGGAACGCGGCGGATCGACGCCGTGCTCATGGATGACGTCATCGCCGACCGCTACGGCGTTCCGCGCGCCGGTCTCCGCGTGGTCGGTGACGTGGCGGACGGTACGTACGCCATCGGCGTCCGTCCCGCCGACGACGATCTCCGACGGGCCCTCGACGACGCCCTGGACGCGACGTTCCGCTCGGGCGAACTGCGCGCGATCCTGAGGAAGTGGCACATCGACGGTCCGCGACAGGACGCGCTCGCCGTTCCGACCACCACCGTTCCGTCGGCGTCGACGACGCCGTCCGTGGCGACCGCGGCGAGGACGTTCGGTCCGAACGAGGTGGCCCTCTTCCTCTCGGCGGCCTTCGTGACCTTGTGGCTCAGTGTCCTCGCCATGGCCCTGGCCGTTCCGCTCGGTGCCGCGCTCGCGGTGGTGCGCGTGCACGGAGGGAAGGTCCCGAGCGCCATCGCCGCGACGTACGTGGAGTTGTTCCGGGGCACGCCCGTGCTCCTCCAGCTCTATCTCCTCTACTTCGGTCTCGCGGACGTCGTGGCGCTCGGGCCGCGGACCGCCGCCGTCCTCGGTCTCGGACTCAACTACGCGGCCTACGAGGCCGAGGTGGTCCGCGGGGGATTGTCGGCCGTTCCACGAGGTCAACTCGACGCGGCGAAGGCCCTCGGCATGTCGTTGCCCATGGCGCTCCGTCGTGTGCTCCTCCCGCAGGCCATGCGCTTCGCCCTTCCGAACGTCGCGAACGATTTCGTCGCCCTCCTCAAGGACAGCTCCCTGGTCTCCGTCATCACCGTCGTCGAGCTGACGAAGCGCATGACCATCACCGCCGTCGACACGCGGAGCTGGCTGCTGCCGGGTCTCGCCTGCGCCGCGCTCTACTTCGTCCTCGGTTTCCCCCTCACGCGCCTCGCGCGACGTCTCGAACGGCATCCGGTGTCGGCGTGATCGCGATCCGGAACCTGACGAAACGGATCGGCGCGCGGACCCTGTTCTCGGCGGTGTCGCTCGACGTCGCGCCCGGCGAACGGGTCGCGCTCATGGGGCCGTCGGGATCGGGCAAGAGCACGTTCCTCCGCTGCCTCGACGGACTCGAGCCGTTCGACGAGGGCGAAGCGACGGTCGCCGGTCACGTGCTCCGCGCGGGGACCACGTCCGCGAACCGGAAGGCGGCCCACGCGCTCCGGAGGGACGTCGGTCTCGTGTTCCAGTCGGCGAATCTGTTCGCGCACCGTACGGCCCTGGAGAACGTGATCGAAGCCCCCGTGCACGTCCTCGACGTGGACCGGGCCACGGCCATACGGGAGGGGCTGGCCCTCCTGGAACGGTTCGGGGTCGCGGGACGGAAGGACGCGTTCCCGCACGAACTCTCGGGGGGTGAAGCGCAGCGTGTCGCCATCGCGCGTGCACTCGCCACCAAGCCGAAGCTCCTCCTCCTCGACGAACCCACGAGCGCCCTCCACGCCAACGACGTGGAGAACCTGCTGACGCTCCTCCGGGATCCGAAGGAAACCGGCCTCACCGTCGTCGTCGTCACGCACGACGACCGCGTCCCGCGTGCGCTCGACGCGCGAATCGTGACTCTCGGCGACGTCCGTTGAGTCGTCGCGAGGTCGGCGGCGATCCGAATCGCCGTCGCGACGACCGCGATTCGAATTGAAGGGATCGCGTGCACGTGGAAGAGCACCGGCATGTTCCGCTCCGTCCGGGCCGCCGTCGTCGTCGCTTCCCTCACTTTCGCGTCCGTGGCATCCGCCGACGGCGCCGCCGCGCCGACCGCATCGAGCGCGCCGGGCACCGTCGACGTCGGCTTCGAATCGGACGTCCCCCGCGCGTCCATCTTCGTAGGTCCGGTGGACGGACCGCGCGAGACGCTGCGGTTCGTGTGCAAGACCCCGTGCCACGCGAACGTACGTCCCGGGCCGGCGAGCGTCGCGGTGGCGACGGACGGTCCCTTCGTCCGGGTGCCGTCCCCCGTCACGTTCACCGCCGGGGACGTGACCTTCGTCCTCGTGACGTCGAACGCGGACGTCCGTCGGGCGGGTGCGCTCACGCTCGCGGCCGGTGGCGCCGCGGGCCTCACCATGATCGGGACGGGCGCGAGCTTCCTCGCCGCGAAGTCGAACGACCAGGGCGGCGTGCTCCTCGCCGTCGGAGCGATCGTGACGGCGGCGAGCGCCATCGTCGGTGCCCTCCTCGCGCCCCGGGCGGACGAGATCCGACTCCGACCCGCCATCTCCGCGGACGCGTGGAACGCGCGCATGGAACTCCAGAAGAGGGACGCTCGCCCGGGCTTGCCGGCTCCGGAACCGTCGCGCGCCGCCTGCGACGACGCCAGGTCCCTCGAGGAGCGGGCGGCCAAGGTCGAGGGTCCTGCCCACGATCGTCTGCTCGAAATGGCACGTCGGAAGGCCGGGGAATGCGCGCGAGCGGTGCCTTCTCCCGCGAATTGACGGATCCCGCCGTCTCCGCCACATCGTAGCCGTCGTCGGCAGGCCTTTGATACGATCGGCCCCATGCGTGGCTTCGTCCGTACTTCCGACCTTTTCCGAATCTTGTCGACCGCATGGCACCGGACGGCGCCCTGGGCCGTCTTCGCCATGGCCCTGGCGGTGGTGACGGGCTGCTCCGGGCAGACCATCGGCCCCGTGTTCGACGGCGGGGTCACGGTGGATTCCGGATCCGTGGTCGACGCGACGACTCCCGTCGATTCCGGAGGCACGCGGGACGCGGGGGACGCGGCGACGGTACGCGACACGGGAACGCCCGACGCGAACGACGCGGGCGACGCCGCCGTCGAGACCCATTCCGTGGGCGGCACGGTCACGGGGCTCGCGGGTCGGAACCTGGTGCTCCGCGTGAACGGACGGGACGACCTCCCCGTCACCGGCAACGGGTCCTTCACCTTCCCGACGCACCTTCCCGTCGGCACCGCCTACGCGGTCACCGTCGCGACCCAACCGACGCAACCGAGCCAAGAGTGCGCGGTCACCAACGGCAGCGGGCAGGTCCGGCAAGCCGACGTCACGAACGTCACCGTGACGTGCGCCACGCGCGCCTTCACGGTGGGCGGCACGGTGACCGGCCTCGTCGGCACGGGTCTCTCCCTCCGGTCCGGGAGCGAAGTGCTGCGAATCTCGATCAACGGAGGATTCACCTTCGTTTCGCCCGTCGCGAGCGGGACGCCCTTCGCGGTCGTCGTCGAATCCCAACCCTCCACGCCCACGCAGGCGTGCACGGTCACGGGCGGTGCGGGCACGGTGGGTGCCGGGAACGTCACGACGGTGGTCGTCAATTGCGCCCTGAACTCGTACACGGTGTCCGGGACCGTGGAGGGACTCGAAGGCACCGTCGTCCTCCGCAACGGCGGCGGGGACGACGTCTCGGTCTCGTCCAACGGCACGTTCGCGTTTCCGACTCCGGTGGACAGCGGTGACACGTACTCGGTCACGGTGGCCACGTCGCCGACGTCTCCGGCCCAGACGTGCACGGTCCTCGGCGGCGTGGGCGTCGTCCAGAACGCGAACGTCACCGGCGTCTACGTGCTCTGCACGACGGATCGCCACACCATCGGAGGCACGGTGACCGGTCTCCAGGGCACCGTCGTCCTCAAGAACGGCACCGACAACCTCACGGTCACCCAGAACGGTGCGTTCACGTTCGCGCGGTCGTCCGCGAGCGGCACGACGTACGGCGTCTCCGTCGTCGGTCAGCCCTCGTCGCCCGCGCAGACGTGCACCGTCACGGACGGAGCCGGCACCATCGGGAACGCGGACGTCACGAGCGTCGCGGTCACGTGCACGACGCGTTCGTTCGTCCTCGGTGGATCGGTCAATGGCCTTTCCGGTCAGGGGCTCGTCCTGCGCGTCAACGGCGGCGACGACCTCCCGGTGTCCGGGACGACGTTCGCCTTCCCCACGGCGCTCCTGAGCGGGACGACGTATTCGGTGACCGTCGCGGCGCAGCCTTCGGGCCCGACCCAGACGTGCACCGTCAGCGGTGGATCCGGGACGATCGGCGGCGCCGACATCACGAGCGTCACGGTGAACTGCAGCACCGACTCGTTCACCATCGGGGGCACCGTTTCGGGTCTCGCGGGCACCGTCGTGCTGTCGAACGGCGGCAACGACACACTGACCGCCACGGCGAACGGCACCTTCGCGTTCGCGCGTCCGCTCGCGCGCGGAGCGAACTACTCCGTGACCGTGGTCGGACAGCCGCAGTCGCCCGCCCAGTCGTGCGTCGTCACGTCGGGCGACGGTGTCGTGGGTGCGGCCGACGTCACGAACGTCTCGGTCGTCTGCACCACGCGGACGTTCACGGTCGGCGGGTCCGTCACGGGTCTCGCGTCCGGAGCGACGGTCACGCTCCAGAACAACGGCGGGACCGGCGTCCCCGTGACGTCGAACGGCGCGTTCGCGTTCCCCGCGCAAGCGAGCGGCTCGACCTACAACGTGACCGTCGCGACGCATCCGTCCTCGCCGGCGCAGACCTGCGTCGTCACGAACGGTGGCGGCACCGTGGGCGGCGCGAACGTGACCGCGGTGGGCGTCACGTGCACGACCAACACGTACCGCGTGTCGGGGACGGTGACGGGTCTCTCGAGCCTCGGTCTCGTCCTCTCCAACGGTGCGGACGAGATCGCCGTCGGAGCCAACGGGTCGTTCACGTTCCCCGTGCGTGTCGCGAGCGGCGCCACGTACGACGTCCGCGTGAAGACGCAGCCCACCGCCCCCTCGCAGACCTGCACGGTCACGGCGGGCACGGGCCCGGTGGGTTCGGCCGACGTCTCGTCGGTGCAGGTCAGTTGCGCGACGAACTCCTACACCATCGGGGGCACGGTCTCCGGCCTCGAGGGCATCCTCGTCCTGCAGGCCACCGGCGGTGGCGGCTCGATCCTGTCCGTCTCGAGCGGCGCGTTCGCGTTCCCCGCGCTGCCGAGCGGCACGGTGTACAGCGTCTCCGTCGCCGCGCAGCCGACCTCCCCGAGCCAGACGTGCACGGTGACGGCCGGCGGAGTCGGTGTCATCGGCAACGGCAACGTCTCGAACGTCGCGGTCTCCTGCACCACGAACCGGTTCGCGGTCGGTGGGTTCGTCGCGGGTCTGCCCATGGGTGAGAGCGTCGTCCTCCGGAACTCGGGCGGCGACGAGATCACCCTCGATCAGAACGGTTCGTTCTTCTTCCCGACGACGGTGCTTTCGGGCCGGAGCTACTCCGTCTCGGTCGAATCCACGTCGGGATCGTTCACGTGCACGCCTTCGAACGCGAGCGGGACCGTCGGCGAGTCGAACGTCACGAACGTCGGGATCACCTGCAACTGACGGGGATTCCGCGTCCGTCCGCGACGCTCATTCGACGATGGTGAGCGTCGCGTACATGCTGTTGAGGCTCTGCGCGCCGGATGGCGTCCGCACGAAGAGCGGCCCCTGACCGGAGACCGAGAGCAGGTTCGCCGGCACCGTCGCCTCGAGCAGGGTGTTCGAGACGAACTTCGTCGCCACCATGGCGTTGTAGACGACGACCTGGCTCGAGGGTGAGAACGAGCTGCCGACGACGCGCACGACCACGGCGGCCGAACCACGTTTGATCGTGTCCGGCGTGATCGACCCCATGACGGGCGTGGGAGGTGGTCCTTCGACGGCGAAGAGCGTGTTCGAGGACACGGACTGCGCGCCGCACCGTACCGAGACGGGCATGGTTCCGGCGACGACGAGGAGGGAGTCCACGACGTTGGCCGTGAGCGCGGTCGACGAGATGAACGACGTCGTGAGGGCGGTGCTGCCGAGCATCAAGGTGCACGACGCGTCGAACCCGCTCCCCAACGCGGTCAACGAGAACGCCATGCCGCCGGTCGCCGCACGGACGGGCGAGAACGACTGGATGGACGGACCCGACGGCGTGGCGACGTCCGGGGTCGACCCTGCGTCGACGGACGGTCCCGGGCCTGCGTCGGCGGGCGAACCCGCGTCGACGACGGGCGACGTCCCTCCCGTGCCTCCTCCAGCCGCACCGGTTCCGGCCGTTCCGGCCTGACCACCGGAGCCGGCGGCGTTCGACGTTCCCGCCGTTCCGCCGTTGCCACCCGGATCAGGGCGACCGTCGGCGCCCCGTTCGATGCGGGACGCGGAGAGATCGACACTGCCCGGATCCGGAGCGCCGCATGCGATCGACGTGAGGGAGGAGAACGCGAATCCCACGAGGGCTGCCGAAGCGCCGAGGGTGTGTTTTCGGGAAGTGGAGGGTCCCATGGGGACCGCTCTTGAAAGAATCGTACCGTGATCTTGAATGTTACAGCCTTGTGATTCCGGATACTTGGGGCACGGAGCTCTTCGATGTGCGCCCTTCGGGGGCCCCATTCCCCGCGGTCCATGATCCAGTCACTTTCATGAAATCCGGCACGGGGAGTGCTTGGAAAAGTACACCATGACCATCCGAACGCCCGCGCCCCTCGGCGCTCCGTCGCGCGTCCTCCGTCGCGTCGCGCCCGTTCTCGCGATTTTCGCCGTGGCTGCGTGCAGCGCGGCGCCGTCGTCCCTCGACGACGACGGGGACGGGTCGACCGGGTCCGCTGGATCGCGTGGCCGTCAGGGGACCTCGGATGCCGGGTTCGGCGGCACGGGCGCGTCGGCGGGTTCCGGCGGCATGGGCGGCACCGGAGGTTCCGGAGGCGACGGCACGTGCGCCGCGACGACCGTCTCGGCGACGAAGCCGGCCGTCGACATCGTCTTCGCCATCGATCAGTCCGGCAGCATGGACAACGAGATCGCGAAGGTGAAGGCGAACATCAACGCCTTCGCCCAGAAGATCGGCACGAGCGGTCTCGACTACCAGGTCATCATGATCGCGACCAAGGCGGGCGAGAACGGCATCTGCGTTCCCGAACCGCTGGCGGGCCCGGCGTGCGCGGACAACGGCTCGAAGTTCCACCAGGTCGATCGTCGCGTCGATTCCCACAACGCCATGCCCGTGATCGTCGACTCCTACGATCACGCCTGGAAACAATGGGCGCGGAAGGACGCCTTGAAGGCCATCGTCGTGATCACGGACGACGAGAGCAACGCCTCCGCGGAGCTCTTCGACCTCGCGATGGTGACCAAGGCCGACGGCATGTTCGGCACGGCAGGCGCACGCAAGTACGTCTACAACGCCATCTGCGGTTGGAAGGAAGGCACGCCGGTGCCGGGTTCGACCAAGTGTGCGGGCACCGCGGATGCCGGGAAGATCCATCAACAGGCCGCCGTGATGACGGGGGGTCTCGTCGAGTCGCTCTGCAAGGACGACTACGCCGCCGTCCTCGACAACGTCGCCAAGAAGGTCGGCGATCGTCTGGCCTGCGAATTCGCCATGCCGGTCGCCTCCGGAACGCAGACGGTCGATCCGACCAAGATCGCCGTGAAGCTCACCGCGGGCGGTGCCGCCGAGAAGCTCCTCACGCAGGTGACGGACGCCTCGAAGTGCGCCCAGGTCCCCGACGCCTGGTTCTACGACGACAACACGAAACCGACCCGCATCCAGCTCTGTCCGACGACGTGCGACACGGCGTCGAAGGAGAAGAGCGCGAAGGTGGACGTGGCGCTCGGATGCAAGGTTCCCACGCCCCGCTGAAGCCCCTCGAATTGGCGTGAGTTCCGCGGCAGCGTGATACGTTCGGCTCCCAACCCGGAGCGCGAACGCACGTGAACTACAATCCGTATTCGGCACCCCAAGCGGCAGCAACTCCCGTCGCCAACGCCACACCCGGCGCAGGTCCGGCCCAGAATTGGGAGATCGGCGAGGTCCTCTCGGAAGCTGTGGAGGTCCTCAAACGGGGACTCGCTCCGCTCTTGCTCGCGGGCGTCGTGTTCATGGTCGTCGTCCTGATCCTCAACGTGATCTTCGCGTTGCCGGCGATCATCCTCGTCGCGGCCGGCGTCGCGAAGGAGAACGACGTCGTCATCACGGCGTTGAACGGCGTCGGATCCATCATCGGGATGTTCGTCCAGTACTTCCTGATGGTCGGCCTCTACCGGATCGTCCTCGCGGTCGTCCGGAACGAGGAAGCTTCCGTGGGAATGCTCTTCAAGGGTATGGACCGTTTCGGAGCGCTCCTCGGCACCGTGATCCTGCAGGGTCTCGCGGTGGTGATCGGCATGCTCTTCCTGATCGTCCCGGGCCTCATCCTCGCGCTCGGTCTCGCGTTCGCTCCGTACTTCGCGGTCGACGCGAAGCTCGGCCCCATCGAAGCGTTGAAGGCGAGCTGGGAAGCGACGAACGGACAGAAGGCGAAGGTCTTCCTGTTCGGTCTCGTCGGCGTCGGCATCACCTTCGTGGGCCTCATCGCCTGCCTCGTCGGCGTGATCCCCGCCGCCATGATCCTCGGCATCGCCCACGCGATCATCTACACGCGCATCTCGGGTCGCATGGGCGCAGGCGGCGGATCGGGCGCGGCGGGTCCCGGCGGATTCGCTCCGCCGCAACAAGGTTACGGCGCTCCCGGTGGCTACGGCGGACCTCCCCAGGGTGGACCCGGCGGTTACGGCGGGCCCCAAGGTGGCGGAGGCTACGGCGGGCCCCAAGGTGGCGGAGGCTACGGCGGACCCCAAGGGGGCGGAGGCTACGGCGGACCCCAAGGGGGTCAGGGTGGCGGAGGCTACGGCGGACCCCAAGGGGGTCAGGGCGGTGGCGGCTACGGCGGGCCCCAAGGGGGTCAGGGCGGTGGCGGCTACGGCGGGCCCCAAGGCGGTGGCGGCTACGGCGGCCCTCAAGGTGGCGGCGGCTACGGCCCCCCCGGCTGAGACTTTCCGAAACGGCACCCTCCAAGGGCTGGAATTCATTGCCTGAATTCCGGCCCTTCGTGTTTCCTGGGGTGCCGCGCGACGTCCCCGGATTCGACGTCTCCCCACACGCGCGCACTCCTTTTCGACTTCCGTGATCCCGATCGTGATCCAAAATTCGACGAGCCCCCCACGACCTGAGTGGAGAGCCGTAGAACCATGTCCGTCGCGAGCGTCCTCGATGCGAACCCCATGACAGAGAGCGTGTCGAACGACTCGCCTTCCGAGGGCCTGATGCTGGCGCGCGCCGCCGCCGCCGGCGACACGGCCGCGACCGCGAAGCTCCTCCGCATGGTGGCTCCGAAGATGATGCGCGTCGTGCGCGCGATGCTCGGCAGCCAGCACCCGGACGTGGACGACGTCCTCCAGCAAGCGCTCATCGGTCTCGTGCGCGCGCTCCCGGCGTTCCGCGGCGAGTGCGATCCGGCCGGATACGCGTCGACCATCGCCGTGCGGAAGGCGCTCGCCGTCCGGAAGCGCGGTCGGGTCGAACGGGGCCGCCGGGACGACGACGCCGTCGCCGAGGACACCCGCGCCGACGGTCCTTCCCCGGGCGACGAAGCCGTCAGCGCGAAGCGGAAAGCCCTCCTCCGTGACCTCCTCGCCGACATCCCGGAAGAGCAGGCGGAAGCGCTCGCCCTCCGCACGATGCTCGGTTGGTCCCTCGAAGAGATCGCCGAGAACGCGGGCGCACCGATCAACACCATCCGCAGCCGTCTCCGCCTCGCGAAGGAAGCGCTCCGCAAACGCATCGAGGCCGACCCGTCCCTCCTGGAAGCGCTGGAGGTGACGTCATGAGCGTCGTCAGCCTCCACCTCCACCCCGAGGATCTCTTCGACAAGGAGTCCGCGGGCACGCTCACCGCGCAGGAGCGCGAGCGTCTCGATGCCCACGTCGCCTCGTGCGCCGAGTGCCGTCTCGAGCGGCGCATGCGCGCGGATTTCGCGGACGAAGTCGGCGACACGGGTCACATCGCGCTTCACGACGACGCCGTGATGACGGCGTTGCTCATGGGACGCGTCGCTCCGTCTCCGGCGTCGGTCGTCGATCCGGTCGTCGGTACGCCCGATCCCTCGCCGCGGGCGACCGGACATGCCACGAACGACACGGCTCCCGTGGACGTCGCGCGTGTCGGTTCCACGCGTCCGCGTCGGGTGTCCCGGCGCGCGTCGGCGGTGCTCCTCGGGGCGGCGGCGGCGTTCGTGGCGTCGGCCGCGGCCGCGGCGGTGTCGCCCACGGCTCGGACGATCCTCCGCGAGTCGGTGTCGGTCTCTTCTTCGCGAACGAGCCCGTCGGCGGTGTCACGAGTCACGGCACCGTGAACGGCTCGGCGAACCTTCCCTCGAAGGTCGCCACCACCGCGGAGCGCGTCCGACGCGAATCCGGCCCCGCTTCCCGGGTCCCTTCCCGAAGCCGTCGTCGTGACCTCTCCGGTCGCGGCGACGTCCTCCGCCCACGACGCCGTCGTTCCCGCCCTTCCGGTTCCGGTTCCGGTCCCCGCCATCGCCGTCGCGCCGTCCGCGCGTGCGTCGTCCACCCCGAGGCTCCAAGCGACCCCCGTGAGCTCCATTCCCCTCCCCTCCTACGAACCTCGGACGCGGACGAACGACGTCCCCGTGGCCGCCGCTCCCACGACCGTCGCGACGAGTGCCTCCGACGCGCCTTCGACGGGCCCGGCGTCTCCCTCCGTCCTCTTCGCGGAAGCGACCGAGGCACGTCGCACGGGCAACACCGGAGCGGCCCTCGCGGCGTACAAGCGCCTCGACGCCGCCCATCCGCGGAGCCGCGAGGCGATCCTCGCGCACGCCATCGTCGGTCGCCTCCTCCTCGATCGCGGCGACGCCGAGACCGCCATCGTCGAGTTCGACGCGTACCTCCGCGCGAACCGCGAGGAGCTCCGCGAGCAGACCATGGCGAGCCGGGCGTCGGCGTTCGAACGTCTGGGTCGGCGCGATCAGGAAGCGTCCGCGTGGCACGCCCTTTTGGCGGACTACCCGAGCTCCGCGTACCGCTCCCACGCGTCCTCCCGTCTCGCGAGTCTCGGAGGACCTTGAACGGACGCGTGGCTCGCCGCCGCGCTTTCTCCGACGGTCGGACCTTCCGACGGTGTGCCGCGGCGTGTGCGCTCGCCACGGCGTCGTTCGCGCCGTCGCCCGTCTTCGCCGCACCCCAGGCCGACGCACGACCGGCTCCCGACCGCACTCGGGTCGACATCGAGGTCGTCTCCGAACGCGGATCCGACGCCGACCTCGACGCCAGCCTGGACGAACTCGTGAAACGCCTGGGTCTCGTCCCCCGCTTCGTGCATGCCGTACCGAAGGATCCGGGCGACGGCGACACGCAGCTCGCGCGGGTGTCCGTGCGCGTGCAGGCGAACGGTGCCGCGGACGTCACGGTGACGGACGCGTCGGGGACGACCGTCGCTTCCCGTCGCGTCGAGCGGGACGGCGCGCGTTCGTTGACCAACGAGGAGATCGCCCACGTCGTGCAAGGGAGCGTCGAACCGTTGCTCCTCGCCGAACGCGATCGCCGGGCCCGACCTCCCGAACCGCCGAAGCCGAAGGACGAACCGAAACGTCCCGTCGAACCGCCGCCGAGCGCGGTCGCCATCGTTCCCGAGGCCCGGGACGCGGCTCCCGCGCGGAAGTCGGCGTCGCCCTGGGCGTTCGATCTGGCCACCCAGTTCGGCGGTGCGTTCTTCTCCCAGTCCTCGGGCCCCACGGCCCGTGTGGGCGGCGCCGCGCGCGTCGCGTGGCGGAAGGGTGTCCGGCCGGCCCTCGTCGTGACCGGGCAGTATCTCGCGCCGTTCGAGGTCGGCGATTCGCTCGTGTCCGTCGACGTCCGCGGCGGATCGTTCCGCGTGCTCCCGACCCTCGAACTCGTCACGACCTCCCACGTCGGCCTGGATCTCTCGGCGGGGCTCGGGTCCGACGTCTTCACCGTCCAACCGCAATCCGACCAACTCCCCTCGAACCGCATCGGCAATGCGACGACGCGCGCCGACGTCGTCGCCACCGGCCTCGCGACGTTCCACGTGGCGCTGACGTCGAACACGACCGTGGACCTGTCGTTCGGTGTGGACGCCGACTTCGCCGAGCGTCGGTGGCAAGCGGCGGCGGGCCCCACGCGGAGCACCGTCTTCGCGCCGTGGCGCGTCCGTCCGACGGCCCTCCTCGGATTCTCGTTCACGGCGCTCGGTCCGGGCCGGACGGAGTCACGATGATGCGCGTGCGTGCCTTCCTCCCGGTGTTCCTGGCCGCTCTCGCGCTCCCGTGCGCGTCGGCCTGCGAGTCGGAAGACGTCGTCGTCGCGACGCTCCCGCCCCCTTCGGGCGACGGCGGGACGAAGGGCGGTCCCGCGTCGCGATGCGTCGACAACGACGACTGCGAAGCCGACGCGTTCTGCGACCGACGCTCGTGCGAAGAGCGGACCGGGCACTGCGAGATCCGCCCCGAGTTCTGCGGTTCCGAGCCGATGCCCGTCTGTGGGTGCAACGACGTCACCTACCGGAACGACTGCCTCCGCCAGATCGCGGGCGTGCCCCTCCGCGCCGTCGACCCGTGCCGGCCGCGCTGAGGCAGGGCGCGTTCCGGCCCGAATTCCGGCCGAATCCCGCGGGCTGGACCTCCCCCGTCGATTTCGGTGATCCGAATCCGGCGCCCCCCCGCACGTAGACCATGAAGCCGGAAGGATGGGTCTTCGCGGCGACACCGGGGAATCACATGCACCATACACTCTTGCGTCGAAGCCTGACCTCGTTCGCGTTCCTCCTCACCGGCGCCGCGGCTCTCGCGTGCGGCGGATCCACAGACAGCACGGCGTCGACGACGACCGCGACCGCCGATCAAGCGCTCGCGAGCGCCCAGTCGGGCTACCAGGATTTCAAGGCCGCCACCGAAGCCTGTTTCACGACCTTCGACACCTGCAAGTCCGCCGAGGGTGCGGACGTGGAAGCGTGCCGAACGGCCTTGCAAAGTTGTCTCCCCAAGGAAGCGACTCCGGGCGGCGTCTGCAAGGGTGGTCCCGGCGGCGGACACGGTCACGGCAAGGGACCCCACGGACCGGACGGTGACGGCGACGGCGGCGTGCGACCGCCCCGTCCCGAAGGACCTCCGCCGGGAGATGGTGGCGCGCGCCCCGAACGTGGCGGCGACGGCGACGGTGACGGACCTCACGGCGGCGGCGGCGGTGAACGGGGTCACGGGGGCGGCAAGGACTGCGACGGTGGCGGGAAGCGCCCCGACATCTGCGGCGAAGTTCCGGGACCCGTGGCGGCCGAACTCGAGGCGTGCCGTACCGCGCTCGATGCGTGCGTAGCGGCGGGCACCGGCAACGACGCCTGCTTCCAGACGGCGCGCGATTGCGCGAAGACGGCGTTCGACGCCGCGTTCCAGGCGAAGTGCGACGCCGAGAAGGCGAAGTGCGACGCCGGATCGATCCCCGCGGACGTGTGCACGCGCATCACCGAGCGCTGCACCCAGGGCGTCGGTACTGCGCCCACCGCGGCCAACGACTCGCCGATTCCCTGATCGACTCGGGCCAGTAGGAATCGGAGGAGGCCGACGTCGTCGGAGCCGCGATGGGGCGGCTCCGGCGACGTCTTTTTTCGGGACGTCCCCCGGGGGACGGGACGGGTGCGCTCAGGGGCGGAGGACTTCGCCCGTCGCGCGGCGACGATCGATGTCCCAGACGGTGAGCGGGTTGGGTTTGCGCTCCGGGCCACGTTCGATGCTGCACGACTCGCCGAGCACGTAGGACTGGTGGCAGTGCTCGTAGCGGTGCAGCTTCTCGATGCCGTTCGACTCCGGCCCGATGTACCCGTCGGAATACTCCTTGCCGTTCTTGTACGCGCAGTTGCCGCCTTCGAAGCCACCGGCCTGGATGACGCCGACGTCCTTCGAACGTCCGAAGTCCCGGGTCGAGTTCCAGATGTAACCGTGTTCGCGGACCATGCGGACGCGGTCGCAGACGCAACACGCGCGCGCGACGACGTCTTCGCCTCCGGGGCCCGGCCGCGCGGCACGGCGATGGGCATGTTGCTCGTCCATCCGTCCGAACCCAGGTACCAACCGACGTCTTCCGCGATCGGATCGAGGTACTGCCGAGACCGGAGCACACGTACCAGTCGTTCGTGCCGGTCTTCATGGCCTTCTTGATCTGCCCCATGGCGACGCTGATGGTGCCGCAGGCGACGGCGCTCACGCGGCCGCCCGACATGCAGAGCGACTCGACACCGAGGCTCGCGACGTCCATCAGGTACTTCGCGACGTCGTCGTCGGTCTCGAGACCCGGCCAGTCGGAGAGGTTCACGAACCCACCCGCGGCGGAACACACGTCTCCGGCCGTCGCGATGCAGGCGGCCGTCCGGTTCGCGTCCGGACCGCTGACCTTGACCATGTCGGCCGCGAAACGGGCGCCGACGGTGCACACGCCGCGCTTGAGGAGGCGCGAGACGCTGGCGCGCACCTGCCCTTTCTCGGCGGTGACGACCTCGCGAAGCGCTCGACCGAGCCCCCGCATCGTCATGTGCCAATAGCGATCGCGGCCCGCCGCGGCGAGCGCGATGAGATGGGGATCGTTCGCGAGGCGCTTCTCGGCTTCTTTCATCCGGTACGCCTGACCGTTGAGGCACTGGTCGAGCGCCTTCTCGAAGTCGCCTTTCATGCCGGAGACGAGCTCGGTCTCGTCCTCCGGTTTCGAGACGAGCCCCGCGCCGGTCGGATGCTCGAGGAGCTTCTTCACGCCCTCCTCGAGCGAGTCCGTCATCTGCGAACAGACGGCGACGAGGGTCTCGTCCCGGCAGAGGGCCTCCCCACGCTGCTCGCGCAGCTGCGCGTACATGCAGAGCCCCTGGAGACCGTTCTCCATGAGCGCCTTCACTTCCGCGGGCGAGACGGCGACGCCCCCTTCGGGAGCGCCGGTCGTCTCTTCGGCCTGGCTCGAATCGGTCGTGCCGTCGTCGGGCGAGGCACTGCACGCCGGCGTGAGCGCGGCGAGCAACGCGAAAGGAAGGAGCGCGCGCTTCATCGATCGGCCCCCGCGTCGCTCGCGCCACCGACCGGAGCGACCGGATTCGCGGGCGTGACGGGGTTCGCGGGGTTCACCGGCTTGTTCGGATCGTTGCCGGTCCAACCGCCCTGGGGACGACCACGTCCCGTGAGGACCGTCACGCGCTCCGGCGTCTCGATGGTGCTGCGTCCCATGTCGCCTTCGCCTTGCGGCGTCATGCCGAAGGCTTCGAAGACGAGTTTCAGCGTGGACTCGACGTTCAGCGCGGCGCCGATCACGAGGCTCGCGTTCCAAGCTTCGGTCGGGAGTCCGCCCCACTCGCGGGAGAACGTGCCCACGATGTTCCGGATCTTGAGGCGCCCCGGATCGACGAAGCCGAGCACCTTGAAGTTGTTGGCGACGCCGACCCAGGGCGTGGACCCGGAGATGCCGACGACGAGGCCGCGGAGATCCGCTGCGTGCTGGAGTTCGCCCCAGACGAGACCGGCGCCGAGACGGAAGCGGCCCTTCGGAATCGACGCCACCGATTCGAGCCCCGCGCCCGCACCCGCGGAAGCACCGAGGGCGTTGAAGTTGCCGAGGGCGGTCATGCCGACGTCGAATTTGAAGCGCCACTTCACTTCGCGCGATCCGGGGATCACGTGGCCGACCCACTTCGGGACGAACACGAACATGAGCGAACCGCCGCCGCCGTTGAAGATCTTGAGATCCTTCGTCCACGATCCGCCGACGACGATCACGGCCGCCGTGGGGATGATCTGCGACCAGTGGATGCCATGGTTCGCGAGCGCCTCGGCGCGCTCGCGGAGGAGTCCGTCGGCCTGTTTCGTCATGGCGGCGTAGTCGATGCCACCCACCATGTCGGAGCCGGCTTCGGTGACGCCGAGGCCCGGCGCCACCTTCTCGAAACGACCGGTCGCGACGCCGATCGCCTCCTTGATCATCTCCTCCTTGTCGGGGTCGAGGAGCTCGTTGAGGTTCTCCTCGATCCAGAACGAACCGTCGCGCTCGATCTTCGTGATCACCGCGCTCTCGCCCATGCCGTAGTCGTCGAACGCTTCGGCGCCGGGAGACGTGCCCGTGGTCGTCGTCGGTTCCTCGGTCCCGGCGGAGGAACACGCGACCGTGACGGCGAGGGCCGACGTGGCAAGAACCAGGGAGAGGGCGCGGGACTTCGAGATCATGGCGAATGGTCTCCTGTGAGCCGTCGCGCGGAAGCGCGGGGCCCGAGAGAGGACGTCGGGATTCGGGGAGGACCGGGGACGGGCGGAAGCGGAGCGGGGAAAGGCGGACACCCCTGGGGCGCGCCGAGACCTTCACTGTTCGGGGCGCCCTACGCCCGGGCAAGCGACAATGTAGGATAACGTGCGTGCAACTCGCATTTGCCGAGAAAGACGCGGTTTCAGGTTTGACCGGGCCTTCGACCTCGACGCAGGGCGCCAACCTGCGTTCCCGTATTTTCGGAAAAGAACGGGACCGCTCGGTACCAGGAGCCAGGATCGGCGACGGCCGGGCCGACGTTCGCTCTAGGCTTCGCCCATGACCGCGATTCCCGTTCTCCCGCGCACGACGCGCCTCGTCCTCGTGACGTCGTCCGTCGGATGGCTCCTCGTCGCCTGCCGTTCCGAACCGAGCCTCGGGGACGCGTCACCACGGTCGACGACGGTCGCGACGACGGCGACGACCATGGTCGCGACGACGGCGACGGGCACGTCGGACCTGCCCCTTCCGGTTCCCCCGAAGCGCGGAACCGCGAAGGGCAAGACGCCCTGCGGATCCTCCCCGAACGACTGGTGCGACGCGCCCGTGGGCGATCCGTGCGGCGCGCACACCGACGTCGCCTCCTGCCGCGCCGACGCCCGTTGCAAGGGAATGCGCTACACCGGCGAGTCCGTGGTCGCGTGCAAGGACGACGGGACGGGCTTCGCGTCGAACTGTCCGACCGTGGGTTGCGTCTCGCGCTGACCCGGGCGTGAATCAGTCGCCCTTCGCGTCCGTGCCGCCGTCGGAGGACGGCGTGGGCGGAGCGGCGTCGGGCACGGGCGTGGGTGCGCCGCCATCCATGGCGGGACCCGCGTCGATGGGAGAGCCTCCGTCGACCGGTTCGCTGGGCACGGGTTTCGTGCAGCCGACCGAAGGGGCGCCCACCGAGAGGGGCATGGCGTACGCGGGAACGGGAAGTGCCACGGAACCGACCGGGCTCCCCAGAGCGTCGACCTTCGCCGCGACGATGCCACCGCTCGCGACGGCGTAGGCGACGTCCTCGAGGAAGAGGCCGCGCCGGACCGAGGGCCGTACACCGCCGTGCAGGTGTTCGTCTCGGCCGGAGGGACGAGCGCCGAGACGTCGATCGCTCCCATGCGATCGAAGCCCGTGTCGATGCCCACCTTGAACACTTCGAGGACGCTCTGGAAACGCCCGTCCACGGAGCCCGTGAACGGGAACGCGAGGAGGTTCCGGTCCGCGAAGTACGTGAAGGCCTTGTGGTCGTACTCGGCGTCGGAGGATCCGGGGTTCGTGAACACGAACTTGAACGCCTGCCGCGGGTGCGCGCCGTCCGACACGTCGAAGATCTGGAGCGCGAGGTTGTTCACGTCCGTTCGGGTCGCCGTCGCGACCGATGGTGAGCAGGTGCGTGTCCCCGAGCGGGTGCATGTACTCGCTGAAGCCGGGAATCTGGAGTTCGCCGAGGATCGTGGGCTTCGAGGGTGTCGAGAGGTCGATGACGAACAAGGGGTCGGTCTGGCGGAACGTGACGACGTAGGCGCGGTTCCCCAAGAACCGCGTGGACTGGATGGTCTCGTCCACGCCGAACCCCGTGACACTCCCGCGCGAGACCAGGGACGTCCCCACCGTGTCGAGGACGAACACGTTGTTCTCGCGTCGCCCCGTCGGGTGCTCCTTCGACGGAGAGAGCTGGGTGGAGGTCGCCACGCGGAGGAGTCCGCCCTTCTCGTCGATCGCGAACTGGTTGTTCACGGTGCCGCCGACCTGTCCGGACGCGACGTAGAGCGGCGTCGTCACGTCGGTCGCGATGTCGAACAGGTGGAGGTACGTCGAGTTCACGGCGTACGACGTGTCCGGCAAGCCGGGGTCGGTCACGTTCTGCACGCCGACGAAGCCGCCCGGCGTACCACCGGAGGAGGCGAGCTCGGGGTCGTCGTCGGGGGAGGCGTATCGACGGCGGGACTGGATCCCGTCGCGGTACCGACGGACGTCCCGGTCACGCCGACCGGCAAGGCCCCGCGTGCGATCCACGGCTCCCACGCCCGCGCGGCGACGGCCATGCGGTCCGTGCTGGCGTAGACGAGATCCGCCGTCCCGACGATCGCGGCGCCCCGGATCGGGATCGACGTCTGGTCGACGTCGCATGGACTCGATAGATGTGACGCCGAACTCGGTCGTCCCGACGCCGGGCACGTAGAAGTCCCCGCAGCGCGTGGCGGACGTCTGGATGCCGCCACTCTTCCGCTCGAAGGTCCGCGGGAGCCAATCTTCCAGGGTGGACGCCTCGATGGCCGCGACCACCTTGGCTTGGAGCTTCGCCAGTCCCGCCGCGATGGACTTTCGGGACTCCGCGACGAGGAGTCCGTCCGGACCGAACGTGATGGCGCCGAACGAGACGTCCTTCGTGTCGACCTCGGGCTCGTGGACGGTGCCGCGGACGATCGTGCGGACGTTCGATCCGATGCGACGCGAGGAGAGGTACGTGCCTTCGTAGTAGATCTCGCGCGTCGTCTTCGGTTGCGTGCCCTCGAGCGTGAGCACCGTCACCTTCGCGAGCGGATTCGACGAGTAGGCGAAGTTCGAATCGAGCACGGGGGCGATGGAGCTCTCCACGGCGCCGCCCGTGTACGTTCCCGTGCTCTTCCGCTTCGGCGTCGCTCCGGCGGCCGCGTAGATCGGTTCACCGACCACCGTCGAATGGACGACGACCTTCGTGCCCACGGGAACATCTCGGACGGCACGCCCTCGATCTCGGCTTCACCGACGACGGAGAGGTTCGCGGCGGGCCACGCGTCGAGCACGATCAACTTCGAACCGTGGACCAGGTAGACGTACTTGCCGTCGGTCTTCACGAGGTCCGCCTCGTCGACGCCCTCGACCTGCGTGTTCGTCTTCGAGAAGTCCTTCGCGGGAGAGGTCGTACCGACGGGAGTGGACGGACTCGTCGGCGTCGTGGACGTGCCCGGACTCGTGGGAGAGTTCGAGGTTCCCGTGCCCGGCGTCGGCGTCGTGGACGGGTCCGCCGTCCCGGGGGACGCGGTCGACTGGGGAGGTCCGGCCTTGGACGAGTCCTCCCCGGCGGAGAAATCCGATGCGTAGGCGACCCCGAAGTTCGCAGGGTCCCACGCTCGACGGCGTCGAACGCGTCGTCGAAGGTTCGGAGCACCTTCGCGCGTTGGTCGGCGCGGATGGACCGAGGAGGTCCTCGCACGTCTTCATGCGCCTGAGGGCGAACTTCTCGTCCGAACCTCCGGAGCCATCGATCGCGATGGGGTCGGAACATCCGCCGACGGACGCGCTCACGACGACGGCCGTGGTCGCGAGGAGAGGATCGGAAGGACCGTTCGAAGACGCATGGACTTTCTCCGGGCCGGAACTGCCGCCCGGCTCCATCTTGTCCATCTTATTCAAGAGCCACGCCACCGCGCGAGATCGACGCGACGTCCGCATCACGAGGAATCGAACGCGAAAAGACGTGTATTCCGCGGGAAGTCCCGTCGCCGAACCTGTGCCGCCGTGTGCCGCCGCGACGCGCTGTCCATCGCACATCCACCGCCGGAGGAGGACGTCCGTCCCGTCCTCGGTCGACGTTTGGTCTCCTCCAATTCCGCGGGATACGCTGAGGAGAATCCCGTGGAACTCGTCGCCTGGAACCTTCGTGACTCCCAACGTGCGCCTCGTGCGCGTGTTGGGACAAGGCGGCATGGGAAGCGTGTGGGTCGCCGATCACCTCGCTCTCGACACCCAGGTCGTCGTGAAGTTCATCGCGCAGGATCTCGCGCTCGATCCGGAGATGCGATCGCGGTTCAGCCGCGAGGCCTCGGCGGCCGCACGGGTGAAGAGTCCGCACGTGGTCCAGATCTTCGATCACGGCATCACGCCCACGGGCTTGCCGTACATCGTGATGGAGCTGCTCGAGGGCGAGGATCTCGGCAGGCGTCTCGGCCGCATCGGTCGCGCGTCGCTCGCGGAGATGAACGTCATCCTGCGGCAGGCGGCGAAGGCGCTCGGCAAGGCGCACGCGGTCGGCGTCGTCCACCGGGACGTCAAGCCCGACAACATCTTCCTGTGCGCCGACGACAAGGCCGGCGAGGGCGAACTCTTCGTGAAGGTGCTGGACTTCGGCATCGCGAAGGTGGCGAACAACGCGCTCTCGAGCTCCGACACCCGCACGGGCAACGTCATCGGGACGCCCTACTACATGAGCCCCGAACAACTCGTAGGCGCGAAGACCATCGACGCGCGTTCGGACCAGTGGTCCCTCGCGATCGTGGTCTTCGAAGCGATCACGGGACGTCGGCCGTTCGACGCCGCCACCATCGGCGGTCTCACGCTCGCCATCCACCAGGAGGATCCCGTGCCGTCGCACGTCGATCCGAGCCTGCCGAGCGCGCTCGACCCGTGGTTCCGGCGAGCCTGTGCGCGGAAGCAGGAGGAGCGCTTCGAGTCCGTCGCGGCCATGTCCGCCGCGTTCACGGAGGCGGTGGGTGGCGTCCTGTCGTCCCCTTCCGTCACGGAGGTGATGCAGGTCGCGGCGCGCGTCGCCACGCCGATCCTCGGAACCCCGACCTCGCCGGGCGAAGTGGCGTTCCGCGAAGCGGCGACCCTTCCGAACATGAACGAGACCCGACTCGCGGGCGCGATCTCGGCGGCGCCGGAGGCGGCACGCGTCCGTCCGAAGCCCGCGGCGATTGCCACCGTCGCGATCCTCACGGTGGCGGCCATCGTCCTCGCGTTCGCCTTCGGCCGATCGTCCCGGACGCCGGACCCGACCACGGAGGACACCGGTCGGACGACGGCGGCGAACGTGGTTCCCGCGCCGTCGACGACGGCGGTACCCGCGCCCACCTCGGCGACGTCGGCGACCGACGGTCCCGCACCGACGTCCGTGGTCGTGCCGATCCTGGACGCGGGTGCACCCGCGATCACGGCGACCGCCGCGCCCACGCGGCCGAGCGCCTCCGGCCCCACGGCCTTCACCCTCCCGAAGCGAGCGCCTTCGGCTATCCTTCCGACCGCGCGTCGCGAGCCTGCTCCCGCGCCGACCCATGCGAACGACAACTTCGACATCAAGTGAATCCGGACCCGTCGCGCGTCGTGTGCGCGCGATCGGGACCTTGGGACTCGCGTGCATGCTCGCGCTGTCGACCGTCACACCGACCGTCGCCTCCGCGGAGCCGACGGCCGCCGATCTCGAGACCGCACGCTCGCTCTACAAGCAGGGCATGGAAGCCCGCGCGCGCGGCGATCGGGCGACGGCGCTCGAGAAGCTTCGCGCGGCGAACGCCGTGGGACAGACGCCGATCACGGGCCTGGAGTACGGTCGCACCCTCCTCGACGCCGAGCAGTTCGTGGAAGCGCGGGAAGTATTCCTTTCCGTGGCGCGATTGAAGGTGCAGGCCGACGAGAGCGCCCGGTCCGAAGCCGCGCGCGCCGAAGCCGCGACGCTCGCGGAGAAGACCCTCCCGAAGATCGGCGGCATCCTGGTCGAGCTCGCGAAACTACCCGAGTCCGCACCGAAGTCTTCCGTCGCGGAGGTGAAGGTGGACGACGCGTCGATTCCCGCGGTGGCGCTCTCCGCCGAACGGAAGGTGAATCCGGGACGCCACGAGGTGACCGCGCGGTACGGCACCGGGCCTTGGGAGCGCGTCGAGGTCACGGTCCTCGCCGGCGAGACGAAGACCGTGCCCATCGCGCCGAAGTGGGTTCCCGAGGCGACCGCGACGACCGACTCGCCCACCTCCATGACGCACGCGACGTCGACGGCCCCGACTTCGACGTCCCTGCATCCGCTCTTCTGGGTCGGCCTCGGAGGCGCAGTGCTCGGCGCGGGCGTGGGCGGCGTCGCCGGTGGCATCGCGATCGCGAAGGGCGCCACCCTCCGACAGGCCTGCCCCGATCCCGCGCGATGCACGCCGAACGCCCAACCGACGTACCAGGCGGGTCGCGCGGCGGCGCTGGTTTCCACCGTGGGATTCGCGGCCGCGGGAGCGTTCGTCGCCCTGGGAGCGGTCGGCTTCTTCCTCCGCGGTCCCCGCGAGACGCCGGAAGCGGACGCGCCCCGGAAGACCGCCGCGGGGTCCCCTTCGTTCGCGCCGTACGTGTCGCCCGAGGGCGCCGGCATCGTGGGGAGCTTCTGAGGATGCGCGCATCCATCTTCCGCGCGCTCGCCCTCGGCGGCACCCTCGGCCTCGCGTCCGTCGTCGGTGGATGCGCGGCGATCGCCGGGCTCGACAAGGACTACGTGTTCACGGGCGGAGACGACGCGGGCGCGACCGATGGCGACGCGCGGGCCGATGCCGGTCCTTCCTCCGTCGCCATCTGCTCCGCGAACCACATGTTCGCGACGGAGTCGATGTCGGCGGAATGCAGGCAGGCTCTCGTACCCAATTGCTGATCCAGACGTGGCGGCATGCGCCGAACTCGGACCAGGGCAACCAGGAAAGGAACTGCGTCTTCGCGTTCCAAGCGTGTCAGTCCAGATGCGCGAGCGACATCCAGCTCCTCGACTGCAGGACGTGCCTCGCCGGATATCCCGCGGCTGCCCAGGCGTTCGCCAAGTGCGCCGGGCGACTCGGGGGAATCTGCGATCCGAAGGCGATCGAGTACCGGTGAGACCCTCGTCGATCGTGGGATCGATGGCGTTCGTCCTGGTCGCGACGATGGTCCTCGGTCGCGACGCCACCGCGGCGAAGCCCGAAGACGCGCCGCCCGAATCCCGGGCCCAGGTCGACGTCGCCCTCCGCGCCCTCGCGCCGGCGTGGGTGAAACCGGATCGCAAGCTCTCGCCTCGGAGCCCCGGTTCCCTCGAGCACGCGATCCGCGCGTTCGCTCCCGCGAAGTTCCACCCCGTGGACGAAGGCACGTTGCCGCCTCCGCGCGCGTCCCTCGTGTGCCCCGAGGAGATGGCGCGCGTGGGAGGACGGGTGTGCGTCGATCGCTGGGAGGGTACGCTCGTGTCCCGGAGCGAGTCCGGCACGGAGATCCCGCACTCGCCCTACGACGTGCCGGATCCGTCCGTCCGCTACGTCGCGAAGAGCCGGCCCGACGTGGTCCCGCAAGCGTTCGTGAGCGGGAGCGTCGCGGCGGACGCGTGCCGTGCGGCCGGCAAGCGTCTGTGCACACCGGTCGAGTGGCGCATGGCCTGCGGCGGCAAGGACGGCACCGTGTACCCGTACGGTCCGAAGGCGAAGCCGGGCGTGTGCCGCGATCACGGAGCGGCGCCCATGCTCACCTTCCACCAGGACTCCGCGAAACGCGGTTGGGGCCTCACCGAGATGAACGACCCTCGTCTCAACCGACTCGACGACACCGTCGCGAAGACCGGCACGCACGCGGAGTGCGTGACGAACGAGGGTGTCTTCGACATGGTCGGCAACCTGCACGAGTGGACCGCGGACACGAACGGCACGTTCCAGGGCGGCTTCTGGCTCGACACGTCGCAGCACGGGGACGGGTGTGCGTACCGCACGATCGCGCACCCGTTCGCGTACCACGACTATTCCACGGGTTTCCGTTGCTGCTCCGACGGCACGAACCGGGACGACGGGACGAGGGCCGACGCCGGAGCCGGAGCGCGGGTCGAGTAGGTCCGGCGCTTCGGCTACCATGGAGAGAGCGATGCCGAGGCTTCCCACGCGAACGTCCGGACGGTCCCGATTCGCCGCCC
>JAXLYL010000044.1:0-39330 GCA_046351475.1 Polyangiaceae bacterium
AGGACGTCGTCATCGGGGACGGTGGCGATTTCGTCGCGACCGCGGCGAACGTGCTCGCGCTCCGGTGGCCGAACGTGTGGATGGACCCGGGACCGCTCGGGACCTTGGGCGTGGGGCCGGGGTACGCGATGGCGGCGAAATTGGTCCGTCCGGGAGCGCGCGTCGTGCTGCTGTACGGGGACGGCAGCTTCGGCTTCCACGGCCTCGAGTTCGAAGCGATGGCCCGCCAAGGAATCCCCGTCATCGCCGTCGTCGGCAACGACGCCGCGTGGACCCAGATCCGGCGGGGGCAAGTCGAGCTCTACGGGGAAGCGCGCGCCGTCGCGACCGCGCTCGGATACACGCGCTACGACAAGGTCGTCGAAGCCCTCGGTGGCGAAGGCCATTGGGTCGACACGTTCGAGCAGCTCGGCCCCGCGCTCGATCGTGCGTTCGCCAGCACGAAGCCCTCGTGCGTGAACGTGAAGATCGCCTCGAGCGATTTCCGGAAGGGCGCGATCAGCGTCTGACGTGCGGGACGTCCCGGTCCTTCAGCGACCGGAACCGACGAGGAACGCGAGCGCCTTCGGCAACCGCGACGCCCACGAGGCCTCGTCGTGTTGCCCGCCGGGTTGCATGACGTAGAGGAGGTCCTTGCCGTCGACGTAGCCGAGCGCGCGGAACGCCGCGGCGAGACGCGCCGTGTTCGCGACGTCGTCGCCCCGGCCGCTGCCACCGTCGCCGCTGTCGACGTAGACCACGTCGGGACGCACGGCGCCCATCGCGAGGACTTCGGGGACGATGGCCGCGCCGTTCCACCAGGTCGAGGGGGACATGGCGCCGATCCGACCGAAGGTGGCCGCACGTGTGGTCCCGGCCCGGACGGAGATGAGGCCACCGAGCGACGAGCCGAGGATCGCCGTGTCCGAACGGCCGCTCATCGTGCGGAGATCGCGATCGATGCGCGGCTTCAATTCCGTCGCCACCAGGGACAGGTAGGCGTCACCTTTGCCGCCGAAGCCTTCGTCCGGATCGCGGGAAGGCGTGTACTCCTCCATGCGGTCGCTCGTGTTGTCGATGGCGACCACGATGACTTCGCGGATCGTCCCGTCCTCCGCACCCGTGTCGAGCGTCTCGTCGACGCGCCATTCGTTGCCGCCGAACGCGCCCGACGCCGTCGAACAGGTTCTGCCCGTCGTGCATGTAGAGGACCGGGAAACGCGCCGACGTGTTCTCCGCGTACGTCGGCGGGAGGTACACGCGGATGCGGCGGGTCTTCGTGAGGAAGGACGACGCGAACGCCGGGTCGAACGTCGCGACGGATCCGCGGACCGTGGTGAACCGGGGTACACGTCGGTCGTGCGACCGAGCTTCGCGACGTATTCGGTCCGCGGGACCACGTCGTGTCCGAGACCAGGGGCTTCCTCGAAGTCCGCCGGAGACCCGTGAGCGAGAGTTCACGCTGTCCGACGCGATCGGGACGCAACGCGTACCGGCGGACCAGGTGAGTCCGGCGGTCGCGCCACGGATGGAGATGCGTGCGGCGTCGGGGTGGTGGACGCGCACGGTCGTGGTCGTCGTGCGGGACGCGTCGTCGGGAGTCGTCACGCTTCCGTCGTCCGGAGGTGTCGTGGAGGCGTCCTTCGGATCGTCGGCGTCGCGGGGCCCGCTCGCGTCGACCGCCGGGCGCGAAGCATCGGGCGTCGCCGCGCTTCCGGGACCCGCGGGGGTCTCGGAAGGGTTCGTGCCCGCGGAGGACGGCTCGGTGGGAAGTTCGACCTCGGGAACCGATTCGGCGGAACCACAGGCCACGACGGCGCCGAGGAGCACGAGCGCGGACGCGTACGGAATCGGACGGACGACCATGGGCATGTCTCGCGCGCCCCACCCGTGCCGTCAAGGAGGCCGACCTTCGCATTCTGGTCACATTCCGCGCACGCGCGGAGACCGCCTTGTCACGCTGGAATCAGGCCAACCGCACCACCGTGACGCCGTCGCCACCTTCACTTTGGACGCCGGGACGGAAGTGGGACACGTAGCGATTCTCGGAAAGTTCCTTCCGTATCGCTTCGCGGAGCGCGCCCGTGCCGTGACCGTGGATGAGGAACGCGATGCCTTGATTGGACGAGATGCAGCGATCGAGGAACGTGGCGGCCATGGAGAGCGCGTCGTCCGTTCGCATTCCGCGCAGGTCCACGGAGTTCTCCCGGGTCGGAATTTCGGGGATGACGGCCGCGGTCGCTTCGCCACGCTCCGGGCGATGGTGCACCCGAAGGCGCGGCGCGGAAGCGCGCGGGCCCTTCGCATCGTGCTTCTTCGCCCTGTCTCCCGGAGTCGTGTCGTCCTTCGTGTCGCCACTCCGGAGGAGATCCTTCGCGTCGACGACGAGCTTCAGCGCGCCCGCGGCGACGCGCACGGATCCGTCCGGGAGGACGGCGAGCACCTCGGCCTCCGCTCGGATACGCGAACCGTAGACGCGCGCCCCACGCTTCAGCGCGTGAGGTTCGACGGCGACCCGTTCCACGTCGTCCTTCGCGACGACGAGGGGTTCGAGCGCCCCGCCCACGGCGACTTCGGACGCGACGCGTTCGAGTGCCCGTGCAGCTTCCCGCACGTCGTCGCCGCCGGCCTTCTTGTTGCGGAGGCGAGCTTCGGCTTCCCGGAGTTCTTCCTTCGCGCGACGTAGCCTCGCCACCAGCGCTTCCGCTTCCCGCGTCAGCTTCGCTTCTTCGCGATCCCGCGCGCGGTCGATCTCCCGATCGAGCTCCTCGATCTTGGCGCGCGCTTCGGCTTCGCGCGTTTCGGCGGCGCGACGCGCGAGCTCGGTCGCGGCACGCTCGTCGTGGAGCTTCTTCACGGTCTCCTCGAAGTCGTGCTCCTCGCGGGTGAGGAAACGCTCGGCCCGTTCGAGGACCGTGGGAGGCATGCCGAATCGACGAGCGACGAGGAGAGCGCTCGAACCGCCCGGCACGCCCATGGACAGTTGGAACGTGGGGAGCATCTTCTCCCGATCGAATCCCACGGACGCGTTGGTGAATCGTGGATCGGCGAGGGCGAGGGCTTTCAGGCCCTCGTAGTGCGTCGTGACGACCGTCGCGCCCCCGCGGGCCGAGAGCGAATCGAGGACGCCGGCGGCGAGGGCTTCGCCTTCCCGAGGATCGGTCCCCGTCGCGAGTTCGTCCATGAGCACGAGCGCGCCGCGGTGCGTGTCGTCGAGGATGCGGACCACGTTGGAGACGTGGGCGCTGAACGTGGAGAGGTTCTTCTGGAGGTTCTGTTCGTCGCCCACGTCGGTGAGGACCGCGTCGAAGAGGCCGACGACGCTGCCGTCACCCGCGGCGACGGGCATGCCCGCGCGGACCATGAGCGCGGCGAGGCCGAGAGCCTTCAAGGCCACGGTCTTCCCGCCCGCGTTCGGTCCGCTCACGATGACGGCTTGTCCCGCCTTCACCGAGAGATCGCTCGGGACGACCACGGGCAGATCGAGCGCGAGCAACGGGTGGCGGGCCTTCCGGAGGTTCACGACGGGTTCGGAGGTCGTGTCGGGGAAGACGAGGCGGATGTCGGCCGCGAGCTTGGCGATGGCGGCACGGACGTCGAGCCAGGCGACCGCGACGATCGCGTGCTCGACGCCGACGAGCGCTTCCTGCACGAGACCGGAGAGACGGGCGAACACGGCGTGCTCCTCGCGCGTGACGTCCGCCTCCAACATCTTCAACCGATTGCCCATGGGCACGATCACGCGAGGTTCGATGAACAGCGTCGCGCCGCTCTGGCTCGAGCCGTGGACGATTCCCTGGAATCTGTCGTGGGCGTCCGAACGGACCGGGAGCACGTAGCGTCCTTCCCGTTCGGTGACGAACCGGTCCTGGATGACCGTATCGTACTTGCTCATCAAGTCTTCGAGACGCGAGATCACCCGCGCACGGGACGCGCGCCATTCCCCGCGGAGGGCGGCGAGTCGGGGACTCGCTCGATCGGAGAGGGCGCCGTCCGCGTCGAAGGACTCGACGAGTTCCCGTTCGAGATCGTCGAGGGTCGGATCCGTGGAACCGAGCTCGAAGAGTGCGGGCATCCTCTCGCGACGCGACGACAAGAATCGCCGGAGGCCCCGGGCGACTCCCAACATCTCACCGATGGAGCGGAGCTCCGTCGCCGAAAGCACGCCTTGCGCGCGGGCTCGCTCGACGGACTCCTGGACGTCGGGAACGCCGCGGACGGGAAGTGGGTCGCCGTCGTCCCACGCCATGCGGGCTTCCCGGGACTCTTCGAGCGCGCGCAGGGAGTCTTCCCGCGTTTCGGGGAAGGGGAGCGCGCGCGCGAGCGCCTTGCCCATGGGGCCTTCGCATCGGGCGGCGACGGCGTCGAGGACCCGTTGCCACTCGAGATCCGTCCGCGTCTTCGGCGGGCAGAGGATCTCGGCGGCGGTTCGACCGTCCGTCGGGAGGTCGTGTTCGTGCGCGGCGCGCGACGTCGGCTCCACGGCGCAGTCTCAGGGGTCTTTGTCGGAGTTTCCGGCGGAGGCACCGCTCGGCATCGGATTCTGCTCGCGTTCCAGGTAACGGAAGATGGTGCGCGGATCGACGCCGAGATCCCGGGCGGTCTGCGTGCGGTTGCCGTTGTTCCGTTCGAGCACCTCGAGCACGTACCGGCGCTGGAACTCCTCCTTCGCCTTCTCGAGCGGGAGGATCGGATTCTCCGCGTTCTGCCCCAGATCGAGGTCCTCGATTCCGAGCAGGCTCTTGTCGCAGAGGACCAGGGCCTTCTTGATGCGGTTCTCGAGCTGGCGGATGTTGCCCGGCCACGGGTGCTTCTTGATCGCGGCGAGGGCCTGCGGCGTGAAGCCTTGGACCTGCGAGCCGAGTTCGTCGGCGTACTTCGAGAGCAGCGCCTTCGCGATGATGAGGACGTCGTCGCCGCGTTCGCGCAGCGGCGGCAGCCAGAGGTTCACGACGTTCAGGCGGTAGTAGAGGTCCTCGCGGAACCGACCGCCGCGGATCTCGTCCTCGAGGACGCGGTTCGTCGCGGCGATGATCCGGATGTCGACCTTCTCCGGCTTCGAATCGCCCACCCGGAAGACGACCCGCTCCTGGAGCGCCCGGAGGAGCTTCACCTGCAGGTTCAGGGGGAGCTCGCCGATTTCGTCGAGGAACAGCGTGCCCTTGTCCGCAACCTGGAATTTGCCGGGTCGCGACGCGATGGCGCCCGTGAAAGCGCCCTTCACGTGACCGAAAAGTTCGCTCTCGATGAGGTTCTCCGGGATCGCGCCGCAGTTGATGACGACGAAGGGACCCGTCGCGCGGTTCGACCGCCGGTGCACCTCGCGGGCGATGAGCTCCTTGCCCGTGCCGGTCTCGCCCGTGACGAGGACGCTGATGTCGGTCGTCGCGACCTTCTGCAGCTTCCGGAACACTTCCATCATCGACGGGCACACGCCGATGATCTCGCCGAAGCGCTTGTCCTTCAGTTCGGCGGACAGCTTCTCCTTGTCGGCGCGGAGGGCCGAGAGGAGCAACGCGTTCTGGAGGATCAGGGAAGCTTGGCCGGCGAAGATGGAGAGCACGTCGAGCTGCGAACGCTCGAAGAGGCCCTTCACACGGTCGTTGCCGACGTAGAGCGCACCCGTCACGTGTCCTTGGGACACGAGAGGCGCGCACATCACGCTCGAAAGACGGAGGGCGACCACGCTCTCGCTCGTGCCGAACTGTTCGTCCGTGACGGCGTCGCTCACGATGACCGGACGACCCGTCTCGAACACGCGGCGGACGATGCTGTCGGAGATGGTGCCGGACGGATCCGTGATCTGCTCGCGCTTCACGTGGCGGGACGCGCGGATCGCGGGCTTGCCCTCCGCCCCCGTGCCGGCCGAACCGGTGCCGGTGGTGTCGAGGAGGAGGATGAGACCCTTCTCCGCGCCCGTGACCTCGATGACGGCGTCGAGCATGGCCTCGAGGAGCTCCTCGAGGGCCTTCATCGTCATGAGCTTCTCGCTGAACTCGTAGAGCTTGCGCAGTCCGGCGAGACTCTGGTTCATGACCGAAACCTGCGTCTCGGAGACCGTGGCGACGGCGGTGGAGGTGCCCGAAGGACGCAGGTTCTGGGGTTCGTCGAACATGCTGAACGTCAGCTCGGCGGACCCGAAGCTGAGACGGTCCCCGTGGACCAGGCGCGCGCGACGCTTCTTCTTCCCGTTGACGAGGATCTCACCGACTTTGTCGACCTCCTCGAGGTTGAAGTCCCGCCCGTCGAACAGCACTTGCGCGTGGAGTTCCGCGACTCCTCCCGCGTCGACCGCGACGTCGTTGCCGAGCGCGCGCCCGACCGTCGTCACGGGCTTGTACAGGACGAAGGTTTTCGGAGTCCCTTCGCGGGGAAACCACTTCAGGATGGGCATGGGCGGGATCGCAGGTGTGGGGCGCCGAGTCGCTTCGAGGAGTCGTTCGCCGTTCCCGGAAAAGACGCCGCCGGGAGGGGCCCGATCGGAAGGGGACGGCGGAGGGGGCGAGCGGGTGGGATCCCAGACTACCCGAAGAACACGAAGAATTGACGCTCACGAAAGATCCCCGATAAAAAGAGACCTTCGAAGTTTCGTGCCCCGAAGGAGATCACCATGAAGAAGCTTTCCATTCTTGCTCTCGTTGCCTCCGCTGTTGCCACGCTCGCCATCGCCTGCGGCGGCGACAAGCCCGAGGTGAAGGATCCGACGGCGGCGGCGGGCGATCCCGCGGCGGCCGCGTCCTCCGCGGTTCCGGCGGCTCCGTCGGCTGCGCCCACGGTCCCCGCGAAGTGATTCGTCGATCCCGGCGCGCTCGATTCCGGGGCGCCGGGAACCCGAAGCACCTGCAGTGACGGAAAGCGAGGTTCCCGGCTCGGTTCGGGGGCTTCGCTTTTTCGTTTTCGGAGCCCGGACGCCCGTGGCGGACGCGGCTCAAGAAACTGCGCGCTCGTCCGGACGGCGTGAGACACTTCCCGGACCGTCCGACGGCCCCGGCCGTCCAAGCCAAGGAATGTCCGATGAAGGCGCTCGCGTTCGTGGTCTCCGCCGTCACCGCCGTCACGTTGTCCGCCGCCGGCGCTGCTTGCACGCCGAAGGACCCGCCTGCGCTGACGCCCGACTCGCTCGACCCGAGTCTCCAACTCCCCGACGCGGGCGACGTTCCGGCTCCTGCGACGTCGACGCCCGCCGTTCCTCCCGCCGCCCCTTCGCCCACGGCGAAGTGACGACGGCGACGACGCTTCAGAACTGACCGTAGGCGGTCAACGTGCCGCCCTTCTCGCCGGAAGGGCCCGTGGGGCTGAATCCGAGCTGGAACGGCGGCGTGAACGTCGCGGTCCGGTCCTCGGGATCCGTGTTGCGCGCGGTGAGGATCGCCGCCAGCGTGAGGCCGCCGACGCCGCCGATGGCGTTGGCGATGAGACCGTTGGACGCGTTCTGCCCCGCGGCTCCGTAGAAGATGTAGACGATGGAGGTCGCGGCGACGCCGAGGCCGTACCCGGCCCACATCCATTTCTGGGTGTTCCACGACGGCGTGTAGAACGTGCTCAGGGCGCCGGACGCCACGATGCCCGCGTTGAACCCCACGAGTCCGGCGATGCTCGCGCCGTCCTTCCAATCGCCGTTCCTCGCGGAGAGGCCCGACCCGAACAGGATGCCCGTGAGCGTGCCCCACCCGGCGCCGCTGCCGATGAATCCGACCGCACGCGGATCGGGTCGGAGCCATTCGCCGAACGCGTAGCCGCCGACGGCGCCGCCGGTGGCGCCGAGGAACGTGAGGGTCGTTTGCGTGGCGAACGGCCAGGTGTTGCCGGCACCGGAGTGTTGCCACTGCACGCCCGCGATGCCCATGCCCTCCATGGCGCCGAGGGTGAGACCGAGGGCCGTGGAGGACGGCACGCCCCGGTGGAACTCCGCGTAGTTGTCCCAGAGGTACACGCCCACCGGCATGGCCGCACCCAGCGCGATGGGGGCGATGATCGCGAGACCGGGGTCGTTGACCTTGAAGAGGGAGTCGAGCCAGACGCCCGAGCCGACGCCGTACGCCACGCTCGCACCGTACAGAAAATACATCTCCGTCATGCTGCGCCGATCCGAGCGCGCGGCCAGAGCCTGCTGCTGCTGGGGATAGGGCTGCTGCTGGGGTAGGGCTGCTGCTGGGGATAGGGCTGCTGCTGGGGATAGGGCTGCTGCTGGGGATAGGGCTGCTGCTGGGGATAGGGCTGCTGCTGGGGGTAGGGCTGCTGCTGGGGGTAGGGCTGCTGCTGGGGATAGGGCTGCTGCTGGGGATAGGGCTGCTGCTGGGGGTAGGGCTGCTGCGGGGGATAGGGCTGCTGCTGGGGATACGGCGGCTGCTGCTGCTGCGGGTAAGGCTGTTGCGGAGGATAGGGCTGTTGCTGCGGGTACGGCTGTTGGCCATGGGCGGGCAGTGCCACGAGGGCGAGAGTCGACGCGGTTCCGAACGCGCACGCACGCAGGACGACCTTCGCGAAGGGACGGTTGGGGTCTCGGGGGGGACGGCTCGGGCTCATGGCACGGTCTCCGGAAGCTCGGGGAAGCGCGACGATCATCGCCTCATCGCGTCTACAACGTTCGACGGGCTCGGATCGAATTCGTAGCTGAGTTCTCGGGCCATGAGGTCCTCGACCGCCTGCCGCGTCGACTTGCCTTCGTAGAGACACGCATGAACTTCGCGCGTGATGGGCATGTCGACGTCGAGACGTGCGCTGAGGTCGAACGCGCTCTTCGCCGTCTTCACGCCTTCGGCGACGTGCCCGAGGCTCTTCAGGATCTCGTCGAGCTTCCGACCCTTGCCCAGTTCGACGCCGACGGTCCGGTTGCGGGACAGCTCGCCGGTGCAGGTCAACATGAGGTCCCCGATACCGGCGAGTCCCGCCACCGTCATGGCCAGACCGCCACGGACGACCGCGAGTTTCGCGATCTCGGCGAGCCCACGCGTGACGAGCGCGGCGCGGGTGTTGTGGCCGTAGCCCATGCCGTCGACGACGCCGGCCGCGATGGCGACGACGTTCTTCATGGCGCCGCCACACTCGACGCCGTGGACGTCGTCGCTCGCGTAGATGCGGAGGAACGGCGTGCGGAAGCGGTACTGCACCTCCGCGATGAGATCCTTCCGGCGGGACGCGACGACGACCGCCGTCGGGTGTTCCGCGGCGAGTTCCTTCGCGAAGCTCGGGCCGCTGAAGAACGCGAGCTGGTTGTGGAGCTTGCCCGGGAGTTCGTCCTTCAGGACTTCGTCCATGAACATCAGGGATTCGTTCTCGATGCCCTTCGTCGCGGACACGATCGGGACGTCCGTCGGGACGAACGGCGCCGCCATCTTCGCGACCTCGCGCGTGGCGTGGCTCGGGACGACGAACACCACCATCCGCGATCCATCCATGGCTCCGGCGAGATCCGACGTGGCCCGCAGGGATTTCGGCAGGACCGCCCCCGGCAGGTAGCGTTCGTTCTTCTGGTTCGTGTTGATGCTCTCGGTGAGCGACGTGTTGCGCGCCCAGAGCGCGACGTCGTGACCGCGATCGGCCAGCGTCTTGGCGATGGCCGTACCCCAAGCGCCCGCGCCGAGGACCGTCACCTTGCCGAGGACGATGCCGCCGTCCGAGGAATTGGAAGGCGCGGCCTTGAATCCCGGTTGGCTGCCGTCGCGACTGCCCTGGTTCGACTGCCCGTCCTGTCCCATTCCGGAGCTCCCCTTCGGTCGATCGTCGTTGGCGCGGTCTCTTGGCAGATCGCGTATGCTTCGGCTCCCAAGATACGCCCGGAGACACGAACTTTGTCGAAGACGATCTGCAGGAAATCCGCGGCCCGGGTCGCCCTCGCGTTGGCCGCGACCCTCGCGACCTCCGCGTGCGCTTCGGCCGGCCAGTCCCTCCTGGGGTTCATCGACGGTCCCTTGAACGATCCCGAAAACCGCGGACTCCGACGGGCGATCCTCTCTTACGGACTCAAGGAATTCTGCGCCGAGATGACTTCCCGCAGCGCCCCGCTCGCTCTGACGGCCGGCGCTCCCGCCATCGGACGGTTCTACCCGGAGACGTGCGTCGCGAAGGAAGTGGACGGAGGCGACTTCGTGGTCGACTTCTCGGGCCGCGGGTACGGCTACACGAACGTGTCGAAGAAGATGGCGTTCGCGACCGGTGGACGGGTCCGATACAACCAGGATTTCCTGATGGATGGCAGCACGATGTACGCGTACTTCCGTACCAAGGAGGTCCTTGCCAACGACTTCCGACTCGGCGTCGTCGAGTCCGGCGTCGCGTCGTTCGTCAACGCGCTTACGTCCTACGGCGACACGTTCGGCCGGCAACTGGTGCAGTCGAAGTTGCAGGAGGGATTCACGGTCGTCCGGGAATCGAACGGCTCCGCGGGTTTCGCGCTCGGCATCCTCGAGAAGGGCAAGAAGCCCAACGTGGCGTTCGCCGCCAGCGACGGGCACGTCACCCTCGAGAGCGGTTTCTCCGAGGTCCACACCCACGAGCGGGACTTCATCGGACCCATCAAGGTGAAGGGGTCGGGCCGCGCGATCTTCGTGAAAGCGACGGTCGACGGGTGCCCCGCCATCGACGTGATGCTCATGGACGGCACGAACGGCCGCCAATCCCTCGAACTCTACATGAATTGGCCGCAAACCGGCCCCCTCGCCGGCAACCCCATGTTCTCCGAGACGGTCGCCGCGGGCATGGGCTACAAGCGGACCGTCCCCGTGCGCGAAGGAACCTACTACCTCGTCCTCGACAACACCGCCTCCGCCGGGACGACCATGCCCGCCGGCAACGGAGCCGACGACCGCGCGGCCGCCGTCCGCTACCAAGTCGAACTCGGGGACGCGCCGTGAACGACGACGTGAACGGAACCTCGGACGAAGGATCGGTCGGGACGGGCGCGCCGGGCGCGGCCGTCGGCGCCTCCGACGTCGATGGCGGCCGCCGCACCGCCGCCCACGGACCTTCCGGGTCCCGCATCCTCCGGACGATCTATTGGGGCACGTTCTTCGTGTTCGCACCGATCGCCCTCGCGTCCCTCCTCGTTTGGGCGCTCTCGCCTCCGAGCGGTGTCGAACATGGCGGCGTGCTCGGCACCATCGAGGGCGTCGTGCGCGATCAGCCCGTTCCCGTCGCGATCCTGAGCTTCATGGTGTTCGGACTCGCCATGTGGCGCGCGCGTTACCACTTGCCGCTCGCTTCGCACGCCCATCCGCCCCTTCGTTCCGACGTACCGGAACGGCTCCGCACCCCGTTCGACCGCGCGCGGAACCTCCTCGACGAGGCCGACCAGATCCAGGAAGCGCGCGCGGACGCCATCAAGATCGAGCTTTCCGAAGCCACGAAGAAGCAGCTCCGCGACGCCCTCGTCTCCCTCCGTTCGGAGATGGAGCGCGTCCCGTTCGTCGAGGAGCATTTCGTCGATGCCTTCGTCCGTGCCGACGGTGAAGTATCGAACCACCTCGGTCGGTGGCGGAAGAGCGAAGCGCGCGAATACGTGGAGTCCATCGTCATCGCCGTCCTCCTGGCGCTCGGCCTCCGTTCGTTCGTCTTCGAGGCGTTCAAGATCCCGAGCGGGTCCATGATTCCCACCCTGCAAGTGGGCGATCACATCTTCGTGAACAAGTCCGTCTACGGCCCGGCCATCCCCTGGACGCAGTCTCGGGCGTGGTCGCGCATGCCTCCCGAACGTGGGGACGTCATCGTCTTCGCCTTCCCGGAGAAGCCCGAACAGGACTTCATCAAGCGCGTCATCGCCCTCCCGGGCGACAAGCTCGAGGCGAAGAACGGTCATCCGTGGATCAACGGGTGGGAAGTGCCGTCGTGCCTCGTCGGCACCTATTCCTACCCGGACGCCGAGGCCATCGGCGGCAAGCGTGAGGGCGACCTCTTCGTCGAGTTCCTCGAGGACGAGGCGTTCCTCTCGTTCTACGATCACGCCGCTTCGAGCTTCAACGAAGTCCAGGGACCGTTCTTCGTCAAACCGGGCGAGGTCATGGTCATGGGCGACAACCGCCACAACAGCCACGACTCGCGGCTCTGGTGGGGCGGACGCGGCGGTGGCGTGCCCTTCGAGAACATCCGCGGTCGCGCCCTGTTCGTGTGGTTGAGCGTCGCCGACGGCGCCATGGACTGGAGCCGTCTCGGGGCCCCCGTCATGGGCCGGCCCCGGGTCCCGCCGGCCATGAAAGCGCTCGAACCGGGGATCGAGAAGTGCCTCAAGGGGCGTCCGTCTCTCGACAAGACCACGCCTCCGAAGGCGGCTCCCTGAGGCGTCGTCCCGGGCACCTCCGTTCCGCTTCGCCGTCCCCGACTCCCAGCTCGAGCGCGCTTCGCGTCGACTTCGCGTCCTTCCGGCCCTACGTTCCTGGGATGCGATCGACTCCGTGGATCCTCGTGTTCGCGTTCGCCGCGTCCTTCGCCGGGACCGCGTGCAACACGCTGCAGTCCTCCGCCGCGAAGGACCCGCTCAAGTGCGAGCGGGATCCCGAATGCACGAAAAAGCGCGGGAAGAATGCCGATTGCACCACCCAGTGCAACGACGACCCCGCGTGCATCGCCCGCTGCTCGGAAGGTTCCGGGCAGAAGTGGTGACCGGGCGATGAACGCGTGAAGGACGGGCTCAGAACCGAAGTCGGAAGTGGATCGACTTCGGCTGCGTCAGTTGGTCGAAACCGAGCGCGCTGAGGCTCACGCCGCGGCCCGAGTTCTTCACGCCGGTCCAGGGCAGGGCGGGGTCCACCGAGTCGCACCGGTTCATGAGGACGGTGCCGAACTCGAGATCGTTCGCGAAGCGTGCGGCGCGTTCGCGGTCGCTCGTCCACACGCTCGCCGTGAGTCCCAGCTCCGAGCGATTCATGCGTTGGAGGGCTTCCTCGTCGGACGTCACCTTGCCGATGGCGAGGATTGGACCGAACGATTCGGTCTGGAACAGCTTCATCTCGTCGGTCACGTCGGCCACGAGGGTCGCCTGGAAGAAGCGTCCCTTGCCGTCGACCTTCGTCTGCGCGCCGCCGCAGACGACCTTCGCGCCCTTCTGCTTCGCGTCGAACACGAGCGCTTCGAGTACGGCCGGATGATGGGGTTGCGCGATGGGTCCGAGGTTCGTCTTGGGATCCATGGGATCGCCGAGGACGTACGCCCGCACGAGCGGTTCCACCGCGGCCACGAACTTGTCGTAGAGCGACTCGTGGACGTAGACGCGCTCGACGGCGCAGCAGCTCTGGCCGGCGTTGTAGATCGCGCCGTCGACGAGGTTCTCCACCGTCTGGGCGAAATCGCAATCGGGGGCGACGTACGCGGGATCGTTCCCACCGAGCTCGAGGCCGACGTGGAGGAACCGCTTCGCGGCCGCCTCCTGCACGCGATGCCCTCCGTAGACGGAGCCCGTGAACACGACGTGATCCACGCGCGCGTCCCCGACGGTGCGTTCCGTCGTGGCGTGGTCGGTGTGCATCGGTTGGAAGAGACCGAGCGGAGCGCCCGCCTTCTCGAATGCGCGAGCGAAGTGATCGGCGCACAGCGGCGTCCGCGGAGCATGGCGCATGACGACCGCATTTCCCGCGAGGATCGCGGGGATGGCGGCATTCACGGCGGTGAGGAGAGGGTAGTTCCACGCCGGGAGATCGAGGACCACGCCGAGCGGGTCCTTCACGATGCGCCGCTCGAAGCCGTCCTTCGGCTCGATCGGAACGTCGGCGAGGCTCGCCTTCGCGATCGACATCATGTGACGTGCGCGGCCGGCCATGCCACCGACCTCGTTCCGCGCTTGGCCGAGCGGTTTGCCCATCATGCGCGTGATGTCGGCGGCGATGGACTCCTTGTCCGCCTCCATGGCGGCGACCGCGCGCTCGCAGAGGGCGATCCGTTCGTCGACGTCCACGCGCTTCCAGTCGCGCGCGGCGCGTTTCGCGCTGTCGAGCAGCGTGCTGATGGCCGCGTCGTCCTGGACGGGAACCGTACAGGCCACGTCCCCCGTGAATGGATTGTCCACCGTGAGCGTCGTCATGGCGGAGGAGGATACCGAATTCACCCCGGCGTCGCGGTGCGTTTCGCGATCCATCCGTCGAGGCCGGCGAGGGCCTTCTTGCGGATCGTCCCGCGGACCGGCGGCAGCAGAGAGAGGAACCTCATGTGCGGTCCGAGCGCCATCCCGCACCATCGGTGGAAATCGAACCGATCCGTGTGCCGAACGATGAGGCCGCCCGCGAATTCGAAATCGGCGTCGATCACGTTGTGGACGGTACGACCCGTCCCCGAGAACGTGTAGTGCGCCTCCCAATGGGCCGAGCCGCGCGCGTCGTCCGCCACCACGTCCCGGTGTTCCACCCGGAAATCCTTCGCGCGTTCGCAGAGCATGGACCACATCGCGCGGGCGCGATCGCCTTCGAGAGGGCCGAAGGCCGCATCCTCGAAGCGAATGCCCGGCGCGTAACAGGCGTTCATGGCCGCGGCGTCGCGGCGCGCGAAGGCGCGGTAGAACGAGTCCACGAGGGCGGCGTTCGGGTGCATGGGCGCGAGTGTAGAGCGCGTCCGTGTCCACATGCACGGACAATGGACCCGATGTCCGGATCGTCACGACGTGCCCCACTCCTGCCGACCAATCCGCGTTCGGGGCGCGCCCGGCGGGGCAGGGTCCCCTATTCTCCCAGGTGATGCGCCGCTTCGCCGTTCCGACTGGAGCGTCCGCGCTGGTGGCGCTGGGCGTCGTCGCGACTCTCCATGCGTGCGCGAACGACGGCACCGACGGCCGCGGATCGCGACCCGAGGCGACGGTCGTGGACCGGAACCCGTCGCCGTCGCACGTGTCGACGGATCCGGCGAACGTGCCGATCCCACCGGTCGACGTCCCGCGCCTCGGCCCGGGGTTCGCGGGGAAGGACGGCACGCGTCGCGTCCGTGGAACCGATCCCATGATCGAGGTCGACGGTCGCGGAGCGATTCGCGTCGCGGGCCGGCGCGGACCCGGATTGCGATTCCTTCCGAGGACCGGCGAGGCTCGCGACCGTACGTCTCCGACCGCGCATCCGACGGAGTCGCGCGAGAACTGCGTCCCCGCGGAACACGGCTCGTGGCTGTGCCACGAGGCCGTCACGGGAGGCGTCGAAGCGTCCTGGCACGTCGAGCGCGACGACGGCGTGCCCGGTGCGATGACGTTCGCATTCGACGTGCCGGGCGCGAAGGCTCCGCGGGCGTCCCCCGACGGGCTCGTGTTCGGGGTGGAAGGCGCCTCGGTACGCGTGGGACGCGGCACGTGGATCGACGGGCGCGGAATCCGGACGGAAATTCCGGCGCGCTGGAACGAAGGTCGCGTCACGTGGACCGTGGACGCCGACCTTCGCGCGCGGACGACGTTCCCGGCCGTCCTCGATCCCTACGTCGGGTCGAGCGTCGTCGTTCCCTCGTCCGGGCCGAACGCGGTGACCGTCCGCCCGCAGACCGAGCCCGCGTTCTTCGACAACGGGGCCGACGGATTGAGCGCCGTGGCGTGGATCGATCACACGCCGGACATGGACGCAATCCACTCCTCGTCGCGATCGGGGCCCGCCGTCATCCGGACGCGGAGCATCACGGGCTCGGGGTACGCGTTCGCCCCGGCGGCTCCGTCGGTGAAGGTCGCGGACGTCGTCGACGCCCACGACCTCGTCGCTGCGGCGGTCTACAAGGGGCGCGGCCTCGCGTGGATCGAAGGGACCGGAACGGACGCTCGCGTGCGGATCGCGAACCTCGCCGGATCGTCGCCCGTCGTCGTGGACGTCCCCACTCCACCGGGTGTCACGATCGTCCCCGGGTCGCTCCGTTCGTCGACCTCCCCCGTCCCGGCGGTACGCGCCGTCGTCGCGTTCTTCGGCGAGTCCTCCGAATCCGGCCGGGAGGGCACCGGAGTCTACGTGTTCGAATTCGGAGCCACGTTCACCCCGAGCCCCGTCGTCCTCGTCGACTGGATTCCGGACGGAAGGACCGTGGGGCCGCGATCGCTCTCGGTCGCGGCGAACGTCACGCGGACCGCCTTCGCGTGGATCGAAGGGGAGGCGGATACCGCCGTCCTCCGCGGTGCGATTACCGTCCGCGACGAATTGAGCTCGGTGTTTCACGTCGATTGGCCCTGGAACCACTCCATCTACCCGGACGGTGTGGCGCTCACCGCCGTGCAGGGGGACGACGGCGAGGATCGGTATCACCTCGCGGTCGTCGGCGCCGCGATCGACGACGCCGGCCCGGAGTTGTCGGATATCGAGGTGCGGGAGGGCGGCTCGACGGTCAACCAGGCGCTGCGAATCGACGCCGTGAAGTCGTTCAAGGACCCCGGGGGATACGTCGCGATGGCCGAGTTCACGACCGGCTCCGACAAGCCCCCCGTGCGCACCGCCCTCGCCGTCGTCTCCGACGTCCCGGAAATGGGAGGGGTCCACCTCGTCCACGTCGACGAGGACTTCCGGGCGCAGATCGTCTTCACCGACGCGCCGACCCTTCGCCCGAACCGCCCCCCTCCTCTCCTGTATTCGACCTCGTCCCTTCTGGTGGGAAGCGTCCGAACTTCCCCCATCGTCTTCGACGACGTCTACGCCGTTTCGCCCGGAACCGACCCGCGGGCGTGGCCGGCGACGGCGTGGTCGCCCCCGCTCACGACGGCACCGTCGTGGACGCGGAGCCCGTCCGGAGTCGCGACCGGCAACTTCTTCCGAATCGTCGGTGTCACGCCGAACTTCAGCGGACTCTCGACCTTCTCCGTCGCCCACGACCCGTCGCAGTCGACGTCGGCCGCGTTCAACGGGGTGTCCACCTTCCCGACGTTCGGGTTGCAGAATCAGCTCACCGACCCCGACGAACGCACCGACTGTCGTGTGCCGGCGATCACGAACGTGCGACCCAACGCCACCGCGAACCCCGCGCCGGTGCTCGTGGCTCTCTGCCGCTCGGCGTACGAATCCCGTGGGCCGTCCACGCGCGTGTGGTTCCCTGGGGCGTCGACGCCTCCCCGCGTGCTCGTCGACGCCACGCGCCCGCGTGCGACGGCGAAGGGAACCTTGGTCGCGCACGCTTCGAGGCTGCCGGGCGCAACGGCCGACGTCCTCACCCTCCACGACGTCACCGCCGGATCGCTCACGCCGACGGGCGCCATCGGCCCGCACGTCGACGCATTCCAGGATCTCGACGTGGGCGCGACCACGATCTCGTCCGCGGCGGTGGAAGTGGATGCCCGTGACGCTCCCTTCGTCGCGTGGACCGAAGCCACGTCCTCGGGAACTCGCGTTCGTGCGCGCTTCGATGCCACGCTCGCCGGCCTGGCGAACGCGTCCTCGGTCGACGTGGCCTCGTCCGTCGGGGTCGTCGACGAGGTGGTCCTCGCGACCGACGGCACTTCGTTCCTGATCGTCTGGAAAGAGAAGCGAGCGACCGACGGCGGTCCGGCGACGGAGGTGATTCGAGCGAGCCGAGTCGGACCCGATGCCGATGCCGGGGTGGACGGCGGTGCATCCGCGTTCCGCGTCTCCAATCCCGTCGTCCTGTCGGCTCCGGATCGCGTCGCCGGGGGGCCCACGGTGGTCTGGAGTCCCCGCGAGCGGCAATACGTCGTCGCGTGGCACGAGAGCGAGACCCGTGGGGCCGCTCGGGACATCCGGATGGCCTGGGTCGATCCTTCGGGAGCGACGCTCGATCCCGAAGGCATCGTGATGTCGTCCGACGTCGCCGACGAGAGTGAACCCGCCCTCGTGGCGTCCGCCTCCAGAACCATCCTTCTCTACACGAGCGCCGACTCCCCTTCGACGTTCACGACCGGCCGCATCGTCACGCGGACGGTCGTCGACGGTCGTGCCCTCGCCGCGCGGTGCACCTCCGCTCTCGATTGCGCGAGCCGCGAATGCGTCGACGGCGTGTGCTGCAACTCGCGCTGCGACGGTGCATGCCAGCGCTGCGACCTTCCGGGTCACGTCGGAACGTGTGGCGACGCACCCGCGGGTGAGAACGTCCGCCGATGCGTCGCCACGCGCACCTGCAGCGCCTCCGTCGCCCAATGCGCGACGCCGGACACGTGCGACGGTCACGGAGCGTGCACCCGTCCCGTCGCCGCGATCTGCCGCGAGGACGCCGAGTGCGCTTCGGGCTTCTGCACGGACGGCTACTGCTGCGAGTCGCGTTGCGGCGGTGGCTGCGACGTGTGCAACGCGACCCCGGGGCGATGCACGATCGCGCCGAAGGGCGATCCCGGAAGGAATCCCGTGTGCGCGTCGGCGCTCTGCGACGGCGTCCATGGGGAGTGCGCGAACGCGTGTTCCAGCGACGCACAGTGCGACCCGACGTCGCGCTGCCTCGCCGGAACGTGCGTGCCCGCCGCGCTCGGGTCGTCGTGTGCGGCGAACGCCGAGTGCCCGAGCGGCTTCTGCGTGGACGGCGTCTGCTGCAACGCCCGGTGTGAACGGCAATGCGAAGCCTGCGACCTTCCGAGCGCTCCGGGACAATGTTCCGCGGTGACCGGAGCTCCCCGCGGGTCCCGACCGAAGTGCGAGAGTGGCACGGAGACGTGTGCTGCCCGCACCTGCGACGGCGTGCGCGACGTGTCCACGTGCGTGGGCTTCGTCGGCGCCGAAGTCGCGTGCGCGAAAGCGTCCTGTGCGGCCGGCGTCCAGGCTTCCGCGGCCCGGTGCGACGGAAAGGGAGCGTGCGAAGAGCCGTCCCGTCGTCGTTGCTTCCCGTTCGCCTGCGGAGCCGAGTCGTGCCGTGCGTCGTGCGTGTCCGACGACGACTGCGACCCGTCGACACGTTGCGACGGGACGACGGGGACCTGCGTCACGGGCGCCACGTGCCAGGACCGCGAGACCTTGAGGACACCGACCGGCGAGTCCGTCTCCTGCGCGCCCTACCTCTGCGAAGCCACGCGGTGCAAGGAGTCGTGCACGTCCATCGACGAGTGTGCCCCCGGACACGTCTGTTCGTCGGCGGGAAAGTGCGCGCCCATGGAGACGGTTCCGGCTTCGTCGGAGAGTGCCGGGTGTTCGTCGTCGCCGGAGTCAGCGCCGTCGCGACCCGACGCAGCGGCCGTCCTCTTCGCCGCGGTCGCGGCGCTCGGCGTCACGCGGGCGCGTCGGCGCCGGACTCGGCCATCCACCTGCCCGTAGCGGTCTTCGCGCGGCGGAGCGTCTTCGGCTCCCCTTCGAACACGACGCGACCTCCCTTGGCGCCGGCTTCCGGTCCGAGCTCGACGACCCAGTCCGCGGAGGCGATCACGTCGGGATGGTGCTCGATGACGACGAGCGTGTCTCCCCGGGCGACGAGGCGGTCCATGGCGTGCAGGAGCCGTTTGACGTCGTCGAGGTGCAATCCCGTGGTGGGTTCGTCGAGGACGTAGACCGTGGGCTCGTGTGCGGTGCCCGCGGTGAGCTCCGCGGCGAGCTTCAGACGCTGCGCTTCGCCGCCGGACAACGTGTTCGACCCCTGCCCGATTTGGAGGTAGCCGACTCCGAGTTCGTCGAGCATCGCGAGGGGACGGGCGATGCGCGGATGGGCGGCGAAGAGCTCGGCGGCCTCCGTGGCGGACATCCGGAGGACGTCACCGATGGACTTGCCGAGATACCGGACGTCGAGGGTGGAAGGCTCGAACCGCGCACCTCCACACGTCTCGCAGGGAGAGACCACGTCCGGCAGGAACGACATTTCGGCGACGGTCGACCCTTGCCCGTCGCAGGCCGTGCATCGACCTCCCGTGGGCGTGTTGAAGGAGAACCTCGCGGGACCGAATCCCCGCACCTTGGCCTCCGGCATCTGGGCGAAGAGCTTGCGGAGATCGTCCCAGATGCCGAGGAACGTGGCGGGAACCGAGCGTGGCGTGCGCCCGATGGGCGACTGATCGACGGCCAGCGCGCGCTTCACCGCACGGGTCCCCTTCAAGGTGTCGAAATCGCCCGGGACGTCGGCGACCAGCCCGAGGGCCTTCCGGAGCGCCGGGTAGAACACCTTGCGGACGAGGGTGCTCTTGCCCGAGCCGCTCACACCCGCCACGACGGTGAGTCGGCCGGTCGGGATACGGAGGGTCACGTCCTGGAGGTTGTTCGCACGCGCGCCGCGGAGCTCGAGGAACGCGTCGGCCATGGGCAGCTTCGGGCGGTCGATGCGCGCGGTGCTGGCGACGGCGCGCCCCGTCTTCGATCGCGGATCGGCGAGGACCACGTGCGCGGGACCTTCGGCGAGGACGTGTCCGCCGTTGCGGCCTCCGGTGGGACCGAGATCGAGGAGATGATCGGCCGCGCGGATGGTCTCGGCGTCGTGTTCGACGACGAGGACCGTGGATCCCGTGTCGACGAGGGCGCGGAGGTTCGAGAGGAGGGCGCGCGTGTCCCGCGGATGGAGACCGATGGTGGGTTCGTCGAGGACGTACAGCGCACCCGTGAGCCCGCTGCCGAGTTGGGCGCTGAGGCGGAGACGCTGCATCTCTCCGCCGGACAACGAATTCGCGGCACGGTCGAGCCCGAGGTAGCCGAGGCCGACCTGGTCGACGAACGCGAGGCGCCGCCGGAGCTCGGCGAGGGGCGCCTCCGCGATCGTCGCCGCGTCGCCTTCGAAGCGCCACGTGGCGATGTCGGCGAGCGCGTGGGTCACGTCCTTCGCCGTGAACCGCGGGTACGAGAGACCCGCGGTGCGCACGCCTCGGGGAAGGGGAGCGAGGCGCGTGCCATCGCACGCCTTGCAGGGCTTGGTGGGGGCGTCCGAAAGGGCGGCATCCGGTCCGCCGCGGACGCCCGTCCCTTCGCACGTCTCGCACTGCCCCTGTTTCGTGTTGAACGAGAACCACCGCGGATCGAGTTCCGGGACGCCGGTCCCGCACTCGGTGCACGATCGTTCCGTCGAATGCATCTCTTCGGAGCGGCCGGGGAGGGCCGTCGGTACGCCGGGGGCGACACGGAGTGCGCCTTCGCCCCACGCGAGGGCACGGTCGAACGCCGCGCGTTCGAAGGACGCGAGAGTGCCGTAGTGCACGATGAGGTCGACGGAGTGTTCCTTCGTCTTCGCGAGCTTCGGAGGCGGTTCGAGGCCGACGATCGCTCCGTCCACGCGCGCGCTCTGGATGCCCGCGCGTGACGCGTTCGTGAAGAGATCGAGGTACGTGCCCTTCCGGGCGCGAACCGCCGGCGCGTAGACCGTGAACTTCTCGGAGGACTTTCGCGACGTGAGCCGCCGGAAGAGTTCTTCGGGCGAGCTCGGGGCGACGACGGCGTCGCACTTCGGGCAATGCACCTCCCCGACCTTCGCGTAGAGGAGACGGAGGTAGTGCGCGATCGGTGACGGTCCGCGACCGTGGAATTGGCGCCGCCGCGCGTCGTGCGCTGTTCGAGGGCGATCGAGGGCGGCACGCCGTGGACGGAATCGACGTCCGGGCGGGGGAGGGTGGGGAGGAACTGGCGGGCGTACGGAGTGAGCGTCTCCATGAAGCGGCGCTGCCCCTCGGCGAAGACGACGTCGAACGCGAGGCTCGATTTGCCCGAGCCACTGGGACCCGTGACCACCGTGAGCTTGCCGTGCGGGATCGCGCACGAGACGTCCTTCAGGTTGTGCTCGCGTGCGTGCTCCACACGGATGGCGTCGTGAGCCTGCGGACGGCGATTCCCACGGCGATCGCCGGTGCCGCGTGCGTCGGCGGACGCCGTGTGCGCCGCGAACCGTTCGGCGAGGGCGGCGCCCGTCTTGGTGCCGCCGCGGGCGACGTCCGCCGGTGTTCCCTCGGCGACGACCCTCCGCCCGCGGGACCGCCGCCCGGACCCAGATCGATCACCCAGTCGGCTTCGGCGACGAGCGCGAGATCGTGTTCGACGACGACGACGGACGAACCCGCGGCCGCGCCAGGCATGGAGCGTCTCCGTGACGTGGGCGGTGTCACTCGGCGTGGAGGCCGGCGCTCGGTTCGTCGATGACGAAGAGCGTGTCCTTCTTCGCCTCGGCCAGGGCGCGGGCGAGCTTCACGCGTTGTGCCTCTCCGCCGGAGAGCGTGGAGAGGGGCTGACCGAGCGGCAGGTACCCGAGACCGACGCGCACGAGGGGGTCGAGGGCCCGACGGAGCACGTAGTCCCGCTCGTCCTCCGGATCGAAGCGGGCGAGGACTTCGTCCACGCCGAGGGCGAGCACGTCGGCGACGTTCAGTCCCCCGTGCGTGACGGCGAGGACTTCCGGCCGAACCGTTTCCCCTCTGGCACATCGGACAGAGGAGCGAGACGTCCGCGAGGAACTGCATCTCCACCGTCTCGTAGCCTTCGCGGAACAGGTCTCGCACCGTCCACCGGCGACGTTGAACGAAGTGCGCGGGCGTGAGGCCCTTGCGCACGGCGGCGGGCTCGGCAGCGAAGCGGGCACGGATGCGATCCCGCCTCGTGTAGGTGCCCGCGTTCCCGCGAGCGGTGGCCGAGGGGCGACTGATCGACGAGCACGGCATTGAAATCGACTTCGTGCCCTCGATCCGCACGAACGTCGCGGCCTTGGGGGCGGACGTGTCGCCCGTCATGCGCGCGACGCCGCGGTAGAGCACGTCTTCCGCGAGGGTCGACTTGCCGGAACCGCTCGGCCCGGTGATCGCACACACGACGCCCGTGGGAATCGCGACGCGTGCGACGTCGAGGTTGTTCGCCTTCGCGCCGACGATCACCAGTTCACCCCGAGGTTTCCTGGGTTCGCGGGGCGTTCGTGTGACCGCACCGAGGGCCCTGCCCGTCGCGAGGTCCGCCCGTTTCGCGAGCGCGTCCGGCGACCCGTCGAAGAGAACGCGCCCGCCCCGCGTTCCCGCGTGGGGACCGAGCTCGAGCACCCGCTCGCACGACCGCACGACGTCGAGATCGTGCTCGATCACGAGGACCGTATTGCCCGCGTCGGCGAGCTCGCGTACCTCCGCCAGCTTCGGTACGTCCGACGCGTGGAGACCGACCGTGGGCTCGTCGAGGACGAAGGGTCCCGGTGAGCGAGGCACCGAGGGCCGTGGTGAGTCCGGCGCGTTGCGCCTCCCCCTCCGAAGCGTGCGCGACTGCCGATCGAGGGTGAGGTATCCGAGGCCGACCCGCTCGAGGTACCGGAGGCGGGACGCGAGCGCTTCGGTCACACGTCTGCCCTGGGGCGAGGCGGGCGTGAGGGCGAGGGACGCTCCGGAGGGCCTCGCTCACGTCCTGCTTGCCGCGGCCGGTTCGACCGTTCACGCGGTAGAGGGAGCGCCGTTCCGGCGAGGCGCGCGCCGTCGCACGTCGTACACGGGACCGTACTCCCGGCGCGCGAGGAACACGCGCACGTGCATCTTGTAGGTGCGGGTCTCCGACCGCTTGAACCATGCGCGGACACCCGGGAACTTCCCACCTTCCCACGTACCTTCGCCCGCGAGGACGGCCTCCCGTTGGGCGTTCGTGAGGGCGTTCCACGGGACGTCCATGGGGATCTTCTTCGCCTTCGCGAACTTCGCGAGCTGGGCGCGTTCCCATTCCGCGCTCTTGCCCGCCCACGCGCGGATGGCTCCTTGCGCGATCGTGCGCGACGGGTCGGGGATGACCTTGTCCCAATCGATGCCGATCACGCGGCCGAATCCGCGGCATGCCTCGCACGCTCCGAGGGGCGAGTTGTACGAGAAGAGGGCAGGGCGCGGCGGTTCGAACGTGCGCGCGCACGAGGGACACGCGAGACCCCGGCCGACGGGAACGTGTGCGGCGTTCGACTCGAGTCGGAGCTCGGCGCGCCCCTCGCCCTCGTTCCACGCGGATTCGAGGGCCTCCTGGATCCGTCGTGCGTCCTTCGCGTCGAGGCGGACACGATCGACGACGACCTCGACACGGACGTCCCGTGCGGTGGCTTCGCTCGGTTTCACTTCGTCGACGTCGCGTACGCGGCCGCCGACGACGAGACGACGGTAGCCCTTCGCGAGCAACGACTCACGCAGCGCGAGGAAGGACTCGGTGTCGCGCGCGAGGGCGGAAGCGACCGGGTAGCTCACGATCGCGCGCTCGCCCCCGTGGTCGCGGAGGATGCGTTTCGTCGTCGCCTCGGGCGACGCGAGTTCGGCGGGCACGTCGCAGTCGGGGCAGACGGGAACCGCTTCGCACCCGAAGAGGGCTGCCACGTAGGGTTCGAGATCGGCCATGGTGGCGAGGGTCGACCGGCTCGATTTCACGGGCGCGCGACGGTCGACGGCGACGGTGGCCGCGACCGGATCGAGGCTCGCCATCGGCAGTCGCTCCAGGCGCTCGAGGAACTGGCGCGCGTACGGGCTGAAGCTCTCGACGAACCGACGCTGGCCCTCGGCGTACAGCGTGTCGAGCGCGAGGGACGACTTGCCCGAACCGCTCGGTCCGGTGATCGCGACGAGGGTTCCGGGGGCGAGATCGAGATCGATGTCGCGGAGATTGTGGGTTCGCGCGCCGCGGAGCCGGATCGGGAGCATGGGGGAACGACGAATCTTCGTCGCGTGGCCCCGAGGCGCAAGGGGGACCGCCCGCCTTCGTCGATCTCCGCCGTTCCGACCGTTTCAGCGTGCGGGAACGGTGACCCGGAACGTCGCGCCGGTCGCGGCGGATGAACCGGGTCCCGCGGTCTCGGCCGCCCCGTCCACGAGCTCGATGGTCCCGCCGTGCGCGCGGGCGATCCGCCGGGCCAGCGCGAGTCCGAGTCCGCTCCCGCCCGCCCGAGCGGTCACGAGCGGTTCGAACACGCGTTCGCGGATCCCCTCCGGGACGCCGGGTCCGTCGTCGCTCACGTCGAGCACGACGTGGTCGCCTTCGCGCCGCGCGTGGGTCCGGACGACGGGAGGGCGGGGAGCACTCGCGAGGATCGCGTTGTCGTAGAGCACGTGGAGGAGCCGGGCGACCAGCCCGGGATGAACCACGGCGCGCAGATCGGCTGGAGCGAGAACGTCGTCCCAGGTGGCCTTTCCGGGCTCGATCTCGGAGCGCGCCGCCACGAGGACTTCCGCGACCAACGTCGGACTCGCGCGCGACGCGTCCCCTCGCGCGAGCGCCATGAGATCGTCCACGATGCCGTGCGCGATGCGGGCATGACGATCGATCTTCACGAGATGGTCGAGACTCGCCGCCGGGTTCTGTCGCGCGACGTAGACGCACGCGGAGATGACCTGCAGCGTGTTCCGGAGTTCGTGGGCGATCTCGGCCGCGATCTCGCCGAGTGCGACGAAGCGGTCCCGGGCGCCTTCGTCGCTTTCGGTCACGGGTGGTCTCCGAACGTCGTCACGCCCCGAGTGTAGACCGACCGTCCGCGCGGGTCACGGATCGGGCCGGAACACCATGAGCGCGATCGTGGCGACGAGCGGCAGGAGGGCGGCGAACGCGATCGTCGGCGATCGGCGCCCGTCCTTCCCCACCGAGAAGAGGACGACCTGGAGCGTGACGAACGAGCAGGTGAGTCCCCCGAGGATCCAGGTCGAGAGGAACGAGGTCGACGTCACGCCCGCGAGGACGAATCCCGTGACCCACGACGCTCCGAATCCGGGACCGGCGATCGCGTACGCGAAACGTTGCCGGTCGGCGAGGGACGTCGGGAGGAACGAACCGACGACTCCCGCGACGAAGGTCGACACACTGATCACCTTAACGAAGCGCAGCGCGAGCAGGAGCCAGGGCACGGCGACGGCCGATTCGCCCGTGGACCAGGTGCGGACGACGGCTGCGGCGTGGCCTTCGAGCGACATCGCGGAAACGACATCCTACGCGGAGCGCGAATCCACGCACACCTTCCCAGGGGGTCCCACCTTCGACCGGCGAACGCGCCCATCGCCGTGCTCCGGGAACCGGCGGGGTCCTCCGGTCCCGGCGGGTGCTTCTCCTTTCCCGAAGCGAAAGGAAGGGCGTACGCTCGGGGGGAATCCCTCGGATGGCGGCTCCCCAAATCGATTCGAAGGTACCCGCCGGGACCGTCCTGGTCGGGAAATACCGCGTCACCCGAGAAATCGGTCGTGGCGGCATGGCCGCGGTGTACGAGGCGGAGCAGCTCACGCTCGGCAAACGGGTCGCCATCAAGATCCTCGCGGCGGAGCTGGCGACGTCGAACATCGTCATCGAACGCTTTTTCCGGGAGGCCCGGGCCGCCGCGAGCGTGAAGAGCCCGCACATCGTCGACGTGTACGACTCCGGTCGACTCGACGACGGTCGTCCGTTCATCACGATGGAGCTTCTCGAAGGCGAGTCGCTCTACGACCGGATGGCCCGCATCCGCATCATCGACGTTCCGACCACCGTCCGCGTGATCGCGCATTGCGCCAAGGGCCTCATGAAGGCGCACGAGGCCGGGGTCGTCCATCGCGACCTCAAGCCCGAGAACATCTTCCTCATGCGTACGGAAGACGGCGAAGTCGCGAAGATCCTCGATTTCGGTCTCGCCAAGTTCTACTCGCCCATGGGGGGCGAGGAGAAGGCCGCGCGCCTCACGCGCGAGGGCGCCGTCTTCGGAACGCCCGCGTACATGTCTCCCGAACAGGTGAAGGGGCAGGGCAACGTCGATCATCGCGCGGACCTCTGGGCCCTCGGATGCATGGCGTACGAGTGCCTCATCGGGCGCCCCGTGTGGAACACCGATCAGGGCGTGGCGATGACCTTCGCGGCGATCGCGGCCGCCACACCGCCGCTCCCGAGCAAACAACGTCCGGACCTGCCCGTCACGTTCGACGAGTGGTTCAAGAAGGCGTTGATGCGGGACCCGAACAAGCGGTTCCAGACGGCGAAGGAGCTCGCCGACGCGCTCGCCCGAGCCCTCGACACCGCGGCGATCTCCCACGTGAGCGTGGGAGAGCTTCCCGAGCGCCGTGAGCTCCTCTCGAGCGAGAGCCTCGAGATTCTCGACACGCTCCGACCGCCGCCCAGGCCCGGCAACTCCCAACCGTCCCCCCAGATCGTCGGGGCTCCGAAGGTCCCCAGCACGCCCGCGGGGAGCGCTCCCGGGACTTCGTCGTCTCCGAGCCGTTCGCCCCTGCGATCGCCCGCCGTACCCATGCCGTTCGTACCCGGTTCGCGGCCCGGAACGCCCGCGCCGTCGTCCGGCAATCCGATGCCGATCCCACCGCCCCCGGGCTTCGGCTCCGGCGCGCTCCCGCCCGCGGCCACGTCGTCGTCACCGGGGGGCGCGAGCGTTCCTTCCGCGGGCCATCCGTATGCACCGGCCGGTTCCCATCCGTCGGCTCCTTACGCGTCGGGTCCGTACGCGTCCGCACCCCAAGCCGCTCCGAGCGGCAACGTCCCCGTCGCCGACATCCCCATCCCGGCGACGCCCGAATCGATCATCCCGAAGTTCGCACGACCCAATCCGGTGCGTTGGCTCCTCGCGTTCCTCGTGATCGGTGGCGGCGCCGCGGGCGCGTACGCGTTCTTCGGCAAGACCGACACGACCACGACGACGGGACCGAACGGTACGGCCGCCGACGCCGCAGCTCCGGACGCTGCCGCCGTCGTCGACAAACCGCAACCCCTGATGTCCCCGGACGATCCGAAGTGGGGCGTGATCCTCGGCGAGGGGCAGAAGCTCTTCGCGTCGGGCGACGCCGAAGGGGCGGTCCGCAAGTTCAAGGAAGTGCAGGACCTGGGCGGCAAATCCACCGGTGCCGCGATGACGGACCAGGTCCGAGCGGCGACCGGCGGTGGAGCCTGCACGACCGCCGCCCTCTCCCATCCGCGCGTCGGAGTGTCCGGTGCGGCGGTGTCGCCCTCCGTCGCTGCGGGCGCGAACGGCGTCATCGTCGCGTGGACCGACGATCACGAGCAGGCGGCCCACGGCCACGCCTACGCCGTGCTCCTCGATGCGACGGGACGGCCGCTCACGCGACCCCGTGACGTCACGCCCGAAGGCGCGGACGTCGGCCGCACTTCCATGCTCGCGATCGGCGATCGGTACGGGATCCTCTACGAGGACCGTTCCGGACGCGAAGCGGGCGTGCGTGTCCGTTGGCTGGACGACGAAGCCCGCATCGCCGGAGCGAGCATGTTGGTCGGACCCGCCAAGTCCGGCAGTTTCGCCCCCGCGATCGCCCGCACCGAAGGCGGCTTCTTCATCGCCTACCAGGACGAACGCGACAAGGACGGCGACGACATCTTCTTGCACCGTCTCGGCAGCGCTCTCGAGCCCGTGGGCCCGGAGATCCGCGTCACCGACTACATGCCGAACGGCCGCGGGTATCCCAAGAACCCGGTGCTCGCGGTCGCGAACAACGCCATCGTCCTCGCCTACAAACTCGAGAAGGGAACGCAGCAGATCATCCAGCGCGTCCACCTCCCGCTCACGACCCCGGAACTCTCGGCCGCCGGACTTCCCGATCGGGCACGCGGTTCGAAGGACAAGAGCGATCGCGTCCTCGGCGAGAACGTCCTCGTCAACGAGGACCGTGCGCCGTCGGATTTCCCTTCCGTCGCGTGCGGCAACGACGGGTGTTTCCTCGCCTGGACGGGGGTGCGAGGTGGCGCGAGCCTCGCGTACCTCGATCGCAGCCAGCATTCGGTCGTGTGGCGGAAGAAGTTCGCCGTCCAAGGCGGTCGACCGCAACTCGCCGCGAACGCCGAGGGCGACGTCGTGATCGCGTTCTACGAAGGCGGCAAGTTGAAGATGGCGCCCGTGTCCCGCGACGGCGTTTCCGGCGCGAGCGCGATCGGCAAGGCGAGCGGCGACCAGGCCCGACCCTCCATCTCCTCCGGTACGACACGGGGCGAGTGGCACGTCACCTGGGCGGAGGCCGAGGCCGGCAAGCCCGAGGTCTTCGCCGCGCGCGTCACGTGCCGGAAGTGAATCCGGACGAGACGTCGCGGGAAGTTCCGGAATCGCGGAAGCGCGTCCTCGGCGAAGCGTTCGGCACGTGGTCGGTCGTCACCGCGGTCGTGACGGCGTGCTCTCTCCTCGTTCCGTCGCGCCACGTCGCCGCGGCGGTGGGCATCGTGTTCCTCGGAGCGACGTGGTGGTTCGTGTGGCGCCTCGACGACGACGTCGTCGAACGCCACGGCCTCGCCCTCGGTGGCGTCGTGTATCCGGGCGCGACGCGCTGGTGCCGCGTGGCGAGCGACGCCGCGGTGAGCGTCCTATGGGCGCTCGCGTTCGCGGCGATCGTGTTCGTGCCGTTCTATTTCGGGTGGATGGCGGTGTGGAAACCCGGTCGCGCGTTCGTCCTCGCGACGACACCTTCGTCGTTCCTCGAAGACTTCGCCTCGCAACTCGCCGTGATCGCGCTCCCCGAGGAGGCGTTCTTCCGCGGGTACCTCCAATCGCGCCTCGACGTCGCGTTCCCCCGTCGCGTCCGCATCCTCGGTGCCGAGGTCGGCTTGTCGATCGTGATCACGAGCGCCCTCTTCGCCGTCGGCCACATCGCCACGATCCGTTCGCCGGCGCGGCTCGCGGTCTTCTTTCCGTCGCTCCTGTTCGGCTGGCTCCGTGCGCGCACGGGAGGCATCGGGGCTTCCGTCGTGTTCCATGCATCCTGCAACGTCTTCTCGGAGACCTTGGGGCGCGGCTACGGACTCTATTGACCGGTCTGCCGCCGTGGTAGACCGGGTCGCCATGGCACGCCTCGCCCTCCCGACCATCGCGTTCGAGTCCATCGTCGTCCGAGCCCTGGAAGAGGACGTCGGCTCGGGGGACGTGACAAGCGAGGCGTGCATCGACCCGGGGACGAGGGCCCTCGCCAAGGCCGTCGCCCGTGACCGCGTCGTCGTTTGCGGCGGCGACGTCTTCGAACACGTGATGAAGCGGGTCGACCCCGGGACGGAAGTCACGCGCGAAGTCGCCGACGGAACCACGGTCCCCGCAGGCACCGTGCTCTGGACCGCGCGCGGATTCGCGCGATCGCTCCTCATGGCCGAGCGCGTGGCGCTGAACCTCACGCAGCGCATGTGCGGCATCGCGACAACGACTCGCGCGTACGTCGATGCGATCGACCCCGGCTCGAGGACCCGAATCACCGACACGCGGAAGACCATGCCCGGTCTCCGCGTGCTCGATCGCTACGCCGTCCGCGCCGGAGGTGCCGTGAACCACCGGGACGACCTCGGTTCCGCGATCCTCATCAAGGACAACCACGTCGCCGCCTGCGGAGGCGTGAGGAATGCCGTGCTCCGCGCCATGGAACGGGCGCCCCACACGTCCGTCGTCGAGTGCGAGATCGATTCGCTCGACCAACTCGAGGACGCCATCTCCGCCGGCGCGCGGATCGTCCTCCTCGACAACATGGACACGCCGACCGTCGCCGAGGCCGTGAAGCGCGCGAACGGGCGCGCGATTCTCGAAGCCTCGGGAGGCATCACGCTCGGACGGGTCACGGAGCTCTCCCGCGCGGGCGTCGACGCGATCTCGGTCGGAGCGCTCACGCACTCCGCGAAGGCGGCCGACATCGGTCTCGATTTCGCGTCCGTGAGTCCAGGGACGTGATGCCCATCGGGCGTCCGGCGTTCCCGTCCGACCTCGCGGACGTCGCCCGGGCGATCGCCGCCCGAGGTCTGGCCATCGGCCACCCGCTCGAGTTCCGGGAGCTCACCACCTCCACGAACGACGACGCGAAGGCCGCGGCACGGGATGGCGCCGTCCACGGCACGACGTTCCTGGCCGAGGCGCAGACGGGCGGGCGCGGACGTCAGGGCCGTGCGTGGATCGCCGTCCGCGGCGAATCGCTCCTCGTCTCCGTCCTCCTCCGGGCGAAGGTCCCGCTCGCGCGCGTCCCGCCCGTCGCGCTCGTCGCCGGTCTCGCCGTCCGGGACGCCGTGGCGAAGGCCGCTCCGGAGGCCGTCGTCGCCGTCAAGTGGCCGAACGACGTCCTCGTGGACGGACGGAAGGTGGCGGGCATCCTCGTGGAGTCGACGACGGCCGGCAACGAACTCCAGGGCATCGTCGTCGGCTTCGGCATCAACGTGCACACGCGATCCTTCCCGGACGGCCTCGCCGACACGGCGACGTCGGTCGCTTTGGCGACGCGTTCGCCTCCCGATCGTGCCGCGATCCTCGTCGACGTCCTCGCCGGCCTCGATCGCGACGTGGCGCACGTCCTCCACCGTGGCCTCGGACTCGTCCATGCGCGTCTCCGCGCCGCGGACGGGCTCGTCGGCCGTCGGGTGAAGAGCGACCTGGGCGAAGGTACGGCGGACGGCATCGACGTCGACGGACGACTCGTCGTCGTGGGGGACGACGGGACCCGCATGCGCTGGTCGTCGGGCGAGGTCCACCTCGCGAAGGTGCCGCCCGTGGCGTGAAAGCTCAAGGGGGCGCGCGGTAGATGGCGTCGGGCGCGGCCCAGTAGACGCACGTGCGATCCGTGGCGAGAGGTGCCTTCGACTGCACCGTGCTGCCGACGGCCACGGTGGTGAGCGCTCCGTTGGCTGCCCGGCGGAAAATCGTCCGCTGGGCTCCCGGCGTCGACGGCAACGTGCCGAACACGACGTCGCCGTTGCCGAGGTTCACGATGGGGCCCCGCGCGTTCGAGTCCAGCGGAAGGGCGGGAGCCACCGACGACACCAGACCTTCGCCCTGCGTGGACCAGAAGAACACCGAACCGAAGGCCGCTCCGAGGAGGTTCGGGATCGACGTGCTCACGCCGGACTTGAGCGTGAATGGTGCCCCCGTGGGAAACGGATAACCTCGGACACCGTTCGCCTCGAAGCCGTAGACCGTGCCGCTGGCGAGACCGCTCGCGTCGACGGCGACGGGGCCCGCCATCACCGACGCGGTCGAGTAGATCGCGGTCACGGTCGCCCGATCGAAACAGCCCGAGCCGGAACACGACGACACGGTCGACGACACGTGGGCCCCGGTGTTCGTGAGTTGCCTCTCCACGAAGTAGAACGTGCCGCCGACGACCTCCAAGGATTCCCCCGAACGTCGAGGCGGGCTCGCCTCCGCGAGGAAGAGCGGGTGGGGACCCACGACGCCCGGACCGATGAACCTGTGGATGCCCCCGGTGCCGTCCGTCTCCGTCGACGCGTAGTACAGGTAAGCGTCCCGCGAACCGAAGAGGTCGTGCACGTCGCCGTCGAACGCTCCGACGGTTTCCACGTTCGTCGCACCCGTCTTCGGCACGCGCCGGACGATGGATTGGTTGCCCGACCTCTCGACCCAATAGACCTGGTCGTTGAGATACACCTCCGAAACGTTCCGCGACGAGAACGCCGTCAGCAACGCCGGAGCGCAGACGCCCGCGACGCACGACGCCGAGCCGTTCGTCGGCGGGCAGGTCGTGCAGTCGTGTCCGCACGCGCCGCAGTTCCGCGGGTCGGAGGACAGATCGGTGCTGCACGTTCCTCCGTCGGTCCCGGACGCGTTCGCGTCGCCGGAATCGCCGGCGTCGCTCGCGTCGACCGTGGTTCCGCCGTCGTCGTTCGCCCCGTCCGGATCGGATCCCGAATCGTCGCCCGTCCTGGCGTCGGTCCCGTTCCCCGAATCCTCGGCCGACGTGGCGTCGGCTGCGGCGTCCGTGCGCGAGACCGCGTCCGTTCCCACGTCCCCCGAAGCGTCGCCGTCGAGGCCGCCCGCGTCGCCGTCGATCGCCGCACCGCGATCCGTCGCAGCATCCGCGGGCGCGCCATCGTCGGTGCCGTCGGACGAGGCGCCGTCGGACGTTCCGGAGATTCCCGGTTCCGATGTCGTCGCGCCGTCGTTCGCCGATGAATCCCGGGCCAGCGCACCGTCGGCTGCGTCCGCATCGACGGGACCGTCAAGCTCCAGCATCCGGAGAGGTGCCGGTGACGGCGACCATCATGAACCCGACGAGACCCTGTCGTTTGCGGGAGTGCGGCGGCACGATCCCAAATTTACGCGTCACCAGTGCGCGGCGCGACCAGGGCGACCACGTCGCACCCCCTTCGGTCCAGGCGTTTCTAAGCGGATTCGCGTTATTTCCCAGCGTTTGCAGGCTGGTAACGTCGCCTCTGACCTTTCCGGACACATTTCCCATGGAGTTGGCATCGAGGTGAGCGTGCCCACCTGTCGCACCGTGGCCGACGATGCCGCGTTGTATTACGACCTCGACGGCACGCCGCTCGTGGCGGCGATCGTGCTGCTCGATGAGCGCCGGCGAGCGCCGAGTGGCGACGTCGAGAAGACCACGTCGGGCAAAGGCATCGTGATCGGAGGAGCACGCGGTCACGGCCGAAGAGGCCCGGACGTGTTCTCGCGAACGATGCCGACGGACTCCGCTGCGTCTCGTCGTCGGCGAACCGAAACGCCTGGCGCTCGAGGCCGACGCACTTCGATGCGGTATCTCGGGACGCCCGGCGTCCCAACTCGTCGAACTCGGGGACGACGGGCGGCGTGATCCCTTCCTCGCCATCAGGGCGCCCGACGATGGTGCCGTGCCCCAGCTTCCGCCGCGGCGTGGATCTCGTTGGCGACCGTGGGTAGGGTCACCCGGGCCATCTCCGCATCGCCGCCATCGTCGAGTCACGCGGCCATTGGCATCCGTCGCAACGGGATCTTCTCGTCAACGCCGACGGTACCCTCGTCCTCACGCGCCTCCGTACGGCATCGACTCGGGGAAGGGAGCGCATGGATGCGCGTCCGTCCTCGCGCGCTCGCGCTCTCCGTCGTTCCCGGGCCGTCCGTGGGAAATTGCAGGCCTCGTGAAGATCTTCTCGGCGGCGACCCTCGGTCCTCGCGTATCCGCTCTCCACCATCGAGGACATGAGCGACGCCCGTGCGAAACGCAGTTCGAGCGACCCCCGATCCGGGAACCGAACCGGTATCCTCGGCGTCATGTCCGATCGCGGGCTCCGCGCGAAGGACGAGAACGAGGACGCCGTCGCCGCCGAGTGGGCGAGCTCGACGGCGAGCCGTGGAGGCGGCGCTCGTCGTCTGCGACGGTGTCTCGAGCTCGGAAAACGCGCGCATCGCCGCGACCGTCGCCGCCACGACCGCCCGCGACGCACTCGCCCGGTTCGCGAAGTCGGGCGCGCTGCGCGGGCTCCGAAGGGCGCGGTCGTCTCGGCGATCCACGCGGCGCACCGTGCCGTCGCACGCCTCGCCGAATCCATGGCCGACTTCGGCGAGACGAGCGCGACCATCGTCGTCGCGTTCGTGCACAAGCGCACGCTGACCGTGGCGTGGCTCGGCGACTCCGCTGCTATTGGAACGGCGAGCGCGACGCCGAGCTCCTGACGCGGGATCACACCTGGGCCAACGAGGCCGTCCACCGGGGCACCCTCTCCGAGGCGGATGCCGAAGCTTCCCCGAACGCGCGTGCCCTCGCGCGATGCCTCGGTCGTCTCGAGTCGGGCGAGATCCCCGAGCACGTCGAGGCGGAAGTGCGCGTGCGTGAACTGCCGTCGGGCGGTCACGTGATCCTGTGCACCGATGGCCTGTGCCGCTACACGGAGACTCCCCGCGCGCTCCGTGACTTCGTCCGATCCGCCGGCCCCTCGGCGCCACCGGTGACCGTCGCCCGCGTGCTCCAGAACCACGCGCTCGCCCGCGGTGGTCACGACAACGTCACCGTCGTCGTCTACGGCGTGGCCTGAGTCGCCGCGAGGTCCACCCGCAACGCGCCACCTCCGAACGTCGCCACGAAGCGCGTTCCCGGCGCGGTCCCGCGCCCGGGCTCGACCCTCTGCGTGGAGAGGAACGGCAAGGACCACTCCGCCAGCGACGCGAAACCGTCGTGGCCGACGAACGTCCCGTGCTCTTCCGTGGTCACCCACACGTCGCGTGAAGACCCGTCGAAGCCCGCGTCGAAGAACTCGACGTCCTTCCCGTTCGCGAGCGACGCCGGACGCACGAGCGTCCCCGACCGGCACGCGTCCCGGCTCTCGAAGACTCCGCCGGGCGCTCCGTCCCGATCGACCGCCGTCACGACCACGTGGGTCGGATCCTCCGGATCGACGGCCACGTAGCGCACGAACGCGAGCTTCGCTCCCTCGAGCGCGCACTTCGCCCAATTCGCCCCCCGATCGGTGCTCCGGAAGACCGCGCCCGGGTGCACGAGGCCCCCGTCCCCGCGCTTCGCCGTCACCGAGGCGTAGAGCGAGCCGTCGGAAGCCGCGGCGACGCGCGTCACGTTCCCGTTCTCGCGGAGGTCCAGTCCGGGCTTGGGCGCTTCCCACGTTTGTCCGTCCGTGGATCGGAAGATGCCCGAGCCCCAGAGTGCGACCCACATCGTCGAGCGACCCGGCGCCGCCTCGTGCAGCGCGAGGGAGACCGCCGGAGCGTCCGGCAATCCCGTACTCGCGCTGACGAAATGATCGCCGCCGTCGATGCTCCGCAGCACGCCACCCCTTCCCGACGTCCCGGCGGCGACGCCACGGAGTTGGGTCCAATGCGGAATGTCGTGTTGCCGTGCCGCCGCGACCCACATCCGGCCCTTCATCGACGGGTCGAATGCGACGTCGTAGACGTTGCTCCGCCAACGGATCTCCGGACCGAGGACGTGGCGGAAGGAACGACCGCCGTCCGTGCTCTTCGCGAGGCCGATGTCCGCGTACGCGACGAAATGTCGCCGCGTGTCGAGCGGGTCGACCGCGTAGCGGTTCACGGTCGTCACTTCGAGTCCGTTGGAGACCCACCGGCTGCCCTGTCCCCGCTTCGCGTCGTCGACGGCGATCGTGTACGCGGCGTCCCAGCGGGTCGGATCGCCGAACGGACCTTCGACGAGCTCGCCCAACGTCGAGACGATCGCGCGCGAAGGCTCCGCGGGGTTCACGCCGAGCCCTCGGAGCGATCCTCCCCATTCGAAACCGAACGTTCCAGCAATATCCGGGACGTCCCTCGTGGGTCGCCCCGAACTTCCGTTCCGGAGCGGCGATGAAAGCCCGCGTCCAGGACGCCGCCGTCCGCGCTCGACCACGCCAACGTCGCCCTCCCTCCGGATCCTCCTCGGCGAAGTCCGGCGACCCAGAGGTGGGTGCGCCCGTCCAGGGAGGCGACGACGGCGAGGTGCATGATCCATCCCTTCGCGCGCCGCGGACCGAAGGTGTCCCACGCGACGGAACGTGTGGCCGCCGTCCTTGCTCGCCACGAGTTCGGTACTCGTGCCGCGTCCGCAGACGCGCGGATCGCCGCCACGAAGTCCCCCGCGCCCGCGGGTGCGGCGACGACCTTGTCGCCCCGCGCCGCCCGCGGATCGTGGTCGCTCTCGAGACGCTCGAACGACGCACCGCCGTCCGACAGGCCGAAGAGCGTCGTCCGCGTCGCGGCGAGGATCGTCGGGCAGGTGCCGCCACGCCAATCACGCCGTCGCCGGGCGAAGGGACGCGGCGGAACGTCTTCCCCTCCTCCGTCACGAGGCCACGCGCAGATCGTGGCGACGAATGCACGTGACGCGACACCCGTATCGAAGACCATGGCCGTCGCGACCTCGCCTTCCGCGAGTCCGTCGGCCGTGCGCGTGAACGTCGTTCCGTCGTCCGTCGACACGTGCAGTCCGACGCCCGCGCGACCGCGACCGAACACGAAGAGTCGTCGTGCGTCCTTCGGGTCGAACGCGACCGCACTCCCGGGACAGCCTTCGCACGCGACGCTCCGGAGTTCGTGGCCGTCGACGAGTTCCCAGTGCCGGCCTCCGTCCCTCGACACGAACACGCCTCCCATGTCGGAGAGGACGGCCCGTTTCATCGCGTCCGCAGGGGAGATTCGCGGCTCCATCATCGCGCCGCCACCGCCGAGTCCCACGGGCGTCACGAGGAAGGCGCCCATGGCGCGTGTCGGTGTCTCGTCGGGCGCGCGGGTCGAATCCACGATCTCGTTCCGAGGCGACCGCATCCGATGGACGACGAGGGCCATCCCGAGCCCCACGACGACGAGCGCCCCCCGGCGGGCAAACGTCGCGAATCGCGGAGAATTCGGGGATTCCACCACTCGGTTGTCCCACATCACCTTGCAAGGTGGGAACAAACTGCTATTCCCGGGCCGTCCGAAACGCCCCCGGGAGAGTCGACTCCATGCGCACGCGAGCCCGCGCCGTTCCCCGCACCCTTCGCCTTCGCCTTCGCGGTCTTCCGCGAAGTCGGGTCGCGAGGTTCGCGTCGGCGTGGATCGCGACCGCCGCCCTCGTCGCCTGCGGTGCCGGCGACGACGGAGCGAATTCGTCCAACAAGGGCGCATCCTCCACGAACCCGCTCGCCCCCGAGTCCGACGTGTTCGTGGGTGCCTGGGGCGGCGGTTCCACCTTCCGCGGTATCGTCTTCCTCCGCGACGAACGCGGACCACGTTTCTTCGCCGACGTCGCGCCCGACGCACGCTGCGTGGGTTGCCCCGCCAAGCTCCGCATCGACGGGACGTACTCCGTCGTGTCCGGCGGCGTCCGCCTCGAGACGGACCTCGCACCCTTCGCCGGGGAAACCGAAGCCGTCCGCGAATCGATCCGCACCTATTGGAGCGGCCGCTACACGACGCATCTCGCCGGAACGTCGCTCACGCTGTCGCGCGGGGAACCCGTCGACACCGTCGAGCGCGCTGCTTCGTATTGCGACGCTCCGTCGGATTGCGATCCTCAGGGCGTGGAGAAGTCCGCCTGCGACGGCGCCCTCGCCTGCGCCGCGTCCACGTGCAGCTTCGTCTGCGCCGACGTTCCCCCGGTCACGGAACCCGAGCCGCCGATTCTCTGACCGCGACCGCGTCGCCCGCCGCGCGTCCGCGTGTACCGACGCCTCGAGACACTCTGGCAGCGCGTGGCGTGTGGGACGCGAAACCTTTTCGCGATTTGAGAACGCTCGCGAGCCGCCTCACGGACGAAGTTCCGCGGGCTCCTCGTCTTGCCGCTCGACAATTCAAGCCCTACGCGACGCCGCGTGCCTCGTCGTCCTCGCCCGTCCCGAAAATTCCGTCCGATGGCGGCCTCGATCCTGTTTCGAAGGCCGATCACGTCGAGGTTGAAGAGAGACGTCGCTTTGCCGTATAGAAGCGCCGGCTTGGGCTCCTCCATTTTCTTCCGGCCGAAGTCCCAGAACACGCGTTCGCCTTCTTCATTCCCGAAGGGGAGCGCGATTCTTAGAGGCATGAAACCGCACGCGGTTTTGGGTTCGCGAGCGGCACACATCCCACGCACGGTACCGCCCGCGGACACATGCAAATCTTTCCCCGCTCCCTGAACCGTCTCCCGCTCATCGCGGCCGTCGCCTTGGCCCTTCTCGGGGGCGGCGCCACGTTCGTGGTGGCCTATTACTTCTCTCCGCTGAACACGCAGGTCGGATACGCGCCGATTCAACCGGTGCCGTACAGCCACCGCCTCCATGCCGGGCAGCTCGGTCTCGACTGTCGGTACTGCCACGCGAACGTCGAGCGATCGGCCGTCGCCATGGTGCCGCCGACCCAGACCTGCATGAACTGCCACTCGCTGGTGAAGACCGACTCGGCGAAGCTCGAGCCGATCCGTCAAAGCTGGGCGACGGGCAAGGCCGTCGAGTGGGTTCGCATCCACCGACTCCCGGACCACGCGTACTTCGATCACAGCGTGCACGTGACCGCCGGCGTCGGTTGTTCGGACTGCCACGGCCGCATCGATCAGATGGACGTCGTGCGCCAGGAGAAGCCGCTCAGCATGGGCTGGTGCCTCGATTGCCACCGCGATCCGACGCCGCACCTCCGCCCGAAGGACCAAGTCACCAACATGGAATGGCAGTACGACCCGAACCAGCCGAACAAACCCGTCCGGGCCGTCGAGCCGCCGAAACACTGCTCGGGGTGTCACCGATGAGCAAGCGAGCTCCGTACACGCTGAACGACGTGCCCGCCGGCACCCAGTACTACTGGCGTAGCCTCGAAGAGAAGGAGCGCGACGGCGCGCCCGCCCCCGGGTTCGACGCGACGCGCGAATTTTCCGCCGACCAACTCGCCGCACCCTCCGCCGGTGAAGTGAATCGTCGCGGCTTCTTCGCCGCCATGGGCTCCGTCCTCGCCCTCGCGGGCGCGGAAGGTTGCCGGCGTCCCGTCGAGAAGATCGTGCCGTACGCGAAGGCGCCGGAAGAAGTCATCCCCGGCATCCCGAGCCACTACGCGAGCGCGGTCACGTCCCGCGGGGAGTCGCTCGGCATCGTCCTCGAGTGCCACGAAGGTCGCCCCACGAAGGTGGAAGGCAACCCGGACCACTCCTCCAGCATGGGCGGCGCCGACATCGTCACGCAAGCGACGCTCCTCGACCTGTACGACCCCGATCGTTCGACGGGCCCGTCGAAGGGCCCCGCCAAGGACTCCAAGGGCACCGCGGTCGGCGCGACGGCCACGTGGGACGACTTCGAGCAGGCCTTCGCCGACGTGGTGAAAGCCCAGGACGCGAACGGTGGCGCCAAGCTGCGCGTGCTCCTTCCGCCCACGATCTCGCCGACGGTCATGCGGCTCCGCGCGGAACTCAAGAACCGCTTCCCCTCCGCGAAAATCCACACCTACGCACCCACGTCCCACGGCACGGCCCTCGCGGGCGCGCGTCTCGCGTTCGGACAGCCG
>JAXLYL010000045.1:0-38867 GCA_046351475.1 Polyangiaceae bacterium
GCGCGTCACCCTCGAGACGTCCGTGGTCGACGGTCACAACCACAAGCTCTTCATCGACCCGGTGGATCCGAGGTACCGCGTCGCGGGAGCGCCGCCGGTCGAAGTCCCCGTCTGAGGACGCCCGAGCGGCGCCTCCACCCCTTCAGATCCTGCCGTCGCTCGCGGTCTCGTCCCGCCCTTCGCCGGGTGGCCCGAAGAGGATCCGATCCCAGAACGCGGCGACGTCGTCCTGGGACGACGTCCTCCGCGCGGGCGGGAGGTCCGCCAAGAGTCGCTTGCCGTAGCCTTTCTCCACGATTCGCCGGTCGAGGATGGCGACGATGCCCGCGTCCTTCCGGGTGCGGATCAAGCGGCCGAACCCCTGTTTCAGGGCGATGGCGGCCGCGGGGACCTGGTACTCCGTGAAGGCGTCGCCGCCTTCCCGTTCGATGAGTTCACGGCGGGCGCGGACGATGGGATCGGTGGGGACGGCGAAGGGGATCTTGTCGAGGATGACGAGCCGCAGCGCGTGACCGGGGACGTCGACCCCTTCCCAGAAGCCCATCGTCGCGACGAGGACGGCGTCGCCCGCGGATCGGAACTTCTGGAGCAGGGCGTGTTTCGGCGCTTCGCCCTGGACGAGCACGGTGTAGGGGAGCGTGTCCTTCGCGAGGACGTGGAACCGGTTCATCATCCGGTTCGACGTGGTGAGGACGAACGCACCGCCCTTCGTGATCCCGACCAGCTCGCGGATGCGGTCCATGGCGCGCTCCTCGAAGTCCGGACTCTGGGGCTCGGGAAGGTCGCGCGGAAGGTAGAGCAGACTCCGGGACGCGAAATCGAACGGCGACGGGACCACGAGTTCCCGCGTCTCGCCCGGTGCGCCGATTCGAGCCCGGGCGTAGTGGAAACTGGGACCCGACTTCGCGGTCCACGTCGCGAGCGTGGCGCTCGTGCACACGACGGCCCCGACGCGATCGAAGAGACGATGCCGGAGGATCGGTCCCAAGGTGATGGGGCTCGAACCGATGCCCACGTTCCGATCCCGGGACTCGATCCACACGACGCGATCGTCGTCGCGTTCGCGTTCGACCTCCGGATCGAGCTCGACGTGGGGCTCGTCGAAGGGGACCTCCGAACGCGGGTCGACGTCGACGGCGGCGCAGATCTCACGCAGATCACCGGAAATTTCCCCGGATCGTCGCGCAATCACGGCGGCTCCGTCGTCCTCCGCGCGCATCTCGGCGCGCATGCGCACGAGACCGAGGGCCTCGTCGAAGGAGCGGATCGCCGCGCGTGTCTCGCCGTCGAAGTCCTTCGTGCGGACCACGCGTCGGGGCTCGCGGGCGTTCGCGCCGCCGGGGCTTTCCGCCCGTCGGAACGCGACGGCGAAACGCTCGAAGGCTCGTTCCGTCGCGTGCTCGAGGGCTCGCACGGCCGCTTCGTCCCGCGCGGCGTTCTCGTTGCCGAGGGCGGGGAGTTCTCCGGGAACGGGCGCGTTCTTCGCCGGTTTCGAGCGCCCGAGGAGCGTCCGGTACGCGTCGCGCACGAGCGCGTCGACCTTGCCGATCGAGATTTTCACGCCGAAGAACTCCGTCGCGATGTCCTCGAGCTGGTGGGCCTCGTCGAAGATGACGGCGTCGTAGTTGGGGATCGCGCTCGCGTAATCCCCTCCCCGGTTCGTGCGGAGGGCGAGATCGGCGAGGAAGAGATGGTGGTTCACGACGACGACGTTCGCGGCCTCGGCGTCCCTCCGCATCTTCGTGACGAAACACTCCTCGTAGAAGCTGCACTCGGAGCCGAGCCGCGTGTCCGGGGACGCGTTCATCTCGCGCCAGATGGGGGCGTCGTCGGGAAGCACCGCGAGTTCGGAGCGATCGCCGAACTCGGAGTTCTCCACCCACGGCTCGACGATGGGGAGATGCTTCCGGAGGGACATGTCGAGGTCCCCCCGGGCACGGAGCTCCGCGAACCGTCGCCGGCACACGTAGTTCGACATGCCCTTCATCAAGGCCGCCTGGAACCGCACGCCGTACCGTTCGAGGAGTCGTGCGACGAGCGGGAGATCCTTGTCGAAGATCTGTTCCTCGAGGTTCTTCGTCGCCGTCGACACGACGACCTTCGCTCCGGAGAGCACGGCCGGCACGAGGTACGCGAGCGTCTTGCCCGTTCCCGTCCCGGCTTCGACGAAGAGCGGCCTGCGGGAAGCGAGGGCCTCCTCCACGGCTTCGGCCATCTCGAGCTGGCCGGGGCGATCCTCGTAGCCCGAAAGGAGCCCGCCGAGGGGAGACGCGGGTCCGAGGACGTCCCGACTCCGCGGCACGGACCGGGGTCGCAGCGTGGGGTCGAACGACATCCCGGCCCCTTCTAGCCCAGATTTCCGGTCGCCGGGCTTCGGGGCCGCCGCCGCGCCGACGCTCCCGACCCCGCGCGTGAGTTTGTGCCGTATTTCTGGTCCTTTCCGCTACACTTTGGATCGGATTCCGTGAGCCCCCTCGATCCCAAATCCGGCCCCGGTGGCGGACTCGCGCGTCCCGAGGGGGAGCCTCGCGCGAAGGAGCGGACCGCGACGTCGTCCACGAAGGACGGCGCGGAAGGTACGAAAGGTCCCGGGGAAAACGCGGTCGACGTCCGACTCGCCATCGGACGGGAGGGCCTCGGCCTCGAGATTGGCGCGCCCGTGCTCGTGGGGTTCCTCCGCGTCACCGACTTGCTCGTCAGCATCGGGAGCGTGAAGTTCCCGGTGGACGTGTCGGGAGGCATCGCTCGGTTCCGCAATCGCCGCGGACAGCTCGAACGGGTCCGCGTGGAGATCGCGTCCCGCGAGGCCGAGAGGCTCCTCGCACCGAAGCTCGTGGGAATCCTGGCGCCCCGCGCGCCCGATCTCTGGATCGAACTCGCCCACGATCGGGCGCGCGTCGGCCTGGCCTGTCCGAAGGACGGCACCGACGGACCGACCACCCTCGCCTTCGACCTCGTGCCGGCGTTCTTCGGGGAGGACCTGTACGTGGTCGTCGCCAACGCGCGCGGTGCCGATGTTCCTCGCCCGCCGCTCGCCCTCGCGATCGCGGCGGCGAGTCTCGTGCTCGGGAGCGCGTTCGAACGTTCGGGATCGTCGTTCGTCCTCCGCGGCGCGGCGCTCGCCCTCGCGCGCGCCCTCTTGCCCGACGCCGGAGCCCGCGTGCCGTCGGTGGACGACTTCCACTTCACGGGACTCGCCCTCGCGTCCGGCACGTGGGTCGTGCAGGGCGGACGCGCGCGGGGGACGGATCCGGCCTCGCCCGCGGCCATCCGCGCGCGCGAGCTCGCCGACCTGGCGAAGGACGCCGACGACGCCCTCGTCGACGGCCGCGATGGGGACGCCCGGAGCGCCTACCTCGCGCTCCTCGAGAGCGCCCCGCGCCACCCCGAAATTTCCAGGAGGATCGCCGAGATCGATCGCTGGAAAGGAGGGCGTGCCGAGGCGGCGCTCGCCGTCCTCGCCGAGGCCGATCGGGACGACTCCCTCGCCTTCGGTTCGCTCACCGGAGATCTCCACGCCGAGGCCGGGAGCGAGGCCGCGGCCCTCGCGGCCTACGTCCACGAAGCGGAGACCGAACCGCACCCGGCCACCGCGGCGCGAGCGTTCGAACGTGCCGCGTTCTTCGAGAAGAACGCCCACGACGCCCTCGCGTGGCTCGATCATGCGCTGACGCGCAAGCCCGCCGACCGGCGACTCCGCTGGGCCCGCGCGGAAGCGCGACTGCGGCTCGGTCGCATCGAGGACGCCCTCGCCGACGTCCAACACGTCGAGGCGAACACGACGTCGTCCCGCGACAAGCATCTCGTGTGGCGTCGTGCCGGGACGCTCTGGCAGAAGGCTCGCCTCGGCCGCGAAGCCGTGAACCTCTTCGAACGTGCGCTCCGCTTCGTGCCGGACGAGCCCCGCTCCCTCGCCGGACTCGGCGCGGCGCTGGTCGCGGCGGGACGGGCGGCCCGGGGTGTCGCGCTCCTGCACCGCGCGGTCGAGAAGTCGGAGTCCAAGGACGTCGCCGCCGCCGACATCGTGCTCTCCCTCGCCCGCGCGCTGGCCGAGGATCTCGGCGATCGTCCCGCGGCCATCGCGCGGGTCCGCGGAATCGCGGAACGGGATCCTCTGTCCTCCGTCGCGCGTGGACTCGAAGGACGATGGCGCCGGGGCCTCGGCGATCGGGCGGGCGCATCCATCGCGTTCGCGCGCATGCGCGAGATCCTCGCCCACGGTCTACCGGCCGAGGATCCCGGTGCCGAGACCTACTTCGTCAAGCCGGACGAGGAACTCGTCGAACTGCTCCGCGAAGCGGCCACGTTCGAGATGCAGGAACGGGGAGATCTCCGCAGCGCGGAACGCACCTTGGCCGTCGCCCTCCGGCTCTGGCCGTCCGATCCCCTGATCGCGCGCGACTACCGGGCGCTCACCGAACGTCTCGTACCCGCGGTCGCCGCCACTCCCGACGACGTCCCCGATTCCCACGCCCCCGTGTCGGTCGCGCCCGAGTCGTCCGTCCGCGAGCCTTTCCGGTTCGAGACGGCCGAGATTCCGCTCGACGAGGCGCACACCGAGGCGAAGGCCGGCAACGTGCTCGCCGTGGACTTCGGCGTGGACGACGATTCCGCCAGTGCCGACGACAACGCCGCCATCGAACGTCTCACCCAGAAGCTCCAGTCGGATCCCACGGACGACGCGGTGGTCGACGAGCTCGTGGTCCTCCTCACGCGAGCCGAACGCGGCCACGAACTGCTCGCGCTCCTCGCGTCGCGGCTCGAGGACGCGACTCCGGAGCGGCGCCTCGAACTCCTGCCGAAGACGGTGAGCGTGCTCCGGAACCTCGCCGAGGATGCAGAAGCGAAGGGGCGCACCATGGAAGCGGCACTCTTCCGCGACGCCGTCCAGACGTTCTCGTCCTGAAGGGCCGGCGATCCCGCGACGGGACGGACGCGGTCAGGCCTTCGCGAGTGCCGCCCGGACGTGCGCGGTCGCCTCGTCCACCGCGGCCTCGTCGAGGCCGACGGCCTTCGCGACGCGGACCAGCACCGAACGCTCCTCCGGTCCGACGTCGTCCGTCGCGAGGGCGACGACCGAAGCGATACGGAGGATCTCGCGCGCGTGTTCGGGCTTCCGGATACGCATCGCCACCATCGCGATGCGCTTGTCCATGCCGTCCCGTGCGAACGCCCGGTCGAGTTCGCCGACGAGCCACTGCACGGTCGCCGACGCGACGGTCCCGCCCGAGGCCTGGGTGACGAGCTTCTCGAACGAACGGCGCTCCGCCTCGTCGAACACGCCGTCCGCGTGGGCGACGAGGAACGCGGCTTCCACGATCGCTTCGAAGAGCGCGACGGCCGTGGGATCGAATCCCGTGGGGACGGTCGCGTCCGCCAGTGGCTTGGCGCCGTAGGTCGCGGCGGCGAGAGCGAGGATCGACGCGGTCGCGCGCGACGGCACCTCGCCCCCGGGCGTGCCGGTCCGCGCGAAGTCCATCAGGGTACGCAACTTGGAGTCGTCGTTCATCGTCGCCCGCGAGCGTACCAGAATCGGCGGGACGTGGGGTCCTTCGCGCGAGCTTCGCGCGGACGACTCACCGGGGCGGCGCCGCGAGAGCGACGCGGAACGAACCGTCCGCCGCGGTGAGTGCGCGACCGATGGGGACGTAGGCCCGACCGTCCTTCAGCGCGTAGACGCGGACGATGGCCTCGGCGACGGGCAACGCGACCGAGTCCACGACACGGGACGCGACCACGACCGGCGCGGGAACCCGGAGGAGATCGTCCGGGATCGACACGTCGTCGTCGCCGACGTCCACGTTGGGTACGACGATCCAAGGAAAGTCGGTCCCTTCGCGCGGCTTGATCGTGAGATCGACCCTCCCCTTCTCGCTCCGGATCTCGAACGAGCCGTCCTCACGCGTGACGGACGTGGTGGAGCGAGGGAGCGCGTGCACGTCGGCGGCGCGCGACGCGGCTTGTGCGATCGACGGGACGATCTCCACCTCGGCGTCGGCGAGCGGACGGCCGTCGGTGACCACGACCCGGCCGACGATCGCGCGACGTCTCTCGAGGTTCGTGAAGTCGCGCCCACGTTGATCGTTCTCCTCGTCGCCGACGCGTTGCACGAAGTGGGTCGTCGCGTAGCCCGTGCCGATTTCGGGGCGCACGGTGACGTCGTAGGTGCCGGGGGGGAGGACGACCTCGTAGCGACCGTCGGACGGCGTCGTCGCCACCCGCACCTCGTGCCGGAGCACGTCGGAGTACTTGAAGGGGTCCTCGCGGGTGAGGATGCCGGTATCCCCGAGGGACGTGTACGGCTGGCTTCGGAACACGATCTCCGCGGGGATCGCGTTCGACTCGGCGGTCGGTCGCACGATGCCCGAGACGCGGACGGGCTCGGGCAGTTTCGGGTACCGGATCGTGTCCGGAATGACGCCGCCGATGAACTCGAACCGCAACGACGGGAGCGGCGACGAACGATCGACGGGCAAGAGGAGGAGGGCGACGTTCGTGAGTCTCTCGGGAGACACGCGTTGCACGACGGTCAGCGACACCGAACCGTTCTCGACCTTGCGCAACGTCGACACGCGCATGCCCGAGTCCACGTCCACGAGTTGGGCCCAGAACCCGTCCGTCGGGCCGTCGGTCCGCACGATCTTGAACGTGAAGGGAGGCGCGGCCACGTAGCCTCCGACGGCGTCGCCGAGGACGACACGTCCGTAGCCGTCGGACGGGACGTTCGCCGTCACCGAGATGGGCGGGAAGATGGCGTCGAACGGCGCCGCCGGGGAGTAGGTCCGTTGGTACGCGCCACTCGGGATCACGGCGCGCACGTACGTGCCGCCGGCGCCGCGGGGACCGGGAGGTGCGTCGCTACCGCCGGGGTCCCGACGGAGCGTGAGCGCCGTCGTGGATTCGAGGGGCATGCCCAGGCTCGCCGCTTCCCGCAACTGGGACACGTCCGTCCGGTTGCTTCCGGGAGGAGCCAGCATCGGCACGTACGCCCCCGAGACCGGGATCGTCGTGAATCTTCCGGGATTGCCGAAGTCGAGTCCGGCCGCGCTCGCGGCTTGGGGCGTGACGAGGTAGTCCCCTTCGCTGCCGACCGCGCTCGGAAGCGCGAAACACGCGGGCGGAGTGCACCGGGTGGCGATTCCCGTGAGCTTGTCCGAAGGCACGGCGAAGGTCAGGTTCGGCAAGGCGAAGTTCGCCTGCGGGACCGTGACGAGGAACACGTAGGGAAACTCGACCTTCACCGAACAGAGGTTCGCCGAGCACGAAGGCGTCGGCGCCGGCTGCTCGTACGCCGAACACGCGAACTCGGGGCACGCGTTCCGTGGGGCAGGTGAGACGGGCGAGGGTTCGATCTTCCCGCACGCGGCGACCGCCACGGCGACGACGCACCCACGACGGACGGCCGCGCGGACCACCGAGCGCCCCGTCCTCACGTGCCACCCGTACCGTCGGCCCCGGCGTCGGCCGCGCCGTCCGCACCGGCGTCCTCGATGGCGAACGTCCCGCCGTCGTATTCCGGGCATCCGACGAACGAACCACTCGGATTGATGAACCACGTCACGCTGTCCCCGCCCGGCGCACCGAACACGCGCGGCGACGAAGGACTGAATTGCCGCGCGACCAAGAACTCCACGACGTGGCACGCGCGGAAGTCGGAGGTGGGCGTCTCCCGGGGATTGAGCTGGAACTCCACGAGGCGCACGCCGGCGTCGGGGTCGGCCCGATCGCCTTTGCTCTCGCCCGTGCTGTCGACGAAGCCGGACCCACCGACGTTGTAGTCCACGAACACGTTCCACACGAAGTCGTCGCCCGGATCGCCGACTTCGACCGGCACGACGAACTCGAGGGGAAAGCCGCGGAGGACACGGGACGCGGGCGGGGCGACTTCGGAATGCCGGATGGTCGGTCTCCGCGCGACGACGGGCGGGAGCTCGGCGGGAGGATCGACGATGACGCATGCTGCCGCCGGCGCGAACGTGGCCACCACGGCGGCGACGAACACGACGACCGCGGTCGCTCCCCGTCCCCGACCGCGCGACCTCGGGCGGGTCACGATCACGTGGCCCTCACGCGCAGGCTCGCGCCCATCCCGCGCAACGTACCCGCCTCGATCTGCCAACGGGCCGCCGCGAACTCGGACGACAGCGCGAGCCTGTGGAGGTCGGCGACGTAAGGCAACGACCGGACGAGTTCGGCGAACGCTTCCGGATCCCGCCGACGCGGCGCGAGCGAGGGCCGTCGCGTCCCGACGATGGCGCGGATGGTCTCGCCGAGATCTCCCGAGAGGAAGAAACCCACGCGTTGACCGGCGAGTCGCGCCGCGGCCTCCACGGCGTCGAAGGACGGGATGTTTCCCTGGGCGAAGATCTCGCGGAGGCGCCGCTGCCCCGCCGGAGAGACGAGCCGCTGGAACGCGTCGGCGTACCGGGCCCAAGGAGCCCCTTCGGACGAAAGCGGTTGGGGACCGAAGGTGGACGTCGCGGCGGTCCACACGAGACGACCCTCCTCGAGGGGCAGTCCGCGGACGAGCACGTTGGGCGTCGCCGCCGCGGAGAGTGCGGCTCCGAGGACGAAACGGAGATCGCTCGTGTCCTCCGCGGGATCGCCCGTCACGACGACGCCGATCGGGGTCATGTGCGCGACGGTGGGGATGAGCGGCGTGGGTGCACGTTTGACGAAGAGGGCCGTCCGCGGGATCTCGAGGAGCGTGAGCGCGGTCTCGTACAGACGCGCGATGGGGGCGGTCGCGCCGAAGGCGACCCGATCGGCGCCGGAGATGGCGTAGTGGGAGGGCGACCGTTCGAAGTACGATCCGGCTCCCTCCCAAAGGAGCGTCAGCACTTCCCCGGCCGGCGTGAGCACGGGGCGGTGGAGAAGTCGGAGGAGCCCCGCTTCGACGGCCTGGTAATGGAGCGGCGGTGGCGCGAGCCCCGGAGACTCCCCCAGCACCACGTGGACGACGTGCTCGACCGCCCGCGAGAGCGGCAAATCCCCGTCGGCGACGGCGGCGTCCCGCAGTTCGCGGAGGCGATCGACGGACGCGGGGTCCAGGATGGCGAGCTGCCTCCGGACGCGGACGGCGTCGCGCGTCCTGTCTCCGTGGCCGGCGTACAAGGCGAGGAGCTCGTCGCCCGCTTCGACGTTGCCGTCGGCGAGCGCTTGCCAGAGGAATTTCTCCGCTTCCGCGGGCGCGCCACGCTCGAGAGCGGCGTGGGCGAGGAATCCCCGCGCTTGGTTGCGGATGGCCGGATCCGCGGCGAATGCGGCGTTCTCGAGGAGCTCCTTCTCCGACGCGGGAACGGGGTCGTCCTCCGGAGGCGGGACCGAGGGAACTTTCACGGGACGTTCGACGTCGGCGAGTCGACGCAGCGCGCGTTCGCGGGACTCCGGGTCGGTCGTGGCGTCGACCCAGTACTTGCGGGCACGTTCGACGTCGCCCGAACGGAACGCGGCGTCCGCGGCGGCGAGTGCGACCACGCCGCGCGGGCGGAGTCCACGAAGGTCCTCCGTCAGCGCGATGTCGAACGCGTCGAGGGCGCGGGCGAACGCGCCTTGGGACACGCGACGCTCGGCGAGCCCCAGTGCCACGAGCGCATCCCGCGGAGCGGACACGGCCGCGTCCTCCAGGACCCGCATGCCGACGCCACCTCCGTCGGTGACGTCGAGCACCTCGGCCAGGAGGAACGCTCGGAGCGCCCTGTCGTCCACGCGCAACTCGCCGCCGATGGCCTCGAGTTCGAGGCGCGTGCGCCGCGCCTCCTCGGGCGTCCCGCTCCCGCGGACGCGGTATTCGTAGAACGCGGCGAGGAGACGTGCGTACGTGCGTTCGGGCGCGAGACGGGCGGCGCGGGCGGCGCGATCGGCGGCGCGCGGAAGGTCCCCCGCGCGTGCCGCACATTCGGCGGCCTCGGTCAGGCGGAGACTCCTCCGGGTGTCGTCGAGTCGGTCGGATGCGGTCGACGCGTCGAGGGCATCCCCGACTTCCGCTTCGTCGGCCAGACTCCGCGCGAGCTCGAGCCACGCGTCCGCGGCTTCGTCCGGCGAGGCCGCCGCCGCCTTCCGGAGGATGGCGAGCCCCTCCCTCGGCGTGTCCCCGTCCTGGAAGGCACGCGCGGCCCGGATCTGCAGTTCGAGGGCACCGACTTCGTCGATCGACAGCGCCGCCGCGCGCACCCAGAGACGCGCGGCCTTCGCGGACTCGCCTGCCTGATGGTAGAGGTCCGCGAGGAAACGCAGCGCTCCCGAGTTTTCGGGCCAATCGGCGAGCACTCCCTCCAATTCGTCGATGGCGTCCCGCGCGCGTCCGAGACGTTGTTCGAGGATCGCCGCCCGCCGGAGGCGCACGGCCCGCAGACGCTCCCGCGAATCCGGATCGCGCGCGAAGCGCTCCGCACGACGCGACAAGTGATCCGCGAGCTCCTTGAAGTCCCCCCGGGCGACGATGAAGCCTTCGAGCGCGTGGTCGGCCTCCTCGTCGTCCGGGGATCCGAGATAGAGCGCGCGCCACGTATCCTCCGCGGCCCGCGGATTTCCCTGGGCCTCGAACGCGACGGCGAGTCGCTTGTCGACGGCGCGCGCGCCCTCGGGGTCCACGTGTTCCCGGATGGCGCGGAGCGCCCGGATGCGCACGTGGTGTTCCCGACAGGATTCGGCGACCCGCTCGACGTCGCTCCAACGCTCGACCGAGTGCGGCTCGTTCCGCGCCGCTTCCTCGTACGCTTCCAGGGCGGACCGGAGATCGCCGTCGGACTCGCGACGCGAGGCGACCTCGGCCCAACGTCGCGCGCGGACGTCCGGCGCGAGCGTCGCACTCATGGCGTCGCGCAACGTCCGGGTCTCGAGCTCGTCGTGCATGCCCGCCGCGGCGAGCACGCGACGAAGCTCCTCTTCCCACCGAGGGCGGAGATCCACCGGTGCGATCTGGGCGACACGTTCGAAGAGCGCGATCGCCCCCTTGAATCCACCCATCACGGAGAGGCGCTCGGCGACGTTCGCGAGGGCCTCCATGCGACGATCGAGGGACATCGACCGTTCGAGGAAGGACGCGACGTCGACGTCGCCGGCCTGGACGACCGCGATCTCGGCGTCGCGCACGAGGTCGTCGTCGTCCTGTTCGCGCGTCGCGGCGACGACGAGGGCCCTGGCGCGGAGCACCGCGTCGCCGATCTCGGCGGCGACCGCGGCGACGAGACGGAGCGCCTGCGAGCCGGTGTTCGCGTACGGCTTCTCCGCAGCCGCCATCATGCGGTTCACTGCGTCCCAAGCGAGGGGCGCGGTCGCGAGGAGCGGCGCGTTCGCGACGAACGACTCGTACCCGTCGACGTCGCCATCCATGGCGAACGCGCGTTCGAGCACGTCCATCGCGCGTTCCGCGCTCGCGAACAGATCGAGTTCGTACCGGGCGAGGGTGAGCGCGATCCGCGCGCCGTCCGGGCCTTCGGTCGCGTCCAGGAGGGCGAGGCCGAGCGACGCGAACTCCACCTCGATGGTCTCGCGGTCCTCGGGCCAGAGCGCGAGGCGCGCGCGCGTCGCGTCCCCGAACATCGCGAGGACGTCCGCCCGCGGGGAGGCGAGCACCGCGAGCCGCAACATCTCCGCGCGGTTCGCCACCGCTTCGGCGTCCGCTCCCGGCAGTTCGGCGGCCCGGAGGTACCAGCGGGCACGCTCGGCGCCGGCCGAAGCGCGCGCGGCGGCGTCCCTCAGCGCGAGGGCGGCACGTTGTCGGTCGCCGGCGAGTTCGGCCATGCGACCGAGGAGGAGGAACGCGGAACCCTCGGACGGCACCGCGTCGAACGCCAGGACGCCGTGTTTGAGCGCGAGGGACCACGCCGAACGGGTCTCGAAGAAGCGGGCCGCACGGAAGTGGGATGCGCGGCGACCGAATCGACCGAGTGCGGCGGCGGAGATGCGTTCGTACACCTCCGAGAGATCGGCTTCCCTCCCCGTGCGGATCGCGGCGGTCTCGGCGACCTCGAGCACCTCGGAGTATCCGCCGTTCTTCGCGACCGCGGCGAGGACCAGTTCCATGGCGCGGAGCGCGTCGCCCGTGGCGAGCGCGGCACGAGCGGCCTCGGCGCCGAGGGCTCCCGACGCCACCGCGTCACGCGACTCGAGGGTCATGAGTTCGGAGAGGCGTTCGCAGGCGTAGCGACCGCCGCCGAGGGCCGTGAGATCCTCGGCGAGGACGCGGTAGCCGCGCGCGGCGCCCCGCTTCGCGGCGCCGTGGAGGACGTCCGACGCGCCGATGGGATCGCTCCCGGAATCCCAGAGGAACGCCGCGTAGGTACGCCACGCCGGGAGCGCCGGCGTCGGGCCGAAGACCTCCTCGCGGGCGAGTGCGTTCGCGGCGGCGACGTCGAGGTCACCGTCGGTCGACCCCGCGGCGGCCTCCACGGACTCGAGCAGTCCCAAGAATTCGCTCGCGACGCCGCCCAACGTGAATGCGCGTCGGATCGCGTCGGCGGCACCGTCGCGGTTGCCCACTTCGAGACGTCGTTCGGCGAGGCGGGCCCAGAGCTCGGCGCGCGCACGCGGATCCGGCTCGGTGGAGCTCGCACGTTCGAGGACGAGTTCGATGAGCTCGGCGTTGCCGACGTGACCCGCGAGCGCGACGACCGCTTCCCGGAGCACCTTGTGCTTCGTCCCGAAGACGTCGAGGATCCGTCGCGCCGCCTCGACGGACGCCGGACCGTCCACGCGTCCGAGGGCCGCGACGACCTCGGCGACGGTCGCCGCCAGCGGCTCCGTCGGCACCGGCGCGGAGAGGATGCGGGAGACGAAGTCCACGAGCGCGCCCTTCGACCCGGTCGCGCACAGGATCTTCCCGAGGATCGTGAGCGACTCCATGTCCCCGGGCCTTAGGGCGAGCGCGCGTTTGATCCAGACGAGCGCGCCGTCGTGATCGCCCCGGTTCGACGCCGCCCTCGAGAGGCGCACGCAGTAGGAGAGTCGGGGAACACCGACCTCCATGGCGCGCACGATGGCGCGCTCGACGATCTCGGTGACGTCGTCCCCGGCCGCGTCGATGAGGACGGCGAGCGCGCGTGGATCGCCGGGCGTCGCGCGGCATGCCACTTCGGCGACGCGCCGCGCCTCGTCGAGGTGGCCCTTCGCGACGAAGGTCTCGCCAGCTTTCGTGGCGAGGACGGCGGCGACGGGTGCCGGAGCGGACGTCGCGACGACCGCCATCGCCCGGGCACGGAGGAGTGCGTCGCCTTCGGACGCAGCCGTCATCCAAGCCAGGGCGGCGGCGTGGACGTCGTCACCCGACTCTTCGAGGAGACGCGCCGCCGTCTCGAGGGCGAGCGTACGGTCCCCCCGGACGCGGGCCACGCGCACGATCCGCCGGTGCGCCTCCACGCGCTCGCGGACGTCGGTCGCGCGCGCGAGATCGTCCCACGCGAGCTGGGCCATCTCCTCCACGTCGCCGCGGAGACGCGCGAGTCGGGCGGACGCGCGGAGTGACCCTTCGTCGCCACGGGAGCGCGCGATTTCGTGCGCCAGACGGGACTCCTCGTCGAGCGTGTCGGGAGATCCTCCGAGGAGCGACACGAGTCGCGCGGCGGCAGCCGTGCGGGCAGGCCCCCGGCTCCGATCGACGTCGGCGCGCGCCGAATCGATGGCCCGAGTGATCGCCTCGAGCGCCGCCTCGTTCGCCGCGAGCCACGCGGAAGCTTCGGGGTCGCCGGGCTCGAGTTGGAGCAACTTCCGCCACGCCCACTCCGCGAGACGCGGATTGGCGCCCGTTCCCGCCGCCCACCCCGCGAGGCGTCGCGCGACCTCGATGCGCGCCGCGACGCGCGTCCCCGCCGCACGCGGCTCTTTCCCCCGGAGCGACATCGCCGGCCCGGACGACACGAGGGCCCGCACGAGGGCCTCGACGAGCGTCGCCGGATCGCCTCGTTCCTCCGCGTCCACTTCGAGCGCCCGGAGACAACTCTCGCGGGTCGGATCGCTGACGAACGCCTCCACGAACGCGAACCGGGCGAGTTCGGGCAGGCCGAGACTGGACTGCGCGAGTCGCGCGAGACCCTCGAAGTGATCGGCGCGCGCCGCCGAGGGCGAGGACTCGGCGCGAAGCTCGTAGCGCATGGCGACGAGATCCACGAGACCGGCGCGGACGAGCAGATCGTCCATCGCCGTCGCGACCTCCACGTTCGACACCTTGTCGAGCCCCTCGTCGAGGGCGGCGGCGAGGGCTCGGGCGACGTCTCCGGCTTCGAGGGCGCGCCGACGACGTTCGCCGTGGGCCGCGGCCGAACGCTCCGGATCCACGCGCTCGATCGCGTCCGCGAAGAGGCGTTGCACCTCGTCGGCGCGACGGAGGTCGTCCGTCCGTAGAAGTTCGTCGACCAGGACGACGGCGACCTCCTCGAAGCTCGGATCGGCGGCGAACGCACGGAGGAGATCGTCGACCGCCCTCTCCCCTCCCCGCGCGATCGCCAGCCTGTCCGCGAGGGCGTAGAGGGCGCGTGCGAGCGGCCGATCGCTTCGCGCGATGGTGGCGGACGCGGCGACCATGGCCCGTCGTTCGGCCATGGACGCGTCCTCGGGTGCGAGGGACATCGCGTCGTCGAGGGCACTCGCCGCGAGCGCGGCTTGATCCGCTCGCGCATAAAAGCACCCGACACGCGCGAGGATCGCCGCGGCTTCCGGCGCGAGCACACCGACGCTCGACGCGACGGGCATGAGCAAATCCGCCGCTTCCGTGTGCGCTCCCAGGCGCTCGGCCCACGCGGCCAACTCCCGTCGGAAGTCCGGATCGTCCCCGAGGACGACGGCACGGACGCCGACGTCGATCGCCTCACGGAGGTCCCTTCCGGTCTTCGCGAGCCAGATCGCGAGGGACTTCGCGGAGTCCCGTTCGGCGATCCGGTCGCCGCGGAGGAGCGCCGCGCGCATGGCACCGCGGAGCGTCGCCCCTCCGCGACGCCACGCGAGATGCGGGGAACCGGCGGAATCGACACGCGGATTTCGCTCGCAGGCTGCTCCCGTGACGCCGTCCACTCGGGCGGTGGCAACGTCATTCGTTGCGCGGTCGAAGCCGATCCCTCCTCCGAGGCATCGGGCTTCCCGTCGCGGGCGCCGGCCGGCTGAGTCATGGATGCTTCCGAGACTATCGGAACGTCCGCGGGCCCAGGACGAATTTTGCCCTCGCACACCGGCGCAGGGCGTGGGTGACTCAGCGCACGACGAGCGCGAACGGTGCGGCGAGGCTCGTCCGTTCCCCCTCGGCCAACGGCCAGAGGGTGGCGATGCCCAGGCGTACGGCGTCCCCCGTCGGTCCCATGCGGAGGGTCCGTTCGAGGGCGGTCTCGACGCGGACGACGGGGACCGAACGGGCGCGGGCGCCTTCGTCCCCGGATCCGTCGGCGCCGAGGGCGGCTTCGAACACGTTGTCGCGGGCGCCGGCGATGGACACGGCCGCGTCCGCGGGGAGCTTGGCGAGTTCCTTCGCCTTCGCGATGGCGGCGACGAGACCGCCCAGTTCGTCCACGAGGCCACGCGCTTTGGCGTCGACTCCGCCGAAGATGCGTCCTTCCGCGGACTCCGCGATCTTCTCCACGGGCAACTTCCGACCTTCCGCCACGCGCGCGAGGAAGAGGTCGTAGGTCGCCTTCATGTGATCGAAGGCCTTCCCACGGGTCGCCTCGTCCCAAGCGGCCAGAGGCGAGTTGTATCCTGCACGAGCCGCCGCCGGAGCGCCCTTCGGGCTCGCGGCGAAGGTCTCGGCGTGGACACCGAATCGCTCGAGGGCCCGCGCGACGCCGATCTTCCCACCGACGACGCCCATGGATCCGAGGATGCTCCCCGACTCGGCGAAAATGACGTTGCCCGTCGACGCGAGGTAATAGCCACCGCTCGCGGCCATCTCACCGACGCTGACGACGATCGGCTTCTTCGCCCGGATCCGCATGAGGCGGTGCCACAAGAGATCGCTCGCGAGCGCACTGCCACCGGGCGAATCGATGCGGAGCACGACCGCGCGGACGTCGTCGTCCTCCTCGAGGCGCGCGAGGACACGACCGAGTCTGCGCTCGAGGATCCCGGCACCGTCGCCCATGGGGCCACGACCGCCGGTCATGGCGATGCTCCCCACGGCCCGCACGAGAGCCACGGGGGCGGAGCTCTTCCCGCCGCCGCCGAGCATGCGGACGAGGTCGGCGAGATCGCCGTCGTCGTCCGGTCCGCTGCCACCGTAGACGACGTCCTCGCGGACGAGGGCGTTCGACTTCTTGGTCTCCTCGCGGACGTCGTCCGCGTAACCGACGGCGTCGACGATGCCGCGCGCCTTGGCGGACTCGGGCGGATAAGGCCCGTCCTCGCACGCGTTCTCGTCGACCTTGCCGTCGCGCCCCTTGGTGATCGCCTCGACCCAACTCGCACGGATGCCGCCGAGCGTGCCGACCAGGGACGCCCGCGCTTCGTCGCTGGGACCGTCCCGCGTGAGAGGCTCCTCGGCCCCCTTGAACTTGCCGACCTGGAGGATGTCGATGTCGAGGCGGAGCTCGTCGACGAGGAGCTTGCGCATGTAGACGACCTGCGCCGCCAGTCCGACCGCCTCGACTTCGCCCGCGGGAGACACCGCGATGGTCCCGCAACCGCGCGCGGCGGCGGCGTACGTCGCGTTGCTGAACGCTTCGCCGTGGCACACGACCTTCTTGCCGGACCCGCGGAGTTCCTCGAGGATGCGACCGATTTCGAGGGCTCGCGCGAGTCCGAACTCCACGGTGCCGAAGCGGACGAACACCGCCTTCGCTTCCGCGTCCTTCTTGAGCGCTTCGAGGGCGAAGACGAGATCGGCGTAACTCTCCTGCCGCGACGGCAACCCGAGGAAGCCGGGAGCAGGCAGTTCGGGAACGCCGGCCGCGAGATCGACGACCGCCAGTTTCGGTCCCCGACGGGGAGGCGGAGCTTTCGTGGATCCTCCGGCGGATCGACGGGCACGACCGTCGCACCCCGTGGCGGACGCCACGAGGGTCGCGACGACGGCGAGGGAGGCGAGCGCGCGGAACGTCTTCGTCACTGGATCATCCCCGTGGGAGGATCGCCCGGCGTGGCCGTGGCGGTCGGAGCGGGCGGCGTGCCCGTGGGTGTCGGGTTTCCGGCGGTCGGTCCCGGCGGAGGGTCCTGCGGTTTGGGTCCTTCGAGGCGGGTCTTCGCGCGCGGCGGGTACGTTCCTTCGGGGAACCTGTCGACGACGTCGCGGTACGTCTTCTGGGCCGTCGCGTGGTCGCCGAGCTCCCATTGCGTGTCCGCGATGCCGATCAGCGCGGGCAAGTAGCTCGGGTTGTTCGCGAGTGCGCGACGGTAGTACGACTGGGCACCGAGGAGATCGTGCCGCGCGCGGGCGACGTCCCCGAGTCCCGTGAGAGCTTCCGAATCGCTCGGATTCTGCGCGACCGCGCTGTCGTAGAGCGCGCGGGCCCGATCGTAGTCCCCCTTGCGCGCCGCCTGATCGGCCTGCGCGAGGAGACTCCGGGAGTCGCCGGAGGGAACCGCACCACCGCCTTGGGGCGAGCCTCCTCCCCCGGGCGTCGGTGGCGGAGGGCCTCCCGTCGGGGACGACGGCAAGGAGGCGACGTCCACCGTGGGCGGCGCGCCGTCCTTCCGTCCCCCATCGGCGATCCCGGCATCGGTCGCCGCCTTGACGGGTGTCGACTCGACCAGCGCACGGAGCGTGGGCAGGAGCACGTGGGCGCGCGGGAGAGCTTCGAGGCGCGCCAACTCCGATCGGGCGCCCGAACCGTCGCCGGACTTCGCGAGGGAATAGACGAGCGCCGCGCGCGCGCGACCGAGGTTCCCCTCACCCGTCGCCGCGGGTCGGAGGCGCTCCACGATGGATGCCCACGGCGGCGACGGCTCCGCGAGATCGAGGGCCGCGAGCGAGTAGACGGTCTCCGGTTCGGACGCGATGGACGCGACCTTCGGCACGAGCGCGCGGGCGCCGTCCCTGTCTCCGGCGATCCGGAGCGCGTCGATCTTCACGCGCACGGCCTTGGGATCGTCGGCGGCCGAGCGCAGGGCGAGTTCGGCGCTCGACTTCGCGCGTCCCGAAAGGTCCTCGAGACTCTGCTTCGCGAGACGCGCCTCGTCGCTCGCCTCGTCCCGGACGAGTTTCATGCGGAGCCACGCGATGTCGGCGACGAGGCTCGTGTACCGGGCGGCGTCGAGCAGCACGCGCGGATGCTGATCGGCGAGCGCACTCGCCTTGTCGAAGTTCTCGCGGGCGAGATCGAGGTTGCCTTCGGAGAGGCCCCGTTCGCCGTCCTGCAGGAATTTGAGGACCCGTGGATCGAGGGGCGGTGCCGCCGTGGCGTCGGCCTGACTCTTCTGGAGGTAAGGCTTTCCGACGACCACGCCCACGACCACCACACCGGCGAGGAGCACCGCTGCCACGAGCCATCCGCCGAGACGACGCTTCCGGGGAAGCACCGCCAGGTCCTCCATGGCTCCCGACTCGGAGAACGTGGACTCGATGTCGTGGGAGCTCCCGCGTCCACGATCGCGGGCCCCCGGAGGCGGAAGCGGCGACTGACTCTCGACAGACCCCTGGAGCGAAGGTCTCCGGCTGTTCCGCTTCGGCGGCGGAGGGAGCGGCGACATGCGCGCGCGTCCCGCGGAGGGCTGGTGCGGGACGTAACTGGTGCCGGGGTCGACCCGCGGCGGCGCGGGAAATCCGCCTTCGACCCGCTCCTCGTCCGCCGAAGGCCGACGGACGGTCTCCGGAAAATCGTCGTCGATGGCGGCGGGAGGCGGCGCGGGCGCCCGCGGCGGCGGCACGGCGGACGGCCTCGGCATGTGGGCCGTGCGCGCGTCATGGATCGAGGCCGCCGCTTCCGTCGAGGCCGATTCCCGGAAGAAGGACTCGAGCTCCGCGATGGTGCCCAGATCCCGGGCGGGCCCCGGGCCGCGCGTCAACTTGTCCGTGCGGACGATGCGTTTGGCGACGATGGCCTGCTGGAGCTCGCGGAGCGTGGTGAACGTTTCTTGGGATCCGTCGGCGCGGAGCACGAGCCAGCGATCCTCGACGCCCGGCGGCATGGTTCCGCCCTTCGGCCGCAGACGGAACTGGTGTCCGCACGCCGTGCACCGCACGGTCGTGCCCCGACCGCTCACGAGGGCGTCGTCGAATTCGTATTCGGCCTTACAGCGTTCGCACTGGACGTCCATGGGTGCCGGGCGAAAGGACGCTACCACGCGCCGGATTTCGCTGTCGATTCGGCTGCATTCGGGAACCGACGGGCCCGGGCGACCCACGCCTCCCGAAATCCGCTCGGAAAGCGGGGGCCTCCGACTGCGGCAACGTGGCGCACGTTCCACGGACCGTGTGAACCCGCGTCCACGTTCCGAGGATGTGTCTCGTCTTCTCCGGGAATTTCCCCTGGATCGATCCGGCATGTGGGTTGCTAACTTTCGGTGCAACCACGGTCGCAGGTGCGGTCGTACGAAGGACGGGAACGCATGAGTCAGTCGAAGGGGACGTTGCTCGAAGTCACGGTGCAGGACGGCGCGGCCACGGTCGCTTCGAAGCGCGCCCGCGAGCGCGGCAGCCGGGTCCTCCGCGGGTCGTTCGTCGCGGCCTTCGTCGCCGGCGTGACCGCGGTGCTCGCCGGGTGCCCCATCTACGGCGACGGGTACACGCCGTACTCCTCCTGTTCGAGCGATCCCTACGCCTCCGGGTGCGACGGCTCCTGCGTCACCGACTCCGATTGCGCACGCTACGGCGACGCCATCTGCTCCAACGGGTACTGCCAGTCCCGCCCGTCGTCCCAACCCACGACCTGCACGTCCACGGCCGACTGTCCCCAGGGCTCGACGTGCGGCGCCGGGCGCACCTGCGTCGTCGGCGACTGCAGCGCCACGGGCTGCTCTCCGGGGTACGTGTGCCGTCTCTCGAACGGCATCGCCTCGTGCGTGTTCACGGGCAGCGACGCCGGCACTTCCACCGACGGCGGGAACCGCTCCGACTCCGGCAAGGACGGCGCATCTCCCGACGCGGGCGCCGCCCTCACCGGATGCGCCAACGACGCCGCGTGCGCGGCCACGGGCGCGGGCGCCCAGTGCTTGAGTGGCACGTGCGTCCTCCCCGTCGACCAGTGTTCGGACGGTACGCAGTGTCGCGGCGCCAACCAGCAGTGCGTCCAGGGCGCGTGCACGCAGACCTGCAGTGCGACGACCCCCTGCCCCACCGGCTACGCATGCGACACGGCGAAGGGGGTCTGCACCGGCAACCCGTCGCCGTGCACCGCGTCCGTCACCTGCGGCTCGGGCACGACGTGCGTCCTCGATCGATGCGTCACCTCCTGCGTCGGTCAGGCGCAGTGCGGAGCGGGTCAAGTGTGCCTCAACGGCGGCTGCGTGACCGACGGCAAGCCCAACTTCGTCTGCCAGACCGAAGGCGAACGGGGCGGTCCGAACAAGGGCTGCGCCACCGGCAGCGTGTGCCTCCGCCACAGTTGCTACATCGAGTGCGCGGCCGACGCCGGCAACGAAGGCTGCCGTTCGAGCGACCGGTTCGACACGTGCAAGAGCGTGTCGTCCACGAGCGGCCCGGTCTCGGTGTGCGGTTCGTCCACCAACCTCGGCAGCGAGTGCGATCCGACGCAAGGTCGCCCCTGCGCGAATTCGGCCATCTGCATCGACGGCTTCTGCCGGTGAACGCGTCCCGCGACCCGGACGCGTTCACTCACGTCACCGTCGGGCGGTGACGGCGCCCACTTGGACGGTGAGTTCGAAGGGGCCGTCGCTCCAGTACTTGTCGATGGCCTCGCGCACGTACGCGAAGGGCTTCCCGTGACGTCCCGGCCCGAGGTCGCGTGCGATCTGGGGAAGCACCAAGAGGCGCATCAGAGGATCCTCGAACACGTCGCGTCCGCCCTGGAACTTCACCACGTGCGTGCGGGACACGATGTCCACGAAACGGAACCCCACGTCTTCGAGCTCCGCGCCGAACATCTCCACGCTCGGCCGTCCCTGCGCCATGGCGTCGACGGCGGCCGCCAGATCGGTGACGTCGTTCTTGAGGGCGTACTCGCGGAGCAGATCCGCGATCTCCTGGAACGAACCGCGGACCGGCATGGCGACGACCACCTGTCCGTTGGGCGCGAGGAGACGTCCGAGTTCGGTCCATAGGAGCGTGCGTTCGGTGAGATCGCCCTGCGGATGAAGCGTCATCGCGTGGGAGAACGAGGCGGCCGGCAGCGGCACCGGCAAGGTGTCGGCGACGCGGTAATCCGCCACGAGATCCGGCATCGTGGCGGCTTTGGTCCGCGCGAGTTCGACCGCGAAGGACGACGCGTCGCACCCGTAGATGTGGGCCCCGTGCAGCTTCAGCGCGACGCCGCGATCCGGAAACCCCGTGCGGCATCCGACGTGGGCGACCTGCGCGTCGTCGATCTCGGTGAGCAATTCGAGGACCGCGTCGCCGAAAAGCGAGAGGTAGCGCGGGACGACGAAGGTCTCGAAAACCGCCGCCTCGGCGGGACCGAGCCGCGCGCCCGCGCCGCGATCGAGGAAGTCGTCCCTGTCGACGGAGGTGGCGGGGGGAACGGCGCGCGAAGCGAAGGGCATCGGGTCAGCCGCGGGGCCTGGGTCGACCGGCGGCGCCACGCGGCGGTGGGCGTCCGTCGTCGACGCGTCCACCCAACATGGTGATGGCTTCGCGCGCGAGTTCGCCCAGACGCACGCGCCCGCCCTCTTCCTCGTCGTCCTCCGAGGCGAGATCGACCTCGCGGGCGTCGTCCACGAGGGCGCGGAGGGCGTTCACGGCCTGCGCGTCGCCCATCTCGACGAGCGCTTCGATGGCGCTCGCGACGGCGGATTCGTCGGCGTGTCCCAGGAACCTTTCGAGGAGCTTGCGGGCCGAAGGTTCGCCCACGTTCGCGTAGAGGTACGGGAGCTCCGACAGCGCGACGCTCCCCTTCGGCAACCGCTCCAGGGCCCGTTCGGTGCCGAGCGCGACCTCCTTCAGACGGTCGAACGCGAGATCCTGCAGCGCTTCGCCGGCGGCGTGACGCGCCTCGGGATCGTCGTGATCGAGGATGTCGATCAGGAGATCGACCGTCGCGTCCCCTTCGAGCTCGCCGAGCACCGTGGCGATCCGCACGAGACGGAGGGCGACCTCGTCTTCGTCGTCGAGCTTCACGGCCTCGGAGTACGCGGCGCGGAGCGCGGGAAGGAGCGCTCCGGGATCCAGGTCCACGAGCGAGGAATGAAGGTCACGGGCGGCACGTTCCGCGTCGAAGAGACGGCTGATCAGACCCTGGGGCGATTCGTTCATGGAGGCGCGGGACGTTAGCGTAAACTCGCCGTCGGTGTCTTCCGGTAGGCGGCGATTTCCGACGATTCCTTGGGGTCCGGTCGCGTCCCTGGCGGGAACGTTCGTCGTCCTCTGCGCGGGAGCCGAACCGGTTTCCGTGTCCTTGGCGGCCACCCGTTCCACGCGCGTCGCCCCGCCACGGCCATCGCCCACCGAAGGATCGGCCGACGCCACCTGGGATTCCCAGGGAATGCCGGAAAGCGCGTGCCCCGCCGCCACGCTGCCCGACGGCGAGGTCTGCGTGCACATCCCGGGGCGCGGCGACGAGGACGAGTCTCCGGACGCGCCGATCGCCGCGAACCTGCATCGCGAGCGCTCGGGACGGTGGACGGCGTACGACCAAATCCCGCGACGTCCCGATCGGCCCACGGACTACGACGCGTACCGGTACCCCACACCGCCCGGGCTCGCGGGCGGCCACAGCGTGGTCAGCGGCTACGATCTCGATCGTCCCGACACGATGCAACGGCGCGGCAGCATGCGCGCCGTCGGCCACGGCGGCGTCGACCTTCCCCAGGTACGCGGCACGCCCGTGAAGCTCGTCGCTCTCGAACACCAGACCGGCCCCGCGGACGTCGTCTACGCGGGCCACCTGTTCGGCACGTCGGTGGTCACGCGGCACACGCTCCGGGAAGGCGGTCAGCTCCGGGACTACGTCCTCATCTACGGACACCTCGACGGCGTGGCGCCCGGCCTCGCCATCGGCTCCAAAGTGGAGGAAGGCGACGTGGTGGGATTCGTGGGAGACACGGGTTCCCCGGAGCTCGTCCACCTCCATCTCGAGGCGCGGCGCGTGCGCGAAGGAGTCGACGTCACCAAACGCGGGCCCGGCGAACTCGTGCAGAACGAGGTGAGCATCGTGTGCGATCCCCGCAACGTCCTTCCTCTCCGTTGATGTGGGTGGTGCCGGGCACGCACACGTGCGCCCGAAGACCGTGATTCTCGCCCAAAACGGAGGATGCGACCGAGCCGTGCCCTTGCACCACGATCGAACGCGGGCGATCCTACGCATACCCTCGTGGCAAGGCCTTCCCGAGAGTTCCATCCGGTGGACGCGACGGCTCCGTCCGTGCGCGTGTCGCGGCAACTCGTTTGTCCGAAGTGCGATCGCAGGTTCGAAGGTGCCGGCGAGCACCCGCTCCGCGAGTGCCCGGACGACGCGACGACCCTGCTCGCCCTCGAGGAACTCTTCGACGCCGAACGCGACCCGATGGTCGGCAAGACCCTGAGCGGACGCTTCACGCTGCTGGCGAAGATCGGCGCAGGGTCCATGGGAGCCGTGTACCGCGCGCGGCAGAACCCCGTGGGTCGTCACGTCGCGATCAAGGTGCTCCGCGCCGATCGCGCCATCGACGACGTCACCAAGGCGCGCTTCCTCCGGGAGGCTCGCGCCAACAGCCTCCTCGCCTCCCCTCACACGGTCACGCTCTTCGACTTCGGCGAGAGCGAGTCCGGCGAATTGTACCTCGCCATGGAGCTGCTCGAGGGCGAGTCCCTCGGCGCACGTCTCCGTCGCGTGAAGCGACTCCCCGTGAAGGAAGCCGTCGAGGTGGCGCGGCAGGCGCTCGCGTCGCTCGCGGAGGCGCACGCGAAGGGCATCGTCCACCGCGACCTCAAACCGGACAACCTGTTCTTCGCGCGCGTGCCCGAACTGCCGGGCGCCCTCGGCGAGACCGTGAAGGTCCTCGACTTCGGCATCGCCAAGCACATCGGCGCGGGGAACGGGAACGGTCCGTCGCCTTCGCTGTCCGCCATCGAGACGCAGGCGGGTACGGTGTTCGGAACGCCGCGGTACATGTCGCCCGAGCAGGCGCAGGCGAAACCGCTCGACGCGCGGAGCGACCTCTACACGATCGGCGTGATCCTCTACCAGATGGTCACGGGTCGGGCGCCCTTCACCGACGACGACGCCATCGTCGTCATGGCGCGCCACATCAAGACGTTCCCGAAGCCGCCGTCCGAGGTCTGCCCCGAGGCCCAGATTTCCGTCGACCTCGAACGCGCCATCCTGCGCGCCCTCGCGAAGGATCCCGCGGCGCGTGCGTCGTCGGCCGAGGAGATGTCCGCCGAACTCGCGAAGAGCGTGGACGGTCCCCTCGCCTCCACGAGCGGCATCCGCCTCTCGCTCCCCGCGGCCGGACACTTCGTCAGCGGCCCTCCCATCGAAGGCGTCACGCGCACGGCGGATCTCACGGGCTCCGAGATCGCCATCGACTCGAGTGCGTTCGACGAGCTCGCGAAGGTGAACCGCGAGGCGGCGGACGCGTCGTCGAACCTCACCGGACGAACCCGACGCAAGACCTTCGTCGCCGCCATGACCATGGGCGCCGCCGCGGTGGTCCTCGCGGTGTTCGCGGCGGTGGGCTTCGTGTCGAACGGTCCGGGCGCCGCTTCGAACGCGTCCGGCGGCGTGGCCGTCGCTTCTCCGCACGAACGAGCTCCGGGCGGGACGCGTCTCGTGCCGACACCCGTGCGGGAGCTCGAAGCGACCGTGCCCGTCCGGGACGTCCCGCGGGACGCCAAGGTTCCGGCGCCGATGCCGGTTCCGGCGGCGCGGATGGGAGCGCCTCCCGCACCGAAGGCCAACTCTTCGGCGACGCCGAAAAAGCAGCCTGCGTACGAGTACTTGAACTGACCCCACCGGGTTCGTTGGTGGTAGCGTACGGGCCCGTATGAACCCCGCCGAGATCGACGAGCTCGTCCGGCGTCTCGTGGCGAATCCGCACGATCGCGAGGCTCTCGAGTACGCGCACCACGCGGGCGCGTCCGATCCGCGCGGGTACGCCACCATGCTCGAGAACGTCGGCAATGCCACGCTCGATCCCGGCTTCGCGAGCCACTGGCTCTCGGAGGCCGCCAACGTGTGGGCGACCACGCTCGGCGACGCGCACCGTGCGGCCCGGCTCTTCATGGGAGCCATCGATCGGGATCCCATGTCCCAGGTCGCAGCCGACCGGCTCGCGCAGTTGTACCGCGAGAAGGGGGACACGAAGGCCCTCGTGGCGCTGCTCGATCGCCGCGCCAAGCTGTTGGGCCCCGTCGCGCTCCAGAATCCCGAGCTCCGCGCCGAACTCGCGGGCATGCACGAAGAGCTCGGCAAGCTCTGGAGCGATCCTCCCCTCTCCCAGCCGAAGAAGGCCCTCGAACATTTCCGGCGAGCCCTCGAGCTCGATCCCGCGAGCGCGTACGCCGTGTTCTGCGCGCGCGAGCTCGCCAAGTCCCTCGCGCAATGGGACGAGGCGTGGCTCTACTACGAGATGGAGTTCGCGCTCGAAGCGGACCCCGCACGCCGCGTGCTCCTCCTCCGCGACGAGGCCACGACGCGACGATCCATGGGCGACCTCGTCGGCGCCACGCGCGCCCTCGCACGTGCCCGTGGCATGGACGAGGGCGACGAGGAACTCCGCCACGAGTACGCCGCGGCGATCCACGACCGCGTGCAGGCCGGCGAGAACGTCTCCACGCGCGAGAAGTCGGAGGCCACCGATCTGCTCGTGGGCCTCGCCGAGAGCTTCGACGGCGAACACGGACTCGCGTACTCCGCCGCGGCCTTGGATCTCGACGCCGGCAACGACCGCGCGCTCCAGCTCTACGTGTTCTACGCGGAGGCGATCGGACAGGAAGACGAGCTGCCCGCCCGCTACCTCGCCTACCTCGAAGCGAACCCGAGGGGACCTCTCGCGGGTCCGGCGCGCGTCGTCGTCGCGGACAGCTACGAGAACGCGGGCCAATACGCCGACGCGATCCAGGTCCTCGAACCCCTCCGCGCCGCGGGCGACCCCGACGCCGCCGAACGACTCCGCCACCTCTACACGAAGGCCGAAGGCGAAGGTCCGCGCGTGATGTCCGCGGAGCCGAGGAGCGAGCGGCCGCGACGCGAAGCCAAGCCCCTCACCGGCGACATGCTGCAAGGCGTCCTCGACGCCGCCCAGATGCTCTCGGGCAAGGGCAAGAAGGCCGAAGCGTTCACCAAGTACCGCGAGGTCCTCGAGGTCGACGGCGCCCATCCCGAAGCCCTGGCGTGGGTGGAGGACTACCTCCGCACGAAGCGCGACTACGCCCAACTCCGGGACGTCCTCTTCGCGAGCGTGCGGGCGATGTCGAACCAGGGCGGATCGGCCGAAGCGCGGAAGGAACGCCTCCGCGAAGCGGCCGGTATCTGCGAGGGCAGCCTGCGGGACGTCGACGGCGCCGTGAGCGCGTGGAAGCAACTGCTCGCCATCGACCGATCCGACGAGAGCGCGCGCCAGGCGCTCTCGCGTCTGCTCGAACGCACCCAACGGTGGGACGACCTCGCGAACGTCCTCGAGCAGGAGGCGATGACGGCCGTCGGTGCCGAGCAGAAGATCGCCGTCGAGAAGCGCCTCGCCGCCCTGCACGAACAGAAGCGACGGGACTTCGGCGGTGCCGCCGAGGCGTGGACGCGCATCGCCCAACTCGACCCCGACGACGATCGCGCCATCGTCACGGCCGCGAAGTATTTCGAGAAAGCCGGCCTCCTCACCGAGGCCGCGGACGCCATCACGAACTTCCTCGGCCTCGTCGACGACGCCCCGCGGAAGGGTCCGCTCCTCGAACAGCTCGGCGATCTCCGGAGCGACCTCGGCGAGTACGTGGCCGCGGGCGACGCCTTCGCCGAAGCCGCCGAGCTCGCGCACTCTCCGAAGCTCTGGGAAAACGCGGAGCGCGCGTACGTCGCGGGAGAAGCGTGGGACCGCGCCGCGCGTTCCGCCGACCAATGGGCGACCCTCGTCCACGAACCGAAGTCGCAGGCCGAGCTCTACGCCCGCGCGGCGGATCTCTTCGGCAAGGCGGGCGACGGCGACGGCGTCGTGCGCACGCTCGAACGGGCCGCCGATCTCGATCCCACGAACGACGACTACGCCTCGCTCCTCGTCGAGCGGTACGGCAACGCCGAGAAGTTCGCCGAGCTCGCCAAGTTCCTCGCCCGCCGGGGCGATCGCCTCTCGGACAAGGGAAAACGCGTCTCCGCACGACGCGCTGCCGCGACGCTCCAGGCCGTCCGCCTGAACGACAAGGAAGCCGCGCGCGAACTCTGGCTCAAGGTCCTCGAGGACGGAGACGATCGCGAGGCCCTCGACAAGCTCGTGGACGACGCCGTCGAACGCGAGGATCACACCGAAGCGACCACGCTCCTCCGTCGTCTCGGCAACGTGGCCATCGACCGCGCGGAGAAGGCCCGCGTCGCCATCCGCGAAGCGGAGCTCATCGCCGAAGGCATGGGCGACGTCGAAGGCGCCATCCAACGCTACGAGTCCATCCTCGCCGACATCGACGGCACCTGCCGCCCCGCACTCCAGGCCATCGCCGACCTGGAGGAGGCACGCGAGAACCCCTCCCGCGCCGCGGACGCCCTCGAGCGCGAATTGAAGCTCGTCGCCGACTCCGGGGAGCGCGCACAAATCGGCACGCGCCTCGGGCGCCTGTACGAACAGCTCGGCAACTACCCCGCCGCCATCCGCGCCCTCGACGTCGTGCGCAAGGCGGATCCCGAGGACTTCGACGCCCTCTCGCGCCTCGCCGAGCTCTGCGAAGCCACCGAGCAGTGGGACCGCGTCGCCGAACTCCTCGCGCAACGCATCGAGGTCGAGGCCGACGAGGACGACGCCGCCGTCATGACGAAGCGGCTCGCCTACGTGCTCGCCGAACGTCTCGACCGTGGCCACGAGGCCCTCGCCGCCCTCACCGAACTCGCCGACGCCGGCAACGCCGATCTCCGGAAGGCGTACGTGGAGCTCGGCGACGGCCTCGGATGGAAAGGTATCGTCGCGCAGAAGCTCGTCGAGTGGTGGTTCGAGGCGAAACACGGCCCGGATCGCGTCGAGGCCCTCCGCGCCGCGTTCGTCCGGTACGCCGAGGTCGAACGGGATCAGGACGCCGTCCAGGTGGGCGTGGAGATCCTCCGCGCGAAAGGCGGCGCCGACAAGGCCGTTGCGACCGATCTCGAACGCCTCGCGGTGAAGACCAAGAGCCACGACGCCTTGACCCTCGCCCACGAGATCCTCCTCCGGGATCTCACGGGCGAGATCCGCGCGGAAGAACTCGTGCGGCAGGCGGAGTCCCGTGTCGGTGCCGGCATGTCCCGCGTCGACGCCCTCCAGCACGGCGAGGCAGGCCTCACGAGCGTGGCGGCGCAGGACGCCGAGCCGCTCCTCGGACGCCTCGCGGCCCTCGCCGAACGGCACGCCGACGTCGTCGACCTCTACGAGCGTCAGGTCTCCAGGGCGAAGGCCCCGGCCGATCGCATCCGCGCCTTGGCGCGCGTCGCCGAGGTCGCCGCGAGCCGGGGTCAGACGTCGAAGGCGAACCAATTCTTCGAGCTCGCCCTCGCCGGCTCGCCCACGGAAGAGACCCTCGAACTCGTCGAAGAAGCCGCGCGCGCCGGAGACGCGGCGGCCGGCGGCGAGAAGCTCCGTCGTGCGCTCGCCCTCGCGATGGCGCAGGGTGGTCAAGGCGCGCGGGACGGCGGACGCACGCGCAGCATGCTCCTCCGCCGCGCCTCCGCGTTCGTGCACGGCGAGCTGAAGGATCTCGACCAGGCCTTCGGGTGGCTGACCGACGCCCTCGTGGCCAACGTGGACGCCCTCACGCTCGACGCCCTCGAGGATCTCGGTCGTCGTGTCGACGAGCTCGCGCGCACCGAAGCCGCCCTCACGCGCGCGCTCGGCGAAGTCTTCGACGGCCCCCTCGTTCGCCAACTCCTCGCGCGACGCGCCCGTATCCGCAAGGACGAGCTCGGCGACCGGGCCGGCGCCGCGGCCGACTTGAAGAAGCTCCACGATCTGACGCCCACCGACGTCGCCGTGCTCGACGAGCTCTCCACGCTCCTCCGTGAGCTCGGTGATTTTCGCGGCATGATCCAGCTCTTCGAGGACCAGATCCTCCGCGGCAAGGACGTGAACGTCCGGGCCGATCTGGCCCGCAAGGTCGCGCGCATGTGGGAAAACGAGCTCGACGATCCGCGGGAAGCCGCGGACGCGTGGCGTCGTGTGCTCCGCATGAAGGCCGGCGACGAGGAAGCGACGGCGAGCCTCGAGCGCGCCAAGTCCGCCATGAACCGGAAGGACGACGGCGAAGCGAAGGCGACGGCCGTCGGCAAGCCAATCCCCTCCACGCTCCCGAAGGCGGCGGAGACCAAGGGCCCCACCGAGCCTCCTCCCCGCAAGGCGAGTCTCCCGCCGACCCTCACGAAGACCTCGTTCGCTCCCCCGCCCCTGCCGAAGTCCGCGCCGCCGGACACCGTCGTCCGTCCGCCGAGTTCCGTCGAGATCGAGATCGACGAGGTCGACGATTCGGCGCCGCGCCTCCCGGTCGTTCCGCCGACGACGGGCAGCTGGCGGCTCGACGTCCCCGGCAAGTCCCTGCCGACGACGGGTTCGGACGACGAGGACTTCGATCGCGCCATCGACTTCGCCCTCGACAACCTCGACAGCGGCGAAGTGCCGAGCCTGGAACAGACCCAATCGAGCGGCCCCGTCGAAGCCGTGGAGTCGGGCGAGGACGAGTTCGAGAAGACGAAGCCGCCGCAGAGCGCGACGTCCGTGTCGGCGGCGGTGCCCACCGTCGCGAGCCCGTTCACGCGCGACGACGCCACCGCTCCGAGGATTCCGGTCGCCGTGCCGGGGTCCGTCCCGCCGCCGTCGAGTCCCACGGCCACGGGCATCATGTCCGATCCGCGGGAGAACGTGCCGAACCCCTTCGGCGACGATCCCGACGACCGCGCCCCGAAGACCCACCGCGCGCCCGACGGCTACGGAACCCCCTCCGAGGGAACGCTGTCGACCGGCGCCGTCGCGACCACACGTGGCCGAGGACACGACCCCGGCTTCGACGGCACCGGCGAGTACGACGACGCCGTGTCCACCTCCGCGGATGCTTACGACGACGAGGTCGCGACGGACTACGACGCGAGCCGCCCCGAGGGCTACGACGCCGCGCGTCCCAAGGGCTACGACGACGAGGTCCGGACCGACACCGACGTCGCCCAACGTCTCTCGCGTGCGGAGTTCACCGGGACCGATCTCGTCGCGACAGGCGACGGTCCGGCCACGCGCGTCGCTCCGGGACGCACGGGCGAAGCCCCGAAGTCCCAGACGCCCGTGCGCGGTGTCCGGATCCCCGCGCGCGGCGCCATCACACCGGCCATCGGCAGCGTCCGCGAAGCTCGACGACGAGGACGTGCTGGCGTCCGAGTCCGGCGAAGTCGATCCCGAGAGCGCCGAGGAGCTCTCACTCGAAGAGGACGAGATCATCGAACTCGACGAGGACGACGTCGCCGTCGAGTCCGACGTCACCCCCGACGACCCGACGGACGTCCGGAAGCGCTGAGACCCGGGTTCAGCGGGGGACGGCGTGAACGTCCCCGCCGTCCACGACGACCTCGCGACCGACCACGAACGCGTCGTTCCGATCCTCGTGGCCGAACGGGGCGTCCGCGAGGACGGGGACGCCGAAATCCCCCGTGCGATCGCGGAGGACGTCCTCCACCGTCACGCCGTCCGGTCCCGGATCGCACTTCGTGAACCGTCCGAACACGAGGGCCGAGGCGCGCGCGAGGTGACCGCCGGAACGGAGCGCCGTGAGCATGCGGTCGATGCGGTACGGCCGTTCGGTGACGTCCTCGAGGGCGAGGACCGCACCTTCGGGGACGACGAGCCTGCCCGCGGCCGCCATGGATTCCACGAGGGACAGGTTGCCTCCGACGAGGGGCCCGCGAACGGGTGCACGCGTCGAGCCCGACGCGAGAACCGTCAGCCCCGACCACGCCACCGTCGGCAGGCGACCTTCGAGGGCCGAGAGGAACGTGGCGCGCGTCCGGGCGTCCGCGCCGGCACCGAGGCCCGTCGCGTTCGCCGAATGGATGGTGGCGATCGATCGCGCCGTCGCTTCCACGTGCAGCGCCGTGACGTCACTGAAGCCCACGATCCACTTGGGACGCGCCACGAACGTGTCCCACGGAACGCGATCCACGATGCGCGTGAGGCCGTACCCGCCCCGGGCACAGACGACGGCCTTCGCCGTCGGATGGGCCAAGGCCTCCGCGACTTCACGAAGTCGTTCCGCATCGTCGCCGGCGAGGTAGCCCTTCCGCGCGAAGAGGCGCGGCGTCCAGAGGACCCGATACCGCTCCCGGAGCCAGGCGAGCCCCGAGAGGAGCGCCCCACGCGGGAACGGGCCGGCGGGCGCCACCACGACGACGTCGTCGCCCGGAGCGAGCCAGGGAGGCATCACGAAAGGTGGGGACGACGGGACCATGCGGCGGCGGTGCCTTTTTCGGGGCCGTGCGAGGGCTGGTTTGAAAAGTCCGCCCTTTCTGTCTACTCCTTTTCCATCGTGCCGGACGAACGGGATTCCTCCTACGCGCTCGAGCGCATCGGCGACGTCTCGCAGACGGTCTCCCCCTTCTTCAAGAAGGTGGCGACCACCGTGGACTCCGCCGTCGACGCCTGGCTCCGGACGACGTTGGGCGAGGACTTCGCGACCCGCATCGAACGTGTGCCCCTGGCCCTCGCGGCGACCGGTGTCGATCCCTTCGGCTTCGATCCCGAATGGGCGAAGTACGCGATGGCGAGCATCGCGTTCCTCCACCGCCACTACTTCCGCACGTCGGTGTTCGGGGCGGACAACGTACCGAACGGCCGCGTGCTCCTCATCGCGAACCACTCCGGCCAGGTGCCCATCGACGGCGCGCTCATCGCGGCGTCCCTCTTCATGGACGCCGAGCCGCCCCGTGTCGTACGCGCGATGGTGGAGAAGTGGACGCAGACCTTGCCCTTCGTCTCCACGTTCTTCTCCCGGGTCGGCCAGGTCGTGGGGGTTCCGGAGAACGCCCGGCGACTCCTCGAGCAGGGCGAGGCCCTGTTGGTGTTCCCCGAGGGCGCCCGCGGCATCGCGAAGACCATCGATCGCCGCTACCAGCTCGAGCCCTTCGGTCCGGGCTTCATGCGCCTCGCCATCGAGACGAACACGCCCATCGTCCCCGTCGCCGTCATCGGCGGCGAGGAGCAGTACGTCTCCGTGGCGAACCTGCGGGGCGTCGCGCGCCTCTTCCGCGTACCGGCCTTCCCGATCATGCCGCAGATCTTCGTGCCCGGCGGCCAGCTGCCCTTGCCTACGAAATACCGCATCTATTTCGGCAAGCCGCTCTCGTTCAAGGGCGACCCCGACGACGACGACGCGATCATCGACGAGAAGGTGGCCACGGTGAAGGCCGCCGTGCAGTCCATGGTCAACCGCGGCGTCAAAGAGCGAAAGAACATCTTCTGGTGACGCCCCCCGACGCACGCTCCCCGAAGAAGAAGGCGGCCCCGCGCGCGAAGGCGTCGGCGAAGGCGACGTCCAAGCCGTCGTCGAAAGGGACTTCGAAAGCGCCCTCCAAGAAGGCCGACGGCGTCATCGTCGTCACGGGCATCTGCGGCCGCCTCGGCAAGAAGGTGGCCCGCCTCCTCCACCGCGATCGGGCGGTCATCGGCGTCGATCGCCGCCCCTTCCCCGACAAGCCGAAGGACATCGACCACCGCCAGGTGGACATGCGGCGGAAGAAGCTGAAGGACGTGTTCCGCGAGGGGAACGTCGAGGCCGTCATCCACCTCGGCGTCATGCACGATCCGCGGGCCTCCGCCGCCGATCACCACTCGTGGAACGTGGCCGGCTTCCAGAAGCTCCTCGAGTACGTGACGCAGTTCGAGGTGCCGAAGCTCATCGTGCTCTCGAGCGCGAACGTGTACGGCCCTCACTCGGAGAACCCGCAGTTCCTGACCGAAGAAGCGCCGCTCCTGGGCGGCCAGAACTTCGGCGAGATCCGGGACCTCATCGAGGTCGACATGCTCGCGCAGAGCTTCTTCTGGAAGCTCCCGTCGACGGAGACCGTCATCCTCCGGCCGGTCCACATCCTCGGCACGGTGAAGAACGCGCCGTCGAACTTCCTGCGCCTCCCCACCATTCCCACTCTCATGGGCTTCGATCCCATGGTGCAGGTCATCCACGAGGACGACGTCGTGCGCGCCATCGCGCAGGCGCTCACGCCCGGGGTGAAGGGCGTGTTCAACGTGGCGGGCCCCGAACCGCTCCCGCTCTCGCGGATCATCAAGCTCCTCGGCCGCCCGAGCGTGGCCTTCCCCTACACGCTCGGCAAGATGATGCTCCAGCGCATGTGGGCGCTAAGGCTCACGAACTTCCCGGCGCCCGAGCTCGATCACATCCGCTACGTCTGCATGGTGGACGACAAGCGCGCGCGGGACGTCCTCGATTTCTATCCCGAGCACGGCATCGAAGAGACGGTGCGCGCGGTGGACGTGGAGCGGTGGTGAGGGGCGGTTCGAAGTCGCGATGTTCGTGACCCGAATGGGCCCGATTTCCGCGACGGGTCCCACCCAGGGAACTCGTGGGCATCGACGGGTCCAAGGGTCGTCCGACCGGTCAACGTCACCGCGCACACACCGCAGGATTTTTGCGCCCTAAATCGTCTTGAGTGCAGTCGCGGTAGAGCGGGGAAGGCAATCCCGAACCGTCTTTCGCACGAACGATCACGCCGTCCGACTTCCGAACGATGCAGTGTTCCGCGAAGTCGACCCCAAGATGCTCGCTCGTCGAATCGCACCGGAGGAACACCTCGTTGGTGCAACCTCCGTAAGCTGGATCGGCCATCGCTGTCCGTGCAACACAACCCTCCGGACAAGGTTCGGAACGTGTTTCCGAGCATTCCGCCTGCGACTTTCCATTCGAACACCCGAAGGACAGCGTAACGGCTGCCAACCACGGGAATGCCCGGAACGAGGGCTTGGAGTCCAGTCTCATGGGTTGTCCCTCTCCTTGGTGTAGTCCGTTCAAAATCCACCGGTCCGACCACATGGCGCGCACGCCCACGCCGGTTCCGTCCGTGGAGGAGACACCGAACAAGGACGGCGTGGAGGCCGCTCCAATCCCCCTGGTTGGACGGCAGGTCCTGGGCATGACGGACCCCCATCCAAACGTCCCCTGGGGACGCATCCGGCATCACGTGCAGAGCACCATGTCATTGCCTCGCGTACGTTCGTTTTCGTCCGGCGTGCACTCCCGAATCGATCCGTCGGTCGGTTTTTCGGTGGCGAGATTCGGCACACGAACGACGAGCCCGTCCGAAACGCGGACGAAGCAGTACACACCGGCCGCTCCAGCGAGCAACGGCTGACCGCAATAGAGGACGATCTCCGTCGCGCACGCTCCGCCGTCGGCCACGACACGCGCCGTCTGCTCGCACCCACCGGCAGGGTTTCGTGCCGATTGACGAACACGTCGGCACGGGATCCCCGGGTGCGTCCTCCTTGCACCCGGAGACGGGGACGATCACGAACACCAGGAAGAGGACGAAGCGAAGCGGGCGAGACGCGTTCATATCACGGTCTATCGTGACACGACGCTTCCTGTCCGCGGAAGGAGTCCCGACCGACCTCAATATCCCAGCGAGTCACTGGTCGTCACGAACCGGTACCCCGCCTCGCGCAAGCGGCGCACGATCTTCGGCAGCGACTTCAGGGTCCAGCGTCCTGACCCTCGTGCATGAGCACGATCTCGCCCGGCGTCACGTTCTCCGGCGAGACCTTCGCCGCCACGACCTCGGGATCGTCCGTGCGGCAATCGTCCGAATCCATGGACCATGAGGACGCTCGTGAAGCCGAACGCGAAACCTCCGCGAGCGACGGCAACGAGATCGCGCCACGCGGCGGACGTACGAGGGGCCGCGGCGCACGCGATGCCGGCAAGACGATCCGCCGTCTCCCGAGCTCCCGCGAGAGCGCGATGCCGTGGAGCGTGGGGAACGGCGTGTGCGTGTACCCGTGCCCCACGACCTCGTGACCGCGACGCACCATCTCGAGCACGCGTTCTTCACCACGTTCTCGCCGATCACGAAGAACGTGACGCACACTTCGAGCTCGTCGAGCAGATCCAGGTACGCGCCCGACATCTCGTCGGGGCCGTCGTCGAACGTCAGCGCCACCGTGGGCACCGCCGTGTCGGTCACGCCGCGCACGACCACGAGGTTCGACGGCAGCCGCTGCAAGGCGGATTTCGTGACCTTCGACTTCACGCGCTGGAGAGGCGAGAGTTCGGCGGCGAGCTTCATCGGCGATTCAGCGTACCACCGGGCCCTGTCACCGGGGAGTCGGCACGTCACCACGTCCACGCCGCCGAAGAACTCCTGCACGAAGGCCTCCCACACGTCCCGGTTTTCCTCCGGAGGTCCGCCGCACTTGAAAGGGCGCGGGACGGGCTTGCCGTCGAGGGCCGTCCGCATCTCGCGGTAGTACCGGACCGCCAACTCGGCCCCGTACTCCCGGGCATCGCCGCCGGGTTGGAAGGCGTAGTACGTCCCGCCTCGCACCATGGTGCCGTTGGGCGCGTAGGGCGCGAGGCACACCGAGTCCGCTTTGCATTTGCGGCGGATGCGATCGTGGATCGGCCCGAAGACCTTCAGGGAGAAGTTCCCCGTGGTCGTCGTCGTTCGCGTGGAAGAGTTCGTGGAAGAAGGCCCCGTCCACGGCGTCGGCGCTCGTGTTGAGGGCTCGAGGTTGTACGCGAGCGTCCACCCCGACGCGTACGCCGAAGGGGTCCGCGCCTTCACCGATCGGAAGAAGCGGAGGGCCATGCCGTTCGCGCGGTACCGCACCGGATCGGCGGCTGGGGCCGAAGCGTCGCTCGCCGCAGTTCCCGGCGCCATCGCGGCCGCCGTCTCCTTCGCCCGCTTCCGCACCGCCTCGACGAACGCGACGTGCTTCTCGCGCGCGGCCGCCACCCATTCGAGGTGCTTCCGCGGCGCCCTTCGGCCACGCGGGCACGATGGTGATCTTCCCGCGGTAGCCGCCGTCCATGAGGAAGGCTTCCGTGACGTCGACGTCGTCGCCCGTTTTCGCGTGGAGCGCGAGCACGCGCTCCTGGGCCTTCGTGTCGTCGGCGAACCGGAGTCGCAGTCGGCAGACGGTCTTCGCCGCGTCGTCGCCTTCCGCAGGATGCACGGGATTCGTCGGCGACGGCGATCGTCGATCCGAGGAGCGTCGTCGAGACGGCGAAGGCGGTGGTCAAGCCGAGGACGCGCGTGCGCGATGTACGTCGCGTGCCGTTCGGCGTCGGGATCCAAGTGGGGAGCGTTCGTTCGTCGGGTCATCGCTTCTCGAGCTTCACGTCTTCGACGTAAAGCTCGGCCACCCGCTTGGGTGACGCGTTCCCGATGGGTGCATTCCCGTCCTTGACGGCATTTTTCCGGCGTTTTCAGGGCTTCGGGGCCGTACGCGACCATGCCCACCCCCTTGAGCGCCACGCGAAGAACGGGCTCCCGGGCGTCCGCGTCCTCTCCCGGCACCTTGTCCGCGAAGAGATCGAGGCTCCCCGACTTCTCGAAGGCATCGGTCGTCGCGCCCGGCGCCATGGAGTCCCGGTACCAGGCGTCGAACGACTCGTGGGACGACTCGTTCACCGTCACGAGGAGGTTCGTGATCCCGCCCGTCGGCGCGAACTCTTCACATGGAGCGGCTCCATGTGGACGACACCTCTCGTGTCGATCCCGTCGAGGTTCAAGCGGAAGCCGGAGGCGGTCACCTTCTCGACCTTCGCGCTTGCCGCCGCCTTCGGCGCCGTCGGTCTTCCACGGTGGCGCCTTCCTCGCCGTTGCCCCGGGTCGTCGACACCGAATCGGGAACGCCCGTCACCGTCAAGAACACCGGTTCCTTCGACGCCACGTCGAGCGCAGGGAACGCCACTTCGGAAACGCGGAGCGCCGTGAACGCGACCCGTGCGCGTTCGGTGCCGTCCTTGCCGAAGATCGTCGTCACACCGTTCTTCGGTGCGTTGCCCGCCGTCATGGCCCCTTGCAACCACCCGAAGAGGGCCGGCGAGAGCGTGGGCGCCATGCGGAAGACGACGGGTTCGATGCGCGGCGCGCCGCCGGACTTCTTCGGGAACGGCATCCCGGGCGCGGACGCCGTGGCGTCCCTCCGCACGATGCCTCCCGTCACGCGGGCGACGGTTCCTGCGGGCACGCCGTCGAGCTCCACGAAGGTGCGCCCTTCGTCCGCCGCCGACGGCGCTCCCCACCCCGCCCCCGCGAGTCCCACGCCCAAGCCGAGAACGACCGCGCGGATTCCGCGCTCCCTGCGTGCGTCCAACATCGCACATCATCCTACCGGGGCCGATCGGGGTGTCCAAAAAGGGCTCGTTCTGGGGGTGAACCGCGTCGAATCGAGCCAAAAGACCCACGATTTCGCAAAAGCTCCCTCCCTTCTGCCCCTTCCTTGCGGCCTCCCGAAATACTGATATCTTGTTCAGTAGAATGGGCCTCCCTCTCCCCCTCGAAACCCTCCTCAGCCAGTTCGGTTCCCGGGTGTCCTTCGTCTCACGGTTCGAGGAGCGGGCGGCGGTGGAGGCGTTCCGTCCGCCCGTGCGCGGCCTCGGCTGGCCCGAGTTCGACGCCCTCTTGCCCGACGGCGGCCTGCCCGTGGGCGTCGTCGAGATCGCCGCGCGACACGGGCTCGCGGGCGCGACCGTCACCGCCCTCGCCGCCGTGCGTGCGGCCCATGCCGCGGACGAGGAGGCGTGGTGCGCGTGGATCGATCCGTCGGGCACGTTGCACGCTCCGGGTGCGGCCATGGCGGGCGTCGCGCTCGATCGCCTCTTCGTCGTGCGCCCTCCGCGGGAAGCCTTGCCCACCATCGCGGTGAAGATCGCACGCGCGAAAGCGTTCGCGATCCTCGTCGTGGATTTCGAGGCGCCCCTCCCCGTCCCGAAGCGCCGCGGAAAGCGTCCCCGCCCTTCGCCCGACGCCGTCGCCGAGCTCTTCGTGCGCAAGATCGCCCTCCTCGCCCAGGACGTGGGCATGACCGTCCTCCTCCTCACCGACGCCGACGAACGTCGCGCGGCCCCCTTGCCCGTGGCCCTCCGCCTCGAACTCGCGCAATCGTCCACGGGGATCGACGTGCGCGTGGGCAAGGATCGCCACGGCCGCATCGGCGCCGCGAAGACCATCCCGCGGAGCTCCCGGCCCGTCCTCGCGCTCACCGGATGAGGGACCGTCATGCGCCGCATCCTCGCCGTCCACCTGCCCTCCGTGCGCATCGAGTTCGTGCGCGCGCGCATGGAATCCACGGAAGCCCGGGAGTCCGCGGGTGCCGGTTCTTCCCCGCAAAAGCCCCTCGCCCTCGTCGTCACCGGCACCGCCCACGGCACGGTGAAAGACGAGCGATCGCTCCTCGGCAACACCCGCCTCGACGAGGTGTCCGACGAAGCCCGGGCCCTCGGCATCCACCCGCGGGACACCATCGCCTCGGCCCGCGCCCGCGCGAGCGATCTCGAGGTGCGTGTGCTCTCGGAAGACTCCATCCGTGAGGTGCTCGAACGCATCGCCGATTCCCTCTTCGCGTTCGGGGCCACCACCTCCGTCGACGTGGCGACGAACACCGTCTGGGTCGACGTCACCGGCTGCACCCATCTCCACGGCGAAGGCATCCAAGGCGAGCGGGCCCTCGTCACGAAGGTGCTCGATCACGTGCGGGCCCGG
>JAXLYL010000046.1:0-34709 GCA_046351475.1 Polyangiaceae bacterium
GGGCCATCGCGTGGGGAAAGGCTCGTGGCATCCACGTGTGCGTCGCGCTCTCGTTCGCGCCGGGCTACGGCGTGAACGCGCCGAAGTCGCCTCCGGACGCGGGTGCGCTCGATCTTTGGGGCGACGGAGCGACCGGCGACGAAGCGCGTCGCCAATTCGCCGCGCAGTGGCGCATGCTCGCCGAACGTTACCGAGGAACCGACTCGGCCCATCTGTCGTTCAACCTCGTCAACGAGCCACCACGGATTTCCGGAGCACGGTACCTCCGGACGGCGCGCGCGGCCGTCGATGCCATTCGCGCGGTGGATGCCGGGCGTCTCGTCATCGCCGACGGTGCGAGCTGGGGACGTGAGCCCGTCCCCGAGCTCGGGTCCCTCGGTGTCGCGCAGAGCACACGCGGCTACGCGCCGTTCCAGCTTTCCCACTATGCGGCGGATTGGATGGAGAGGTCCACCGAGTGGCCGGAACCCGTGTGGCCCATTCCTCCGTCACTCAACGCCCACGTCTACGGGCCGTGGAAGAGGGAATGGCACCGTCCCCTCGTCCTGCGGGGGAACTTCGAACCGGGACCTCTCGCCATCACGGTCCAGCATGTCTCCGCCAGAGCGGTGCTCGTGCTCTCCGCGGACGGCGTCGAAGTCCTTCGCCACGCGTTCGTCCCCGGCCCCGGAGTCGGTGCGTGGCGTCACTCCGAGTACGTGGCCGAATACGGTATCCACGCGGCGACGTACGGTACGCGACACGTCGCGACGCTCACGAAGCCGGCGCGCGAGATCCGTGTCGAAGTCGTCGACGGTGACTGGTTGTCGTTCTCCGAGCTTCGAATCGGAACCCGTACGTTCGCGGCGCACGATCTCACGTGGGGAGTGCCCCAAGGCGACTACACCGTCGACCCGAGTGGCGCCCCGACCGGGATGTCCGAACGTGGGAGAACGGAGGCCGCCACGCTCTTCGCGAGACACGTGGAGCCTTGGGCGCGGTTCGCCCGGGACGCACGCGTCGGCGTGCACGTGGGCGAATGGGGTGTGTACCGCGAGACGCCTCACGACGTCGCCCTCTCCTGGATGCGCGACTGCTTGGACAATTGGCGGCGCGTCGGATTCGGCTGGGCGTTGTGGAACCTCCGCGGTCCTTTCGGCGTGTGCGACAGCGAACGAAAGGACGTGTCCTACGAGCCGTACGCGGGACATCGCCTCGATCGACGCATGCTCGAAGTCCTCGTCGCGGACACGCCATCGTGAATCCGCCGAATCGAAGTCGGTGAGGCGGTCGCCGTCCCGGGCCACCTCGCGAACGAGCGCGTCGAACGCCTTGCGCTTCGCGTTTCCCATCGCGTCCCGAGCGTACGAGGAGTTTCCGCCTCGATCGAAGACGAGTTCGGCACCGCACCCGGGCCTGCGAGCCGTCCTCGGGTCGGTGTGCTCACGCTTCCCGAAGTGCGTTCCGGGCTCGGCAGGGCCGTGGCCGCGACCCGCGTCGCGAAGGTCCTCGTCGCGACGTCGCTCACGGGAGTGCACGTGTTCGAGGCCGATGGTGCGGGGTGGGCTTCGGTGCCGAAGATCGCCGACGCCGCCACGGACTTCGGTGACACGCTCGTTCCTCTCGGACGAAGGCACGTTGCTCGTCGTCGGCAGCGCGTCGACGTCCTTCGTCTACGAGCGTGCGGGCTCTGGCGGCCTCACGCGGGTCCGTGAGACGAAGACGTGGTTGCGGACGTCCGTCGCCGTGGACCACACCGCGTCCACTCGCGCGTGGGTCGACGAGACATCCCCACTCCACGTGGCGTCGCGGAAGCCCTGACAGGCCGGAGCCGGTTTCCTCTCACGTTCGCGCGGGATCGGACGCACAAGGTCGGTCGTTCGGACGTTCGCCCCCGGAATCCCCAGGGACTGCCCGTGCCGAGCGCGAACACGGAGGGCGCCAGGGACTCCCGTCGCATCCCGAGATCGTGGTTCAATACGAGTCGTATCCGATCGCGAACGAAGGCATGACGAATGGCCCTCCGTCGACCACCAGCGTGCGCACGTCGAGTGCCAACACGAATGCCCGCCGCTTGTCGGGATGAGGTGTTCCGAGGCGGACTCCGACGCGCGCCGGGATTCCGAACACCGGAACGGTCGAACTCGGTGTCGTGATCGGTGTCAGCGTATTGCGCGCCGTCACCACGGATCCTTCCACGCCCGCGGCGACGAAGTAGTGGTCGGCGAACGTGACGTCGAGGACCCGCCCACTCCGCCGCCGACGAGAATTCCGACGGCGGATCGAGCGGACGTTCCCACCGGCGTCGTGGCGGCCCCCCCGAACGAAACGGGCTGCACCACGATGCCGAACCTTCGGGAGAGCTGAACCCCGAATCGCAGGTCGAGTCCGCCGCCACCGCCGGTGGCCCCCGCACCGATGAGAGCCCCACCGAACGGCGAAATGCCCCAACGAAAGCGCGTTCCCACGAACGAAGGATCGGGAGCGTCGTCGGCCGAGAGGTCGCTTGATTCGACGTGGCGAGGGCGAACGGCGACCGACGGAGAGGAGGGTGAAGGGGGGGCGGCCGGTGCCATCGATGGTCGTGACGCACTTGGTTGCGCCTTTTCCGGCATCGGAGGTTCACTCGTCCTTGATGCCGGCGGAACCTCCGTGCGTGGCGCAGTGGGCGTCGTCGGACGTGGCCTCGGTCGGGACGGCGTCTCTCCGACGTCGGGAACGGTCCCGATGGGTTCCTCGACGTCGGCTCGGGACATCGGCGCGGCGCGGACGTTTCCTTCCCCGTTCGGGACGGGCGAAGAACGTTGTGCCCAGACGGGCCTCGTCGCGAATACGGACATGGTCGCGAAAGCCAAGGCGACGAGGGTCGAACGGGAACGAGGCATTCGATGTGTCTCCGGAAGGGGGCTACGGCGACTCGTCGCGTCCTTGCCCGACGACTTCGCGTGCGTCGATGCGGAACGCGACTCAGGGGCAGACGAACGATTCGGTCGGCGCGGGAAGGTCCGCGGTCTGGCTCTTCAGCCTGCGCAACATGCACACGTCGCCCGAACCCCGGAGATCGGGAGGTGCGTCGTTGCCCGGAATCCCGAAGCTGCGAGCCACGAAGTCGACTTCACCGCACAAGGTCGTCCGAGACGTCACGAAAAGTTGGAGGGACATTCCTTCGTAGTCGAACACCGCGGATCCCGTTCCTCCCGAAGGTTGCGGCCACACCGGCCCCAACGTGAGGTTCACGTTCGCGATGGTGAATTGGGTCTTGTTCTGGATGCCGTCGACCCAGACCCAACCCGCCCCCACACGAGTGACGAGGTCCACGCCACGAACGGCGTCGGTCCGGAGGCCGTCGAATTGGACCATCGTGCGAACGCCGGAGGGGCTGGAGGAGTGCTCGAAGGAAAGGCGGAACTTCAGAACCTGACGCAGGTCTCCCGCCGCGTAAGCCGGGAGGCATTCGGCGAGGTAGTAGCCCGGGTCGAACGTCGCCTCGGCCCGGGTACCCGGCGCTCCGCCGGTTCCGCCCGATCCCGACGATCCGGAGGAACCGGAGGATCCGTTCGAAGGCGAATACGCAGAGCCCGCATCCATCTCGCCCGAGCCGGTCGAACTCGGTGGTGCGCCGGGCGCGCTCGGCGGAAGAAATTCGTCGACGAGGGTCGAAGAGCATCCGCCCAACACGAGGACCGACAACGCGACCCACACCGGTCGTTCGAGCCGTACGTTCCTTCGGTGGATTCGCGCTTCGACGGGCGGCATGAAGGTCGGCACAGGGGCTCCTCGAGTGAGCGAAACGGTTCTCGCGGACGCGTGAGGTATGTTCCGATGTTCACGTCGTTCGACGCGTCCACCGACGCCCCATTCAGCGATGTGGCGATCTCACGTCGTCACCGTATCCCAAGTCTCGGAGGCGCACCGGCCCGCTCCGACTCGCGTTCAGGAGCCACGGTCGTCGGCTGCGTGGCCGACCGGAAGGGGAGGACATGTCGTTCTGCTTGGATCTCCATTCGAGCTTCGAAGGATTCGGATGGCACATCGGTCGACCGTCTCGTACATGTGGGATGCACGGACATGGGAAGCGCGAAGGGCAAGGCGTTCGAAGCGCTCGTTCGCGAGGTGGCCCGGGACGGCGACCGCCTGACCGACTTCGATCGATGGGTGTTCTGGACGCGGCTCCTCCACGTCGCCTGGGAGCCCCGGTGGGACGCGCTCCTCGCGTCGTCGCACGCGCCCGTCGATCGCGGCGTGCTCCGACGGATTCGGGAACGAGGTCCCGTCGGCACTCGGCCCTTCGTGCTCGTCGAACTGCTCGTCCGGATCGAAGAAGGCACCACGGCGCGTTCGTCCTCCGACGTTTCGGATCGCATTTTCGCGTGGCACGACTGGCCGAGCTTCGACATCGACCTCGGTGTTTGGGTACGCGACGTCGGAGCCGACGCACTCGAACGCGCCCTCGCCGCGCGCGACGGTGCCGCGATCGAGGAGGAAGCCACGCTCGCGCGTGTGCGGGCACGCTTCGCTTCCGGCTGAATCGCGAGGCGCGCTACGGGCGGGCGGTGGATTCCCCGGCGCACCGCCTCACGGTCGCGTCGACGTCGACGTCCAGGACGACGAAGGTTCCGTGGCGACCCATTCCGGATTCGTCGACGCACGGCGCGAACGATCGCGTCCGACCGAGACCTCGGTCCTGGACGAGCAGCGTCACCCTGCCGTGCACTCCTCCGCTCCGCGCGAGTGCGACCGCACGGCCCGGCACGTCCTTCGCCGTCAGTTCGAAGAACCCGCACCGGAGTGCCGTTTCGGAGTTCGGGCGACGACCTTGGAAACCCAACTTCGTGGCGACGTTCAACCGAAGAGCGTCTCCGCGACCGAGACCGAGGACGAAGGTCCTGCCCTCCTCCGCGAGTCGCGCGAGGTGGTCGTGGGTTGCCTCGAGATCGGCCTGCGTGCGCAACCAGTGCGTCCCCTGCTCGTCGAGCATGCGCATGCCCACCGGGTCGCGCCCGTCGCTCGACGGCGTCGTGCTCCGGGCCCACGCGAGGGCGAGCGTAGTTTCCCACGGACCTCTCGGGACGCGTCGTCGTCAGTCGCTGGACGGGCACTTCGCGAGCGTGCGTTGCGTCGGGACCGTGCGACCCGGCGCTCCGCCGACGTCGCGCGAACGACCGACGACGAGATCGTAGGCGAGCTTCGCCTCGCCGGCCGCTTCGGTGCACGTGAGGTTCTCGAAGAAGTTCGAACCGGTGGCCGCGTGGTCGGCCGAAAGCGACGCCGAGAGCACGTCGACCTTCTTGCACACTTCGGCGGGGGTGCCGACGTAACAGAACGACGCCTTCGTGGACTCCCGGGCCCATTCGCTGGTCTTCGCGTCGACCACGGCGCGACCGTCGTCCCCGACGTAGGCTTCGAGGATCGACGTCGGGTCCGCCGAGCACGCCGTGATCTGGCGCGTGGCCACGAGGTCGTTGCCCGAGTCGTAGTCGCTCACCATGCGGTAGGTGACGGCGAGTCGATCGGGGACCGACGTGTCGCAATCGAGGTCCTCGATCGTGTCGTGGGAACCGTTCGAGTATTCGTCCTGGATGGCACGGACGGCGTCCTTCACCGCGGTGCATGCGCCCTTCTGCGTCCCCACGTAGCAGTGGGCGCGTGCGGCGACGCTCTTCGCGACGTCGTCGGCGTCGTCGTAGGAGAACCGAGAATCGTAGAAGCCGCCCGTGAGCGTGACCTTCCCGACGTTCGTTCCGGACCGGATGGGGGACGCGTTCACGATCACCGTGGCGCCCGTCTGGGCGGCGGCCGACTCGCCCACTTCCGAGGGGCGTCCGCCTGCGCAGCCGGAGAGACCGCCGATGCAGAGGAGGAAGGCGCCGAAGCGCACGGAACGGGGAGCGGAAACGGGAACACGAAACGTCATGGGGAGCCTCCGGCCGTCCGGTCGCGACGACGATGGGCCGCCGTATGACACGGTGTGTGGATGTGCGCGAGATCTCTTTTCGGGTCGGCGTTCCGCTTCGTTTTCCCTGAATACGAGCGGCCCGGCGCCCGTCCCAGGACCGCCATCAGGCATCGCTTGCGAGCGGGGTCCCCCGTGCTAGTGGGGGCTCGCGTCATGCATCGGGAGGTTCGCACCATGGTTCGTTCGGGGTCTCGGCAGCGTCGTTTCGGAGTCCACGCCGGAGCGTTCCTTCCGCTCGTCGCGTGCGTCGTCGGATTCGCGACCCTGGGCTGCGCCTCGGAGACCGGACTCGCTCGACCCAAGACGCCCGTGCTCGACCCGTTCGAATCCCAGTCCCCGAGCGAAGCCCAGGTCTGCGCCATCCAGACGAAGGCGCCCGCCGCGAAGACGGAGGCCGCGCCCGCACCGTCCGAGGACGCCGTCGTCCTTCGCGACAACGGCGACGCGGTCGCCACGATCCGCCGCGGCAGCTACGTGTGCTTTTTCGCGCAGCCCGGAAAGCACGTGCTCCTCGCGGAACAGGGCGCCACCGTGAAGAAGACGAAGCTGTCCGCCGAAGCCGGCCGTCGTTACTACCTCGGCCTCGAACCGAAGGGCGACGAGAGCGTGTTGCCGCGTTGGATCGACGAGAACACCGCGAAGCGACTCATTCGCTTCACCTCGCCGACCTACGGCGACGCCATCGCCCAGTGAACGAACGGAACGGGTGACGAGGAAGCGCGGCGTCGGCCCACGGGCGTTTCCTCATTTCATGGGGACGTCGAGGGCGACCCTCGGGGACGCCAATTCGCAGTTCGACGCGGAGCAGACGCTCATCCCGTAGGTCCCCGAAAGGTTCGCCACGTCCGCGGTGGACGTGAACCGCACGGACATCGACGCCGTGGTCGCGGACGTTTCCTTGAAGTCGCCCGTGCTCCGCGAGAACACGTTCTTTGCGGACGGACTCTGGCCCTGGAAGGTGAGGCTCGGGTTCTCGTCGCCCTTGAACTTGTACGGGTACTCCTTGTTCACGTGGTACTCGCCGAGGGCTTCGACGACGAGGGACGCCATGCAGAGCGACCCCTTCGTGCAGTCCCCCGGGGCGGTGACCGTCAGCGTGTAGTGGGGCGTCGTCTGCCGCGTGACGCGGGGTGGGGAAGGCGCGACGGGCGCCACCGCGGCCACCGTGGCGGTCGCGGTCGCGGCGGGCGACGACGATGGGACCGGGGCAGCGGACGCCGTCGTCGTGACGTGGGGCTCGGACTTCGCCGTCGCGCGGGACGTCGTCGAAGGGGCCGGAACCGCCGTCACCGAGGTGGGCAGGGCCGTCGCGGTCGGGATTCCGACGGGAGCCGTGGCGACCGTCGACGGGACGACGGGAGACGCGATCGGCGTCGCGACGTCGGGGACGTTCGTCGCCGCGGGAGTCGGGGTCGGCTTCGCCGCTTCCTCCCGGCAGGCCGTCGTCGTGATCGCGAACACGACCGCGACGCCGACGAAACCGGAGACGGTGAGCGAACCGGCGAAGACACCGCGTCGGGGGAGGCTCATCGCCCGAGGATCACATATTTTCGACGCTCTTCAGCATTTCGGAGACGAACTGCGTCCGAAGCCGGACGAGGCCCACGCGGACGCTCCCGCCCCGTACGACGATGCGCGGGATCGCGGCACCACCGACCTCCGCCGCGAGAGGGTCGTCCGTGAAGATGACCTGCCGACCGTCGCCGTTTCCGCGATCGGTGAAATCGTCGGCGAGCCGCGACCCCGCGCCGGTGGTCGGTTCCGCGTGGGCGGCGATCGGAAGGAGCGTGCCCGCGACGACGGCGAGGACGGTGAGCGTCGCCTGCGAGAACGGGCGACCGAAAGACTTATCGAAGAGACGCGCTGCGGGGGCGGGGGTCATGCCGGAAGGACACGTCCCGCGGTCCTCGCCTTGGATCCGGTCGTCTGCTTCGGTCGATTTCCCGGAATGCTGCTTTTTTGGCTCCCGGACGTGGCGGCGCGTAGGAGAGGGAATGCTTCGCGAATTCTTTCCTGCGCTCGTGGTCGTCACCCTTTCGGTCGCGGCTTGTTCGTCCGGCGAAGAAGCCCCCAAATTCCCGACGGTGACCGCGTTCGCTTCCGGCATGGCGGAGGCCGAATGCGAGACCGTCGCGACGAAGTGCGGCATCGACCTCGCCGCGTGCAAGAGCAAGCGTGCGACCTACTGGCAGAACGCGGCGACGTCCCGGACCGGGCGGACGTACACCCCCGCGCAAGCCGAGCGATGCGTCGACGCGTGGCGCCTCGCGAACGCCGACGGTGAACTCTCGGCCGCCGAGCTCTCCGTCACGGCGACGACCTCCGCGTCCTACCTCTGCGAGCGCGTGTTCGAAGGAGCGACCGCGGAGAAGCAAGCCTGCTCGAAGGACTTCGACTGCCAAGGCGATCTCGTGTGCGACGAGGTCGGCGCCCGCGCCGCGAATTCCCAGTTCCTCTGTGCGAAGCGCGCGGAGAAGGCGGCGGGCGACTACTGCTCGAATCCTGGCGACGTCTGTGCGGCCGGCAGCTACTGCGCGCTGTCCGGCGGCGTCGCCACCTGCGTCGCGAAGAAGGGAGACGGTCAATCGTGCAGCGACTTCGAGCCGTGCTCCGAGACCCTCCGGTGCACCGCGGGACTCTGTCGCGCGAGGAACGCGGCGGGACAGGAATGTGCGACCGACGGCGACTGCCGGACCGACGCGCCGATCTGCGCGGACAACGGCGGCACGAAGACGTGCCTCGCCGTGATCGCGTTCGGAACGGGCGCGGCCGTCTGCGCCCCCTACAAGTGAGCGGAGCCGCGACGCACGCGCGGGCGTCCGTCAGCGCGATCCGAAGAGTCGCGCGGCGATGAATCCGACGCCGACGAGCAAGGCCACGACGAAGGTCGCGACCGCACATCCGAGGGCGGTCGCGCTCATGGCCCGACCGCCCGAAGCCATCGCCGTGATGCGCCCCCCCTCGCGCGGCACGACCCGTTCCGCCATCGCGAGCGAGTAGACGGCACGGTAGGGGGTGCCGCTCCGTTCGCCCGTCGCGCGGACGCCGAGCTGGACGCGGCCACCTCCTTCGGCCGGAACCCAGGTGACGGCGCCGCACGCGTTGCAACGTGACGCGGGATCGGTCGTGGAGGTCCGAGCGTCGCATCCGGGGCAACCCGGAGACGCCGTCGGCGTCGCGGAAGAACTCCACGCGGTACTCGGCGTTCGTCGTGCCGTCGCGGAACGCGACCCGCGCGGTTCGGTCCACTGGTCGACGAGGAGTTCGGCGGCCCGTCCCGTGCGGACGTCGCCGCAGTGCGGACAGGGAAGTGCACCTCCGCGTCGTGCGTGACCTGCACGGCGGCACGGCAACGGAAGCATCGACCGATGGCGACGCCGACCGCACCGCGCGCCGCTGGATGCCCGTGCCGCGGCGAGCCGTGGAGGAAGTCGCTGGCTCCCGTCGAGGGATCGAAGACGTCTCCGGTTGGCCGTCGCCGGGGATCGAGACGTCGACGTCCACACCGCACCTCGCGCAGCGGCCGTACAGGACGACCGGGCGAGATCTCCCGTGGGTTCGTGGCACGCCTTGCAGCGCGCTCGGGTGAGGGGCATCGGAAGATTCCGGGGGTGGACACGAAGAAGGCCGCGTCCCTTCCGAGACGCGGCCCCTCCGGTTCATGCCGTGCGCGCGGTGGTGCGCGAACGCGTCACTTGGCGGGCTTGTACGGCTTGCCCGCCACTTCGAGGATGTGGAATTCGGTGCGGCGGTTCTGCTTGCGGCCGTCTTCCGTCTTGTTGTCGCCGATGGGGAAGTCCGGACCGAAGCCCTTCGTCTCGAGCATCGACTTCGCGACGCCGTGCTTGTCGAGCCAGTTCGCGACGGAGTCCGCACGCTCACCGGAGAGCTGCTTGTTGCGCTCGATCTTGCCGGTGTTGTCCGTGTGACCTTCGATGCGCATCTTGGTGATGTTGTTCTTCTTCACCGTTTCCGCGACGGCGTTGAGCACTTCCGTGGTCTTCGCGTCCTTCTCGCGGATGATCGCCTTGTCGGTCTCGAACTCGATGGTTCCGACCTTGATCTGATCGCCGTCGATGGTCGCTCCACCGGCGCCTTCGAGCTTCGTCGCGGGCGGCGGGGGCGGCGGGGGCGGCGGGGGCGGTGGCGGCGCGGGGGTCGCGGCCGGGGGCGGCGTCGGTGCCGCGGGCGGCGGGTTGCCGACCTTCACTTCGCAGGCGGACAGAATGAAACCGAGCGAGATCGTCGCAAGGACGGGCAGCATCAGGTGTCGCTTCATCGAAAGAGCCTCCTCAGAATCGCATCGAAATCGCACCGATCCGGAAAGGCTCCGAGCACGGGTGTATTGCCCGAGGTGCGACCAAAGTGGGACGAAGGCTAAAGAACTCCGAGGCAATTGTGAAGTTCGGGTTCGTGGTACCGTTTTCGCCCGGTGGTCGGGGCTCTCGGGAAAACGGGGACGTCGTGGAAGGATCGCCTCGCGGCGCTCCGGAGCGACCTCGATCGCGTCATGGCCTCCGGGACCGATGGAGGCAGCCTAGGTCGGGCCCACGCCCGCGGGCTCGACGCGATCCTCGTCGAACTCTTCGAGGAGGCGCGTCGCCGCGATCCGGAAGCACGGGACGCGTTCGCGCTCGGAGCCGTCGGGAGCTACGGTCGCGGCGCCGTCGCGCGGTGCAGCGATGCCGACGTGCGCCTCGTCGCCAGTCCCGACGTCGCCCAGGATGCGGCGATCGCGTTCGCGGAGGCCATGCTCTACCCGCTGTGGGATGCCGGGTTCTCCATCGGGCACCAGGTCGTCACCGCCGACGACTACCTGGCGCTCGCGGCGACGGACCTCGCGACGGCGACCTCCATCCTCGACATGCGTCTCGTCGCCGGGCACGCCGGGATCCTCGCGGACCTGCTCGACCGGGCCTTCCGTGGCCTCTTCGACGAGAGCGGTCTCGAGGCGTTCGTCGGGCGTCTCGAAGCGGAAGCCACCGCACGCCACGGCCGTTTCGGCGGCTCGGTCTACCTCCTCGAACCGGACGTGAAGTCGGGTGCCGGCGCGCTCCGCGACCTCGACGGTGCGCGATGGGCGGCCCGCGCGCGTTTCCGCGTCGCCGAGCCTTCGACGTCGGACGCCACGCCGTCCGCCTGGAGCGAACTCGTCCGCGTCGGAGCCCTCGTGCCGCGGGAGGCGCACGAGATCATCCAAGCCGAGGAATTCCTCTGGCGCGTCCGGAATCGCCTCCACGTCCACGCGGGGCGCCGGAGCGATCGACTCAGTTTCGACGAGCAGGAGGCCGTGTCCGTCGAGTTGGGCTACGCGCGCGGAGCCGAAAATCCAGCCGACCCGGACGCGCGTGCCGCCCGCGCCGAACGCTTCATGCAGGACTACTACCTCCACGCCAGGACGATCACCCGGGCCCGCGCCGGCATGCTGGAGCGCGCCACGCCCCCGAAGCGTCGGGGGAAGCGGCCCGAGGTCGATCTGGGGCGCGGCGTCCGATCCTTCGACGGGCAGATCACCATCGCAGGCAAGGACGAACTCCTCGCCGACCCCGCACTCGCGCTCCGCGTGTACGCCGCGGCCCTCCGCCACGACGCTCCCGTGCTGCCGTTCGCGCGCGAGTCCATCGCACGCGCGTCCGCCGACCCGACGTTCGCCGAGTCCCTCCGCGGCAACGCGGAAGCTGCCGAGGCGTTCGTCGAACTCGTCGCCACGGTGGCCGAGACGAAGACGAAGAACGGATCCATGGTCGGCGAGCTGCACGACGTCGGGATCTTGCTCGCGATGATCCCCGAATTCCGGCCCGTCATGGGTCGCGTTCACCATGACGTCTACCACGTGTACACCGTCGACGTTCACAGCGTCGCGGCGGTCGACAGGTTGCGCGCCATCGCACGTGGTGACCTCGCGCACGACTATCCGCTCGCGAGTCGACTCGCCGCGGAGACGGCGCAGCCGCGCACGCTCTTCCTCGCCACCCTGCTGCACGACGTGGGGAAGGGGTATCCGGACGCCAGCGGCTCCCGGAAGAACCACTCCCAGAGCGGCGCGGAACTCTGCGAGCGCATCCTCCCGCGACTCGGACTCGGAGCCGACGACGTGCGTTCGGTGCGCGCCCTGGTCCAGCAGCACCTCGCGATGTACCACGTGGCCACCCGCCGTGACCTCGACGACCCGGCGACGATCGAGGAGTTCTCGCGCCTCGTGGAAGATCGCGAAGGACTCCGCAATCTCTACCTCCTCACCGTCGCCGACATCTCGACCACGTCCCCTACGGCGATGACCACGTGGAAGGCGCGCATGTTGGACGAGCTGTACTTCGCGACCGACGCCCACCTCGCCGGCAAGAGCGAGGAGGGGCGCCGCGACGAACGGATCGCCCGTTTGCTCGGAGCCACGCGGGCCGCCTGGCAGGGACCGCCCGAGTTCCTCGAGGCGTTCGTCGCGTCGATGCCGGATCGCTACCTCCTCGCGAACGCGCCGGAGGCCATCGTCGCCCACGCCGGAGCCGCCCTCGACCGTGGGGACGCGAAGGTCCACGTGGCGCTCGCACCGTCCCGCCACGCCGAGGTGACCGAGCTCTGCGTGGTCGCCGAGGACACGCCCGGCCTCCTCGCGCGCATCGCCGCCGCGCTCACGGCGAACCGACTCGAGGTCCTCGGCGCGGAAGTCTATTCGCGGACGGGCGCGACGAAGGACGGCGTCCGCCGTGAGGAGGCGGTCGACCTCTTCTGGGTGCGCGACCGGATCGACGCGGAGCGGGGCGTGGCCGGGAACATGCCCCGTCTCTCGAAGGACCTCTCCGACGTCTGCGAGAAGCGGGTGGACCCGGCCGAACTTCTCCGCGCGCGGGTCGGAGGCGGCTCGCAATGGAGGGAACGACCGAGTCCTCCGGTGCCGACGGAGGTCGTCATCGACGACCGGGCGTCACCGCGGCACACCGTCGTCGAGGTGTTCGCGAAGGACCGACCGGGTCTCCTTCACAGGCTCGCGACGGCGTTGCACGAGCTCGGACTCTCCATCGTCCTCTCGAAGATCAACACCGAGGGGGCCAAGGTCGCCGACGTGTTCTACGTCCATGAACTCGACGGCTCCAAGGTCGCGCCCGGGGATCGTCACAAGACGATCCGGGAAACCCTCCTGCGGGCCGCCTCGGAATCGTCCTGAGCCTTCCCACCCCGAACCTTCCACGAGCCGACACCATGCCTTCTCCGTTCCGTTCCGAAGCCCTCGTCGCCACTCTCCTCGCCGTGTCGTTCGTCGCGTGTGGCGCACCGAGCCGACCGGAGAGCGCCGCCGATCCGGAGTTGGACGAACCCGCGGGCGCGTCGGCGTCGGGACCGGGCTCCGGGGGCAAGGCGTCTCCGCCGTCCAAATCCCCCGACGTCTCGAAGGGCATCGCGCAATTCGATGCGGGCGACTTCGCCGGTGCGAAGGCGAGCTTCGAGGCCGCGGTCGCGAAGGACCCGAAGGACGCCGACGCCCTCTACTACGCGGGCCTCGCTTCCGAGAAGCTGGGAGACCGTGCGGGCGCGGAGTCGAAATACAAGGGCTCGCTCGCGCTACGGCCGGACTTCGAGGCCGCGGCCGTGAACGCCTCGGCGCTCGCCTCGGAGGCGAAGCGCTTCGACGACGCGCTCGCTTACCTCGACGCGGCACGCAAGAAGCATCCGGGCAACGCCTCGCTCGCGTTGAACCAGGGCGTCGCGTTCGCCGAGAAGGGGGATGCGGCCGCCGCGACGCGAGCGTTCGAGGACGCCGCGAAAGCCGGAGCGGACGATCCCATGGTGCACCTCACCGTCGCCCATTGGCAGAAGACGTGGAACAAGCGCGACCGCGCGCTCGAGGCGCTCAAGAAGGCCGATGCCCTCGCGAAGGGAGACGTCGGTCTCCTCGCCGCCGTGGGCGACGAATACCGGGGCCTCGGTGCGTTCGCCGAATGCACGTCCGCGTTCGACCGCGCCATCGCGAAGAGGGACGTCGCCGAACTCCGGACGGAACGTGCCCTCTGCAAGCTCGGAGCGAAGGACGATTCCGGGGCTCTCGCCGATCTCCAGGCGGCGGTGACGAAGGAGCCGAACTACGCGCCCGCGCACTTCTATATCGGCGGTCGTTTCGCCGCACAGGGCAAGTGGAAGGAGACCGCGGACGCGTACGCGACCTATCTCAGGCTCGCGCCCTCGGGACCCATGGCGAAGGTCGCCGAAGAGCGTGCCGCCCTCGCCAAGAAGAAGCTCACGGGCGGGAAGACGAAAAGCCCCTGAGGATCCGCAGCACGCCTTCGGCGTCGACCTCGCCGATCGCCAGGAGGGTGCCGGCCTCGTCGAACAGCACCCGAGGACCCACGGATTCCGGCGCACCCGGTACCAGGGTCGCCGGCATCCGACGGCCGAAGCGCGCGTGGGTCGCCGCGTCGGCGGGGAGGGTGAGGGAGGGTAGGGCGCGGCGTGCGGCCGCGCCGACGTCGATGCGAGCGCGTCGCCACGCCTCGGGGCCCGCGTCGTCCTTCACGGCTTCGTCGATCGTGAATCCGCCGGACATGACCCGCCGGAGGGAGACGAGGTGGCCCACGGTTCCGAGGGAGGCGGCGAGGTCCCGCCCGAACGCCCGCACGTAGTAGCCCTTGCCCACGTGGAGTCGCAGTCTCAACGTGGGCGAACCGTCCGATGCGGCTCCGAGGAACGTGATCGCGTGGACGACGACGTCACGGTCCGCGAGCGCGACGTCCTGTCCCTTCCGGGCGCGGGCGTAGGCCCGTTGTCCGTCGACCTTCAGGGCCGAATACACGGGGGGCGTCTGGCGCGTACGCGTTCGTTCGACGTCGAGAGCACGCGCGAGGACGTCGGGAAGGTGGAGGCCGGCGGCCGGCTCCCGGAGGGCGTCGAGCGCACGGAGGAGTTCGTCGGAAACGCGCGCGAACGAGCGTTCCTTCCCCTCGGCGTCGAGGGTCTCGGTGCCTTCGCCGAGTCGCACCTCGGTCTCGTAGGTCTTGTCGTCGTCGAGGAGGTAGCCCGCGAGCTTCGTGGCTTCGCCCACCGCCACGACGAGCACACCGGTCGCCATCGGGTCGAGCGTGCCCGCGTGACCCACGGCCTTCGTGCCCAGGATACGTCGCGCGCGCGCGACGACGCCGTGACTGGACGGGCCCTTCGACTTGTCGACGACGTACACGCCGTCGGGCGCGCGATCGGCCGTCTCCGCGCTCGGCTGCTCGGCGTCCGTCATCCGAACCAGACGGAACGACGCTCCCCGACCTTGTGATCGAGCATTCCTTGGATGGTGGTCCGGACCCGTTCCGAGATGCGGCCGACGAGGATCTCGTCGCCTTCCGCTTCGCGACCGAACTCGGAGACGTCGATCGGCGGGCCGAAGACGATCTTCCACTTCGTCGGAGCGGGAAGGAGGCCCACGGGGCCCAGGAGCGGGAAGGTCGGCGTGACCGGGATGTACGGGAGGCCGAGGGCCTTCGTGAAGTACTCGACGCGACCGAGCATCGGGTTCGTCTCCTCCGCGCCGACGATCGCGACGGGGACGATGGGCGCACCGGTGCGGAGCGCCAGCTTGACGAACCCTCCGCGACCGAAGCGCTGGAGGCGGTACCGCTCCTTGAAGAGCTTCCCGATACCTTTCACGCCTTCCGGGAACACGGCGACGAGTGCCTCGTTCTCCAGCAGGCGTTCGGCGTTCTCCTGACAAGCGCGAACGGCACCGATGCGGTTCGTGAACGAACCGACGAACGGGAAGTGGAAGACGAAATCCTCCGCGAGCCAGCGCACCTCCCGGGCCTTCGGGTGCTCCGACTTCATCGCGAGGCGCAACATCACGCCGTCGTACGGGAGCGTGCCCGAGTGGTTCGCGACGAGGAGGCACCGGCCCTCGTGGGGGACGCGTTCGATGCCCTCCACCTCGACCCGGAAGTACTTCGAATAGAGGAACCGGAAGAAGGGCAGGACCTTCTGCTCGTACACGGGGTCGAAACCGAAGTCGTCGACCTCTTCGGACCGGTTCCGCATCCCGAGGCGACCCCAGGTCCGGAGATAGAAGTCGGTGGAGAGGAGTTCGCGCGCGGTGTCGAACACGTTGCCGTCGAGTTCGGTGTCGAGCGTGCGGGACGAGAGCGGAGGCGGAGGGACGCTCCCTGGAACACGTCGCGAACGCGCTCCGCGCCGTGCGGCCTCGTCGATCATCCGATCGAGACGCGCTTCCAGTTCCCGGATCTGGTCGCCCATGACCGCCGCCGGCGTCTCGGGCTCCTGCGGTCGCGGACGCCGCATGCCCGGAGCCTTCTGCGAAGACTTCGTCGACCGAGCCGACGCCGCCGCGCCCTTCGACTTCGCTTTCGTCGTCTTCTTCACGTCGCGGCCTCCTGCAGGAGTTGGACGTCCCGGAGTCGTTGGGCGTTCGTGAAATCCGTGAGGGCTTCGCGGGAGGTGTACGCCGGGCGGAACCCCATCTCCGCATGGGCCCGCGCTCCGTCGGCCACGCACAGGAACCGGAGGTACTTCAGGAAGCTCGGGGGCGCTTCGGCGACCTGGGCGAGCCATCCGAGGGCCGTGAGCGACTTCGCGAGCGGGTGCGGAATCGGCACGGCGAGGCGGCCCGCCAGTTTGATCGCGGTCGAGAGAGGAACGACGCCGTCGCCCACGATGTTGAAGGTGCCCGGGATGTCACGGTCGATGGCGAGCTTGAAGGCGGCGATGGCGTCGATCTCGTGGACGAACTGGAGGAGAGGATCGAAGCCCATCATGGTGGGCACGAACCGTCGGGCGAGGTAGCGCGTGAGGTAGTTGCGGACCGTGGGGCCGAGGATCGGGGCCGTGCGCAGGATGGTGACGTGGGAGCCGACGACCCGTTGCCCGAACTTCGTCGCCTCGATCTCGGCCGCGATCTTGTCGGCGAAGAAGGGCTCGGCCCGGGACGCGCGGAGGGGATGTCTCTCCGAGAGGAAGTTGGGATTCGTGGGATGGGCGCCATACAGCATCGTCTGAGACCAGAGGACGAGCTTGCGGACCTGCGCGTGGCGGGCCGCGACGAGCGCGTGCATCGTGCCGACGCTCTCGAGCTCGTGGGCCCACGCCGCCGCGTGCGTGGGCGAAGAGAGGAACGCGAGGTGGACGAGGGTGTCGACCCGCTCGGCCGCGAGAATCTCGGCCATGCGAGCTTCCGCGGACGACTCGGTCAGGTCGAGTTCGTACATCCGGGTCTTCGGGCCGGCGGTCTTCGCGGGCGTGACGTCGAGGGTGAGGATCCGCGAGACGCGTTCGTCCTCTTCGAGCAGCGCGACGAGATTCGCCCCGAGGAACGATGCGGCCCCCGTCAGCGCGACGACGCGACGCGTGGGATCGGGCGCCACGAGGCGCACGTCGCTCGTCCTCGTGACGTCCGACGGCGGCACCTCGGTGACCGTCACCTCCACCCGGCGCGGGGTGGCCGCCGGGGACTTCGAGGTCGTGGACGTCTTCCGGGCGACCTTCTTCCGTGCCGAGGGTGAGCTCTTCGGATGTGGGCTCGCGTGGGACTTGGGCGCGGAAGTGCGCACGCGGACGGGCTTCCTCGGAGCGGGCTTCGGGGGCTCGCGCTTCGGGGTGGAGCGCGGATTCGCTTGGGGTGCGCGCTTTCGGACCATCCGGGCGCGCCACGCTAGCCCGAAGCGTCGGACAAGGAAATGTGTCCCACGCGGAAGACGGCCGCGCCGTTGCCGCGCGTTTTCCGATACGCTGATCGGACGCCCATGGGCGCGTCCACCACTCCGGCACCGCAAAGGCTCGGCCCCTACGAGCTCGTAAGGCGCCTTGCCACCGGCGGGATGGCGGAAGTGTATCTCGCGCGTCGCGCGGGCCCCCACGGGTTCCAGAAGACCGTGGCCGTGAAGCGGATCCTCCCGCAGTACGCGACGGATCCGGACTTCCTGTCCATGTTCATCGACGAGGCCCGCGTCTGCGCTCGTCTCGCCCATCCCAACATCGTGCAGGTGTTCGACTTCGGCGAGGAGAACACCGAACTGTACATGGCGATGGAGTACGTCGACGGGACGACCGGCGCGCGCCTCATTCGCGCGGCCGCCCTCCGCGGTGAGGACGTGCCCCTCGAGATCTGCCTCTACCTGGCGCTCTCCATCCTCCGGGCCCTCGAGTACGCCCATTCCGCGAGGGACGACGGCGGTCGGAACCTCGACCTCGTCCACCGCGACGTGTCTCCGGGCAACGTCCTCATCGATCGCTCGGGTGCCGTGAAGCTCACGGACTTCGGGATCGCCCGCGCCGCCGAGATCGAACGGCGCACGGACGCAGGGCAGCTCAAGGGAAAGCTCGGCTACATGTCCCCCGAGCAGGTGGTCGGTCGCGAGCTCGACGCACGCAGCGATCTCTTCACGCTCGGAATCGTGCTCGCGGAGCTCGTCACGTTGCGGCCGCTGTTCGCCGGAGGGCGTGAACTCGACGTCCTCATGCGCATCCGGGACGCGGACGTCGGTTCCCTCGATCGCGCGGGTTCACGTGTCCCCGACGACCTCCGGGTGGTCCTTCACCGTGCCCTCGCGCGCGATTCGTTCCTGCGGTACCCGAACGCGACCGCGTTCGCGGAAGCCATCGAGGAGATCATCCGTCGACGACGCCTCCAGGTCGGGCCGTCGAAGCTCGCGGCATGGATCGAGAAGCTCGGACTCATCGAAGGTACGGGAGTCGACGAGGACGTCACCGGAGAGACCGGTCGACGGAACACGTCCACCGTCGAGACGACGTTGCCGCCCTCCTCGTACCGGGAAAGCGTTCCGCCGACGACACCGACGACGCCTCCCCAGGAAGGTGCCATCGGCCTCGCACGGGACGTCGCTCCGCAGATCTACCGGGTGCAGGGCGCCGACGGGACGACGATCGGTCCGATGTCGTATCCGCGCCTCATCGAACTCTTCGCCACGGGCAAGATCGGCAAGGACACACGAATCGCCAGGGAACGCGGTCGGTTCAAGGAACCGAAGCACTTCGCCGAACTCGGACGATTCGTCACGAGCCCCGCGCTCCGATGGGACGAGGAATGGCCGGCGGAAGCGTTCGAACGCGTCGAGGTCGACCGGGCCGTGCTCCCGACACGCCTTTTCCGACTCGCGTACAAGCGCGAGACGGGGGTCCTCGTCCTCAGGAACGACGCGTCCCGGAAGAAGGTCTACCTCGTCGACGGTGCGCCCGAGTTCGTCGCGTCGACCGACAAGACGGAGCTCCTCGGCCAGTACCTGATCCATCGGGGGCAGGTGCTCCGCATGGAAGTCGAGATGGCGCTCGCGATGTTGCCGCGTTTCGGCGGACGAATCGGCGACGCACTCGTCGGACTCGGCGTGCTTCGGCCCGTCGAACTTTTCCGCGCGATCCACGAACAGACCCAGCACCGCTACCTGCAGGTGATGAAGTGGCAGACGGGCGAACTCGGGTTCGTCCGCGGCGTGCGATCCCACGAGGAGACGTTCCCGTTGGGGGTCGACCCGTTCGAACTCATCGCCCGTGGCGTGAGGGAAGCTTACGGACCCGACGAACTCGCCGCCATCCTGAGCCCGCTCGACGAAGAGGTCATCGAACCGGTCGAGCACCCGCCGCTCCGCGTGGACGCACTCCGACTCCCCGATCGCGAAGCGATGGTGCTCGCGTCCATCGACGGCAAGACGACCCTCGATCGCCTCGTCGCCCAAGCGTCGGCACGTGGCATCGCCGATCCGGCCGAGGTGCTCACGGCCGTTTTCATAGGTCTCTCCTTCCAATCGCTCGCCTCGAAGCGCTGGAACCTGGTCGTCACGCAGCCGCCGTTCGCGCCGCCGACCTGAACGCTGCCGGACGAACGCAGCGCGACGGGCGCCCTCAGCCTCCGTGCGCGACCGAGACGAGGCCGATGGTCGTGAGGATCACGCCGACGACGATCGAGACGACTTCGCGGGACGGGAGCGAGCGGAAAGACATTCCGAGAGGATACCGAGGCCGCATTCGTCACACGAAATTCACGGCGTCGATTCCGGGCCGACCGTTCCGTTCACGCCGTTCCGGTGTCGGCTTCAGGAGGAGGATCCCAGCGCCAGACACGGTAAGGCGCTTCGCCGTACGTCGGTCGGAAGCCTTCGCGGGCGAACACGGCTTCCGGCCCCATCCAAAGTTCCTCGTCGGACACGGGGGCGTCCACGTGACGTGGGTAGGCCTCGAGGGAAGCGCGTCCGGTGCGCGCCACCGAAATCGCCGCGCGCACGAGCGCTCGCGCGATGCCGCGGCGACGGCGATCGGGTCGCACGAGGACACAGCCGAGCGCAAGGACCGCTTCGCCCGGGTCCACCTTCCGGGCGCGGTAAACGGGAAGGGAACCGAGCTTCGGCAGGGATCCACGCGGTGCGAGCTTCGCCCAGCCGACGACGTCCGGACCTTCGAACGCGACGACGCCGCGTCCTTCGTCCGTGCGGCGCGCGACGGCATCGCGCATCGCGTCGCGGTTCGTCCCGACGTCGAACGCGCAGCGTTCCAGCCACGCGTTCTTCGTTCCTTCGAAGTGCCAGTACCTGCAATGGCAGGGGGTCGCCGTCCCGTCGAAGAACGCGGCGAGGGCGTTCGCGTCCCCCGGACGCACCTCGCGTACTTCGGTCGTTCCCGGGGCGTCGAGGGTCACGTCGTGCCGGGGGTGCCGACGCTCGAGGGCGCCGTCCGCGCCGGAGCATGGGATTCCCAGGCGCTGGCGACCGCGAACATGCGCTCCTCCATGAGCGAAGGTGCCATCACCTGAAGTCCGATCGGGAGACCGCTCTTCGCGGGACGGCACGGGACGCTGATGCCGCAGATGCCGGCGAGGTTCGCGGGCAACGTGTAGATGTCCGAGAGGTACATCGACAGGGGATCGGACGTCTTTTCTCCGAGTCGGAACGCCGGCGTCGGCGACGTGGGCGAGACGACCACGTCGACCTCGCGGAACGCCGCGTCGAAATCCCGACGGATCAGCGTGCGGACCTTCTGCGCCTTCAAGTAGTACGCGTCGTAGTAGCCGGCCGACAGGACGAAGGTGCCGAGCAGGATCCGACGCTTGACTTCGGCGCCGAAACCCACGTCGCGTGTGACGCCGTACATCGCCTTGAGGTCCGGCGCGACGTGTCCGAGCTTGCCGTACGTCGCCGCGTCCTTCCACGGTTCGACGCGGAGGCCGTACCGAACCCCGTCGAAACGCGCGAGGTTGCTCGACGCTTCGGCGGTGGCGATGACGTAGTAGGTGGCGACTGCGTACTTCGTGTGGGGCAGACGGATCGGCTTCACGACGCAGCCGTCGGCTTCGAGGGCGCGGATGGCCGCTTCCACACTGTCTTTCACTTCCGGGTCCAGGCCGTCGGCGAAGTACTCGTCGGGGATCCCGATGCGGAGGCCCTTCACACTGGTCCCGCAGGCCTTCTCGTAGTCGGGGACGGGCGCGTCGAGGGACGTCGCGTCCTTCGGATCCTTGCCCGCGAGGACGGACAGGACGCGGGCGGAGCCGCGGACGTCCGTCGCGAACGGGCCGATCTGGTCGAGGCTCTAGGCGAACGCGATGAGGCCGTAGCGTGACACGCGCCCGTAGGTCGGCTTCACGCCGACGACACCCGTGAACGCGGCCGGCTGACGGATCGACCCGCCGGTGTCGCTGCCGAGGGATGTGAGGGCCATGCGCGCGGCGACGGCCGCGGCACTGCCTCCGGAAGACCCGCCCGGTGCTCGCGAAAGATCCCACGGATTTTTCACCGGACCGTACGCGGAATTCTCGTTCGACGATCCCATGGCGAACTCGTCCATGTTCGTCTTGCCCGCGAGGAGGGCGTCCGCGTCGCGCAATCGCTCGATGACGGTGGCGTCGTAGGGCGGGACGTACCCTTCGAGGATCTTCGAGCCGCTCGTCGTACGCACGCCACGTGTGCAGAGCGCATCCTTGATCGCGACGGGCACTCCCGCGAGGGGCCCGAGGGGCTTGCCCGCGGCTCGTTTGGCGTCGACGGCCTTCGCCTGCGCCATGAGCTCCTCGCGCGCGACCACGAGGAATGCCTTCACGTCCCGATCCACCGTGTCGATGCGCTTCAGGGTCTCCGTCGCCACTTCGACGGCGCTCACGGCACCCGAACGCACCTTCTCGGCGAGTTCCACCACTCCGAGGTTCTCGAGCATGTTCAGGACTCCACGAAGGTCGGGACGGCGAAGCCGCCGTGGTCGTGTCGTGGCGCCGCTTTCAGCGCGTCCTCGCGGGAAAGCCCCTTCACCGGTTCGTCCGCCCGGAGCGACGACGTGCCCAGGTCCCCGTGGGACGTGGGCGGGACGTCGGCGGTGTCGAGCCCCTCGAGGGCTTTCACGTGCGTCACGATGGAGGCGAGTTCGCGCGCGAACTTGTCGAGCTCGTCCGGAGTGAGGGCGAGGGAAGCGAGCTTCGCCACGTGTTCCACACGCGCGCGATCGAGGGCGTCCGAGTCGTTGGCCATGGGCGCACCTTAGGTCAGTCGTCCGCGCCAGGGAAGGACCCGCGGTGGCCCGACCAACGGAAGGATCGGGGGATCGGGCGAAGGATTGGGACCGTTCTTCCGCCGCGTGTCACACTGCTTGCGTGGGCCGTTCGGATCGCGGGACGAAAAGGCGCACGGTTCGCGTCCGGTGGTGCGCTTCCGTCGCCGTCGGGGTGGGATTCTCCGCACCGAACTCGGCCGAAGCGTTCGTCTGGGACGCACGGGGCAAGGCCTCCTTCTCGGACGAGGCCTTCGCGACCGAGTCCTTCGAGAACGTGGGCGCACGGCGAGGCTTCACCGTGGTCGGCGACGAACCCGCCATCGAAGGGGAGCGGTTCGCGCGCGTCCGGGACGTCGACGGCGAAGCGTACCTCGTCCTCCGCGAGGTCAAGGACGCGTCCTCGTTCGTCGGGCGTCTGTTCGTCCGGGACGGGAGACCCATCGTGCGTCTCGACGTCCGCTACCCGGAGTCGTCCGGCATCGCGCGACGCGTGGCCGTGTTCCATCCGACGGGCGCGGTGACCTCCGACGGGTGGTACGAAATCGCGTCCGCCCCCGTTCCCGTGGACGGGAGGGCGCGTCCGACCGTCGCCCTGTCGATCGCCTTGTCTCCGGGCGAGGCGTCGGCGGACGTCGACGCGTTCGAACTCGTCCCCGACGGCACCTTCCGCCCGGTCACCACGTGCGATCCCACCCTGCCTTCGCCGTGCGGAGACGACGGCTATTGCGCGGCAGGGGTCTGCCACGACGGAGACGGCGGTGTTCCTCCGTTGCCTCCCGAGCCCGATCGGCGTCGTTTCGTCGCGTACTGGCGCGCGCGTCTCGACACGTTCTACGGCGGCGTCGCGTCGCGAGCACGCGGCTTGCCGACGGCGCTCTCGCGACTCGACGCGATCTCGGACGCGAAGTCCGGGTGGGCGTTCTGGCACGGGTTCACCGGTGCCCTCCGATCGCTCCGGGACTGGCACACCCTCACGCCGCCTCCGTTCGAGGTGCTCGCGTACGGCCCGTTCCCGGTCTGCTTCGTCGAAGGAGACGCGGACGCGTCGCGCGCGATCGCGCCCAGCGATCCGTCCCTCGCGGACGTCCTCGTGTCGCACACGGCCACCGACCAGTCCCTCGGTTTCGCGAGCGGCGACCGCCTCGTCGCGGTCGACGGCCGCCACCCGATCGCGTGGGCCGAAGGGCTGGACGACGTCGACTGGAACGCGTGGCACGCCGACGATCCGACGGTGCACGCCGAAGCGGTCGAGCGCCTCGGCTATCTCCTTCCGCGATTCGCGAAGGAAGTGTCCATCGTCCACTGCATCCGTTCGGGGCCGACCGCCGGGACGTGTGGCGCCGTCGAGACCGTTCCCGTGGCGTCGCTCCGTACGACCGGAACGACGCGCGGCGTCGTGTGCGACCACCGGCCCGCACTCCACGTGCCCGTCACGAGCGACGTCGCAGGAACCCACGCTTTCGGGGGCCCGTTGTTCGGGCTCCTCCGCGAGTCGACCGCCGCCGAAGGGTTCTACGGCCTCGTCTGGAACGCGATGTCCTCCGAGGATCCCTTCGCGCCCGCCCTCGCGACGATGCGGCGCGACGCGCGCGGCGTCGTGTTCGACCATCGCCGCGGCGACGGCGGGTCGATCGCCGCGATCGAAGGATTCACGCGCGCATTCCGCGCGCCGGCGTCGCTCGGTGTGGCCACCAACCCTCTCCGCACGGTGGGTCTCTTCGATGCTCCGTTCGGAGCGACGGAGGGCCTCGCCGTCGTCGCGGCCCTTCGCGGAACGGGTTCGGTCTTCGCCGTGGGAGCCGCGGACGCGCGGACCGATCTCCGTGTGGCGCTCCTCCTCTCCCGCGCGGGGTCGGCCAGCGATTTCCTCGCCCACGCGTCCCGCGGGCTCGCCCACGTCCGTACGTTCGGTCGCCGCACGTCGGGCGCGTTATCGTCGTACCAAGCCTTCGAGTCCACCGGAGGCTTCGCGTTCCAGTTCGGTTCGGGGGACTACGTCGACGCTTCGGGAGCGACCCACGTCGATCACGGAGTCGTTCCCGACGAGGACGTCCTGCCGAGGCAATCCGACCTCCTCGCCGATCGCGACACCGTCCACGAACGTGCGCTGGCGTGGCTTCGCGCGGGGGCTCCGTGAGACGCCCCGGACGCCGGTACGTCGCGACGTTCGTCGCGTCCTCCGCTGCAGTCGTCGCGCTCGCGTCCGCCTGCGGAGAGACCAAAGCCCCTCCGTCCACGTTCGTGCCTTCCGACGCCGGCGTCACGATGCCGACGACCGACGCGTCGCCGACGATCTCCGACGGAAGCGTCCCCTCGGACGCCGCGGTGATCCGCACGCGTGCCACCCGGTCCCCGATGGGCCGCATGGACGTCCCCCGGAACCTCTTCCTCGACGGCGATTTCGAGTTCACCGGCGCGAGCGACCTGATGCCGTGGATCCTCGTCGCGGACGACCGACTCGGCCCGTTGCCGTTCTCGACGGGCGGAGCGTGTCCTTCCGGCATCCGATGCGGACGGGTCGGTGCCGGCCAAGAACTCTACGGTGCGGTCGCTTCGCCGAAGAGCGATGCGTTCCGTGTCAGCGTCTGGGTCGGACTTCCCGACGTGCGTTCGGCTTCCCCGGATGCCGGCCCCTCCCGTGCGCTCACGTGCGCGGACGTCACGGTGAACCTCGTCGACCTGGGGCAGGGGAACGGTGACCCGGAGACGTCCCTGCAGGCGTTCGAGGGTCGGGCACTCGAGGGGGAAAACGCGTGCCGGTTCGAGGGCCTGGCGGCGCCCTCCTTCGCCCGGTTCCTCTACGTCGCGGTCGCCGCGAAGCCCGACACGCTCGGTCCGGGGCGCTTTCTGCGCGTCGACGACGCCGTCGCCCTGCCGACGACCGACCCGTTCCCGTCCGCGCTGGGACCGGCGACGTCTGCAGCCCGAAGGGTGCCGGTCCTCCCGGGGAGCCGCGAGGACGTGGCGTTACGGCGCGCGTCCGCCCTCGTCGCGGGGCTCCGCGGCAACGCCGCTTCAGGGCGCCGTAGTCCCGGCGTCGCCTTCCCCCGCTCCCGTCCCTGAGTCCGCGGCCGCGGGGATGTCTTCCTCGTATTCGGGTGGGGGAAGTCGGGGACGGGAAGACGCGGCGCCGCAGGCCGTGAGCATCATCGCCACGACCACGACCGCACCCGAGACCGCGTGGATCGCTCGCAGTTCGACGCGGTGGCTCGGATTTTTCGAGGTTTTTCGGTCATTCCGGCCGTCGTTCATGGGCGCGGACGATGCCAGATCCGGGACCTCGAAGCACTCCTTGACTTCGAACGCGTCCTGACGAAAATGCCGCGCTTTCCCGAACCCGGCGCTCCGGCGCCACCACTCCACACGTTCCCCCGCGCAAACTCGTCGTCCGGTGCGCCCGAATCCAACCGATTCGGACGCTGACGTCGGGAGGGGAACGGAGGCACAACCGAAAGGACGCGCAACCCATGGCCCAGAATCTCACCTCCCAGGGTGTCCCGCAGATGCGCGGCGACTTCGCCCTCCCGCTCAAGTCCCTCCTCGATGCCGGCGTGCACTTCGGTCACCAGACCAAGCGCTGGAACCCGAAGATGCGCCCGTTCATCTACGGCGCCCGCAACGGCATCCACATCATCGACCTCGACCAGACGGCGCGCCTCTTCACCCGCGCGTACAACTTCGTCCAGGAGACGGTCGCGCGCGGTGGCCACGTGCTCTTCATCGGCACGAAGCGCCAGGCGCAGGAGATCGTGGCGGAGGAAGCGCAGCGTTCCGGTTCGTTCTACGTCGTCAACCGCTGGCTCGGCGGCACGCTCACGAACTTCCGCACCATCAAGCAGGGCCTCGAGCGGATGCGCCAACTCGAGCGCATGCGTGACGACGGCACCTACCAGTCCCTCTCGAAGAAGGAAGTCTCGCGCCTCGAGAAGGAGCGTGAGCGTTTCGAGAAGTACGTCGGCGGCCTCAAGAACATGGGCTCGCTCCCGCACGCGGTCTTCATCATCGACCCGGCCATGGAGACCATCGCGGTGCAGGAAGCCAAGAAGCTCGGCATCCCGCTCATCGCGATCACCGACACGAACTGCGATCCGGACCTCATCGACTTCGTGATCCCCGGCAACGACGACGCGATCCGCTCCATCAAGCTGATCACGTCCCGCATCGCCGACGCCGTCGTCGAAGGTACGCAGCGCCGCAAGGAATTCGCGCCCCCGGCCCAAGCGGCCGAAGGTCGCGGTCCCCAGGCCGACGTCTACCAGCAGGGTCCCCGCGGTGGCGCGGGCGGCCGCAGCGCTCCGCCGAAGGGCGGCCAAGCCTCGAACTGAGCGGTCGCCGTTCGTTCGAACTCGCGTCTCACCCCGCGCGACGCGTGTACCGCGTCGCGCCCTTCCATTTCATTTCGAGGCAACATGGCTGACATCACCGCATCGATGGTCAAGGAGCTCCGCGACCGAACCCAAGCCGGCATGAGCGACTGCAAGAACGCGCTCGTCGAAGCCGCTGGCGATCTCGACAAGGCCGTCGAGATCATCCTCAAGAAGGGCATCGTGAAGGCCGCGTCCCGCGCCGGCCGCGTCGCCACCGAGGGCGAAGTCCGCACCCAGGTCGACAACGGCGGCAAGCGTGGCCTCATCGTCGAGGTCAACTGCCAGACCGACTTCGTCGCCCGCGGCGACGAATTCAAGAACTTCGTCACCGAAGTCCTCAAGGTCGCGTCGACCCAGAAGAAGGGTACGGATCTCAACACGGCGACCATGCCGAGCGGCAAGACGGTCGACGTCGCCCGTCAGGAGATGGTCGCGAAGACGGGCGAGAACACCGTCGTCCGTCGCTGGGACGTCCTCGAGGCGAAGGCCGCGGGTGGCATCGTCCACGCGTACATCCACATGGGCGGAAAGCTCGCGGTCCTCATCCACGCCGAGGCGCCCAACGCCGACGCCGCGAAGAGCAAGGACTTCACGACCTTCGTCGACAACTGCGCGATGCAGATTGCCGCGATGAGCCCGATCGTCGTCGACAAGTCCAAGGTCGACGCCGGCACGATCGCGAAGCAGAAGGAAATCTTCGCGGCCCAGCTCAAGGAAGAGGGCAAGCCCGAAGCCGCCTGGCCGAAGATCGTCGAAGGCAAGGTCGCGAAGTGGTTCACCGAGGTCACCCTCATGGGCCAGGAGAGCGTCACCGATCCGGGCAACACCATCGAGAAGCTCACCGCCGAACTCGGCAAGAAGCTCGGTGGCAACGTGACCCTCCACGAGTTCGTGCGCTTCGGTCTCGGTGAGGGCATCGAGAAGAAGTCGGACGACCTCGCCGAAGAAGTCGCGAAGCTGATGTGATTCGCACCGTCGGTTCGCCGACGGTTCCCCCAGGAACGCCGCTCCGAGTCGATTCCTTTCGCGAACCCCGCGAAAGGGAGGAACTCGGGCGGCGTTTCTGGTTTTGTACCGCCATGCGTCTCTGCGCCGTCAGCGTCGACCTCGACGAGATCCCGAACTACTTCCGTATCCACGGTCTCGAGGTTCCCGAACGTACGGCTTCGCTCGTCTACGACGTCGCGATCGACAGGTTGGACGCCATGGCGAGGAAGGGCGGGTTCCCGCTCACTCTGTTCGCCATCGGACACGACCTCGGACGGCCATCATCGTCCGCGCGCCTGCGGAAGGCGCACGAGGACGGGCACGAGATCGCGAACCATTCCCAGAACCACCGCTACGATCTGACGCGACTCGGAAAGGTCGCGATCCGCGAGGAAATCGAAGCCGGGGCGGCCAGCATCGAAGCCGCCGTCGGCGTCCGTCCGCGGGGTTTCCGCGCTCCCGGGTACACCATCAACCAGGACGTGTTCGACGTCCTCGCCGACCTGGGCGTCGAATGGGACTCCTCCGTGTTTCCGTGTCCCGCGTACTGGAGCGCGAAGACCGCGGCCATCGGACTCATCGCCCTCCGTGGAAGGACGAGCCAGTCCATCGTCGACACGCCCGCCGTCCTCACGGCTCCCCGGACGCCGTACCGCGTGGGCACGCCCTACTGGAAGAAGGGAACGGGCCTCCTCGAGATGCCCATCCAAGTCACGAAGGTCGCGCGCCTTCCCCTCATCGGAACGTCCATCACGTTGGGCGGCGTGCACGTGTCACGTTTCCTCGCGAGGGTGCGTCGGCGATCCGCTCGTGACCGTGGAACTTCACGGCATCGACGTGCTCGATGCGAGCGACGGACTCGAAGCGCTCGCGCCGCACCAGGTGGACGTGCGCGTGCCGCTCGCCGCGAAACTCGCCGCGCTCGAAGCCACGTTCGCCGTGCTCCGGGACGCGGGCTACACGTTCACGACGCACTCCGGAGCTGCACGCGCGTTCGCGTGATCCGATGCGCGGCGGCGCCCGCGTGTGCAGGACTTGTGGACAAATGGGCCGTCACGGGAGCGTCGCACGGGTGGCGGATCCCTGGCCGCCCGGCCGTTCCCGACGTGCGGTTGGGGATCACCTGTGGACAGAGCTGTGGACGGACCTGGGGAAACCGCTGTGGAGAAAATACCCTGGGAAGGCGCGGCAAATCGATTTGCTCGCGGCCGGGCACGAAGGTACGCACGTTCCCTTCTGCATGGGGCTTCCGGCTCTTTCCACCTCCGAGGCGTCCATCTTCGCGGACTTCGTGCGCGTCGATCCGAACGTCTTCGCGTTCGATGCCGCCGACACGCTCGCGTCGACGCTCGACTTGCGCGGCAGCGTCGACCTGGCGAGCGCACTCGGATCCCTGGCGAAGGTCGTGCGGCCCGAAGGTCGTGAGACGACTCCCGTGGACGTTCTCCGGGACGAGGTGCGCACCCGCTCCGCCACGATCCGGGGCTTCGTCGAACGTCCCTTCGTCCGCGTGCACGTCGGGCGTCACGCCGTACCCACCGTCGAGGAACTCTTCGAGGGGCTGACCGACGTCGGCGCTTTGGCGAGCAGCACCGCGCGACTGCCGGTCGCGTTCGCGCGGAGCATCGCGCGCGACTTCGTCCGACCCATCACCTACGCCATCGACGAAGCGCGCGCGGGGTTCGACGCGCTCCGGAGGGACCTCGCGGAGGACCTCTCGTCGTTCGGCGACCGCGCCGCGCGGCTCGTACTCCTCGACGGACTCCTGCGGGCGGCCCGTCGGACCCACGCGTCCGCCCTCTTCGCGCGACTGCCCCAGCTCATCGAACGCGAGTTCGGCGACGCGTTCGCGGTGGCCCATCGTGCCCTGCTCCGTGCCGACGTCGCTCCGAAGGACGTGGTCGTCGCGTGGTACGCGCCGGAAGGATTCGTCGGGGCGTGCCTCGCGCGCAGCCGCCGTCTGGCCATCGCCGTTTTCGAACACGAGCGCACGAGTCTCGAGAAACTCGTGGAGGCAGCATGCGAAGGAGCCGAGAGCCCATGACCCGAATGACCCTGCCTGTCGCCGTGCGACGCATGCTGGGAGGAGCCGGAGGAGGTCTCGCTTCCCGGGCCGCGTTCGTCCTTTCCGCCGTCGCCGGAGTCCTCGTTCTCTGGGAGACGGCCGCGTACTACCGTCGGCAGGACGGATTCGCGTTCGCGCTCGTGTCGCTCATGGCGATGGCCTTCGGGGGCGGCATGATCGAGCTATGGCTCCGTGAATCGCGCGTGGCGCGGCTCGGGGCCGAGCTCGCCGCACTCCCGACGCCTGCGACGGAGTCCGCGGTCGATGCCGCGAGTCCCGAACTTCGCGGCTGGATCCGGGCCCGTCTCCAGGGAACCTCCACGGCATGGTCCCAGGCGACGTTCGCACCGTACCTCGTCGGCCTCCTGGTGATGGTCGGCCTGCTCGGCACGTTCCTCGGCCTCTTCGAGACCCTCCGCGGGGCGCGCGAGGCCCTCGCGATGACCACCGATCCCACCACGCTCCGCGCGAGCCTCGGCGCTCCGATGGCGGGGCTCACGCGGAGCTTCGGGACGTCCGCGGCGGGCGTCGCGTCCTCCGCGCTCCTCGGTCTCGCCCTCGTGGTCTCGCGGCGTTCGGACGCGCGGTTCGTGCGTGCGTTCCAGGCCTACACGGCCGACGCTCTCCATCCGCTCACGGAAGGCGCGAAGCAGCGAGCCGCGTTCGAGGCCGTCGCACTCGGCACCGCCGGCTTTCCCGACGCCATCCGATCCCTCGAACGCCTGGCCACCTCCCTCGCGGGGCTGCAAGGGACCTGGGCTTCGTCCTTCGAGGAGCTCCGTCGCGAGAACGAGGCGTCCGAAGCGCGTCGCCGCGACGAGCACGCCCGGTTCCTCCGCGACCAAGCATCGTCGTTGAACGGATTGCACGAACGGTGGCTCGCCTCCGTCGAGCGCGTCGCGACGCGGACCGGAGAACTCGCCGAAACCGTGTCGTCCCGGGCCGTGGATCTCTCCGACAACGTGTCCTCCAGGTCGGCGGAACTCTCGGAGACCGTCGCGAAGCGCACGTCGGAACTTTCGGACTCCGTCGCGAAGCGTACGTCGGAGCTCTCCGAGTCCGTCGCGAAGCGGACCTCCGAACTGGCCGACTCGGTGAACGCACGCGCGGCTGCCCTCGAGGAGGCCGTGCGCACGGCGAACGCGGACCACGTCGCGGCGCTCTCCAAGACCCTGGGAGACGAGACCACGCGCCTCGCGGCCGACGTCGCGGCGGAGAACGCGAAGCTCGTCGAGCGCCTCGCGTCCAAGGTCGAAGGTCTCCTCGAAGCGCTCGCGGGACAGAGCGAGACGGTGTCCACCGCGACGGCGACCCAGGCCCGCACGCTGAGCGACGCCGTGGCCGCGCAGACCGCGACCCTCGGCGAGTCGCTCCGCCAGCAGGCGGATACTTTGGCCAGCACGCTCCTCGAACGATCCGAAATCATGGTCGATTCGCTCGAAGCGCGCACGGCCTCGCTCTCGGAGGTCGTCACGCGGCACGCCGAAACGCTCGCGGACACGCTGACGAACCAGTCGGAGGTCCTCACGACCGCGATGGCGCGTCACTCGGATCTCGTGGCGACACGTCTCGTCGCGTCGAGCGAGGAGATCGCGCGGGGTGTGACGGAGCGGAGCGAAGCTTCGGCCCAGGCCACCACCGCCCAACTCGTCGCGACCGAAGCCCTCGTCCTGCGGGCGGCGGAGCAGGCCTCCGAGGCCGGAGCCGCCTTCGCGAAGTACGAGGCCGTCTCTTCCGCGAGCGTCGAGGAGCTCACGGCGCGCGTCCTCGAATTGTTCGAAGCGTCGTCGATGCGGATCGGAGCCTTCGAACGGGAACTCGCCGGACTGCACGCGGCCCTCGCGGACTCCATCACCGAGCGGCTGGAGACCCATGCCGGCGTTCTCCGAGAGGCCGTGTCCGAGGCGAGTTCGGGCGTCTCGTCGGCGGCAGAGGCGGTTCGCGCGAGTGGCGCCGACATGGGGATCGTCGCCGAGAACCTGCGGACCACCATCGACGCCCAGAAGGAATCGGCGTCCAAGTGGCTCGAGACCTTGTCGTCCATCGAGGATGCCGTCGACGTGGCCATGAAGGCCTCGGCGAACCTCGCCCTCGAGGAGACGCTCGGGCGCACCGAGGAACTCTTCGACAAGCAGCTCCTCTTCCATCGCGAGCTGTTCAGTCAACTCCGGTCCATTCGTGGTCTCGGTGCGGACGAACCCGCACCGCGGCCAGGCGAGGCTCGACCGTCGACGACGGACCTCGCCGACGGGGTCCCGACCGAAGCCGAAGTCGCGGCGGAACTGCAGGCGCTCGAGACCGCGGCGGCCCTCGCGGCGGACCGGGCGTCGCAAGGAACGGTGGATGCACCTCTCGGATGACACCTTCGAGGCGCCGACGCCGGTCTGGCCCGCCGTCGGTGACCTCATGGCGTGCCTCTTCGGGATCTTCGTCCTCTTCTTCGTGTGGACGACGGCGGTGCAGTCGTCGCTCGCGGCCGAACTCGCCACCGAGAAGGCGACCCACGAGAACGAGACCCAGAAGCTCCGCGAACTCGAGGCTGCGCTAGCGGCTCCGCTCGCCGCGGGCAGCATCACGCTCGTGGAGGGACACATCGGAATCCGCGGCAGCGTGCTCTTCGACTTCGCGTCGGTGGAGCTCCGCGCCGATGGACGACCGCTCCTGCGTCAGTTGGCCGGCCCCCTCAAGGAGTACCTCGCCCATTCGAACGAACTCCTGATGGTCAGTGGCTTCACCGACGACGTCCCTCTGCGCGGTGTCCACGGCAACTTCAAGGACAACTGGGAGCTGTCGTCCGAGCGCGCGCTCACGGTCACGCGGGCCCTCGTCGAGGCAGGCATCCCGAGGGAGGCCGTCTTCGCGGCGGGGTTCGGCGACAGTCACCCGGTGGCACCCAACACGACGGACGACAACCGTGCGAAGAACCGTCGCGTCGAGATCGCGCCCGTTCCTCGTTCCAGTGCCGGCAACGGCCAAGGCGCGCCACGGTGAGGTTCGACGCGTTCGACGCCGGGACGACCGCTCGGGCGCGTCGTGTCGTGGAAGCCCTCGTCGAGAGGGGGCTCGGCGTGCCGGACGCCCTCCGGGAACACGTCGCCGGCCGGGAAGTCCCCATGGCCGTCCTCCGTGCGGAAGTGTCCCGGGCGACGTCGCTCCTGCACGCGAAGTCCGCGTCGGACCTCACGTCGGCCATTCGGGTCGCCCGATCCATCGACCGTCGTCCTCGGGAAATCGGTCCCTACAACGGTCTCGCCATCGCGACCGCGACGCTCGCGGCCATCGAGGCACTGTCGCCTCGCTATCTCTCCGCGCTCCTCGACGGTCTGCTCGACGTGGCCGTCCTCGCGACCCTCCCACCGGTCGAGAAGGTGGCGAAAGCACCGCCCCCGAAGCGTCGCCGCAAGGCACGTTGAGCGGGACGTCGGAGCCGACGGTTCCGGCCCACGCCGTCGGAGATCTCAGAGATCGGTGGAGGTCGTCGGAGCGCGCCGCTTCTTGAGCGTTCCCTGGACGAAGGCGCCGAGGACCGGCGCGACGTTCCTCGGCACGTTCTCGTCCCATTCGTCGGCGCTCACGCGGTCTTTCACCTTCGGCCCATCGGCGAGCAGGTAGAACCACGGTGCGGTCTTCTCGGACATGCCGAGATCGCCGAGCTCCCGTTTCCACTCGTCGCGATCGACACGCACGAGCACCACGTCCCCGAGCACGTTCGCGACCAGCGGTGAAGCGATCGCTCCGTCGATTTCGACGCAGGCCGCACAGTCGCCGCCGACCGTCTCGACGAGGAGGGTCTTCTTCTTGGTCTTCGCCGCTTTGAGTTCGGCCTTCAGCTGCTCCACGAGGGTGCCCGTGCCCGCGTGCACCGTGACCGATTCGATGCCGGACACGTTGGACCGTACGGTCGGCCCGGCGTCCGGCCCGCTCTCGATGGTGCCGAACGGAGTGACTTTCGGAACCGGACCGATCCCGGCGTCGGCGACGAAAGGAATCGGAGTCGGTGGGACGTAGGGGGCGACGGGCGTCGACGACGACTTCATGGCGACGACGAACATGGCGACGTAGACGAGGATGCCGCCGACGCTCACGACCACGCTGAGACCGCCCGTGATGATTCCGGCGAGGGCCGCTCCCTCGCCCCCGAGGGCGCCGCCGGAACGTCGGATCTCCCGGCGCGACGAGACGCCGATGAGAATGGCCGGGATCGCGGTCACGATGCCGAAAACGCCGCAACAGAACAGGCTGATGCAGCCGAGGACACACGACAGGACGGCCTGGCTGTCGGTCGGTCGTGGCGCGTTCGTGAACCCCGGGGTGTACGGCGGGGGGACGTTCACGACGGCGCCACCCGCGAGACCTGCGAGACGTCCACGCCCGACTTCTGGATGAAATCGCGGGCGACCTCGCTCTCGCCGTGGACGAGCTCGTCGGGGGTTCCACGCGCGACGATCTCACCTTTGATGAGGAGGATCGCCTGATGGGCGATTCGGAAGCAGCTCGCGATGTCGTGGGAGATGACGACGCTCGTCACACCGAACCGTTGGCGCATCTCCTCGATGAGGTCGTCGACCATGCGGCTGGTCAGCGGATCGAGTCCGCTGGTCGGTTCGTCGTAGATGAGGATGCGCGGCTCGAGCATCAGCGCGCGCGCGAGTCCCACGCGTTTCCGCATGCCTCCCGAAAGCTCGCTGGGGAACTTGCGGATGACCGTCGGATCGAGGCCCAGGATGCGGAGCTTGTCCACGACCTTCGCCTCACGCTCCGACTTCGTGAGCTTCGTGTGCTCGACGAGGGGAAACTCGACGTTCTCGAGGACGTTGCACGAGTCGAGGAGCGCCGCGTACTGATAGACCATCCCGAACTTCTTCCGGACGACGTTCAATTGACG
>JAXLYL010000047.1:0-28064 GCA_046351475.1 Polyangiaceae bacterium
GGTGAGCGCGGCGACGACGAGCGTGGTCGCGAAATCCAAGGGCCGAGGGGTGGCGGGCATGGGAAGCACTCTGCCTCGCGAACCACGTTCTTGAAAAAGACATAAGACATTCGATTATGTTCCAATAAAGAGAACGACCGATGCGCCTCGACGACTTGAACTTCCACCATCTCCGCTACTTCTGGGCCGTCGCACACTCGGGGCATCTGACGCGGACGGCCGCGCAATTGCGTGTGTCCCAATCGGCACTCTCGTCGCAGATCCGACAGCTGGAGAGCCATCTCGGGCATTCGCTCTTCGAGCGCGACGGCCGGCGCCTGACGCTGACGGAAGCCGGTACCCTCGCGCTCCGGTACGCGGACCAGGTCTTCGGCTCGGGTGCGGAGATGCTCGTGGCCCTGCGCGGCGTCCGGAGGGAGGCCGACCCCTTCCGTGTCGGTGCCGTGGCGACGCTCTCGCGCAACTTCCAGGAGTCGTTCGTCGCACCGTTGCTCCGGCATCCGGGCGTCCGCCTTTCGTTGGAGTCGGGTGCGCTCGACGGGCTGCTCGAGCGTCTCGAGCAGCTCGTGCTCGACGTGGTGCTCTCGAACCGACCGGCGACCCCCGGTCCGGGGCGGAGCTTCCGGAGTCGCCGGATCGCACGCCAACCCGTGAGTCTCGTCGGTTCGCGGAGCCGAAAGTCGTTCCGATTTCCCCAATCGCTGTCCTCGGTGGGTCTCTTGTTGCCGGGACCCGCGAGCGCCGTCCGGGCGGAGTTCGACGCCCTGTGCGAGCAACACGACCTGAAGGTGAACGTGGTCGCCGAGGTCGACGACATGGCGATGATGCGTCTGCTCGCGCGGGATTCGGACGCGTTCGCGCTGGTGCCTTCCGTCGTCGTGCGTGACGAACTCCGGGACGGCATTCTCCACGAGCACGCCGTGGTGCCAGGCGTCTTCGAGACGTTCTACGCCATCACGGTGAAGCGGACGTTTCCGCACCCGCTCCTCGGGACCGTCCTGCGCCAGGACGAGGACGAACTTCTCGCATCCGATCCGGTCGGCGGACGACGGAAGGTTCGAGGAAACGACCGTCCATCGCTCGACCGACGCAGGACCCGCGCGAATCGTCCACGCACGGGCCGTTGAACCCACGGCCGATCAGCGTTCGACGCAGATCCCCGAGGAGCCTTGCGCCGCGTAACAGCAATGCGTGGTCTGGCAGAGGGCTTGCGCGCTGCAGTCGCGCCAGTCTGGATTGTTCGCCATCTCGGCGATGAGCTTGTTGTAATAGGGAATCGTGAGCGGGCAGAAGTCGCCCGTGGCCGGTCCGGCGTCGGACACGGGAACGGACACGTCCGGCACGCTCGCTTCCGGCGGGTCGACGACGCCCGCATCCGGGGCTCCGGTTCCGACGTCGGCGGTCGCGTCGGGCACCGACACATCGGGAACGTGGGCGTCCACGGGAGTCGTGGCGTCGGTCACGTCAGCGTCGACGAGGATTCCCGCGTCGGGTGCGTCCACGTCGCGGGACGCGTCGACGATCGCCCCCGCGTCCTTGCCGCCGTCCGTCTTCGGAAACTTGTCGGGATCGTCCATGCCCGGATCGGCGGACGCATCGGCGCCCGTGGACGATCCGCTGCCGTCGACCCTGGCGTCGGCACCGGCGTCGCGCTTCCCACCGGAGCCCGCCGGACCGATGGGCGTCTGGTTCGGCGTCGTCGCGCCGGCGTCCTTCCGGCTCGCGCCTTCGTCGATGGCGAGATCGTCGCCGTCCGGTCCGCTGCCATATGCACACCCCGTCCCGCCCGCCACCGCGGCGAGCGCGAGCGCCCCCGCCCACGTGCCCCACGCGACCGCGCCGATTCGCCCGAATCCCCCGCCTCGTTTCATGTTCGGGAAGCTACGCGAACTGAGGCGCCCTTGTCTTACGAACAGCTCATTTCATAAGGTCATTCGTGTCCTCTTGTCGGGGACGCCCGTGGCGATGGGATCCACGAATTCATGTTCTAGGGAGGAAGCAGGCGAACGGGGCGTGCCCCGAGGGAACCGGACGAAGTTCCGAGGATCCGCCGTGCCACTCTCGCTACCCTCGGACCCTCGGTGACGACGACCATGTCCTCCGTGAACGACATCGACCCGCCGCAGTCCCTCTCGCGCGAGCACACCATCGTGTGCGGTCTCGGCCACGTGGGCTTCCGCGTCTCCCTCCTCCTTCGGCGGCTGGGAGAAGACGTCACGGTGATCTGCAAGGCTCCTCGCGGCGACCGGGTCGAGTCCGCGCGCGCGGCCGGGATCAAGGTCCACGTCGGGGACGCGCGCGATCTGCGTCGCCTCGAGGAGGCCGGTCTCGGTCACGCCAGCGCGGTCCTCGCCCTCACCGACGACGACGGCACGAACCTCGAGATCGCCCTCGACGCGCGGAAAGCGCGACCCGACGTCCGCATCGTGGCCCGCTTGTTCGATCCCCATCTCGCGAACTCCGCGGCCTCCGCGTTCCGCATCGACAGTGCGTTCGCCATGGCGCTCCTGGCGGCCCCCGTGTTCGCCGCCGCCGCCCTCGAGGGCACGGTCCACGTCGTTCATGTTGCGCGGCGTGACCTACCTCTTCGGCGAGATCGATCTGGGAGACGACTCGCCGCTCGTGGGCCTCTCTCCCGAGGACCTGCCTCGGCGTCACGACACCGTCCTCGTGCGACGCACCCACGCGAGACGGGAGCGCACCGGCCGATCCCACCGGGAGCCCCTTCCGCGTCGGTGAGCGCGTGGGCCTCCTCGCCGAAGCGCACCGTTTCGAGGAGCTCGGCGGGCACCTCCGGCTCGACGCGAACCGCCGCCGCCGTGCCGCCTCGTCCTGGGCGCAGGCGCGGGCCATGGCCAAGCGCTCGTGGACCGGTTCCCCCGTCGTCCTCCGGGCGACCGTGTTGGCGCTGGTGCTCATCTCCCTCGTCAGCATCCTCGTCTTCGAACGGACGTTGGGCCTCCAGTTCAGCGAGGCCGTCTACTTCGTGACGACGACGCTCACGACCACGGGCTACGGCGACATCACGGTCCGCGATCACGGCCCGGTGATGCACCTCTACGCGAGCGTGCTGATGCTCCTCGGCTCCACGACCATGGCGGTGATGTTCGCCTTCGTGACCGATTTTTTCGTACGCGAACGATTCCGGGAACTCTCCGGAAAGCCCGAACTGCCGGACGCGCCGCACGTCATCGTCGCAGGTCTCGGCGACGTCGGACTACGCGTCGCCGAGACCTTCAACTGCTCCGGTCCGGACGCCGTCGTGATGGAGCGCGAACCCGGCCCGTACACCATCGACGTCCAGGGCCGGATGCCCTCGTCACCGGCGACGCACGCCTCGGAGGCCTCCTGGACGGGGCGGCCGTCGCGAAGGCGGTGGGACTCGTGGCCGTGACCGGGAGCGACGCGGTGAACGTCGCCATCTGCCTCGCGGCGCGCGAGCGCAATCCGCGCCTACGGACCATCTGCCGCATCTTCGATCCGGGATTCGCGTCGAAGTTGGAAGCGAGCGGCACCATCGATCGGGCGCTGTCGGCGTCCCGCATCGCGTCGCCCACGTTCGCGGCGTCCGCCGTCCAGAAGGACGTCCGGGCCGCCACGGTGCTCCGCGACGCCCTCCTCGTCTTCTCGGAAGTGGCCGTGGAAGACGAGGCGTTCCGGCTCCGCCCGGGTTGGACTCCCCTGCTCCGGGCACGGGGCATGGACCGGTTCGTCCCCTTCGATCCGTCGGAGCCGCTGCGCGCCGGCGACCGCCTCCTCGTGCAGAGCACCTCGCCGTGGGTGGACTCCGACGGCGCCGACGGCGCGCTCGAACCACCGAGCCACCCGGCGCCCTGAACCCGAAGACGAGGGACGCCCCCGGGACACGCGCGGGGCGTCCGACGTCACGGTGCGCGACGGAGCGCGACCGTCGTCATCTCCATTCGAGTGCGCCCATGGCGAATTCGGGGTCGCACGCGTAGGCCGCGCATCCCTTCGCCGACGACGTCCACGTGCGGAGGGTGTACCCCGGAGCGCAGGAGGGCGCGGCCTCGCGGCACACCGTCTCGGGCACGCAGCCGGTCGGAACGAGACAGCGCGACGGACGACGCTCGAAGGCCAGCACGCTCCCTTCGTTGCACGCGCGGACCTTGAACTCGCGGCACGGTCCTTCGACCTCGGGCAGGCGCACGAAGACCTGTCGCGCCACGAAGGTGGTGCCCGACGCGTCGGAGGTGACGTTCCCCGCGACGAGGGCCCCGTGCGCGAGGGCGCGCGATCGCACCCAGACCTCGTCGACCGCCGTCGCGAGAGACGGCCGGACGTCGAACGTCGCTTTCGCGGCCGTGCGCGGTCCCTCCACGCGACGGAACACGTGCGTGGCCTTGGCGTCCGTGGCGTCGTCGTCCGACGGGGACGCGGACTCGACACGGTAGAAGCGGTCGTTCCACGCGGCCTTCGAGCCGGGCAACCCGAGGTACGCTTCGCTGACGGCGAACGTGACCTTGGCGGACGTCGGGGGCGCGGCGACCGCCAACGGGGAAACGACGTGCCCACGCACGAGGATCTCGCCGTCGCTCGCCTTCGCGAGGAGCGCGGCGAGGGAGCCTTCCCGGTCGACCTTCTGGAGATCGAGACCCGCGACGGTGGCGAACGGTGCTCCGGTGTCGAGCGTCGACAAGGCGTAGGGACACGCGACGTCGACGCACTCGGCGTCGATGCGCGCCACACGCACGAACTTGTCGGCGGAGAGTTCGTCACTCGCCACGGAAGGGTCGAACGCCTCGGTGACGTTCGCTTCGGAAGAGCAGTGGGCGGAAGAGAGAACGACGGCTACGGCAACGACGCTTCGGCAAGCTCGGGCGATCATGGCAAGTCTCCTCGCCGCGCCGCTCAGCACGGTCCGTACCAAGTCCCCCGACGACGCCCACCGTGTCCTTTCGTCGGCATCGTCACGCACTCCGGACGCCGAAACGCCACGGAGGAGCTGGGGCGCGGTGACGTTCCTGCACGCGCCGCGCAAGGAACGCGCGCTCGGGCGTCAGGGCCCGCGGTATTCGAAGAGGCAGTTGACGAGGGGGAACGCGACGTCGCGGTACACGGCGAGCTGGTACGTCGTCCCGGCCACGAGGGCGGGCGCACGCCCGGTCTCCGGAAGGGCCTGGAACGATCCGTCCGGTGTCGTGCCGTAGGAGAATCCGGGCCCGAGGGCGTCCCGGCTCGCGAGCACGTCGAGACGCCAACGGGTCCCGGCGGGCTTGTCGAGGTTCGGGGGAACGCCGGGGTTCTCGGAACCACGGTCCAGGACGTACACGTAGCGGGCCGTTCCCGGCGCGGACCAGACGATCTTTCCCTCGGCGTCCACACCCGTGCCCGGGTCGCACGCCGCGGGTGGCGTTTTCTGCATGGCGTAGAGGGGGCCTCCGAAGGGAGGGGTGGCCTTCGCCTCTTCCTCGGAGATGCCCCGCCGGGCGAGCTCCTTGACGAAGAAGGCGCGCATGCGGGGGCCGTCGGTGCTCGGAAGACCGGTGAAATCCCGTTGGAAGCCGTTGTTGTCCTTGGCCGCGTACGCACCGAGCACGGACGAGTCGGCGAGCCCCGCGAACAAGGCGGCTCCCCCGTTCGAGACCGTGTCCGTCCAGATCGGTTTCGCGTCCACGTACCACTGCGAAGGTCCCATGGGCGCTTGCGTGGAGTCGTGGCAACACGTGCACGCGGACGCGCGCACCTGTTCCGTCACCCACGCGAGCTCACGCATGAAGTCGGCGTCCGCCAATCGCGGATCGTTGGCGTCGGGAACGTTGGCGGGCCGGGCGGGCCAATAGGGCCGTTGCGTCCGGACGACGTCGCAGGAGGCGTAGTCGGGGTAGTACTTGCCGGCCTCGGTGCAGCCGGCCATGGACACCGTCGTGCAGACCTTTCCCTCGGGTCCGGCCCCGGTGTCGCCCGACTTCGGCGCGCGGCAATCCACGAAGGCGGGGATGAACGTCTTGGGCTTCGCGTCTTCGACGCGCGTGACCGGCGTGATCGACGACTTGAGGGTCGGCTCGGGCAGGGCTCCCGTGCCCGTTTCCACGCCGGCGTCGGATCCCGCCGACGCGTCCGCCGTCCCGTCCGAACCCGAACTCGAACACGCGCCGAGGGTCGAGGCCGCCGCAGCCGCAAGCGCGAGGAGCGGCGTGAGCACGGGAAAACGACGCGGGGACGAGGATCGAGGCGTGGAGGAAGTCATGACCCTTCCGATGTCCGGAGGGTCCCCAGGGAGTCGAACTCGGTCATCCCGGGTTCGGGGGAGGGACGTCGAAGGTCCTCCCTTCGACCTCAGCCCGCGACCATCCCCCGGGCCATGTCGAACCCGGTGACGATGCCACGGAGTTCGCGACCTTCGACGACGAGGATGCGGCGCGTGCGCAGTTGGATGGCGTACCCCGCGGCGCGGTAGAGGGGAGTCGCGGCGTCGAGGCAGATGGTCTCGTAGCTCATCACCCGTTCCACGGGAGACTCGAGGAGCGGGCGCGGCATACGCTTGGCGGCGAGGGCCTCCGCGTGCGTGAACACGCCCACCGGCCATTCTCCGTCGACGACCACGAGTCCGCGCACGTTCGCGTCGTCGAGACGCTCGATGGCGAACCGGATGGAGTCGCCGACTTCGACCGTCGCCACGGGACGGACCATGACGTCGGCGAGCGGCGTCGGGACGCGTGCGTCCTGCACGGCACGGAGCAGATCCCGCGCGCTGAGCACCCCCACGCCCTTTCCCGCACGAGTCACGATCACCCGATGGATGCCGTGATGCACGAGGAGGGCGGCGGCCTCGGAGAGCGGCGCGAAGGCGTCGACACACACGACCTCGCGTCGCATGACCTCCGCGACCCGCCTCACCGCGGCGCGGGCGTGCGATCCCTCCGGTCGCCCGTCGAGGTCCTTGCGCTCGTCGCGGAGAAGGTCGGTGGTCGACACGATTCCGAGGAGCGCCCCGTTGCCGTCCACGACGGCGACCGACGAGAAGCCCCGATCCTCGAGGAGATTCTCCAAGTCGTCGAGGGACGTCTCGGGGCCGACCGCGAAGAGCGTCTCGCTCGCGTAATCGTGCACGGGCATGGCCCACGTCCGGACGTCGGGACCGTGGGACGCGCGAAGGAGGGTGGGTGTGTCGACCGTGGGCGTGGGTGGGCTCATGGGGCTGGGCGTCCTCTTCGCAACCGCCGTGCCGTCGTCGACCGCGCGAAATCCCCGGCGCGCGGCGGCGCGACGGCGCAAGGCCCGCGCACGCGCGCACGCCCCGCGCGGGCGTCCTCTGCTACGGTCAGGACCCCATGGTGGACGTCCACGCCCACGTCCTGGCGATCCTGAGGGGCGACGCTCCGTGGCTCCCGTTCGTGGTCGCCGGGTTGATCGCGGCCGAAGGCGTGGCTCTCCGAATCGCGGGGCGGAGGATCGACTGGCGGGAGGAGTTCGCCTCCTGGGCCGTGGGCATCGGGTACTTCTTCGTCGCCGTCGCCGGTGGCCGCGTCCTCTTCTATGCTCTCTATCGCGAGGTCTTCGCGCGACTGCGCGTCTTCGAATTCTCCGCGACGTCTCCGTGGTCGTGGCTCGCGCTGCTCGTGATCGGTGACTTCGTCTACTACTGGGTCCACCGCATGGAGCATCGCGTGCGCCTCTTCTGGGCCGTGCACGAGAACCACCATTCGGCGCGGACGTTCACGTTCGGCACCGCCGTACGCATGCCTTGGGCGGAGGTCCTCTACCATCCGCTCCTCGGACTCTGGGCCCCGCTCCTCGGGTTCCCGCCGGCGATGTTGCCGTTGATGGAGGCGTTCAATCTGCTGGGCGGCCTCGTCCAGCACACCGAGCTCGTGGGCAAGTTGGGTCCCCTCGAGTGGATCTTCGCGACGCCGTCCCACCACCGCGTCCACCACGGGAGCGACGCCGGGTACCTCGACTGCAACTACGGCGCGCGGTTCATCGTGTGGGATCGACTCTTCGGGACCTTCGTGCCCGAAACGTCGCGTCCGACCTACGGCCTCGTGAAGAACGTGGAGTCCCACAATCCGTTCGCGATCGTCGCCCACGGTCCGCGTGCGCTCGTGCGGGACATGGCGAAGGCCGGTTCGTTGCGGGAGGCGATCCGCGTGTGCGCGAAGCCTCCCGAATGGACGCCGCCCCATCGGTCGTCGTGATCGTCCGTCCTCCTACCGGGACGTGACCCCCTTCGACGTCCGCCGCATCCGCGGAGGCGCGAGGCTCTTCCCGGACACCTCCCCTTCCGGCGTCCGGATCCGATCGAGGAGGAGTTGCCCCGCGCGACCGAGGGGGCGTGACGCGGGATGTACGAACATCGCGGTGAACGCGTAGCGGGAACCTCCCCGGTACCGCACCTCGCGCACGAGCCCGTTCGCGAGCTCGTCACGAACCAGGTACTCCGGCATCCATCCGAAACCGAGCCCCATGAGGATGGCCTGCTTCTTCGTGGAAAAGTCGCTCAGGAAGCACACGCGCGCACCTCCGAAAAGACGGGCGTCGGTCAGGCGCGTGCTCGCGCTCGAATCGTGCACGGTCAGCTCGACGTGGCGGTGGAGATCCGCGAGCACGACGGTGCGCGTGCCGTGCGCGAGGGGATGGGAGGCGGCGCACACGAGGACGACGGGAACCTCGAAGAGGGGCACCTCCACGAGTCCCCGACCGCGGACGTGAAGTCCTTCACGATCATGGCGTCGGCTTCGTCCCGCTCGAAGCCGTCCTGCACGCCACCCAAGAACTCCACCTTGAGACGGAGGATCGTGGGCACGCCCTCTTCGGTCATCCGCGCGAGCCCCATGATCGGCGCCATGGGGACGATGCCGTCGGCCACGAGTTCGAATCGCGGCTCCCACGCTTCGGAAAACCTCCCCGCCCGTTCCTCGAGCCGCTTCGCACGCGCGAGGATGGCGCGGCTCTCGTCCAGGATGGCGCGGCCCGCGTCCGTGAGCACCGCCCGGTGCCCGGCCCGGTCGAACACGGAGACGCCGAGGGCGGACTCGAGCTGACGGACTCCGTAGCTCACGGCGGACTGCGCCTTGTGGAGTTCGGCGGCCGCGGCGGCGAACGAGCCTTTGCGCACGATCGCGTCGAGCGTGAGCAGGGATTCGAGGGTGATCTTCATGGAACGTCTCTATCCAATTTTTCGATGGATGCGTTCGAAACCTTGTTCTTTTCGGTCGGGAAGCCCGGCGCTACCTCGGAGACATGCACCACGTCCGCGGTCGCGTCACACGCCAAGCCCACGTGAACCTCCCTCCGGGGACCCACGAAGAGGAGTTCGCCCGACGCGGATTTTTCGGTCGGACGAGCCACTTGTACCGGAACGAACCTCCCGTCGCCTGGACCCATCTCGAAGGCGACTTGAGACCGGAAGCCCTCGCCGTCACCGAACTCCCCGGCCTCGCCAACGGGCACCGTGGCGATTGGGTGCTGGGCAGGATCCCCTTCCTCGCGAACGAGGACGTGAAGCTCGCCATGGCGCGTATCGCGGCGCCCATGCCGTACGCCTTCCGGAACGCGGACGGCGACGAGATCCTCTTCGTGCACGAGGGAGCCGGGACCATGCTCTCCGACTTCGGACGACTCGACTACGCGCGCGGGGACTACCTCGTCGTCCCCCGCGGGACGACGTACCGACTCACTCCGACGGAACCCACGACGTGCCTCGTCGTCGAGTCGCGCGACGAAGTCGAATTGCCGGACCGGGGACTCCTCGGTCGTCACGCCCTGTTCGATCCCGACGTGATCGCCGTGCCGGAACCGGCACCGAAGGATGCCGCGGGACGCAAGGGAGAGAGCCGCGTCCTCGTGCAGCGCGCCGGACGGTTCGGGACCATCACCTACCCCTTCGACCCCCTCGCCACGACCGAAGGATGGAAGGGGGACCTCACGGTGTGGCGCCTCTCCATCGACGACATCCGCCCCGTGGCGAGCGAGCGCTACCACTTGCCGCCTCCGGCCCACGCGACGTTCGTGACGCCGAACGCCGTCCTCTGCACCTTCCTCCCGCGCCCGCTCGAGACCGGCGATCCCGCGGCGCTCCGCGTGCCGTTCTTCCACGCGAACATCGACTACGACGAAGTGCTCTTCTACCACGCGGGAGACTTCTTCAGCCGCGCCGGCATCCGCCCCGGGATGGTCACGTTCCACCCGCAGGGCATCCATCACGGGCCGCAGCCATCCGCCGTCGCGCGCGCGGCGACACGGACACGGACGGACGAGAAGGCGGTGATGATCGACACGCGACGACCGCTCGCCGTGACGGAGCCGGGTCGGAGCGTCGCGATTCCCGATTACTGGCGTTCCTGGCAAGGAGAGGAGAAGGCACGATGAACACGCTCGGCATGCGGGGACTCTCGTTCGTGGAGTTCACCGGTCCCTACCCGGAAGATCTGGCGACGCTCTTCGCGTCCCTCGGGTTCTCGAACCTGACGCGTCACGCCTCGACGGATCTTCGCGCGTTCACCCAAGGCCAGGCCCGCTTCCTCGTGCAGGCGCAGAAGGGAACGTTCGCGCGGAGGTTCGCCGAACTCCACGGTCCTTCGGTGAGCGCCCTCGGCTTCGCGTTCGACGATCCTCGCGCGGCGTACGCGGAAGCCCTGGCCCGAGGCGCCCGTCCGTTCCATCCCGCACCCGGAGCGGCACCGTCGGTGGACGCACCCGCCGTGTACGGCATCGGCGACAGCCTGGTGTACTTCGTGGACGCGCACGGGAGGCTCGGCCGCGAGTTCGTCTCCCTCGAAGCGCCGCGGGTCGCCGCGCAGCTGGGCTTCGTCGCCATCGACCACCTCACGAACAACGTTCCCCAGGGAGCCCTCGCGGAGACGGCGCGGTTTTACCGGGACATCTTCGACTTCGACGAGATCCGCGCCTTCGACATCGACGGCCAGAAGACGGGACTCTACTCGTTCGCGCTCCGATCCCCCTGCGGCACCTTCAGCATCCCCATCAACGAGGACAAGGGCGCGACGGGTCAGATCGCGGAGTATCTCCGGGAGTACCGCGGTGCCGGCGTCCAGCACGTGGCCCTCGCGACGCGCGACATCCTGGGCACGCTCGACGCGCTCCGGGGCCGCGTCCCGACCCTGGACATCGACGCCTCCTATTACGACGACGTCTTCGCGCGCGTGCCCGGAGTGCGGGAGGACCACGGACGCATCCGGAACCACCAGGTGCTCGTGGACGGCGACGCCCGCGGCTACTTGCTGCAAGTGTTCACGAAGAACGTGATCGGCCCCATCTTCTTCGAGCTGATCCAAAGGGAGAACCACGCGTCCTTCGGAGAAGGAAACTTCGGGGCCCTCTTCCGGTCCCTGGAGAAGGACCAGGAGCGGCGCGGCGTGCTCTGACGCGGCGCCGGGAGGCGACCGACACGATCCGCCGCGCGCCCCGGGCTCGCAACGTCCGCCGGATCGGGAAGGGCAGGAACGGGGCCCCTGCTCGGGGGCGACGCTCAGGCTCGACGCGCGTCGCTCCAGCCACTCGCTCACCGGAGACGACGACCAGGTTGTACCCCGCCTTCGCCCCCGATACGGCGAGAAGACGATTTCTTCGGTGAGTAGCCCCGCCACCAGAAGCGGCATCACGGGCAGGAGCATCATCATCCGGATAGCCATGCGGACCTCCAGTTCGAGTGGGTCGTTCGCCGCGGACGCAAGAGCTGCCACACGCCCGTGGGCTGCGCGGCTCTCGGGAGGGAAAACCGTGGAAGACGTTCCCCTTGTTCCCGGGAAACGACGTCAGGAACGTCGAAGGAAGACCGCGGCCGTTCGGGATGTCGTCACGGAGCGCGCGAGTACCATTGGGGCGAAGGGTCGTCGGACGCGGCGTGAGGTTCGGAGGTGGCCGCTCAGGGGGCCCACCGCCAGACCGAGCATTCGGAGGCTGGAGCCAATCTCGGTGAACCCCGTGGCGTTTCCCGTCGCGGATCGACCGACGCCTTCGAACCTCGACGTCTCGTCGCCGATCCCCTGGGGTTGGGTTAAAGAAGATGGCCCATGCCGTCCCATCGGCGGAAATGTCGAATCCGACGGGCGACCCCGGCGCGGGCAGATTGTTCATTCCGACGAGGGACGTTCTCCGCCGTTCGAACTCGGCGTCCCGTTAGGCCGCCGAAGTCCGCGAGCACTTGTTGTTGTTTTCGAGGGCGAAGAGGGTCGTGGCCGCCGGCGTCATGCCGTCGAACGTGGTGCGATCGTAGGCGACGGCACCAAAGCGCGGAGCCGAGCCCGAGACGAGGTGGGTCCGGGCTGCACGTCCGTGTCCCGCGCGACAGTGCGCCCGCCATCGGGATGGATGCGGAAGGACCTGCTCGCCGCGACGACTCGGTCCACCAGGATCGAAGTCGATGTCGACGACACCGTAGGGCAGCAGGACTCCGACGTCGACGCCGGCGCGGCGGTCGCCAGGCCCGTGGCGGCGCGACGGCCGCAGACGTGACGGTGGTCGTGGCTCCGGCGTCGGAGCTGACGTCGAGCGCCGTCAGCGCGTAGAGCTTGCAGTTGGACGGTCGGAAGTCGGAGCTGACGGCCGTTTCGTTCGCCAACCCCATGACCGGAAACGACGTGATGGATCCCGGATTCGCGACGAGGAACCGGACGGAAAGGCTGTTGCCTCGCCGACGAAGATGGTGTACGCGGCACCTGGATCGCTCTCGCCTCCGTGGAGGCTCCATCGCCGGCCGCGTCGGACGGGCGCCCGCATCGCTTCCGGAATCGGCGGGCGCCGCGTCCATGCCCCCGTCGGACGACGTCGCGTCCCCTCCGGAATCGGACGGGCCCGCGTCGGAGGTCGCCGCGTCCATCCCCCGTCCGACGGCGTCGCGTCGCGGCCCGCGTCGGACGGTCCGGCGTCGCTCCCCGAGTCTCCGCCGTCGGAAGATCCCGTGGCGTCCGACGCCCCGTCCCGCGCGCCGGAGTCGTTCGAGCCGGTTCCGGAGTCCACGTCGGCAGCACCGTCGGGTGCCCCCGTTCCGCCGTCCGCACCCCCGGACGTGGACGACGACGAGCAGGCGGAGAGCACGGCGAAGGAAAGCACGACGGACGGGACGCCGAGGAGAGCGAAGGACGATCGCATGACCACGACGATACGGACCCCCGGCAGAGGCGGTCAAGACATCGCGCCTCCTCAGGAGGACCTCACCGACCTCACGAGCGCGTGTACCCTCGGGGCGCCGACCATGCGACCTCCCTTCCGCTCCACCCAACGCGTCTACTTCGACGATCTCGACGCCCTCAACATCCTCCACAACGTGCGCTTCATGCTCATCTTCGAACGCGCCCGAGGTGAGTTGTTCAACGCGCTCGGGTTCCGGTGGATCGACGACGTGAGCGTGAACCCCGACAAGCACCACGTCGTCGCGGCGCACTCCATCACCTACCTCGAACCCGTGAGGGGCGAAGGCGAAGTGGTCGCCGAGATCCTGCCGACGAAGCTCGGATCGAGCAGCTTCCTCCTCGACATGGCCCTGACGAGCGTGGACGGCAAGACGCTCCACGCGCGCGGCAACACGCGCCTCGTGCGCCTCGATCCGACGACGAATCGGCCGTGCCCGTGGAGCCCGCGGATGCGCGAGGCCATGGCGCCTTGGCTCGATTCGCCCTGAGGGGCGACGACGCGACAGGACCCTTCGACGCGCGGATGCGTCAGGGATGAAGGAGCTGGCTCCCCTGCCCGAACCCTTGGGGAATGGCGTAGTGGAGGTGCCCGTGCACGTGCTTCTCGGAATGGCGCGCGCACCAGAGTTTCTCGCCGGCCGACGCGAATTGCACCGCGATGCAGTCCGGACAGGGCGGCTCGATTTCGGGGACCGCGGCCGCGTAGTCCGCGGGCCTCGCGACGTACACGGGACAGGGCGCGCGTTCGACGACCGCGCTGGCGACGCTTCCCAAGAGCGCCCGCTTGAGGCCCTTCCGGGAATGGGTTCCGACCACGAGGAGGTCGGCGCGGACGTTGGCAGCGACCTGCACGATGGCGCGCCAGGGCACGCCGTAGGAGACGTGGAACGAGGCCTGGGCTTCGGGGGCGATCTCGCGGAGGGATGTGGCGAGAGCGGCGCCCACCTTCTCCACCGTGCTCCGTTCTTCGAGGGACTCCGACGACACGTGCACGAGATGGAGCTCGCCTCCCGGTACGGAGGAGAAGCGAACGGCGGCGTGGAGCGCATCCCGCGATGCGTTCGTGAGGTCGGTGGCGCAAAGGACGACCGCGCGGGCGCGCGGGCTCGTGTTCGGGATCATGACTCTCCTTCTTCCTTTCCCTCGAGCTCCTCGTCGAGGGCTTCCACGCGGCGCCGGCTCTCGGCGACACGTTCGTCTTCGGACGCGTCGAGGGCGCGACGAATGCCCTCCTTTCCCTTCTCGGTGAGGCCGACTCCGCTCGTCCCCGTGACGCCGATCGCGCGATCGAGGTTCTTGTCGTGGGCGTCGTGCACCGCGCTCTCGGACTGCATGGCCTCCCCCACGGCGTAGCCAATCGCGGTGCCGAGGGCTCCACCGACGAGCATTCCGACCGGCCCCACGATGGCGCCCGCCGCCGCGCCGCCCAACGCGCCGACGAGCGTGCCCCCTTCTCGAAGGCCCGCGTCCGACGCGAGCCAGGTGGGATCGTCCTTCGACTTCGGCGGAGCCTTTTCGGGGCGCGACGTTTTCATGGGACGCGGTTTTGCATCCGATGTGCCACGCGGAGCGACGCGATCCCGTCGGAGAAATGCGGGGATCGCTCGGACGACCGCCGCAATCGGCGCGGTCGACGCGCAAAGTGCGCCGTGCGCGTTCGTGTCGCCAGCGAACCGTCGGTGCGGGTCCGGCGAACCGTGGGCGCGAGGGCGCCGGGGTCCATGGGGGGGGCATCCAGGGCTCGAATCGGCACCCCTCGGGGCCCCCAGCTTTTTCCCGGCATTTTTGCGTGGGCGATCCGGAACGCAGCCTCGAGCGTAGCATCGACACTGGAATTTTTCGCCGGAACAGGAACTGCAACACCGGACCCATTCCTTTCTTTGGAGGTTTCCCCATGAAGCACGGCTTGGCTTTCCTCGCGGTCGCGTCCATCGCGTCCATCGTCGGTTGCAGCTCGCAAATCGAGCCCTCGGAGTCGGGTCAGGACGTCCCCACGGAGGGACCTGCGACGGACACTCCGAGCGACTCGGTTCGCGCTCCCGAAGAGATGCAGACCATGAACCTCACGCAAGGCGCCGCCGACGGCGACTGGTGCGGCAACCGTCGGGTCAGCGACTCCGCCTACCTCCGCAATCGGAGCATCGGCGCGTTCAAGTGCGCGGCGAACGCTCTCTGCGGTCGCCTCGGTCCGAACGCCGCCATGGCGTGTTCCATCGGTCTCACGTCCCTCCTCGAGGGCGCGAAAGACGACCCGGACGTCAACAACATCCTCATGTCTCTCATCGGAGCGGCGCTCCTGCAGATCGACTCCCAGATGACGTTCCTCACGCTCATCGCGCAGAACAAGGAGATGTACGAGCAGCTCGTGAAGAAGGTCGGCGTGGCGAAGGCCGACCAGATGTTCAAGAACGTCATCACCCTCGCCTCCGATCCGCGCCTCAAGCCCTCGCTCTCCCAGGTTCCGAAGACGACGTGGGCCGGGCTCCTCCTCTCGTGTGCGGAGGCGATCCGTGGCGCATGCGATCTCGTCGTGAACACGGTGTATGCCGCCCAGGAAGGCTGGGAAGCCTGGGTCGATCCGGACTGGAAGGGATCCGTCCCGGGATGCCAGAAGTCCACGGCCGTCGCCGTGACGAACTACACCTACGTCTTCTGGAACAGCGCGCAGGCGACCCTGCGAAGCTGCGTCGACAGCTGTCGCGCGGAGGCGGACTCCTGCGGCGGCAACAAGCGCAACGCGTGCCTCTGGTGGAACGCGTGCGTGAACTACTGCGCCGCCACGAAAACCGGGTCGGTGACCGCGGGCTCCTCGTACCGCATGGTGTGCGCACCGGCGCCGAAGGCCGATCCCGTCGCCATCGCGAACGCGTACCTGCAATGCCTCGCGCGCGCGCCGTCGGACGCGGAAGTGAGGCAGTGGGTGAACGTCCAGCTCCAGGGCACGGACGCGGTGTCGGCCATCTGCAATTCGACGGAGGCACGTCAGCGCATCGTCGCCGGCGCCTACGTCGGATGCCTCGGACGCGAAGGTTCGGCGGCCGAGATCCAAGGCTGGGTCTCGGGCACGGTCGGAACGGGCGCGCTCCGCGACGCCATCTGCGCGTCCGACGAAGCGAAACGACGTGAGGCGACGTTGCAGACGCCCGCCGATCCGCCCGCGCCGACGGTGGATGCCGGAGCGCCGGTGGTGACTCCGCCGGTGGAGCCCCTTCCCGTCGTGACACCTCCCGTGACGGTCGACGCGGGCGCGCCCGTCGTGACGCCTCCCGTGATGCCCCCGATGACGGTCGACGCCGGCGCACCGGTCATCACGCCGTCGACGGACGTGCCGGCGACCCTCGACATGCGCCCCTGACGGGCTTCGCGGGAGGATTCCTGGGGCCGCCGCGTCTCGTCGAGACCGCGACGGCCCTGGGCGTTGCCGCGAGGATCAGCCCGAGCAGACCTTCACGGTGGCGCCGTCGCGCGACGTGGCCGACTGGCACCGGAGCTGGTTGCCGAGGCCGTACTGGATGCAGTCCGCATCGACGTTGCAGGTCGGGAAGCACGTGTAGGCCTGGTTGTTGTTCAAGAGGCAGCTCGCCGAAGCTCCGCACACGGCGTCGTTCGCGCACGCGTCCGCGCACCAAATGGTGTTGCACGCCCCGCCCGCGCATTGTCCGTTGTCGAGGCACGGAGCCCCGGGGATCTGACTCAGGTAGACGCCACACGCATTGGAGACCGTCCCTTCCGTCGTGAGGTTCTGACGGCACGAGGAGTTCGGACCGAACGGCGTGCAATCGGACGCTCGGGTGCAGGAAGGCGCGCACGACGCGGCGGGGCCTTGAGCGGCGATGCACTTGCTGCCCGCCGACGCCGTTTCGCACGTGGTCGACTGGGTGCAGAATTCGGAGCAGTACCCCGAACCCGACGTCGAGACTTCGCGGCAGAAGTTGGACGCGCAGGTGTTGCTTCCCTGGCAGGGCGCGCCGAACGGTGCTCCCGAACCGTCGGGAGGTCCCGCATCGCCGGGGGGGCCGCCGTCGAACGGAGGGAAGCTTCCGTCGAAGGGATCGCCCCCGTCGAACGGAGGGAAGCTTCCGTCGAAGGAATCGCCCCCGTCGAACGGAGGGAAGCCGCCATCGAAGGCGCCCGAGTCCGTGTGCGCGCCGCCGTCGCCGACCGTCGCATCCATGCCCGTGGACCCGTCGCGCGGTCCGGCGTCCGCACTCGCGTCGCCGCCGCCGGCGTCCGTCCCCGTGGCCCCGTCGTTGCCCGCGTCGGGAGTGCCTGCATCGCTCGAGGTCCCGCCTTCCGCCTTCGCGCCCGTGTCGGATCCGGCGTCCTGGACGGGAGCCGGAGGGACGTTCGGTACGGACGAACACGCCGTGACGAGCGTGATGCCCGCCCAGCCGGTGGCGAGGGGGAGGACGAGAGCGGGGAGAGAGGTCGAAGTGCGGGGGAAGCGGAGACGCATGGTCGAGCCAGAGTCTACGAGACTTCCCACCTCGTCAATCTCCGAGGCGTTGCGCGCACGACGCGGTAGCCTCCGCGGGATGGGCGACTCCAAGGTACGAATCACGCGGCGTGGACTTCTCGTGGGCGCGGGCACCTTGGTGGCGTGCTCGTCCGAGTCCTCGCGAGGAACCCTCACGGACGCGGGCGTCGACGCTTCGCCCATGCCCGACGGCGGCGCGAACCTGGGCGACGCCGGAGCCGCGGACGCGAACGTGGCGTCGAGCGTCGATCGCGTCCTCGCGACCTGGCGCGAAGTGCTCGCCTCCGCCGAAGCGCGGGCCGATCATCTCCCGGCGCGCGCCGAGGCGCTCGTGGCCGCGAAGGACGTGGACGGCATCGTCGCGCTCGTGCGCGATCGCATCCGCACCGTGCCCTTCTCCAGGACGGCCATGGGAACGCGTCGTCTCGCGTGGGGAGTGCGCGGCACGCTGCGCGCGGGCGCGGGCTCGCTCTGGGACAAGTCCGAAACGTTGGCGGACCTTCTCACGCGTGCCGGAGCGACGGTCGAGAAGCTCGAAGGGCGAACGCAGGCCTCGGCGACGTGGACCCGGGACCATCTCTTCCCGAAGCTCGCGGACGTTCCCTCGACGCTCACCGACGAGCGCGCCTCCGCCCTTCGCGCGGAGCTCGGACTGGCGGCGATCATGCCTCGCCCCGACGTCGATCGGGACGACACGAAGACCTCCGCGCTCGTCGCCGCGATGCAGTCGAAGCTCGTGGGCGTGCCTGCCCTGGTTCCGTTCCCGGCGAACGAACCGGACACGGTGCCCATCCTCCGGGTCACCTCCGGTGGACGGACGTTCCTCGTCGACGTGGCGGAGTCGGGACTTCCCGTCGACCAGACGAAGACCCAAGGGTCCCTCCTCCCCTCGACGCCCACGGCCCAGAGCGAATCGGTGGAGGTTTCCCTCCTCGCGGTCGATTCCACGCGACCCGGTTCTTCCAACGTCCTCGTCTCGGGACGCTACGCGCGCACGGATCTCGTGGGCCGCACCCTCTTCGTGCAGACGCTTCCCGCGGGCGCGTTCGCCTCCCTCTATCGGACGCCGCTCCGGGACGTGTCGCGCTTCTTCGCCGTCCTCGCGCTCCGGGGCCACGACGTCGCGGAAGCCGATCGGGAGCGGTTCACCACCGTGGGCAAGGCCTTCGACGTGAGCGGCCGCACGCTCGACACGGCGAACGGCACGGTGAACGTGCGCGGAGGAGCGGTCACCGGCGACGCTCCGGACGCCGCGGCCGTCGCGCGGACGACGAGCCTGACCGTCCGGACGAGCGCCGCGTTCTTTCCGCAGATCGACGTGAGCGTGGAAGCGAAGGACGGGAGCGATCTCCCCGTCACCGGCTTGGGCAGTGGGTTCACGATCCGGGAGGGAGGCACGACGAAACCGTTCACGGTGCTCGAGAACCAACGCGTGCCCCTCCGCATCCTCTTCGTCGTCGATCGTTCGACCAGCCTCCCCGCGGAATTCCGGGGCACCGCGCAAGCCGATTTCGTGAGCGGCGTCGCGACCGCCATCCAATCCGAATTCCCGACCGCCAGCTTCCGCGTCGCCTCCGTCGGAGGACCACGGAACGAAGCGCGATGGACCACGAGCCCCGCGGACGTGCGCGCCCAAGTCCTCGCTGCGACCGGCGGAAGTTCCGACCTGTGGCGCGCGCTCGTGGAGACCAACGACGCCTCTCCGTCCGTCGTCGTGCTCCTCACCGACGGCAACTCCACGGACCGGATCACGGACGTCCTCGCGTCGCAGATTTCGGAAGTGGCTCCGATGCTCGCGCTCGCCGTCGGCTCGGGTCCGCTGGGCGAGCTCACGCGGATGGCGGAGCTCACGTCCGGCGTGGTCAGCAGCGTGGCGACGACGGCCGCGGCGGAGACGAGCGCCCGCGATTTCGTGCGCGCCCGCGAGCGCGTCTTCTACAAGTTCCGGTACCTCGCCGCGTCGGACGGGCCGGCGCTCCGCGACGTGGACGTGGCCCTGCGCGACAGGCCTTCCGTCACCGCGCGTGCGCAGTACCGCGTCGTCGAGCCGGCCTCGCGCGTGGCGCCCTCGCGCCTCGCGGGCCTCGTGCTCCGCGTCCAGATCGGGACGGACCTCCCCGTCGACCGACTGATCTCCGGCACGCTCCAACCGGGTCCCACGACGCCCGAATCGGTGTTCGAGGAGGTCCACGCTTCCCTGTTCGGAGTTTCCGAGCTCCATTTCGAAGGCGAACCGCCGCCGTTCAGCGTCCGGCTCGCGGAGGCCACGCGCTCCCGGCTCTCCCTCGAGCCCGCGCTCCGCGCCGTGGCGGCGAAGGACGGCAAGGGCGCCCTCGAAGCGATGCAACGAGGCACGTCCATCGGATTCGCGGAGGCGCGGGAGCTCCTGGCGCGGACGTGGAAGGGCGAAGAGGGCGTGTTCGCGAGCGGCCTCCGCGCGGCGCTCGTGACGGGGTACACGCGCTTCGACCGTCACACCGTCAAGCGCGCCGACATCCTTCCGCTCGGCCCCTTGTTCTCGGTCCATGGCGACGCGGCGCTCGCGCGCGACGCGGCGATGCGCGCGTCCGTGCGTCAGGCCCTGGTCGAATCCGCGCGCTTCACGGTCAGCGCCGAGAAGTCGCTCCGCGACCAGGACCTCGCGCTCCTCCGTCCGAGCGAGGCCATGACCACCGTGATCCCCGATCTTTCGTCCGCCGAACAGCTCGCCTGGCGCACGCTCCTCTCCCGGTACGACAGGTACCACCGCCTCGTCCCGAAAAGCCGCACCCCGACGGCCTTCTGGGCCATGGACCGCGACACGGGCGCGGTCCTCGCCGTGCTCCCCGACGGATCCGGTGGCGGAACGTCCGTGAGCGGAACGCCGTGTGGCGCCGGTGGGGCGGGCAACGTCGTCGACGGGGCCTCGCTCGTGGCCAACGTCCTCGGCATGATGGGGTTCCTGTCGACGGGAGTCGCGGGATGGGTCGGACTCACCATCGTCGCGCTCCGCAAACTCGTCGCGGCGACCATCATCCTCGACCTCGGACTCCCCGTGACGCCCGAGTCCCCTTCCGTCACGCCCGGTTCCTCCGACGTCCCGAACCTCGGCGACGACGCTCTCTCGAGTCTGGGCAGTGCCCTCGTCGGCGCGGCCATCGGCTCGTTCGGACGACCGGGAGAGATCGCCGGCGAGCTCCTCGGCGCCTACGAGGGCGCGACCTCCGTCGGCAACGACGCAGGTTCGCTCCTCGGCGGTGGCGGATGCTGACGCGCTCCGCCGAGCTCTCGACGGGGGTCCGGCGAACTCACGCGCGCGGCGAAGTCCACGGCGTGTCCGCCGCGACGGCACCCACGTAGAGCGACGGATCGAGGGGCAACGCGATGCGCACGTCCCCGCTCGACGGCCGGCGAACGCGCGCTCCCCGCAGCTCGCGCGGCCACGCTTGCCGATCGTGGTGGAGGCTGTCTTCGACGATCGCGGCCCGCCCCTCCGGCGTCCCGCACGCCGCGATCTCGTCCGCGATCCTTCGATCGAGGCAGGCTTTCTCCACGCGCGCGAGTTCCACTTCGTCGACGGCGAATTCGAGGGACGCGGGGTCGGCGTCGTCGGGCCGCGGTGCACTCGGTCGAGGCTCGTTCCTCGCGATCCAGGTCCCGGGACCGTCGGCTTCCTCGGCGCGCCGGTACGGATCCACCGGGATGCCGTCGACCCACACCATGAAGTGCAGGTGGGGCGGGATGAACGGAAAGAACTGGGTGAGGTCGATTCCCGAGACGCCGCTGTACGCCACCACGTCCCCGCGTCGGACGGCGCTTCCGACGGGCACCGCGAGGGACGTGAGGTGCGTGTACTGGGTCACGACGCCTCCGCCGTGATCGACACACGCCGTGAGCCCCCCGCGGAGCCAGTTGTCCCGGGAGGCCACGAGGACTCCGGGCGCCGCGGCCACCACCGGCGTTCCGGGAGGGCAGACGAAGTCCGTGCCGTCGTGTTCGTCGTAGGAGAGGCGTCCCCCGCGCCAGTCGCGCTGTTCGTTCCGCGTGACGCGGGCGCGCCAACGGGTGGGCGCGCCCGTGCGATCGAAGAAGTTGTAGATGGGCGAGAGGCCGTCTTCCGGAACGAAGCCGGCGTACGCCGGAAGAGAGAGCGCGGGACGGAAGAGGCCGAGGGAACTGGGTCCGAAGAGGAAGCGATCGCGGGGGACGACGTGGGCGAGCACGGTCCCGAGGTCCGAACGCACTTGCTCGAGGCTCCGCATGCCGAATCGGGCAGGCCACGACGGAAGCGGGATGCCGGGAGAGACGCGTCGGTACATGCGATCGAACGTACCGCGCCGGTCGCGTCGTCGCGAAAACCGAAGGGTCGGAGGGACACGCTTCCGGACGGTGGTTCCAAAAACTGGAACGTGAAAAAGGTCCTGGGGGACTCGACGAGACCTTCGAAACTGCTAGGAGCCGCCCCATGAAGAACACATTCGTCTACATGGGATCCATTTCAGCTATTACAATGTATTCATGCGCCATTTTGGGTTCCGGGTGCGGGGCCGAGGTCGGAACGACGGACGGGGTGCAGGCCTCCGCGTTCGCAGGCCCGAATCCGAGCACTCCCCCCTCCCGCTCGGTGCCGCGCGGCGGTGGCGACGAGGCGGAGGAGTGGGCGCGGTGTTGGACGGCGCCCCACGCGGCGCCCCTCGATACGACGCACGTCGACCTCCTGTGCACGACGCCGGCGAGGACCGCGACGCCCGCCCTCGCGGACGTCACGGCGGTCGCCGGAGGTTCGGCGGCGAAGCTCGAAGCGGCACCGAAGACGGTGGCGACCGTTCGGGCGGACGCGGCGAAATCCGTCGAGCTGTCCTTCACCACCCTGGGCGGAGGGCGCCCGGAGGGCCTCGGACTGTCGACGACCCTGAAGCGCACGGTGGACCTCGCGTCGGCGACGTCGGATCGTCCCGTCATCCTTCGGTCGCCGTTCGCCGTCTGGCGCGTGACCCTCGAATCCAGTCTCCCTGGCTTCGTCGCGACTCCCGCCCCCTACGACGTTGCGGCCCCCGGATTCACGTGGACCACGACCGGACCGCTGCGTGCCTCGCCCGGGTCGCTGGTGTCCACGGGACGCCCGGAGACGACGACGCTCCTCGTTCCGCCCGGAGGCTCCATCGTGCTCCGTATCGATACGCTCGACGGCGCCCGGTTCGACGGCACGATCGCGGCCGCGGGGACCTACCAGATCGGTGGCGGAACCCTCACGGCGAAGGTCTCCGACGCGGGCGCCCCGGTCGACGCCGGAGCGCCCGAAGACGCATCGCCCACGGAAGACGCGGATGCCGCGGCATCGTGCGGAGGCGACGGGCAGAAGTGTTGCTCGACCGCGAACGGCTGCACCTGCGCGCCGTTCCACACGCGCTCGATCTTCGGCGACTGCCAGGCGTGTGGGGACGAAGGAAAGAAAGCGTGCCTCGGAGGCACCTGCAGGGCCGGCCTCACGGCCGACGCACTCCGCATCTGCCGACGCTGAGCGCCACGCCCCCGGACGTCCGGATCACGTTCGGGGGCGCCGTTCTCAGAAGGGAACCGGCGGCGGCGGAACCGGCGGAGCGGGCGGCGGCGGCGGAACCGTCGGCAGCGCCGCGCAGCTGTCGTTGCAGGCGCCCGTCGCGGCGTTGACCTGTTCGATGCACTTCACGTTGTCCGGCGCGATGCCGGCATCGACGGGGGCCGCGGCATCCGGCGGATTCGAACAATCGATCGGAGACGTGGGTGCGTTCGGGTTCGGGTTCGGCCGGTTCACGCACCAGCCGATCTGGTAGTCGCGGTTCGCGGTGCAACAGCGGAGGCAATCGCCCTTCGACGCGAAGCGGGTGCACTGGAGAGGCGTGTTGTCCCACGGCTCGTTCTTCGGCAGGACGGTCGCGTTGCACCCGTAGATGCCGCAGATGGTCTGGGCACATGAGCTGCCGCGTCCCGAGGCGACGTTCGGCGTCGGTTCGGGCTGGAGCCAACAGCACGCCGCCGAGCCAGGGGCCTGGGAATTGGACGCGCAGAACTTGTGGAGCCCCGTTCCGGCACCTTCCGGGTACGGCACTTCGTCCCAGTTCACCGTGTGGCCACCGAGTTGGCCGTTGGCGTAGCCGTCGCACGAGATGATGCCGTCGTTGCCGGCATCCAGTCCGCAGTTGGCGGCGTGGTGGCAGTTGTGGTTGCAGTAGTTGTACGGGCCACCGTCGGCGTAGCAGTTCGGTTCGGTGATGTATCCGCCGTCCCCGTCCGGAATGACGCGATGGGAGATCCGACCCGTTTCTTCGTGGACGCGACCACCGCAGGCGAAGGCGACGAGGGAGAGGATTCCGAGACTGGCGACGAGGATCGTTCGGGACGACGGAATGCGCGGTCGGGTGAGAGACGGGGACATGGCTGATCCTCCGGAAGGGTGGATGGGGACGACGGAACGCGTGCACGAGCGGACGCGTGCACGCACGGCGGCGCGGAGAATGCCGACGGCGTCGGGTCGGCACCACTTCTCTCGACGGACCTCCATGCCCGTAGGCAGGCGCTCTCCGGATTCGCTCCGGCACGTTCCGTGGCGTTTCTCGCGGCGCGCGTGTGCCCCCGGCCGACGGCGTCCGGATTCCCCGCCGCGTCGTCAGGGAGACTGCGGGCTCCGGTCCGAAACCTTCACGAGGAAGCGGTAGAGGAACACGAAGCACGACGCGTTCACGACGTGCCACACCGCGTGCCCGGTGACGACGTGCCGTTCGGGGACGCACACCGGAGCGACGCGGAGGAAATCGAGCCACCACACGGCCCACGCGACGGCGAAGGCTCCGACCATCCGGACGAGTTCGACGTGCACTCCCGGAATCCATCCTCGCGTGCGGACGAGACGCACCTCGAGAGCGAACGCGGCGATCACCGTGAGCGCGAAGAGGAAGATTCCCACGTCGCGAATCCCGAGGAGGAGCGCCAAGGACACGATCGCACCGACGGCGAAGGCGGCGTTCGTACGGGTTCCGGACCATCCGCGAAGTCGCGCGGCATTCTGCGTGAAGAGGACGAGCGCGAAGAGCATCATGGCGAACACGTCGAGCACCTCGCCGAAGAACGTGGCGCTCGCGTGGAACACCGTGGACCCCGCGGCGACGAGCACCGCCGTCACGCCGACGGAGACGAGAGAAAGCCGCCGCGTCCGGAGCGCGTGGGCGACGAGGCCGACGCCGACGACCAGGTAGGCCAGGTTCGACCACGTGTTCGCGGGTTCCCGGATCCACGCGCACAGACGCTCTTCGCAGAACGCGACGTGGGTCGGGCGAAACTCCGACCACGGACAGGTCAACGGTTCGGTCATCGCTCCTTCGTGGAATCGTCGCGAGAAGGTGTGCACGTCGGGCCTGCGCCACGTCGGCCCGAAACGTGAATTGCACTCTCCGTTCCCGCTCCCCCTCCCCCTCCTCGACCTCCAATCCCCCATGAAAACCCACATGTTCACATCGCACGGAAGCCGAATTTTCGACCTTCGGTGGATCGCTCGATCCGGTGCCCCGCTCCTCGTCGTGCTCGGGTGCGCCGTCGGCTGCAGCGCGTCGTCCGACACGTCCTCCGAGTCGTCCTCGTCCGCCGCCACGGAAGCCGAGGGTGACGCCAAGTCCATCGGCGCCGGCGTCGGTGAACTGGCGGAAGCCCCCGTGGGGCTGCTCTCCGCGGCACTCGCGCGCGTGACCGACGAGAGCGATCCCGTCCTGCTCGCCGCGCTCCATTCGGCGGACGAGGCGCTCGCGAAGAGCGAATGGGGTGCCGTGCTCGACGAAGGCGTCGCGACCGTCCGTCGCGTGCACGAGGAGCGGCGTCCTCTTTGGGAGGCGCTCGTCCTCTTCGCCGGTGACGACGGCCTCCTCAACCACGGCGACGTGGCCGCGACGCTCGCCTGCACCGACGCCGACGAACTCCACGGCATCCTCGATTTCCTCCTCGAAGGCGCCGTCGGTGCGTCGCGTGGCATCCGCAAGAAGGCCCTCGAAGGCCTGCGTGAACGGGTGAGGAAGAACGAGGTGCTCCCCGCTCCGACCGGCAAGACCGGCATCTTCGACCTCCTCTCGAAGGACCCCGCGAAGGCGGACGCGTTCGTGGAGGACGAAGTGCGCCGCCGCGTGGCGGAGACGTTCACCCGCGAGTGCCGCATCCCCACCGAGGCGATCCACACGAAGGGCATCTTCGATCTGGTGCGCGCCCATTGTCCGGCGGCGCTCGATCTCCGCGCTCAGGGCGTCCTGGCGGGCGTCTTCGGACTCCGGAACGTGGAGGCGTCGAAGGATGCCGGTGGCACGTGCGCGAACCGGAAACTCACGTTTGCGCGATTCCGTGATCTCTACACGCGTTTCGGACCGAAGCCGGGCGCGGTCGTGAAGTCGACGGGAGGCGCGGACGCCCTCCGGGACTTCGTCCGCGTGCAGGCCTCGAAGTATTTCGGGCCCCAGGGCCCGGAAGTCGCGGCGACCGGAGAAGTCCTCCCGGCGCGCGGCATCGGACTCTTGGCCGACACCGTGCTCCCGAAGGGGGTGCACGTCGAACCCCACGTCGAAGGCGGGTTGCCCGTGCGGGCCATCACGTCCCTCCTCGACCAGGTGATCTCCGACGACAAGCTCCGCGGTGCGGACCTCCTCGAGGCCGCGAAGGGGCTCGGACGGGTGACCACGTGCGACGCGTTCGGCGTGGTCCGCGCGGGCAAACGCGGAACCCCGAAGACCTACGAGGTTCCCATCGCCACCTATCCCGACGAAGCCACCCTGCGGGCGTTCGTGGACCCGGCCGTGGACGCGACCGCGGCCGCTCCCCTGATCCGCGCCTACGTCACGTCCCCCGAGCACCGGAGCGAAGATCTCACGCCTTCGGAAGCCTTCGCCTCCGCGAAAGCGGAAGCCGAAGCCAACAAGAAGGGCGCCTTCTTCCGCAAGTTCGGAAAGGGCGCCGACGCGACCTACTCCTCCGATGCCGTGAGCCGACTCGAGCTGTTCGGGACGTCGTCGTACCTGGCGCACCAGGAGTTCGCGACCCGGCCCGACGGCGTCATCGTCCAGACGGTGCTCCTCGTGGAGCAGGAGGTGGACGGCGCGTTCGTGACGGCGTCCCTCGAGGGCGACGCGTCCAAGCACACGTGGACGGACTACGACGGCTACGCGGTCTCCCGCCGGTTGCCCGGCGAGAAGACCGCGTGCCTCACGACCCGCTGAGCGGCCCCCCCGGGCCCCCCCCCGAACGGCGCGCCGCTCGCGCGCCGGACCGCTCCCTCACTGGTGCGAGAGGCACGCGGCGCGGACGTTCGTGTCGGAGATGTTGATGCAGGCGCCGTTCTTCTTCACGCTCCACGCCGGCGTGGAGTCGCCGAGCGTCTGGCAGTCGGTCTGCGTGTCCACGCTCGCGACGACGATGCCGTTGCACGAATCGGAGTTCGAGTAGATGAGCACCCGCGACTCGGATCCCGGCTGGTGCTCGAGGCACGCGCCGCGCACGTTCGTGTCGGCGATGTTGATGCAGGCGCCGTTCTTCTTCACGCTCCAGGCGGGCGCGGAGTCGCTGTGCTTCGAGCAATCGGTGCGCGGGCCGAGGCTCGCGACGACGACGCCCCTGCAGGAGTCCGAGTCCGCATAGACGAGGGTGCGGTTCTCGGCGCCCGGTTGGTGCTCGAGGCACGCGGCCCGGAGATTCGTGTCGGAAATGTTCACGCACGTCCCGTTCTTCTTGACGCTCCAGGCTGGCGTGGCGTCGCTCAATTGGGGGCACGACGTCCGGTTCGTGACGCTCGCCCCGACGACGCCGTTGCACGAATCCGAATCGGTGTAGATGAGCGTGCGCGTCTCGGCCCCCGGCTGGTGCTCGAGGCACGCGCCGCGAAGGGTGGTGTCGGAGATGTTGATGCAGGCTCCGTCCTTCTTCACGCTCCAGGACACCTCCGTGTCACTCAGCGTCGCGCAATCCGTCGAGGCATTCACGCGCACGACCGCGTCGCCGTCGCTGCACGAATCCGATCGACCGTAGAGGAGCACCGAGGGCCCCGGATCGGGCGGAGGCGTCCCGGGTTCGCAGACACGGTTTCGGGCGATGTCCGCGGCCGTCGCGATCTCGGTCGACCCGTCCTTGCAGACGACGTTGAACTTCCCGTCCGGCCTCTGGGCCATGGACGCGATGTCGACGATCTGGGCGCTCTTCGTCTCCCCGACGACGTCCGTTTCCGCCGCCGAACACGCGACGACCAGGACTCCACCGACACCCACCATGCCCAACGTCTTCCATCCCGCCATGACGACCTCCGTTCGGGGATAGGTATGGTGGAATCCCAGGGAAATCGCCGCTCCGGATCATCGCACCCTGTAAGGGCATGTAATCCCATCACCTTCCTTGGTCGGGGGTGCGCGGCACTCCGAATTCGTGGGCGTTCGGAAGCCGACCGTTGGCTCGAGGGGAGCGACGGAAGTGGACGCGGCGGCGTCGTTCAACCC
>JAXLYL010000048.1:0-26653 GCA_046351475.1 Polyangiaceae bacterium
TGGAATCCGCGTCGTGTCGCGCCGCGAGCGCCCGCGGTCGCGGCGTCCGCACCGGCTCCGACGGTGAAGAAGGAGCCGACCCCGGATCCCGCGCCGACGGTCCAGCCCGAGACCGCCAACGGTTTCCTCACCCTCTCGACCTACCCGTGGACGAAGGTCACGGAAGCCGGGCGCTCGCTCGGGACCACGCCGGTCGTGCGCGTGCCGCTCGCGCCGGGCGCCCACGTGCTGACGCTCGAGAATCCGGAACAGGGCATCAAGCAGACGGTCACGGTCACCATCAAGTCGGGCGAAAACGTCACGAAGAGCCTGGGCTTCAAGTAGATTTCACGCGATGGCCCGTGCGCGTTCCACTCTCCTTCCGGCCTTCGGCCCGGCGGCGATCGTCGTCGCGGTCGTCGTCGTCGGGGCGTGCTCGTCGAAAGCGCCGACGCCTCCCATCGACCCGATCGTGTTCGGCGTGAGCCTCGGCCTCAGCAACGCGCTCGCCGAATTCGCGAAGCCGCAGCAGGACGCCATCCGGGTCGCCGAGGGGTACATCAACGCCCAGGGAGGCATCCTCGGCCGCCCCGTGAAGTTCCAGATCGCGGACGACAAGAGCGACACGGGCGCCGTCATCGGCGGCGTCGTCGACGGCTTCGTGGGCCAGAAGGTTCCCGTGCTCGTCGGTCCGCTCGGGAGCGGCCAGGTCGAGGCCGTGTGGAAGAAGACGGCCGGCGCGAAGCTCACGCAGATTTCGCCGAGCGCGACCTCGGTCACGTTCTCCACGCTGGCGGACGGCATGGACCAACGGTTCTTCTTCCGCACGGTGCCACCCGACGACATCCAGGGACGCGCCGTGGCGAAGCTCGCGCTCTCGGGCCCGCCGTCCGGAGGGGACGCTGGAGCCGGAACGCCGTGCAAACGCATGGCCATCGTCCACAACTCGGACGCGTACGGCCGCACCATGGCGCCGGTCATCAAGGACTCGTTCACGAAGGGCGGGGGGACCGTCGCGCTCACCGTCGAAGTGCCCGTCGTCGAGACGCCGGACTACGCGCCGCAGGTGGAGGAGATCGCGAAGCTCTCGCCGCCGGCGGAGTGCGTCGCGTTCGTGATGTACGACGACGTCGCCGGCGCGTTCCTCGTCGCCTACCGGAAGAGGCAAGGAAGCACGCCGGGGTCCAACCCCTTGCCCGACTTCCTCATCGGCACCGACGGTTCGTACACCTCCGGCCTCTACAAGAACTCCACGACACGTGGGGGTGACGGATCCGATCAGATCGCCGCGGCCGGTGTGTACGGCACGAACCCCGACACGAATCCCGAAGGCTCCACCGAGTACGTGCAGTTCCGGAACATCTACCTCGCGCGCTACACCCTGCCCGCGAACAAGACCGAACCGGAGCCGTTCACGGCCAACACCTTCGACGCCGCGATCCTGGCGGCCCTGGCGGTCGAAGCGGCCGGCACCACCGAGGATCCGATCCGCATCCGCGACGCCTTGCTCGACGTCGCGAACCCTTCGTCGGGCAGTACGCCCGACAAGCTGATTCGTCCCGCCGATCTCGGCGAGGGGCTCCTCGCGATCCGCGCCGGCGAACACGTCGACTACAGCGGGGCTTCCGGACGGGTCGATCTGAATCCGCAGACGGGGAACGTCGAGAGCGGGTACATCTTCTGGCAGGCGACGAAGTCGGGCTTCGTCACCGTGCGCCGCGTGGCGGCGTCGGAACTTTGATCATGGCCTCGCCGCGCACCACGTCCACATCCCGGAAGATCACGTTCGTGGTGACGCTCGCCTCCGCCGCGGGCGCGGTGGTGGCGTGCGGTCCGAAGGTGACGCCTCCGGAGTTCACGCTCGCGTTCCAGTCGACGCACATGGCGGTCGCAACCGACGTGGTCCAGGTGAGCGCGTACGCCGTCGCGTCCGGGGACGGCGAGTTCGGCGAAGCGTCCATCTGCGCGACGCTCCTCGGCCGGCTCCGCAAGGGGCAGGACCTCGGCGTGAAGCCCCTCGTTCGTTCCGCCGTCGCGACGCCCTGCGAAGTGCAAGCGGGCGACAAAGGGAGCCTCGACGTCTCCTACGGCAAGCGCGCGCTCGTGGGCATCGGCTACGACACCGAAGGCGTCGAGATCGTCATCGGGTGCACGGTGGGGATCGTGGAATCGGGTGCGGGGCCCATCTCGATTTCGATGACGCTCTTCGATCCGACGAATCCGCTTCCGCCAGCTTCGAAATGTTCGAAGCTGGCGGACAAGTGCGCCGGGGCCTGCTGACGCTCGAGTCCTTCCCGAGGACCCCACCGGGGGTGAGGTCCTCGGGAAGGACTCTCGCTTCGGCGCGGTGTCGGCGCACTTCGGATGGTTCTCAGCTCGCGCGCTTGCGCGCTCGCCCTTGCGAACGCAGGAAACCGGAACTTGGAAGGCGTGGCGTGGCGAGAGGTTTTGGCGCCTTCCCGAAGACTCCGAGTTCACCCGGGCGAGCGCGCAAGCGCGCGAGCTGAGAACCATCGTGCGGATGCGCAGGGGATGCCCGAACGAGATCCCTCGGAGATGCCCTCACGATGTGGCGAGAGGTTCTGGCGCCTTCACGAAGACTCCGCGTCCACGAGGGCGAGCGCGCAAGCGCGCGAGCTGAAGAACATCCTGGCGATGTGCAGACGATGCCCGAACGAGATCCGTAGAAGAGGCCCTCACCCGTTGGGGGCCTCTTCTGCGGATCGAAGGCGCGTCAATTGCAGCGCTGATCTCCGCAGAACAACGTGGGCGTGAGTCGCGCGCGGCCCGGGTCTCCCGACGACGCGGCGGCCACGATTCCGATCGTGCCGCCCACCACCAACGCGCCCGCCACGGCCCACACGATCGGGTTCGCGAAGAAGGACTTCGAGGAACCCCCTTCGGTGCGGTCCGGCCCGACCTGGACCAACGCCGTCTTCGGCGCTTGAGGATTGCCGAGTTCGAAGACGACGGAGTCGTGGTCGTCGAGGGCCTGGGCGTAATAGTCGAGACGCGTCGTGCCGACCTTCGGTTCCGGAACGTCGACTTCGGCCGACGATCCCTCCACCGGGTGCACGTCGAACGTGGACGTGCCGCTCCACCGGAACGCCACCTGCGTCCGCTTCACGACGTGGGTCGGGTCCCGGACGGTCACGCGGAGCGTCCCCGTGTCCCCGGAACGGAGCTCCGGCGCCACTTCGATTCCGGGGCGCGACGGTTGGTTTCGCCAGTACCCCTTCGCTTCGAAGAACGGACCCTGCACGCGCGGACCCAGATTCGGATCGGCTTGGTAGTCCGGGTCCAGCGTGAGCACTTGGACGAACGCGTCCTTCGCTCCGGACTCGTTGCCGAGGACGGCCCGGGCGAGGGCCAACGTGCGCGTGGCCCGCAAGAGCTGATCGTGGGAAAGACCACGCGTCTTCACCGCCTTCTCGGCGAGCTTCTCGGCGTCCTGGAATTCCAGGTTGGCGTAGGCCTCCTCGGCCGCATCCACGTCCGCGGCCTTGGACGCCCCCTGCGCGCCCGCGGGCGAGACCATCGCTCCCACGAGCGTGACCGCGAGGGTGACCGCGAGAGCGGAAGAGCCACGCCGCATGGATGGAGAGTAACCTAGGGGCCCGTCGCGGTGGCACCTCGTTTCCGCTCTTTTTTGCGGGGTCGGAGCCGCGGTTGTCGGGTAGATCCGTGGGCCATGGCTCGAACCCGCGTGTCCTGGGACCAGTACTTCATGAACATCGCACGCGAGGTCGCGACGCGATCCACGTGCGATCGGAAACACGTCGGCGCGGTCGTCGTGCGCGACAAGTGCATCCTCGCGACCGGCTACAACGGGTCCGTTCGCGGACTCCCGCACTGCGACGACGAAGGTCACATGATGGTGGACGGCCACTGCGTCCGCACCGTCCACGCCGAGGCGAACGCGATCACGCAGGCCGCCAAGAACGGACACCGCATCGACACGGCGACCATCTACGTCACGGCGTCGCCCTGTTGGAACTGCTTCAAGCTGATCGTGAACTCCGGGATCATGCGGATCGCGTTCGGGGAGTTCTACCGGGATCAGCGCATCTTCGAGGTGTCCGAGCGGCTCGGCATCGAACTCGTCGATCTCACCGCCTCCGTCCCGAAGGCCGACGTGGACGTCGCGCGATGATCACGAAGTTGTCCGTCGCGGTGGTCCAGGGAGGACCGTCGAGCGAGGCGGAAGTGAGTCGAGCCTCGGCGGCAGGCGTGGCCAAGGCCCTCGAGACCGCCGGGCATCGTGTCGACCGCATCGAACTCGATCGTGGACTGCCGGCCGCCCTCGTCGCAGGAGGATTCGACGTCGTCTTCCCCGTGGTCCACGGAGCCGTCGGCGAGGACGGGAGCCTTCAGGGACTCCTCGAGGTGCTCGCGATTCCCTACGTCGGATGCGACGTGCTCGCGAGCGCCCTCGCCATGGACAAACGCGTCGCGCGCGTGTTGTTCGAGGCCGCGGGACTGCCCGTCGCGAAAGGGATCGCGTTTCCGCGCGGCGCATCGGACGGCGCGGCAGGTGCCGCCCTCCGGGCACGGACCGAGATCGGACGACGTCTCGTCGTGAAGCCGGGAGCGAACGGATCGGCCATCGGCGTATCGCGTCTCGAAGAGGACGCCCCGGACGACGAGGTCGCGCGCGCGATCGCGGCCGTGTGGGAACTTGGAGACGTGGCGCTGGTCGAACACTTCGCGAAAGGGAAGGAAGTCACCTGCGGCGTCCTCGACGTCGGGCCCCACGCACGAGCGTTGCCCCCGACCGAAGTGCGTTCGCCGAACGACGCGTTCTACACGTTCGAGGCGCGCTATGCGCCCGGGCGGAGCGAGCACTTCTGTCCCGCGCCTCTCGGGGATGCGTTGGTGAAGCGCGTCCAGGAGATCGCGGTCGCGGCGCACGTGGCGCTCGGATGCCGGGATCTGTGCCGGGTCGATTTCGTGGTCGGCGACGCGAACGAGACGGACGTCGTGACGCTCCTCGAAGTGAACACCATGCCCGGATTCACGGCGACCAGCCTGTATCCGGAGGCCGCCGCCGTCGCTGGCATCGATTTTCCGACCCTCTGCGACGGATTCGTCGTGCGCGCGCACACACGCGGAACGAAAGCTCGGAACGCCCCCCGGCACTTCCCGGGCTGACAAATCCACGCGATCGTCCCGTCGTCCCTGGACATCCCAATCGCCGCGGCGCAGCCTTGGAAGAGGAGAGCTTCGCGGAGTGCACCGGAACGACGACGAGCACGTGGACCCCGAGGGCGGTCGCCGAGACGGCGAACGCGAGCGCGACTCGGTCTACGGTGACGCCGTCCTGTGGCGTGGCAAGCCTCGCAGGGTCACGGTTCCGCGCATCTGCGTGATCGCGGCGCTCGTGTGTGCGGTCCTCTCCGTCGTGAGCCTGTCGTTCGCGATCCTCGTCGCGACGTCCCTCCACGCGTCGCCCACCGCCCTCCTCGGATGGAGCGCGTGGTCCGCGGTCCTCGGCGTGGCGTTCTGGCGGGTGCCCATCGTCTTCCGATCGGAGGTTGAATACGTGGTCACGGAGCGCCACGTGATCTGGCGCCGCGGGCGCCTACGCCGCACCATCGAACGTCGCGGCGTGAGCTACGCGCGCATCCACTGGAGCGGGTCCGCGCGGAACGTCGGCGACCTCGTCCTCGTCCGCGCCGTGCCCACCGGAGCCCTCCGGAGGACCTTGAGTCTCACGCTCTCCGACGTCGACGTTCCGGATCGCGTGTGGGCCATCGTCCGAGGCGCCCCCGTCACACCTTCGCTGGGGGACGGGGATCGGCCCGTCACGCAACGGCTCGATCCCGGCGAACGCGTCGTGTGGAGCGCGACGCCGTCGGGCACGCGGTGGCCCCGACGGAGAATCGTCACCTTGGTGGTGTCCATCGGACTCGCGCTCGCTGCGCTCCGTTTCGCGATCCGCCTGACGCCCGAGCTCGTGCGCCTCGTCACGGCGCATGCCCTCTCGACGCCCGGTTTCATCCTGCTCTTCGTGGCCGTCTCGCTGTCGTTCCTGCTCCTCGTCTCGAGCGCAGCGGGAGTGGGGTACGCGGCGTGGCTGCGACCGAAGCGGCTCCTCGGCGAGACGAGGTACCTCGTCACCGATCGTCGCGTCCTCATCCGGCGGGGCGACGAAGAGCTCCACCTCGATCGCTCGAAGATCGCGGACGTCATCGACGAGACGAACGGCGCCCTCCACGACGTGTTCCTCGTCCTCGACGGTCCGAACGCCCGTGCCCTCGCGGCGAGCGGAGCGTTCGGGGAAGCCGCGACGGACGACCTCCGACCCGTGATCTCCTGCATCCAGGACTCCGAGTCGCTGCGCGCGGCGCTCGCCACCCACGTCGACGAACCGAAGCTCCACGACGCGGCGTGACGCTGTCGCCGAGGGCGTCCACGGAGGCGCCCAGGATGGCGCTTTCGCGCCCGATCCTGTATCCGTGGGGGCCGTGTTCGCGGTCGGCCAAGTCATCCACGGCAAGTACCGACTCCTGCGCCTCTTGGGCGACGGGGGCATGGGGACCGTGTTCGAAGGTCACCACGAGATGTTGGGGACCAAGGTCGCCATCAAGGTCCTTCATCCCGAACTCACGCGACGTCCCGGTCTGGTCGAGCGCTTCCTCCAGGAAGCCCGGGTCTCGGCGCAAATCCGGAGTCCTCACGTCGTCCAGGTGACGGACATCGATCGGACCCCGGACGGCACCGCGTACATCGTGATGGAGCTCCTCGAGGGCGAGACCCTCTCGAGCGTCCTCGACCGTCAGAAGAAGCTGCCCGTCCCGCTGGCGTGCGAGTACACGCGGCAGATCCTCGAGGCCCTCGAGGCGGCGCATGCGCTCGGCATCGTGCACCGGGACCTGAAGCCGGAGAACGTGTTCGTCACGTTCGCGCTCGGACGTCCCGTACTCAAACTCATCGACTTCGGCATCGCGAAGTTCCGTCGAAGCGAACCCGGCGCCAAGAACATGACCGTCGCCGGCGTGATGATGGGCACCGCCGAGTACATGGCGCCCGAACAGGCCTACTCCGCCGATCAGGCCGACGCCCGCTCCGACGTCTACGCCGTCGGTGTGATGCTCTACGAGATGATCGCGGGCGTGCGGCCCGTCGACGGTGCGGATGCGCGGATCATCGCGGTGAAGGTCGAGCGAGGCGAGGTGGTGCCTCTCTTGAACGTGGCGCCCCACGCGCCGGGCGAACTCGCCGGTCTCGTGCACCGCGCGATGGCGTCCCGTCCCGACATGCGCTTCTCGGGCGCGGCGGAGATGCGCATCGCCCTCGCGAACGCCCAGTCGGGGAAGCGCACGGGCGCGGCCGTCGCCGTCGATCCGGACACGCTCGGTCTCGGCGAGACGATGAAGCGTTCCACGATGATGGGCGCTCCGAACGGCGGCGTGTTCACGCCGGTGCCTCCGAATCCGAAGGCCGCGTCGCCCGGAACCGATCCGAACGCCCTTCCGGAGCGGACGGCGCGTCCGGGGCAAATCGCGCCGATGAACGCGCCCCCGGCCGCGCCCTACGTCGCCGCCGCCGCCACGCCGCAGCGATCCGGGACGTCGGTCGGTGATGCCGGATACTCGCCGTACGGCCCGCCGGCGTCGCCCGGCCTGTACGGAGCGCCGCCCGCCCCCGGACACTACGCCGCGGGTCCCCTCCATACGGGGGAAGTCGGCGGACGTCGTCGTCGGTCCTCGCCCTTCGGGGTCGTGCTCCTCGTCGGGATCCCGCTCCTCGTGGGCGCGGGCGTCGGTGCGGCCTTCGTGCTCCCGGATCTTCTGGGAGGCGGAACGAACGCGCCGGACGCTTCGGCGGATCTCTTCGGGTCGCCGACGACCGCGCTCGACGCCGCGACCGGGACTTCCGCGACGCCGGCGCCCGCGACACCGGGGCCCGCCGCGCCGGTCGCTCCGCTCCAACCGCTCACACCCTCCACACCCGTCGCCCCCGCACCCGCGAACCCCGCGCCCCGTCCGCCGGTGACCGCGTCGCCCACGACGCCCAAGGTCGACGCGGGGCCCGCTCCGACGACCGCGCCGTCCACCGCTCCGACGACGATCCCCACGACCGCGCCCCCGCCGTTCCCGGTGCCGTTCCCGTTCCCCACGACCGACGGTGGTGGCATCGCGATCCCGCCGATCCAGCTGCCTCCCGGCATCCCGACGACCATCGTCATTCCCGGGATTCCGGGATTCGGCGAGTTCCCGGGAACGCAGCCGCCCGCGGCACCGAACGGTACGGCGAAGTAACGTCTCCGACCGGAGACGTGGGTTTCTCGGGAAGGTTCCGGGCCCGGAAGCGTTACAGTACCGGACCCGTGGTTCCCGAACCGACGACCCTGCTCGCGTCGTTGCACGAAGCGTGGCGACGCGTGATCGTCGGACCTCGTCGTCGTGCCGTCGCGGTCGGCATCGTCGGCGTGGTCGTCGTCGCACTCCTGGTGGCGCGTCGAGGCACCGGGCCCGCGCGCATCGGTGCGGCGACGTTCGTCGTCCTGACCCTGGTGACCGTCGCGATCCTCGCGGTCCGCGAACGACGAGCCCACGCGACGCCGAACCGGATGCTCGAGCGGGTCACCCGCGGCTTCGACGAAGTGACCCGCGGCCGGGCCCTCCGCGCCCTGGACCTCGTGGACGAACTCCACGCCTCCGCGGACGGCACGTCGGACGAACTCAAGCGCCTCCATGTCGCACGTACCCTCGGTGCCATCTCGCCGGAGGCCGTGGCGGTCCGCGCGAAGCCGAAGGCGCGGGTCTGGTCGTTCGCGTTCGTGGTCGGCCTCGTGGTCGCGTTCGGGGTCCTCGTCGCCAATCCGCTCCGCGTCTTCGAGGGGGCGGACGTCCTCGTCGCGCGGGACGGCGTCGCTCCCGTGGACATGCCCTGGGTCGTCGACGTGGAGGTCTCCGCGCGTCCACCGGAGTACCTGCACCGCGAGGAACGGATCCTCGTCGCGTACCGCGCGGCCGATCTTCCGCGCGGCACGCTCGTCACCTTCCACGCGAAACCGCTCTTCGCCGGTCGCGCGCTCGCGCTCCAAGGCGGCGCGGTGGAAGTACCCTTCGTCGACGACGGAGCCGCTGGCCTCGTCGCGCGGTGGCCCCTGGCCGAGAGCGTCGATCTCCGCGTCGTCGCACGGTTCGGCAACGTCGTCATTCGCGAGCCGCTCGCGACCTCCCTCGTCTCGATCGCCGACGAAGCTCCCGCCGTCGATCTGGAAGGGGCGCCGAAGCGGATCCGTCTCGCCGAGGACGCCGAGGGCGGCGACGTTCCCGTCCGCTACGTCGCCACCGACGATCACGGACTCCGCGAAGTCCACGTCGTCCTCCGGACGGCACTGCGCGAGGAGCGTCGCGTCCTCGCGCGACTCGACGGCGAGACGCGATCCGACCGGGGTGGCTACGTCCTCCGTGCGCGGGATCCGTTCGTCAAGAAGAGCCACTCGCCGGTGGAGATCACGGTCGAGGCGAAGGACAACGATCCGATCACCGGGCCCAAGTGGGGCAGGAGCCAGGCGATCACGTTGATTCCACCGGACGTGGGGGAACCCGAGGCCCGACGGATCGAGGCGCTCCGCGAGCTGCGGGACGCCTACGTGGATCTCCTCGCCTGGCGTATCGAGAATCCCGTGCCGTCGTCCCCGGAGGAACGGAAAGCGTACCTGATCGAGGAAGTGAAGCGGGACGGCGCGGCTTCCGATCTCTTCTCGGAGACGCTCGCGCGCTCCGTCGCGGGTCTCCAGGTCCCGGCGCGCGTCCAGGCCATCCTCATGGGGCAGGTGCGGAAGCTCCGTGAATCCATGGCCGCCGAGTCGAAGGCGATCTCGAAGACGACCCACGACGCCGTCGTGAAGGCGAACGAGAAGTTCGTTCTCGTGACGGACGGCGTCCTCCGCGGACTCGGTCAGAAGGACGCGCGAACGGCGGCAAGGCAACTCGCCGACGTCGCGGACGATCTCGCCCTCGGAGCTTCCCAGATGCAGAGACCGGCCGAGAAGGACCGCGGCGGCTCCCGCGTGGGGGCCGCCCGTATCGTGCTCGTGGGCGGCGGCAAGGCGCTCCGGAGGCTCGGCTCCCTCGGCCGCGACCTCGGCGAAATCGTCGATGCCGGACTCGGTCGCGTCGATCGCGGCGCGAACGGAGGCGATTGGTTCCACGCCGAGCTGGCCGCACGCGATCTCGCGGCGCGCCTGCACGAGCCCGATCCCTCGTTCGGTGCGCGCGGCCACGGAGGTCGAGGTGGCGGCGAATCCGGCTTCGATCCCGGATCCGGTTCCGAGGACGGAGAAGGCGAGGGGGACGCGGAGCGCGCGTTCAACGAAGCCGCCGAGGACCTCGAAAAGCTCGCCATGGAACACGCCGGAGGGATCGGCAACGTGGAGCGTGCGCTGAACCAGGCTCTCTCCCCCGAGGAGCAGAAGGCGCTGGCGGACGAGACCCGGAAGCACGCCGACGCCGTGCGTGACGCCGTCCGCGGCATGCCTTCCGTCGGGTCCGGGAGCGATTCATGGACGAGCAAGGGGGCCGCCGCGCGCGAACACGCGGACTCCATGGCGCGTGCGCTCGAACAGGGGGGGCCCGCCGACGCGGTCACGGCCGGCAAGAACGCCGAGAACGCCCTCGACGAGGCGCGGCGCATCGCCCAACGCGAGAAGTTCTCCGCGTTCGGCGGCGACGTCGACGACGAGGTCGACAAGCGCATCACCGACGCCCGCCGGAAGCTCGAGGCCGAGGTGAAGTGGGCGGAACAGAAGCTCGACGCCATGAGGAAGCGTGCCGCCGAACGTGCCCAAGGTGATCTCGCTCGCCAAGGCGACGAGGAGGAGAAGCTCGCCGAACGCGCATCGCGCCTCGGCGACAAGGGACGGGACCAGGGGGCGTTGCCGGCTCCCGCTCTCGAATCCCTCGAAGGTGCGGAACGTGCCGCGAAGGACGCGGCGCGTTCCCTGAAGCGTGGCGACGCCGACAAGGCCCTCGCCGAACAACGTGAAGCGCAACGCCTCCTCGAGATGGCGAAGGAGTCCCTGGGCAACGCGGGCGACTCCGATCATGGCGACTCGAATTCGCCGGAGCCGCCCGCGGGACACGGCGAGATCCCGAAGCCGGACGCGCACAAAGGTCCCGAAGAATTCCGGAAGCGGGTCGTGAAGGGACTCGGACAATCTCCCGGCGGTCGACTCTCGGAGGCGGTGCGGCGCTACGCGGAAGGACTCCTCCGATGACGGGACGACGCGCGTTTTCCCGGTCGCCGCGCCGAGGCGTCACGGCGACGCTCGTGGTGGCGGCGACGAGCTTCATGGGGATGCACGATCTCCGGGCCGACGACGCTCCCTCTCTCGCGTCGCTCGCGGCTGCGCGCGCCGAAGAACTGACCACCGGGCACGACTTCGACGACGCGCGCAAGGTGCTCGCCGCGGAGACCTCGGACGATCCCCTCCTCGCCCTCGAACGGGGACGGCTCGCCCTCTACGAGGCCGACTACGATCGCGCCGTCGTCGTCCTCGCCCGGCCGGACGTGGCGAACACGGAGGAAGGTGCGCTCCTGCTCGACATCGCGCGGGGATCGGCCCGTGCGACCGCCGCGGCCGTGGTCGATCGGGACGACGCCGCAGGGGTCGAGATCCGCTACCAGGACGAATTCGATCGACCGCTCACGCCGCTCGTCGTGGACACGGTGGTCCGCGCGCGGGACGCGCTCACGCGGGATCTCGGCGTGACGTGGCCGAAGCCCACGCGGATCACCGTCGTGCGCGATCACCTGGGGCTTTCGGTCATGACGGGCCTGCCCTACGCCTCTGCGCAAACCACGGGGACCGTGGCCGTGGCGAAGTGGGGTCGCGTGACGATCCTCTCGCCCCGCGCGAGCGAACACGGGTACGTCTGGCGCGACACCATCACCCACGAACTGACCCACCTCGCGCTCAGTCGCGCCACGGTGGACCGTGCGCCGCTCTGGCTCCAGGAAGGGGTCGCGAAGCGGGAAGAAGTGCGGTGGCGCGAGCCAGGCCCCTACGACGAGAGCCCGCCTCCGGACGCGGTGGCGTCGAAGGGAATCGAGCTCAAGCTCGATCTCCCGCTCGACAAGCTCGGTCCCTCGATCGCCATGCTCCCGAGCGCCGACGCGGCCATGGTCGCGTTCGCGGAGGTCACGAGCTTCGTGAAGCACTTCGCGAATACCCAGGGGCCGGACGCGCTCCCGAAACTTCTCGCGGCGTTGCGGAGCGGCAAGTCCACCGACGCCGCCCTCGTCGCGGTGAGCGGCGCCGACCTCAAGGCGTGGGACGCACGCTGGAGGACCTACCTCCTGAACCGCGCGAAGGATCCGATCCCCGCCGGCTTCGCGCTCGGCAAGGGCGCACCGGAGGGCGCCCGCGAGCTCCGCGAACGATCGCGACTCGGGGAGCTTCTCCTCGGTCGGAACCACGCTTCCGCGGCCGAATTCGAGGTCGACAAGGTGAAGGGAACGCTGGCGAAGGAGGATCCGTCGTTCCGACACCTGGTCGCGCGCATCCGCGAGGCCAAGGGCGAGGGCGAACTCGCGGACGCGGCGCTCGGCGACCCGCGTGAGGTGGTGTCCTCCTTCGGACCCTATTGGGGCATACGGGGAAGGCTCCAACGTTCGCGCGCGGATCACGCCGGTGCGGATCGATCGTTCGACGAGGCCATCGCCACGGACCCGCTCGACGTGGAGGTCGCCTGCGAGGGCGTCACGGACGACGCCACGCCACGCCGCGCCGCGTTCGCCCCCCTCTGCGTCGCCGCACGCCTCCGGGCCGAGCCGCCCCTGGGCCGAGATTGACCGCGCCGGAAGCGGCCCTGTAGCATCCGGGAGGAGACCTTTTCGCCGAAGCGAACCTTTCGCCTCGCGGAGATTCCATGAGCGCGCTCCTTTCCTACGCCACGGCCCAGCTCCTTCGCGCGCTGCCCCGTGAAGGCATCAGCCGTGCGATGGGAAGGCTCGCCGATCACAGGTGGGCGCCGCGTCTCGGGTCCACCGTCGTGAACCTCTACTCGCGCGCGTACGACGTCGACTTCGACGACTGCGTGGAGTCCGGCGGATGGGAGTCGTTCGACGCGTTCTTCACACGGCGTTTGAAGGACGGCGTTCGTCCCATGGATGGCGATTCGCACGTCGTCGTGAGTCCTTCCGACGGCAAGCTCGAATCCATGGGGCGTATCGATCCGGCGACGACGACGTTCACGGTCAAAGGTTCGCCCTACCGGGTCGACGAACTCCTCGGGGACGCGGACGAAGCCAAGAGGTACGCGGGCGGTGCCGGCTGCGTCATCTACCTGTCGCCGCGGGACTACCACCGCGTGCACGCGCCGGTCGCCGGTTCTGTGCGATCGATCCGCTCCATGCGCGGCGACTACCTGCCCGTCAACGCCATGGGCGTGAAGTATTTCCCGAACCTCTTCGCCCGCAATCGTCGCGTCGCGATCGCGATCGACACGCCGGAAGAATCCGGACTCGGCCGCGTGACCGTCGTCATGGTGGCCGCCATGATCGTGGGCCGCATCACCGTCACGGGCGTCGACGCACGCGACGTGCCGTACGGCGTCCACTCCCTCGAGCGGGCCATCCCCGTCGCGAAGGGGGACGAGCTCGGGATGTTCCATCTCGGCTCGACGGCCGTCGTCTTCCTCGAGAAAGCGGCGTGCGAGCGCTGGGCCCGTGAGGAAGGCCCCATCCGTCTCGGTGAAGCGCTCGCCCTCGCCACGAAGAGCGACAGGTCTTCGGCGTCGCCCGCCTCCGGCAAGGGCAAGGATTCCGGCCGGACCAAGAAGTCGAACCGGAACGGGAGTGCCCGATGAGCGACGAGCAATCGGGAACGCCCTCGTCCGTCGACGAGGAGGAAGCCGCGCCGACGACGCAATCGAGCGCGCAGATGGCGACGGCGTCGCCCTCCGATTCCGCGATTCGCACCCCCTCCGATTCCGCCGTCCGATCGCCCCGGAAGTCCGCGCCCACGCTGAACGATTCTCCCGCCGCACGCAAAGCGGCGCAGCGGGTCCGCATGGCGCTTCGTATCCCGGACGACGAGGTTTCCCGTCCGAGCGAGCCTCCGCGCCCGTCGGCTCCTTCCGCGCCGGCGATGGCGACGCCCGTCGCCCCGAGCGAACCCTCCCTCCCGGCCGAGAAGTCCCCGGACTCCGTCCGTGCGAAGACGCCGTCCCGTCCGAGCGAACGGGCGAAGCGTGTGGCACCGTCCATCGAGATCGCGCCGGAATCCGGTGAACCGATCGAGGTGGACGAGGCGGCCACGCTCCGCGGCAAGCAGCCTCCTCCCCCGCCGACCCTGCGGCAGGGATCCCGTCCTTCGTTTCCGCCGGCGTCGTCGGGCTCGATCAAGGTCACGGGACCGAGTTCGGTGTCGACGGCGAGCGCGGCCTCCACGACCGTCGACGCCTCGTCCATGCGTGAGATGCGGGCGGCCGAGCCCGTCGCGCCCACGCCCATCCGGCCTTCGCCCGCGGCGTTCCCGCCCGAGGCCAAGACCGCGCCGGCGACGCCCGAAGCGCCCCGCGAACCGCGCGAGCGGATGAACGCCTTCAGCGAGGAAGCCGGCTCGGTGGACGTACGGTTCGACGACGACGTCCCGTCCCAACCCACGACCCGTTCGAGCGCGCCGGACATCGAGCCCGAAGATTTGCTCGCCGTCGTGCCGCCCGTGCCCGCGAAGGACGTGCTCCGTTCCACGGGTTCCGGTACGCATCCCGCGGACGTCCGGCCTCCGGCCTCCTCGCAGATGCGGATCGCGACGCCTTCCGGCACGAGCCCCATCGCACCGCCGCCCCTCACCGGCGAACCGCGCGAAAAGAAGCGGGGCAAGCCCTGGTGGGAGGAGCTCTTCAACGACGACTACCTCCGCACCATGAACAAGATCACCGACGCGCAGATCGCGAAGGAGGTCACGTTCATCGAGGAGTCGCTCGCCGTGCAGAAGGGCGCCAACCTCCTCGATCTCGCGTGCGGCACGGGTCGGCATGCCATCGAACTCGCCCGTCGGGGCTACGAGGTCGTCGGATACGACCTGAGCCTCGCCATGCTCGCGCGCGCCGCCGAGGAGGCCTCCGAACGCGAACAAAAGCTCAACTTCGTGCAGGGCGACATGCGCGAGATGGCGTTCGACGAAGTGTTCGACGGCATCTACTGCTGGAACACGAGCTTCGGCTTCTTCGAAGAAGAGAAGAACGCGCAGATCGTCGGCAAGGTGCACCGTGCGCTGAAGAGCGGCGGCCAGTTCCTCCTCGACGTCACGAACCGCGATTTCATCGGCCGGCAAGCGCCGTCCCTCGCCTGGTTCGAGGGTGAAGGGTGCATGTGCATGGACGAGATGACCATCGACTGGGTCACGAGCCGCATGCGCGTGAAGCGGACGATGATGATGGACGACGGTCGCACGAAGGAGATCGAGTACTCGGTCCGCGTGTACTCGCTCCACGAGCTGGGCAAGCTCCTCCACGATCACGGCTTCCGTGTCGCCGAGGTGAGCGGTCGCCCGGCGACGCCCGGCGTCTTCTTCGGCGCCGAATCTCCGCGAACGCTCATCCTCGCCGAGAAGCGCTGAGGCGCCCGTGGCCATCCGGAAGATCGCCACCGTCGGCCATCCCGTGCTCCGCGCGCCCACGCGTACGCTCACGCGCGACGAACTCGCGTCGCCCGAGATGCAAAAGTTCGTGGACGATCTCGTGGAGACCATGGTCGACGCCAACGGCGCGGGGCTCGCCGCGAACCAGGTGTACGAGCCCGTCCGGATCTGCGCGATATGGGTGAAGGACAATCCGCGCTACCCGTACAAGCCGAACTTCCCCCTCACGATCCTCGTGAACCCGGAGCTCACGGTCACGGACCCGGACACGTTCATGAACTACGAGGGGTGCCTGTCGGTGCCGAATCTCCGGGGCGAAGTTCCGCGGCACCTCGGCGTCCGCGTGCGCGCGTGGGATCGGCACGGCGCCGACCTCGATTTCGAGGTGAAGGGCCTCACGGCCGGCACCTTCCAACACGAGACCGATCACCTCTTGGGCAAGTTGTTCCTCGATCGTGTCGTCGACACGACGACCCTCGCCACGTGGGCGGACTTCGAACGCTTCCACATGAAAGCGTTCGCCGAACGCGCGAGGGCCTTGGTCGCGAAGTACGGGAGCTGACGGGAGAAGATTCCCCGTCGGCATTCGTCGCGTTCCCGTCCTCGCCGTCGGCTCCTCGCGTCCGAAGGGACGTCACGAACTGGAACGACTTCCTTCCGGGGTCGTCGTGGGGCGGACGTCGAACTCGTAGGTGAGTTCGACCAGGCCCGACACGACGCCTCCCCTCGGGCCGTTCGGAATCTTCACGCCCGCGATGACGATGAACGAGTGATTCACGTTCCACTGCACCGCGGGGACGAGGGCTCCCAAATCGTGGTTCCCGGAGAACCAGTCCGCGACGAGGAACAGGTTCTTCGCGACGGGCTGTTCGATACCCGCGATCATGCTGACCGTCGTCGACCCGAAGATCTGGGAGGAGCCGTAGCTCGGGCCCGCCGTGAAGCGCGTGCGTGTCCACGGCAGCCGCACGCTCGCGACGCCGTAGGTCCAGAAGCCGACGCCCGTTCCCGAGAGGGACACGGGGATCATCTGCCCGAAGGCGACGGTGGGCTCCCACGGCGATTGGCGTGCCAGCGGAACCCGATGTTTGTAGCCTCCCGCGACGGCGACGTTCCCCGAGCCAGGAGCGCTCACTCCGTAGAGGGTCGCGGCGACCTCGACGTTCCGACCGACCCCGAACGTGCCGAACGTGAAGGAGTTCCAGTAGGGCTTCGATTGGCTCCACGTGTTCAGTTGGGACTCGTGGGCGAGCATCACGTGACCTTCCCGGGTGACGTCCGTGCTCGGCACGCTGACGATGACCGATTGGGCGGAGACGAGCTTCGGGAGGAGCACGACGCCGAGGATCGGCGCGACGCGAACGAGCCGCGAAAGGGACGAGCGGTGGGAGGGGACCGGGGACCTCGATGGGTAGGTCATGTCTTCGAAAGGGGGCAGGCGATCGGAAGCCGCGGCGCATCGCCGGACGCGCCGCGGCATCCCGACCCGCGGTCACGTTCCCGGCAAGAGGACGGTGTCGAGCACGTGCGTCACGCCGTTGCTCGCGGGAAGGTCGGTCAGGACCACCTTGGCCCTCGTGCCTCCGGAGGACTGGACCTCCACGGTCCCGGACGTGACGGTGACCGTCAACGGGCCACCCAACGACGTCACGGTTCCCGCCGCGACGTCCTTCCCGTAGACCGGGTTCCCCGAGACGACGTGCAGCTTGAGCACGGCTTGGAGCTTCGACTTGTTGGCGGGGAGCAGCAGGTCGTCGAGGGTGGCCTTCGGGATCTTCGCGAAAGCGGCGTCCGACGGTGCGAAGACCGTGAACGGGCCCGCTCCTCCGAGCGTTTCGGCCAACTCGCCGGCGGTCAGCGCGGTCACCAGGGTCTTGAACGTCGTCGTCCCGTCGTCGTAGTGGGACGCGGTGTCACGGATCGTCGGCAAGAGGACCCCGTCGACGACGTGGATGACGCCGTTCGACGCGGCGACGTCGGGAGTCGTCACGTTGCTGGTTCCGTTGACCACGACCTTTCCGCCGTTTCCGTCCACCGAAAGCTTGCGCCCGAGACCGTGTCCGGCGCCGAGGTCTTGCCGAGCACGTCCTCCGCCGCCTGCACGCGGCCCGCGACCACGTGGTACTTCAGGATCAACCCGAGTTCGCTCTTGTACGGAGGCGTGAGGAGCTTCTCGGTGAGGAACGAGGAGGACGCCGCGAAGGCGGCGTCCGTCGAAGACCGTGAAGGGCCCCGCACTGCGCAGGGTCGACTCGAGCCCCGCAGCCTGGACGGCCGAGACCAACGTCTTGAACGAACCGGCCGCGACCGCCGTGTCGACGATGTCCGCGCGCGAGGTCGCGCCGTCCGTCGAGGATGCATCGGAAGGGGCGACGGTACCGGCATCGGAGCCCCCGGAGTCGCTCGAAGGGTCGCTGGAACATGCCGCGACGCACGCGAAAGCATCATGGTGAAGGGGAGGAGATTGGTGGCGGATCGGGATCGGACGAAGTCGAGAAGAGAGTTCATGGGAAGTTCCTCGTGGACCTTGTTCGGGGAGGATGGACGTTTCGGGGTGGGAGTCGCGGGCACTCCGACCGCTCGTCGAACGGCCACCCCATCGTGTTCGTCCCGTTTCGATGCCGCGGGTCGGAAGTGGATGCGCACGATCGCGACGTTCGAGCGGATGGTCGTGGGAAGTCATGTCATGCATGGATGGCGCGTTCGCGCGACGGTCGTTCCGTACGTCGCCTTCAGAACATGAAGCCGTCGCCCGCCGCCATCGTGACCCGCCAGTCGCGGAGCCGGACGGAAGCGTCCGAAGTCTTGCCTCCGAAGGAACGAGAGGGAGAAGCCACCGACCTTCCGGAAGGCGGCACGGAGCGCGCGCGTCATGTCCACGTCCGTCGCGACGACTTCGGCCACGTGGCTCTTCTCGCGTTGCGCCACGGCCAACACGTGCGCCGCGAGCGCGAGGTTCGCCGCAGGATGCAGGGAGGAAACGAAGTGGTCGACGAGCGTCGTCGCCCGGACGTCCCGGTACGGTTGACCGACGATCCGATCCATCGTCCTCGTCCGGAGCAGTCCGTACCCGACGAGGGCTTCGGAACGGCGATGACGAACGTACACGCGATCGAGGACGCGGCCGCGTCCCACCGAGGCCATCGATTCGGCGCGCCACTCGAGGCTCGCGGAATCGAACGGGATCCACGCCCGAGCGAACGAAGGGCGTGCTTCCGCGAGGTCGTCCACCTCGTCGTCGAATCGGCGGATGCACTCGATCCGGAATTCGTCGCTGCCCCATTCCGCCCGCGCTTGCGCGAGGCGACCGGAACCAGGAAAGGCCGACGTCGGCGACACGGGATGCGACTCCCGGCACCGGCTCGGGGAGGTGAGCACGCAGGAGCGGGCGCGAGCCGAGCACGAAGAGGTAGCGGGGAACTCCGCCCACCGTCCGCATGCTGAGCCGCTCGTACAGGGAGAGCGCCGACGGCGACGACGCGAACGAAGCGACCGCATGGCCTCGCTTCTCGAGGTCGTTCAGCATGCCTCGTACTTTAGGAACGCACCCGCGCGCTCGAACGGTGCCCCGGCTTGCTCAGGAGGTCCATGGTCCAGACCACGGGATCGCCGCGCCCGTCGACCGCGACGGAGCCCGAGAGCAGGCGAGCGCGGGCCACGGCTTCGCCGCCCTGGACCAACGCGTAGGCGACGGGGTCGTCGGGACGTACTGCCGGGTTGCGTGCGGCGATGGCCGCGAAGTCTTCCGGGATCGCCTCGAGGTCGTCGCCCCTCCCGTCGCACGTCGGAACGTTCCACGTCGGAGGTCGCTCACGGTCACCGATTCGAGTCCCATGCCCACTCCGAGTGCAAGGCGCGTGCGACGCGCCACCCGGCGGAAAGCCGCGAGGATTCCGGGGCCGTCGCTTTCGGCCGACGGGGAGGGCGTCGCACTCCGCGACGACCTGACCTACGGGTTGCAGTTCGCGAATCCGCTCGAGCGAAGGGTGCGGCGGAAATCACCGCCGGTCGATTCCGCGCGACGCACGAACGTCGTCCGACATCCATGCGTGCCATGAAGCCTTCCGTTCGCCTTTCCTGGCCCTCGTCGTCGTTTCGCTCGCGCTCGCTGCCGGCTGCTCGGCGACGCCCCGACGTCGGTTCGGTCTCGTTCGCGTCGACACGACTCTCGGCGCAGGAGCTCGCGCGCACGAAGGCGGAGCTCCGTCGAATCACGACGTCGAACATGACCCGGACCGACAACCTCGACGAGGTCCGCGCCCAGGTGGAGCCCCTGGTCGCCAAGCTCGCGGCCCACTTCGGAGACCGACCGCTCGGGTGACAAGCTCCCCCCGTCGCCGGGGCGTGGCGGCAGCTTTGGAGCGACTATCCGTACCCCATGGCGCCCTTCCTCACGATGGACCTTTCGCAGTGGTTCATCAAGTCGTCTCGAGGACGGGTACTACTGAACGTCGGTGAGAGTTCGGCGTTCTCCTTGCCTCCGCGTGACGGGCGTGCTCCGGGGCGCTACGAGGACGGCTCGGAAACCCGGATCGCTTCACCGAATCCGGGTTTCGCATCGGACGTCTCCCACGTCGCACCCAGCTCGTGCCTTATGCGGAGAGTCTCGAGGACGGGTCCCGGCGTTTCGGCCTTCCAGGGGCGGGCCGGTGGGCGTCTCGGGGACACTCGAGACGCTGTACGTGGACGAGGACCTGCGCGTCGAACGGGGCACCCAGGGGACGAACAGCGGGCCGCGGACGGTTCGGTGACCCGCCCCGCCATCGGGGAGAAGTATCAGGTTGATCGCGTGGACGTCCCCTGCAATGCTGACCCGGGCGGCGCCGGCCCCTCGGAGCCCGAGCCGATCCGGACGCCCTCCGTCGGAATTCAGGAGGGCGTCGGGGCGCGCGGAGGCCGTAGCGTTCCATCGGTAGAGCGTCGAGCGGTCGATCCCCAGGATCCTCGTGGCTTCCACCTTGCTCCATCCGACCGCGTTCATGACGCGGTCGATGTGGCGGCGTTCCAGTTCTTCGAGCGAGCACAGGACGTCCTGATCCGGCACGTCTTGGAACGAAGCCTGGTTGCTGCATTGCCGAGCTTGGGGGGAGGTCGTCGACGACGATCGATCGATGGCCGGCGAGTGCCACGGTGATCGATCGGGTTCGTGCGCTCGCGCACGTTGCCGGGCCAGTCGTACGCGAGCAGCCGTTCGGCCACTTCCGGCGGAACCTCGACGTCCTTGCCGAGCGTCGCGCCATCCGCTCCACGAAAGCCTGCGCGAGCAGGACGACGTCCTGACCTCGGGAGCGCAGTGGCGGGCAACTCCACTTGGACGACGTGGATGCGGTAGAAGAGGTCCTCGCGGAAGGTCTTCTCGCGGACTATGGACTCCAAGTCTCGATTGGTCGCGACCACGAGCCGCGCATCGAACGGCACCTCCGTGTTCGATCCCAACGGACGGACGCGGCGCGATTCGAGCGCACGAGAAGCTTCGCTTGGGTCGGAAGCGGCATCTCCCCGATTCCGTCCAGGAAGAGCGTGCCACCGTCGGCCTCCACGAAGAGGCCTTTCCGTGCAGACCGTGCGTCCGTGAAAGCCCCTCGCGTGACCGAAAAGTTCGCTTTCCCAGCAGACCTGGGCAACGCGGCGCAGTTCACCGCTACCACGGGGCCCCCGCTCCGCCGGCTACGGCCGTGGAGGGCACGCGCGGCGAGTTCTTTCCGGTGCCGCTTTCTCCCGTCACGAGGATCGAGACCTCCGAACCGGCGATTCGGGCGATTCTGGGGATCGAACAGGCGCTCCATGGGTGGACTCGCGTCGATCGACCTCGCCGAAGCGATGACCTCCCGGGCGTGCCCGAGGAGCTTCGCGAGGTCCTCCAGTCGCAGATCGCAGCGGCGCGAGGGCACGTTCGACGACCAGGCCCACTGGTCGGGCGAGAACGGCTTCGCCAGGAAATCGAATGCTCCCGCCCGGAGGGTGGCGACGGCGGTTTCCAGGCTCGCGAAGGCGGTCATCACGACGACGGGAAGATTTGCGCCAGTTGGTGATGACGCGGTGGCAGAGGTCGAGACCGTTCGAGCGACCTGGGCGTTGAGGTGGCCGGTGACCACCACCGAACCGGGTCGGAGAGCGCTTCGAACGCCGAATCCGCGTCGAACCGATGATCGACCCCGTGGCCGCGCGTGGCGAGCACCCGGCCCATCTCCTCGGCGAGGTCCGCGTCGTCGTCCACGAGAGGATTCGTTGGGTCATTCGGGCTTGGGAAGATACAGCGAGGAAAATGCTCCCCCGCGAGTCCGAACGCGTCGCTTCGATCCATCCGCCGTGCCCTCGGCGATGCCCCAGGACGGACAGCCCCAGTCCGGTCCCCACGCCGGCGGGTTTGCGTAGAAGGGTTCGAATAGCTGGTCGACGTGGTCGGTCAAGATCCCCCGTGCTCCTCGTCGATGACGCGGGAACGATGGCATCCAACGTCCGATCGGAACGAGGGATCCGCGTGCTCCTTCACGGACTGACGCGCAGCGTGAGCACCCCGCCGTCGGGCATGGCCTGGATTCCGTTCATCATGAGATTCGGTGAGGGCCTGTTCGAGCCGTCCCTCGTCGCCGCGAATCGGGTCATCGGCCACCACCTCGACCGCATCCGCACCTGGTGTTTCTTCGAGCGATTCCAAGAGGACGCGGTGCGCTGCACCAGGCCTTCGGCCGACACGGAAGACTTCGGCGCGAAGGGCTCGGGAGTAGTCGAGGAGCTGGCGGACGATTCGGCCCATCTTCTCGACCTGCTTGGCGATGGTTTCTCCCGCGGAACGTATCTCCGCATCGCCGAGCTCTGCACCGCGTTCCAGTCCGTGGACGGAGCAAGATGATGCTGAGCGGGCGTCCCAGGCCTTGTGGGCGATGCTCGACGCCATGGTTCCCACGGTCCGGAGACGGTCGAGACGGCGGAGCTGGACCAGGGTTTCCGGGGTGCGCCGTCGCCTCTTCCTCGAGCCGGACGCAAGGGTCGAGAAGACGCTCGCACATGGCATTCAGCTCACGCTTGAGCGCACCCGGATTTCGTCCGTGCGGTCGGAGCGCAATCGCTGGGAGAAGTCGCCCTCTCCGATCCTTCGTGCCTGGTCCACGATGTCCCAGGGGCCGTCCGATCACGGCACCGCCCACGGTGACGGCCAGGACGCCCGAGATCACGGCGAGCAGGGAGCAGCGAACGGGAGTCGCGCCGCCCTTCAGTTCCGAAAGAAAGAGACGCCTTTCGCTCGTCACCGGCGCGGCGAGCTCCACGTACCCCTTCACGTCCCCTCGCACGGCAACGGGAGCACGCGTCCGGACGAAGTCGTCGGTCGGAACCCTCGACGCTTCCCGCTCCCGACGTCCACCGCCGAGTTCTCCGGGACTCGGGGACCATCGGACGATCCAATCCGCCCGACCGCTTCCGAGGGAGCCGGAAGAGCCCCACGGCGGCCTGTTCGCCCGCGAGGTTCCAGGTCGTTCCCACGCCGTCCGCGAATGCGGGCCGCGAGCAGGTCGAGATCTTCTTTTCGTGGACGCCCGAGAGCGATGGACGCCTGCGGGCGGATCCGTAGCCGATGAGGAGGAAGACGAGACAGCTTGCCAAGAAGTAGACGCTCGGCGAACTTCGCGACGATCCCGCCGGGCATGGTGATGCCACCCGAGTCGAGGGACGCGCACGGGAGAAGACGACGCGATGTAGCAGGAACCGTACCTCCTCGGAGTGTTCCGCTGAGTCCCGATCCTCCGTGCGCCCGTCCCGAGCAACGACCGCGGACGACGGCTCGCTTACCTCCGGACGCGTCGCAATCTGCGTCACGTCGCAATCTGCGGCGTCCACGGCGCGAACGCGTGCGAGGCCTTCGCGCGGGCAGGTCGACGTGCCGGAGGCGAGTGCGCGCCGCGAAGTCTCCCGGTCCCGCGCGACGACGAAACCTGGCCCTTGGATTGCTTTCGATGAAGAGCAGACCCCGACGGCTTCGGCCTTCGTGCCCTCCAGGAGCCTGCTCATGAACTCCTCGTTCGCAGCGTGGATTTCTCCCTTCCGCCTTCCATCTCTACGTCCAGCAACGGGTCCGCTGCCCTGCATCGGCTCCTCGGCCGCCGACGGCGGACGTCACGGTCCGCCTCGTCGACGTGAACGGGCCGAAAGGAGGCATCGACAAGACGTGCCGCATCGACGTCCAAGGAGTGCCTGCCGAGGTCTTCCACGTCGAATCGCGGGACATGGACTCTTACGGCGACCGACGCGGCATGTTCGAAGCTCGCGGAACGTCTCCGCCGAACGTCCAGAAGCGACGGGAATCGCTGAGGCACAGGCGTGCGTCGTGACGTCCGCGACCCTCGATCCCTCCCACTACCCGACGACCGGAGCGCGCGGCCCCGCGGCTCCTTCTCGCGGAAGACGACGACGACTTTCGGCGCGACGTCGATGCCGAGCCGGCGATTCCGGGTGACCGCCGGGTCCTCGACGGGCCGCGCGTTCCTCATGTTGCTCGCGAGCACCATGTCTCTCCGGTTCGACGGCGCCATCCTCGACGTGCGCATGCCTGGAAAGCACGGGGCTCGAGGTTCTCCGATCGCGCAGGTTCGCGCAGGACGACGTTCCCATCGTCCTCATCTCCGACTGCGGACGGGCTCTCGACCTCCCGTCCGACTACGACGCGGAGGTCCTCTCGAAGCCTCGCCATCGGTCAACTCGTGGACGCCGTCCGACGCCGACTTCTCGCGTCGCGCGCGAAGACGTCGAACGCCCCGAACGGCAGATTCCGCGCACGTGGTGGCCGAGAAATCCGGATGACCTGTCGAATGCAAGCGTCGTCGAATCGTCCCGCGGCCTCGAGCTCGGCCTCGGCGCCTCCTCTTGGTCGTCGAGGACGACGACGACCGGTGCACGACCTGGCGGACATCCTCGCGCAGGACGGCCGCCGAGGTCGTCGCCGTCGAACCGGTCTTTCGGCCTTGGACGAACTCGAGAACGCGCGATCTCCCACGCGTGGAGTGAACCCGAGTTCGACCTCGTGGTCTCCGACGTCCAGCTGCCCGTGGGGTCTCCGGCGCACCTGGCGAATTCCGTGGCCGTCAAGCACCGCGGCGCACGGACGACGGATGACGTCCTTCCCGTCCCTTCGGACGCTCGCGGACGAGGCCAGTCCGTCTCGGCGTGCCCGTGATCACGAAGCCGTTCCGCGCCGACTTCTTCCGACGCGTGGTGCTCGCGACCTTCGAAATCCGCGTCGTCGTCTCCCGCGGTTTCCCTCGAACCCGAAGACCCCTGACGAGGAACTGGCGCGCGCACGTCCCTCCGGACGTGGACGGGTTCACACCGTGACCACGTACGTCGCCGTCCGGAAGCTCGGGTACCGAAGCGTGACTCCGAGCCGCGTGAGCGCGCGCCGAGGGTCCACGGCGCGGTCCCGGCGCAGGGATTCGTGGACGTGCTCGGCCGGGACTTCCGGTGGAAAAGGCGCCCCGAACGTGTCCTGGACCCATCGGGCCACCTCCCGCTGGGGGACGGGATCGAGGTCTCCGACCACGAAGGTTTCTCCGCGAACGTCCCGACAGGCGAGGAGCAGATTCGCCAGGTCATCGGCGTGGATGCGGGACGTGACGTTCGAACCGTCTCCCGGAAGTTGGTGCTCCCCTCGCAGGATTCGGGTCACGAGTCCCCGATCGGGGCCATAGATTCCAGGAGCTCGAAGGACGGTGCCGCCCACGGAACGGTAGGCGTCCTCCGCCGCCAGCCAACGGGCCTGGGCATCGCCGGGGACACCGGTGACCGGCGTCGTGTCGTCGACGATGCCTCGGTACTCTCCGTACACCGACAAGCTCGACACGTACGTGACCGCGCGCGCGCCGGCGAGGAGAGGCGCAAGGTTGGCGTCCGTGACGCCGTCGGGGGGGAACGCGACGACGGCGTGGGTGTGCTCGTCCACCCGATCGCGCGCGACGTCGACGACGGCGGACCGGCACACGTCGAACCCGGCCTCGCGGAGTGCCCGCTCCCGGACTTCGGAACGGACGGTCGCGACGACGCGAAGTCCGCGACGCCGCCCTTCGGCCGCCGCACGCGCACCCACGTACCCTGCGCCGAAGACGACGAGCTGTCGGACGAGGCGGGTCGTGGAAGGCACGGGTCTCCCGCGGACGTGGCTCACGTACCGCCGGTCGACCTTACCACGGTGGCCGGACATCCTGACGTTTCGCCGCGCCGGGTGGTGGACCCGTCGGCGTCGGCCATCGCCGAACGCCGGGAGCGATTTCGAGCGAATGATGTCGCCCGTCCGAATTCGGGTCCGAGGACGAAAGAACGGATAGTCTCGCCTCATGCGTTCGCTTCGCGGTGTCGTTCGTGCCTCGTCCACGGTCGTCGTGGTCATCGGAACGGCGTCCAGTTCCTTCGTGTCTCGTTCGGCCGCCGCCGATCCTGCGCCCGTCGCGCTCCACCTCGAGGGGGCGGCGAGCGTGCCCGTCGCCGGATCCGCGGACACGCAGACGATCGGCGGAGGTGGCCGCGCGTCCCTCGAGTGGCGGCCGACGCGGCACTTGGGCGCCGAAGCCGGATTCGGTGCGTACTGGATGCCTCTCCGCGTGAAGAACGCCGCGAGCGATCCCGATTACGCCGGGTACCGCGCCGTCGCGGTGGGCCTGCGGTTCCGACCGCTCCCCGAGTACAAGCGCGTCGATCTCTGGGTCGGTGTCGACAGCGGAGCCGCCTTCACCGGGAACGTGGCCCGCCTGCGCGCCGCCGGGGCCATCGGCATGGAGATGAACCTCGGCCGCCATTTCGGCGCGGGTCCGTTCGTGCGGTACGACCACATCTTCCAACCCGACGGCGACGCGCTCGGTCCGACGGACGGCAACTTCGTCCAGTTCGGTCACGCCCTCTCGCTCCATGGCGCGGATCGGCCGCGCGGCCATGCTTCGGTGCCGCCACTCCCCCCTCCGCCTCCCGCCGTGGAGCCGCCTTCGCCTCCTCCGGTCATGACGGCTCCGCCGCCTCCGCCTCCGCCTCCGCCACCTCCTCCCGCGCCCGTCGACGGCGACGGCGATGGTGTCCCCGACGCGGACGACC
>JAXLYL010000049.1:0-23154 GCA_046351475.1 Polyangiaceae bacterium
GCGCGTGGGGCGCAACGGCGGGGGGCTCGCGTTCGGCAAGGACGGGTTCTTGTACGTCGGGACGAGCGACGGCGGTCTCGTGAACGATCCCGCGAAGAAGGCGTCCACCGACAAGACGACGCTCGCCGGCAAGATTCTCCGCATCGACGTGAACCGCCGCGAAGCGGGGAAGCCGTACGGGATCCCCACGGACAATCCCTTCGCGTCCGCCGCGACGAAGGCCCTCGGACGGCCCGAAATCTTCGCGTGGGGCGTCGGAAGTCCGGCGCGGTTCGCGGTGAACGAAGCCGACGGTCGCATCTTCTCCGTCGAACGGACCGAAGGCGCGACCCTCGAGATCAACGTGATCGCGAAGGGGGCGAACTACGCGTGGGGCATCAAGGACGCGCCGCGCATCAAGGACCCTGCCGCCCTCGCGAAGTTGACGGCAGCGGGCGAGACCGTCGTCGACCCTATCGTCGAGCTCGCGCAGCCCCTGGACCTTCCTCTCGCCGGTGGGGTGTTCGTCTCGGAATCCGATCCGGCGCTCGCGCCCTGGAAGGGCCGGTATGCGTACGGCGATCCCGCGTCGGGCGACGTCATCGTCCTCGAACCCAAGGCGGGATCGGGCGCCAACCCCGAGTTCTCGCGCACCCTCGTCGCGCGCACCGGTGGGCACGTCTCCACGCTCGCGAACGGTCCGGCCGGGGAACTTTTCGCCCTCGACCAGGCGGCCGGCGTGACGTGGCGCATCGCGCCTCCGCCCGAAGGCGCTCCGAAGGCACCCTACAAGCCCGTCATTCTCTTCCTCGGGCAGGACGGCGTCGGAACGCGCGAGTCCGGGTCCCGGTACTACGCCAGCATCGGAGCCAAACCGACCTTGACCCTGGAGCAGTGGGAGAACGAACACCTGGGGCCCGCCTCGAACCGCGTGTTCTCGTACTACCAGAACGTCGGCGACCTCGGCTTCTTCCGGGACATGACGTGCTCGAAGACCATCGCCGCGGGGAAGGGCGGATGTGCGGTCACGAACTGGAAGACCGCGGAGGACCGACTCCGATTCCTCCAGGGCGACAAGTCCGTCCGGAACCTCGGCACCGTGTGCATGAACGTGGCCCCGGAGGGCTACGCGGGTTCTACATCTTCGACGACCACCCGAGCTCACGCCGGTCGCCGCCCTCGACTTCGAGGGAGAGAAGGCGGTCCCCGAGCTCTGCACGCCGTGCCACGGCGGAAAGTACGACGCGTCGAAGGGACCCGACATGAACGCGCTCTTCCGCGAGTTCGAGCCGTCGTGGCTCCGGACCATCCTCGGCAAGCCCCAGGCGACCCAGGAGAACGAGTGGTTCGGACTGAACCAGATCATGAAGACGGCGAACCAAGCCCTCAAGACGAACGACCCCGCCGTGGCCGAAGGGTTCCGCAAGGAGCTCGCCTACATCGACGCGATGTATCCGAACGGTCGACGGGTCGCCGTGCCGATCGGTGACCCGTCGCACACGCCGACGTCGTGGAAGCGCACGTTCAAGAATCCCGTGCTCACGGCCACGAACGACAAGCTCTACACCACCGTCGTCGGGCCGTACTGCCAGCAGTGCCACCGGTTCACGGCGCTCGACTTCTCGGACTACGCCGCGTTCGACAAGGTCTCGAAGGTGATCGCGGGCAAGCCCGACATCGAACGCATGATCGGGGATCGTTTCCTCGACATCGACGAGAGCCCGAAGGCCCTCGCTCTCCTGACCACCGACGAGGAGCGGAGCCGCGTGCTCGCGAACCGACAACGGCCCATGATGCCGACCGCCAACCAGACCCGTTCGCTCCTCTTGAACGACGCGGCGGCCCTCGACGCCATCGACACGTGGCTCTTCCAACGGCAGGACGAGGACCGTCCCATCGTGCGGATGCGGTTCGAGATCCTCACACGGAGCGATCTCCTCGGGCAGGGGCAGTCCCTCGCGGTGACCGGCAGCCTGCGGCAACTGGGCCTCGACGGCGTCGAGGAGGTGAACGGAAAGGCGAAGGACCGCGTGCGGGAGAAGATCCTCGTCGCGAAGGCGCCGCGTTACGAAGGCGTGGACCAGGGAAACGGAACGACGCTCTTCACCGTCGACGTCGCCGTGCCGTTCGGTGGCGAGTTCCGGTGGCTCCCGGCCATCGTCTCCGCGGGGGGCGACGTGCGGACACAGTGCGAAGTGCCGGCGCTCCCGTTCACGGACGTGCAGGGGACGGCCATCCTCGAGAACTTCGCGTCCGCCAAGCCGGTCGCCACCCTGGCCCTCCTCGGGCCGGACAACGCGAAGGTCACCCTGCGGCTCGACGCGCCGAAGTTCGACGTGAACTTCCACGCTCCGGGACAACCCGGCGACGGCAACTGCGCGCCCTGAGACGGTCGCGTCGGACGCGACGACGCCCGCGGATCCGGGAGGATCGCGCGGGCGTCTCGGTCACCCGGATGGGGACTACTTCTTCGTCTTCGCGCGGAACGCCTTCACGCCCTTTTCGAGCGCCTCCGCGACGGCGGGGGCGACCTTGCCGGCCTTCGCCCACTGGTTCGCCTTGAGGAAATTCGTCTGCGCGGCCGTGGCGATCTTCGAGCGACGCGTACGCGAGAGCGTGCGGAAGAGATCCTGATTTTCGGTCGGCCGGGAGGTGAGGCAGGGCTGCAAGAATCCGCGCATGGGGGGGCTTCCTTTCGACGCGGACTGTACGACGCCCGGGTTCAGCCCGTCCACGCCGAACCGACACGACGGCGGAGTGCGACGGCCTCGCTCGAGAGCGCGAAGCGGCAAAGATCGCCGGCGTAGGGATGCTCGAGGATCGTGGTGAGGGCGGATCGACTGGGCGAGTCCGTCGCGCGGGCGAAGCTCGGATCGAGGCCGCGGAGTTCGTCGATGGCGGCGAGGAGATCGCCGGTCACGACGTAGGCGACACGCAGCTCGGCACGCGCGAGGCCCGCGATGAAGACCTCGACGGGCAGGGGGCGACCCTGGGGCGACGCGATGTGCGGCGCGAGCTCCTCGAGGATCTTCTTCTGGCGTCGCGCGATGTGGCGCGGGATCGCGCTCTCGTACTGGGTGACGAGCTTGCTGGAGAGGACGTCGAGATCGTCCGCCGCGAATCCCGGGACGACCTGCCGCGCGCAGGCGACGAGGTACGCCTCCACGTGCGGAGGCGGGAGCTCCTCGAGCCACGGGACACCCATCGCGATGCGCGCGAGGGCACGTGCGATGGACGCGAGCTGGGAGGGTTCGGGAAGGTCGAGGAGCGCGCGGGGGACGACGATCCACGGCTCGTCGCCCGCGAGGACGCGCGTGCGGTTCACGGCGTTCGAGACGGCGAGCTCGACCTCGGTGATGCCGAGCGCCTTCGTCATGCGATCGAGCAGGGGACGGAGCGGATGCTGGCTCCGCGGACCGATGCGGTCCTTGCCCGTGATGCCGAGCTCGCTCATCTCGGCGCGGAGCATCTTCGACTCGATGCCGCTCATGGCCGCGGCGACCTCGAGGAGGATGTGCCGCGCTTCGGGCGGGAGGATTTGCGTGACGATCGTCGGCCGGTCGAGGACGGTGTGGTGCGCCTCGAAGGGGCCCAGACGGCGGCCGCGGAGCCAGGCTTGGCGACCGTCGTCGAGCGTGCCGGCGACCGCGCGCAGCTCGCTGACGACGATGGCCTCCTCCGAGCGACGCTCGGCGGAGAACGATCGTTCGAGGATGGCGAGCGCTCCCCCGGGATCGGCGAGTTGCGCGAGCGGCGCGGACGTGGGGGAGATGAGCGCGAGGATGGCGCGGGCCGCGTCCTCGTGCCCGTTCATCCGCGCGTACGTGTGCGCCATGTAGTAGCGCGCCTCGTGGAAGTTCGGATCGAGCTGCAACGCCTTCTGGAACGCGACGACGCCTTCCTTCATGCGGCCGAGGGCCTCGACCTCGATCTGTCCGAGCGCGAGGAGCCAGGCCGGGTCGGTGGTGCCCAGCTTGCTGCCGCGAGCGATGACGGAAGAGAGCGCGCGGGAGAGTCCGACGTAGTCCCGGGTGTCGCGCGGACCGAAGAACGATCGCAGGCGCTTCATGGCCCGAGGATGGTTCGGGGACTGTGCCGTCGCCTCGACGAGGGCCTTCTCGGCGGCCGCCATGTCCCCGAGCTTCACGCGGTGATCGACGAGCTCGAGGAGGATGGTGGACCGCTGCGTCGGATCCTTCTCGACGCCCGCCAGCTTCTCGACGAGGTCGGCGATCTCGACGTCGCGCGCGACGGTCGCGGCCTCGTCCAGCGTCATCGCGGAGGCGGTCGTGAGGTGACGGAGGAGGGCGCGGATCGCGCGCGGGTTCCGGTTGTCGATGGCGAGCGCCTCGCGGAGGGCCTTCTCGGTCTCTTCCGGCCTCTGGAACACGCGACTCTGGATGCCGGCGAGCGCGAAGAGGGCAGTGAGCTTCGGCGCCGGATCGTCGGAGACCTTGATCACGGTCTCGAGCACGCTGACGGCCTCGTTCCACGATCGGCCCGCGATGCAGAGCTCGGAGAGCGTGAGCATGGTCGGGACGTGATCCGGGACGGCCTCGCGGACCTTGCGGATGGCGTCGATGGCGAGGTTCACGTCGGCGAGATCGTCCCGCGCGATGCGCGCGATCTCGTTGCCGACGACGAGGATGGCCTCCTTCTCCGTGGCGCGACGGAGGACGACGCGCAGCGTCTCGACGAGGCGGACGGGGTCGCCCTCCTCTTCCAGGAGCAGGTGCACGAGACGTCCGACGAGCACGGTGGAGTTCGGATCGAAGTCGAGGGCCTTCTCGAGGAGGAGGGCCGCGCGACGTCGGCGGTCGCGGGGTTCGCCGAGGCGCTCGTCGGGCGCGTCGCTGACCAGGATGTCGGAGGCGTCGAGGAGGTAGCGAGCGCGGGCGCCCTTGTCGACCGAGAGGTCCGAGAGGGAGAGGGCCGCGGCCACGGCGGCGTCGGCGTCGCCCGTGCGGACGGCGAGGCGGGCGCATCCCGTCGCGGCGGTGACGGAAAGGGCGTCCGTGCGGAGGACGCTCCGGAAACGTTCGAGGGCTTCGTGGGCGGGGCCGCCGGGGACGGGTTCGGTGCCCTCCGACCACTGCTCGAGCAGGAGCGCGAGACGGAGTTCGAGCCCGAGCTGCGACGCCTCGTCGGCCGCGAGGGCGGCCAAGGCCCGGAGCGATTCGGTGACACGACGACGCGCTTCGTGTTCCCCGCGACGTGCTCCGGGGAGGTCGTGACGGACGGTGGCGTCGAGGGCGCCGACGTCCGCACCGTCGAGGGAAAGGATGGCGCGGTACGTCGGGATGGGGTTCGCGGCGTCGAGCTTCCACTCCTCGAGCCACGCGAGGTTCCAGAGGGCACCGATTCGGGCACGGGGCGATCCGAACGCTTCCCCCTGCTTCGCGAGGATCTTGGCGAGCATGGATGCGTCACCCGTCCTCCGTGCGAGGGACTCCAGGGTCCGGAGCGCGGGGGCGTGGCGCTTGTCCTCGTCGAGCACGTTCGCGAGGAGCTGGCTCGCACGGGGGACGTCCTCGCCGAGCTCGGCGAGGAGCACCGCGAGTTCGAAGCCGCGTTTCCGGCGGAGCGCCGCGGACGTGGCGTGTTCCATCCGTTGCGCGACGAGCGCCACGAGTTCCTTCGCCGTGGTGCCGACGGGGCGACCGACCGCGGGATCCCGATCGGTCGGTCCAGGGAGGCCCTGCCGCGAGAGACACCGGAGGAGGCGTTCGGCCGTGAGTTCGTCCTCGGGTTGTTCCTCGAGTGCGCGGGCGAATCCCTTGGCCGCGCGCAGCGAGTCCCCGAGACGGAGCTCGTCGATCTCGGCGGCGCGGACGAGCCAATGGGCACGTTCGTCGCTCGTCAGCGACGTGCCGGCCAGGTTCTCGAACGCGGTGCGGAGCGCGACGTCGTCGCCGGTCGTGTAGAGGAGGCGGGCGATGGCGTCCGGCGGGACGGGGTGTTTCGGATCGAGCTCCCGCGCCTGTTCGAGGGTGCGGAGCGCGGCGTCGAGGTTCCGGAGTCGCGTCTCCTCCACCTGGGCGAGGACGAGCAGGAGAGGAACCTTCTCGTTCGGTTGCGTCGCGAGGTCGACGCGCGCACGGAGCGACTTCGCGCAGAGATCCCAGCGGCCGGCGTCCTCGTGGAGGCGGGTCTCGACGGCGCGGGCTTCGGTGTGCGCGGTGTCGCCCTCGAGCACGCGCGTCACGAGCGAGAGGGCGCGCGCCGAATCCACGCGTGCGAGGCGCGTGGCGGCGCGGGTGGTGAGATCGCGTTCGAGCACCGGATCTCCTGCGAGGCGCGCCTCGTCGAGGAGGGCCTTCGCGGCGAGCTTGTCGTCGCCCACATTCCCGGCGGTGCGACCGAGTCCGAGGATGGCGCCCCGTCGGTCGGGTTCGATGGCGAGGATGCTCTCGTACGCGCGCGCGGCGTGCCGAGGATCGCCGAGCACTTCCTCCCAGAGGAGCGCGGTCTTCTCGAGGTAGGCGACCTTGCGCTTCGCGTCCTGCGTGTGATCGGCGGCCTGCGCGTAAAGATCGGCGAGGGCGCGCACGTTGGCGTCGCGGGCCCCTTCGGGATCGGGCGAAAGCAGACGCGACAACGAATCGAGGACCTCGTCGTTGCCCGGATCGGAGAGCCACGCCCCGCGGAGGTGGCGGATGGCGTCTTCCGGCCGGAGGAGCGTGCGTTCGCTGATGTGGGCGGCGCGGAGGAGCGCGTCGGCGCGGCGCTTCTTCGACTCCGTGCGCGCGGATTCGGTGACCCACACGGCGACCCGCTCCTCGTCACGGCCTGCACGCGCGAGGAGGCGATCGAGGGACTCGGCGAGGGTCGGATCGTTCGCGACGACGCCGAACGCGCGCTGGAGGTCCGCGATGGCGGCGGGCAGATCGCCGATACGTTCGCACAAGGCGGAGAGGGCACGGAGCTCGTACGCGAGGTTCGTCGGATCGGAGATGAACCGGAGCCGCGCGCGGCGGGCGGCGACGGACGGCGGATAGTGCCCTGCCTGTTCCAGGAGCCGCACGAGCTCGTCGAGGGCGCGACGGTCGACGGATGGCGTCGTCGGCGCGCGCGCGGCGGCACGTTGGAGGATGGCGGTGGCGCGTGCGGCGTCCCCGAGCTGGGAGGCGACGATGCAGGCGGCGTCGACCTCGAGACGTGCCGCGCGGGACGGATTCGCCTCCATCTCGGCTTCCTGTTCGAGGAGGGAGGCGAGGGTGGCGGCGTCGTCGTGGGCGCCGATGTGGCGCACGACCGAGTCGCGCACCGGACCGATGCCGTGATCGAGTTCGAGGGCCCGCTCGAACCCGCCCCGCGCCGCGTCCGCACGACCGAGTTTGAACTCGAGGATGCGCGCGCGCTCCACGTGGATCCACGCCGCGAGTTTCGGATCGTCGGTGGAGGCCTCGGCGAGCCGGAACAGGTGGGCGGCCAGGGCTTCCCATGTCTCCGGTTTCTGGGACTGGGTCGCCTTCTGGAGTTCGGCTTCGAGCCCCTTGAGTGAGGCGGGATGGTTCGGCGATCGCGAGAGGGCGAGCTGCCACGCGGCGATGGTGTCGGCACCCGTGACGTTCGGTCGCGCGGCGACGAGGCGCGCCTTCTCGGCGAGCAGCTCGACGACGGCCGCCTCGGACGTGGCCGTCGCGAGTTCGTCGTCGAGGTGCACGAGCATCTCGGGAACTCGGGTGCGATCGTGGACGTGGCGACGGAGGACCGCGTGGGCGGCCGAGAGGTGCGGTTCCACCTCGAGGGCCCGCTTCGCCATTTCGGCGGACGTCGCTTCGTCTCCGAGGAGGACCTCGTGGAGGACCGAAAGTTCCATCCACGCGCGTGCGGTGCCGACGCGATCGTCGCGGCCTTCGAGTGTCGCGACGCGCGCACGAACCAGATCGATCTGCGCTTCCGCGTTGGCGGGCGGGACGAACTTGGCGGGTTTCGGGGGCGGCGCTTCGGCGACGACCTTCTCCGTCCCTCCCGCCACCTTCTCCGCAGCGCGCACCGAAGCCACTTCCGCCGGCTTACCGCCTCGGGGCGGCAAGGGAGGCGGCTTCGCGCCGCGGGGCGGAAGTGGCGGCGGCTTGCCTCCGGCCTTGCTCAGAGGAGCTTGGGCCGACGCAGGCGGAGGATCGGACGGCACCTGCGACGGTGCGACCGACGGCGGCGCCGGCGAAGGTGCGGGTCGCGGCGCGGCGACGCCGAGCTCCGTCGCCTTCGAAGGCCCCTTCGCCGTCAGCGACGGCTTTGCTATTTGCATCTGCGTCGACGCGAACTCGTCCGGCCTTGGCATGCGCAACGTGGGAGCACGCGGGATCGCGGGGCGATCGGGGGTGCCCACGAGCGTCTTCGTCGGAGGCGGCGCGAGCGTCGTCCCCACCAGGGTCTGTCCTGCCGCCGTCCGCAGGGTCCGCGCCTGCTCTTCCACGTCCCAGACGTCGTCCGCTTGGGCGAGGAGCTTGTCCATCGACGCGCCGTCGGAAGTCGCGAGATCGTCGTCGGCGAGGATGAAGCTGCCGGTGACCGTCGTGTCGGACGCGGTCGTCGAAGGCGGAATCTTCCGGGGCGGCCGTTTGGGGCCGTCGTGCGCCATCGTTTCTCCAGGGGCTCGGGTGCTCGGTCTGCTCCCCGATGGTCGCACGAAAGGAACCGACCTTGCGCGCGAAGAGGGGACGCACATGGCGTCACATGGGAGCCACGCGCGAGTTCCCCGGAATTCCCGCTCCCCTCAGAAGCGCGTGCCGATCTGGGTGCCCACGCCGGCGGACGGCGTGGCCGTCGTCTTCCCGTTCTCCCGGTAGAGGAGGACGTTGCCGGTCAGGGCCACGTCGACGAAGAACGCCTTGGACATGGAAGACGCCGTCGCCCCTCGAAGTCCGACGTAGGCCTCCGGGCCCCCCGCGAATGCCGCCTCGGTACGGCTCGTGACGTAGCCGTCCGATGCGACGCGGGCGGCGTCCGTGCGCGTGAGGGTCTGGACGAGGACTCCGGCCCGTCCACCGAGTCCTCCCCGGAGCGTCACGAAGCGACCGAGTTCGAGCCGCGGCTCGACCGCCACGCGACCCATGGCGCCCGCCATCGACTGTTCGTTCGCGTCGAACGCGCGCGCGCCGAAGAAGCCGTCGACGCCGCCGACGATCGCGACGCGTGGGAGAACCGCGCGCGCGTACGCGAGGGAGGGGCCGTGCAGGACGCCGAAGTTCACGTTCGACGTGACGACGTACCCGAGCGTCACTTCGTTCCGGGGATCGTCCGGCGTGTCCCAGCCTTTCTGGGCGAGCACGTCGAGGGACGCCGGTCGGAAGTCGCCGTACGCGAGCTCGCGAGACTCGCCGTCGGCGAGGGCGACCTCGGCGAGCGCACCCGTGGACCCGCTCCTCCGGAACACCACGTAGCGCCCCTTCGGCACGCGGAGCTCGGTGGCGCGGCCCGACGAGCCCCAGAGCTCGGCGAACACGCTCTTCGTACCGCGCGTGTAGACGAGGTAGTGGACGTCTTTGCCCGGCGGAAGGCCGAGGCCCGAGAGTTTCCTCGCCGTCTCGGTGAGGACCACGGGGGCGAGTTCGCGGAGGTTCATCACCGCTTCGGGCTTCTGGAGCACGCCGCTGCTTTCCGACGATCGGATCATCGTCTGGGCGTGGGCGAAGGCGAAGCTCTCGTCGAGCGTGACGCGGGAATCGCCGTTGGCGTCGGCGGCGCCCCGGAGTCCGTTCAACCAGGAGTGCGTGAACACGGCCCCCTGCAAGTCGTCGGACTCCTGGGCGGCTTCGCCGTCGCTCGACGCGTGGAGCCACACGCTGCCCGTCGCCTGCGTCGTCGTCGAAGGCAAGGAATAGCGGAGACGGCTCCTCGACCACGAAACCCTTCTCGCGCGTCGCGCAGCACGCGTCGGTCACCACGATGCGGAGAGCTGCGGGGATGCGGGCGAGCTTCGCTTGCAGGTCCGTGAGCATCACGCGGTCGCCGCCGACATGGGGCGCGTCGCGGTCGCCGTGCCCGCTGAAGTAAAAGACGAACGTGACGTCCTCGGGTCTGATGTTTCGCGGCCACTTTATGGGCCCCGTTCGAGGCGCCGTCGAGGTCGGCGGGCGAAGCTCGCGGAGGAACGCGTCGTCCTTACGCAAGACCGCCCTGGGCGACGAGCACGTCCCGCACGCGTTCGGCGTCCGCGTGGGCGAAGCGGAGCAGGCGCTCGGCGCCGAGGCCGTTCTTGTTTCCGGCGGCCACGAGGATGCGTACCGGACCGTTCGTCGGCCGCCGGCGTGCGTCGGGGCGGGACCCTCGGCGCCCCGCGCCGACGTCACCTACGGACGAAAAAGCGGGCGCGCCCACGGCGAGCGTGAGCGCGGAGGCGAGCGAAGCGAAGGGCGCGCGCGGCGCGACGGACGAGGAGAGCGAGGAGACGCCGTTCGCGTGGTCGCGTCACGGACGTCCTTCCCAACGGATCGGGACGGCGGCGACTCCCGTCCACGACTTCGCGACGCGCCGCTTCGATGTCGGCGCGTGTACCGACGTTAACCTCCAGCAGGCACGGCAGTGATGCGAAACCCGCGCAGATCCGAGAAGTGGGTGCCGGGTTCGCGGAGCGGCATCCGCATCACCGGGACGGTCGCACCGTCGTCCGTGACCACGACGGCCATGAGCGTGCGCGGCGGATCCAGGGCGATTTCCACGCGGATCTGGTCGCCCGGCGTCACGCCCACGTTTCCCGTGAGCCGCTCCTGGACGCCTCCCGGTCGCGCACGACCGCCACCTGAATGCCGCCCTTGAACGCGATGCGAGCGGGAGGACCCGGGTCCACGGGCCGAAGTCGCCGCGTCGCCCCGGGCCGCGGTGGACGACGGGCAGCCCGCGGAAGGTCACCTCCGCGTCCGGACCGCGCAGGAAGAGGAGGACGCGCTGGCCGCGACCGCCACGAAAGGCAATGCGAGGAACACGGCGCGGCGCACCGGGAACGGCACCACGGTCGACGAGGGGGCCTTCTCCGCCGGGAGCTGCGGCACGTCCCGTCCGGGGGCGTCCGCGACGAACGCCGAGGCGCGTGCCACGAAGGTCATGCATTCGGCACATCCAGATCGACGTGCGCCGCGACGTGGGAGGACGTCGCGCACGCGAGCTTCCAGATCGACGCTGTTCGGGTGGTTCATGGAGGCCTTCCTCCTCTTCCATGGGATCTGCACGAAGAGCGCGTCGGACGAGGGGACGTGGAGTGCGATCCACCAATTTCCTTGCCGGAGCTCCTGCACGCCCGGCGACACGCCCGTCACGCGGGACACGCTTCGGTCTCCTTGCCGATCTCCTCCTGCGTGCATCCGTCACAGAAGGCCAGGACCGCCAGCGTCTGTTCCGCCTCGTCGAGCTTCTCGAGCGACGCGAGCACGTGGCGTCGGGCTGCCGTCGACACCCGGAGCGGGACCGAGGGCGTCCGCTTCGTCGATCGGGATCGACGTGCGGAGGCGTTTCGTCCGGCGCAGGAAGGTCGAAACACACGCGGTCGAGCGTTCGGCGGCTGCAACCATCGGTACGGGACCTCGGCGTCGCGGACAGACTTACCACGGTGGAGGAGGACAAGACGGTTCCTGGAGCGCGTCGTCGGCGAGGGGGCGACCGTCACGCAGGAGGAGCCGGGAACGACGACAGCATCGGCGCGTACCGCCGATGAATCGCGTTCCCTCACTCCACGATGCCCCCGCCGACACGACGACCGCTCCCCGGCGGCGTTGCCGAGGTCGGGTGCGGAGCTCGCGTCGATCACGATCGGCGGCGTCGTGCCGCCGTCCATCGGGACGTCGACGTTCCTCCGCTGCCCAGGACCGGGCAGGGCCACATCGTCGGGATCGGTGCACCAGGTTCGAGGTGTCCCGGAGGAACTTGCGCGCAGGTCGACGAGACGTCGTCGCCGCGGGAGTCCCTTCGTCGGTGCGCTGTCCGCGCAGTGCCGTCACGGTGTACGAACGCCCGTCCGCGGAGCACACGACGTCCGCGGCGGGGAGGTAGACACCGCCGTATCCCGATCCGTTCGCGCCGTCGGTGCCGCTGGAAGGCGTCCCGTCCGGCGAGGAGTTCTCCACCGCGTTCTCCGTCCGTCCCCGGTCCCTACGTCGAACGTGCTCGTCGACCCGTAGGCCGCCGACGGGAGGTGCGATTCGAACGGAGCTCGAAGGGACGCGCATCGAGCGGGAGGAAACGTCCTTCGGTCCACGCGAGGTTTGTAACCGCGCGTCGGGAGGCGTCCCGCGGAATCGCGGGCGCTACCGTACGCGAGCGTACCGCCGCCGAAGTACGCGAGCACGAGTTCCTGGCTACCGCCGAGGAGCGTGTCGAGTGCGGCCGTCGCCCGTGAGATCGAGTTTGCGCGTTGCCGTTCGCGTCGGCGTAGACGGCGAAGCCGGCGGCCGCCGCGCGGAGCGGCGCGTCGATCGGACACCGTGCTCCGTTCTGCGTGGCGACCGAACGGGTCGCGGGCCACCACCGAAGGACGGCGCGGGACCGTTGGGGATGACGCCAGGCGACACGTCCGTGTTCGGGTTCGGTCCCTGAAGGGAGCGGCGTCGCCATGTCGCTCTCGCTCTTCGTCTCGCGACCGTTCACCGCGAAGAAGAGTCGTCCGGGGCGGAATGGCTGAGATCGATGGAGAAGCGACCGTCGACGATCACGGCGTCGTGGGAGACGACGAACGCGCCGCTTGCGGGATTGCGCCACGAGGGCGGGCGTGGGCACCCGCCGGGACCTCGAGGTCGACATGCTCAGCGTGCCGGTGAGCGTGGCGAGTGTCTGGGCTTGTCCCGTTCGAGATCACCGCGCGAGGAGGCCGAGGGCGAACGAAGAAAGGAGGTGCGACGGACGAAAGGATTCATGGGCGTCTCCGACGGCGAGGGGGTTCCATGACTGGACGCAAGGTCCCCGTCGACCTGAAGCACGTCCCTCCTCGATTTCGTCCCCGGGGCGAAAACGCAGAGGATACCCGGGTCAGAACGGCCCCGCCCGCGTCCGTCCCCCTCGGCCGTACCGTTCCCCCGCATTCGGCGGCACCAAGGTTCTTCTGTTCGTTGGGGTCCTCGGCAACGTCATGAAGCAGCCAGTGCAGTCTCCCTGGTGGGCGACGAGCTTTCGCGTGCCGCGGATGGCGCCCCAGTTGCGGAAGCGCAGGCCCAGAGTTCGGTGCAGTTCGTGAGGACCCGGGTCGTCTCCGGCTTCCCGATCCTCCCCGGAGGGAGACTCTCGCCGATCATGGCGCTGGCGAAGGCGGCCATTCCGGCCGCCGCCAGGAGACCGGGGGATCGAGGTCGGGGAGGATCGGCCGGTCACCGGCGTCTCGGAGTGCGCGGAGATGGCTCTGCCTCCACCTGGGTGAGGGTGCCGGAGGGCGCGTCGATCCACGCGGGGATCCGGATCTCCTCCTCGAAGAGCGTCCCAGTGAGCCCACGGCGCCCTTCTCACGCCCGCATCTGTTCGCCGTGGTCGGACACGAACACGATCACCAGTGCGTGCCCCGACGGCGCCGCGTGCACCACGCACAGCGCTCCAGGCCGCGCGGTCCTGCAGGTAGATGGAGTCGTGGTAGCGGTTGTAGCCGATCTCGACCTCGAACCCCGGCCCCGGCCAGCTCGCTCTCGAGAGGAACTGGCCGAGAACTTCGGATCGACCTTGTACGGGAAGTGCGTGTTCCGACAGGTGCACGACACCGACGAACGGTTCACCGTGGGCAGGGCGGAGCACGTGCTCGACGAGGACGCCGTCGTCGGCGCCGGTCTCGAGGGTGGCGTCGGGTTTGTTCAGTGGCGCTGATCGTGTGATCGAAGACGCGATGCCCTCGAGGAACGCGCCGGGTGCCGAGGAGGTTCTGCGACGTCCAGTACGCGGTCGTGATGCCGCCGGCCTTGCGCTCCCAGAGGAGGGGAGCGCGGTGCAGTTGGTCCGCGAGGCGGTGGTCGCGATGCCGTTCCACGCGGGCGCGATGGGATCGCCGTCGTGGAATCGAGACGGCCCGCATCTGGAGCAGGAGCGAGGCGATCCGGGGGCAGCCACGCGCGTTGTGGCGGAGGGATTCACGGGGCGGTCTTCGCCGTAGGCGACGCACACGCTCTGCGCGCGCACGGATTCGGTGACCAGAAGATCACGTTGCGCGGGCGTGCCGGCTCGGCTTCACCGCGGGGACGGGCGTGGGAGCGCGGCGCGGGATGCACGCGCTCCACGGTCTCGTTGTGATCCCAACGTGCGCGCGAGGTGGCCGAGGGCGGAGAGGTAGAGCGCGTCGGGCGTCGCCCCTTGTTCGCTGCCTTCGTGGGTGTTGATCGCGAACACGAGTGCGACGAGGGCGGCGAGGGCGACGTCGACCTTGCGTGAGGCTTTCGCGCTCGCGGCCGAGGCATGAACAGGAGCCAGGTCATCGCGAGGAGCGTGATCACGGGCAGCGCGAGGGCCGCGCTGCCGGCTACACGATCGCTCCAGAGCTGCTGCCGATGCTCAGCATGCATGCTCGTACCCACCAGGACGGCCCGTGCGTTCATGTACGCGCGGTACCGTTCGAAGGTGTACCTGGGGCCGGCGACGCCGTCGCCGCCGTGACCAGGATCACGAAGGGCGACGCGCATGCCATCGTGCCCGACTCGCCCGCGACGAGGAGGCCGGCCCAGAAGACCCCCGATACCGCCATCGACACCGCGTAGAGCGCAGGCGGCGCTGGCCCCAGGTGGAGGATCTCTCGGGTCGCCGCGCGACCGCCCGGCCACGGTAGGATCGTGGGCAGGACGAGAGGAGAGCGCGCAGAGACACCCCCGGGGCTCTACCGCTCCCTTCCTCGACCGTGCAAGTCCGAGGCGGGCCGAAGGGGGACACCCCGAGCCGTGCTTGACCGGGCCCCACGACGACGATGCCCGCGTAACAGCGACGTCGAGCGTTGAAGAGGAGATCCGGAGGAAGCCCTCGTCGTCCTCGGACTCCTGGTGCTCTCGTTCGTCTACCCGGATGCCCGCGCTCCTGAATGCGGACGCCGTGAACTCCGATTCGGCGATGGTGGGCCTGCAAGCGCGGCACATGCTCCGCAGTGGTCGCCCTACCTCCTCGGCAGCGGCTACCGATCCGTCGACTCGGCGGTCGCCGCGCTCGCGTTCTTCGTCCTCGGGGCGACGCCGCTCGCCTCGTGCTCTCGGCGTTCGGCGGACATCTCGTCGTGACCTTCGCGGCCCTGGCGCCGAAGCGCGCCGATCGTTCGACCGGGGTGGCCTCGGCCATGCTGGTCCCTTCCCGGTCTTCGCGCCCGCGTCGGTGCACTCGTTCGCGCTCTACCCACCCCGGGAGGCGTCCCTCGCGATCGCGTTCGTCTCGTGGTGGGGCCTCCACGTCGCCCCGAAGGCGTCCCGGCCCCGTGCCGCATTCTTCGTGGGGGGACTCCTCTTCGCCCTTTCCGTGTACGCGGACCCGTACGCGCTCCTCTTCGTCCCCGCGACATTCGCCTTGGTCGCGTTCGCCACACGGGAGAGCGGCCTCCGGAGCGGCGCATTCGCCCTCGTCGGAGCCTTGGTCGGGACGATTCCGACCATCGTCCTCTGGCGCCGCCCCGAAGCCGCCCACGGGACGGCGTCGCTCTCGTTCGACGTCCTCGCCCACAACTGGGCGATCTTCCGCGACGTCGCGTTCCCGTGGGGTACGAGCGCGGTGGCGTACGCGAAGGGCGAGCACGTGCTCGCGTGGGAAGTCCACCCGTTCGGATTCGGCTTCCGCGTCGTGCAGGTCGTCGGCGCCGTGCTCTTCGTCGGACTGACGATCGCCGGCGGCGTCCTCGCGTTCGCGAAGACGACGACGTCCGAAGTGCGGCGCCTCGGCGTCACGGGCCTCGTGCTCTTCGTGTCGACGATCGGTGGGTTCCTCGTCTCGCGCATGGTGATGGATCTCTTCTCGACGCGGTACCTGGCCGCCCTCGTCCTCGCCGTTCCCCTCGCGTGGGCGCCCGTGCTCGCCAAGCTCGGACTCGATCGCACGTTCGCCCTCGCGGCACCGTACGTGGTGGCGTCGGCGGTGGCGGGGTGGGTGGCGTTCTCGCCGTTCGTCGACGGGCCCCGATGGGTGCACGCCCAGGCGTCCCGGGACGAGCGGGAGCTCGCCGACATCCTCGCTTCGAAGCGGGTCACGATCGGTGTCGCCGACTATTGGACCGCCTATCGTTTCGCGTTCCTCGCCGACGAACGCGTGAAGCTCGTTCCCATCCATGCGCGGGAAGATCGGTACGCCCCGTGGCGCGGAGAGTTCGGGAGTGCACTTTCGTTCGTCTACGTCTTCGACCCCGAACGCTCCCGGGAGTCGTTCGAGGAGCAGCGCTCCGGATGGCTTTCCGGCGCGGCCCGCTACGAACTCCTCCACGTGGGCTCCCTCCGAGCCGTGATCGTCGACCGGAACCCCCATCGTCCCGAGGGGCACAGCCCCTGAAATTCGGGCCAAGTCCAAGGATTTTGGCGGAAATCTGTGGATCGTCGTGCCTACCTTCACTCCTTGCGTCTATTCGTATCCTCGAATAGACCAAGGGAGTGCCGGACGACGCCGCCACCTCCGAACCGACGAAAGCGAAGCGCTGGGAGCTTTACCGCGTGCTCTCGGAGCCCGTGCGCCTTCGTCTCTTGGCGCTGACGGCGGAGGAAGAACTGGCCATCGGGGAGCTCGCGGAGTTGCTCGACGAGAGTCAGCCCAACGTGTCTCGTCACGCGGCGCCGCTCCGTCAGTCGGGGCTCCTCGCCGTCCGCAAGGAGGGAACGCGCACGTTCCTCCGTCTGGCCGACGCGTCGAAGTCCGACGCCGTCGTCGCCGACGCGGTCACGAGCGGCCGGGCTCTCTGCCACTCCGACGGGAGCCTCCGCCGCATCGAATCGGTCCTCCGCGCGCGCGAGCTCCCGACCCGCGAGTTCTTCTCCCGGGACGACTCCGGCAGCTTCGCGCTCTCGGGTGCGCCCGCCATCGGGGCGTACCTCGCCGCGCTCGCCACGCTGATCGCCGACCGCTCCCTCGCCGTCGACGTGGGGACGGGCGACGGCAGCCTCCTCGACGTCCTCGCGCCCACGTTCACGAAGGTCGTCGCCGTCGATCGCGAGGAGACCCAGCTCGCGCGCGCACGTCAGCGCGTGCAGATGCGCGGGTATTCGAACGTCGTCACCGTGGCCGGGGATCTCGAGTCGAAGGAGCTCCGGAAGATCCTCGGAGAGGGCGCGAGCGTCGTCTTCGCCTCGCGGGTCCTCCACCACGCGCCGCGTCCCGCGCAGGAGCTCGTGCGTCTCGCGAAGCTGGTGAAGCCGGGGGGACACGTGATCGTGCTCGACTACGCGCGCCACGACGACGAGAGCATGCGCGCCGAGGCCGACCTCTGGCTCGGCTTCGCCGAGGCCGATCTCGTGCGCTTCGCCGAGGGCGCCGGCCTCGTCTCCGCCCACGTGTTCCCGATCGACGACCCTCTCCGGGGTCCCGGTCGCGACGGTCACTTGCCGTGGCACGTCCTCACCGCCCGGAAGCCGCTCGACGCGTCATCCGTCGCGGCGAAGGACGTGAGCCCGGCGTCGAAATCCAACGTTTCACACGAGAAGAGCCGCACCGCGCGGCGAAAGGGACAGCATCATGGCAGCCGATAACGGAGCGAACGCAATGAACTACAAGGTCGCGGACATCAACCTCGCCGATTGGGGTCGCAAGGAAATCACGATCGCCGAGAGCGAGATGCCGGGCCTCATGGCCCTCCGCAAGGAATACGGCAAGACCAAGCCCCTCAAGGGCGCGCGCATCGCCGGCTGCCTCCACATGACCATCCAGACGGCCGTCCTCATCGAGACGCTCATCGAGCTCGGTGCGGAAGTGACCTGGACGTCCTGCAACATCTACTCGACGCAGGACCACGCCGCCGCCGCCATCGCGAAGGCCGGCATCCCCGTGTTCGCGTGGAAGGGCGAGACCGAGAAGGAATACGACGCCTGCATCGACATGCAGCTCGCGGCGTTCAAGGGCGGCAAGGGTCCGAACATGATCCTCGACGACGGTGGTGACCTCACCATCATCGCCCACAAGAAGTACCCGCAGTTCTTCACGGGCGACGATCCGATCCGTGGCATCTCGGAAGAGACCACCACGGGCGTCCACCGCCTCTACGAGATGGCGAAGAAGGGCGAGCTCAAGGTCCCCGCCATGAACGTCAACGACTCCGTGACGAAGTCGAAGTTCGACAACCTCTACGGCTGCCGCGAGTCCCTCGGCGACGGTCTCAAGCGCGCCACCGGCGTCATGTTCGCCGGCAAGACGGCGGTCGTCGCCGGCTACGGCGACGTGGGCAAGGGCTCGGCGCAGGCGCTCCGCGGCCTCGGCGCCCGCGTGCTCATCACGGAAATCGACCCCATCAACGCCCTCCAGGCGGCCATGGAAGGCTACCAGGTCACCACGATGGAGAAGGCGGCGCCCATCGCCGACATCTTCGTGACGGCCACGGGCTGTATGAACGTCATCCGCGGCGATCACATGAAGGTGATGAAGGACCAGGCCATCATCTGCAACATCGGCCACTTCGACACCGAAATCGACGTCGCTTGGCTCGAGAAGAACCCCGAGATCAAGGAAGAGAACGTCAAGCCGCAGGTCGACCAGTTCATCTTCCCGGACGGCAAGCGCATCACGCTCCTCGCCCGCGGCCGCCTCGTGAACCTCGGCTGCGCGAACGGCCATCCGTCGTTCGTCATGTCGTCGTCCTTCTCGAACCAGACGATCGCGCAGATCGAGCTCTGGACGAACCCGAAGAACTACGAGAAGGGCAAGGTCTACGTCCTGCCGAAGAAACTCGACGAGAAGGTCGCCTCGCTCCACCTCGGCAAGCTCGGCGTCGAACTCACGAAGCTCACCGACGAGCAGGCGAAGTACCTCGGCGTGTCCGTGGACGGCCCGTTCAAGCCGGATCACTACCGCTACTGATCGTCCGCGTCCGGAACGGTCGCGACGGCGTCCGCGTCCGGCGGGTGAAAAGGCGAAAAGCCTCCACGGGAGATCCGTGGAGGCTTTTCTGTTTCGTCGACCCGCGTCTCGTGCCCCGAGGCGCGGGCCGACGTCGACTCACTTCTTGTCGGACTTGACGGCGTCCTTCACGTCTTCCTTCGCGTCCTTGGCTTCCTTCTTCACGTCGGAGGCGGCGTCGTCGAGCTTCTTGCCCGCCCGTTCGGCGGGGCCTTCGGCTGGCTTGTCGACGCACGCGACCAGGGAAGAACCGACGACTACGAGAAAAGCGGAAAGGGAAAGCGTTCGGGGGAGTGTCATGGCCGCGGTCCTTTGCAGCTCGCGTGCCCGAAGTCGTCCGACACGCCGACGTCCGAGGAAATCCGGATTCGTCCGTCGCCCGCGACGCGACGCCGACGACTTTCTTTCGGCAGGACGGGCCCACGGCGTGCGATCCTGCCTCGCTCCCTGCCCTGACCGTGGCGTTCTTGCCGTGGTCCGCACAAGGTCCGCGGAACGCCCGACGTCGATCGGCGGACCGCCGAGGAAGGAACTCCATGGCGCGAACTCCCACCAAGAAGGACACGCTCACGGTGCTGCAGGACCGGAAGGTCCGGTCTCCACCATCCTCGACGTCGGCACCCGCGAGTGCACGTGGGATCTGATCGTGCACTACCCGGACGTCCACCACGTGCTCTTCGAGCCGCTCGTGGAGTTCCGATCGGCCATCACCTCCGCGTACGCCAACATCCGCCACGATCTCGTCCAGGTCGCGGTGTCGGATCGCACGGGGGAGTCCGCGCTGGCGATCGGAGCGGTGAGCCCGGGCATGGCGGTGAGCCATTCGTGGCTGCGTCACGGGGACGCGGCGGACAGCGATCGCGTCGTCCCCACGGTGACCCTCGACGACTACGTCCGGAGCACCCGTCCCGCCGAACCGTTCCTCCTCAAGATCGACGTCGACGGCGAGGAGAGCCGCGTCCTCCGCGGGGCCTTCGAGATCCTTCCGCGATGCTCCATCGTCATCGTGGAGGTCGCGGTCGACGAAATCGTCCCGCGCCTCTCGGCCGTGCAGGAACGGGGCTTCCGCCTCTTCGACTTGACGGAGCCCTGCTACTACGACGGCGCGCTGTGGCAGTGCGACGCGGTCCTCGTACGTGAGGATCTCTTCCTGACCCACTTTCCCCAGTACACCCTCGACTTCGATCATTCGAAGTACGAGATGTTCATGGGGTGATCGGGCGTGCCGTCGCGCGACCTGTCGTCGCGGTCGCCCCGGGGCCTCGACGTCGCCGCCGGCTCAACGTGGCCTCAGCGTGGATGTGCGCGCGTAGGACCCCGATCCCGAAAATTCCCGGGAAAAGCGAACGGAACACCGACCGGGAGCAGGACGTTCGACTTGGCACGTCGGCTGCTCTTCCGATCGTCGCTCCCCTCCTCTCCCGTTCCCCGATCCCCCCTCCGGAGTCCTCCCCATGCGATCGTTCCTCCCGCTCGTCCTCGCGTCCGCGTTCGTCCTCGCCGGCTGCGGCTCCGACCACCTCGTGGTCATCGGTTCGTCGGAGGATGGCGCCGGAGGATCCGCGGGCGGGGGAAGTGGAACCGCGGGTCGTGGGGGCGGAACGGCGGGAGGAAGCGGGAACGGAGCGACGCCTCCGGTCCGCACGCCCGGTGCCATCGGTTCCCCCGACGAGCCCACGGCACCGGAGCTCCCGGCCGGTCCGGTGTCGGGCGCGTGTTCGACCGCGCGGTTCTCCGAACGGGCCGAGAACGTCGGGCTCTCGGCGGACGGTCGTGAAGCGTACGTCCCCGCGGGTGTCGACAGCGTGAACGACAGCGCACGCGTGCGCCTCGGTCGTGGGGAGGGGCGCTACTATTTCGAAGTGAAGGTGCTCGCCGCCGTCGAGGCTTCCTACAATGCCGTCGGCATCGCTCCTGCGACGTTGATGTTGGAGACGGGTCCGGGAGGGGAGCAGGGCGTCGGCTACGATCGCAGGGGGCTCGTGGAGTTCTTGGACCTCGGTTTCGGTCCGCGGAAGGCCGAGCCCTACGGGGTCGGGGACGTGGTCGGCGTCGTGGTCGATCTCGATCGCGCCATGGTCCGCTTCACGAAGAACGGAACGCTCCAGAACCTGAAGATGCCCGGAGGCGAAGTTCCATTTCTCGGGAAGAAAGGAACGCCGTTCTACCCGACGGTCACCCTCTCGCGTGGCGATCGGTACCGCATCAACCTCGGCACCGAACCGTTCGCGAACGCGCCGCCGGAGGGTTTCGCTCCGTGGGCCGACGGGTGTCCGACGGCGCGCTGACGATGACAGCGTCGTCCGACGTGGCGCACGGTGGCGCACCGCGAGTCCGTGACCGCGGGCGCGGACGACGTGGTTCCGCATCGCCTTCGATCCCGAAATTCCCGGCGATCGAGGCGCGCGTTCGGTAGGCGCGCCCGGGAATCGCGGGTGCCGCGCGTCGCTGGGTTCCCATGGCGCGAGCCTTGCTGAGCGGGCGGCCATGCCTACGCCTGCACGCCGTCCCTGGAAACCATCGTCGTTCCTCCTCGCGACAATCGCGCTCGCATCTCCCGCGGCCGCGATCGCTGGCTGCGGACTCCTCGCGGACGATTCCCTCGTCACCCTTCCGGACCCGGACGTGGACGGAGGATCGGGGACCCCTGGAATTCCTTCCGCCGTTCCGCCGAAGCCCACGTCGTCGGGCGAAGGGCGACCTCCCGGCGACGTCGAACCGGTGGACGCGTCCACGGAGACCGTCCCCGACGTCGGCACCCGGGACGTGATCGTGGTCGGTGACGCGTGCCGACCCGACACGGGATGCAGCAGAAAGGACGTGGACGTCCCCGACGTGGAAGACGATCCCGTGGTCCACGAGGTCACGTTCGACGTGCACAACGGCACGTCGTCGGACGTCTGGGTCGTGGAGTACGGATGGTTCTGCGACGCATTCCAGATCGAGGAGACCCCCTCGTTCGCGCACCTCGACCTGAGCGAAGGCTTCCAATGCGGATGCGAATGCGCCAACCCGGGCCCACCGTTCGTGCAGCGCTACCGTCGCGTGGTGGCGGGAACGACCGAGTCCATCCTTTGGGACGGCCGCGCGCTGGAGTCGCGTTTCGAACGTCTCGACTGCGCGGACGCGGGGTGGCCCGGTTCGCCGCAGAAGAGCATCGTGCGGTACACGCCTCGCCCCGCACCGGCCGGGAACTACCACGTGACGCTCCCCTTCGCGCGCACGCTGCCCGTGAATTGCGTGGCCATCGGAAGCTCCGCGACGTGCACGTACGGCGCGCGTCCGAACGCGACGCCGCCGCCTTCCCCGGCACGGGTGTGCGCGTCGTCGGATGCCCTGTCCGCCGACTTCTCCACGCGGACCTTCGGAGACGTGCGCGTGGCGGTGGAGGTCCCGCCGCGGTAGGCGCATCGTCGGAACGAAGGCTCGGAAGCCGATGCCGACGCGCGGCGCGGAGGGAAACCGTCTCCGATCGGCGGCGTCCGACAGGCTTGCCGCTCCGAACGTCTCGTGAACTACTGGGCGAATGAAGTCTCCGGACGCCTCCGATTCCGCGCTCGCCGAGACGATCCCTCTCGACTCCCAGGAGAGCGGACGAATCGACGAGACGCGTTTCGCCCTCAGCTCCGGGAGCGCGGAGAATCCGGGCATCCGCCTGCGTCTCGACGCGCTCGGGCGCGAAGAAGGCGCGGCCACGCGCTACCGGCGGACGACGCTCCTCGGGTCCGGCGGCATGGGCGACGTCCACCTTTGCGCGGACGAACGCATCGGACGCGACGTGGCCATGAAGGTCATCCGCCGCATGCGCGCGGAGAACCCCGAGATGCTCGAGCGGTTCCTCCGCGAAGCCCGCGTCCAGGGGCAGCTCGAACACCCGGCCATCGTGCCCGTCTACGACCTCGGGGTCCTCCCCGACGGGTCCACCTTCTTCACCATGAAGCGCGTGAACGGCCGCACCCTCTCGGACGTCCTCGAAGCGCAGCGGTCGGGCAACTCCACGGCCCTCGAACACTATTCGCTCCACCGCCTCCTCGCCGACTTCTCCCGCGTGTGTCTCGCGGTGCACTTCGCCCACGCCCGCGGCGTCCTCCACCGGGATTTGAAACCGTCGAACGTCATGCTCGGCGAATTCGGGGAGGTGTACGTCCTCGATTGGGGCATCGCCAAGCTCGTGACGCCGGAAGAGTCCCAGCGCCCCATCGTGGACGA
>JAXLYL010000050.1:0-22825 GCA_046351475.1 Polyangiaceae bacterium
CCGGCGGCCACGAAATTCCGGACGAATCCAACCTTCTTCGCTGGTAGACCCTCCACGATGCGCGTCGCGGTCCTCGGCAGCGGTTCTTCGGGCAACGCGACGCTCGTGGAAGCGGGAGGCACCCGTGTCCTCGTCGACGCGGGATTCAACCCGACCGCCACCGTGCGTCGCCTCAAGGATCTGGGAATCGATCTGTATCCCCGGGGCCTCGACGCCATCGTGGTCACCCACGAACACGGCGACCACGCCGGGCACGTCCCTTCCGTGGCGAAGAGGACGGGAGCACCCGTGTACGTCCACGCGGGCATCCGTTTGCCGCGACTGGCCCCGTCGACCCGGGTCGTGACCTACGACACGACGCAGGCGTTCACGATCGGCGCACTGCGCTTCGCGGCGTTCCCCGTGCCCCACGACGCGCCGCAGGTCGCGTTGCGCATCGCTTCCGCGGACAGGACGTTCGCCCTGGTCACCGACCTGGGAGAGGAACCGCCGGGGTTGGCGGACTTTCTCCGGGGCGTCGACGACGTGCTGCTCGAATCGAACTACTGCCCGGAGCTGCTCGCGGAGTCGCCCTATCCCGAAAGACTCCGGGCGCGCATCCGTGGTCCCGGGGGTCATCTCGCGAACGCCGAATCCGCCGCGCTCCTCGCTCGGTTGGTCGACCGCGGCGTGGGTCGCGTGTGGCTCGGCCACCTTTCGCTGCGCTCGAACTCTCCCGAGCGGGCGCTCTCCGAGGCGAAGCGGGTCGCCCCGAATTTCCCCGTATTCGTGCTGGAACACGGCCCTTCGCGCGTCCTCCACGTCGGCGTGGACGAGGGGGCCGTCGACGGGCTCCGGGGGCTTTCCGACGCATCCCTTGGATCGCCGCGGGTCCACGTGTAAAGACACGCGGCATGACCGACCGCATCGTGCACTGCAGGAAGCTCGGCAAGGATCTGCCCGGCCTGAAGCGTCCGCCCTACAAGAACGAACTCGGGCAGCGCCTCTTCGACGAAGTGTCGCAAGAAGCGTGGAACCAGTGGATGAAGGACTCGGTCAAGTACATCAACACCTACCGCGTGGACCTCGCGACGCCGGAAGGCCAGAAGTTCATGTTCAAGCAGGTCGCCGTCTACTTCGGGTTCGAGGACGGCGAGATGGCCCCCACGGCCTTCACTCCGGCTCCCGGCGGCGACGCCCCGGGTGCGGGATCGTCGAAGGAGTGACGCACCCGTGATGCACGCGACCGCCCTCGTCGCCGCTTCGCAACCGAAGCGCCCGCGCTTCCCCGAGTTCGCGCGCTCCGAACTCGTCCTCGGCATCGAAGGATTCCAGTACGCGGATCTCTTCGACCCGACGCGGCTCCACGCCCTCCACGACGCGTTCGACGCCTGGTTCGCCGCCCGCGCCCCCGAGGCGTACGCGACGTTCGACGTCTACCGCCGATCGAAGGGCGAGGGGATGACGCCGGAAGCGGTGAGCACGGCGCTGACCGTCGCGGCGCCGCACGTGTCCGCGTTCGTCGCGAAGTTGTTCCGCGTCGAAGAAGAGACGAAGGCGCTCCGCGAGCGCGTCCTCTCCGAGGACCCGATCTGGCTCTTCAAGCGCGACTTCGTGAAGAAGCGCCTGTTCAAGGCCGACGCGGGAAAGGCGTGGACGACCCGCGGTTTCGACACGTCCCTCGCGGCGACCGTCGCCGAGATCGCGTTCACCACGGTCAACGGCATCGACCCGCGCGCGACGACCGACGACGAACTCGCCACCGCGAAGGCGACGCTCGCCCTCTTCGAGATCGACGACACCGCACGCAAGGCAGCGAAGGCCGGCGGTGCGTCGTGGACGGACACGCTCCGCTCGCGCGCGGATGCCGTCCTCCGCGCGCTTCTCGCCGACGCCGCGGTGAAGGCGACCTTGTCCACCGCCGTCCCGAATGCGGGCGCTGCGGAGGACGCCGCTCGCGCCGCCGTCGTGGCGTTCGTGCTCGACGCCGTCGAAGCCTTCCTCGCGAAGCGCCGCGCCGACCACGGGGACGCCGCGCACAAGTGGCCGTCGTTCCACGCCCCGAAAAACCTCGACTACGATCACCTCGTCGAGACGGTGCGACCCGAAGCCGCCATGCCCGAGCTTTTCGTCGGGCCCGATCACGAGCGTCGCGAACGTCTCGGGTTCGCGCTGACCGACCGTCGCGCCGTGTCCCGCGTCGTCGAGGAGCAGATCGACTACTGCCTCTTCTGCCACGACCGCGACAAGGATTCCTGTTCGAAGGGTCTCCGGGACAACAAGACCAAGGAGATCAAGAAGAACCCCCTCGGCGTCGCCCTCGACGGATGCCCGCTCGAGGAGAAGATCAGCGAGATGCACAGCGTTCGTCGCGACGGCGATCCGCTCGGCGCCCTCGCCCTCGTGTGCATCGACAACCCGATGTGCCCTGGCACCGGTCACCGCATCTGCAACGACTGCATGAAGGCCTGCGTCTTCCAGAAGCAGGAGCCGGTCAACATCCCGCAGATCGAGACCCACGTCCTCACCGAGATCCTCGCGCTCCCCTGGGGCCTCGAGATCTACGGGCTCCTGACGCGATGGAATCCGCTGAACGTCGCGCGTCCCTACGCGAAGCCCCACAACGGCAAGCGTGCGCTCGTCGTGGGCCTCGGTCCCGCCGGGTACACCCTCGCGCACCATCTCGCGTGCGAGGGTTTCGGCGTCGTCGCCGTGGACGGCCTCAAGATCGAACCGCTCCCGAAGGAACTCACCGGCACCGCCGACACGCCGCCCGTTCCCATCAAGGACTACCAGGCGCTCTACACCGAGCTCGACGAGCGCCTGCTCCTCGGCTTCGGCGGCGTGAGCGAGTACGGCATCACCGTCCGGTGGGACAAGAACTTCCTCACGGTCCTCTACGTCACGCTCGCGCGCAACCGCATGATGCGTGTCTACGGCGGCATCCGCTTCGGCGGCACCATGACCCTCGACGACGCGTGGGAGCTCGGCTTCGACCACGTCGCCATCTCCGCGGGCGCGGGGCGGCCCACCGTCATCGACATGAACAACAGCCTCGCGCGCGGCGTCCGCGCGGCGAGCGATTTCCTCATGGGGCTCCAGCTCACGGGCGCCTACAAGAAGAGCTCGATCGCGAACCTCCAGGTGAGTCTGCCCGCCATCGTCATCGGTGGAGGACTCACCGCGATCGACACCGCGACGGAACTCCTCGCGTATTACCTCGTGCAAATCGAGAAGGAGTCGGAGCGCTACGCGACGCTGGTGCGCGAACGTGGCGAAGCGTCCGTGCGGACGCTCTTCGACGACGAGGAATGGGCGGCGCTCCAGGTCCACCTCGCCCACGCGAAGGAACTCGCCGCCGAGAAGGAACGCGCGAAGCGCGAAGGCCGCGAACCGCACGCCCAGAAGCTCCTCGATTCGTGGGGAGGGGTCACCCTCGTCTACAGGAAGTCCGTGAAGGACTCGCCCGCCTACCGCCTGAACCACGAGGAGGTCGCCAAGAGCCTCGAAGAGGGCGTGCGGTACGTCGAGAACCTGTCGCCGGTCGAAGCCATCGTCGACGACAAAGGTTCGGTGTCGGGCGTGCGTTTCTCCCGCAAGGACGGAACCACGGTCGAACTTCCGGCGAAGACCGTCTGCGTCGCCGCCGGAACCGCACCGAACGTCACCTACGAACGCGAGTACGAAGGCACGTTCGCGTTCGACGCGCGAAAGCACTACTTCCAGGCGCATACCGCCACCGTGGACGGGTCGGGCAAGGTCGTCCTCGCGAAGGCCGAGAAGGCCAGCGACGGCTTCTTCACGAGTTACCTGAAGGACGGCAAGACCGTCTCCTTCTACGGCGACAACCATCCGCACTACGCAGGCAGCGTCGTGAAGGCGATGGCGAGCGCGAAGGACGGACACCCGAAGGTCGTCGCCCTGTTCCCCGAGGTGGCCAAGCTCGACCCCGCCACGCAGCCCGCCCGCGACGCCTCGTTGCGTTCGCTCTTCGCGAAGCTCGACTCCGAGCTCAACGCGACGGTCGTCGCCGTGAACCGTCTCACCCCGACCATCGTCGAAGTCGTCGTGCACGCGCCCATGGCGGCCCGGAAGTTCCAGCCCGGGCAGTTCTACCGCCTCCAGAACTTCGAAGCGTACGCGCCCGTCGTGGACGGGACCCGTCTCGCGATGGAGGGGCTCGCGCTCACCGGCGCGTGGACGGAGCCCGACAAGGGTCTCATGGGCACCATCGTCCTCGAGATGGGGGGAGCTCGCGTCTCTGCGCCGCCCTCGAACCGGGCGAACCCATCATCCTCATGGGGCCGACGGGTGCGCCGACCCACATCACTTCCGGCGAGACCGTGCTCCTCGCAGGCGGTGGTCTCGGCAATGCCGTCCTCTTCTCCATCGCGCGTGCGTTCAAGGCGCTCGGGAGCAGGGTCATCTACTTCGCCGGGTACAAGCGTGGCGAGGATCTCTTCAAACAGGACGACATCGAGCGCCACACCGATCAGGTCATCTGGACGACCGATTCCGGCGTGGAGATCGAACCGCGCCGCCCGCAGGACAAGAAGTTCCGCGGAAACATCGTCCAGGCCATGGTCGCCTACGGCAAGGGCGAGCTCGGTCCCGACCGCACGAAGCTTTCCGAAGTCCGCCGCATCATCGCCATCGGTTCCGATCGCATGATGAACGGCGTCCGCGAAGCGCGTCACGGCGTGCTCGCGCCGCTCCTCGATCCGAAGCACCTGGCCATCGGCAGCATCAACTCCCCGATGCAGTGCATGATGAAGGAGGTCTGCGCGCAGTGCCTCCAGAAGCACCGCGACCCGGAGACGGGCAAGGAGAGCGTCGTCTTCTCCTGCTTCAACCAGGATCAGGATCTCGATCGCGTGGATTTTCCGCACCTCCATCAGCGCCTCCGCGCGAACTCCATGCAGGAGAAGATCTCGAGCGCCTGGCTCGAACGCATCGTGACCCAACGCCCGGATCTCCTCCGCGTCTGAAGGGCGCGCCTCCGCGATGTCGCCTCCGTGGAAGCACGTCCGCGAACGGTTCGCCCACGACGGCGAATTCTGGCGGCGGTTCGCGAAGCTCGGCGCCGAGCACGGGCCTTCGTGGTTCGTGCAATGGAGTCCCATGGTGTTCGGCGTGTCGGCGGCGGCGTTGGTGCCGGAAGCTCGACGCTCGGTGATCCGGAATCTCCACCGGATCCGGGGGAAGGGAACGGTCGCCCAGGACGTCGTCGACGTCGCGCGCACGTTCGCGAGCTACGCCGGTTGCCTCGCGGAGGGCCTCGGGGCCGGGGGCAAACACGCCGACGTGCGACCGCGCGCCCTCGTGTTCGGGGCCCGGAACATGGAGATGGCTCTCGCGCTCCGGAGCGGCGTGATCTTCGTGACCGCGCACACGGGAGGTTGGGAGACCGCGGGACCCGTGCTCGCCCGCGAACACGGTCTTCGTCTGCTGATGGTCATGAACGCCGAGCGCGACCCGCGGGCGCAGGCTCTCCACGACGACGCGCGCCGCCGTGCGGGCCTCGGATTCGTCCACGTCGGTGCCGATCCGTTCGCGTCGCTGGAACTCCTCCGCCACCTCCGCACGGGAGGTGCGGTCGCGATGCAAATCGATCGCGTTCCCCCCGGAGTGCGTGGCCGATCGGTCCCTTTCTTGAACGGCACGGGGACGGTGCCGGAGGGGCCGGTGCGGCTCGCGGCGGCGTCGAGAGCGCCCATCGTGCCCATCTTCTGCGCCCGCCGCGGGTACCGCGAGTACACGTTCGAGTTGCACGACGCGATCCACGTCCCGAAGAAACCCACCGACGCGGAGGTGGACACCGCGGCGAAGGCCATGGCGGCCGCCCTCGAGTGCTTCCTCGGGCGCCACCCGACCCAGTGGTTCCATTTCGGCGACCGCGGGACGTGACCGCCGCCTGGTCCGCGGAATTCCCCGGGAATTCGCCGAGGAAGATCGGTTTCCGTGGCCAGATAGGTCACTCCGTGCGAGACAGTCGTCCCCCCTACGGACGGAGAGCTCGGACGTTTCCATGCCGGTTCGATTCCACATTGGCGCGAAGGAACTGCGAGGCGCGATCACGGCCTACGCGAAGCGGTTCGACTATCTCGAGGTCGCCATCGGCTTGGCGCCGAAGAGCACCGCGAAGGAACCTCGGACGGCGCCCGCCGCCGCCACCCTCCGCAAGTGGCGGAAGGACGTGCCGCCCCACTTCGATTTCGGCGTGATCGCGGGGCCTGCCGTTTGCGCACTCCGCGCCGGAGACGCCCTCGAACACGAACTCGCTGCCGCCCGGTCCGCGGTCGATGCGCTCCGTGCCCGCTGTCTGATCCTCAAGACGCCCACCGACGTTTCGCCCGCCCCCGTCTGGCGTGACCGCATGGCGAAGCTCCTCGATCGCCTGCCGCGCGACGCGACCCACGTCGTGTGGCAGCCGACGGGCATCTGGGAAGTGGAGGACGCCGCCGTCGCCGCGAAGAAATGGGGCATCGTGCTGGCCGTGGACCCGAGCCGGGAGCCGGTTCCGGCCGGACCCGTGGCCTACGCCCGTCTCCGGGCCATGGGCGAGACGCGCTCCTTCGGTCCCGCGGCCCTCGAACGCGTCGCCACGAAGATCGGCGAACGGCGCGACGCGTACGTCGTCCTCGAGACGGACGGCGCCCTCGGCGAAGCGAAGAAGCTCCGGACCCTCGTGCAGCAGGGCGCAGCGAACGGCGGCGGGTTCGCGCGTGTCGTCCGTCCGCGGGGCGCCCTCCGCGTCCGGGACGACGAGCAAGAGTGATCCCGTGAACCCGAACGTCGCCGTCTCCGCTTCTTCTCCGGGAATCCTGGACGCCGCGCTCGCCGCGTTTCCGGCCGGGAACGCCGCCGACGCCGTCGCGCGCGCCATTTTCGCCCATGCCGGCGCGGATCCGTCCGTGCTCCTCGGGCCGGTGCAGATCCTGGTCGGAGGAACGGGAGCCGGACTTCGCGCCATCGACGGTCGATCGCGGCAGCCGGGTCTGGGCGCCGATCGCCCCCGTGGATTCGTGGACGGCGAGAAAATCCCGGACGCCGCGTTCGTCGCCGTTCCCGCCCTGCCGGGTGCCCTCGCCATCCTCGTCGCGAGCTTCGGGTCGTCCACGTTCGCCCAGGCTGCGTCCGCGGCGACCGAGCGGGCGAAAGGGCTCTCGAAGGAACGCCATGCCTTCTTCACGACGTTCGCCCGTCGCGGTCCGTCCTACCTCTCCGACGCGACCATCGCCGACGAGCTCGTGGCCTCCGCCGGCAAGATCGCGGGGGGCCTCCTGACGAAAGAGGATCTCGACGCCGTCCGCCCGGAGGTCACCACCGCTCGCACCACCGTGCGCGCGCCCCGCTCCTTCGCGAGCGTTCCCTGGGGCTTCGAGACCGTGTCGGGCGACGATGCGCCCGCTCCCCTCGACGCGAGTCGGGTCGAAATCGTGGCCGCGACCGACGTGTTCGGCCTCGTGGTGATCGCCGCCTACGAAGTGGGTCGCGAAGGTCTCTCCGTCGACGCGCTCGGCCTCGTGGCGCCCCGGGGCGCGGAACCCGTCCGTCGCGGTACCCCGCGCGTCCGGCCGGGGGACGTGCGTCCGTCCGCGGCCCCCATCGCGCTCGGGTCCGTGGCCGGCGTCTGGGACCTGGGACTCGGCGTGGTCGGTTGCGGCGACGCCGAGCGGCGCCTCGCGTCCCTTCTCACGGCCGTCGCTGCCCGCCCGACCCTGGAGGAGGCCATCCACGCGCCACGCTCCGCCGCGGAGGGCGACGGTTCGGAAGCGTCCCCCATGGTCCGCGACGTGGGACGTGCGTACGGCGTCCTTCGTGGTTCCCAGAGCGCTCGGCCCCTGTCCGACCGTCGCGCCCTCGTGGGCTGACCTTCCCCCGTACCCGCGCGGCCGGGGTGGTGGACGGGACAAAAAAGGAAACCGCCCGATCCGGTGTCCGGTCGGGCGGCTCGTTCTTTCGACGGGTCCGGCGTTACTTGCCGAGCACGACGCCGTGGCGCTTCGCGTACGCGGTCACGCCGATCTTGTCGATCGTGCGGATGTCGCGCGTCGTGAGGTTGAGCGTCACGAAGCGACGGAGCTCGGGAACCCACACGCGGCGGGTCTGGATGTTCACGTTCTGCCAGCGCTTGGTCTTGATGTTCGAGTGGGAAACGAGGTTTCCCTTGAGCTTGCGGGCACCGGTGATGTCGCTCTTGGCCATGACACTCTTCCTAACGGTCTGAAATGAGAAGCGGGACGCGCACCCTTGTCGATGGCTGCGCTTCTGTCAAGTGGGTTGTATTCGGGCCCGAATTCGGAAACTCCGGGACCAGCGTCGGGACGCGGCTCAGTAGTTCGGCGGAAGGACGATGTCGCCGAGGGGCGTCTGGGGGGTGCTCGAAAGGCACTCACCGTCCGGATCGCCGTTTTCCCGGGTCTGGCACCAGTTGATCGGGCCGTTCAGGTAGTCCAGGTACAGATCGTTGTACCCGATGAAGCCCGTCGGGAAACGCTCCGGGCGCGTTCCCCCCCACGAGTTTTTCGTGCGGAAGAAGGTGACCGTCGCCCGGTCGGAGAGCGCCGCCGTGAGCGCCGCCGGGCGGGTCTCGACGACACCGGCCGGAAGCGTCCCGAAGCCGGGCACGTTCTCGACTTGGTAGTCCTCGAGAACGGTGACGTGACCGCCCTGACGTCCGAATTCGGTGGGCGGCGCACGGAACTCGCCCGTCGTGGAAAGGGCGGCGAAGTCCACGAGCCACGAGATCACGACCGGTTGCTTGTCGTGCAGGGCGCGCTGGATGCGCTTCTGCATGGTGCGGCGATCGCTCGAGCGGTAGCTCGACGCGCGCCACACGGAGATCGCGTACTCGAGGGTGGTGCGCGTCGGCGGAGCACCGGGACGGAGCGCGAACGCGACCGGAATCTCGCGCGTGCGGCGCACGAAACTTCCCGCCGTCGCGACGAGGTCGCGGCCGAAGCGGTCCTTGGACGTGAGGGTGCGATCGACGGCGGTCCCGAACAGGCGATCGAGCGTGGCCTTCACCGTCGGGGCGAGGGCGAAGGCGCGATCGAGTTCGGAACGTACGAGGGCGCGGTCCCGACGCGCCGCGGCCGTCTTGAGGACGCCGTTCTGGAGCGACTCGTTCATGACGTCGAGCGCGGTCGCTTGCCGGCGGGACTCGATGACGGTCGCCTCCTCGACGATGAAGTCCGCCTCCGCGACGACGCCGTAGCGGTTCATCAAGGACGTCGCCGTCTGGAACCATCCGCCCGTGGGCACCTCGGTGCCCCGCACCTGACCCGACGTGAGCTGCTCGAACCAGTGCCAGTAGGTGACGTAGCTCTCGGACGTGTTGAGTTCGGTGTTCGTGGCCGAGAGATTCAGGGACTCGGTCCACGTCGACGCGGCGTACACCCAGCAGTTGCCGATGGACTGGCGCTTCACCGTCGACTGGACGACGTCGGTGACGGCGTCCTCGCGCGACGCGACGTCGGAGTCGACGTCGGTTTCGACGGACGTCGCGCTCGCGCACGCGGGCACGAACAGGGCGGCAGCGACGAGGCCGGCGAGCGAGGAGACGGGAACGGCGGAGGACACGGCACGGAGCGTCTTCATGGTGCGCGCGTTGTCTCCGCGACGGCCTGCGAAGTCCACCCCCAATCGGAGCACACGCTCACGAATTCGGTCGCACGGCTCCGAGGGCGCGGACCAACCTGCGGCAAAATGTCCGGGTGCGCGCGAACCGATCGGCGGATCGCGCGAGCGTCGACTCGTCCATGTAGAGACGCCGCGCGAGTTCCACCTGGACCGCGTGGACCGAATCGGAGGGGCGTCCGTAATGACGCGTCGCGTGCCCACCGCGGTACGGATCGTCGTGGCGCACGGTGTAGCCCGCGGCCGACGCCTGCGCGTCGACGCAATCGATGAACGGTGCCGCCGCCGACGTACGACCTCGCGTGCCCGGGACGACGTCCGCGCGGACCTTGCCCGCGTCGCCGTGTTGCGTGCGTGCGACGCTCGGCATCGAGTGGGCCGCGAGGAGCACCGCGAAGCCGAAGCGCGCCTTCTTCTCCGCGAGGAGCGTCGCCAGCGCTTCGTGGTAGGGGCGGTGAATCGCGTCGAGGCGGAGCTCCAATTCCTTGCGCATGAGCGCGCGCGCGAGCGTTCGGTCGCCTTCCGTCGAGACGCGCCACACGAGACCGTGGGCCATGTGGGTGTCCGAGGGCGCGCCCTCCACGGTGCCGTCGTCCACGTCGGTCTCGGCACGGTTCAAGTCGACGACGTAGCGGGACACCTTCGCCACGAGCAGCGTCGCGCCCTCGTCCGGTGCGTCGTCGTAGAGGGCGTCGACGTGCAGATCGGCATCACGACCCAGGGAACGAACGGGAGCGACGAGGGGGTCGAGGAATTCGGGCGGCACGAACACGCTCGCGTGGGGGACCTCGACGACGACCGGCGTCTCCCGTGCACGTGGCCTCGTGACCTCGAACGGCGTCATGACGTCCGGGATAACCCATTTCGGACGCCGACGCAGGTTTCAGTCGGCGCAATGGCCGCAGAATTCGTCCACGAGTCGGGAGTCGAACACGTTCGCGCTGCCGGTGCCCGCGCGCGCGACCGTGCCGTCGGGGCGCGTGCAGGTGCACGACGTTCCGATGCACACGTACGTCCACGTGGGCGGTGCGGACGTGCACCTTTGCGTGATCGGGGACGATCCGTTCAGCGAGCACGCGAGATCGCCGCAGGAGGTCCGTCCGGTGGGCGGACGGGTCGACGCCGCATCCGTGGTCGTCGTTCCGTCGACGTCCGCCGCGTCGGTGCCCGGCTGGCCACCGGTTCCCGAGGTGCCCGCGCTTCCCGCGTCGTCCGCGGCAGGCGCGGCGTCCGTGGATTTTCCCCGGGTGAGACCGTCGAAGTCGACGCAGGAGACCGTCGCCGTCCCGGAGGTGACCGCCCACGCGAGGGCGTGCCAGAGGCGCGCGTGACGACGACGACCACCGGGCGTCGTCATCGAGCGTCCTCCGTTCCCATGCCGGTTCCGAGGCCGACGGAATCGGACGACGCGGCGACGCGACGGACGACGGCGGTCGACAGCACGCCCAGACCCACGGCCAGTCCGACCATGAATCCCATCCGACGACCGAAGCCCGCACGCGGACTCCGCAGATCCCGGAGCAGGAGCGCACCGCCGACCACGCCCACGACGAAGCCGCCGAGGTGCGCCGCGAGGTTGATGCTTCGCACGACGAGCCCGAACACCACGTTGTACCCGAGGAAGCTCACGAGGCTCCGCCTCTGGGCGTGGAGGAACGCCTCCGGCAGGACGCCACGATGGAGGACCACGAACGCGAGGACGGCCCCGTACACCCCGAAGATCGCGCCGGAGGCGCCGACGCTCACGACCATCGGATTCCACGCCAGCGAAGCGAGTTCACCGCCGACACCGGAGAGGAGATAGAGCGCGGCGAACGCGACGTTGCCGAAGACCCGTTCGGCGAACCGGCCGGCTTGCCAGAAGACGAAGAGATTGAACGCGAGGTGGAGGACTCCGGCGTGCAGGAACGTGCACGTGAGGATGCGCCAACGTTGTCCGGCGACGACCAGGGGACCGAAGCTCGCGCCGACGTCGACGAGGGACGACGCGGTGGGAGAGGTCGGGGACACGCCCCGGAAGGTCTCGAACGCGAAGGCGAGCAGCAGGAGCGCGAAGATCGTCGGAGAGACCCAGGCGCGCGGCGTGAGCGTGCGGAGGAAATCGGCGACCGTGAGGGCCGCGCCGTTCGCCGCCGGGTCGTGTCGGTCCTCCGGCGTCGGTGGCGAGGTCACCCCTTCATTGAATCGCCCGTCCACGCACCCGTCAAATCGCGTCGGTCCGAATTCCGGAGGCGCTTCCAGGTGCGCGCATTTCGCCGGGGAAGAAGCCCGTTCGGGGGCTCCGACGCGCGACGCGACGCATGGGCTCCGTCGTACGCACGCGCGCGCTCCGCTCCCGGGTCCGTTCCGCGGGACCGGCGATCGTCGTCAGGCTCGCGGGTGTGCGCGGGAGTGAGCGCGCTTCACGTGGTCCTGCGCGATGCGCGTGTAGATTTCGGTGGTGCCCAGATCCGAATGACCGAGCATGGCCTGAACCGCCCGGAGGTCCGCTCCACCTTGGAGCAAGTGCGTGGCGAAGGAGTGCCGTAGCTTGTGCGGAGACAGCGGCGTGCGGATTCCCGCGCCGAGCGCGTAGCGACGAAGGAGCTTCCAGAACGCCTGGCGCGTGAGCGGCCCTCCGCGGGGGGAGACGAAAAGCACGGTGTCGGTCGGCGCGGCGAGCTTCGGACGGACGTGGTCCGCGTACGTGCGGAGGTGACCGAGCGCGACCTCGCCCACCGGCACCATGCGACGCTTGCCGCCCTTTCCGAAGGCGCTCACGACACCCGCGACGGTGTCGAGGTCCTTCGTCTTGAGTCCACATAGCTCGCTGACACGGAGGCCGGACGCGTACATGAGGTGGATCATCGCCGCGTCGCGGATCCCGCGATCGGTGCGGAGGTCCGGCATGGCGAGGAGCGCGCTCACTTCGTCGAACGAGAGGACCTTCGGCAGCTTCCGCGCGAGCTTCGGCGCGGTCGTCAGCGCCGTGGGATCGGTAGCCAGGGCCTTCTCGCGCACGAGGAACTTGAAGAACCCCCGGAGGGCCGAGAGTTGCCGCGCGGACGAGCGCGCGCCGACACCCCGCTTCGCGTTCGCGACGAACAGTTCGGCGAGGGCCACGGAGTCGACGGCGGCCGGCGCCGCGTCGTCGGGCATGCGAGACACGAGTCGGTTCAAGTCGCGCGCGTACGCTTCGAGCGTGTTCGTCGCGAGCGCGCGTTCCACGCGGAGATGATTCAGGTAGGCGTCGACCCACGCGGAGAGATCCACGGGTTCATGGTACCGGGGGCGCCGGAATCACGGCGAATTTGCGGCCCGGACGAAGGACGCGACGAGGGGCTCGGGATCGTCGGAACGCATCAGGATCTCGCCGACGAGGGCGCCGTCCGCCCGGCCACGTGCGACCTCGGCGACGTCGGCCTCGCTTCGCAGACCGGAGAGGGCGAGCGCCACGCAGGCCTCCGGAATGGACGCGACGGTCGCGGCCGCGCGATCCCGATCGAGGACGAGGGTGTCCAGGTCCCGGGCGTTCACACCCACGACGCGTGCGCCTGCGCGGAGCGCCCGCCCGAGCTCGACGTCGTCCGTGACCTCGACGAGCGGTTCGAGGCCGAGATCCCGCGAGGTCCGTACGAGGTCGCCGAGCGTCCGGTCGTCCACGATGCGCACGATCACGAGAACCGCGCTGGCTCCCGTCGTCGCGGCCATCCTCACCTGGGCGACGTCGACGACGAACTCCTTGGCGAGCACGCCGACGTCGTCGAATCCGGCGGCGTCGAGGGCGAGGCGCGCGTCCCTCACGTGTTGCCAATCGCCGTCGAACCACGTCCCGTCGCAGAGGACGCTCACGAGCGTCGCGCCGCCCCGTGCGTACGCGACGGCGCGAGCACCCGCGTCGAGCGCGCGGGAGAGGGGACCGGCGCTCGGACTCTTGAACTTCACTTCGGCGAGGAGGCGCAGAGGGGACCGCGCGGGGCCGGCGGTCCTCCGGAGATTTCCCACGACGTCGACGCGGGACGTGGTCGGACCGGCATCGATCGGACGCAGGCGCGCTGCCTCCGCGGTCTTCGTGCGGACGATGTCGTCGAGGAGGCTCATGCCGGCGCCGACCAAGCGGCGACGCGGTCACGCCATCGTTCGAACGCCGCGAGGGCCTCGCCGGACGCGAGGACGGCGCGGGCGCGTTCACCTGCTTCGAGGAGCGGAACGTCCTTCGCCACGGCGAAGGCGGCCGCCGCGCCGAGAAGGACCGCATCGGTGGCGGGATGCCCCTCCGCCCGCAGGATGGCGAGGAGCGCGCGCGCGTTCTCTTCCGGCCGGCCGCCGCGGAGGGCGTTCTCCGGGCTCGGTGCGAACCCGAAGTCCTTCGGTTCCACGACCCGCTCCCGGATCGTGCCCGACGCGAGCTCCGTGACGAAGGTGGGGAAGGTGGGGCTCACTTCGTCGAGGCCCTCGGCACTCCGGACGACCCACGCGCGCGCGACGCCGACTTCTCCGAGCGCCCGTGCCGCGATGGGCCGGAGCCTGTCCTCGTACACGCCCACGAGTTGGTGCGTGGCGCGCGCGGGATTCGCGAGGGGACCGAGCGCGTTGAAGATGGTCCGGACGCCGAGCTCCCTTCGCGCTTCCGCGGCATGACGGAGCGCACCGTGGTGGCGAGGGGCGAAGAGGAAGGTGATTCCGACGTCCCGGAGGATGCTCGCGTGCGCGTCCGTGGGGACGTCGGTGGGGATGCCCATGGCCTCGAGCACGTCCGCGCTCCCGCACGCACTCGAGACGGAGCGGTTGCCGTGTTTCGCGACGGGGACGCCGAGCGCAGCGACGACGATCGCGCTCGCCGTCGAGAGATTCAGCGTCTCCCGTCCGTCGCCGCCGGTGCCGCAGGTGTCCACGACGAGGGGGAGACCGTGTTCCACGGCGATCATGGTTTCGCGCAGCGCGAGGACGCCCGCCGCGATCGTCTCCGGATCCTCGCCGCGTACGCGGAGGACCGACGCGAACGCCGCCACCTGGGAACGGGTCCACGCGCCCGCGAGGATGGCGTCGAATGCCGCGCGCGCGACGGTGCCGTCGAAGCGACCGCCCGGCATCAGGGACGCGAGGACGTCCGCGAAAGGGACGAACGAGGGCGTGGCCGCCGTCATCGCGTGTCGCCCGACACGCGGCGGAGCCAGTTCGCGAGGAGCTCCTTGCCGTGCGTCGTGAGGATGCTCTCCGGGTGGAACTGCACGCCTTCGATCGGAAGCGACACGTGGCGAAGTCCCATGATCTCGCCTTCGGCCGTGCGAGCGCTCACCTCGAGGCACGCGGGAAGGGAAGAAGCCTCGACGAGCAACGAATGGTACCGCGTGGCGACGAACGGCATCGGCAGGCCTTCGAACAAGGTCCGACCGTCGTGCTCGATGGGGGAGGTCTTGCCGTGCATGAGACGATCCGCGCGGACCACCCGGCCACCGAACGCCTGCCCGATCGCCTGGTGGCCGAGACACACGCCGAGGACCGGGAGCGTGCGGCCGAGGGTGCTCACGACGTCGAGGGAGATGCCCGCTTCGTTCGGTGTGCACGGACCGGGCGATACGAGGATGCCGTCGGGACGATCGGCGGCGACCTCGTCGACGGTCACGGCGTCGTTCGCTTCCACGCGCACGGTGGCGCCGAGCTCACCCAAATATTGGACGAGGTTCCACGTGAAGGAGTCGTAGTTGTCGACGACGAAGACGCGCGGCACCGTCGCCCGAGCATATCGCGACTTCGAAGGGGCTGCCGTTCCGTTGACATCGAAGGCTTGCACCTCGTAAGGTCCGCGTGCGCACGGGTGCATTTCCGTGCCGAGGAGTTTCGATGTCCGACGAGAAGAAGCCGAAGATCGACCTGAAGGCGCGCCTCGGCAAAATGGGTGTGGGTGGGCAGACTCCGCCGCCCGCAGGTTCGGCCGGCAACGTTCCGGCGCCCACCGGCAGCATCCCCGCGCCGATCCCCACGGCGCCCGGTTCCATTCCCGCGGCCGTGCCGCCGCCCCCCGGCGTTGCACCGAGCTCCCCGTTCGCGCCGACGCCGACGGTCGATCCGTCGAACCCGATCATGGCCGCCGTCGCGCGGTCCATCGCGCCCACGGCTCCCGCGGCGCCTCCCCAGCCTCAGCGCATCGAGATCGACGAAGGCGCGATCCAGGAAGCCCGGGCGAAGGCCCGCAACCAGGCCATGATCGCCGGCCTCGTCCTCGCCGTCCTCTTCGCCGGCGTCGGATACGCGGCGGGCGGTGCGGCCGAGCAGGGCGCGGGCCGCAAGAAGGGCGAGTCGGACGCGGCCGCCCTCGCGGTGGACGTCGGAACGGCGCGCGACAAGATGAAGCAGGTCGCCGACAAACTCGAGGCCGGCAACAAGGCCCTCCGTGAGCGCAAGTTCCCGGACACGCTCGCCAGCGAACTCGGTGCCTTGAACGTCGACTTCGACGGCTCGAAGCTCGCCGGCCGTCGCTTCAGCGGTTTCTCGCTCGCGGCCTCGGGTGGACTTATCGAGTTCGTGACGAGTGTCCAGACCCTGAAAGACAAGACCGCCCTCGTCTCGAGCCTCCTTTCACGCCTCCAGAAGCCGCTGACGGAGCAGTTCAGCGCTCCCGCCGGCCAAGTGAACGTGCGCTACGTCGTCGCCATCTCGCCCGACCCGGCGGGCAACGCTTCCGCCATCCTCGGTCCGCTCACGACGCCCGTGGCCTTCACCGCCCAGAAGGTGGAGTTCCCGGACAAGTTCACCTTCATGAGCCTGTCGGATCAGAAGACCGAACTCCCGCGCTACAAGGGCGGGGACCTCTCGCGGACGCCGGCGGCGATTTACGTGGCGCCGAAGTCCTTCGACAAGGTGTGCCCCAACGAGACTGCGGGTCAGGTCGCCCAGTTGGGCGCGCAGATCGGCAACCTCGTGCGGGACATCCGCGGCGAGTCCGGACCCGCTCCGACGGACGCCGTGGTCGAACCGAAGCCCGGTCTCGTCGAGCGCGCCGACAAGCTCATCGCCGAGCTGCAGAAGGTCGGCAAGTAGCTTTCGTTCCGGTCGCGGGTGACGCGGCCGGCCGACTGGCCCTTCAGCGTTCCACGACCTTCGGCTCGTCGTCCGCAGCCTCGTCCGCGGGAGCCGGCGGAGGTTCGGAGGGAACGATTTCCACCTTCTTCACGTGGGTCTCGTCCGCTTCACGGACGATGAAGCGCATGCCGTCCATTTCCATGGTGGCGCCCGCTTCCGGGACACGACCGGCATGCCCCACGAGGAGCCCACCCAGGGACTCGAATTCCGTGTCGTGCGCCACGTCGCGCCCGAGGTGGGCACGGAGGTCCGAGATCGAGATGGCCGCGTCGGCGAGGAGGCGGCCGCCGTCGAGGGACGTGACGGCGTGGTCGGGATCGGCGTCGTACTCGTCGCGGATGTCGCCCACGATCTCCTCGATGATGTCCTCGAGCGTCACGATGCCACTGGTGCCGCCGAACTCGTCGGACACCACGGCGAGGTGGAGTCTCCTCGAGCGCATCTCGCGCAGGATGCTGAGCGCGCTCTGGGTCTCCGCCACGAACAGCACCGGCATCCTCACGATGTCCGCGAGTTTCTTCGTGGACGACGCAGGGTCGCGGACGAGGGCGAAGAGGTCCTTCGCGTAGAAGAGACCGAGGACGTTGTCGATGGTCTCCTTGAACACCGGGTAGCGCGAGTGCCCTTCGGTCGCGACGATGCGGAGCGCGTCGTCGAGCGACGTGCCGATCTCGATGCCGGTGATCCGGCGCCGGGGAATCATGACGTCCCGCGCGGTGCGATCCGTGAAGTGGAGCACGTTGCGGATCATGTCGGCCGGCTCCTTGGGAAGCGCGCCCGTCTTCTGCCCTTCGGACACGGCGAGGGACACTTCGGCTTCGGTCGCGCGCGTGTCGAGGACGACCGTGGGAGCGAACCGTCGCGCGAGCAACCGACCGAGGGCCGCGAGCGGGTCCGCCACGGGAATCACACACCACTCGATGGGACGGAACACGACGAGGGCGATGGCGGCCACGTCTTCGGCGGCGTGCCTCGCGAGGGTCATGAGGACCTCGCTCACCGTGCCGTACACGGCCACGGCGGCGAGGACGGCCACGAAGACCGTGGCTCCGCCCAATCCCATCCGGCCACCGACCTCGCAGAAGCACGCCGCCGCCGTGCTCACCGCGGCGATGCGCGCGACGAACCAGCGCGCATGGATGCGGTCCCGATGGGCGAGGAAGCGCGCGAAAATGACGCCGCGCCGCGAGTGCTCCTCGGCCACGGAACGAAGGAATCCTTCGGGCAACTCCGAAAGCGCCGCGACTCCGGCGCCGATGACGGCACCGAGCGTGGAGGCTACGAGGGCGAGACCGAGGCTCGTCGCGGGTCCCGCATCGCCGACCAGATCCACGCTCCGAATCGATCCCCCCGGGCGGCCCTGCGAAGCCCGTTTTTCCCGACGAATTCGGGAAACGGCGCCACGCACACCCAGGCTGGTCACGCTACCAGGGGGGGCCCTCGGGTCAAGACGCTGGCCGTGGAGTGGCGGCCCCGGTAGCGCTTCAAGTGTCCGGAATCATGAGGACAAGCGAGGCGTCTCGCCGCAGGATCCCGGTGCCGTCGACCACGCAACGGATGCCGGCGTGCGGGCGACGGACGGTATGGTCCAACGTCCCGGCGCGACCAGCGCCTCTCCGCCTGCCGTTCCCGCGCCCGTCGGCGTTTCCGTCGCCCGTGGGGAGCTCCCGGTGCCCTCCGCTTTCGCCCGGCTCCTGGCGTCGGCCTTGCGGGCGACCCCGCCACCCAGCCCAGGTGTGCCTTCGCCTCCGATGGAACGCGCCACGCCGCTCGCCCCGTCCACGCTCGTGGACGCGACGGACGACGGGAGAAGAGATCGGTTCCCCGGTGAGCGCCAGGCTTTCAGGACCTGGTCCCCCGGTCTCGTGGACGGCGCGGTCGTCCCCCGGTCCGAGGCGACCCACGAGATCGTGGCCCCTTCGAGCACCGCGACGCGGAACGCGAGCGTGTCCCTCGAAACGCTCCTTCCGGAGTTCGTCCGACGAATCGCGTGGTCGGGGGACCGTTCGCGCGGAGCCATGGACGTGGAACTCGGCCGCGGCGTCCTCGCCGGAGCGCGTCTGGTGCTGACGGCCGAAGGTTCCGTCGCGAAGGCACGTCTCGAAGCTCCGCCCGGCGTCGACGCGGAGGCATGGGCCGCACGGTTGCGTGCGCGCTTTTCCGCGCGCGGGCTCGACGTGGACGTCGACGCGGTCGTCAGCCGCCGTTGAGCACGCGCATCACGTTGCCGCGGAGGATCTTGCCGACGCGTTCGGGCGTGTACCCGGCGCGGAGGAGCGCGTCGGTCAGATCGGGTAGTCCTCGCGGATCCTCCAGGCCCTTCGTGGGGACGATCATCCCGTCCCAGTCGCTGCCCAGGGCGGCCGCGTCCTCGCCGACCACGTCGATCACGTGCGAGAGGTGTTTCACGACGGGTTCGAGGCCGTCGCCGCCGAGGTACCTCGGATAGAAGATCACGCCCACGACGCCCCCCCGGTCGGCCACCGCCCGGAGCTGCTCGTCGTCGATGTTGCGCCAGTGCTCGTGGGCGCCGAGGACGCCGGTGTGGCTCACGATGGGCGGGCGCTTCGTCGTCCGGCACGCGTCCATGAAGCCGCGCTTGTTGATGTGGGAAAGGTCCACGATCACGTCGAGCGCGTCGCACCGTTCCACGAGTTCGAAGCCCCAGGGGGTGAGACCGCTGTCGTCCCGACGCCCGCGGCCGTAAGCCGGGTGGCCGGCGTGATTCGACGAGAAGTGGAGGAGGCCGAGATACCGTACACCCCGGCGCGCGAAGGCCTCGAGCTTGTCGAGATCTCCCTCGAGCGCGTGGGCACCTTCGATGCCGAGGAGCGCACCGAGGACACCCTCCGAACGGGCGGCTTCGATTTCGGAGGCGGTGCGAACGAGGCGGAGCCTTCCGGGATGGGCCGCGGTCACGCGGTCGAGGACGTCGATCTGTTCGTGGATGACCGCGGCGAGTCCCCGCGTGTTCGGCACGACGGGAAGGGACACGAGGCCGAAGAATTGCGCGCCCATGCCGCCTTCGGTCATGCGGGGCAGGTCGACGTGACCGCCGAACGCCGCGCGGGGAAGGGGGCTCTCGTGACGTTCCACCATGTCGTAGCCGAGCCAGCGGCCCCACATGAGCGTGTCGGCGTGGAGGTCGATGGCCGGATGGGCCGCGTGTATCGCCCGAGCTTCGGTGCTGCCGCGCATGATCCGAGGACGAGGCTACCGCAGAACGACCCCGCCGCCTCGTCGTCGGCGTTCGTATTCGGCACCCACGTCGCGTCCGGTCGCCCCGACCGGGCGAGCCGGCAGACGGACCACGTCGCCGTTCCATTCCGCGCCGGAACTTCCTAGCGTGTGCGCGGCCGTGTCCGGATCGAACCCTCCGAAGTCGTCGCGCGACGGGGCCGCGCCCATTCCCCTCGTCGTGGACGACGTGTCCGCCCTCGTCGGCGCGACGCCCCTCGTGCGAATCCGTCGCCTCGGGCGCGGCGCGGGCCAACCTCCCCGGGCCGAGATCTGGGCGAAGATGGAGCAGTCGAATCCCACGGGTTCGGTGAAGGACCGCATCGCGCTCGCCATGATCACGGACGCCGAACGACGGGGCCTCCTCGCGAAGGGCGGGGTCGTCGTGGAACCGACGAGCGGCAACACCGGCATCGGTCTCGCCCTCGTGTGCGCGGTGCGGGGCTACCGACTCGTGCTCACCATGCCGGAGAGCATGAGTCTCGAGCGACGGCAGCTGCTCGAAGCGTTCGGAGCCACGTTGGTGCTCACGCGGGCCGAGGACCAGATGGCGGGCGCGATCGCGGAAGCACACGCGATCGTCCGGAAGACCCCGGGCGCCTACATGCCGTCCCAGTTCGACAACCCCGCGAACCCGGAAGCGCACGCCACCACCACGGCCCTGGAAATCCTGTCGGCGCTCGACGGCGATCCGGTGCAGGCGTTCGTCGCGGGTGTCGGCACCGGCGGGACGGTGACGGGCGTGGGCCGCGCGTGGAAGGCGGACGCCGTCCGACGAGGGGCGACCGCGCCGCGCATCGTGGCGGTGGAGCCCGCGAGTGCACCACTCCTCTCGGAAGGGCGGACGGGACCCTCCAAGATCCAGGGCCTCGCTGCAGGATTCGTCCCGCACAACGTCGACCGTTCGGTCGTCGACGAGGTGAGGGTCGTCGACGATCGCCTGGCGTGGGACACGAAGGACGCCCTCGCGCGGAACGAAGGTCTGCTCGTCGGCATCAGCTCGGGAGCGGCCGTCGCGATCGCTCTCGAGGTCGCCCGCGAACGTCCGGACGCGGGCGCCGTCGTCACCGTCCTCTGCGACACCGGCGAGAGGTACTTCAGTCTGGAGAGTCATTTCGGTGCGACCGTGCCCTCGGACGACCCGGCGGCGGAAACCGGGGACGCGCCGTGACGCCCGGAAACGCACGCGTGCTCGTGGTCGGCGCCGGAGGCATCGGGTGCCCGGCGGCTCTCGCGCTCGCCCACGCCGGAGTGGGGACGCTCGCGCTCGCCGACGACGACGAGGTCGAACGCTCGAACCTGCACCGCCAGATCCTCTTCGACGACGCCGACGTCGGCGCGAGGAAGACCACCGCCGCCGCCGGCGCGTTGCGACGTGAGGTGCCGGGTGTGGTCGTCGTCGACGTGGGACACCGCGTGCTCCCGACGAACGCCGTCGACACCGTGGGTGCGTACGACCTCGTGCTCGAGGGTAGCGACAACTTCGCGACGAAGTTCCTCGTCGCCGACGCGTGCCATCTCGCCGGGGTTCCCGTCGTCCAGGCCGCGGCGGTACGATGGCACGGCACGGTGCTCGCTTCGGTTCGCGGAGGTCGCCCGTGTTACCGGTGCGTGTTCGAGGACCCTCCCACGGGGGACGCCGTGCCCAATTGCGCGGAAGCGGGCGTCATGGGGCCGGTGGTGGGTGTCGTGGGCGCGCTCGCCGCCGATCTCGCCCTCGCGATCCTCCGAGGGGACGACGTGGCGGGCACGCTCGTGTCGTTCGACGGCAAGCTCGGCAGCGTACGCAGCCGACGCATGCGCCCTCGCGCGTCGTGCCCCCTCTGCGGGAACGACGGCCGGATTTCCTCGGTGCTCGGAGTGCGCTACGAAGGAACTCCATGACCGTCACCGTGCGCATCCCCACGCCGCTCCGGACCCTCACCGGAGGCCACGACGAAGTTCCCGCCGCCGGGGCGACGCTCGCCGCGGTCTTGGACGATCTCGAGACGCGGCATCCGGGATTGAAAGCGCGCCTCGTGGACGACAAGGGCGTGCGACGATTCATCAACGTCTACCTCGGCGAGGAGGACGTGAGGTTCCTCCAGGGGCTCGCGACGCCGATGGTCGAAGGCGCCGTCCTGAGCATCGTGCCCGCCATCGCCGGCGGAGCATGAGCGGGCGCCACTCTCGCCAGTCCCGTCTCCGGGACGTGGGGTCGGAGGGACAGGCGCGCATCGTGGCGGGGCACGTGCGCGTGGGAGGCGACGACCTCCGGGCTCGCGTGACCACCCGATACCTCGCCGGCGCCGGCGTCGGTACACTCGACGTGTCGGGATCCCTCGCCGACGTCGCGCGACGGACGGACCCGTCGGTCGTGATCGCGCCCGGCGGTCGTGACATGCCGCGGACCGACGACATCGCCCTGCGCGACCCCGCATGTGCCTCCGTGGCCCAGGGCGCCCTCGACGCGCTCGCGACCCTCCGGCGACTCCTGGCGGGTGACCGACTCCCGTGACGCTCCCGGCGCCCACGCTCGCGCCCTCGGGGCGCGTTCCGCGTCGTCTCGACTCGATCGTCGAGGCCGTGGGCAACACGCCGCTCGTGCGTCTGCGCCACGTCGCCGCCCACGTGCCGTCGGCCGAGGTGTGGGCGAAGCTCGAGTTCGCGAATCCGGGCGGGAGCGTGAAGGATCGCCCCGCGTTGTCCATGATCCTCGACGCGAAGGCGCGAGGCGTGTTCGGTGCCGGCAAGACGCTCGTCGACGCCACGAGCGGCAACACGGGCATCGCGTATTCACTCTTCGGTGCGGCGATGGGCTTTCCCGTGCGGCTCGTCATGCCCGAGAACGTGTCCGCACCGAGGAAGGCGATCGCCCGGGCGTTCGGGACGGAGATCGTCTTCTCCGATCCCCTCGAAGGCTCCG
>JAXLYL010000051.1:0-21403 GCA_046351475.1 Polyangiaceae bacterium
GAGCTTCGTCGACCAGGCGACCGTCGTGACGACGCCGGTCGGGACGACGACCATTCCGAACGCCTCGATCTTCGCGCCCGCGGAGTGGATGGCCTCGGTGCGGACCGCGCCGTTCCTCGAGGGCGACGTCTCGATCCTCGCGAGCGGCGGCACCTCTCTCGGGACGGACGCCATCACGACGCCGCGGTACCGCTTCGCGCTCGGTCTCCGGTACGCGCCGACGGCGAAGTCCGGTTCGAAGCGGGCTCCGGTCGTCCTTCCGCCCGACGTGGGCGGATCCCGCTGAGGCTCGCCGCTCAGGCCGAGGCCACCACGACCGTCGCGGCGGGACCGTCCTTCGCGCCGACATGGATCCTCGCGCCTTCGGCACCGTTCGCGATCTTGACCATGCCGAGGGCGAGGATGGCGTCGCGCGTCGGGGAATAGGCCGCACTGGTGATCTGCCCCACGCTCTTGCCCTCGCCGTCGAAGAGCTCGAGTCCTCTCGCGGGGACGTCGCCGTCCACGTGGAGGGTGGCGAGGCGGCGCTTCACGTGGCCACGGAGCTCCAGCATGCACACGACTTCCTGACCGAGGTAGCAACCCTTCGAGAACGAGATCGCCGTCTTCTCCAGACCCGCTTCCTGCGGGTACGTGGTGCCGTCGAAGTCCACGCCGAATCGAGGCACGCCCCGTTCGAGCCGGAGGGCGTCCCAGCCCGCGTCCGTTCCTCGGACGCCACCCGAGGACTCGAGGTCGGCAAGGATCGCGTCGGCCTTCGCGGTGGGCACCACGAAGATGGCGCCACCGAGACCGGTGCGATCGAGGACGCCACCTTCCGCTCCCGCCGCGCGTGCGCGCTCGAGAAGCGCCGTGGAAGACGGCCCGTGAAGGGACACGGCGACGAACGCGTCCGACGTGCGTTCCAGTTCGGCATCCTCCATCACCAGGTGATGTTCGAACGTCTCGGCGACGGCGTCCGCCGCCGACGTGTCCACGACGAGGAACGCGTGATCGACGCCGAGGATCACCTCGAGGTCGGCCATCACCTTCCCCTTCTTCTCGACCGCAAGACCGTAGACGGCATCGCCCGCCTTCGACTTCGCGAGTTCGCACGTGACGAGCCCGTTCAGCCAGGTCTGCCGGTCGGAACCGCCGACGCGGAACACCGTCACTCCCGTTCGCACGAGCACCATCGCCGCGTCGCGCGCACGCGCGACCTGATCCGAAACGGAAGCTTCAGCCACGATATCGTTCCTCTTTTCGTCCATAGGTCGTCGACCCATCCCTGCCAAGGCTCCCGGGGCGTAGCGCGTTTCGCGTTTGACCGCGAACGCGCCGGATTTCATAGGATCTTTTCCCCGTTTGGTCCGCGAGGGTACCGTTTCGATTTCCCGCCCTCGTCGAGATCTCCATGCCTGGAATCGGAGTCGTCCTCAATCCGAAGAGTCGCCAGAACCGGAAGAATCCGGGGGCCATCCGGCGCCTGTCGGAGCGCCTGGGCGATCACGGTGTCGTCCGCGAAGCGGGTTCCATCGACGAGCTGTACCGCATCGCGGAGGACTTCAAGCGTCAGAGCATCGACGTCCTCGGGATCAGCGGAGGCGACGGCACCAACAAGGTGACGTTGACGGGTTTCCTGGACGTCTACCGCGATCACGCGCTCCCTCCCGTGGCGTTCCTCCGGGGCGGCACCATGAACACCGTCGCGAACGCGGTCGGCGTCCGCCGCGGTCGTCCCGAGGGGCTCCTCGCCCGTCTCGTCCGCGCCTACGCGGAACGCGCCGAGCGACCTCTCGCCGGCGTCGAACGGCACACCATGCGCGTCGGTGACGACTGCGGATTCATCTTCGGGACCGGCGTCATCCACGGCTTCCTGCGCGAGTATTATGGCGACGAGGAGCCGAGTCCCTTCGTCGCCGCGAAGACGCTCCTCCGCACGGCGTCCAGCGCCATGGTCGGCGGAAGGACGGCCGCACGCATCGCGGCTCCCTTCGTCGGCACCGTGGAACTCGACGACGGCACGGTGTGGCCTTCCACGGCACCTCACGGTGTGCGCGGGCACCGTCGATCAGATCGGCCTCAACTTCCGGCCGTTCCGCCGCGTCGACGAACGCCCCGGCGCATTCCACGCCCTCGGCATCACCGCGTCCGCGGCGTCCCTCGTCCTCGAACTGCCGCGCATCTTCCGCGCGGATCCCATGCGCGACGGGAAGGCCCACGACGCCGTGACCACGCGCGCATGACCCTCCGGAACGACACGTCCCACGACGGAGGCGCGCGATCGGTACACGATCGACGGCGACCTGCACGAAGCTTCCCGCGAGCTCACGGTCGCCATCGGTCCCAAGGTGCGCATCCTGCTCGTCCCCTGACGGCGCTGCCCCGCCTCCACGTGGGACGGCCGGAACCCCGTGGGGTGGCCACACGGCCAGGTCGTCATCGACGAATCACGTTGAAATTCGACGATTTCGGCCGTGTTGCGGGGCACCTTCGCGGATGGTTAACTATGTGGTCCATGGTGTTCGCTCTCCGCACGTTCGCCGCCGCCCTCGTCGCCGTCGCGTTCGTGACCTTCGGGTCGCCGCGACCAGGCGACCGCGGCGCCCTTGGCGGAGGACGTCGTGCGTCGCCTGGAGTCGGGAGCCACGGTCACGTTCGAGAGGCACCGTGGACCGCGGCGGCGACCACCGCTACGTCGGCGGTGTGGCGTACACGATCGTCGAAGCCGACCCCTCGAGCTCGACGCGATGCTCCTCGATCCGGACGCGTACCGGGCCGTCCCTCCCGCGGACGAAGTCCGTCGAATCGGTACCGGCGCTCTCCGGCGACCGGAAACTTCGCATTCGTCAAGGCAACGCGCTCTTCGAGGCCGAGTACACGCTCCGGCTCCGTCCCGGGCGGAGGCGCGGGCGTCCGATTCCTGGCTCGATCCCTCCGAGCCGCACGGCATCGACGACGCATGGGGCTACATCCGCACCGAAACGCTCCCGCCCCGCATCGAGACCTCCGGCGACGTGACGACGCTGCACCCTCGGGTCCTCGTCTCCTACGGCATCCTCGTCGACGTGGGCGCGAGCTTCGTTCGCGACTTCCTCGAGACCCGACTCCGCGCGGCGCTCCTCACCGTGCCGACGCGTTTCGCGTCGTTCGCCGCCGAACATCACCGCCTGGCCTTCGATCGGACGCGACGTCCGCGTCCGCGCGCCTGACGTCGGTCTCCCGTCCGCACGCCACCTTCGCGCCATGGTGGCCGCGTTCGTGGTAGAACCGCGGTCCATGTTCGGTCGCGTTCTCGCCATCGCCATGAACACGTACCGCGAAGCCGTCCGCGCGCGGATCCTCCACGGTCTCATCGGTCTCGCCCTCGCGGCGTCGATCTACTCGCTCGTCGTCGCCACCCTCTCCCTCCACCAGGAGACACGGGTCATCTCCGACGTGGGCACGAGTTCCGTGTCGCTCTTCGCGGTCGTCGTCGCCGTGGTCATCGGCGCGACGTCGCTCCATCGCGAGATCGAGCTGAAGACGGTGTTCCCGATCCTGACCCGGCGGCTCCGGCGGCACGAATACATCCTCGGCAAGTACCTCGGTACCCTGGGAACGCTGGGAGCCTTCATCGCGCTCGACGGAGCGACGATCCTGGCCCTCGTCGCCATCCACGCCAAGGCCCTCACGGGAGTCCTGGTGGCCGCGGGCATCCTCGGCGTCGTCCTCGCGGTGGCGCTCGTCGTCGCCGGCACGTCCCGCGTCTTCGTCATCGTGCCGTGGGCCGTCGTCACGCTCGTGGTCATGGCCGTCCTCGCCGGAGGCGCTCCGGACGATCGCCGTTTGATCCTCGCGTCGCTCGCGCTGACGTTCGGGGAGGTCGCCATCGTCTCCGGCGTCGCGACGCTCTTCGCGTCCTTCTCGTCGCCTTTCCTCACGGCGGTGTTCACGCTCGGGATCTGGCTCACGGGCCGATCCGCGGAGACCCTCGGCAATCTTCCCGGCCGCGTCTTCGGGGAGACGTTGCGACTCCTCTGCCTCGCGATCTCGCGGGTCGTCCCGAATCTCCAGCTCTACGTGCCCGCGCGCCCCGTCCTGCTCGGCGCCGTTCCGGAGATCCCGATCTGGCGATTCGTCGGCGAAGCGACGATGCACGCGTTCCTCTACGCGGGCGTGCTCGTCCTCCTCTCCGCCCTCGTCTTCCGCAAGCGCGACTTCCAGTGAGCGACGCTCCGCGCCGACGTCCCCTCGGGGGGTTCGCCGTGGTCGCGTTCGGAACCGTCGCCCTCGTCGTCACCGCCTCCGTCCGGACGGCGCGGGACGGCGAACGCGCCCTCGAAGCGAGTCGAGCGGCGTTCGCGGCCGGCGATTTCGCCGGTGCCATCCGCACGGCGCGCGAAGCCGCCGAGTGCCGCGTCCCCTTCACGCGACACGCCGACCTCGCGCTCGACCAACTCGGAGTCGTCGCGGAGAGCGCCGAACTCCGGGGCGAAGTGCGTACGGCCACGGCCGCGTGGCAGGCCATGCGGAGCGCCGCCCTCGCGACGCCGTCGCCGTGGACACCGTGGAGCGCGTGGAATCCACGGAACGCCTTCGTCGATCGCGCTTCGAACGGCCTCGTCCGCGTCGCCGGGCGCGCCGAGGACGACGCACGGAAAGCGACGGAGGTGCACGTCACCGGCGACGCCCTCCGCGCGAGTCTCACGCGTCGCGGACTTCCACCGGCGTGGTCCGCGCCTCTCGCGGCACTCGCGGTCGTCCTCGCGGCCGTGGGACTCTCGTCACGGCTCTTCGCCGCGGTCGCACGGGGATTCTCGGCGCGAGCCATCCCGGCGAGGCTGGGCCTGCTGGGGGCCGCCTCGGCCCTGGCGGCCGTGCTTTATGCCCTCGCCTAAATGTGGCAAATGCCACCCATGGCGAAAGTTCCGATGGATAGGGCGGTGGTGGAGCGCTGCCGCGAGATGGCGGGTGCCATCGCCGACGACGTGCAACGCTACATCGACGCCCACACGAGCGTCGGAGTCGAGCGCACCATCCTACGGTCGTACGGCGTGGAGGGCGTCGACGATCAGGGCGTGCCCCTCGTCAACGCCGCCGTCGACCGGTACCACCGCGAAAAGCTCCTGGGACGCGGCATCAGCACCTTCCTCGGCCGGGCCCTCCTCCGCGGCGCCGACAGCCTCCAGGACGCGGCCGAACGCCTCGCGTTCGGCGTCGATCTCGACGACGGCAAGGGCGGTCCGACGGAAGCCGAAGTTCGCGCCGTCCTCGATCCCCATGCGAAGGCCGCCATCGCCCGCATCGACACCGCCCGGGACACACGCGAAGCCAAGCGCGCGAAGGTGCTGCCCGGACCGACGCCCCACAAGTACGTCATCGTGGCGACGGGAAACATCTACGACGACGCACTCCAAGCGAAGGCCGCCGCACATTCCGGGGCGGACATCGTGGCCGTCATCCGGGCCACCGCGCAATCCCTCCTCGACTACGTTCCCGACGGCGCCACCACCGAAGGGTACGGCGGCACCTTCGCGACGCAGGAGAACTTCAAGATCATCCGGCGCGCGACGGACGAAGCGACGGACGAATACGGCCGCTACATCCACCAGACGAACTACTCGTCCGGCCTGTGCATGGCGGAGATCGCGTGGATGGCGGCCGTCGAGCGGCTCGACATGCTGCTCAACGACGCGATGTACGGAATCCTCTTCCGCGACATCAACATGTGCCGGACGTTCGTGGATCAGTACGTGTCGCGCCGCTTCATCGCGCGAGCGGGCATCGTCATCAACACCGGCGAGGACAACTACCTCACGACCGCCGACGCCGTGGAGAAGGCGCACACGGTCCTCGCGAGCCAGTTCATCAACGAGGCGTTCGCGCTACGGGCGGGCCTCCGCGAGGAGCAGATGGGCCTCGGCCACGCGTACGAGATCGATCCGTGGCTCGAGGACAGCTTCCTCTTCGAGGTCGCGCAGGCGCAGCTCGTGCGGCAGATCTTCGATCGGCACCCGATCAAGTGGATGCCTCCCACGAAACACAAGACGGGCGACATCTTCCAGAGCCACGTCCACGACGCGATGTTCAACCTCGTCGGCATCACGACGAACCAGTCCATCGAGCTTCTCGGCATGTTCAGCGAAGCCGTGCACAACCCGCTGCTCATGGACCGCCACCTGTCGCTCAAAGCGACGCGTTACGTGTTCGGAGCCGCGAAGCACCTCGGTGACGAGATCGAATGGAAGGCGGACGGCATCGTCGCCAACCGCGCGAAGACGGTGCTCCGGGAAGCCCGGGAACTGCTCGAAGTCGTCGAAAAGGAGAGCATCTGGGAAGCCATCGGAAAGGGTGCCTTCGCCGACGTGAAGCGCACACGCACAGGCGGCAAGGGGTTCGCCGGAGTCACGGAACGCGCTCCCGACTACGTGAATCCCGTCCTCGACGCCCTCGAGGGCAAGCCCGTGAAGAACGCGAAGACCGCGGACGTGCGGACGAAAGGAGCCTGACCGATGCATCCGACGACCCACAAGCCCCTCCGGGCCTACGGCGACCGTGAAGGCGACGGCATGGTGCAGCTCTCGTTCGTCCTCGAGCTTCCGCCCTCGGCGCGGGCGCGCGAGGCGGCGAAGCGTTTCGCCGAGCAGCACGGTCTCCGCGATCCCATCGTCGCGACGATGGAAGAGTGCGCGAAGGGCTTCTCGTACTTCGTGGTCTACGGGCACTCGAAACATTCCGTGGACGTGTCGCTCATCGACGTCCCCGAAGTCCGCACCGAGGCCCTCACGCGCGACGAGATCGAACACCGCGTGAAGACGCGACTCGGCCGGAAGATCGTGGTCGTCGGCGCGTGCACGGGATCGGACGCGCACACCGTCGGCATCGACGCGATCCTCAACTACAAAGGCTACGCCGGGGACAAAGGCCTCGAGAGTTACAAGAGCTTCGAGGCGTACAACCTGGGCGCCCAAGTCGAGAACGACCAGCTCGCTTCCCGCGCACGCGCCCTCAAGGCGGACGCGATCCTCGTCAGCCAGATCATCACGCAACGGAACTGCCACAAGGACAACGGTCAGGCCCTCGTGGACCTGCTCAAGAGCCAAGGCTGGCGGGACGAGGTCATCCTCATTTTCGGAGGCCCCCGCATCGACCACAAGCTCGCCCTCGAGCTCGGATTCGACGCCGGCTTCGGCCCCGGTACCAAACCTTCGGACGTCGCGTCGTTCCTCGTCGAACGCCTCTGCGGCGAATCGAAGGTCACGGGCGACTGACGGGGCCTACGCCGGCGCCCCCGGCGTCGGTAGGGGGAAGCGCGTCCGGGCCCGAGCGACGACAGCGACGGCGCGCGTCGTGCCGAGCGACGCTTCAGGCGGCGCGCGTCGTGCGAAGCGCGACGAGGCGTTCCCGGGGTGCCGTGCCGTGGCCGTCGCACGCACGCCCGTCGGCCGCGGCCTCGCCGATCATGGAGGCGATCATCTCGTGGCACGCGCCACAGTCCCCGCCGGCGCTGCAGGCACGCGTGACGTCGTCCACCGTCCGGGCGCCGCCTTCGATGGCGGTCGACACTTCTTCATCCGTGACGGCGAGGCATACGCAGACGTACATGACGATAATGAATTCTGTTTTCATTATCGGTCGAACACAAGGGGTCCCGGTAGGAATTTGAAAATCGAAGTCATGACGGCGGGTTAGGCCGCGGCCACCCGCCCCCATTCCGGCGTTTCGGCGTGGGCTCGCCCGCGTCGGAACCGCCGTCACGTCATCCGCGGACCTGCTGGGCGAGGTAGTGCCCTTCGCCGATGGTCTGGATGAGTCCGAGCTGGGTCTCGAGCCAGTCGGTGTGCTCTTCCTCCGAGACGAGGATGGAGGTGAGGAGATCCTCGGTGCCGTTGTCGCCCGCGTCCCGCGCCTGCTGGATGCCTCGGTTGAGCAGCGGAATCGCGACGTGCTCCATGGCGAGGTCGTTCTTCAAGACCTCTCCCACGTTCTGTCCGATGGCGAGCTTGCCCAGGCGTTGCAGGTTGGGGAGCCCCTCGAGGTACAGGATGCGCTCGATGAGCTTGTCCGCGTGTTTCATCTCGTCGATCGACTCTTTGTAGATCTTCTCGGCGAGGTGCGAAAAACCCCAGTTCTTGCACATGCGGGCGTGCAGGAAATATTGGTTGATCGCGGTGAGTTCGCCGGTGAGGACCTCGTTGAGGAGATCGATGATCTTCGGTTGACCCTTCATGGTCCGGAAGGGGAGCATCCCCGTCGTCTCCGCGCAAGCGAAGGATCAGAGCGCGTCGCGCACGTCGCGAGGCGCGATGTCCATCGCCACCCAGACGTCCACACCGTCGCGACCGATGCGGTGGGACGCCATGGTGCGGATCACGAGGCACCCGCAACGGTCCTTGAACTCCACGCCGCCCCGGGCACCGAGGAGACGTACGGCGCTCGCGTCGACGTCGGCGCCGCCCCGCACGGTCACGTAGGGACCGATGGGCACGGACGCCAAGCCTCCGAGCGTCCAGCCCTCCGACCCCAAGAACCCTACGGGCGCTTCCGTGGCGCTGTCGAGGAGCGCCCGGGCGCGGAGCGGGTCCACGCCACGGCGGACGGCGCCGCTCATCGTCACGTGCACGGAATCTTTGGGCCCCACCCTGCCCCGCCCGACGAACGCACCGGATGCTTGGCCCGGAACGCCCGTGAACACGTTGGCGAGTTCGGCGCTGCCTCCGAAAAAGCCCATGTCCGTGGTCCCGCGGAATCGCGTCGCCGGGACGACTCCGCGATCGTCCGCGATCCAACCGAAGGCGGTCACCCACTCGGTGGCGATCCGTTTGCCGATCCGGCCGAGGCTGCTCGCGAGTCCGAACTCCGTGAGCGCAGCCTTGCCCTCCACGCTGCCGAGGCCGCGACCGGCACGCATGAACCAAGGGATCCCGTCGTTCACGGCGAGAAGGGATCCGGAGATGCGTGGCTCCGCGCGGTGGACCCACGGGTCCCGCGGATCCTTCGACGCGTACAAGCGACCGAACGGCAGCGACATCGTGAGGCGGCCGCCCGCGCTTCCGGAAGCCCCCCGGGAATCCCCGTCCGACGCCACGGTGCCCGCGCCGCGGATCGCGACCGTCGCGCCGACCGGACCGAAATGCCGGCCGACGAGGATACCTCCGTCCCCACGCGCGACACCGAGGCTGGGACCGGGACCTCCACCGAGGACGCCTCCGTCGGCGGTGAGGTCGACGAGCGCGAACGATCCGAGCGCCGACGCGACGCGGGCGCTGGCGACGGGACCGATGCCCGCGAACTCGAACGTACCTCCGCCACGGAGCGCGATGGCGCGGAGCCCGGACGCGAGCGTCACGGGACCTGCGCGGAGGGATCCTTCGCTCGTGACGCGGTCGTAGGGCCGCGCGGCGGCGTCGAGCTCGGTCGTCGCGCGTACGGCGCGCGGCCCGCGGAGCGCGTCGACGTCCCACGCCACGGACGTCCCTCGATCGGCGCTCCCGTCGGCTCCGCGGGCATCCACGAGGAAGCCGTCCCCGTCGAGATGATCCCACGCCACGCGGGTCCGGCTCGTCTCCGTGTGTGCGCTCGCGTCGACGCGCACGCCTCCCCGCACGTACGCGCCCGCACGGAGGTCGAGCGCCGAAGACGACGATCGCGGCTTCCAGGGAAGGTGGGCACCTGCACCGAGATAGAGACCGTCGTTCGCGCGGTACGCGAGGTCCGGCGGCAGCAGACCGATCTTCGACGGCGCTCGCAACCAGAACCACGGCAGGGGGAGTACCGGAACGCCGTAGAGCTCGATCCTCGGGGACGTGAGGAGGAGATCGCTCGGCGGCGCGACCGTCGCCTTCGCGAAGCGCACCGCGAGGGGCGTCCCCAGACACGGGCAGAATCCGACCCGCCCTTCCCCCTCGAGGAGGACTCCGTACGGATCCCGGTGGACGTGGAGGGCGTCACTCGTGAGGAAAAACGGGCTCTGATCGATGCGAATGTGCCCCTTCGCGTCCAGATCCTTGGATCGCGCGTCGAGGGTCACGTCGTCCGCGTGGATGTCGATCGGCGAGACGTCGGGTCCCGGAACGTCGGCGCGAGCTGCCGTCGTCCACGCGAACGCCACCGGGAATGCCGCGATCGCCGACGATGGTCGGAATCGCACGCGCGCCGTCAGCCCTCGGGCTTCGTCGCGGCCGGCGTGGACTTCTTCTTCTTCGCGGCGGGCTTCTGGAGCGCCTTCTTCGGCGCCACCCCCTCCGCAGAATCGTCGGGTTCGATGGCCGTGTCGGTCGCCACGTTGCCGTCGTCGGCGGCGTCGGGAACCGTGTCGACGCTGGCCGTCGGCGCCACGAGCGGCGCGGACATGTAGTCGCCTTTCGCGAAGTCCACCTGGAGGACCTGGGCGCCCCCTTCTCCCGCGACGACGCGGTGGGACGGGCGCGCGTTCGCGCGGAGCGTGACGACGAACTGGAGATCGCGATTCGCCGAGATGAGTCGCGCACTTTGGACGGGAGTGTTGAAGTGGACCGTCACGAGCGGGTTCATGTCGTTGTGACGTTCGAGGTGGGCGCCCTTCAGTACGTAGGTCGCCGTGTTTCCGGCGATCCGTTCCTCCACCGTCACGGGTTGGGTGATATGCACTTCCAGGCGGGACCCTCCGTCCGGGAGCGCCTCGAACGTCGGAACGGACGCGATGGGCCCGGCGCGCTTCACGAGGCGCGGGCGCGGTGCCATCTTGCGGATCGACGGCCCGTAGCCCGTCGCGGGTCGGGACGTGGTCTTCCCGGATCCTTCCGTCGCGGGGGCGGGCGCATCGCTGGCCGGTGTCGTCGTGGTCGACGCGGGTCCCGGATCGGCCGCGGCCGCGGGGGCCTGGGCGAAGGCCCGAGGCGACGCCGACGACGAGAGGAAAAGCACGAGGGCAACCGTCACCGAGTGGGTTCGCGCGCGCACGGACATGCTCGGAAGTAGAGCATGGGCCCGGGACCTTGCCCAAATTGAAGTTCCCCTCCCACACGCCCGCACCGCCCGCCGCGCGCCGAAACGACGAAGGCCGCGCTTCCCTCTCGGGAGCGCGGCCTCGGGGAGTCCTCCGGGGAGCGGAGGAACTGGGGAACCTCGATTGCGTCAGAACGCCATGACCGGCGCGCGATGCGTGTTCTTCGCGCGGACGACGCCGCCGTCGGCGTCGCCTCCGGAGAGGGACTTCACGAAGTTGTCGATGTTGAAGTTGGCGCCGAGGTACACGCGCATGTCCTGGCTGTTGTCGAAGAACGGGTTGCCGTAGCTTCCGTCCGCGTTGAGGAGCGAACGGGACATGAAGTAACCCACTTCGGCCGTGAAGTAGGAGTTCGCGTTGTAGTCGAGCCAGAAGCTGAAGTAGGTCGACTGACGGACGCTCGGTCGGCTCGCGACGCGGTCGACGCCGGGGAGATCCTTGAACGAATACGGGAACGCGTGGGACATGAGGAAGAACGCGGCCGGGCTCCACTTGCCCCATTCCATGGCGGCGATGACGCTCCAATTGAGCGAATCGGAGACGTTCGCGGCGCCCGTGAGCTGGTTCGAGCAGGTGTTGTCCGCGAAGCACTGACGCGGATAGGGCGACGCGCCGTTGATGACCGCCGTCGTCTGCGAATAGATGGGGTGCGAGTAGCTCGCGTTCGCGATGAGCATCGCGTCGCCGCCGAGGACGTGTTCGAAGCCGCGGGAGAGCTGCACGAGGAGACCCGGGGACACGATCATCGTGCGGGACTGGGACTCGGGCGAAAGCGGCAGCGCGAGCTGTGCCGCCACCATGGGTTTGATTCCCGCGAAGGTGGGGATGCTCCGATAGAAGAGCTGGAGGGTCGCATCACCGAAGCGGAGTTCGTTGCGCTTCGTGGTGGTGTCGCTGTTGGTCCACTCGTAGGACGCGATGACGCGGCCACGGAGCTGGAAATCGTCGTTGATGCGCATACGCGGCAAGACGAAGAGCGAGGTTTCGACCGTGGGGTTCTTCGTTTGTTGGAGCGCGGGGTCGAACGTGTTGAGGTTCACCGCGGCGGCTTGCATGAAGAGCTGGGTGCCGGCGAAGCGGCGCTCCTTCGGCTTCGCGTCGGCCTTGTCGGAAGCCGCAGGGACGACGGTGTCCTTCGCACGGCCCTGCGCGTTCGTGGGCGCCGCGGCTCCGAGCGGAGCTTCGGGAGCCGCGGCCGGGGCGGTCTCGGCGGCGGCCGGAGCGGGCTGTTCGGTGGGAGCCGCGGGAGCGGGATCGGCGGGCGCGGGGTCCGCGGGAGGTGTGGGCGCCGTCGTCGGGGCCGGCTCGTCGTCCGCGGCGTACGCGCGCGTGCTGAAGGAAAGGGTGGTAGCCGCCAACGTCGCAGCCAAACCGGCGAAGCGCAGTGTCCTCTTCACGTTCCCCACGTCTCCTCGTTCGATCCCCGATGACGCCGTCGGTGTCCCCCCGGGGGATTTCCCAGGCACCCTACGGCGACGGACTGAATGACCCATCCGTGGAGCGACCGCACGTAAAAACGACGTGCCTCCCCGAACGGTCGTCCCCAGGGTCGAGCCCCGGCCGGACCAGCCGGCAGGGTGGGAACGACGGGCCGAGCCATGCAGAGTTCGTGCCGTGACGCGCCTCAGGAGATTTCCTTCGGACTCCGCCCTTTCGTCATCTCCCCTGGGGGACATGTCAGCTCCCTGACGGCCTCGGTCCCGGGAGCGTGCGCGGGACGACGGTCGCTCGGGGCAGGCGAAGTTGCTTCGACGGACGCGCCCTGGTAGCTCCGCTCGCCCCGATGGATTCGTTTCCTCCGCCGCACGCGTCGCCCGTCACCGAGATCACGGCCCTCCTCGGACGCGGCACCCGATTCGAAGGAAAGCTCCACTTCGAGGGGAGCGTGCGCATCGACGGATCCTTCCGCGGAGAGATCCGGAGCGAGGGAACGTTGGTCATCGGCGACGGCGCGGAAGTCGAAGCCGAGATCGACGTGCACACCGTGATCGTCCGCGGAGGCACGCTCCGCGGCAACGTGCGCGCGGCCGTGGCCATCGAAGTTTACGCGCCGGGCCGCGTGACCGGAAGCCTCCACTCCCCGTCCCTCTTCATCGATCGCGGTGTGGAGTTCCAGGGCACGTGCCGCATGGATCCGGTGACGCCCGAGACGACGGGCGCGGGTCCCGAAGCGAAGGATGTTCCGGCGAGCTGAGGGCGCGCGCGCGGTGCCGAGGGCACGGGTCACGGTGCTCGTCGTCACGGCGTCCGTCGCGAACGTCGCCTGTGGCAACGTCGAGCGCCCGGCCACGAACGACGGGCGGCCGCGATCGACGGAGTCGGACGCCTCGTCCGCGATGGCCCCACGTACCCAGGACTCCGGCACCTCGGCCCTCGTCGCGCGACGCGACGAGCTCACCGGGGCGCTGACGGGCTTCGCGCTCGTCGGCAGCGACGTGGTTCACGGGGACGCGAAAGAAGCCCGACTCGTCCGATTCGAGGACGGCCGGTCGGACGCGGGCGCGAAATGCGTGCGCGTGGTGTTCGCCGCTTCTGCCGACGTGCGGGTATTCCTCGACGACGAACGCGGCCCCCTCGGCACCGGCACCGGTCCCTCGCGTTCGGGATACGTGGGCGATCGGGGCCCGGTGTGCACACTCCACGGTTCGAACGTACTCGTGCGCATCGTCGCGTCGACGCCGTTCGACGCCGCGGTCAGCCTCGTCCGCGCACGCTGACTCCACGGCCCACGGACTTCGCCGGCGGGCGACTGACGTGGGCGCTCGAGGTGTCGACGAACCGGAGAGGGAGATCGGCGTGGGCGCCCGCGTAGCCCACGCCGACGCGCGCCGAGACGCCGACGGAACGCGGGCGGCGTCCGGCTTCCGTGAGGTAGATCGCCCCGCCGCGCACGAGATCGGCGCCGTCATGGGCACGTGAGATTCCCAACGCGCGCGTCAGGCGGCCGGGACCGTCGGTGCGCGCATCGGCGTCGATTCCGAGGACGGGTTCGACCGCTCGGACGAGCACGGCGTGGCCCCGTCCTTCCGCGAGGCACACGACGTTGAAGCAGTCGTACATGCCGTAGATGACGTACACGTAAGCGCGCGCCGGAGCTCCGAGGAGCGTGCGCGTGCGCTTCGTGAGTCCGAACCGTGCGTGGCACGCGGCGTCGGTGGGTCCCCGGTAGGCCTCCGTTTCGACGACGCGACCCGCGCGGACGACGTCGCGGTCCACGCGCACGAGGTAGGTCCCGAGGAGTGCACGAGCGACGATGCGGGCGTCGCGCGCGAAAAACGCTTCCGGCAATCGACGTCCGTTCGCCGTGACCCCGAGGGTGTCCGGGGCGTCCCCAGGATCCGACGAAGAATCGGAAGCCGGGGACGCGGTCGCCGCTGCCCGCGGCGCGCGAAATCTGGCAAGATTGCTTCCACTCCCCATGCTCCCTCCGTTCGCCGAATTCGGAATCAACGCAGGCTACGTCGAAGATCTCCACGCGCGTTATCTCCAAAGCCGCGAGGCCGTGCCGGAAAACTGGCGGGATTTTTTCGACGAGCGTGAAGGCTTCCGGACCCCGAACGGCGGCGCGACCTCGAACGGAGCGAACGGGGCGAATGGACACGGTGCGGTGGCACGGGGGTCCTCCGACACGAACGGATCCGCCAACGGACACGCGCGTTCCGCCGCCCCGGCGCCGACGTTCTTGCCGGACGACTCGCTGCTGGAAGCGGCGGCGCATCAGGGTCGCGTCTACCAGCTCGTCAACGCGTACCGCGTCCGTGGGCACCTGTTCGCGCACGTCGATCCCCTCGGCAATCCGCCTCCTGCGGCACCCGAATTGGAACTCGCGAACTTCGGTTTCACGCAGGCGGACCTGGACGTCACGTTTCCCACGGTCGGAGTCGCCGGTCTTCCCGAGAAGGCCACCCTTCGCGAGGTGATCGCCCACCTCGAGGAGACCTACTGCCGCGCCATCGGCGTGGAGTTCACGCAGATCGAGAACCCGGACATGCGCCTCTGGCTCCAGGAGCGCATGGAGTCCTCCCGGAACCGGTGTTCGTTCGATCGCCAGGGTCTCCTGCACATCCTCCGGAAGCTCACGGACGCCGAGATCTTCGAGCAGTTCATCCACAAGAACTACCTCGGCGCCAAGCGCTTCTCGCTCGAGGGGGCCGAGAGCATGATCGCCATGCTCGATCTCCTCATCGAGTCCGCCGGCACGCACGGCGTCCAGGAGATCGTCATCGGCATGGCGCACCGAGGACGCCTCAACGTCCTCGTGAACATCCTCGGCAAGAACGCCCGCGATCTCTTCGCGGCCTTCGAGGACAAGCAGCCAGAACGGTTCCTCGGAACCGGCGACGTGAAATACCACCTCGGCTATTCGAGCGATCGCCTGACCGCTTCGGGTGCCAAGGTTCACCTCACCCTCGCGTTCAACCCGAGCCACCTCGAGTGGGTGAATCCGGTCGTGGAAGGTCGGACCCGCGCGAAGCAGGATCGCGGCAAGCGCCACGGCGTCATGCCGCTCCTCATCCACGGCGACGCGGCCTTCATGGGTCAGGGCGTCGTGCCCGAGACCCTGAATCTCGCGGGCCTCGAGGGCTATTCGACGGGCGGCACGATCCACCTCGTCGTGAACAACCAGGTCGGATTCACGACGAACCCGAAGGACGCGCGATCGACGCGCTACTGCACGGACATCACGCGGATGATGCGCGTGCCCGTCTTCCACGTGAACGGCGAGGACCCCGAAGCCGTCATCCAGGTGACGCAACTGGCGACCGAGTTCCGGCAGAAGTTCGGCAAGGACGTCGTCATCGACATGTATTGCTACCGCAAGTACGGCCACAACGAGACCGACGAGCCGCGCTACACGCAGCCGCAGATGTACACGCTCATCGACGCGAAGCCGTCGGTCCGCGAGATGTACGTGCAGCGCCTCGTGGAGCTGAAGGAGCTCACGGACGCCGAAGCGAACGCCATCGTCGACGAGCGTCGCGCGGCGCTCGATCAGGCCCGCGAAGAGGCCAAGACCGGCGACTTCAACAAGATGCCCGAAGCCATGGGCGGACTCTGGGCAGCCTACAAGGGCGGTCCGGACAAGGCCGTCCCCGAGGTCGACACGTCGGTGTCGACCGAGAAGCTCACCTTCCTCGCGGAGAGGCTCTCCACCTTCCCCGCGGACTTCACGGTCAACCCGAAGGTGATCAAGACCGTCGTCGAACCGCGCATGCAGAAGTTCGCGTCCGGCAAGGGCCTCGACTGGGGCGCGGCCGAGCACCTCGCCCTCGCGTCGCTGCTCGACGAAGGCGTCCCGATCCGGTTCACGGGCCAGGACGTGCGGCGAGGCACCTTCAGCCATCGCCACGCCGTCATGGTCGATCCGAGGACGGGCGTCTCCTACTCCCCCCTCGCCCATCTCGGACCGAACGCCGGACGCTTCGACATCTTCGACAGCCCGCTGTCCGAGGCGGGCGTTCTCGGCTTCGAGTACGGCTACAGCCTCGACTACCCGGACGGCCTCGTCGTCTGGGAAGCGCAGTTCGGTGACTTCGGCAACACGGCGCAGGTCATCGTCGACCAGTTCCTCGTGTCCGCCGAGGACAAGTGGAAGCGGCTCTCCGGCATGGTGCTCCTCCTCCCCCACGGCTACGAAGGCCAGGGTCCGGAGCACTCGAGCGCGCGCATCGAGCGCTTCCTGCAACTCGCCGCGGAGGACAACATCCAGGTCATGAACCTGACGACGCCCGCGCAGTTCTTCCACGCGCTCCGTCGCCAAGTGCACCGCCCCATCCGGAAGCCCATGGTGGTCTTCTCGCCGAAGAGCCTGCTCCGTCATCCGGACGCGACGTCCACGGTCGACGATCTCACTTCCGGACGTTTCCACCACGTCCTCGGCGACACGACCGTGGACCCGAAGAAGGTCAAGAAGGTCCTCCTCTCGTTCGGCAAGGTCCACTACGATCTGGCGAAGGCCCGCACCGAGCGGAAGCGCGACGACGTCGCCCTCGTCCGCGTCGAGCAAATCTATCCGTTCAGCGACGCCCTCGCGGAAGCCGTCGCCCCGTACGCGAACGCCCAGTTCCGGTGGGTGCAGGACGAACCGCTCAACATGGGCGCCTGGTACTTCGTCAACGCGCGCCGGAAGGAGATGTTCGGGCGGGACGTGAACCTCGACGTCGCGTGCCGCGTCGAGAGCGCGAGCCCGGCGACCGGAAGCAACGCCGCGCACCAGCTCGAGCAGAAGATGCTCATGGACGCGGCCTTCGCGGACTGAACAGCGACCGAACGCCGGAAATCGACGGCTTCAGCGGGAGGTCGGCGCGCTCGTTCCCGGGCGCCGACCTTCGACCAGGCATCCCAGCGCCACGGCCACCTCGAGGTAGCCGTGGAAGCTGGCGACGTTCACGTAGCCGCGGCCCGCGGCGCCGACGTCGACGACCCCCCACGCGACGAAACCGACCGTCGCCGCGAGGGCCGACACGATGGTCCAAGGTCCGACGTCCGCGGCGAGCGCGCGCACGCTGCTTCCGAACGAACGGATCGAACGTCCGCGGTCGTCTTCCGGAACGAGACGGAGCCACACGCCGTAGTGGACCGATTGCGCGAACGCGAAGAAGACGACGAGACGCAGGCCGAGGGTCCCGTCGGCGACGGGCGCCACGCCGCGCACCACCCGGTCGAGCGCCTCCGCCGAGTACGGTGACGCGAACGACGCCGCGTGGTCGAAGGCGCCCACGAAGATCGCGACGGAGGCCGCCACGAACACGCCGAGGACGACCTTCTCGAAGATCGATTTCCGCGCGCGCCACGACCACCAGAGCGCGACGGCCACGAGGTTGTGGGCGTGGACGAACCCCTGAGCGACGAGTCGCTCGTGACGGAGGACGAGAGCGTACGCGAGCGCACACAGCACGAGCGCGATCGCCCGACGACGGAGGGACGCACGCGCGAGGGCCACCGCCGTGAATGCCACGGCGAACCCCCACGACGGCGCCGGACGCACGAGGGTCACGAGGAGTGGCGCGAACACGAAAAGCACGCGACGGACGTCGCGATGATCTCCGCGTCGCACGACGAGGTAGCGGACGTCGGAGACGAGGTGAGGCACTCCGAGAAGGAGCGGGCCCACGGCCATGGCCCAGAGCGGGAGGGTCGTCGCGAGCGTCAGCGCGAACGCGACCGCGAGGAGCCCCACGAGGCCGACACGCACGTCCCGCCGCGCGACGTAGGGCGAAAGGCGCGCTCCGAACGAACGGAGGAACGCCGATCGCACGACGTCGAGCGGCACCGTCGCCGCGCCGAGGACGGACGTGGCCGAGGGGACGTTCACGCGTCCTTCTTCCGGCGGAGAAGGACGGGGACGAGGAACGCGAGGAGGAACGGGGCGACTTGGTTCAGTCCGCCGCCGGCGCTACACCCCCCCTTCGCGTCGAGATCCGCCACGTCGGTCGAGTCGTCGGCGTTCCCTGCGTCACCGGCGGAGCCCGCGTCGGTGCCAGCGTCGGCCGTGTCCGCCAGCGCCCCGCCGATCTTCACGCACTTGCTGCAATCACGTTCCGTGTGGCGGATGCCGCCGTCCTCGGTGCCCACCCACGACTTGCACGTGGCGGGTTGGCACGTTCCTGCGGCCCCCTTGTCCTCTCCGTACTTGAACGAGCAGGCCTGACCCGCCTTCGAATACATGCACGCCTCTTCGTCGGGAGCGGCGACGTCCGCGGACGCGAGTCGCGGGAGGGCGGTCGAAACGAGAAGGACGACGAGAGGAAAAACGTGTCGCATGGGAGGCCTCCGCAAGGAGGGGACGAGTCGTCCCCGACGCTCGGGAGAAAGAGCACGCGTCGTGCCGTTCCGGAGCGCATCACGCAGGGCCCCGCGCACGCAAATTCCCTGACGAAACCCGCGGATCCCGGCCGATCCGCGTGTGTCATCCTGAGCCGTTCCCGGAACGTCTCGCCGCGAGCAAGACGCGTGCTTCCCCGCTTCCGTCCGAAGCGGAACGCCGGTCACTCGACGGCGAGCAACTCCACGTCGAACTTGAGGGCGGCCTTCGCCGGAATGGACGGCGGATGTCCGGCTTCGCCGTACGCGAGGTCGTACGGGATCGCGAGCTTCCGCTTGCCACCGACCTTCATGCCGACGACGCCCTGATCCCACCCCTTGATCACCTCTCCCTTGCCGAGGGTGAAGGAGAACGGATCCTTGCCGCGGGAGCTGTCGAACTGCGTGCCGTTCAAGAGCGTGCCCGTGTAGTGCACCTTCACGCGATCGCCGGTCTTCGCTTCTTTGCCGGTGCCCACGGTCTCGTCCGTGATCTCGAGCTTGGTCGGCGCGGGGGGCGAGGGTTTGCCGTCCGCGGGCTTGAAAGAACCCGGTTCGGGCTCGGTGACCTTGCTGCAGCCGAAGGACATGGAAGCGAGGAGGAGCGATGCAGCGGAGACGACGGAGAGCGTGCGAACGGAAATCATGGCGCGAGGATGCCTCGAACCCGGGCGCGCTTCAACGAAGTGGCGAAGCCGTGCCTCCCGGCGGCGCCGCGGGGGACGTCGACGGAGTCAGCGGAACTCCCAGTTGGGCCGCGACGATGCCGAGGATGGACTCGAGTTGATCCCGGCGGACGTGCACGCTCGCGCGGACGAGGACGCCCTCGGTCCGGAACTTCGCGCCGTCGAGCGCCCCGCGGGTCACGAGCTGCACCATGCCCGAGTTGATGTCGCGGACCACCTTCGTCATCTTCGCGGCGGCGTCGGAGGCAGCCTCCTCGGACGGCGTGTCGCCTTCGGCGAAGATGTCGACGTCTCCCGTGGCGATTTCGGGAACGATCCAGAGCCGTAGCGCGGTCACCGACTCCGGGATCCACGGCATCGGGCGGTGCGGATTCTGGAGCGACAGACGCATCGCCTCCGTGGGTCGCAGGTGCGGCTCCACCTTCGCCTTCTGGTAGGCCTTCGCGAACTTGTTCGCCGCGTCGGGCGGCACGACCACGAGCACCCGCGACTGCGGACGGAGGATGACGCGCTCGGCCCGATCGGCGTGGGCCATGGTCGCCTTGACTCCGGGCACGCCGGCGTCGAACGGGCCTCCCGCAGCGTACTTCTTGGCGACGACGTCGACCGCCTTGTCGACCACGGCGTCGGGCGCGGAGTAGTGGATGACGATGGCGTCCTTGTCGGTACGGAGGAGCGACGGCCCGAAGATCAGGATCCAGTCCGTGTCGCGCACCGGATCGATGGGCGTGCCTTCCATGAAGTCGTCCCATTGCGGGATCGCGCGGAGCAGCGGACCGAGTTGACCGCCGATCGGGTGCTTGCGGATGACTTCCGCGTTCACGAAAAGGACGACGAGCGGCGGTCCCGATTGGACGTCGCCCACCGCACCGAGGAGATCGGCGGGTGTCTTCGGACCACCGGGCGCTCCGCCGTCGCCTCGCGCGATGGCGGCGTCGGCGAGCGTGGCGACTCCCGAGGCGTCGACGGACGCGTCGGAGTCCGACGGTCCGGCATCCACGGACGTACCGGAGTCTTCCGCGGTCGCGTCGGTGTCGGACGACGCGTCCGATTCGAGGCCCGCGTCGGAACGGGCGTCCGAGGCGCCGTCGGCGGAGGCTTCCTTCGTCGAAGCGTCCCGCGACCGGGCGTCGGGTCCGGCGTCCTTGGGCTTCGGCGCGGAGGCGTCCGCAGCGTGGGCACCGGCACCGTTCGGATCGACGGGCGTCGAGGGTGGGGGCGGAGCCGGTGGCGCGGGAGGCGTGGGCGGAGGGGGTTCGGGAGGCGCCTCGCCGATCATGTCGATGGGGATCGTGAGCTCCCCGTCGACGTCGTGCACGGTGAAGTCCCCCTTCGGAAACAACGACCACGGACTCATGGCGACGTGGACGATCGCGGAAAGCAGGAGCGTGATCGCGAGCGCCACGCGCACGCGTCGTGCATCCCAGAACTTCTCCGGCCCGGTCGGCGGCCCTCCGTCCGCGTTCGGGGTCGCGTGCGGCGCCGTTGGCGTTCCCGTGGGACGCGTGCGCGAGGGACGCGGTGTCTCCTCAGACACGGGACCGTGTTCTCCGGGACACGGAAGAACCGCGTCGGACCGTAGGCCGGCGCAGCGGCTCTCCGGCACGACGTTCGCAGACGATCGACTTCGGAAGCGACGTCGCGCGCGCGGCCGATCGGGATCGACACCGCGGCGCGACGCGAATAGACATCATGCCGGAACGATTCGAAATGTTGGCCCGTCGCCGTCGCGTGTCGGATCTATCGGGAAGATCGATGGCTCGGAGGAAGTTCACGTACGTCGCCGCACTCTCCTCGCTCGCACTCTCCGTGCCGACGTCGATCCTCGCGGCCATGGGATGCGCGCAGAACGGAACGGGAGAGACTCCCGGAACGGCGCCGACGCCCTCCGGCTCACCTAGCATCGCGAGCGCACGTCCGGTGGGCACCCTCGCGGTACCCGCACCGTTCGTCGCCGGAGACGCCG
>JAXLYL010000052.1:0-20914 GCA_046351475.1 Polyangiaceae bacterium
CGAGGCGTCCACGACGCGCAAGTTTTTCGTCCCGTGGACGACGAGGTTCGTGTCGAGCACGCCGCCCTTCGATTCGTCCCCGATGGGGCAGGTGCACGAGGCGTGGTGTCCCCACGCGTTGTCCTTCACGAACGTGGGCAAGTCCACGTTCGGGCCCGGCGCGTCTTCGGTGACGTTGCCGAACACGGCGAGGACGGGCTTGGCGTTCGCGTTGACGTTGCGCACGAACTCCACGCCTTCGACGACCGCGCGGAGGTCCTTGTCGCCGCCCGCCGCGCCCTCGTCGAAGTAGCGGAAGTTGATCTCGGGCATCTGCCACGGGTCCGCGGACTGGAGCGTGACCGAACCGGCGTCGTTGCGCGTGTGGGCCTTCAGGACGGCCCACGTGTACGCGGTCTTGTCGAGGGCGCCGTCCTTGTGGAAGAGGGAGTCGGAGTACCCTCGGAGATACCCTTTGAAGGATCCGGGGAGGCAGAAGAGGATGAGATCCGGCGTCCCCTCCTCGGCCACGCTCGACTTCTTGACGATGGCGACCACCGCGCCGTTGGACGCGTAGGCGCCGCCGCCGTTCCGCCATTCGGTGAGGCACGGGTCCTCGACCTCCACTTCGGCGAGGACCGGCACGAACACGGGGATCCCGAACGGACCGCTCCGCTTCTCGATGCGGGGACGGGACGTCTTCGTGCTCACGCCGAAGGTGCACTCGCCCACGATGTTGAAGTCCTTCTCGGTCCGCGTGACGACGCCGACCTCGTAGCGATCCTGGAGGTTCGTGCCGACGCCCGCGAGGTTCTTCCGGACGACGACCCCGCGCTTCTTGGCATCGCCTTCGACGCGGATCACCGAGCCTTCCGGACCGATCTGCGACTCGGGACCGATGCCGGAGAGCATGAGGAGCTGGGGCGTGTTGAAGGCCCCCGCCGAGACGATCACCTCCCGTTTCGCGCGCACGCGGATACGGAGTGCGGCGCCCGGATCCGTGGCGGGGTCGCGGGCGGCCCTGTAGAGGTTCGCGCCCTTCAGGAACTCCACGCCGTTCGCGACGAGCTTCCCGCCGTCGGTCGCGTCGGCGAAGAGGATGCGGCTCACGAGGGCCTCGGTCTCGACGAAGAGGCGCGTGGGCAGCTTCGCCTGGGTGGCGACGATGGTCTCGCGCGTGCCGATGCGCTTCTTGCCATCGGTCGCGAGCGGGATCGAGAAGAGCCCCTCCGTCGTGTCCCGCTCGGGGGAGTCGACGTTGAGGTCCCGTTTCAGGACGCCCACGAGTTCCTCGAAGATTCCCGAGAGGATGCCCGGGATCTCCACGACACGTGCGGGGTTGGAGAGGATCGCCACGAGGTCGTCGAACACGGCGTTTCCACCGTTCGCGAACGTGGACGCCGCCGCCTTGAGGATCGCGAGGAGGCGCGCGTCCTTCGACTTCAGGAGGAGGGACGGGTCGGCGAGGTTGGTGCGGAGCCAGCCCGCGAACCCGTGCCCCTTCTTCGCGTCCTCGGAGGCGCTCCCGAGGTACTCGCACTTCTCGGCGAGCTGCCAGTAGCGTCGCATGTTGGCGGAGCTCCAGGTGGCGTCCCCGGTCAGCTCCGCGAGGTGATCCCAGTCCTTCGCGTGGGGGAGCACCGTGATCATGGCGCGTAGTGGGCGGTGCAGCCACGAGGGTGCCCGCGCGCGGGTAGAGGATGCCCTTCTTGTCGGGCTCGTCCTTCGTGAAGTCCTGGTACTTGAGGTCCCGTTTCTGACGCGACTCGTCCGAGTAGTGCTTCACCCAGTATTCCCACGCCATGTTGGGATCTTCGGACGAGAGCGGATGGAACGAGGGGACCTGGTAGGTCGTGGAGTTGCCGTGGTCCGAACCGGCCTCGAGCAGGAGGACACGGAAGTCCGCCTTCGCGAGGTTCGACGCGATGGGACCTCCACCGGCTCCGGAGCCGACGACGACGTAGTCGAACTCGTCGCCGTCCTTCGTGGTGGCGCCTTCGCCTTCGGTGGCGGTGTCGGAGGAGCTCCCGCAACCCGACGTGACGTCGGTGACGGTGGCGAGTCCGAGGAGTTGCAGGAACAGTCGTCGATCCACGGTGAATCCCCTTCCCCGACGGCGTCGGGCATTCCGGTACGATCGCTCAGAGCCAATCGAGTTCCGCCATGGCGAACGGATGCATCGCCACGGCGCGGCGCTCCGACGTCTCGGCTTCGGCCACGTCCCCGAGCCGTCGATGGACGAGGGCGGAGGTCGCCCAGCTCGCGGCGCTCTGCCATCGCGACGAAGTGACCGCGCGGATCTCCGCCTTCGCCTCGGCGAGTCTTCCGACGCGCACGTACGCCTGGGCGAGACGCGTGCGCGCCTCGCCGTCGGGACGGAGGGCCACGTTCTTCGTGGCGATGTCGAGGGCCCGTGCACCGTCGCGCTCGTGGCGGAGGAAATGCTCGAGGGCGTGGCCGTAGCTCGCCTCGGGCAACGTGCGGAGACGTTTCTCGTAGAGCTCCCGCGACCGCTCGGCGAGGCGCGCGGCCTCCTCCGGAGCGCTCGACTTCACGAGCTCGGCGAGGGCATCCATGAACTCGGGATCGTCCGTGCGGGCGACGAGGGACCGGTACGAAGCGACGGCGCGCTCGGTGTGGCCCTCGAGGGCGTCGAGTTCGGCCAGGTGCTCGTCCACCTGCCAGAAGCCGGGAAAGAGGGCCCGCGCGGTCTCGTAGTGCCGGCGTGCGTCGGCACGTCGTCCGCGTTCGAAGGCCATGCGTCCGCGCTGGAGGGCGATCCACGCGCGGGCCCGCGGTTCGGCGATCGTGCGCTCCGACGCTTCGAACAAGCGCATGGCCTCGTCCGTCTCCCCCACGCGATCGAGGGCGAGCGCGAGACGCTGGGAGTGACTCGGATTCGACCCGAGGGACACGGCCTTCCGCAGGAGCGCGATCCCCGCGTCGTACTCGCCGAGCGAGAAGGTGATAGCTCCCCGGAGCGCGGCGATCTCGGCGAGCTTCGCGGTGTCCCCGAAGAACGTGGCGCTCTTCTCGGGAACGTCGAGCGCGGCGAGGGCGGGCCGGAGGCGGTGGAGCTCGTAGTCGAGCTGCGCTTTCAGGAGGAGCGGCCCGACGCCGTCGTCGTCCACGTACGTGCGCGCGAGACGGAACGCCTCGGCGAGGGACGAGTCGGCGCGCGCGTAGGCGTCGTAGTCGCCCGTGAGTCGCGCGTAGGTCATCTCGACGTTGGCGGCCGCGGCCCACCGCGACCCGACCCGCTCGCCGAGGGTCGCCATCTTCTCGGCCTGGGCACGGCGCGCCCCGAGTTCCTTCACGGCGGACTCGTAGGTCACGGGCGCCGGCGGTGCGTCCGTGACGTCGTGTGCCTTCGCCGCGTCGCGGGCCTCCTTCGTGCGCGCCGCCGTGTGCGCACGCCACGCCATCGATCCCGCGAGGCTCGCCGCGAACGTGATCGCGAGCGCGCCCGCGACGCTCCCTCGCCCCCGTCCTCCGCGTCCGATCATTCGGGGGACTCGAGCCGCGGCGTCGTCGGCCAGTAGTACGAGGCCTCGCCTTCACCGCGGTAGAACCAGGGCTCGGCGAGGTACGGGAACGTCGTCGGCTTGAAGGGGCGATCGTTCTTCGCGACCTGCAAAGGCAGATCGGAGAACGTCTCGATGGTGCAGACCGTGTTGCCCGGGCACTTGCCGCCCATCTTGAGGAAGCCCATGGCGAGGATCTTGTCGCTGATGGGTTCCCACGGCGGCCGGCCGTTCGGGAAGCCGAGGGGCGCGTCGAGATCGAGGGACACGAAATCCGGCATGACGGCGTCGATGACACGGGGACCGGTGGCCGCGCCCATGTCGCTCTTCGAGCCGGTCACGTTGGAGCATTGATGCCAAGGCGTGGCGATCACGTTGCCGAGCACGAGTCCCGTAGACGTCTCGTAGCCGAGTCCCTCGAGCTGGTCGCGCCAGTACGCGTGCAACTTGCGGAGGAAGTGCAGGAAGATGATGGGCGTCTTCGGGTTCAGTTGCACGTCGGGCGTGTCGCGCTGGTACTGGTTGTCGTTGTCGGCGCCACCGGCCGGCGCGAGGGGAACAGGGAGTTGCGATCCCGGTTCATGAGGACCGTGGACGTGAGCGCGACCCCCATGGCGTCGATGCGCTCTCCATGGTGTCGCCCGAGCGCAGGAGCTCGAACGCGTAGCCCGACTCCACTTTCGTCGTCGCCGCCCGTCTGCTCGGCTTCGGGGCCGCCTCTTGCTTGCCGCATCCCGCGGTGCCCCACGCGGGGAAGCGAGGAGCGCCGTCGCGGCCGCCGTGGTCGTCCGTGCGCATTTCATCGGCCACCTCGTTCGACAGCGTGCAGGAATATTTGTCGAGCCCCGTGGCCGGATCCCGCGTGGTCGAGCAGTGGAGGTCCGCGCCCGATTTGGCGCGGCCCTTCGCGTTCCGTGGTCGCCCAGACCTGGAGCTTCCTCTGTCCGCCGAAGAGCCCCACGGGGATCTCGGCGACGATACCGTGCACGTTCTGGTTGCCGAACCCGTCGAGGGGCCGCGCGGGATATCCGAACGGACGTGCGAGAAGGGGCGAGTTCGGGTTCCCCTTCGGATCGAGGAGCGTGTACCGCGTGTCGCGCGGGAGCGACGGATTGCGCGCGGAGTCGTCCGCGTCCTTGGTCCCGAGAGCCACGTAGATGGCATTGAAGAAGCCGTCGAGGTCGGCGAAGAAGGCGTCGTCGAAGAGGCCCGCGGCGACGCGTACGCCGTTCGGTGCGGAGAGGGGCTTGCCGACCGGACCGACGAGGGGCGTGGCGACACCCGGAAGTCCGGACACCCGCATGCCCCACTGGCCATTGTTGTTCGCTTCGGTGCCCTTGCCGAACCAGACGACGATGTCGTGCGCGGCCTTCGTCACGAACTTCGAGTCGATCTTGGGGTTGAGCGGATTGTCGAAGTTCACCTCGAGGGGCTTCGTCGCTCCCGTTCCGATGTGGATGCCGTAGGCGACGCTCGGATCGAAGGACTTCTCGCTCGTCTCGAGCGGGTCCACGCGCCAGGTGATCGCCGCGACGACGCTCTTCGGGTCACCGGCCGTCCCCGTGTACCACGCGAAGATGTCGGCGATGTCGGCCGACGGGTCGCCCGTGTTCACCTCGTAGCCCGCGACGCCGCCGGACTTGTGGTTCGCCTGGACGTGGATGGGGTCGTTGTGATCGGCCGCGAGCGACGGGGACTCTCCGTGCAGCGACCACCCGAAGGCGACGGCGAGGGTCGTCCACGCGACCGGAGACGAGAAGAAGCGGGCCCGCGGCGCACGGAGCCGACGACCGAAATGTGAAAGACCCATGACCGACGATTGGACGTCGGGCCCGGGCGACGGGCAAAGTCTCCGGAGCGTCCGGTCCGACACCGACGTGAAGCGGACGCGGCGGTGGACGGTGAACGCAGGTGTCGGAGGACGTCGCCTCCGCACGGACGGGACCCGTGCCGTTCCTCCAGCGCGCGCCTGCTTCGCGCGTCAGGGTTCGGCGCGGACGTTGAGTTGGACGGTCGCGTCCTTGGTGCGCGTGAAGTAGGACCCGAGGTAGACCGTGATCGTCCCGTTCGCGGGCACCACGATCGTGTGGTCCTCCGCGCCCGTGCCGCCGAACGTGTCGTCGGGCACGAATCCGGCGAGGTCCGAAGCGCACGCCGTCGGAAGGGCGCTGGCGCACGTGTCCGCGAGCCACGTCCCCGCCTTGCAGGCGAGACGTTCGGCGTCCGTCCGGGGCTCGGCCCCGCCGTCGTACACGGCCATCACGGTGTCGAAGACGAACGCCGGATCGTCCTGGGTCTGTCCGACCGGATGGGACGTCCAAAGGGCGATGCGCCGGGGCGTGGCCTCGCGATTCTCGACCCGGACGTAGGTGGCGGGCGTGGAGGTCGCCATGGTGAACGGGTCCGGGGCGAGCGGACACGGAACGGCGGTCATTCGCGCGGGTAGTCGCGGCATCAGCCGGGACACGGACAGCGTCTGGACGGCGCTCGCCACTTCCGACGCGACCGACGGGATCACGAGGGGCGACGGCAGCTCGTCGCAGACGCGCTCGTCCGGGTCGCACTCCACGCGCTTGTCGAAGGTCAGCGTGATCTGGGCGGCCCGCTCGAAGTGCTCGCGCACGACCACGAAGTACGTTCCTGCCTTCGTGAACTTCTGGACGACGTGGGCGTTCGACGTCGTGCCGTCCGCGTCGTCGTTCGACGCGACGTTCGCGAAGTCCGCGGTCGTCAGCCACAGCATGGCGTCGCCCGTGGTCGAGCGTGCCCACACGTCCACTTCGTCGCCGCGGTTCGCGAAGAACGAGAATGCCCGGAAGCGCGGCGTCGGCGTGTAGTCCACCACCTTCGTGTCCCCGGCCACGATCTTTCCCAGGATCTCACCGGAGCCGAGGGCACGGAGCGCGGATTCGCTCTGGCCGAACGGGTCGTCGGACGGGGTGGACGAACACGCGCCGAGGGCCGTGGCCGTGAGGGCGACGAGGGGAACGAGGGACCGGACGAAGACGGAAGGAATCGGCATGGTGCCCTCCCCTTCGCAACCGTCGCGCCATGTCCCCCGCGGCGGGATTCCGCGACAATCCGGGGCTTCGGGGGTGGCGTTCGAGTCCTCGGAGACGCGTTACCTTCTCGACCGTGTGTCCTCCAAAGTCGACTCGGGACGGACGCGGAGGTGGACGACGTCGTTCCGGACGACGTCCGAACGAATCACGGCGTGCATACCCCGTTCGACCCGCACGCGAACGAGACGCCCGCACCGGACACCACCCTGGAAACGGAAGGCGACGGGTTCGACAGGGCGACGTCGGCGGGCGCGTTGGCCGAGGGGCCGCTACCGAAATCGGTGTTCGTGACGACGAGAACGTCCGTCACCGGGGCCCCCGACGTGCGCACGTGCACGGCTCCGCCGACCGGCAGGCCGCGCGGGATCGTGTTTCCCGTGACCGTGGAGTCCGTCAGACGCACCCAGGGCGTGACGGCGGGGCGACTCGCGCCCAGGTTGTCCACGGCGATGCCACCGCCGTAGGTCTGCGAGATGCCGCGGTTCGTGTTGCCCACCACCCGCACACGCGTGAGGTCCACGCGCGAGAGGAATCCATAGATGGCGGCGCCCTGGGGATTGGCGCCCGAGTAGTTGCCGTCGAGTTCGTTGTCCGAGATCGAGGAGTCTTCCGCGGTGAGGATGCTCCCGTCGAGGTAGACCCCACCTCCCGCGATGCTCGTGCCGAAGGCAGCGGTCTGGGTGCCCACGTTGGCGGCGAGGGTGGCGCGTCGGAGGATGACCGTCGATCGCGCCGCCCGGATCCCGACGCCCTCCACGCGGGTCAGATCGGTGGAGCGCAGGAGACGGTTCGATTCCACCCGGGAGTCGATCACGACGAGCTTGGAATCCCGGACCGACACGCCTCCACCGCCATTGCGTCGGACGTTGGCGTCGTCCAGGGTGAGGTCCACGCAGCTGCCGTCGATGCCCCGTTCCGGGCCGTCCTCGACGTCCACGCCTTCGAACCGGTACGCGAGCGTCCGGTAACTTCCGAGACGGACCGCGTCTCCCTGGATCGTCGTGCCCCCGAGAATCACCCTTCCCGTGCCGGGCACGGCCACGAATTCCATGGGCACGGCCGGCGGGGCGAGAACCTCGGCGTAGGTGCCCCCGCAGATCTCGAACCGTGTGGATTCCGTGCGACCCGCGACGGCGGCGGCGAGCGTGGCGAACGGTGCGTCCGGACAGCCAACCCGCACGGTCGGTTTCGGACAACCGTCGTCGGCGGTGCCGTTGCAGTCGTTGTCGAACCCGTCGCCGCAGATCTCGCGGTGGAGACAGATCGCGTCGCCGCACGCGAGCGAAGCGCCCGCGCACCGGAGGACTCCGGCGGAGCAGGTCGGGAGACCCGCTTTCGGGCACAGGGTTCCGAAGGTCGGCAGATCCGCACCGTCCGCCGATGCTCCGTCGCAATCCTGATCGATGCCGTCGCACGTCGTGTCCGGCGCGGGAACGACGGCGTCGGAGCACGCTCCCCATGCGGTCCCCGCGGACGTTCGGACGCACGTGCGCGTCCCGGCATGGCACGGTCCCACACCCTCGGTGGCGGGCGGCCCTGGGTAACAGCGTTCGGTCGTACCGACGACACACGCCGGGGACGCGTCGGCATCCACGTCGGCGGCGCCGTCGCCCGCGTCACGCAAATCGAAGTCGGTGCCGGCACCGTCCCGGGCGTCCCCGCCTCCGTCGACGAGATCGAAGTCCGTGCGCGCGCCGTCCCGGGCGTCCCCGCCTCCGTCGACGAGATCGAAGTCCGTGCGCGCGCCGTCCCGGGCGTCCGCGAGGTTCGCGTCGCCGACCGATCCTCCGTCCGCGAGGATGGACGCATCCGACGGGGTCGGTTGGCACGTCCCGCGCGCGAATTCGCCGGTGGCGATCACCACGCATCTCGCAGTCCCCGGGCAATCGTCGTCCGACGCGCATGCAAGGCCCTCCTCGAGGTCCCCGAACCGCCCCGCTTCGGGAGGTCCGCGTCCCTCGCCATCGAACGTCCCGGCCGCTTCCGGCCTATCGCTCTCCTGCATCGCGTCGCCGCACGCCCCGACGACGAGCAGGACGCCCGCCCACGTCCAGGACGTTAGCCGCAGCGCGGAAGGAAGGCCCATGACGCGATCGTAGCTTCGGCGTACCCCCACCGCGTGACCTTCCGAAACGAGCGAGCGCCCCCGGTCCTCCGAGGGGCGCGAGACCGAGACCCACGTCGTTCGACGTGGCGATGGAAAGATCCATGGCCCTCGGCGTCCGAGACCTGAATTTCCCGGGCAAGGGCGTGTCCCACACGGTGGTATCCCGCGTGCAGAGGTGAGACGCATGCGCACTCGCCTCCTGTCCCTCGCCTCGCTCTCCCTCGTGACCGCCTGCGTCGGACTCCAACTCCAGGGCTGCTCGTCGGACGCCACCCCCGATTCCCCCGTCGCGGACCCGTCGACGACGTCCGCCGCGTCGGTCGGCTGCATCCACGAGGACCCGATCGCGGAGGACGGGTACACCGAATTCGCGAAGGTCGACGCGAGCAAGGTGACGCGCAAGCGCCTCGACGCGACCGGCGCGTTGATCGACGACCCGGAGAAGCTCTCCACGCCGTCGGACGAGGACCTCGGTCGCGCGATGAAGAAGATCGCCGCGTACACCTCCCGCATCAACGCGGAGATCCCGGCCTCGGCGCGCCGACGCGAACGCTATTCGGCCGCGCACCGTGGCGAAGCCTTCGAGCCGTACTGCCTCTTCCACAAGGCCGGTCAGGCCACCTACGGCACCGTGGTGCTCTTCCACGGGTTCAACGATCGGCCGTACCAACAAGCGAAGCTCGCGTCGTACCTCTTCCACGCGGGCTTCAACGTCTACAACGCGTTCCTCGCGACCATGACGACGAACGAAGGCACGAAATCCTGGCCGAAGACGACGTACCGTCCGGAAGTGCTCGCGACCGTGCAGGGCAAGCTCCAGAACCCGGCGAACGTGGCGACGCTCCAGCCCATCCTCCCCCGCATCCAGTCGGGCGCGCTCACCGATCAGGACTTGCTCGCCATCGACGGCGTCCTCGCCCCCGAGCTCTCCATCGCGAACCTGAAGAACGCGTGGACCCACCCCGGCGGCGACGACTTCAAGAAGCTCTTCAACTTCCACGAACCGAAGGCGAACGAGTCGCTCTACGACACGGCGAAGCAGGCCGACTTCCTCCAGTACGTGCGCGACGCGAAGGAGCGCCTGGACGATCTGGCCGACATCCCGGGTCCGATGTTCGTCGGCGGTCTCTCGGTCGGCGGCGCACTCGCCGTCGCCCTCGCCGAGACGGACGGCGGTCGTCGCGTGCGTGGCGTGATGTCCCACGCGCCGTGGTTCCAGTCCCTCGAACCGAAGAACAACCTCCAGATCATGCTCGGCGGTCCCCTCGACGAGAACGCGACGATGATCGGCGCGCCCTACCCCATCGTCTGGGAGAACCACCAGATCCCCATGTCCCCCGCGAACATCGCGGCGAACCTCGCGCTCGGTGCGTGGTCGGCGATGCCGGCGAACGTGGCGACCCTCGCGCGCATCCCCACCGCGTTCATCACGACCGACGCCGAAGACTCCGCCGACAACGTCGCGACCGGCAAGCTGCTCGGCGCGCTCCAGAGCGATCCGCGCGTCGCCGCGCTGCACGTCGCCGCGAACTATCCGGCGAACCTCAACGTCGGCCACGCGTTGACCGACCCCGAGAACTACACGGCGGACAAGTGGAACCACTTCTACCGGACGCTCTACCAGGAGAGCTTCCGCTTCTACACGACCGGCACCGTCAGCCAGAAGAACCTCGTCTCCAAGGCGCAGGACGACGCGCTCCCGAAGGCGTCGTGCGTGCTCGCCGATTTCCCGGGCCGCTGCAACGAGTGACCCATCGCGGCGGCGCCCGACGGCGCCGAGGCCCCGCTTTCTCCCCAACAACGTCGACGGAGGTCGTGACCATGAACGTCAAGATGTGGGTCCTCGTGGGGTTCGCGTTCGGCATGGCGGGATGCGCGACGGAACCGGTCGTCGAAGCTCCGACGGACGACGACGGGGCGGAAGCGTTCGGCCAATCGGAGAGCGCGCTCACGGGGAGCGGCGTCTCCGCGTGGTCCATGAAGTCCGTGCCCGTGGACGAGAACCTCAAGATCCAGGTGGTCTCGTCCGACGGGCGGGAGTGTTCGGTCGTGACGTACACGGTCCGCGGCGCGTTCCTCGGCAAGGACGCCGAGCCGAGCCTCCCCCACGAACGCTCCGTTCTGACGACGTGCGCCACGATCGGCGTCACGGGCGCCCTCGTCGGCGTCACGATCTACCACCCGAGCCTCGGCGCGGCGCCGCGGCCCTACGTCTTCTACGGCGCCTCGTCCGGCGACCCGGCCAAGCCCTCGAGTTACGACAAATACGTGGCGGCGGGCTACCGCCCGTCGTTCGGGACGGTGCGCGCCCTCGAGATCCTCGGCGCGAAGCTCCCTACCCTCGCGCCTTCGGACGATCCCGCGAACCGACGGCGGTGCACGCTGGAGATGGCGACGGCGTCCGGCGCGTCGAACGTGCGCGCCACCCGGCGCGCATGGCACTACGTGACGTCCGCCGAGGCCCGGTGCACGGCGAGCGGCGTGCTCTGAGCGGCGTCCACGGACAGGTTCCGACGGCAGCGACCGCGGAAGATCCGGGCGAACCTCGGAAGCCGATGGTCCGGCCGAAGGTGAAGAACGGCGTCGCCACGTGACGTCGATGCCCGATGGCCTCTCCGACGACGGGTTTCGGCAGAAGGACGAGCGTATCGGGCCGCCGAGGAAGCGCCTGGCCTTCGGACCGCATTCAGCGCGGCGCGGGCACCTTGCAGCCGAGTTCGGCGGTCACTTTGGCGCCGGTCGTGGTGCCCGCCGCGGAGCAGGTCGACGGGCAGAGGAGGATGCGGGTCGGCTTCGCGTTGTCGTCGTAGAACCACGCGTCGGGCACCGAAGCGCACTTGGAGGCGTCGGTCACCTGCGTGAGGAGCTTCGCCGGAGCCGAGGTCGACGTGAACTTCACCGCGACCTTCGTCGGGTCCGGCGCTTGGGATCCGGAGGCGACCGGGACCGCGAACTCGCACGCGAGACGTTCCCCGACCTTCTTCGCGATGGAGGTGAGCACGGCCCCGTAGTCGGTCTTGCACACGGATTCGACGAGGCCTCCGGTGAGCACGCTGGCGCGCTGGTGGTGCGCACCGGCCTCGGCGGTACCGGGGCACTTGGTGTTGCCAGGAACCGGAGTGCCCTCCTTCCAACCGCACACGGAGTTGTAGACGTACTTCCGAGACTGCGCGTTGCCGAACATCTCCGGCGACTTCGCGAGCAGCGCCGTGTCGAAGGCGTCCGCCGCCATGCTGCTGTCGTCGTCGGTGATGACGACGAACGCCTTGAGCGCGCTCGGGCGGGCCCACTGCTTCCACGAGGTGTCGAAGGAATCGAGGATCACGCCCATGGCGCTGTTGGAGCCCACGTACCGGTCGACCGCGTGGAACTTCGAGCCGTTGTCGGAGCAGTTCGGTCCCGCCAAGGGCGCGGGCACGCAGATCGATCGGGAGCCGGACTTCGCCGCGATCATGATGACCTGGGCGTCGAGTCCGCTCGTCGCGATGGATTGGGCGAAGGCGTTGATGTTCTCTTTCACCTTCGTGATCTCGCCGGCCATGCTGCTCGACTGATCGACGGCGAAGACGATGTCGACGGGGGGCTTCGTCGCGTCGACGGAGGACGCGGCACACGTCGCTTCCCCTCCGGAACCGGGGCCCGCACCGGGACTGCCCGCGGCGCCTCCGAGCCCCCCTCCGCTGGCACCTCCGGCGCCTCCGGCCCCCGCGGAAGCGCTGGGCCGCGATCCACCCTGGTTCGAGGACGCTCCGGCGGATTCGTCCGTTTCCTCGAGCCCGTCGGGGGCCGCACTGCACGCGAAAAGCCCGCAGAGGGAGGAAAGTACGAGGGAAATCGAGAAAATCCTCTTCGTGGTTCGACGAAGGGAGGGTTCCTGTGTGGACATAAATTGCCACTGCTACAAGAATCGTTCCGCGGTCCGAAAGGCGACCTCGGGATTCAAGGCGTCGGGTGGAGCAGCGCGGGAATCAGCGCGGGAACATCGCCGCGAGGGCGGGACCGATCCGCCGGTGCCACGAGTCTTCGTCGTGCCCACCGGCGGGATCTTCGTCGGTGAACAGCGTCGTGCCCGACACGAAGCCGTACGACCCGCGGAGCAATGCCGCCATCTCCCGACCGCGCGTGGTCGCGTGGTCCTCGATCCACGCATTGTGGAAGCCGCCCGTGCGGACGAGTCCCCAGTCGAGCCACATCGTCGGGTGGACCGGGGCGACGGCGACGTTGCCGAGCGTGCCGGCGACGTCCTTCACGAGGACGGCATCGGCGAGCGGTCCTCCATCGAAGACGCCGTCGAGTCCGACCCAGAACGAGGACGACATGGCGATGGCCTTGCCGAACGCTTCGGGGCGTCGTGTCGCGATCCAGAACGCCGCGAGTCCTCCGTGGGACGATCCGACGGTGGCCGTCGTCGCGGGGCCCGCTTGCGTGCGGTAGGCGCCGTCGACGAACGGCTTCACCTGGTCGACCACGTAGGTCGTGTACGCGGCGAGGCCGCAACACGTCCGGCCGGGAGCGGCTTCGAGGTGGGTGTACTCGCGATCGCGATCGAGGGGATGGATGGCGACGACGATGATCGGGACGATCGCTCCTCGCGCGTAGAGATCGTCGAGCACGGATCCCAACGCCCAGGTCTTGTTCGCCGCACCGCCGTTCCAGAACGTCGTGTCGCCGTCCTGGAAGTAGGCCACGGGGTAGCGTGCGGTGGAGACCTCGTAGTCCCGCGGCAGGTAGACGTGGACCTTGCGTGGCGTGCCGCCGACGGCCAGTGCGTCGAAGGTGTTGAAGTACCCCGACGCCCACCGCTCGTCGTGGACCCAAGCTGCCTGGCCGCCGATCGTGGCTTGGAAGGGCGGCCGGTACGGTCGGGGGTCGACGTCGGCGACGTTCGCGTCGGTGGAGGCGTCGGAGGAAACGTCCGTCCCGGAATCGACGGACGCGTCGGCGCGCACGTCGGGGACCGCGTCCATCGTGGCGTCCCCGGCATCGATCCCGGGTGCATCGGGCGCGGAGGCATCCGGCCCTCGTGCGTCCGCACCCTCGGCGGCGTCCCCCGTGGGGACCATGGATCCGTCCTCGGTGCCGGCATCGGCTGCGTCGCCGGAACCGCCGGAACACGCGATCATCGGAGCGAGCGCCACCCACATCGCCGAAGTGCCGAGGACGAAGATGCGGGGACGCATGGGCACGTCCAGCGATGCCACTCCCCGCCGGCCCCGTCAATGCGCCGTCCCGCCCGGGACGCGGGAGGATGACATCCGAGTCGCGATCGACGCGCGCACCGAGGCACACGCCGCGACGACGACCCACGAAAGACGGGGCGACGCCCGATCGCTCCGAGGTACCGAGTGTCGTCGCGTCGGGGCACGGGCGTTGCTGAGTGCGGCCCATGCTTTCGACGTCCTTCCCCAGCTCCTCGCTCGGAATCGCCCTCGCGCTCGCGATCCTGACCACGTCCGTCGCCGCACGCGCCACGAGCGAAATCGAGCCCGATTGTGGGCCCACCGTCTCGTTCCTCGAGGTCACCGCTCGAGGAGCGGTACCCGTGATCCCGTCGAATGCGCACGCCGTGCCCATCGGACTCGACGGTCGCCGCACGTCCTACCCCGATCCGGGATCGCTGTCCCTCCGGCGCATCGTGGCGTTCGCGACGGTGGAAGGTCCATGGTCAATCACGACGCAGCGGAAGCCCCTGGCGCCCTACCGGTTCGACGGCGTCCTCGTAGCGGCCCTCCCTCCGTCCCCGATCGAAGGTCACTACCTCCTGACCTACACGCCGGCGACCTGCGGAGGCTTCACCGAACCGAAGGGACAGGACATCGCGCGAAACTTCGACGTGGGACCTCCCTCACCCTTCCCGATCGCGATCGGATCGGTTTCGGCGAAGGACGTGTCGCCGGGTCGCACGAACCCGGATGCCCTCTCCAACGGAGGTTCCGGCTCGCAGCGTGCGTTCGACGTCGAGCTTCGGGCGACCGACGAATTCGCCGCGTTCGCGGTCGTCTCGCACCTGTCGATGGACGTCGTTCCTTCGGGGACGTTCGAGTCCCATGTCGGTGGAGACAACCTCCCCGGAGCCTTCGAGGCCGGCCTCCGCTTCCCGTCCGACCACGTCCTCACGGCCCAGCTCCGTGGCGATTGCAAGGCACCGGGGCCGATCCGCGTACGTGTCGAAGGCGGCGTCTTCGGTGAGCCCGATCTCGCCCCGTTGGAGTTCGAGCTGGGTGCGTGCACCTCCGCCGACGTCGCCGCGGCGGCGCGACGGGATTGGATCGAGGCCGGTTGGACCTCCCGCGGGTGCGACGCGGGAGGCTCGGCGTCGAAGGAAGTCGCCGGTCCCGGCGCGGCGTCGATCGTGGTCGGCGCGATGGGTGGCATGATCGCGGCGTGGCGTCGTGTGCGTCGACGCGGTCGTCGTTCCGCATGAAGGAAGGAAGGTCTCCGCGCGCACGTCACTTCATGTCGCCCGCCGGGATGCACACCACCGTCGGAATCACGCTCGAGAAGCCGAAGGAACGCTGCGCGGCGGCTTCGGCGCAGATCGCGTCGAGGTCCTGCTTGGACTTGGTCGCGGCGAGATCGGCACAGGTCTTCTCCATGTGGTCCTTCGATCGGGTCCACTTCCGCGTGCGGTACTCGATGAGGACACGACGGGCGCCCTTGTCCCAGTGCTCCTTGTCGCTCTCGCGGTCTTCGGAGACGATCCATTCCGTCTTCTTCACCTCCGGGTCGACGTCACCTTTCGTGACCTCGCCGGCGAACGACCCGAGACGACCGGTCCACTCGTTCTTCGCGTCGCCGACGGAGCAGTCGGCCGACCGCTGCTTCAATTCGTCCTGGAACTTGGCGCAGAGGGAACGTCCCTCCGGCACGTCTCCGCGCATCGGGATGTATCCGCCGTTCAGGTCGCCCGCTCCCGCGCCCGTGAACGCGCCTTCGGCCAGGGAGTTTTTCGTGGTGCCTTTGCACGGCACGCTGCATCCGAAGGTCGCGCTGGGCCCGCGATCGTAGGTTTGCTTGACCACGTAGAGCGCGTTCCCGTCCGCGTCGACGTAGGTCTTCACCGCGTCGGCCCAATCCTCCAGCGTGTTGTCACGTCCGAACTGGGTGTCGTAGTCGTGGGCGTAGACGTCGCCCGACGTCACGTCGTCCATGCGGGACGCGAACGAACACGTGACGTCCCGTGCGGTGGACTTGAAGCCCTCGCCGCATCCCTTCTCCGCCCAAGCCGCGACGGCATCCGCGACGTCGTTCATCACGCGGGCCGGCGTCTCGACGATGGGATTGAAGTTCGCGTCGCGCCCCCGTTCGATACACATCGGAAGAGCGCCGCCGCCCGTCGGATCCGAACCGCCGGACGCCCCACCCGTGCCACCGTTCGGATCGGCACCTCCGGAGAAGACCTCCGTGCCGCCCGTCGGATCGGAACCTCCGGACGTGACCTCCGTGCCGCCCGTCTCGTCGGAGGACCCGCCGGTGCCGCCGGTGCCGCCGGTCTCGTCGCCGAACGAACCTCCGGTGCCGTCGCCGCCGCCCGAGACATCGCCGCCGCCCGAGCCCGCGCTACCGCCCGTGTCTCCACTCTCGAAGCCATCCCCGTCCGTGGTCGCGGAACCGTCGCCGAATCCGATGTCCTCGAACCGGCAACCGACCAACAGCGTTCCGACCACACCGAGCGTCGCGAGAATCCGAGCGTTCATGACCGTGCCCTCCGTCCTTGGAGGGAGGAAGAGCAAGGCTCGGGCCGCGGCCCGGACGCGCAGAAATCAGCGGAAATTCGTGGAAGACGGCCGAATTGGACGCGCCATCGTCCCGACGGACGTCCTTCGTGGACGTGCACGACGGACGTGCCGTCCGCCGACCCCGGAACGCTCAGGGCGGATCGAGATCGAGGATCGCCGCGACGGACTCCGTGACCTCGGTCACGAGCTCCGGATCCATGAACGCGTAGTCGTCCGGGACGTCGAGGACGTGCATCGTCTTGTGGGCGAGGAGACGGGTGAACTCGGCGACGAGGCGCGTGCGGTGCTTCTCTTCCATCACGAAGATGACGTCGGCCCATCGGACGTCCTCCGCCGTCACGGGACGGCGCGCCGACGTGCTCGTTCCCGCCGAACGCACCTCGAGGGCCGGGTGCTTCCGCCAGACGCGCTCGGCGGTGGGGCTCCGGAGCTGGTTGCGACTGCACACGAAGAGGACGTGCAATCGCGGGGCGTGGCCTTCGCTCTCTCGTTCGACGGAGTCCTTCGGATAGCCGAACCCGAGCTGCTTGGCGCGCGCGAGCTTGGCCGAGCGCGTGTAGACGAGCTTCCAGTTCTTCTCGCGGGGCCAGTCGTCCTTGCTCACGACCGTCCGTCGTCCGGAAGGAGCGTCACTTCTGGATGCGTTCTTCGATCGCCTCGCCGGTCGCGAGGTTCTTGCCTTTGACGTCCACGTAGTCGACGGACATCAGGCCCCCGAGCTTCGCGTGGATAGACTCGAGCTTCGCCCACTCCGTGGTCCCGATCTTCGTCCGGACGAGGACGCTGCACCGGCCGCCCTCTTCCTTCTTCGTGGTGAGGAAAATGGGTCGGGGGAACTGCTTGAGTTTCACGGCGTACTCGCCGCCCGTCGGCGTCTTCTTGACGTTCTTCTGCATGGCGAAGCCGTAGGGCACGTACTCGAACGTCCCGAGAGCGTGCGTGCGCACGGGCGGGGACTTCTCGAACTCGCGCCAGTACGGGAAGACGGCGTCGTCCCCCACGGCGGCGCAGTTCTCGTCGAGCCGCATGCCGTAGTCGACACGGTTCTTGTCGTCGCTCTTCGAGATGAAGAACGCCGTCGCGATGTCGTGGGTCCCGAAGGTCGGGAACTCGGCGGCCGCGAGGGGGGACGCGACACCGAGGACGGCGAGGGTCGTGAGGGCGAGGACGGGTCGGAAGCGCATGGCGACGCACAGTGTAGCCGCGAATCGGGACGGTTCAACGCGGGCGCACCGACTACCGTGCCGTCGAGGCCGCTGCCGGAGCCTTCGTACGCGCGTTCAAGCGCTGGTACGGCGTGGCGCCGAGCGATTACCGCGCGACGTGCACGATGAGTCGGTAGCGCTCCACGTCCTTCGAGACGGACTGGGACCCGTCGCGAAGATCCACGCGGAACGCCGGAAGGGTGTACCCGACCGAATCGTACCCTTCGGCGACCGTGGCCGTCGCGACGTCCGCGAAGTACTCGCCCGCGGACAGACCCTCGAAGGTCACGGAGTGTCCCGTCGTGGCACGCGTCTGGACGAGCCTACGGCACGCGGAGAACTCGCAGAGCTGACTCGCCTGGGCGCGGAGGCGATCGGGCGTCATGCATCCGTCGAAGGCGCCGGCGTTCTCCGGAGCCTTGTTGAACGACCGGCGGAACGCTTCCGCTTCGTCGAAGAACGACCCGTCCGAGATCACCGAGGTGCCGCTCGGCGTGCGGCACGTGGCTTCGTACTGCATGAACATCACGCCCAAGGGATCGGCTTCCGACTTGCGGCAGCTGCCGAGGGTCTCGAAGGCGTCGACCGTGCATCCCGGGTCGATGGCGAAGAGCCGGACCTCGGGTTCGACGGAGGAGAGATCCCGGTGACCGATGTCGGCGACGGGAGGCATGGTGAGGTTCACGGTGAGGGAGCGCTGACCGCTCCGCTCCTGGAGTGCTTTCACCGTCTTGGCGGCGTCGATGTCGGTCGGGTCCGAACCGCCGCAGGCCGCGGCAGAGAGGAAGGAGACGAGGGCGAACGAACGAAGGGATCGGGAGGAAGGGAAGGTCATGGTTCCTCGAATTTGCAACCCTCGTTCCGAGCACGAACCACGGAGAAAACCCGCGTGGTCGAAGAAGATCCACGACGGAACGACGTGCGTCTTGTGCCACTCCGCGCCGGACGGAAGCGGCGGACGCGACGAAGGCCGTGCCGGGGGCCCGTCACGTGCCGACGTACGCCCACACGTCGCGGGCGGTGGATTGCGACGGCGGATGCCGAGTGGTACCGCGACGCCATGCGTCGCTCCCTGCCGTGGTTCCCGTTCGCGGCGTTCGCCGTCGCGTGTTCGACGGCTTCGTCGCCCGCGGCGGATTCGGGCGCGGGCTCCGGGCCGGACGATGGGGGCGCGGACGCGGAGGCGAACGTCGACGCGTCCCTTCCTTCCCCCCCCGCCGATGCCGGGACGTCGGACGCGGATCCGGACGTCGCGCGCACGACCACACGCGTGCTCTTCGTGGGCAACAGCTACACCGAGTACAACGATCTCCCTTCGGTCGTCCGCGCCGTCGTGGAGGCGAGCGGTCCGTTCGCTCTCGCCACCGAGGCGGTGACGATCGGAGGCGCGAGCCTCGCGCAGCATTGGGCGGGGGACGCGAAGGCACGCGTGGAAGCCGGAGGTCACGACGTGGTGGTGCTCCAGGGCCAGAGCACCGATCCCTTCGGCGAGTCGGATTCGGGAAACCTTTTCAGTCGCGCGGTGCGGGACGCCGGCGGGCGCGCGGTGTGGTTTTCGACCTGGGCACGGGCGGCAGGCGATCCGATGTACGCGGGCGATCCGGACGGTCCGCACCAGATGTGGACGGGCATCGAGCGGCAATACACGAGCGTCGCCGAGAGGAACGACGAGATGGTGGCGCGCACGGGCGCGGCTTTCGAGGTGGCGCTCGCGGAGTTGCCCGCCGTGAACCTGTATCAACCGGACGGCAGCCATCCGACGGCGGCGGGAACCGTGTTGGCCGCGTGCGTGATCGCGCAGGCGATCACCGGCGTGACGCCACGTGCACCGGAGTCGCCGATCGCGGGCGTGGCGGCCTCCACGGCGAAGGCCCTCTGCGCCATCGCGGAGCGCGTTCGGTGCGCGGAGACCAAGAGTCCGTGCGGGACGACCTGCGTCGCGCTCGCGACGAACCCGAGGCACTGCGGAACCTGCGGCAACGCGTGCGCCGCCGAGAATCCTTGCCGTGCGGGAATGTGCGGATGTGACTCCGGGTTCCTCGCCTGCTCGGGGAGCTGCGTGGAGCCGAAGTCCGACCGGTACAACTGCGGCGGATGCCGCATCCGATGCACCGAGGGCCAAGCGTGTTCGGAGGGCGCGTGCGCGTGCACGGGCGGAACCGGGCGTGTCGAAGCGTCGCAGGTGAACGCTTCGATCCTCGAGCCCACGTGTACGGCCGCCATGCAAGGCCGGTCGTTGGCCTGCCTCCGCGCATCCCACAGGTTTTGCGCGAGCCGCCCATGTTTCGCGAGCGGCCTCGGACCGGCGTCGGGGCACGCCACGGGGACCGCGACCTTGTGTGTCCCCGGCACGGTGCGCACCCGTTCGGTGGCGGAAGTCCAGGCCACGGCTCCCGCGTGCGACCCGGCCTCGCCCACGAGCGTCGCGTGCCGCACGGGCGCGCACCGCACGTGCGTGAACGAGGGATTCGCGGCCGGCTTCGGTCCCGTGGACGCGACGGCCTCCGAGTTCACGGTGACGTGTCTGACGACGGCCACCTTGGTGCCGACGACCGCGATGCAACTCGTGGGGCAAGCGAGCCGATGCACGGCGGACGCGGAGACGTGCACCGCGGCAGCGTGGACCTTCTGCGAGTCCCGCGGTCACGGTGGCGGCTTCGGACCCTACGACGACGGCAACGGCGGCCTCACCGTCGTGTGCGTTCCGAAGGCGTGAACGGGCTCCTCCCGGAGCGATCGAGGACTTCCGAAGCTCGCCTCAGCGCCACCACGACCAGTCGCCGGTCGCGGACACGTGGAGCGCGACGAGCGCGTTCGTGACGGCGTGGGCCGTGACGGCGTCGCTCACGCATCGGCGTCGTCGGTAGGCCAAGTGGCACAGGCCGCCCGCGACGACGGCCGCGACCACGCGTTCGTGGAGGAGACCGAAGGCCACCGACGACACCGCGAACGCGAGAACTTCCCGGCGCCACGGGATCGCGTCCGGGGATCCGAGGAGCCTGTCGCTCACGTACCCGCGGAACGCGAGCTCCTCGGCGAGGGGCACGGTGACGACCGCACCGACGATCCGGAACGCGATCCACGCCGTCGCCAGGACCGACCCCATCGACGACAACTCGACGGGTGCACCATGGAACGAACCCGAGGCGCGGCCGAACGCGATCCACGCGACGTACGCGACGACTCCGATTCCGAAGGCGGAGAGCGAAGGACGCACGAACGATCGCACGAGCCTATCCCGGCACGCGACGAGGACGATGGCCACCACGAGGACACGGAGCGGGTACGCGTGGTCGAA
>JAXLYL010000053.1:0-19795 GCA_046351475.1 Polyangiaceae bacterium
GCGCCGGTCGACTGGATCTGGATGGGCAACACGAGCAAGACGACGGCGTACCTCGCCCAGGCGATCGACAACTTGAAGACACGGAAGCGACCGCCGTCGCCCGACGATTCGTTGGCCGTCCAGACAGCACTCGCGGGGCTGAACCTGAACGTCATCGTGAACAACTGGGGCTTCGACGAGATGCTCTTCCCGTCGTGCGGACCCATGGATGCCACGAACGGATGCGTCGAACGCGTCCACGGCATCATGCCCTTCACCGCTTACGGCGACGTGAGCCGGGGCTCGAGCGAGATGCCGAAGGTGGTCGCCCTCCACGACAAGTGGCGGGCGCGGGACGCACGATCTTCGGACGGAGGGACCGGGGACGGTGCCACGATCGGGGTGCCTCCCGACGGCGGTTCCCTCACGACGCCCTCCTACGCGAACGTCCGCTACGTCCAGGGGTACGTCAGCGCCATGATGTTCAAGGTCGCGGTCGAACGGGTGATCGCTTCCGGCAAGGAACTCACCGGGCCGAACGTGAAGGAGGCCTTCGAGACGTTCAAGCAGGTCGACACGGGAGGGCTCTCGGACAAGCTCTCCTTCGGCCCGAACGATCACCGACCCCAATCCACCGAGACGCTCTACAAGTTCAACGCGGCGGGCAAACTCGTCCCCGAGCCGCCGTCGCGCACGATCTCGCTCGACGACAAGTGGCTCGGGTGGTGAGCGACCCGAGGGAGCACTGGACTGCCGCGCGGCCGAAGGGCATGACGCCCATGCCCACGACGGCGAAGGTCGCGGCACCGCGTACGACGCCCGCTCGCGTTCGCCCGATCAGAACACGACCTTCCGCACGTTCCCGTGCGCGCGATCCACGACGTAGACGGCGTCGGCCGACGTCGCGATCGCGTCCGGCGTCACGCCGTCCTCGAACGTGTGGAGGACCTGCGCCTTCGACTTTCCGTCGCTTCCTTCGGTGACGTCGGCGAGTTGACCCGCGCCCGCGAGGAGGAGCCTCGTGCCCGTGGGATCCCACCCGAGTGCGCCGGCCTGGGGCAGGGAGACGTTGCCGTCGCTGTCCTTTCCGTACGCCGCACCGATGTTGCACGAGCCGCCCGCGGTGCCGGGTTTGCCGGCGATCACCGCGACCGTCCCGCCCGCCGAAATTTTCCGGATGCGGCACGAGTTCGTGTCCACGGTGAAGACGTTGTTCTGTCCGTCGACGACGAACGACATCACGGCGAAGCGATCGACGTCGTACACGACGGTGGCGGTACCCGCCGCATCCGCGGTCGCCGCGTCGAATCGGACGAACTGCATCTTCGGCGACGTCGGGCTCGTGCCGGTGAGTGCCCACACCTTCTTCGGGTTGCCGCCGTACGTGACCCATTCGTACGTCGCCTTCGCCGCTGTCGCCGTGCTCCACGACTTTCGCGGATCCGACGGCCCCTTCGCGAACGAGTGGATGGTCTGGTATCCGGCGATGTACACCTGCCCCGTGTCGTCGACCGCGATCGCGCGCGGCCATTCGAAGCCGGTGAAGTCCGTGGAGTTCACGTGCGTGACCTTGCCGCCCGTCTCCATCTCGTCGGCCTTCAGCTTCTGACCCTCCGTCAGGATCAGGTTTCCGCTCTTGAGCACGCCGACGTACGCGGGTTCGATCTTCGCGTCGGGCGTGATGGTCGTCACGGTCACCTTCGACGGCGCGGCGTCGCCCGTGGACGTCGTGGCTCCGTCGCTCGACGAGGTACCTCCGTCCGAGGACGTGGACGCGTCGGGCTTGTCGGCGTCGCCCGACGAACTGGAACAACCGGTGGCGAACAGCGCGAGAAGGAGGGCGGAGGAGCGGAAGATCATCGTGGAATCATGGTCGCTCCTCGGAGACCGCGCGCGCCAGCCTTCCGAGAGAGGTCGAAATGGCAACGCGCCCCGCGGAAATACCGGGGGCGCGTCGTCGGCACTTCAGGAAGCTTTCCGCTCGGCTCCGAAGTCAGGGGTGCGGGTACTGGGACCGCTTCGGGAGCTTGGACTTCATGGAGTCGATGCGGGACAGCATCATCTTCCGCATGAGCTTGAGGGGCTCGGGCATGGTGGAACCGATGGTGTCGAAGAACTCGCCCTGACCCTCGAGCTCCTGACGCCACTCTTCCAGATCGATGTGGGTCGCCTCGTTGACCCGCTCGGCGGGGACGTCGAGGCCGGAGAGATCGAGGTCGCCCGCCTTCGGCACCCAACCGAAGAGGGTTTCCTGGCCGCCGACGCGCAAGCGGGCCCGATCCACGATCCACTTGAGGACACGCATGTTCTCGCCGAACCCGGGCCAGAGGAACTTGCCGTCCTTGTCCTGACGGAACCAGTTCACCATGAACACCTTCGGCGGGTAGGCGATGTGCGCCTGCATGTCGAGCCAGTGCTGGAAGTAGTCCCCCATGTTGTAACCGCAGAAGGGGAGCATCGCGAACGGGTCGCGGCGCACGACGCCGACCTTGCCCGTGGCCGCGGCGGTGGTTTCGGAGCCCATGGTGGCGCCGAAGAACACGCCGTGCGTCCAGTTGAACGACTGGATGACGAGCGGCACCGTCGTCGCGCGACGGCCTCCGAAGATGATGGCGGAGATGGGAACGCCCGTCGGGTCCTCCGCGAAGCGCGAGAGGGCGGGGTTGTTCTTCATGGGCGCGGTGAAGCGGGAGTTCGGGTGCGCGGCCTTTTCGGTCGAACCCTTCTTCCACGGGCGACCCTGCCAGTCGGTGCACTCCTCGGGCACCTCGCCGTCCTTGCCTTCCCACCAGACGTCCTTGTCCTTCGTGAGGGCCACGTTCGTGAAAATCGTGTCCTTCATGACGGTCTGGAGGGCGTTGGGGTTCGACTTGGAGCTCGTGCCCGGAGCGACGCCGAAGTAGCCGGCTTCCGGGTTGATGGCCCAGAGACGACCGTCGGGACCGACGCGCATCCACGCGATGTCGTCGCCCACGGTCCAGATCTTCCAGCCCTGGAAACGCTTGGGCGGGATCATCATGGCGAAGTTGGTCTTGCCGCAGGCGCTCGGGAACGCGGCGGCCACGTAGGTCATCTCGCCTTCGGGGCTCTCGACGCCGAGGATGAGCATGTGCTCGGCGAGCCAACCCTCCTGGTTGCCCAGGTAGGAGCCGATGCGGAGTGCGAGACACTTCTTGCCGAGGAGCACGTTGCCGCCGTACCCGCTGCCCACGGACCAGATGGTGTTGTCCTGCGGGAAGTGGCAGATGAATCGCCGCTCGGGGTTCACGTCCAACATGCTGTGCAAACCGCGGTTGAAGTCGTTCGAGTCGCCGAGCATGTCGAGCGCGACGCGCCCCATGCGCGTCATGATGCGCATGTTGAGCGCGACGTAGACGCTGTCGGTGAGTTCGACGCCGATCTTCGCCATGGGCGAACCCGCGGGGCCCATGATGTACGGGACGACGTACATCGTGCGGCCCTTCATGGCGCCGTCGAACAACTTGCCGAGCTTGTCGTAGGCGTCTTTCGGCGCCATCCAATTGTTGGTCGGGCCGGCCTCGTCCTTCGTGGGCGTGCAGATGAAGGTGAGGTTCTCGACGCGGGCGACGTCGTTCGGGTTCGAACGGGAGTAGTAACAGCCCGGGAGCTTCTTCTGGTCGAGCTCGACGAGGACGCCGTCCTTGAGCGCCTGCTCGGTGAGGCGCGTCTTCTCCGCCTCGGAGCCGTCGCACCACACGATGCGTTCGGGCTTCGTGAGTCGGGCCATCTCGGACACCCACTCGAGGAGGCGTCCGTTGGACGTGAGAGGCTTGCCTTCGGAATCGTTCGGGACGGAGTTCGTAGAGGGGGCGGCGCTCATGGGGGTGACGTTCGGATCTAGTACAAATGGCGCACGAAAGCACCCCTGCCGTGGGGTTCTCGTGACAGCATCGGGAACGGAGGACGACGTGTCGAACACCGGGAGTCCGAGGCTTTCTTCGAATGTGGGACGCCGTGCGTCGGGACGTCGGCGATCCCTGGCGGCCGCGCTCTTCACGGCTGGGTTCGTCACGCAGGGATGCGGTGCGAGTCCTCCCACGACGCCGCCGCCGGTCACCGCGAAGCCGCCGAAGAAGGACTACGGCAGCGCGGCGAAAGGAGGGGAAGGGGGCGAGGTCCATTCGGCCGCGATGCAACAACTCCTCGAGACCCCGTACGAACTCCGGAACGACAAGACGAAGACCATCGGCGTCCTCCTTCCCGATTCCGACCATTGGACGCGGGTGCGCTTCTGGGGCGTGAAGAGCGTCGTCGGCTTCCGGTACGGCCGCGAACACCACGCCATCGCGGGCGCGTTCACCGTCGAAGTGCCGAAGGACGCTCCGACGGGCGCGTGTTCGAAGGCCTTCGAAGCGTGGGCGGATCCGTGGGTCCGGGCGTTCGAGGTCGAGATGGAGCACGAGCCGCCCCAGGCGGTCGTGTGGCGCGGCGACGTCGCCGAGATCGATTCCCTCGTCGCACGCACGGCGACCCTGGCGGCCCGGGACGAATACGCGGCCGCCTACGGATCGTACCCCGCGTGGCCGGGAACCTGCCTCATCGTGGGTGTGGCCGTTCCCGCGCGCGGCGACCTGTACCGCGCGAAGGCCGTGCGGGACCGCTTCGTGAAGGACGTCCTCCCCAAGGTCGAGATCCTGTCGAAGGAGCCACCCAAGGAACTCTACTGACGTCCCGGCGAGCGGTATCCTGGAGGACGATGGGGTTTCTCCCGGGAGGTTCCGTCCGTCGCGCACTGGGAGCCGTGTTCGGCGGGATGTTCGCCGCGTGCCTCGCCGTCGCGTGCAGCGCGTCTCCGGGAACGGGCTTCCTCGTCCGTGTCTCCTCCCAGCTGCCCCTCGCCGAGATCGTGCTCCGCGTCCACGACTCGCAGGATCGCGTGGTGCACTGCGGCAAGCACGCCGTGAACCGCGCGGGGGTGACCACCGGGATCGACCTGCCCGCGTCCCTCGGCGTGATCCCGGAGGACCCGGCCGCCACGACCGACGTGCGCGTCGTCGCCCTCGCGTTCACGACGGCGAACGTGTCGGACCCGTGCGCCGAAGGGGCCGTCCTCGCGCCACGCGTCCGAGCGGAAGCTCTCGTCTCCTACGTGCCGGGATCCGTCCTCGAATTGCCGCTCCCGTTCTCCCTCAGTTGCCTCGACGTGGACTGTCCAGGGCAGGTCTGTCGCCACGGAACCTGCACGGACACGCGCGTCGACCCGAAGCGCCTCGCGCGCCTGGCCGAAGGCGACGTGGACGGCACGGGATGTTCGCGACTCTCGGAATGCGGGCGCTCGGTCGTCCTGGCACCGACTCCGGATCGTTGCGTATTCGACCTTCCCGCGGGCGAGCCGGTCGATCGGATCGTCCCGTTCGTCACGTACGACTTCGGCGACGGAACTCTCGCGGCGTCCGAGTTCCTCGACGTCGCGGACTACGAGCTTCCGGAAGCGCACCCGGCAGTTCCCTTCCCTCGGCGGCCGGTTGTGCGAATTCGTCGACCGTGGCTACGTACGTGTGGTCGGTGGGGCGTTGCCGTGCGCCGTGCTCGACGGTCGCCCGCCCTGCTCCCTCGCGGATCCTTCCAATCGTCCTCCGAGATCGACCTCGACGCCGGCGGAGCATCCCGCGACGCGGGGCTCGACGGGGCCTGCATGACGCCACGGTCGACGATGGCGGAGACGCTGGGCCTCCGCCCGACGATCACGGACGGATCGGGAGAGGCCACGCCGGCGCCGGCGACGGGCAGGTGTCCGACGGTGCGGCGGACGGGGAGCGGCGATTCCGGCGGAAGTGGAGGCGACTCCGGCCCGACGGCGGATCGGTGACGGCGTGCGGCGCGACCTGCTGCGGCCTTTGCGACATGTCGGGCTTCACGCCGCGATGCGAACGGATTCGGACTCGGTCCGTCGGAGGTGCGGCACGACGGCATCGCCGTGGCAGGGGAGGACCTCGCGTGGATCGGGAGCAACGGAACCGACCCGTACTGGTCGTCGCGCGTCCCAACGCCATGAACGCGAGTCTCCTCGGAAATCCCATCCCCCATCCAGTGGGCATCGTGTCGGGCGGAGCCACGCTCGCGTTGGCCCGCTTCGCCGACGTCGGGACGTCCCGGATCGCCGTCGACTTCCGGCCCACCTCGAATCCGATGGCCCCTCCGTTCACGTGGGAGGCCGCGCGCGGAGAGGCTACGCGCCCCTCGTCACGGCCGACGCCTTCGCCGTCTACGTCCTCTTCTTCGCGCTCACCGGCGAAGAGCCGACCCCGGCTGGGTGCTCCACCGCTCCAGTGGGACGGAGCGTCGACCGTCCAGGATCACAAGGTCTACCTCGACGCGATCGGCGGCGCGGGTGTCCCCGTTCGTCTCGTGGCTCGACAACCGCGTCGTCCTCGCGTTCGACGAGGGCACGCTCACCAGCCTGGCCGTCGCGCAGGCGGACGGTACGAGCTCGCAGACCATCGAGGATCCGAACGACGGGTCCCCGTTGATCGATATCTTTTCCCTACTTCGAGTCATCCTCCACCCAGTTCGTCGTCCTGCGGAAGGTCGGAAACCTCCCGTGGCGAAGCTGCTGACGGTCGACAATGCCGCTGCCGTCTACGGCTCGCGGAGTCGCCATCGCGTCGGACGTCACGTCCGCCTCGTTCGCGGGCTCCACCGGCGTGAATCGCTACCCTTCCTCGGAAGCGCGGTCGATCGCACCTCGATCTCCTCCACGTGGTCGGAGGAGCCCGCGAGACGATCACGACGGCCACGAATCCGACGTCGATCCGGTCCCATGGGCTCCCGCATTTTCCACGAAGAAGGCGACCCCGACCGCCACGTCGTCGGCACGTTCATGGCGCCATTGCCCTGACGCCTCCCTCTGCGGGGACGGTCGGAGCGCACACGTCGCACGCGCACCCACAAATCGTTCGTGTGCACTCTGCACGATGTTGGCCGCGCCGACACGGGATCGTTACAACCGTGCACCGGGTCCCGACCGGTTCCGCCCCGCGTGCGCGCACGGTGCAAGCGAGGGAGGTGGTCCCGCGTTCGCGACTCCAAGGAGACCTCGCATGCGTCGATCGGCTGGAGCTCGTGGTTCCGCGTTGTTCGCCCTCCTCTCCCTCCTCGCGCTCGCCGCGGTTCCGGCGTGTGCGCGTGTCGACGCGGACTCCGACGCCGAGACGTTCGTCGAGTCGCAGTCCTCGCCGATCGTGCGCGGCACGTCCGCCGCCGAATACACGTCGGCGGCACTCCTCGACATGTACGTGGGCGGTCGATTGAGCTCGTACTGTTCCGGTTCCATCATCGCCCCGAAGGTGATCCTCACGGCGGGGCACTGCGTCGACGGCATCACGAGTTTCAAGGTGAAGACGCCTTACGCCGGCAATCAGTCGGCGAACGCTTCGAGCAAGGCCGCCCTCGACTGGAACAACGTGAGTGGAGACAACGTCGATCCGAACCTGCACGACGTCGGCCTCGTCTTCCTCGACACGGCGATCACGCTCTCGGCCTACCCGTCGATCCACCGAGCGAAGCTGCCGAACGGCACGCAAGCTATCAACGTGGGCCGCATCCAGGACAACCGCCTGTCGTCATCGGGCCTCTTCAAGGGGACGGCCGTCTCGCTGCGTGACGCGACCAACGACGGTTTCCCGTTCGACTACATCTCGAACGAGATCATCCAGTCCGGCGACTCGGGCGGTCCGGTCTACCTGACCGGCGCAGCGCCCCACACGATCGTGGCGGTGAATTCGGGTGCGGGCGGAGGGACGCAGGTCCTCGCGCGCCTCGATCTCGTCGCGGATTGGATCGATCGCCAGGTGGAAGCCCACGGCGGTTACGCCACGGGCACCGGCGGGAGTGCGGGGGCTTCCGGAGCCGCGGGGACGGCGGGAACGTCCGGCTCGGCGGGGGCCGCGGGTACGGCCGGTTCGGCGGGCACGTCCGGGACGGGCGGCGGATGTCCGGGAACGCCCGAATCCGAGTCGAACGACGCGTACACGAGTCCGAACGCGATCGACGGAACCGTCTGCGGGGCGCTGGCGACCGGAACGGACGTCGACTGGTACTCGTACTCCGCCGCGTCCTCGGGCGTGCACTACACGCTGAACCTCGCCGGGACCGGCGACCAGAAGCTGACGCTCTGGAAGCTCGCCGACAACGCCTGGGTCCGTGTCGACAACACCACGAACACGTCGTTCGACAAGACGTCGACGAGCGCGGGCTACTACGTCGTCGCCGTCTCGTCGCCGGCCGGGACGGGAACCGGGGCCTATTCGCTCACGCTGACGAAGTGACCGTCCCGTCCCGGTTCTCCGGGACGACGGACGCGGAAAGGCCCGGTGACCTCCGAGGAGGTTCCGGGCCTTCCGGTCTCCACCGTCGAAGAAGCGAGGCTTCGCCGGAAGTCAGCGCGCCTTGCCGACGGCCTTGCAGAGCGCGTCGGTGAACTCCACCGTCGTGGACGAGCCGCCGAGGTCGCCCGTGCGGATCGCCTTGTTCGCGAACACGTCGAGGATGCCCTTCTCGATGCGGGTGGCCGCCACCGATTCGCCGAGGTGGTGGAGCATCATCACGGCCGTCTGGATGAGCGCCGTGGGGTTCGCGATGCCCTTGCCGGCGATGTCCGGAGCGCTGCCGTGCACCGCCTCGAACACGGCGCACTCGTGCCCGATGTTGGCGCCCGGGACGATGCCGAGGCCGCCGACCAGGCCGGCGCCGAGGTCGCTCAAGATGTCGCCGTAGAGGTTCTCCGTCACGATCACGTCGAGCTTGTTGGCGTTCCGCACCATCTGCATCGCGCAGGCGTCGACGATGACTTCCGCCGGTTCGATGCGCGGATACTTCGTCGCGACCTTGCGGAAACACTCGAGGAGGAGCCCGTCGGAGAGCTTCATGATGTTCGCCTTGTGGACGACCGTCACGCGCTTCCGATCCATCTTCTCGGCGTACTGGAACGCGAACTCGCAGATGCGGGTGCAACTCCGCTCGGTGATCAGTTTGATCGACTGGGCGATGCCCGGCATGATCATCAGCTCGAGGCCGGCGTAGAGGTCTTCCGTGTTCTCCCGGACGATGGTGATGTCCGTTCCCTCGAAGCGCGGCTCGATACCCGGCAAGCTCTTCACCGGCCGGAGGTTCGCGTAGAGGTCGAGCTCCTGACGCAGGGTGACGTTCACGGAACGGAAGCCCTTGCCGATGGGCGTCCCGATGGGACCCTTCAGCGCGACCTTGTTCTTCCGGATCGACTCGAGCACTTCCGTGGGAAGCGTGGTGCCCCGCGTCTCGGCGACGGCCGCGCCCGCGTTCTGCACTTCCCACTCGATGGAGACCCCGGATGCTTCGACGACGCGCTTCGTGGCTTCGGCGACTTCGGGACCGATGCCATCTCCGGGAATCAACGTCACCGTGTGCTTCATGGGGGTCCTGTCAGGGTAGCGACACGGCCGCGCGGATCCAAGGGGGCGGTGCCAACTTCGGCAGCCCGCGTCGTGTTGGCGTAGGATCCCGCCGACACCGTGCCGACCGCTCCCGAACCCCGAGCCGAGTCCCGCCGCGTCCGCGCGAACGGCCTCGAACACCACTATCTCGAATGGAGCGCGGCTCTGCCGTCGGCCACCGTGCTGCTCTTGCACGGCTACATGGATGCGGCGGGGACGTGGGACCGCGTCGCACCCGTCCTCGCCCGCTCGGGATACCGCGTCGTCGCACCGGACATGCGCGGCTTCGGGGAGGGACCCCGGACGCCCGCGGGCAGCTACTACCATTTCTCCGATTACGTCGCGGATCTCGCCGATTTCGTGGACGCCGTCGTCGACGCCCCGACTCTCTTCCTCGTCGGACACTCCATGGGCGGCACGGTCGCGACGTATTTCACCGGCGCGTTCGACGGCCGCGTGTCCAAGCTCGTGCTGTGCGAAGGACTGGGCCCCCCCGACAACCCGTTCGACGTCGCGCCGGATCGGATGCGTCGTTGGATCGAGGACGTCCGCTCGGTCCGTGCGAAGGAGAAGAACCAGCGCATCGTGGGGTCGTTCGAGGAGGCCTTCCGTCGGCTCCTCTTGAACCATCCCGGCATCGATCCGGAGGTCCTGCGCGGACGCCTGCCGCACCTCGTCGAGACCCTCCCCGATGGCCGGATCAAGTGGCGGTTCGATCCGCTCCACAAGACCCTCTCGCCGTCCCCGTTCTACGCGGCGCACTACAACGCGTTCGCGGCCCGCATCGCGTGTCCCGTGCTCGCCGTGGGAGGCGGTCCCGAAGGGTTCCACCCGCCGGACGAGGACCAACGCCTCGGATGTTTCCAGCGTCTCGAACGCCACGACCTGCCCGGCGCCGGGCACATGATGCACTGGACCCGGCCCGCCGAGCTGACGGCGGCGATCCTGTCGTTCATCCGGTCGTAGCAGCGCCCTTCCAGCCCTTGGCGACGTCGGCGAGGCGTCGATCTTCGCCGTCCTCGAGAAGGCCGACGGCGACGACGTTGAGCCGTTCGGGACGGGCGAGGAGCGCGGCCACGTCGCGCACTTCCCGCGTCGTCACACGAGCGAGGGCCTCCTTCCGTTCTTCGAGCGGTTCCAGGCGACCGAACAGGAGACCGTGCGCGTAGTACGACGCGAACTCCTCCGACGAGTCGCGCATGGCGCCCATGTCCCAGAGTTGCCGGCGCTTGGCCTTGGCCAGTTCTTCCTCGGTGGGACCGATCGTCGCGAGTTCGGTCATGAGCTCGAGGATCTCGCGGGCCACGACGGACGTCCGCGCGTGTTGCACGCCCGCGGCGAAGTCCACGATGCCGTCGTCCTCGTATCCGTCGTAGCCGGCGGAGACGTCGTAGCAGAGGCCCTTCTCGTCGCAGACCCGGTGGTAGAGGCGCGTCGACATGCCGTCGTCCACGATGCGCATCATGAGATCGAGGGCGTGACGCTCCGGGGCGGAGGCCGGGAGAGCACGGAAGGAGAGCCGGAGTTCGGTCTGACTCGACGTGTTGTCGACGACGAGGATGCGCGGCTTCTTCTGTGTGTGGACGGGCGCCACGGCCTTGGTCACTTCGCCGGAGGGCAACCGGCCGAATGCCCGTTCGGCGAGGGCCATGGCGGTGTCGGGATCGACGGCGCCTCCGAACGCGAGCACGGAGTTCTTCGCGGTGTAGTGGCGTGCGTGGTGCTCGCGGAGCGCGGGGACGTCGAACGACCGCACGCGGGCTTCGTCGCCGGTGATGGTGTAGCCGAGGGCGTGGTGCGGATAGACCAGGGACCGCGAGAGGTTGTCTGCGTCGATCTGGCGACCTTCGTCGTCGAGGTCTTCGAGGATCTCCTCGCAGACGATCCCTTTCTCGATGTCGATGTCGTGGAACTCGGGACCCCGGAGTACGTCGCCGAAGAGCTGCGTCGCGACGCCGAGGTTCTCCGGTGGAAGGGTCAGCGAGAAGACGCCGAAGTCCACGTGCGTCGCGGCGTAGAGATAACCCCCGTGCCGTTCGAACGCGTAGTTCACCTCGTGCGCACTCGGGAGGTCCTTCGTCCCCCGGTAGATCATGTGCTCGAGGAAGTGGGAGATGCCGTTCCGTTCCGACGTCTCGAACCGGGAACCCACGCGCGCGTGCAACGCCACGTGCGCCCTGTGCAACGATGGACTCGGCGCCACGACGACCCGGAGGCCGTTCGCGAGCGTACCGACGGTGTAAGCGACGTCCGCGCGATCGTGGGTCATGGACGGGGCGATTACATCCCCTCGTCTTCTTCGAACGGAGAACCCGCGCCGGCGTCCTTGTCCGGCTCCTTCGCGAAGGACTCGTCGATCTGGATGACGGCCTTCGAACCTTCGCGGAGACGTTTCACGTACAGCGTGAGGGCCTCGGCTTGTTTCGTCGAGAGGAGCGCCTGGATGGCGACGTCCTTGTTCTTCTCGAACTCGTCCTTCGTCGCGGCCTTGTGTTCCTTGAGCACGACGACGACGTAGCCATCGTCGGTCTTCAGGACGTCGGGGTAGGTGTCGCCGTCCTTGGCGCCGAATGCGAACGAGACGACCTTGCTCGTCTCCTCCGCACCGAGGTCGGGGATGGGATCCCCGCCGCGGTTGACGGAGGACGAGGTCCGGAGATCCGGCTTGTCGTGGTCCGAGAGGGCCGTCGGCATCGTCCCCTCGGTCGGGAACGACGGCTTCACCGTGGCGCTCGCGTCGTCCGCACCGGCGTCGCCCGTGGGGGCCGTCTCCTCGGGAAGCACGGAAATGAGCTTGAGCGTGCGTGCGTCGACACGGGGCAGGCCGGAAAGACCCGCGGCGACCGCCTCGTCGCCCGACTTCTTCGCGGCGAGACCCTCGCGGATCTTCGTCGCGATGGCCTTCGCGGCTTCGTCGGCCTTCGCTCGGAGGTACAAGTCGCGCGCGACGGCCTTCTTGAGCGCCGCGTCGATGTCGGTCTTGGCGGGGTCGTCCTTCGCGATGACGTGGAACCCGAACTGGGTCTCGATGGCATCGCGCGTCGACTCGCCGGCCTTGAGGCCGTCGGCGGCTTTCTTGAAGGGTGCGACGAACCCGTCGGTCTTGTCCCCGAGGTCGCCACCTTGCGCCGCGCTGCCCGAATCCTCGGAGACCTCGCGGGCGACCTCCGCGAAGAGCTCGCCTGCCTTCACGCGCTCGACCGCCGCGGTGAGCTTCGCCAGGGCCTTCGCCTTCGCGTCGGTGGAAGCGGTCTTCTCGACCTTCACGAGGATGTGACGGTTGTGACCGGCCTTCGGCGTGTCCTGCTCGTGGCGCGTCTTGATTTCGGCGGCGATGGCGTCCGCGTTGGCCTTCTCGGCGGCCCACGCGTCGATGGCGGCGGGCGTCGTGGGGACGGCGTAGGCCTTCGCGAACGCGGTCTTCACCGGGACGTAGCTGAGCGTCGCCGAGCTCTGGGCGCGGGCGAAGTCGTCCCAGGCCTCGAGTTCGCTCACCCGGATCGGCGAGCGCACGAGGTTGCGCATCTTCGCGGCGAGGATTTCGCGGGTCTGCTCCTCGCGGAACTCCGTCTCGGAGCGACCCATGAGCGCGCGGATCGTCCGCACGTAGACCTTCATGTCGAACTGCTTGCTCTTCTGGTCCTTGAAGCCGGCGTAGATACGACCTTGGTCCGTGCCCATGGAGGCCGCGAGCTGCGGGTTGTCGGCGGGGACGCTGACGTAGATGAAGCCGTCGAAAATCGAGTCGGTGACTTCCTGGTCCGTCACGGTCAGGCCGAGACGCTCCGCCTCACCGACGAGGAGCTCCCGCTCCACGAGGCCGTCGAGCGCGATGCGCCGGAGACCCATGGACCGCGCGCGGGCAGGCTGCGGAACGCCCGAGCGATCGCGCGGCATGAGGATGCGGTAGGCCGCCATGTGGTCCTTCGGATCCACGCACCAGTTGCGGACGGTGGCCGCGCAGGTCTGCTTGAAGGCCGCGAGCTTCTTGCCGCCGCTCGGGTTGAATTGGATCACGAAGACGACGACCATCGAGAGGACGATGCCGCCGTAGACGACCGACGTGAGGCCGCGTTGTCGGAACAGGTCGAGCATGGGAAACGAGGCGAATAACACGCTGACTCGGGAAAGGCGACGGGTTCGACCGGCCGCCCCCACCCGTGCCAGACTCGGACGATGACGGCCCCCCTCCGCGTCCGCACCGCTCGGACGGAAGACGTTCCCTCGATCGCCGCGATGAACGCCGCCCTTGCCCTCGAAACCGAGGGAAAAAGGCTTTCCGCGTCGGTCCTCCGCCGGGGCGCCGCGCGTGCGGTGCGCGCCCGAGCGTTGGGCCGTTTCTTCGTCGCCGAACGGGACGACGCGGTCGTGGGGCAGGCGCTCCTGACCTACGAACTCTCCGATTGGTCGGACGGCATCACGGCCTGGTTCCAGAGCGTCTACGTCCGGCCGGACGCGCGGCGTCACGGGGTCTTCCGCGCCCTTTTCGACCACGTGATCGCGTTCGCCGCCCGGAATCCGGACATCCGGGCGGTCCGCCTCCACGTGGATCGGGACAATCGAACCGCGAAGGCCGTGTACCGGCGCCTCGGCTTCGCCCCCGATTCCTACGAGGTTCTGACGCTCAGGGCGGGACGCTCTTCTTCCGGGGGCTCGCGATCTTCTCGAGGCCGAGGGCGAAGCGCGTGACCTCGAACGCGTTGTCGAGGGACGTCGCGATCTTCGTGAAGACGATCTCGTAGAACGTGTCGAGCGTGCGGGTGTCGTCGGCGGGATCGCGGACGGGAGCGACGGCCGTGGAGAGTTCGACGAAGCCGGCGTGGACCGCCCGGGAGGCCAGTTCCCGGACGCGGGAAAAGAGGAGGACTTCGTCGTCGCCTGGATAGTCCGTGCGCTGCGCCCGGAGGACGATGCGGACCTCGTGCGGATCGCTCGCGCGGACCCGCACACCCGAGTCCATGATGAGGTTCTCGCGGACGCGCTCCGCGAGGACGATCTCGTCACCCCGCGTGCGGAACACCTCGAAGCCGGCTTCGACGAGTGCTCGTTTCAGCTGCAAGGGTGTCAGCGCCGACATCCATCTCCTCGACGGATAGAGTCGCGGACACCTTTCCTTACGTCAAGACTCTCGTCGTTCGCCGTCCGGACGACGAGGCCGGACGGGACCCGCGCTCAGTCCTTCTTCGCGAGCTTTTCGGTGAGCTTCTTCACGATGTGCGGGAAGCCCTGGTCCGCCGTGGTGAGCATCTTGTGGAACTGGTCGTAGTAGTTCTTCGTGAGGCTCGACCCTTCCGTCGTGATCTCCTTCACGACGTACGTCGAGGCGCCCTTCTGACCCATCAAGTACTCGATGCGGACGGACGGTTCGCGCGTGTTGACCTTGTTCTTCGCTTCCGTACGGATCTTCGAGTCGGTGCCGACTTCCTGGGCGCCCTTGTAGGTGATGTCGAAGTCCAGCGTCTTGACCAGGTTCTTCCGGTAGTTCTTCTCGATCAGCTTCTTCAGCAGATCCTTCACCTGGGTCTTCTGCGCGTCGTTGAGCTCCGACCAGTGGTCGGTGCAGGTCTTGAGCGTGCCGGGGCAGGGCTGTCCGAAGGCGCGGCGCGTGAGCTCGTCGTAGTCCACGAGGCGATCCATCACCTTCGTGACCTCGGCATCCCGCGCAGGGCTGGCGGGTTGACGAAGCAGCGTCTGGAGCTTCGCCTGCTCGGCCTGGAAGAAGGTCTCCGCGGCGCTCTCGGCCGAGGCCGTCCCGGCGAACGTCATCGTCACGGCGAATAGAGCAGCTTGGACCCACTTTCCGATTCGGACACTCATTGCGGTTCTCCCGAAGACTCGCGAAGGGGACGGAGCGTCATGTTCCGTCCCTGACCCACCGATCGACGTCCCGGTGCGTCGAACGATTCACTTGCGTCTCGGTTTGTAGCGCACACCCACGCCGTGGCCACCCTTCCGGCGCGTAAGACCCCGTTCTTCCTCGAAATTCGCGAACAATTCCTGGACGAGCTCGGCACCCACGGGGGTGGGGAACGGACCGCAGGGCCCTCCCGTGGGGTCGGCCCACGGAGGTTTTACAGCTCCGCCGTGAAGCACCGCCGGCGACCGATCACGCGGGGCGCAGGAGCACCCGGAACTCCGCGCCGCCCCCTTCGGGACTCGCGACGTCGAGCGAGGCGCCCACGACGGCGTGTTCGTCGACGATGCGTTTGACGACGGCGAGGCCGATGCCGGTGCCGTGGCTCCGCGTCGTGTAGAACGCGTCGAAGAGCTTCTCGCGATCCGTGCCGAGGATCCCCGGTCCTTCGTCCTCGACGCCCAGCGCGATCCCCCCCGCGTCGACGGACACCTTCACGCGTACCTCCGACCCCGCGGGGCTCGCTTGCACGGCGTTTCGTACGAGGTTCCAGAGGACCTGCCGCATCTGCGCGCCGTCGCACGACGCGAACGCCGACTCCGGCCCCGTGAAGCTGATCGTGACGTCACCGGCTGCGCGACTCTCCAGGCGCGCCAGCGAGACGACTTCGTTCGCGAGCGCGGCGACGTCGACACGGCCGACGTCGGGAGGCCGCGGCTTCGACAGATCGACCATGTCCGTGACGAGACCGTTCAAGCGCACCGCTTCGCGACGGACGATGTCGCAGAGGGTCTTGTCCTCCGCCGTGAGCGCCGGCGATTCCTTCAGGATCTCGATGGATCCCAGGATCGAACCCGGGGATTGCGGATCTCGTGCGCGAGGCCCGCCGACAGACGACCGAGGGCGGCGAGGCGCTCGGCATCGACGGCGCGTTGGGTCGCTTCGACGAGTGCGCCGCCCGTGAGGCGCAACCGCTCGGCGAGGTAACCCGCGAGGAGCGCGACGACGACGATTCCGAGGGTGTTGACGAGGAGCGGGTAGACGAGCTGGGCCCCGTCGACGGTATAGAGCGACGGCGCTTGATCCGCGGGCGGTACCACCACGCGGAGCCAGAACGCGGCGCACATGAGGGTGTAGACGGCCACGCCCGACGTCGCCGCGACGGCTGCACCACGTTGGCCCGTGACGATGGCGCCGACGAGGGCGGTGAGCGCGTAGAACGACGTCGCACCGCTCGTCGCCCCGCCGGAGACGTACACGATGGCCGTCCACGTGATCTGGTCGATCACGAGCTGCGTCTCGGCGAGCAGCGCGAGGCGCCTGCCCGACCGGAGAAGGGCGGCGAACGTGCCGGCGGAGGCGAACGCCGCCGCGACCGTCACGAAGACGATCCGGGAACTCACCGGATACTTGGTGACGCTACCGCCCAGATAGAAGACGGAGATGACGACGAGCAGGAGGACGAGGAACGCGATGCGCGCCGCCGTCATCACGGCGAGGCGGGACGCGATTCCTTCGCTCTGGGGCATCGTCGATTCCACTCCCCACTTCATCCGCGCGGCGCCCCCCCGCGACGCATGACGTCCCTTCGGGCGCTCCGGCCCCTCGATTCTCAGTCCGCCTTGATCTTGCCGGCCAAGCTGAAGATCGGAAGGTACATGGCGATGAGCACGACACCGACGGTGCCACCGATGCCGACCATGAGGAACGGCTCGATGAGGCTCGTGAGTGCGCCGACGGCGACGTCGACTTCCTCTTCGTAGAAGTCGGCGATCTTGTTGAGCATGGCGTCGAGCGCACCGGTCTGCTCGCCGACACCGACCATCTGGACGACCATCGGCGGGAAGATGTTCGTCTCCATGAGCGGCTGGGCCATGTTCTTGCCCTCGGAGATCTTGAGGCGCGTGTAGCTGATGCCCTCTTCGATGATCACGTTGCCGGCCGTCTTCGCGACGATGTCGAGCGCGTCGAGGATGGGAACGCCGGCGGCCAGGAGGGTTCCGAGCGTGCGCGTGAAGCGCGCGACGGCGATCTTGCGGAGCACGGGCCCCATGATCGGCAGCTTGAGGAACCACTTGTGGCAGAACTTCTTGCCCTTCGGCGTGCGGTAGAAATAGCTCGAGCCGACGACCATCAGGATGAGGGCCGGGATGATGAACACGAGGTTGGAGATGAAGGTCTGCGACACCTTGATGACGTACTTCGTCAAGACGGGCAGTTCGTCCTTCGCGCCGAAGTCGGCGAACATCTTCTCGAAGGACGGGATGACGAACCCGAGGAGGACGCCGAGGACGCCGCAGAAGATGACGATGATGGACGACGGGTAGACCATCGCTCCGCGCACCTGGCTGCGGAGTTTCATCGCCTTCTCGATGTAGACGGCGAGGCGATTGAGGATCGTGTCGAGGATACCGCCGACCTCTCCGGCCTGGACGAGGTTGACGTAGAGCTGGTCGAAGACCTTCGGGTGTTTCCGGAGCGAGTCGCTGAACGTGGCGCCCTGCTCGACGTTGTTCTTCACGTCCTTGAGGACGTTGGAGAAGACCTTGTTGTCGGCCTGCGCGCCGAGGATGTCGAGGCACTGGACGATGGGCAGACCGGCGTCGATCATCGTCGCGAAAAGACGGGTGAACGTGACGAGGTCCTTGGGGTTGACGCTCCCGCCCATGGCGAGCGAGAAGCCCTTGCCCTTCTTCTTCACCTTCGTGGGCGACAGCTGCTGCGCACGAAGCTTGGCGTTCACCGCCTCTTCGTTGTCGGCTTCCATCTGCCCCTTGCGGAGCTCGCCGGTGCGCGCACGCGCTTCCCAAACAAATTCGGCCATAGGTCGAGCCTCGGGGAACACGCACGCGCGGCCCGCGCCGCTCCGGTGTCCCGGCTGAAAAGTGTACTTGTCCCCTCGTGAGCGGGTCAAAGTCTCTCGATGGTCCGGACACCCGCGCACGCCGACGATGTCGCGAAGGAGCTTCTCGCCGCGGGGGTTTCGTCACGTGCAGCGACAGGGTGCGCACGTCGACGGAACGGCGCGTGGGCACGTGAATTCGGCGGGGATCGCCATCGATTCTTCGACCTCGCCAGCGTGACCAAACCGATGACCGCCGTCGCGGTGGCCACGGAACCGGAGCTCCGCCATTCACCCCTAAGGAGTTCGGTAAGCGAGGTGGAAGGCACCGCGTCCGCGGACGTGGCGCTCGAGCTCCTCCTGGCGCACCGAGCGGGCCTCGAAGCGAACCTGCCGCTCTTCTTGCCGCGGGTGACCGGGAACGACGTCGACCTCGCCGACGCTCTCCGTCGCGCGTCCGACGCGCGGCGTCCCGAGACGCGTGGACTCGCCGTCCCCGAGGGCGGATTCGACCCGCTGTACAGCGACCTCGGGTACGTCCTCGTCGGCGAGGCGCTCGCCCGTCGCGAACGCGTGCCCGACGCGGGCGAAGGCATCGCACGACGCGTGGTCGCGGCCCTCGGAGCGGAAAGGACGCTCGGGACCCGTCGCAGCCTCGCGCGCGCGGGTGTGGACCTCGAGCCCGACGTGGCACCGACCGAGGACGTCGCGTGGCGTGGCGGTGTGGTGCGCGGATGGGTGCACGACGAGAACGCGTTCGCACTCACGGGCGCGGGCGGATCGGGGCACGCGGGAATGTTCGGCACCGTGGCTGCCGTCCTCGCGTTCGGAGAGGCCGTGCTCGACGCGGTTCTGGGCAGGGGCGGCCCGTTCTCGGGCGTGGACCTCGCGTGGCTCGTCGCCGAACGTCCCGGGGGGACGCTACGGGCGGGCTTCGACGGCAAGAGCCCCGAGAGCTCGAGCGCAGGGGACGCCTTCGGCCCTCGGGCGTTCGGACACCTCGGCTTCACGGGCACGAGTCTGTGGATCGATCCGGACGCCGAGGTGGTCGTGGCGGTCCTCACGAACCGCGTTCATCCGACGCGCGACAACGTCCGCATCCGCGCGGCGCGGCCCGTCGCCCATTCGGCGCTCTTCGCACGGGCGACGACGCTCTGAACGCGTCGTCGATCGATGGACCGCGGCTCAGCGACCGAAGTCGTTGGTGAAATACATGCGGCCGCCGGGATTCACGATTCCGACGCCGATCTTCGTGTGCTGACGGGACACGATGTTGTCGTGGTGCCCACCGCCGGGACCCTCGCTCATCATGAGGTCGAGGATCTCGTCGATCTGCTTCTTCACGTCTCCGGGCGACCAGCCCGAGGGATCGCCCTGGTTCTCCGCCGAGAGACTGCACTGGCAGGAGTTCGCATTGCGCGAGAAGTACCGGTGGGCGGCGTTCGTCGACGCGAGGTCCTCGCTCGCCTTCTGCGCGAAGTCGTTGAGCTTCGCGTCCATCGTGTAGGCGGGCAGGTTGGCCTTCGCGCGGATCGCGTTGATGGCCTGGAGATTGTAGGCGCGCGCGTCGTCGAGGACCGTGTTCCCGGACGAAGGCACGCTCGGCGTCGTCGGGGCGCCCGCCGTGCCCGCCGCTCCGGAAGACCCGCCGGAACCGGCCGACCCCGTGGGCGTCGACGTCCCCGCGGA
>JAXLYL010000054.1:0-14490 GCA_046351475.1 Polyangiaceae bacterium
GACGTGCATTCCCGTGACGGCGAACAAGATCGTCCCCCGAGGCCAGGCGTGTTGCGTCGGCGCGGGCGGGGATCCGTGTGTCGCCGGCACCGAGTGCATCGGAGGCGATCGGTGCACCGACGGTGGACCGAAGTTGGGTCGTTGCTCGCCGCGATGTTGCCCCGATGACGACGGCGTCTGCGGGGCCGACGACGACGGCATCCCCGGACATTGCAACCTCGGTATCGTCGAGGAAGTGGGTGGCTCGCCGCTCTACCACGTGTGCACCTACGAACGTGTCTGCGTCCCGTTCGGCGTGAGGCCCTGTGGCACGGGACGCACGTGTCTCGTCCGCGATCAGGCCGGGACGACGTCGTGCTCCGACATCTTCGATCCCGACGGAGGAACCGGAGCCGGCGAAGGTCAGCCCTGTGCGGCGGCGAACAGTTGTGCGGACGGCCTCATGTGCATCGGCACGGCCGACGGCGGTTTCGCCTGCCAGTACCTCTGCGTCGCACCGGGATCGCGCCCGCCCTTCGACGCCGGGACCGACGCCGGACCGGGGGCCGGCGGTTGTCCCGCGGGCAAGCAGTGCCGCGTGACCGTGGCGGGGCTCCCGGCCTGGGCCGCCTTCTGCGATTGATCGATCGAGCGAGGAACCCGTGAGCCCATCGGAACGCAAGAAGTCGAAGAGCGCGGAGATCGCCGCGGTGTCGCCGCCCGATCTCACGCTCACCAAGGTCCTCGAAGACGACGGAACGATCGCGCCCGGAAACGATCCGAAGATCGACGACGCCGTCCTGCTCCGCGCGTACCGGGAGATGCGTCGCCTCCGCATCCTCGACGCACGCATGATCATGCTCCAGCGTCAGGGCCGGGTCGGCTTCTACGGAGCCGCGGAAGGGCAGGAGGCGGTCCCGATCGCCACCGGTCTCGCCCTCGGCGCCGAGGACTGGGTGTTCCCCGCCCTCCGCGAGCAGAGCGTGATGCTCGTCCGCGGCTTTCCGCTGAAGACCTTCGTCGCCCAGATCTTCGGCAACTCCGGGGACGTGCTCCGCGGACGTCAGATGCCGAGCCACCAGTCGGGCCGCGCGGTGCACCAGGTGAGTTGGTCGTCGTGCATCGGTCCCCAGATTCCGCAGGCGGTCGGTGCGGCGTGGGCCATGAAGCTCGAGAAGTCGAAGAAGGTCGCCGTCGGATTTTCCGGCGACGGCGCGACGAGCCAGCCGGACTTCCACAACGCCATGAACTTCGCGGGCGTGTTCAAGGTCCCGGCGGTCATCGTCTGCCAGAACAACCAATGGTCGATCAGCGTGCCGCGATCGCGACAGACGGCCTCCACCACCATCGCCGTGAAGGGGCGCGCGTACGGCGTCCCGAGCTACTACGTCGACGGAAACGACGTGCTCGCGATGTACAAAGTGCTCACGGACGCCATCGAACGGGCGCGCGCGGGAATGGGGCCGACGTTCATCGAGGCGCTCACGTACCGCATCGGCGCGCACTCCACGAGCGACGATCCGACGAGGTACCGCTCGGAAGAGGAAGTGCTCGCGTGGAAGAAGAAGGATCCGCTGGATCGCCTGCGGCTCCACCTCGCGAAGAAATCGCTCGTCACCGACGCCTCCGACACCGAACTGGACGCCGAGCTCACGGCCGAAGTCGCGAAGGCCGTGTCCGAGGTCGAAGACCTCGCGCCGCCCCCGCGCTCGACCATCTTCGACGACGTGTACGCCACGCTTCCGTGGCACCTTCGCGAGCAGCGGGACGAACTCGAGTCGATGCCCAAGGCGCCGGCCCACGGGGCCTGAGCGCGCCTTGTCCTCGGGTCCGCCCGACCCTACGTGACGTGAGACGAGTGGACGGCGTGCCCGCGCCCCCCCATTGGAAGGATCGTCGCATTGCGCTAGAACCCACCCCCACACCCCCGGTGCCACGGAATCGGACTCGCCCGATGGGCGAGCGACTCCGATTTCGCGGCGATTCACGGAGGTGTGTCGGTGGACCCGAACTGTCTCGACTCGTGCCTCCGTGCCCCGGAGGCACTCGTGGCAGGAGCGTCCTGAGGAGACCTCGATGACGACGAAGAGCTACGACGCGGTGGTGATTGGCGGTGGACCCGGCGGCTACGTGTGCGGCATCCGCCTCGGCCAGTTGAAGCAGAAGGTCCTCGTCATCGAGAAGGAAGAAGTGGGCGGCGTGTGTCTCAACTGGGGCTGCGTCCCGTCGAAGGCGCTGATCTCCGCGAGCCACACCTACGAGAAGATGATGCACTCGGAGACGATGGGCCTCACCGCCACGGGCGTGAAGGTCGACGTCACGAAGATGCAGGAGTGGAAGAACGGCATCGTGAAGAAGATGACCACGGGCATCCGCGGTCTCTTCAAGGGCAATGGCGTCGAGCTCCTCGCGGGCGACGCGAAGGTGGTCGGCAAGAACAAGGTCGAAGTCAAGACGGCCGACGGCCGCACGGAGGTCGTCGAAGCGACCAAGGCGCTCGTCATCGCGACGGGGTCGACGACCATCGAGATCCCGACGTTCAAGTTCGACGGCAAGCAGATCATCGGAGCGAAGGAGGCGGTCAGCCTCCCGTCCATCCCGAAGCGCATGCTCGTCATCGGCGGCGGTGTCATCGGTCTCGAGCTCGGCGGCGTCTACCAGAAGCTCGGAACCGAGATCACGATCGTCGAAGCCACGCCGTCGCTGCTCCCGGGTGTCGAGCCCGAGCTCACGGCCGTCGTCGAGAAGCGCTTCCTCAAGCACGGCGCCAAGATTTTCAAGAACACGAAGGCCATGGGGTACGAGAAGGCCAAGGACGGCTCTCTCCTCGTCAAGGTGGACCTCGGCGAAGGCAAACACGACACCATCGCGACCGACGTGGTCCTCGTCGCCGTCGGCATGCGTCCGAACGGCGCCAACCTCGGACTCGAAGCCATCGGCGTGAAGGTCGAGCGCGGATTCGTCCCCGCCGACTCCCTCGGCCGCACCAACGTCCCCGGCGTCTACGCCATCGGCGACGTCAGCGGTCAGCCCATGCTCGCGCACAAGGCGTCGAAGGAAGGCGAAGTCGTCGCCGAAGTCATCGCGGGCCACAAGGCCGCGAAGGACTGGGTCGGCATTCCCGGCGCGATCTTCACCGACCCCGAGATCGCGACCGTCGGGCTGACCGAGGCGCAGGCGAAGGAGAAGGGCATCGACGTGCGCGTCGGCAAGTTCCCCTTCACCGCGCTCGCCCGTTCCCTCGCCGTCAACGAGACGGAGGGACTCTTCAAGATCATCTCGGACAAGAAGACCCACGAGGTCCTCGGCGTGCACATCTGCGGCCCCTCGGCGACGGATCTCATCAGCGAGGGCGCCCTGGCCCTCGAGATGCACGCCTTCCTCGAGGACATCGGCCTCACCATCCACCCGCACCCGACCCTCGGGGAAGGCATGATGGAAGCGTCCATGGCCGCTCTCGGGCACGCCATCCACGTGATGAACCGCTGACGGGAAGCGAGGCGTGTCCGTGAGCGGGCGTCCTGGATCCGGACACCTTTCGTCTCACGGGCGGATCGACGAAGAAGCCGTTTGGCGCCCTCGCGGGGTGTGGTAGCGAGGGCGCTTCGTCGTTCCGCCTGTCCGACTTTCGACGGGCATTCCGAGGGAGTTTTCATCCATGGCTTCACGCTCGTCGCTTTCGTCCGGTCTCGTCTCGTTGGGTTCGCTCGCGTTGGTCGGAGTTCTCCAGTACGGCTGCACGATCAAGACCACCGACACCGCGGAGGACGGCGGCACGTCCGACTCCGGCAGCGGCGCCGACGGCGGTTCGACCGCAGCGGACGGCGGCACGAAGTCCGACGGTGGCTCGAAGACCGACGCGTCCGTCGATACCGACGCGGGCACGACGACGGACGCCGGCGGCTCCGACGCGAAGTCCGACGCGAAGGTGGACGGCGGCGTCACCGGCGACGGCGGCGCGAACGCGTGCTCGCCGCAGACGGTGTCCTCCGTTCCCGCCTACGTCCCGTCCCCCGTCCGCAGCGGAGCGTGCACCGCCCAGCAGCTCGTCGACTACCGCGCGGCGTGTTTCGACGGCGACGACACCACGTGCATGACGTGGGTCCAGAACTCCGCCAACGACAACTGCTACTCCTGCGACGGCGACATCTCCACGAAGTCCTCGTGGGGCGTGATCACGGGATTCACGATCGGTGCGGAAGATCACTACGAACTGAACCTGGGCGGTTGGGTGCAGACCCTCGACCCGTCCAAGCAGGCGTGCGCGGAGAAGCTCCAGTCGGCGCTCCAGTGCAAGATCGCGTCGTGTGCGACCAAGTGCCCGATCCCCGGCCAGCAGGCGAGCGACCAGGAATACAACGACGCGATCGACGCCCTCGACGCGTGCCTCACGGGTTCCAACTCCACGACCTGCAAGACGTACTACGACCAGACGACGTGCCTGCAGGCCGAGATGAACAACCCACTCCTCGCGCCGGTGTTCAACTACGTCGACGCGCAGAACGACAACGAAGCGAACGACGCGTACTTCCAGGTGCTCGCCGCCATGTGTGGTCCGCAGGTCACCGACGCCGGTGCCGGCGAGGGTGGCACGTCGGACGCCTCGGACGGCGGCTCCGACAACTGACCCGAACCGGACCCCACGGTCCGAGCCGACACGAAGACGCCCGCGAGTCCCAGGACCCGCGGGCGTTTTTCGTCGTGCGTCACGAGGGTTCGGACGGCCGTCGGCGTGGGGGTCAGCGACGTCCCTTGAACCCCATCATGCCCTGGACCACGGCCTCGCTCGCTTCCGCGACCTCGGCGGCCTCGCGCGCGCGGTCGGCGCAGTCCTCGCACATCTTCTTCGCCTTGCCGTCCACCTTCACGGACACGAGCTTGTCGACCTCGTCGTCGCACTCTTTGCACGTCGCCATCGGAACGCCTCCTGACCTTCCGAGTGTACGGTCCGAACCGGGCGCCGCGAAGGGGAAGCGTCGGCGGCGGGCGCGGGGAGACCGGACGTGTGCGGCCCATTTCGCGTGGTACGCTACGGGAATGGGCATCTTCGACCGCATGGGCAAGGTCATCTCGAGCAACGTCAACAGCCTCCTCGACCGGGGCGAAGACGAACGGAAGCTCGTGGAGCTCAATCTCGACGAGATGGAGGAGCAACTCCGGCGTGCACGCCAGGAAGTGATCTCCGCCGTCGCGACCGAAAAGCAAATTCGCAAGAAGGGGGACGACCTCCAAGCCGAAGTGGCGAAGTGGGAGAAGCGCGCCGAGCTCGCGCTCAAGACCGGTGACGAATCCCTCGCGCGCGAGGCACTCAAGCAGAAGAAGCGCGTCTCCGGGGAATCCGAAGCGAACGAGAAGGGGCGCGCCGAGGCGTTCCAGGTGGCCTTGACGATGCGTTCCGAGCTCGATCGCATGGAAGCGAAGTTCAAGGAAGTGAAGGCGCAGAAGAACACCATCGCTGCGCGCGCCGAGGCCGCGAAGGCCGGAACCATGGAAGATGGTCTCGGAGCCAGGGGCGGGGAGAGCGCCTTCGCCAACTTCCGGAAGCTCGAGGACAAGATCGCGGGACGCGAAGAGGAGGCTTCGGCGATGCGGGAAGTCGAGGAGGCGCTCGGGGGGCCGCAGAAGGCCGATCTCGAAGCGAAGTTCCGCGAACTCGAGCGCGGTGCGGGCGGCGCCTCGACCCAGGCCGGCACGGCCCAAGACATCGAGGACGAACTCGCCGCGCTGAAGAAGAAGATCCGCGTGTGACTCAGAGGTCGTCGGACTCGGACGCGTCGCGGAGAATTTCGGCGACCGCTTCGTAAAGCACTTCGGGGATCGCGTCGCCGATGTCGAGGAGGACGAGCGCCCGTGCGAGCGGAACGTCGCGGACGACGGGCACGCCCGCTTCCGTCGCCGCGGCCACGATACGCGCGGCCATGTCGCCCCGTCCCGTGGCGACGACGACGGGGGCGCCGTCACCTCCCTCCGCGTCGTAGCGGAGGGCGCACGCGAGGTGCGTCGGGTTCACGACGACGACGGTCGCCTTCCGCGCGGCGTCGAGAACCGTGGCGGCGAGGACCTCGTGATGGGCGCGCTCCCGCGCCGCCTTCGTTTCGGGGTTCCCGTCCGCCTCGCGCGCTTCCCGTCGGACCTCGTCCTTCGACATCCGGAGGCGGCGGAGGCGGAAGCGGACGGTGACCATGCGATCGAGGACGCCGAGGGCGAGGAACGTCACTCCGGCGTTCCGGAGGAGCTCGGACACGAGGTGCCACGCGAGGGGAGCGACGGCCCGCGTGCGGCCGGAGACGTGCGCGACGTCGGCCGCGTGCCCGCGGAACGCACGGTACGCGAGGAAGGTCACGACGCCCGCGCCGAGGGCCGCTCGGAGCACCGACGCGATGCGCGGCGCCGACACGAGGTTCCGGAGGCCGGCCAGGACGTCCAACCGCCCGAGGGAAGGGGAAAGCGGTCGCGCCGTGATCGTCCCCCCCGTCTGCACCACGGAGACGAACGCCGCCGCTGCCGCTCCGGCCACCAGCGCGGGAACGAGAGGCACGAGGACCTGACCCGCGAGCGTGGCCGGGTCGAGCGACGGCCGGGGTTCCGCCCGTGCGGCTTCCTCGAACGCCGCGCGGAAGGCGCTCGCGAGGCCCGCGACGACCCGCGTCGCCATGGGTTCGAGGAACGCGACCACGACCACGAACGTGACCGACGCCGCCAACACCGTGCTGGCTCCCGAGTCCCCCTCGCGGTCGGCCCGCGCGAGTCGTCGTGGCGTCGGTTCCTCGGTCTTCGACGTCATGCCCCCCGAAGCTTACTTCGTTCGGCGCCGGGACTTCGTTGCGGGTTTTCGGACGGGAGGACGCTTCGCCTTCGGGGCGTTCTTCTTCACGACGACCTTCTTGCTGGCGGCGTTCTTCTTCGCGCTGGCCCGCTTGGGGGCGACCTTCTTGGAGGCGGCGGCTTTCGTGGCGGGCGTCTTCGTGGCGGGCGTCTTCTTGGCGTGGGCCTTCTTGGCGGCGGTCCTGTCCACCGGGGCCTTCTTCTTCGCGGGAGATTGGGCTGCGGACGACTTCTTCGCCGTCGCCTTCTCAGGGACCGTCTTCTTGGTGGCGGCGGTCTTCTTGGCGACCTTCTTCTGCGAGGCCTTCGTCTTCGCGGTGGGTGCCCTGTCGGCGATGGTCTTGGCTTTCGGGCCGTGTTCCGCGTCGGGCTTCGGCGGAGCGGTGAGGAGGCGATGCAGATCGCGCACGAGCTCCTTCACGCCTTCGCCGGTCGCCGCGGAGACGAGACGGAGGTCCACGCCCCGCTTGGCGAACGCGCCGCGGAGTTTCGCGTGGGCTTCGCGGGCGTCCGGGAGATCGGCCTTGCTCACCGCGGCGATCATTGGACGGGACGCGAGCTTCGGATCGAACGCGCGGAGTTCGTGCATCAGCGCGTCGAAGTCGGACACGGGATCGCGACCTTCCTCGTAGGAGACCGTCACGAGGTGGAGGAGCGCGCGAGTCCGCTCGACGTGCTTGAGGAATTGGATGCCGAGCCCGGCTCCTTCGGACGCGCCCGGGATGAGACCCGGGATGTCCGCGACGACGAAGTGGGTGTCCTCGTCCACGGAGACGACGCCGAGGTGCGGAACGAGCGTCGTGAAGGGATAGTCGGCCACCTTCGGGCGAGCCCGCGAACACGCGCGGATGAACGTGCTCTTGCCGACGTTCGGGAAGCCGAGGAGCCCCACGTCCGCCATGACCTTCAATTCGAGACGGAGCGCGCGCGCCTGACCCTCGTCTCCGGGATCGGCACGACGGGGCGCCCGATCTTCGGCGGTGGCGAAGTGCATGTTGCCGCGGCCGCCCTTGCCGCCGCGCGCGATGAGCGTCTTGGTGTCCGGGAGCGCGAGGTCGAAGAGGAGTTCGTTCGTGGCGGCGTCGAACACCTGGGTACCGACGGGAACGCGGCACACGGTGTCCTTGCCGGCGCGGCCGTAGCAGTCACTGCCCATGCCGTGCCGACCGTCCTCCGCCTTGATCGTGTGCGCGTAGGTCAGATCGAGCAGGGTCGAGAGACCGGGGTCCGTGACGAAGTACACGTCGCCACCGTTGCCTCCGTCGCCGCCCGACGGTCCTCCGAACGGCACGAACTTCTCGCGCCGGAACGCGACGGCACCGTTGCCGCCCTTTCCTGCGACGACGCTGACCTGGCACGAATCGACGAACTTCACGGGACACTCCTTCGAACGCGGTGCCCGGGCGGCCCCGCAGGGCCGACTCCTCTAGCACGACGCCCCGGAGCGCGCCGTCACCGGGGGCGTTTCGACGGGGATTTGCCCGCCGGAGGCGCCGACGCCGGCGCGGACAGCGGCCGAATCCGAGGCGCCGGACGGGTTCCCGTGTGGCCGGAGGACGCGAGCTTGGGGCCGCCCGGGCGCGAATCGGAAGGTGTCGGCGCGGTGCGTGTCCCGAGAGCCTCGGCGCCGAGACGCGCGAAGCTCTGGGCGAACTGGGGGCCGAACCGTCGTGCGAAGGACGTGTCGTCGTCGTCGTCGACGTCGGAGTGCCGGCGCGCGTACGCCTCCCAGAGCTGGCGGTAGCGTTCGAGGGTGACGGGAGCCTTGCCCGAACGCGCGTCCCCCGGTTCGTCGAGGGACGCCGCGACGGCCGCCGGCGCCATGGTGCCCACGAGCTCGCGCGCGCCGACCATGACGCCGTTGAGGAGTGCCACCTGGTTCACGATGAGTTCCGCGAACGCGGACTCCACGACGCGGTGTGCTTCCGTGTCGTCGTTCGTCCAGTCGAGCAGCGCTTGGCCCAGTTCCTCCGCACTCGTGGCGGAAGACGCGGAGGGCCCCGACTTCCGAAGGTCCTCGTTCTTCCTCGACGGCGCCGGTCCGAACGGCGCTTCCTCCACCTTGAACGTGTCGCGCATGGCAGGGAAGCACCGGAAGAACACGTCGAGCGTGGATCGCAGGCGGTGGACGAACGCGAGGACGTCCGCCTCCGTCGTCAGCGAACCGCCCCCCGGCAGGTACGTCCCCGCGATGGACCGGAGACCGTCGAGTGCGGCGGCCGCTTCGTGGACGGAGACGCTCGGTCGATTCCCCGACGTGCGCGACCTTTGGGGCGAGGACGGGGACGGCGTGAGCTCCGACGCCGAGAGAGGTGCGCGCGTGGTCTTCGACGTTTCCATGTCCGCGCCGGCATCCCCGAAACTCCGTCCGAACTCCGGGGCCGTCGGCAGATCGTCGTCCATTTGCAACGTCTCGACCGTCACCTGGAAGAGGAGCGAGACGATGGCGAACTCGTACTTGTGGTCGCTCAATTCGACGCGCGAGTTCGTCGGGAGCTTGCCCGTACTCCGTACCATCGTGCCGTTCTTGCTCCCCAAGTCGCGGACGAAGAGCCGTGGTCCGTCGAACTCGAGGGTGGCGTGGAACTGCGAGATGAACGGGAAGTCGAGGCACAGCTCGTTCAGCGTGTGCCGACCGATACGCACGGGAAAATGGGAGAACTCCCGTTCGAAGCTCACGCGGTCGCGGGAGTTCGTGACCCGTATCTTGAGGCGCACCGCCACGGACCGAAAGTATCAGAAATTCCCCCGGAATGGCGTAACCTGGCGCCCATGAAGTCGAACGTCGTCCGGTTCGGGGTGGCCATGGAGTCGGAGCTCTTGCGGGAGCTCGACGCCCTGGTCGCGGAACGGGGAGGGACGCGTTCGGAGATTCTCCGGGACCTCGTGCGCGCGGAGGTCGTCCGCGTACGGGCGCGGACACCCGTGCCGGCGGTCGGGACGTTGACGTTGGTGTACGACCATCACGTCCGGGACCTCGGCGAGAAGCTCACCGAGATGCAGCACGATCTCGGCGACCAGGTCCGATCGACGCTCCACATCCATCTCGACCACGACAACTGTCTCGAAGTGATCGTGCTCCAAGGCCGGGCGGACGACCTCCACGGCGTGTCCGATCGCCTCGTCGCGACGAAGGGCGTGAAACACGGCGGACTCGAGGCTTACGTGCCGCCCAAGGGCGCGAGGCTTCCAAGCGCCCGGCGAAAGAGCTTGCGCGCACGCATGACGTGGCGGGGCGTGCGGCCCGAGGGTAGGGCGTTTTTCGCACCCCGGAACCTGTGCACAAGCACTCGCGAACCCTGCCCCGTAGCTCAGTTGGGTAGAGCAACGCTTTCTAAAGCGGAGGTCCTGATTCGACTCTTGTCAGGGGTACCGAATCATCGTCCGACGCCACGCGGACGGACGGCACGTCAGAGTCGCGTCGCGAGACGCTCAGGGATGAAGCGAGGGCGAGGATCGTCTCCTGCGGGTTCACGCCGAGTCCCGTGGGGAGGAGCGATCCGTCCATGACGTAGACGCCCGGCGCGTCCATCGCTCCGTGGGGATCGACGCCGGAAATGGGTCCGTCCCGAGTCGGCGAAGGTCCCGTTCACGTGGGCGGAGAACATGGCGTGATGATTCGGCGCCGACCGGTTTCCCGTCGATCGCGTCGAAGGTCCACTCCCTTGCGCACGACGACGGAGCGCGTGTGCAGCGTGCGGGCCTCCTTCGCGCCCCGCGGCGGGTGGAGACAGCGCGGCCGCCTTCATGGCCTCGCGCATGTGGACGCCGTCCTTCTTTCGAGGCGGTACCGGACGCGGGAGCGACCGTCCCGCGCGACCACGACGTCGCCGTTCGACGCGTCGAGGTCGGCGCCGTCGCGATGCAGGCGCGATGAGGCGCCCCGTCCGCGGATACTCCGCCTGCATCCGCGCGGCGTGTTCGCTCGAACCCGGGTTCGGCCGTCGCGGCGATGCGGATGCCACGACGAGCGCTCGATCCAGAAGCCGTAGCCGTTGGCGTCCGTTTCGCGTGTTCGTCGCACACGGCCGAGAGCGGGATGCCCGAGTACGCATGAATCGGACGATCGTAGAGACCGACGACCGCCGTGGTCGGATGCAAACGCAGGTACTTGCCCACGCCTCCGCCGCCGAGTCCCGAACGCGCGAGCAGCACGTCGGCGTGCCGACGGCACCGCCCGCGAGCACCACGGCCTTCGTGGTGGTGAGGTGCGCCCGCAGCGCGCCCGTGCGGCAGTCGAGGACCTCGGCGAAGATACGCGGCGCTTCGAGAACGGACCACCTCGCTCCAGTCGCTCGGTGCGGACGGCGCGGGTGTCGGCGTGGACGCGCGCGCCCGCGGCGAGGGCCCGAGGAAGGTAGGTCTTCGCCGTCCCGCGTTTCGCGCCGGCGCGGCACCCGAGTCCGCAGGTTCCCGCGCGGACGCACCCCTCCGCGTTGATGGCCCCGGCACGCGCCGCCCCTTGAGCTTGGCCGCACCGTCGAGGAGGAGGCGGTTGTTGGCGGAATGGGCGTCGTCGGGGACGAGGCTCGCGTGGACTTCCCGTTCGACACGGGCGAGCGTCTCCGCCAACCCCGCGACGGCCTGCCTATGGTCCCGAAGCGACGGGCCCATTCGTCGAGCACGTGCTCCGGTGGACGGAGCACTGATCATCAGTTCGTCGTCGTGCCGCCGCCAATGGCGCGACCTTGAAGGATGGCCACGCCGAGATCCGTACGTCGCCCGCATGCCGCGTTCGGCGTAGAGCTCCACGGCCATGTTCGCTTCGACGTCGTCGAAGGTGGTCTCGTCGAGGTGACCTCCCTCCTCGAGCACCACGACCTGATGTCCGGCCTCCGCGAGTCGCAGGGCCGCCACCGCACCTCCGGCCCCACTTCCCACGACGACGACGTCGGCCGAAAGAGCGACGTCCCCGCGCACGTCGGATCCCCGGAGGACCCGGGTTCCGTTCGTACCCCGTTCCGCGGCGAGGCCGGACGGCGCGGCGGGCGTCCTTTCGTTCCCGCGCGGAGTACGGGGCCCGTGTCCGACCGTCCGACGACTCGCCCTCGACCGGCCCCTCCCATGGGACCGTCCCGACGGACGCGGGCCTGTCGACGGGGCGAGCCCAGGTGGCCGATGCGTGCGTGGGCCGCCGGCTGGCCGTAGTGCACGAGCATCGTGACGCGGCGGAGCAGTTGGTGAATCGAACGTTGGACGGGAACGGTCAAATCTCCCCACGCTACGAGCATTCGATCCTGCTTCTCCGGAGCGAGCGACGTGAATGGTGCGAAGGTCCCCACCGTCGCCAGGGCGGCGACCGGATGACCGAACGCGGCGAGCGCCCGTCGGCAATCCGCCTGTTGGCCCGGCGTCGCGTCCGCGACCAAACTCCATGCGCGAGGAGATCGCGGGCCTCCGCCGGATCGCCGCCGAAAACGTGGGGCACGATGCGGCGCATCGCGGCCTCGAACGTCGCACGTTCGCTCGGTGGGAGGATGAAGGGCGTCCGCAGCAAGGGAAGGGCGCCATCGTACACGAGCGTCCATCGCGCGTGAGGGGTCGAACGCGACTCGAATTTTCCGCCGAACGGTCGCCTACCGCGCGATAGGATGAAGTCTGGAGAACCGCGAACATGGCAGACGAGCCGAAGTCTCGACGCCCGGCAGCGAAGCCGCGCAGTGACCGTCCGCGAGACCCCCGCGCGGAGTCCGTTCCGCCGCGCTCCGTGCGCGACCCCAAGGCCGCGCCGACGGTGGAAACGGTGGCACGCCCCGCACGCGTCTCGGCGCGACCGACGGTCCCGCCGATCGCTGCGGTCGGAGGGAGCCCCGCCGTCGGCTCGTTCGAGAAGCCGGAACGCGTGGAGAAGGCGAACTCGGCCGCCGAGACCGCTCGGCTCCACAAGCAGATCGCCATCGCCCTCTCGAACATCGCCGACCTCGAAGAGGAGCTCGAGCGCGAGCGGAAGGAACGCTCCATCGAGGCCGACACGACGGCGGACATGCTCGTGCGTCTCGCCTCCGGTCAGGCCGAGAACGACGCGCTGAAGAAGCGAATCGCCGAACTCGAGGGAACCTCGAACCATTCCGACAAGAAGATCGCCGCCGCCGAGGCGGAGACCGAGCGCGTCCGTTCCGACGTCCGCGCCCTCGAGGAGCGGTTCATCGAGGTCGAGAAGGCGAAGGACGAACTCGACGCGCTCCGGACGAACATGGACGTCGCGCTCGCGGACGCGAAGGCGGACCTCGAGGCCTCCGAGAAACGATTCGCCGCGTCCGAGGAGAAACGTCAGGCGCTGGAACTCTCGAACCTGGCCCTCGAGGAGGAACTCGAGGGGCTGCGCAAGCGGATCGACGCGTCGTCGGCCGACGTCGGGACGGCCGAGGAGACCGCCGCCGCGCTCTCCGAACAGCTGACCGACACGGAAGCGCTCGTCGCCGAGATGAAGGAAGCGCAAGCGACCCTCGAAGCGGATCTCGAACGCGCACGGGAATCGGCCGAGAAGGCGCTCGCCGAGCTCGAACTCCGCGACGAGCGGATCCGCAAGCTCGAGGACACCGCGGCTGCCAAGGACGCGGAGATCGAATCGCTCACGAAGGCGAACGAGGATCTCGAACGCAGTCACAAGGAAGCGCTCGCCGCGAAGATCGAGGCGCACGAGGCCGAACGCGCCAACGCGCTCGCCGAGGCGAAGGCGCACGCGTCGAAACTCGAAGCCGAGCGGGACGAAGCCGTGGCGAGCGCGAAGCGCGAGGCGGACGAAGCCGTGGCGAGCGCGAAGCGCGAGGCGGAGGATCGCGTCGCTTCGGAGCGCGCGCGTGCCGAGTCGGCGATCGCGACCGCGAAGGACGACGCGTCGAAGGAGTGGCAGTCGCGCCTCGCCGACGTGGAGTCCCGTCACCGCGCGGGCAACGAGACCCGCGCGAAAATCGTCTCCGAACTGCGGGCCCTCCTCGACCGTCTCGCGACCGGCGCCGGTTCGAGCGGTGCAGGCGCGAACAGTCTGCGCCCCAGCATGCCGCCACCCGCCCGTTCGAGTCAGCGGCCCGGCGCGCAACCGAGCGGGCGGCCGAGCGCGCCGCCCATCGACGTGTCGAACGAGGCGGAGTTCATCGAGGACGACGAGACGACCCGCGAGACCCGCCCGGACGAGGATCCGAGCGAGATCACGAAGCGCCGGTCCTACGTCCCGCGAAGCGCCGACTGACCGAGGTCAGCTCGACTTCGCGCTCCGGCCCGGCTGGACCGCGGCGATGAACGTGAGCGTCGGGTTCGAATCCACGTTCCGCCGGAGCGACCAGTCGTCGCCGAAGAGGATGAGCGGTCGGGATTCCACGTCGAGGACGCAGGTGATGCGGCCGTGGGCCGTGCGCTCGAAGGCGTCCGGATCGAAGGCGTCGCCTTCGACCCAACGCGCGTGCTGGTACGGGAGCGTGTCGAAGATGGCGTTGACGTTGTACTCCGCCTTGAGCCGGTGCTGGATGACCTCGAACTGGAGGACACCGACGGCGCCGAGGATCGGATCGCGTTCGAGGCGCTTGCGATCGTAGAAGATCTGCACGGCGCCTTCTTCGGCGAGCTGGTCGAGCCCCTTCTTCAGTTGTTTCCGCTTCAGCGGGTCGGCCAGGCGGGCGCGGACGAAGTGCTCGGGCGAGAACCGCGGGATTCCCTCGAATTCGACGGACACGCCGTCGGCCAGGGAGT
>JAXLYL010000055.1:0-12730 GCA_046351475.1 Polyangiaceae bacterium
TGGCGAGCGCGCGTTCGGCCACGACGGCCTCGGCGGCGAGATCCTCCCACGCGCTCTTCGCTTCGGCGGCCTTCGCGACGAAGACCTGGCCACGTCCGTCGTACCCGCCGCGCGTGGCCTTCACGAAGGCGGGCGCCGCGAGCTCCGTGAGGGCTTTCTCGAGACCGGCGGCGTCCGTCGCTTCCCGGTAGTCGCCCACGGGGAATCCGTTGTCCGCGAGCCACTTCTTCTGCCGCGCGCGATCCTGGACGATCCCGAGGACGTCCGCGGACGGACGCACGGGCGCGTAGCGCGCCGCCGTCGTGAGACTCTTCTGGGCGACCTTCTCGATCTCGAGGGTCACGACCTGGGAGCGACGGGCGAGGTCGGCGGCTGCGAACTCGTCGTCGAAGGGCGCGGTGATACAACGCTCGACCACGAACCGGGCGGCGCACGACTCGTCCGGGTCGAGGGCGTGCACGTGGTAGCCGAGGGAGCGGGCCGCCATGGCCGTCATGCGACCGAGCTGACCGCCGCCGAAGATGCCGATCGTCGCGCCGGGGAGGATCGCCACGTCAGACCTTCCGGCTCGCGAGCACTTCGCTCGTGCGTGCATCCCGCCAACTCTGGAGGCGTTCACGTACTTCGGGTCGGTGCAGCGCGACGATCTCCGCCGCGAGGATCCCCGCGTTCGCGGCCCCGGAGGGACCGATGGCCAACGTGCCCACCGGAACGCCCTTCGGCATCTGGACGATGGAGAGGAGCGAATCGACGCCGTTGAGGAGCGTGGCCGAGACCGGCACGCCGAGGACGGGCACGAGGGTCTTCGCGGCCAGCATGCCGGGAAGATGGGCCGCACCACCCGCACCCGCGATGATCACCTCGATTCCCCGCTCCTCGGCGCCCTCCGCGTACTCGAACATCCAGTCCGGCGTGCGGTGCGCCGACACGACGAGGACCTCGTGCGGGATCCCGAGTTCCTCGAGCATGTCGACCGCGCCGGACATCGTCGCGAGATCGCTCTTGCTCCCCATGACGACCGACACCCACGGAGAAGGCGCACCCACCGTCGAGGAAGAACTCATCGGAACGATTCCCTTTCAGTTCGCCGTGAGCGCGCGTTCGACGATGTGCGGGACGTGCGCGAGGGCGTGGTCGAGATCGAAGCAGCCCTCGAGTTTCTCCTTCGGAATCCGGGCACCGATGTCGGCGTCGGCGAGGAGGTTCGTACGGAAGGTACCCTCGCCGTGGAACGCGCGCATCGCATTCCGCTGGACGAGGACGTACGCCGCCTGGCGGGCCATGCCCGATTCGACGAGCGCCAGGAGGACGGCCTCCGAGAAATAGAGTTCGCCGGCGGAATCGAGGTTCCTCTTCAACTTCTCCGGATAGACGACGAGACCGGTCACGAGGGACGTGGTCCTGTCGAGCATGAACGCGAGGGTCGCCGTCGCGTCCGGGGCGAGCATCCGTTCCACGGAGGAGTGGGAGATGTCCCGTTCGTGCCAGAGGACGACGTTCTCGAGGGCGGGGGTGACGGCCGCGCGCACCACACGGGCGAGGCCACACAGGTTCTCACTGAGGATCGGGTTCCGTTTGTGGGGCATGGCACTCGAGCCCTTCTGTCCCACCGTGAAGGCCTCCTCGGCCTCACCGACCTCCGAACGCTGCCAGTGGCGGACGTTGGTGGCGAAGCGCTCGATGGCGGCGGCGAAGAGACCCATCGCGGAGAAGAGCGCGGCGTGGCGATCCCGTGCGACGACTTGGGTACTCACGGTTTCCGCTCGGAGACCGAGCGCTCCCAGCGCGGCGGACTCGATGGCAGGCGAGACGTGCGCGTACGTACCCACGGCTCCGGCGATCTTCCCGACGGCCACCTCCTCGCGAGCGGCACGGAGCCGGACCGCCGCCCGGGCGAACTCGGCGTGGTGCCCTGCGAGGGCGAGGCCGAAGGTGACAGGTTCGGCGAAGATGCCGTGGCTGCGACCGATCATGGGGGTCTTCGCGTGCTCCCGCGAGCGTTTCGCGACTGCGGCGAGGAGCGTGTCGGCCCGCGCGACGAGCTTGTCCGCCGCGTCCCGGAGGAGGATGGCGAGGGACGAATCGAGGACGTCGCTCGAGGTCATGCCCCGGTGCAACCAGCGCGCGTCCTCCCCGGCCAGTTCCTCCACGTGGGTGAGGAACGCGATCACGTCGTGTTTGACCGTCTTCTCGATCTCCTCGATGCGTTTCGCGTCGAGCACGAGCTTTTTCCCCCGGATGCGGGAGGCGGTGCCCTTCGGCACGAGGCCCGCGGTTTCCATGGCGTCGCAGGCCGCGAGTTCCACCTCGAGCCACACCGCGTACCGACGTTCGGGCGACCACAGGTCCAGGAAGTCTTGGGGCGTGTACCTCGGGATCATCGTGGAGCGCGGGTACCATAGATCGGGCGTCCGACAAAAGGCGCCGTTGTCCCACATGAACGCCGATGGAGTCCCCGATCCTCACCCCGCGATCGTCTCCGGAGACGGCCGCCATGGGTACTCTCCGCGCAAGGTCGTTCGGGGAACCGACAGGCCCCAAGTGTCCGGAATCACGTGGCGAACGCCTTGTCGCGAGCCTGTCACGTCGTTGGAATTGCCTTTGCAAACCTGTCCGCCATGACTCGACGAGCTTCCTCATCTTCCGCCGGCTCCCTGGGCCAGGCAATCCGTCTCCTCTCCACCCGATCCCGCGTCGCCGCCGCGGCCGCGCTCCTCGCCGGAGCGGCCTTCGCGAACGCGTGCGCCTCGCCGATGGCGGGCAACGGGTACGTTCCGCAGCCCAAGGAGGACGCGGGTACGAAGACGAAGAGCAAGGTGAAGCTCCCGAAACCCTCCAATGCGGACGTGGACGGCAACGTCACGGCGGCGCCCGTCCTTCGCCGCATCGATCCCACGAGCGCGCCGGCCGGTGCCCAGAACGTGACCGTCACCCTCACGGGCGACGGTTTCACGCGCGACGTCGTCGTGGACGTGGACGGCTCCTCGGTCACTCCGAACGTGAAGGACGCGCACACCCTGACCTTCGTCGTTCCCGCGGCGAAGCTCGCGAACGCGGCCGTGCTCAACGTGATGATCGTCCGCGAGACCGGTCGCGTGAACTCGAACCCCCTGGGCTTCACCATCGTCGGCGTACGTCCGCCGACGCCCGACGCCGGAACGGGTGGGACCGCCGGCGGCGCGGGTGCGGCCGGCGCCGCAGGGACGGCGGGTAGCCCGGGGACGCCCGACGCCGGCACCCCAACGCCGACCGTCGTCCTTCCGACGATCACGACGCTCAGCCCCGCGTCGTTCGTCCGTCCGGAAGACTTCGCCGGTCCGCTCGTCGTGAAGTTCACGGGAACGGGCTTCACGACGACGTCGGCGGTGCTCCTGAACGCGACGGCCGTCACGACCACGTTCACGAGCGCCACGGAACTTTCGGCATCGATTCCCGAAGGCCTCGTCCGTGAGAGCGCGACGCTCACGTTCACGGTTCGCACCGGCGCCACGGCGTTCTCCGCGCCGAAGACCTTCACGGTCACCGTACCGCCGAAAAAGCAGACACCGCCCACGGTCGACGCCGGCACGCCCGCCCGGGACTCGGGAACGGTCGTGGACGCGTCCGCGGACGTGTCTCGGCCCGACGGGGCCGCGACGGGCACCTCACGACCCGACGGCGGCGCGACCTCCACGAACCGCGCCGACTCGGGGACGACCACGTCGGTGGACACCATCGACTGCGACGCGATCGGACTCGAAGTCGGCGAGTGCAAGGCGACCGGCAAGTACGCCGGCTACTACTGCGAGAAGGCGACGTCGGGCTCCAAGAACACGGCGCGCCTCAACACCGCTCTCTGTCCCTACGGCGCTTCCGGTGTCGACGACTCCGTCGTCTCCCGGAACGGCGTCGCGCAGACCTGCAAGAAGGCCGACGCGTCCGAAGGCGAGTGCGTGACGAGCGGCGAGTTCGCGGGCGCGCGCTGCAAGAACGGCTACCTCTACGACGACTACGCTTGCCTCGGTGAGGCGCAGGCGCTGTCGGGTTGCCAGGGCTACAACGACGGATGCCACCCGCAACGCGAAGGCTACCGCTGCAAGAACTATCTCCTCTACGCGGACCCGACGTGCAAGACGATCGAGCCCGAAGTGACCGCGGACGCGGGTTCGAGCACCGTCGACTGGTGTTCCGGGTACGGCGGTGACGTCTGCTTCGAGGACGGTTCCGGCTGCCTCGACGGCGAGTTCGTCCCGGACGTCTGCGCCGACGGTCGTTCCACTCCGGCGGGAAGCACGAGCTCGGGCTCCACGACCACGCCCGACGCCCGTGCTTCGGGCATCGACTCCGACTGCTCGAGCGACGACGCCGAGGGCAAGTGCATCGGCAACACCCCGTACCGTTGCGAAGGCTACGTCGCCAAGTACGACGCGACCTGCGGCGACGCGCCTTCGGGCTCCACCGTCGGCGACTGCACGAGCGACGACATGTACGGCAAGTGCATCGACGACTACTACCGCTGCCAGTACTACCAAGCGGTCTACGACCCGAGCTGCAGCGCGACGACGCCCGATGGTTCGGGCGGTTCCGGTGGATCGGCGGGCTCCGCGGGCACTGCCGGAAGTGGCGGCGAGGAAGAGGACGACTGCGCCGCGGGCGACAAGGACGACCAGTGCGTCGACTACTACCACCGCTGCTACGGCACGGTTTCCTACTACGACGAGCGTTGTTACGACGAGTACGGCAACTGACCGTGGAACGTGTCCCCGCGCTGCGAGAGCTCCACGAGCCGAGGCGCGGGGATCCACCGCGGTCCGAACCGGTCCGCGTAGATCTGCAACGTGCGTAGGACCGCGGCGGGCCCCATGCGGTCGACGTAGCGGAACGGACCACCCCGGAAGGGGGGGAAGCCCAGACCGAAGATGGCTCCGACGTCCCCGTCGCGCGGGGAGCGGAGGACACCGTCGCCCAGGCAGTGCACGGCTTCGTTGACCATGCGGAGGGCGCAACGCCCTTGGATCTCCTCCACCGGGATCTTCGCCGACGGCCGCACCCCGAGCACCGCGTACACGGAAGGATCGACACGCCGCTTCGCCTTCTTCGCGCCCTTCACGTCGTCGTAGAGATAGAAGCCGCGGCCGTTCTTCTTCCCGAGCCTCCCGTCGCGGACGAGCGCGGCGATGGATCCGGGCGGCGCGAACCGTTCGCCGAACGCGTCGTGCACGATCGCACCCACGTGTGCAGCCACGTCGATGCCGACCTCGTCGACGAGTTGGATGGGCCCGACGGGAAATCCCCAATCGAGCATCGCCTCGTCGACCGCCTCGATGGGAACGCCTTCCGCCACGAGATGGGCGGCCTCGTTCATCGTCGCCGCGAGGATGCGCGTCGTGTAGAAACCGACGCCGTCCCGCACCACGATCACGGTCTTGCCCTGCTTCTTGCCCAAGGCGACCGCGCGTCGGACGACGTCGGGCGACGTCCGATCCGTGCGGACGATCTCGAGGAGCGGCATGCGCTCCACGGGACTGAAGTAGTGCATGCCGACGACGTTCTCGGGACGTCGGGCGCCCTCCGCGATCGTCGCCACCGGGATCGAGGACGTGTTCGTCGCGAAAACGCAGTCCGGTCCCGCGGCGGCTTCGACGGATGCGAGCACACGGCGCTTCGTCGCGAGGTCCTCGAACACGGCCTCGACGACGACGTCCGCCTCGCGGTACCCCGAATCCTCCGTGGTCGCCGTGACGAGCGCCCACGCCGCGTCACGTTCGAGGGCGGTCGCGCGTCGCTTCTCCACGCGGCGGTCGAGACGTTCGCGTACGTGCGCGAGACCGCGTGCGATGGAAGCGTCGCTCGTGTCACGGAGCCTGACCGGAATCTTCGCGTCGACCGTGACCGACGCGATGCCGGCCCCCATGAGTCCCGCGCCGACGACGACGATGCGTTCCGGGAGCGATCCGGACTCGGTCACGCCGTCGACGCCGGAGTCCTTCTTGAGTTCCTGGGTCGCGAAGAAGAGTTCCACGAGGCGGCGCGAGGTCGACGAGACGACGAGATCGCCGAACGCTTCGGACTCCGCTCGCATCGCGGCGTCGAATCCCTTCTTCGCGAACCGCTCCAGGACGTCCACGATACGGACCGTCGCCGGATAGTGACCGCGCGTCTTCGCGGCGAGTTCGGATCGCACCTTCTTGAACAGGAGCGCGCGCCCCACGGGATTTCCTTCGAGCGCGAGTCGCGTCATGCGTTCGTCCGCGGTGCGCGAGGTCGGTCGGGTCGCCGCGGGCGGCGCACTTCCTTTCGCCGCGAGCGCGAGGGCACGCTTCGCGGCGACGTCGACCAGGTGGGCCGGAGGACAAACCTCGTCGACGAGCCCCTTGGCCTTGGCACGCTTCGCGCGGAGCGACTTGCCGGTCAGTCCGAGATCGAGGGCGACCTGCAGACCCGCGCGACGCGCGACGCGCAGGAGTCCGTTCGCCGCGGGCAGGAGTCCGAGACGGACTTCCGGCAGCCCGAACGTCGTCTTCGGATCGTCGCTCGCGACGATGGCGTGGCACGCGAGCGCGAGTTCGAACCCGCCTCCGAGGGCTTCCCCGTGGACCGCCGCCACGAACGGCTTCGTCCCCTTCTCGATTCGCCGGAGGCCCTGAGCGACGTCGCTCGCCATGCGTTCGGCCTGGGAAGCCGTCCGCACGCCGCGGAGCATCTCGAGGTTCGCGCCGACGACGAAACTGGCCGGCTTCCCGCTGGCGACGACCACGCCCACGACGTCCGCGTCGCGTTGGAGCGCCTGCACGTGACCTTCCAGCTCGCGCGCCAACGCTTCGGTGATGGTGTTCACGGAGACGTCGCCGTCGTCGATGACGAGGACGGCCACGCCGTCCTTCCGTCGCGACACGGACACGCGGGGACTCGGCCGGACTCCTGGCTCCGACGCGCGCGCGGTCATGGTGCCTCGAGGACGACGGCGACGCCGAGGCCGCCCGCCGCGCACGCGGTCGCGAGTCCGAATTGGGAACCGCGACGGGCGAGTTCGTGGAGCACCGTGGTCACCATCCGTGCTCCCGTCGCCGCGAAGGGGTGGCCCAGGGCGATCGACCCACCGTGGACGTTGAACCGCTCCTCGTCGATTTCGCCGACGGCGCGCGTCCGGTTCAGACGCTCTTCCGCGAACTTCGTCGAACCGAAGGCCTGCCGGTTGCAAAGAACCTGGGCGGCGAAGGCTTCGTGCATGTCGACGACGCCCATGTGCGTGAGCTCGAGCCCCGCGCGGTCGAGCGCGAGCGGCGTCGCGAACGTCGGCCCCATCAGCATCCACCATCCCGGGTCGACCGCGGCGTACGCCCACGATTTCAGCCATCCGAGCGGCTTCAGACCGTGCGCGTCCACGTAAGACTCCGTGGCGAGGACGAGCGCACTCGCACCGTCAGAGAGCGGCGACGAGTTGCCGGCGGTCACCGATCCGTACTTCCGATCGAACGCGGGCTTCAGCTTCGCGTACGCCTCGAGCGATCCATCCTCGCGGACGACCTCGTCCTTCGCCACGGGCGCGTCGAAGCGCGGGGGAAGATGCACGTGCATGACCTCGCGATCGAAGACGCCGTCCTTCCATGCCCGGGCCGCGCGGACGTGACTGCGGTGCGCGAACGCGTCCTGATCGGCGCGCGCGATGCCCGCCTCACGCGCCATCTTCTCGGCGCTCTCGCCCATGGTGAAACCCGTGGACGGCTCCTTCGGTGCGGGGGGCACCGGCACGAGGTCTTTCGGGGAGAGGCCCTTGAAGAGCGCGAGCTTCGCCGCGAAGGACTTCGCCTTCGTCGACTCCACGAGCGCGAGGGCGAGCCTGCGCGAGACCGTGATGGGAACGTCCGTCGCGCTGTCCGCGCCTCCGACGACGGCGACGGAAGCCTGCCCCGCGAGCATGGCTTCCGCCGCGGAGGTCATCGCTTGGAACGAGGTGGCGCACGCGCGGCTCACGCTGAACGCCTGGACGCTCTTCGGGAGCGACGTCCCGAGGACCACTTCGCGGGCGATGTTCGGCGCGTGAACGGACGGGACGACCTGACCGTAGACGACGAGGTCCACGTCCTTCGGATCGATCTCGGAACGCTGGACGATCTCGTTCACGACGATCTTGGCGAGGTCCAGTGCGGACACGCTCCGGTACGAGGAGGCCTGCCGCGCGAACGGGGTGCGCAATCCCGCGAGGACGGCGATGCGTTCTCCGCCCGCGGCGGCCCGCTTCGTCCCGTTCGTCGGGCGTGGTGGATTCGTCGGATTCGTGGGGCGAGTCGGGTGCGTCACGCGGCTCCTCGTCACCTCGGGCGTGGTCGCGGCCACCCTCGGGGAGAACCGGCGACGGTACTGAATGATGATTCAGTTTGCGCGTCGAAAAAGGGTCGGGTAACGATCTCGGCCATGCCCAGCCTCCCGGAAATCCTCCTGAACGACGCGAAAAAGGCGTCCGTCATCGACGATTGCTGCGCCCTGATCGACGCCGAAGTCTCCGACAAGTCGGGACTCTCCGGCCTCGCCATCCAGGCGGGATACCGCGCGGTGAAGGGCATCAAGCCGGGCTTCATCAAGCACGCCGTCACGGACATGCTCCCCGACTTCGCGAACGCCCTCGACCCGCTCTTCCAGGAAGCGAAGACGCAGAACAAGGCCGTGGTCGAACATTTCATGTCGAATTCGGGCCGCGTGGCGGACGCCCTCCTCTCCATCACGGATTCGAAAGCGCAACGCTCGAAGAGCGGCGTCGTGAAGGGCACCTACGACAAGCTCCGCGGAACCGCGAAGAAGAACGTCGAGGCCGCCGTGTCGCGCCTCGGCAAGATGGTCGACAAGCACTCGGCCTGACGACCGGACGCGGGCCATGGCGGACGTGAATCCCCGCTCCGTCCTCGTCGCTCCTGCCGCCCTCGCTTCCGAGCTCGGACGCCCCGGACTGGTCGTGCTCGACGTTCGTGGCCAGGTGCTGCCCGCCGGCACGCCGGGACCACGCTACCGTCCGAAGCGGGAAGATTACGAGGCTGGCCACGTGCCGGGCGCTTCGTTCGTGGATTGGACGCGCGACATCGTCGATCTCGACGACCCCGTCCCCGCCCAGCTGGCACCCGACGCGAAATTGGCGGCGACCTTCGGTTCCCTGGGCATCGACGGTTCGTCGGACGTCGTCGTGTACGACGACTACCACCACGCGTTCGCCGGACGTCTCGCATGGGTCCTCCGGGTCGCGGGGCACCACCGGGTCCGCATCCTGGACGGCGGCTACGCGCGTTGGGTCGCGGAGGGCCGACCGGTCGACTCCCGCGTACCGACCATCGTCCCGAGCACGTTCGTCGTTCGCCCCGACCGATCCCTGCTCCGGGGGAAGGCGGACGTCCGTGCGGCCCTCGGCTCGCGCACGCTCCTCGTCGACGCGCGTCCCGCCGCGCAGTTCCGCGGCGAGGTCTCCGCGGCGACGCGCAAGGGGCACGTTCCGGGGGCCAAGAACGTGCCTTATGCCGAACTCGTGGACCCGAAAACGGGAGCGTTCCTCCCGCCCGAAGCGCTCGCGAAGGTGTTCGCGGACCACGGCGTCGACACCGGATCGTTGCCGGAAGACGTCGTCGTCTATTGCAACGGAGGTGTCACGGCCACCGTCGTGGCGACCGCACTCCGCCTCCTCGGCCGCGACGACGTCGCCGTCTACGACGGCTCGTGGAACGAATGGGGCAACGACCCGGACCTGCCGGTGGAGTGACGGACATGCAAGTCGAATTCGTCGGTGCCGCGCAGACCGTCACGGGATCGAAACACGTCGTGCGTACCCTGCACGCGACGATCCTCCTCGACTGCGGACTCTTCCAGGGAAGGCGGCGCGAGTCCGTCGAGAAGAACCGCTCCTTGGGACTCGATCCCGACACGATCGACGCCGTCGTCCTGTCGCACGCGCACATCGACCATTCCGGTGCCCTACCCTGCCTGGTGAAGCGCGGCTTCGAGGGTACGATCTACGCGACCCCGGCGACACGGGATCTGGCCCTCGTGATGCTGCGCGACGCCGCCCGCATCCAGGCGTCGGACGCGCGCACGATCGCGCGGGCCATCGCCCGGGGCGATTCGGACATGGAACCGGTGGAGCCGCTCTACGACGAGGCCGACGTCGTCGAGACGTTGGCGCGCATGGTGGGGTTGCCCTACCACCGGAAGCAGATCATCGCCCCCGGGGTGACGCTTTCGTTCCTGGACGCAGGTCACGTCCTCGGCAGCGCGATCACGGTGCTCGACGTCGAGGAGGACGGCACGACGAAGCGTCTCGTGTTCACGGGCGATCTGGGAAGGAGGCACATCCCCATCCTCCGCGACCCGGAGGTCCCTGAAGGCACGACGACCCTCATCACGGAGAGCACCTACGGCGATCGCAACCACGCCCCCATCGAGGAGATGCACGACAAGCTCGCGGCCATCCTCGCGAAGGCCCATGCGCGAGGTGGCAAGGTCGTGATTCCCTCCTTCGCCCTGGAACGCGCGCAGGAGGTCATCTACGCGTTGAACGGTCTCGCGCGCGTCGGGCGGATGCCACCCATGCCGGTGTACGTGGACTCTCCGCTCACGGTGAAGATCACGGACGTCTTCCGCATGCACCCCGAGTGCTTCGACGCCGAGGCGCGCGCGTGGCTCGAGCGGGAGGAGAATCCCTTCGAATTCGACGCGCTGAAATACGTGTCCGACGTCTCGGATTCGAAGGCGATCGACGCGGACTCCGGCTCCGCCGTCGTCATCTCGGCGAGTGGGATGTGCGAGGCCGGACGCGTCCTCCATCACCTGAAGGCGACGATCGAGGACGAGAAGAACTTCGTCGTCATCGTGGGATACCAGGCTCCGCACACGCTCGGCCGACGCATCGTCGAGAAGCGACAGCGCGTGAAGATTTACGGGGTCGAACGGGACCTGCGCGCCGAAGTCGCCGTCCTCGACGGCTTCAGCGCCCACGCGGGACAGGACGACCTCGTGTCCTTCGTGACGGCCGCCCGGGAGCACGGGCCGGTCGACGACGTCGTTCTCGTACACGGCGATCCTCCGGCGCAACGTGCGCTCGCCGAACGTCTCCGCGAGCGTGGATTCGACGACGTCCACGTTCCCGCCCCGGGTGCGGTCCTCACGCTCTGACGTACGGCGTCCGTGACACGAGGAGCGACGCACCGGTCCCGGCGCCGGGACGTGGCGTGCTGGCCATCGGCCACGTGCGGTGCTCCCTTTCCTCCCCGATCGGCACGAGCGTGCACGAACGAAGTCGTCGCGGTCCTCGCGGTACGCCCGCATCGACGACACGCTCCATCTCGAAGAGCGCCGAGACCGGCAACGCGAGCGGCGCTTCGTCGGGGTGGGTCGTCGCACCGATCGCATAGTCGTGACCGTGGAGGTCGCGCTCGACGTGGCTGCCGTAGAGAGCCGACGGTCGGACGTCCCGCGCGAAGTCCGCGAGTCTCGCGATGCTCGCCCGGAACGCGCGAGCTTCACGCACCGTGATGCGCCCCGGGTACAGGGTGTCCCCCGTGAGGAGGAGCCCCGATCGTCGGTCGAAGAACGCGACGTGGTCGGAGGAGTGACCGGGAATGGGCAGCACGTCCACGGGCCGGTCGCCGAGTTCGAGGACGCCCCGGCCCAGGGGCCAGCGTCCGAGCCCGAGGAACGACGTCAACGACGGTACGTCCGCGGGGACGATCCGTGCACCGCGCCATCCACGGAGAAGCGCGTCGCCGCCGACGTGGTCGGAGTGCCCGTGGGTGTGGACCACGAGGAGGTGACGTCGGAAGCCGTCGGTGCGGTACGCCTCGTCGAGCACGGCGGCGATCGCGTCGCGGAAGTCGAAGTCACCCGTGCCGGAGTCGACGAGGAGCGCCGTTTCCTTCCCGACCAACAGGAAGACGTGGGGCGCCTCGAAATGCGTGTGGATGGGTTGCCGGAACATCCACGTGTCGACACCAAGGACCCGGACGACGGGAAGGTTCTTCGGCGTCGTCACGGGCAAGGCGACGCGAAATCCGGTCCCTCCAGGCACGAGAGTTCCTTCGTGACCGCGATCGTCCCGGGCAGGCCGTCGAGCGTCACGGACACCGTCGATCCTTCCGTGATGTCCGACCGAGCCGGAGCTGCGACCGGTGCCACGAAGACCCCCTTCGCGAGGGCCACATCGGAGAGTCCCGCCGCGTCGACGGACACCGCGGCGATCTGATCGAAGCTCGGAGCCGCGCCCACGAGATGGACGAGGGACGCGTGGCTCTTGTCGCCGAGCACCAACCATTCGTGATTCGGGGCGGCGACCACCACGTCGGAAGCGTCCATGGCGGCGTCCATCGGCGAGCCGGCGTCGACGGGCGCGGGAATCCCTCCGCGGAGTTCGCGGGCGAGGACGACGCGTGTCACGCGGACGACCACGTCCGAGAGGATCGGTCGCCCTCCGTCCTCGAAGTTCCCACGGAACACGGTCCCGACGATGCGCGTGAGGGACCCTTCCTTCAACGCGTCGAGAGAGAAAGCTCTGGGCCGGAACGTATGAAGTGCGCCGCCGAATCGCGTGGGCAACCTCGGGTCCGAGGTCTCCACGGTCGCTTCGACGACGAGCTGCAGGTCGTGCGGTCGCGTGAACATCGGAATGTGGGACAGGTAGACGGTGTCGTGACCGAACATCACCATGCCGTGCACGCCGGTGCGCGAGGTCGTCGCAGCCGACTCGTTCGTCGCGATCACGTCGGCGCCCTCCGGCGCG
>JAXLYL010000056.1:0-12611 GCA_046351475.1 Polyangiaceae bacterium
TCCTTGTCATCCTCCCGACGACCCTCGCCGCCTGCGCGTCCACCGCGCCCGCGGAGGAGGCGACCGAGTCCTCCGAGGACGCCACCGTCAAGGGCGGCATGCTCCTCGTCTCGGACATCGACGACACGATCAAACGCACCGACGTGCACGACAAGCTGGCGGCGGCGGCGGCGGCGACCGAGAGCCGCAACGCGTTCAGCGGCATGAGCACGCTCTACGGGCGGTGGCGCGGAGCGGACGACGGCCAGCGGAAGGTGATCTACCTGAGCGCGGCGCCCGGCTCGCTCATCGAACTGAGCAAGCGCTTCCTCACGAACTCCGGATTCCCCGGAACCCTCGGCCGCGTGGAGGACGTCGTGATCTCGGGCCGCTCGCTGTTCGAATCCGCGGGGGACTTCAAGACGCAGAAGCTCGAGGCGATGTACGACGCGCTCGTCGCCGCCGATCGGGTGCCGGGCACGATCGTGCTCGTGGGCGACAACGGCGAGCAGGACATGATCGCCTACGGCAACTTCCTCCGCTACGTGACCTCGAAGGGCGGCCGCACCGATCGCATCCACTCCTTCATCCACCACGTCTACGACGGTCCGGACGGCAGCCCCATCGTGGCGCCCCACGTGCCTTGGGTGACGGCGTCGGATCTCGCGGTGCGCCTCTCGGAGCTCGGGCTCCTCTCCGACTCCGCGCTCGCGCAGGTGCTCGCCGAGAACGCGAAGGACGCGGTCGCGACTCCGGAGACGGTGGTCCCGTCGTTCATGACGTGCGCGACGTTCGCGTCCTGGCCCGCGTCCACGAAATCCGTGGGCACGGACGACTACGCGCGGGTGAAAAGCCTCACCACCGCGCGCTGCGCGGAGTGACGGACCACGGCGGACGCGCCTTCGTTCAGGGCGTGGTGCAGCCCGCGGTGACCACGGCCGTCGCCGTCTTCGCGGCGAGGGCCTCGCAGGACGTGCCGTCGATCACGATGGACCGCGGCGAGAGCGTGTCGTCGTAGCGCCAGCCGTTGGCGCCGCCCTTCGTCACGCGGGTCGTACCCGTCGAACTCCGGAGGGACACGTCGAAGCCGCTCGAGGGGAGCCCCGCGGGGAGCGGGAACTCGCAGTCGGTGATGCGGCGAACGACGCGGCGCAGGGTCGCGTCGAACGACGTGGCGTCGACCGGGGCCCGGACGAGATCGAAGCACACGTTGGCCGCGGTCGTCGTCTCGGTGGGGCTGCACCCTTCGTGGTGGGACGCGCCGGTGGTCGACGCCACGCTCCCGAGGAACGCCGGGAAAGGAAACATGGTGTCCTCGATGCCGACGGCGAAAGTCTGGGTACCGCTCATGAGCCGACGTGCGCTCACGAGCGAGACCACGTCCGTCTCTTCGGTCGTGCCTCCGTTCGGATTGCCGTCCGTGAGGAAGACGAGGACGCGACGGCCACCGGCGGGAACGGGCGTGACGGGGACGTAGGCGGCGAGGGCCGCGTGGGACCCTTCCAAGGCGAGCTTCGTGGGAGTGCTTCCGTCGGGCGTTCCCGTGAGGCGGGTGCGGAGCTTCGTGGCCTGGGCCGCGTCGACGCGCGCCAAGCCCACGTCGGCATTGGTGGGGTACGGCCCGGCGCTGTGCGTCGTGTCGAGGGTATCGCTGAAGCCCACGAGACCGACGGCCAGGTCCGAACGGGCCGCACGTTCGAGGCCGTCGAACGTCGCGGCCATCGCCATCTTCGCCGACTCCCACTTGCTGCCCGTCATGCTCGCCGAACCGTCGAGGACGAAGAGGACGTACTTCGCGCCGACGGAGAGGGTGGCATCGAACGTCGGCGTACACGCGTCGCCCGCGGAGGATCCATCGCCCCCGCTCGATCCGGAGTCGGACGGTGTGGAACCCGAATCGGGATCGGCCCCGACGCCCGCGTCCGTGGACGCGGCACCGTCGGCACGCGTCCCCGAGTCGCTCTCCGCATCGATCCCCGGGCCGTTCGATCCGCCGTCGAGCCCGGTTCCGTCCGTGCCGCCGCACGCGCACGCCTCGAACGCCGCCCCGGACGCAGCGCAAATCTGGAACCCCTTGGCGCCCCCCGCGCACGCGCATTCGACCTGTTGGCCCGGGGTGCACGTGGAAGGTGGATCGGTGCCGATGAGGGACTGTTGCGCGGGCGAGCCTTCGCAGGCGACGGCGGCGAGAAAGAGCGTGACCCAAGACAAGCGACGGAAAGGCATGATGGCTCCTACGACTCCCCCGATTCGGGGGAATCGCCGAATGCGCATGCCATATGGACCGGGCCTTGTCATGGGCGACGTCGTGCGTTCCACCGTGGACGGATCCTGGACTCCGATGGGCGGGCTCCGCCCGCGTCGCCCTCGGTACCGACCCGGTGTCCCACCTCGCCTGCGTTCCGCTCCGTGGTCCTCCGCGCATCGCACCGATTTTCCCCTCCGGCGTGAACGCCGAACGCGGGCGGCTAGTCTGTGTCCCATGGCCTTCACGCAGCTCGGAGGACGGGAGATCGAGGAACGGTTCCACCGGGAATCCAAGGCCCTCGCGTCGGAGTTGGCGGAGCTCGAGGCGATCCAACGGGATCGCATGCGCGACGCGGAACGACGGAGGGACGTGGGACCGTACCGAGGGGAAGGCGTGGACCCGCGCATCGAGGATCGGGCCGCGCGCGAGTACACGGTGCGCCGCTCCGTGGAGCGTCGTCGCATCGTGCTCCAGTCCCTCGAGGCGGAACTCCGGCACGTCCGCGCGCGTGCCCCGAAGCCTCCGAAGGTGTCGCCTCCGCGTCGGGAGGCTCGGCTGCGCACCGAAGTCGCCCTGCTCGTCAGGTTCGTGGTCGCGCCGTTCGTCCTCTTCCTCGTCGTGACGCTCGGAACCCGCGGGGGTTCACGAACCTCGTCGTCGGCGCAGCATCGCCACGACGACGTCGCGGCCCACTCCCGTCCCCCGTCTCCCTTCGAGGGGCCGGGATACGATCCGCGTCACGACCCGGGGCACGTCGAGTGGCACGCGGAGGATCTGGCACGCAACTCGGTGTCGGCGACGATCCCCGTCGCGGCGAAGACGGCGGGCCGAGCCGGCAGCGAGACCACGACATACCGGACCTGGACCGAGCGCGCGCCCTACCCGCCGTTCTAGGACCGACGGATCGGCGTCGCCGAACTCGGGAGGATTTCGGTCCTTCCCGACGGGGCCCGGGCATCGCGATTCGGCGAACGCGAGACGTCGACGGGGTGACGTCGACGGCGCTTCGGAACGGACGCCCGAACGTTCGTGCACCGAATGCGAGTCGTCCTCGGCGCGGTGTCTCGGCGCGGCACGCCGACGTGCACTCCGGGATCGCGATGGTATCGACCCGAGGCCATGCCCACGAGCGCCGATGGCCACGGAACGCTTCCTCCGCTCCTCGCGACGTCACTCCTCGCGGGCCTCACCGCGCTCGCCGGCTGCGGGGAAAACGGTGCGCCGGACACGACGCCCACGACCGGCGCCGCGGCGGCCCTCTCCGACGGGGGTGCCCCGGAGGACGCGTCCTCCGCTCGCATGGCCGATGCAGGCGTCCCGACCGACGCCGCGAAGGAGAATGACGCAGCCCTCGCTTGCGCGACGAATCCGGTGGAGCTCCTCGTCGGCGACGGACCGCGCTACTTCGTCCCCGTGACGATCTCGGGCGAGGAGGTGGCCCTGCAACTCGACACCGGATCGAGTCTCTCCTTCCTCTTCCAGGACGCGGACGCGCCGCCGTACACGGCGCACGTCGCGGACGCCCGCATCGGGTGCGAGGACGTTCCCTTGGCCGGTCGCAACGTGCGGCTCGCGTCGCCGACGGTGGGCGGGCGCGACGTGATCGGACTTCTCGGCATGGACTACCTGCTCGCGCGTCCGACGCTCCTCGACGTGGAAGGCCGCGCCCTCGTGCGCCACGCCGCCCTTCCCACGGAACTCGTCGCGAGCGCCCACGCCCACGTCGCCTTCGACGACGTCCGTGGGCATGCGCTCGTTCCTCTCACCCTCGACGGGCGCGCGGTGCGCTTGATGTTCGACACGGGCGGCGGAGACACCTTGTGGATCGGCGAAGACGGACGGCCGGGGGATCGCGAATCGTCGGTCGTGGACGCGGAAGGAAACGTGTTCTCCATCTTCACGGGCACGGGCGTCGCCACGTTCACCGGCGTGCCGCCGCGCACGATCCCGGTGGCCCGCGCCAAGACCTTTCCGTACTTCGGCGAGACGGTGCGGATCCTCGGCGGGAACCTCCATGGCCTGCTCGGAGTGTCGGCGTTTCCGGGCGAGCGCATCCTGGTGGCCGACGGGAAGTTCCACCTGATTCGAGCGCCGCACGCGGAGCACGGGTTCGACTCCCGTTCGAGGTAGGCATCGTCCCCGATGCCGATCGTCACGGCCGCACTCTTCGTCGGAGCGATGATCGCCTGGCTCGTGGCCGCAGGGTCCGCGCTCGCCATGGTCCAGCACCGGGCCGAAGGGGTGTCGGTGCTCTATCTCGCGACCCATCGCGCCCCCGCCGGCGCGAACGGGGGCACCCTGGTTCGGCCGTCGCGGGAACGAGCCGTGGCACACGTGGGCACGGTCGAATCGCCGGAGAAGCCGGCGTCCCTCGTCCGCCAGCGGCCCGTCGGTCCGATGGCCTTTCCCTTGCAGTCGGGTCGTCCATGAAGCAACCCATGCGTCTCCGTCTTGCGTGCCTCGTCCTCGTCGCGTCGGCCTCCTTCGGATGCGGATCCCATTCGCTGATCTCGGAATCGGACACCGTGACCGTCGGCTGGCGGATGCTCGGGACGGTGCCGGCGTGCGGCAAGCCGCAACAGGCAGGGATCGTCCGCATCGACTTCCCCGCGGGAACCGTGACGCGGCTGGAGAGCATCTACCGATGCACGAGCGGTTCGACCGGAGCCTACTCGATCGATGCGCGCGCCACGCATACGATGACGCCCGAAGAGAAGGAGAAGCTCCTGCGATCCGCGAGATCCGTGACGACTCGGGACGTCGACGAGTGTCTCGGCTTCGACGGCAAGTCCTTCTTCGTCCAGGTCGCCGGCGGCGCCGCGTACACGGACGGGATCTCGTCCGGGTGCGGCACGATCGCGGAGGGACATGACGTGCTCTATTCCGACGCGAGCAGCCTCGTGCCCTGAGGTCGCGCCCCGCTCCGCGGCACGCGTCCACCGACTTTCACGCCGACGTCGTCGCGGGCAGTGCGCGGAGCGCTTCCTCCACGAGACGGCTCGCCGATCCGCCTTCGAGCCACACGGCGTGGATGGGGAACCGCGTGCCCGGCCCACGCACGGGCTCGGCCCGCACGCCGGGCACCTTCGGTCCCGAAGGCGTGGGCCATGGAACGAGCGAGTAGCCGAGGCCCGCCGCCACGAAGCCCAGGATCGCGTCCGTCGACGAGGCCGTGAGGACCTGGTCGGCCGGCGCGACGGATTCGACGGCGCGGAGCTGCCGTTCGGTGTGGGGCAGGTTCGGCGGGAACGTGACCAGGGGCTCGCCCGCGAAGTCCGCGACCGTCATCCGTTTGCCGCGGGCCTTCGGATGCCTCGAGGGGGCCACGAGGAAGATGCGGTGCTCGCCGATGCGACGCGACGCGAAGCCGCGCGGGATGTCGGGGAAGAAGTCGACGACCACGTCCGCCTGTCGTGCGACGAGGCGCTTCGTGTCCGGGCAGGGGACCTCCTCGAGACGGATCCGGAGGTTCCCCTTCCGTTCGCGGAGCGCACGGAACCAGGGCGGCAGCACGTGACGGATCTCGAGGGCCGCGGCGTCGACCCGGAGCGTGCCCCCCTGCCCGCCCGTGATCGCCCGTTCGACGACGAGAGGCAGCTCGTCGAAGAAGGGTGCGCAGAAGTCGAAGAGCGTCCGGCCGGCGTCCGTGAGTTCCATCTGGTCCCGTCCGCGCCGCACGAAGAGACGGACGCCGAGCTCGCCTTCGAGCTTGCTCACCTGCTGGTGGATGCCGGGCTGGGTGATGGGATACGGGAAATCCTTGGCGGCGCGGGTGTACCCCCCGGCGCGCGCCACACGGAAGAAGCCTTCGAGGCGGGCGATCTGAATCATTCCCATCCGTGATAATATCTATTCCTATTATAAACCAGCGTGACGTCGGGGTTTCGCTAGCTTCCGCCCCATGCATTCCCTCTTCGTTCGTTCCGCGTCGTTCTTCCTGGTTCTCGCTTCCGCCACGTCGTTCGCTCCCGAGGCGTCCGCCGAGCCCCGTCACCACGTCTTTCTGGAGGCAGGCGGCTCGGGGGTACTCGACAGCGTCAACTACGAGCTCCAACCGGTGCGCACCGTCGCGCTCCGCGTGGGTCAAGGGGTGGCCCCTCTCTGCTGGGGGGACACGTGCCGCCCCCTGCCCATCACGCCTGTGGGCGTGGCCTGGATCGGTGGCGGAGGAAACCACCACTACGAGGTCGGCGCTTCGGCCACCCTCGCGTGGACGAGGGACGCCGACGCGCGGTTCGTCTCTCCGCTCCTCGGCTACCGGTACCAGCGTCCCGAAGGCGGACTCACGGTGCGCGTGACGGCCACGCCGCTCGTCCGTTGGAACAAGCCGAGCGACGTCCTTCCGTGGGCGGGAGCGTCGGTGGGGTACGTGTTCTGAAGGCGTGGGCGAAGGCGCCGCTCTCTCGCGGGCCTCGACGACGGGACGCTTCGTGGGACTTCGGGATCGTCCCGCGGATGGCCCCTATCCGCGCGCCGCGACGGCGATGATTTTCTCGAGGACCTTCGCGTCCACGTCGGACAGTCGCTTCACGTAGAGGCATCCCTTGCCCGTCGTGTGTTTGCCGAGCTTGGCGAGGAGTCCGTCGGCTCCGGCACCGACGAGGCCGTAGAGGGTCAGGGCCTGGGCGCGCGGCGAGAAGCCCATGGCCATCCACGGAACCTCGCGGCCGTCCGCATAACGAATGGGCTTGGACCCGTAGCCCACGATCGCCTTGCCGTACATCGTTCCGGGCCCCGCCGCCTTCGTCATCCAGCGGTCGAGAGCCGTGCAGTCGGCACGGGTGGCCGCGTCGAGGGTGGCGAGGAACGCGGAGACGGACGCTTTCGTGGGGAGCGTCTTCGGCCCCTTCGCGGACGTCTTCGCGGACGCCTTCGCCTTCGACTCCGGCGTCGGGGACTTCTTCGCGCGAGGGGAGATGCCCGGCTTCGTCGCCCGTGGGGACTTGGCCGCGGAGTTCTTTTTCGTCGCCATGGCCTCGAGTATCGACGGCGATCGCGGGCCTTGTCGAGGGTCGGAAGGACGAGCCTCCCCGTCGCGCTTCCGCGGACCCCATGCCGCGCGGGAGCGTCCTTCAGGGCGCGAGGCACTCCCCGACGTAGGGGCACACTTCGAGGACGGCACGGGTGACCGTGGCGACGGCGACGTGCCGGAACTCGCACGCGGAGATGGAACCCTGGCATCGGCGCGACCCGAGGACGACCAACGTGTCGCCGTCCTTGCCATGGTCCACGAGGGAGACGTCCGACGGGACGGGAACGACGGCGACGACCTCCGTGGTCCAGTCCACGCCCGCTCCGGCATCGGCGGGGAGAGCGCCCGCGCCTCCGTCACGGCGGCGCGCGAGGTACGCCTCGTACGCGGCCGCGGTGGCGAACGTCTGGGGGACACCGGAGCAAGCCCCCGTGCGGCCCTCGTCGTCCCGTTCGGTGCCGAGGACGCGGACCGGTGTCGTCCGCGCGTTCGGATACCCGCGGGACGCGAACGTGCAGGCGATCGCGCCGTCCGCGGTCACGGAAGCGGCGTCGGTGGCTCCATCGCCCGTCGAAGCGTCGGACGTCCCGGCGTCGTGGCCGGTGGACGTCGATCCGCACGCGGCGATTCCCGTGACCAGGATCCCGTGGACGACGGCGAGACGAATGGCGAGACGCATGGTCGAAATCCTCCGAGGTGCGTCTGTGAGAGTACCCTGGATCGCGCCGTGGGACGTCCTCCTGCGGGCGAAGGGCGTCGGTGGAGGTCCACGGCGTCTCACCCGGACGACGTCGTGGACCGACGCGTCGACGACGGGGAGACGCGATCGGTTTCGACCCGCACGCCGGGCACCTTCGGTCCCGAAGGCGTGGGCCACGGAACGAGCGAATAGCCGAGACCCGCCGCCACGAAACCGAGGATGGCATCCGTCGACGACGCGGTGAGGACCTGATCGGCCGGCGCCACGGATTCGACGGCGCGGAGCTGCCGCTCGGTGTGGGGCAGGTTCGGAGGGAACGTGACGTGCGGTTCGCCGAGCGCGCCTTCGAGCTTGCTCACCTGCTGGTGGATGCCCGGTTGGGTGATGGGATACGGGAAATCCTTGGCGGCGCGGGTGTGGGTGCGCGTCACGGCGACCCCCCTCGTTCGTCGGAACAAACCGAGCGACGTCCTTCCGTGGGCGGGAGCGTCGGTGGGGTACGTGTTCTGAGGAAGGTGCGGAGACGATAGCGGGGGCGCCGGTGCGTGGCTCCGCGTCCGGGGCGCACGACGGGTCGGAGCACGGACGACGGCGCCCTCGTGTAGCCTGGAACGTGAAGGGTGGATCGGTGAGGCGAACCCATGCGCACGACGACTCGTGACGGATCGACATCGAGCCCGGCCTCGACCTCCGGGACGACGGACCACGTAGGCATTCCCACGTTCCGCTCTCGCCGCGCCATCCGCCTCCTTCGAGGTGGACTGCTCGTGGCGATCGCGTCGCTGCCGGGGGTCGGTGCGTCGTGCTCCCCCGCCTCGTCGAGCGTGGAAAGCGACGCAGGCGCCTCCGCGGACGGCGTGACGGTCCTCTACTGCTCGGAGGGCGAGGACACCTGCGGCGACGGTGAATGTTCCGTGCCCGACGAAAATGGCAACGTCACGTGCACGCCGCAGCCACGGGACGCCGGCAGCGACGCGGAGCTGGACGCCGGCGGATCCGACGCACTCACGGACGCCTCGATGGATGCCGCACGGGACGCGTCCATCGACGCGGGGAGCGACGCCGCGACCGACGCGGGGAGCGACGCCGCGACCGACGCGGGGAGCGACGCCGCGACCGACGCGGGGAGCGACGCCGCGACCGACGCAGGGAGTGACGCCGCGACCGACGCGTCGCCTCCGGCCGATGCCGGCGTGACGTCGGACGTGGGCTTCGCGGACTGTCGCTACCCGTCGCCGATGGACACGAACATCTACGGCGCTCCGATCACGTGCGATGCCGCCCTGCAAATGGCGGAAGGTGCCGGATTGCCGGAGTGCGGAACGGGGTACGCGGGCTTCGCGACCGAGGACTCCACGTCCCCGTGGCCTCCCGGATTCCACGTGAACTATCCCCTCAACCTGTCGCTCATGTACCCGATTCGCATGGACGTGTGCCAGCGACACACGACCGAGACGCCGAGCCGGAGTTTCTGTTGCTACGGCGGAAGCGGACCGCGCGATCCGCAGGCGTACTTGACGCCTCCGTCGGCACGGGCTCCGGAAGTCCGGACCGCGAGCGTTTCCATCCAAGGCGAAACGGCGCTCGCCAAGTGCATCGGCGCCACCGAGGAGATCGCCGTGCTCGTCGACGACGCGGCCATCACGCTTCGCGCCATCATCAAACCCGACCTCGTCACGGATCTTCCTCCGGGTCCCGGCGGGTGCGGCACGTGCCAGGGCGCCGGCGCGGCCATCCTCGAGCAAAAGATCCCCATCTCCCGGGGGGACGCGGTGTTCAAGGACGGCGTCTGGCAACTCACGGACGCGGCGAAGCAGAAGTACGCGGGGACGCTCGTCGACAAGGCGAAGAGCTCGCTCGCGGAAGCCCGCAAGATCGCGCGTGCGTACGTGGCGAAGATCTACGCGGCGAAGGGGCTCTCGGTCGTGGTCAACATGACGCCCCGGAACTTCCTCGTGACCGTCGGTCGCCTCTCGAAGGCCTTCGGACCGACGTCGCTCCCGGAGATCGGGGTGCTGATCGGCAAGTACGGCATTCCCGCCGTCCTCGGCCCCATCATCATGGGCGCCATCGGAAACACGAACGACGCCCACGCCCAGGCGCTCGACACGCTCCTCGCCTGCCCCGGTCCCCTCACCCGGGACGAACTCCAGATGTCCTGCTCGGAGTGCGTGGCCGCGAAGATCCCGGGCGACCGGGTGCTGAACGATCTCGAGCAAGTCTGCCTCGACCCGACCCGGAGCACGCTGTGCAAGGCGTACATGGTTTGCCTCAACCGGCGCATCACGACGTGTGCATCGCGCAGGGACGGCGGCCGACTGTGCGGCGGCAACGGCTACCGACCTCCGACGGACGACGACGCGCTCACCCAATCGTTCGGCAAAGTGAAGGAACTCAAACAGCAGGCGTGCGTGCCCTGACGCCGGACCTGCCGCGTTCGTCGAGACGCCGTCACCCGCGCGCGACGCATCGGATTTCTCCCCGCGGGGGAGGCGGATCGTCCGGTGGGACGGACGGAAGTGGCATGGGAACGTGTCGTTCGATGCCCTGGTGTCCCGTATCGACGCGGAGTCGTGGGTCGTCGAGGCTCAGGAAAGTCCGAAACGGCGCCCTCCGGACGCGGCCCCGCGGAGCGGAGCGGAACGGCATGCCAAGACTTCCCTCGCCGCGGACTCCATGCCGCACGGGAGCGGAGGAAATCCTCCGGTGCAGGACCGGGCGCGAGGCGATGCGAGCCTGTCGGCGACGCACGCGCACATCCTGCAGGCCGAAAGGCGGGCGCGCCGCTTGCTACGACGGTAGCGTACGGGATGGTCCTCGCTGGCATGATGAACCGTATGACGTCGCCGTCCGCCGAACGCAGGCCTCCCCCTTTCGATACGGGGAACGACGGGCACGACGATCGTGCGGTGCATGCGCGCGGGACGAACGAAGGCGCGCCGGGCACCGACACGCGGGAAGGCCCCTACGCGGCCGTCATGAAGAAGTTGATGGTCGCCCAATTCGCGTGGGCGGCCAGCATCTACGTGCTGACCGTCGTCGAGTGTCGTTCGTGGCGCGCGGCGGCGATCTGCGGCGGATTGTTCGTCGTGCTCCTCCCGTTCAACGCGTGGGTCACGAGCCGATTGCTGCCCGCACGCGGGGAGGTCTTCGGCGAGGTCGTCCGCTTCGTGGGCAACTGCGGAACGCAGGTCCTGATGGCCCACCTGCTCGACTGGCCCATGGCCGCGTGGGCATGGTTGCCGTTCAACGCCGCGGCCTACGACAGCGTGCGGCCCCGTCTCGCGAACGGCATCCTGATCGCGACGATGGCCGCCAACGTCGCCGCCGCGGCCGCGGACGGCGTCCCGTGGAAGATCGTCGTCGTCTTCTGCTTCGTGGCGATCGCGAGTCGCCTGCTGGTCGATCTCCGCATGAAGGCGGCGTACACGATGTGGCTGCGCAGCGAAGCGCAGCGCTCCGAGCTCGACCTCGCCCACTCGCAGCTCCAGATCGAGGTCCGGGCACGGGAGCGCGCCGAACGATCGCTCCGTCAGTCCCAGAAGCTCGAGGCCGTGGGCCGGTTGGCGGCCGGCATCGCCCACGAGATCAACAACCCGCTCCAGTTCCTCGGGAACAACCTCACCTTCCTCGAGGAATCCTTCCGGACCATCGACGCCCGTCTCGGGCCGACGACGGCGGGCACGGGGGACGACGCGCTCGCGACCCTCCGATCCGACGTCCACGAATCCATCGCCGACGCCCACGACGGCGTCGCGCGGATCCGATCGATCGTGCTGGCCATGAACGAGTTCGCGCGCCCGACGCGGAACCGGACGGAACCGTTCGACCTGACGCGCGCCATCGAGTCCACCCTGGTCGTGACGAAACACGCGTACGCACGCGCGGCGCAGGTGACGACGGACCTCGCGACGTTGCCCCTCGTGGAAGGCGACGCGGGCGCGTTCTCCCAGGTTCTGGTCAACCTGATCGTGAACGCGGCGCAGGCCTTGGAACCGAAGCTGGCGGAGAGCGCACGGCTCGACGGGAAGATCGGGATCCGGACGTGGACCGCGGACGGGAGCGTGTTCGTCTCCGTGTCGGACAACGGGCCGGGGATCCCGGAGGCGGTGCGGGAGCACGTGTTCGAACCGTTCTTCACGACGAAGCCGGCGGGTCAGGGAACCGGGCAGGGCCTGGCGATCGCGCGATCGGTGGTCGAGGAGCACGGCGGCGCGCTCACGTTCGAGAGCGCGGAGGGCGTCGGAACGACGTTCGTCATCCGGTTGCCCCTGAAGCAGGAAGGATCCCCGCGATGATCGAGACGCTTTCCGTCCTTTTCGTCGACGACGAGCCGGCGATCGTGAAGGTCTTGGGTCGCCTGGTGCGCCAAGTGCGCCCGAAGTGGAGGTGCGTCGTCGTGACGAGCGGCGAGGAGGCGCTCGCGGCGGTGGCGAAGGAGTCCTTCGACGTGATCGTGTCGGACATCCGGATGGCGCCGATGGATGGCGCGGAGCTCTTGGCGCGCCTCACGAGCCTGGCACCGACCATGGGGCGCATCGCACTCTCGGGCCACGCGGATCGGGAGACCTACGAAGGGGTGCTCCGTGTCGCCCACGCGTTCCTCTCGAAGCCGAGCACACGGGACGAGATCCTCGCGACGATCGAGAGGATCGCGGCGATTCCGGCGGAGGAGCGGGTGGTGGCGGGGGAGAGGTGACGGCGGAACGTGG
>JAXLYL010000057.1:0-11734 GCA_046351475.1 Polyangiaceae bacterium
CCGCGACGACGAGCCCTGACTCCCCCGGTCAGTCCTCGATGTCGACCACGGTGCCGTCGTCGACCATGGACGCGACGACCTCGATTTCCGCGTCGTCCACCGCCACGCAGCCCAGGGTCCAGTCCACGGTCTTGTGCGTCGTCTTCCACTCCTTGGCGGCGGGTGCGCCGTGGATCCCGATGGCGCTTCCGATGGTGGCGTCCTTCGGCAGGCGGCCGTCGGCCTTCCACGCCGCGAAGCGCTTCCGATCCTCGGCGTTCGGGTAGTCGAGCAACATGAAGATGCGGAACTCGGACGGGCCGCGTTGGACCACGTGGTACCGGCCGACCGGCGTGATCTTGTCGCCTTCGCGGTGCTTCGGGCCACTGCCGCCCGGGCCGATGGCGACGGCATAGTGCCGGACGACCTCCTCCCCGTGGAACAGATCCATGGTGTGGGCCTCCTTCCTCACGACGATGCGCGTCACCCGGGGACCCTTCCTCGTGACGGCCTTCCCCGGAGAGGAGGGAGCGCCGTCGGCCGGTCGGGCCGCGAGCGCCCCGAGGAGGGACGCCGCCGCGAAGGCCGCCGCCACCACCCACCGTCCTCGCCCGAATCCCACGCGGAACGATCTTCGGCCCATGTCCCGGCCCTCCTCGTTCCGTCGGACGGCCCAGCTCCGCGATCGATCTGGAGGCCGATCACGGAATCGATTCGAGGCATACTCCCCTCCCTGGATGGCCCCCGCCGAGCCCCCGAACGACCCGGACACGCCGCCCGACGCGGACGACCACGCACCGCGCGAACGTGCGGCCGCGACCGTCGCCGCGAAGCTGGACGCGCTACCGCTCTCGCCGGGCGTCTACCTCTTCAAGGACAAGCGCGGCGCCGTCCTCTACGTGGGCAAGGCGAAGAACCTCCGGAGCCGCGTGCGGAGCTACTTCCAGAGCGGCGGGAGCGACACGCGCGCGTTCATCCCGTTCCTGCAGCACACCCTCGCCGATCTCGAGACCGTCGTCACCGGTTCCGAGAAGGAGGCCATGATCCTCGAGAATCGCCTCATCAAGGAACACAAGCCGCGGTTCAACGTGAAGCTCCGGGACGACAAGGAGTACCTGTCGATCCGCCTCGCCACGGATCACCCCTGGCCCCGACTGACCCTCGTGCGGAAGCCCGCCGACGACGGCGTCCGCTATTTCGGCCCGTACCATTCGGCGACGGCGGCGCGCCGTACGCTTCACCTGATCAACAAGCACTTCCAACTGCGCACGTGCAGTGACGCGGAGCTCGCGTCACGGAGGCGACCGTGCCTGCAGTACCAGATCAAGCGGTGCCCCGCGCCGTGCGTGTACGACGTCGACCGCGCCTTCTACGCGGAGCAGACGCGCGCCGTGGCCCTCTTCCTCGAGGGACGTCACGACACGCTCTCGGAGGAACTCGACGTGCGCATGAAGGACAGCGCGCGCGCGATGCGGTTCGAGCTCGCGGCGGTGTACCGCGACCAGCTCAAGGCGATCGACGCCGTGAGACAAGGGCAGCGCGTCGTCTCCACCGATTTCGTCGATCGGGACGTGCTCGGCTTCTACCGCGAGGGAGATCTCGTGGAGATGGCGCTCCTCCACATCCGCGGGGGCATGGTGGCGGACGTCGCGCCGTTCACCATCCAGGACGCGTCCATTCCCGACGACGAGATCGTCGCGGCGTTCGTGTCGCAACACTACGGCGAGCCCGCGGCGCCGTCCTCGCCCGAGGACGATCGGCGCACCGTGGTGCCGGTGCCCGAAGAAATCGTGTTGCCCATGGAACTCGAGGGCGAAGAAGGCATCGCCGAGTGGCTCGCCGAGCGCGCGGGCAAGAAGGTGGTGCTGGTGTTCCCGAAGCGCGGACCCCGCACGGCCCTCCTCGATCTCGCGAACGACAACGCCCGTCACGCGTTCGTCGAGAAGCGGCGGGACGGGGACGACATCGAGGGACGCCTCGCCGATCTCCGGGATCGTCTGAGGCTGCCCACCGTCCCGCGCAGGATCGAGTGTTGCGACATCTCCCACCTCGGCGGTGGCGACACGGTCGGCGCGGTCGTCGCCATGCGCGACGGCGTGCTCGACAAGGCGCGGTACCGCACGTTCCACGTCCGCGGCACGAGCGGCGAGCCCGGCGTCGGCGACGACTACGGGGCCATGTACGAGGTCCTCGCGCGTCGGTTTCGGAGGGGACTCGAGGAACGGAAGGCGCGGGCGGACGAGGCCGCGGGCGAAGCCGGGGCGGGAAAGGACGTCGACGCGACGCGCGAGAAAGGCGAGTGGGATCTCCCGGACCTGTTCGTGGTCGACGGAGGTCGCGGTCAGCTCGGTGTCGCGTTGGCCGCCGCCCGGGATCTCGGGCTCCACGACCTCGCCATCGTCGGTCTCGCGAAAGAGCGCGAGAACGTGGCGGGGGAGACGGTCGTCGATCGCGTGTACCTGCCGGGACAGAAGAACCCCATCAACCTGAAGTCGACCTCCGCCGCCCTCTTCTTCCTCGCGCGCCTCCGGGACGAAGCCCACCGGAGTTCGAACCGCGCCCGCGAGAAGCTCGGCAAGGGCCGACGCTTCCGCTCCGAGCTCGACTCCGTGAAAGGCCTCGGACCGAAGACGAGGAAGGCGCTCCTCGTGGGGCTCGGTAGTCTCTCCGCGATCAAGTCGGCGAGCGACGCGGAGCTCCTCGCCGTGTCGGGCGTGACGGCGCGCCACGTCCGTATCCTCCGCGAAGCGTTCCCGCCGTCCGCGGTCCCCGGAGGCGCGTCGTCGCCGGACGTCGTCGTCGAGGCACCCGGCGAACCGACCGTGGACGAACTGGACGACGGGCAGGTCGACGGGCCGTCCCACGTCCCGTCGTCGACCGAACCCTGACATCCCGCGCGGAAGTGCCAACTCGGTTGGCGTGGTCCGAGGAACGGGCCGGCGGGCGAGGTGCAGGATTTCCCGGGTTTTTCCCCCGAGACGCGGATGGTCCGGGCCCTGCTTGTCGGTCGCATTGACAGCGATTGCCCGCACCCGGTAGGGAATCACGGGATTTGTCTGCGAATTCGAGCGGCGAACGCGATCTCTAGAGGAGCCTCGGTCCATGAATTCTCGCGTGCAACGACTGACGAACACCTTGGCGGCCATGACCGTGGTCAGCGGCCTCGGTGTCGTGGCCATGGGCTGCCTCTCCCGTCCGGTGAAGCAGGGCAACCCGACCACGAAGACGAGCTTCACGACGAACATCAAGCTCGCCGCCATCGACAAGGTCGACATCCTGTTCGCCATCGACAACTCCGCGTCCATGGGTGACAAGCAGGAGCTCCTCTCCAAGGCCGTTCCGGACTTGGTGGCGCGCCTCGTGACCCCGAACTGCGTCACCATCGACAACGCGTTCCGCCAGCGCTCGGTGAACGGCGAGTGCCCCGCGATGTCGGACGGCTCCGACCCGGGCAAGATCGAGTTCCCTCCCGTCCACGACATGCACATCGGCATCGTGAGCTCGTCCCTCGGCGGACGTGGCGGTGACCAGTGCAACGCGGCGGACAAGAACCCCGTCGACGACACGCTCCTCGCCCACAACGACGACCAAGGGCACCTCATCAACCGCGCCGGCGATCGCGAAGTCGAAATCGCGGAGGCGAAGCCGTCGAACTTCCTCGCGTGGTTCCCCACGGTCGACCAGAACCGCGGCAAGCCCGACCCGGTCGTGGGCCGCATCACCGACGCCACGGACCTCAGCAAGAAGTTCGCGGATCTCGTCCGCGGCGTGCACGAGCGTGGCTGCGGCTTCGAGGCCCAGCTCGAGAGCTTCTACCGCTTCCTCGTCCAGCCCGACCCGTTCCTGCGCGTCGAGCGCGCCGAGGGGTCGCTCCGCGCATCCATCGTCGGCATCGACCGCGAGCTCCTCGCGCAGCGCCGCGACTTCCTCCGGCCCGACTCCCTCGTCGCCGTCGTCATGGTCACCGACGAGAACGAGTCCACGGTCGATCCCCTCGCCATCGGCGGTCAGGGGTGGGCGTTCCTCCACGGCGGCAAGTTCCCCGGTTCGCCCCGCGGTCCCGCGCCGCGCGGCACCTCCGCGTGCGACGCCGATCCGAACTCCAAGGAATGCACCACGTGCGGCTTCGGAAAGAAGGACGGCTCGGGAAACCGTGATCCGGCCGATCCCATCAACCAGGACCCGAACTGCAAGATCGGCGACGGCTACTACGACGCCGCGGACGACAACCTCAACGTCCGTCCGATCCAGATGAAGCGTCGCTTCGGCATCGACCCGCAGTACCCGGCGAGCCGCTACATCAACGGTCTCACGCAGCCCAAGGTGCCGAACCGCTACGGCGAACACCCGGTGGACAAGGGCGTCGTCGCGGCCAACTACGTCGGCACGGCCAACTGCACGAACCCGCTCTTCGCGTCCCGCCTCCCCGATCCGCCGGAAGAAGGTGCGGACGAGGAGAAGGCCATCAACGAGACCCTCTGCAACCTCCCCCTCGGTCTCCGTGACCCGCAGCTCGTCTACTTCGCCCTCATCGGCGGTGTCCCGTACCAGCTCCTCCACTTCGATCCGAACGATCCGGAGAAGAGCAAGATCACCGAGGACGACTGGATCAAGATCACGGGCAAGTCGCCCCTCACCTACGACTTCTCGGGCATCGACCCGCACATGGTCGAGTCCATCGCGCCCCGCACCGACCTCGGTCTCCCGGCACCCGGGCCCGGCAACGGTTCGGACCCGTACCACGGTCGCGAGTGGGACACGCAGAAGAGCGACCTCCAGTTCGCCTGCACGTTCAAGCTCGAGACGCCGAAGGACTGCACGCAGAAGCAGTTCCAGAACGCGTGCGACTGCGTCGCCGGCAAGCCGCTCCCGCCGCTCTGCGACACGAACAACCCGAACCTCCAGATCCGCGGCAAGGCCTTCCCGAGCATCCGGGAACTCGCGGTCGTCCGCGAGCTCGGAGAGCAGGGCATCGTCTCCTCGCTCTGCCCGATCCACGAGACGGAAGAGTCCCCCGGCGACCCGCTCTTCGGTTACCGCCCGGCCGTGAAGGCCATCGTCGACCGCCTCAAGAACTCCCTCGCGAGCGCGTGCCTGCCGCAGCGTCTGAACCTGGATGCGAACCAGGAAGCGCCGTGCCTCATCCTCGAGACCTCGCCCGCGGAGAGCACCCCGTCGTGCGATGGTTCGAAGGGGCGCCGCGATCCGGATCCGAAGATCCTCGAGAAGTTCCTCGCCCAGCTCCAGGAGCGCGCCGCCACGGAGACCGTGGACGGCGGGTTCGACAAGAACGCGATCAAGGTCTGCGAGATCGCGCAGCTCTCGGGTTCCAAGCTCCAGAACGGCACCTGCGAAGGTCTCGCCGGCGAAGGTGGCTGGTGCTACGTCGAAGGCGCGAACGCCGGCAACGGTTGTCCGCAGGCCATCAAGTTCTCCCAACTCGGCAACCCGCAGCCGGGATCGCGCGTGAGCCTGCAGTGCATCAAGGCCAGCGGCGGCGACACGGCGGCGCCGGCGTCCACCACGACGACGTCGTCCCTCGCTCCCTGACACCACGTCGCGTTCGCGGCATCGAACGAGTCCGTGAAGAAGACGATCCTCATCATCGAGGACGAGCCCCACATCGTGTTGGGGCTCAGGGACGCCCTGGAGTTCGAGGGCTTCCGCGTGCTCTCCGCGTCCCGTGGGAAGGACGGCGTCGACCTCGCCGAGCGTGAGGTTCCCGACGCCGTCATCCTCGACCTCATGCTCCCCGACATGAACGGCTACGCCGTCTGCGAGGAGCTGCGGAAGAAGAACGCCCTCGTGCCCATCGTCATGCTGACGGCACGGTCCCAGGAGTCGGACAAGATCCGCGGGCTCGACGCCGGCGCGGACGACTACGTGACCAAGCCGTTCAGCGTGAACGAGCTCATCGCGCGGATGCGCGCCATCCTGCGTCGGGCCGCACGCACGACCGCCGTCCCCGAAACGGTGAACCTGGGCGCCGCCGTCGTGAACTTCTCGGCGCACACGCTGACCGTGGGCGACGAAGTGACGCAGCTTTCCTTCTACGAGGTCGAACTGCTCCGCATGTTGTTCGAACGCGCGGGGCAGGCCGTCGCGCGGGACGAGATCCTCGCCAAGATCTGGGGACTCGAGCCGGCGTCCACGAACCGTACCGTCGACAACTTCATCGTGAAGCTCCGGAAGAAGGTCGAGAAGACGCCGGACAAGCCGCAGCACATCCTCACGGTGTACGGCTTCGGGTACAAGCTCGTCGTCTGACGCCTCCCGCGGAGCGTCCTCGGGACCCGTCCTCCGAGGACGACGCGGAACGCCGGTCGCGTGCGTTCAGTCGGTCCGACTGACGAACACGACCTCGACGCGCTCGTTGCGCGCCCGGTTCTTGGCGTCGGCGGGGTCGACGAGGGGGGCGTTCGCTCCGACGGCGAAGGAGGTGGGCGCGATCGCCGCGTTCTTCGTCGCGAGGATCTTCGCGGCCGCCTCGGCGCGTTTCCTGTCGACGTCGAGCTCCGCCTTGGAACGGGCGTCCTTCGAATGCACGACCACCTGCACGGCGAAGGACGGGTGGGCGTTCGCGACGCGTCCCAATTCGGCGAGCTTCGTTTCGGCGTCCTTCGTCAGGCCCGACGGCGACGTGGACCACACGTTGCGGAGCACGACGACCACGCCACGTTCGTCACGGACGGGATCCCATCCGGCGCCCTGGGCGAGTTCCGCGAGGAGCGTGTCGGACGCGCCCTTCGCGTCGTCGGCCGTGGCCCTCCGGGCGCGCGTGAGGAGCGCGAGGCAGGTCGCGCGCGCCCGCGCCACCTCGTCGATGGGGGCGGAGGCGGGCTTGCCCTCGAGTTTCGTGCCCAAGGCGTCGAGCTCGGCCTCGGCCGCGTCGAGACCGGTGGTCTTCGCGTCGAGCATGCGCGTCGCGCCGCAGAGGAGGCGCGCCTGGACGGCCAGGGAACGCGCGGCGACGAGGCGCGCCGCTTCGCGCGTGGCGTCGGCCTTGCCGCTCGACGCCGGAACCCGCAGTGCGCGGACCACGACGAGCTTCTTGTCGAGTTCGTCCGCCTCGCGATCGATGGTGGCACGCGTCGCCACGAGCTCGGCGAGCTGTCCCTCGACGCGCTTCTTCTGCACGTCGGCGTCGGCGTCGGCGCGGGTCGCCCGGACCTTGCGCAAGGCGAGGGCGGCGCGTCCGTAGGCGGCCGTCGCGCGACGCGCGGTGAGGTCGGCCCCTTCCACGTCGCCCGAATCGGCCAGGTCGAGCGCGTCCTTCCGGATGCGTTCCGCGCGGGCGAATTCGGTGGGAGCCAGGGAGCTCGCGTCCTTCGCGAGCGGCGCTCCGCGGGCGCCCTCCATTTCCGCGACGACGGGACCGCGCGCCGCGGCGCCACCGCAGCCACCGAGGAAGAGAGCGAGGGAGAACGGAAAACCGATGCGATGGAGGAACGTGGTCATCGTGCCCCCGCCTTCTTCGGCTCGGCCTTCTTGGTCTCGGGCGGCTTCGACTCGGGCTTCTTGGTCTCGGGCGGTTTCGGGTCCGAGGGGTGTTCCTTCTCGAGGGACTCGAGCTGCGTCCGGAGACGCCCCGTCCGGGCGATGCCCTCTTCCACGAGCGCGCGTTCGCGCTCGACGCGGGCACCCGCGTCGCGTGCGGCTTCCTGGGTCCGGTTCGCCTTCTCCTCGAGCGCGGCGACCTCCACGAGCTCCCGACCGAGCTCGGCCCACTCCCGGGCCACGCCCTCCGCCATCTTCGCGTGGGCTTCGTCGCCCTTGGCGCGGAGCCGCGCCGCGTCCGCCGTGGCGGTCTTCGAGCGGGCGATGGCGTCGTCGGCCAGACGGGCTTTCGCCGGATCGGCCGCGAGCTCGGCGAGGATTCCCGACGTGACCGTGGCGTCCGATTCCGGACCTGCGGCCACGGCGGCGGGACCGACGAACGCGAAGGACGTCGTGGCGGCGACGGCGAGGGTCGCGACGACGAGCACGACGCGGCCGGGACCCATGGGGAATGCTCGAGCGGAAGGCATGGAATTCCTTGGTACGCCGAACGGAAGGCACGTCAATCGATTCGTGGGCGGCACCCAAGGGACACCTTCCGTGACCACGGAATCTTGGGTATGGGATCCGGGTGATCTCGTTCCACGACGTCGAGGCGGCCCGGAAGCGCATCGAGGGCAGCGTCCGTCTCTCGCCGTGCGCGTACAGCGAGCCCATCTCCGTCCGAACGGGAGCCAAGACCTGGCTCAAGCTCGAGAACCTCCAGATGACGGGGTCGTTCAAGGAGCGCGGCGCGTGCAACAAGCTCCTTTCGCTTCCGAAGGAAGAGAGGGAGCGGGGTGTCATCTGCGCGAGCGCGGGCAATCACGCGCAGGGCGTCGCCTACCACGCGACGCGTCTCGGCATCCGCGCGACCGTCGTCATGCCCGAGACGACTCCCCTCATCAAGGTGCAGAGTACACGCGCCTTCGGAGCCCACGTCGTCCTCTTCGGCGCCAACTACGACGAGGCGAACGAGGAAGCTCGGCGCATCGAGGCGAAGGAAGGTCGCGTCTTCGTCCACCCGTTCGACGACGATCTCGTGATGGCCGGGCAGGGGACCATCGGACTCGAACTCCTCGAGCAGAATCCCTACCTCGAGGCGGTGGTCCTCGCCGTCGGCGGCGGCGGACTCGCGGCGGGCGTCGCCGTCGCGCTCAAGGAAACGAACCCGCGGATCAAGGTGTACGGCGTCGAGACCGCCGTCCTCGCGAGCATGAAAGCCGCCATCGATCACGGTTCGCCCGTCGTCCTCCCGGCGGCGCGCACGATCGCGGAAGGCATCGCCGTGAGGCGCGCCGGGGACCGCACCTTCGAGGTCGTGCGGAAGTACGTGGACGACATCGTCCTCGTCGACGAGGAAGAAATCGCCGAGGCGATCCTCCTCCTCCTCGAGCGCGAGAAGACGGTCGCCGAAGGTGCGGGCGCGGCGCCCCTCGCGGCCCTCCTCCATGGCAAGCTTCCCCTGGCGGGCAAGAAGGTCGCCGTCGTCGTGTGCGGCGGGAACATCGACGTCAACGTCATGAGCCGCATCATCGATCGTGGGCTCGTGAAGTCGGGTCGCATGGTCCGCATGAGCGTCACGGTCCCCGACGTCGCCGGCACCCTCGCCCAGCTCACCGCCAAGGTGGCGGAGACCCGGGCCAACATCGTCCAACTCAACCACGACCGCGCGTTCGCCAAGACGGACCTCGCCGAGGTGATCGTGGAGTTGGTGCTCGAGACCCGGGGGTTCGATCACGTCCACGAGGTCCATTCGGCGTTGCGCGCCGCGGGGTACCGGGTCGACACGGACGCCTGACTCCCGTCCGCACGTCGGGTTTCCCTGGATCGCCTGCACGTCAGGGTGGGCCCGCGTTCCGCCGTCGCCGCAGCTTTGTCCGGACGGCGTACGGGCTCCAGACATGAAAACGCGGGCGTTTTCATGTCCTGCCCGAGGTCCGTTCCGCGTGGATTCCGCTGGGAACGCGTGGCGCACGACTTGCTGAAGATACGTTCGATGCGTTTCCACGTCGCCCCGGTCCGTCGTGTCCTTCGGCCCTCGTCGCCCCGATCCTTCGCGCGGGCCGTTCGGGCGGCTCTCGTCGTCGTCGCGCCCCTCGCCGGCATCGGGACCGCCGCGACCGCATGCAGCGACGCGCCGACCGCGTTCGACGACGAGACCACGAGCTCCGCGACGCGAGGAACGTCGAAGGGCACGAAGGGTGGAAAGGAGACCACGCCCACGTTCGGCGGGTCGTCCGCGAGCGACGGCGGTGTCACGGGCGCGTGCGTCAAGGCGAAGTCGGACGGTGCCCGGGTGCCCACGTACTTGGCGTTCGTGTTCGACAAGTCGCTCAGCATGGGCGGAGGACGGTTCCAGGCCTGTGGCGCCGCCCTGAAGTCCTTCTTCGGGGACGCGAAGTCGAACGGCATCTCCGCGTCCTTGCAATTCTTCCCGCTCTCCTCCCTCGATTGCAGCGACGGCCTGTACGCCACGCCCCGCGTCTCGATGCGGGAACTTCCCGACCCGAACGCGTTCTCGAAGGCCATCGATTCCGAAGGGCCCAACACGTTCTCGACGCCGGCCCTTCCCGCGATCCGTGCCTCGATCCAGTACCTCCGCGGCGTCCAGAAGGCGCAGGTGGGAAAGACCGGCGCGAAATACGCGATCGTCCTCGTCACCGACGGCCAACCTCTCGGGTGCGGGAGCAGCGTCTCGTCGGTGTCCACCGAAGTGGCGGCGGTGAAGGGCGAGTTCCCCACGTACGTGATCGGTCTCGGAGACCCGGCCGCCCTCGACGCCATCGCGAAGGCGGGAGGGACCGACAAGGCGTTCCAGATCGATCCCTCCGACACGTCGAAGATCGCGTCGTCGTTCGGCACCGTCCTCGACACCATCCGGGGCAGCCACGCCGCGTGCGACTTCCGCGTTCCCGACGCGACGCCCGGCGAGAAACTCGATCCGGGGGCCGTGAACGTGGTCGTCACGTCGTCGTCCGGCGCGGGAGAGGCGCTCGCGTACGACAAGGACTGCACCGCCGGCGGATGGCGCTACGACGATCCGACGTCCCCGGCCCGGATCCAGGTGTGTCCGACGGCGTGCACGTCGTTGATCTCGAAGGGGGCGAGCGTCGACATCGAGGTGGGGTGCGTCACGAAGGGGACGAACGGTTCGATCCCGCGCTGAGCCCCCCGTGCCTTGACCCCAAATCCCTCGAAAGTTACGCTGAAAACGCGATGCTGCCGGCGGAAGGAGAGAAGGTTCTTCCGGCCGAGGCCGGCTCCACCTTCGGCAAGTACCAACTCTTCGCGACACTCGGTCGCGGCGGCATGGCGGACGTGTTCCTCGCGGTCGCCCGTGGGCCCATGGGCTTCAACAAGCTCGCGGTCGTCAAACGTCTCCGTACCGCGCTCTCCGAAGAGCCCGCGTTCCTCTCGATGTTCCTCGACGAGGCGCGTCTCGCGGCCCGACTGTCGCACCCCAACATCGTCCACACCTACGAGGTCGGCGAGGAGAGCTCCTCGTACTTCATCGCGATGGAGTACCTGGAAGGCCAGCCGCTCAACAAGATCATCAAGGAGGCGGCCAAGACCCAGAAGAAGGTCGACCCGGCCCTCGCCGCCCGGCTCGTCGCCGACGCGCTCCACGGTCTCCATCACGCCCACGAACTCAAGGACTACGACGGCACTCCGCTGCGGATCATCCATCGCGACGTGAGCCCCCACAACATCTTCGTCACCTACGACGGGATCGTGAAGCTCGTCGATTTCGGGATCGCGAAGGCGGCCCTGAGCTCGACGCACACCGAAGTCGGCGTGCTCAAGGGCAAGGTCGCGTACATGGCACCGGAGCAGGCGGTCGGAGGTGCGGTCGACCGTCGGGCCGATCTGTTCGCGATGGGCATCGTCCTCTGGGAACTGCTCACGCGTCGGCGACTCATGACGGGCGACACCGCGGCGGCCACGCTCCACAGGCTCGTGAGCCTTCCGGTGCCACGCGTTTCGGATGCCCTTCCGGACGTCGATCCGAAGCTCGACGCCATCGTCGCGAAGGCCCTGGAGAAGGATCCGGCGAAACGATTCCAGACCGCCGCGGAGATGCGCGACGCCCTCGAGGCCTTCGCCATGACGTCGGGAACGGCGCGCACGGAGGACGTGGGAGCGCTCGTGGTCGACATGTTCGGCACCGTGCGCGCGGACGTGCAGAAGCAGATCCAAGCGCACATGGCGAAGGTCG
>JAXLYL010000058.1:0-9217 GCA_046351475.1 Polyangiaceae bacterium
GTCGGCGCCATGTACCGCGGCGACCGCGCGCGGAAGGAGACGCTGGTCGAGCACGGATTCCGGCTCGAGAGCGCGCTCGACAATCGCCCGCTCAAGTTCGACGAGTTCGAGGAAATCATCCGCCAGACCATCTACGTCTCCGCGACACCGGGAGAGTACGAACTCGCGAAGGCGGAAGGTGTCGTCGTCGAACAGGTGATCCGTCCGACGGGCCTCATGGATCCGATCGTCGAGGTCCGTCCCGTGTCCGGCCAGGTCGACGACCTTCTCGGCGAGATCCGCGACCGTGTGAAGAAGAACGAGCGCGTTCTCTGCACGACGCTCACCAAGCGCATGGCCGAGGACCTCACGGATTACTACCGCGAGCTCGGCGTCCGCATCCGCTACCTCCACTCCGACATCGACACGCTCGAGCGCATCGACATTCTTCGCGACCTCCGGCTCGGCGAGTTCGACGTCCTCGTGGGAATCAACCTGCTCCGCGAGGGTCTCGATCTTCCCGAGGTCTCCCTCGTCGCGATCTTCGACGCGGACAAGGAGGGCTTCCTCAGGAGTCCCCGGTCCCTCATCCAGACCATCGGTCGCGCCGCCCGCAACGCCAATGGTCGCGTGATCATGTACGGCGATCGCATCACCGACGCCATGAAGCGCTCCATGGACGAGACGACGCGGCGCCGCACCATCCAGGCCGCCTACAACGAAGCGCACGGCATCACGCCGGCGACCGTCGTCCGCGCCATCCTCAACGTGAACCCCGCCTCGGGCACGGTCGACTATTACGACGTCCCCAAGGTGCCGAAGGGCGCGGAAGGAGACGCGGACGTCGACGTCGCCGAACGCGTGAAGGCGCTCCGACTCGAGATGTTCACCGCCGCCGAGAACCTCGAGTTCGAGAAGGCCGCTCGCTTGCGCGACGAGCTCCACCGACTCGAGAACAAGACCGGCGCCTCGCCGAACGCGGACGCCGCCGTGTTCGACCCCTACGCACCGAAGGGCAAGCGGAACGGGAAGTCCGGCGGCAAAGACCCGCGCGGGGCGAGCGCGTCGTCCGCCAAGGCCTCGGCGCGGAGCAAACGCGGCCGACGGTAGCTGCCGCTTCCGGGAGGCCCCTCCCGGTACGGCACGCCGGACGTCAGAGGTGTTCGGCCTTGCCGCCCGCTTTGAGCGCCTCGACGACGAGACGGACGTCCTGGGCCCGGCGACGCGGGATGACGAGGAGGGCGTCCTCCGTCTCGACGACCACGAGATCGTCGACGCCGACCAGGGCGATGACGCGCTTCGCGGAGCGATCGCGGAGGTCACGCACGAGGTTACGTTTGGCGTCGATGGCGATGGCGATCTCGGAAAGGACGTTGCCGTTCGCGTCCTTCTCGCCGAGTTCCCAGGCCGTCTGCCACGAGCCGACGTCGCTCCAACCGAAGTCCCCGGGGACGACCGCGAGGCCGTCGAGCTTCTCCATGACGCCGTGATCGATGGAGATCGCGGGGAGGGTGGGGAAGGTCGCGGCGACCTCGCGGGCTTCGTCGCCACGACGGGCGGCCGCGTCGATGCGGGCGATTCCCGCGTGCAGTTCGGGAAGATGGCGGGCGATGGCGTCCTGCATGACGCGCGCGGGGAAGAAGAACATCCCGGCGTTCCAGAGGTGCTTCTTGCCGGCGACGTACTCCTCCGCGACCGGCTGACTGGGCTTCTCCACGAACCGTTTCACGGCGCGGACGCCCTGGCCGCGATCGTCGCCGAGCTCGATGTAGCCGTAACCGGTCTCCGGGCGCGTGGGCAGGATGCCGATGGTGGTCACGGTGCCGCTCTTCGCGGAGGCGAGGGCTCGCGCGACGACGTTCCGGAACTCGTCCTCGTCGGTGACGTAGTGATCGCTGGGGAGGACCACGACGAGGGCTTCGGGATCCCGCCGGAGGATGGCGGAGGTCGCCCACGCGATGCACGGAGCGGTGTTGCGTGCGGCGGGCTCCGCCATCACCTGCGACGTCGGGACCTTGGGGACGACGCGCAGGGTCTCGTCGCGCAGTCGCTCGCTCGTCGCGATGTACACGTTCTCCGCGGGGACGAGGGGGGCGATCCGGCGGAGCGTGGCCGCGAGGAGCGCCTCGTCGGGATCGTCCGCGAGGGGAAGCAGCTGCTTCGGCAGGCGCTGCCGCGACGCCGGCCAAAACCGCGTCCCGGAACCGCCCGCCATCACGACGGCATAAACACCGGCCATGCGGCTTCCGTAGCGAGAGACGGTTGAAATTACCAGCGTTCGTGTAGGCTGGGCGCCATGAACCCGGCCCTTTCCAAGCCCTCGGTCCTCCGTTCGTTCGGTCTCGCGTTCGCGGTCACCGCCCTCCTCGCGCCGTCCGTGGGTTGCGGCAAGATCCGCGACAAAATCGTCGAAAAAGCCGCCGAGAAGGCCGCCGAGAAGGCCATCGAATCGCAGACCGGTGGCGAAGCGAACCTGGACGCGAAGAACGGTTCGCTGACCATCAAGGGAAAGGACGGGGCGGAGGCCACGGTCACGGGCGGGGGCAACGCGAAGATTCCGGAGAACTTCCCGAAGACCATCCCGATCTACAAGGGCAGCAAGGTGACCGCTTCCATGAGTTCCAAGCAGGGGAACAAGGCGTTCACGATGGTCACGCTCGGGACGTCCGACGACCCCGACACGGTCGCGAAGTACTACAAGGGCGAGCTCGGCAAGATGAAGAGCATCGGCGAGTTCTCGACCGGCGAGATGCACACCATGACCTTCCAGGACGCCGCCGCGAAGAACAGCGTGTCCGTCACGGTGGCCCGCTCGCCGGGTGCGAAGGAGACCCAGGTGACGCTCACGTCGACGACCGACGCGACCTGACGTCGCCACGCCTGCGAGCGACGGGAGCCTTCAGGGGTCGCGGAAGGTCGTGACGATCGGGGCGTGGTCGCTCGAACCGTACGCACGGACGACCTCGAACCCCGTGGCGCGTGCGGCGTACCCCTCGGTCGTGAGCGCGTGGTCGATGCGCCAGCCCAGGTTTCTCTCTCGCGCGGCCTTCCAATACGGCCACCACGTGAAGAGGCGGGCGTCGTCCGGGTGGAGGACGCGCGCCACGTCGACGAGGCCCTTCGCGAGCACGCTCTCGTAGAGGGCGCGTTCGTCCGGACGTTGGCCGATGACGTCGGCCTTCTTCTGGCTCGGATGGACGTCGAGATCCCCGCGCGTGACGTTCATGTCGCCGACGAGCACGAGCTGCCTGCCCGACCTCACGATCTCGTCGACCCACCCCGCGAGTTCGCCGAGGAACCGGATCTTCGCGTCGTAGTCCTTGCCGCCGTTCGGGAGATAGAGACTCGTGAAGATCGTGTCCCCGATCTCCGCGCAGAGCATCCGGTTCTCGAAGTCGACGCGGGGAGGCGAGAACTTCGGCCGCGCGGCGAACCGTCCCTTCTTCACGTGGAGGCTCACACCCGAGTACCCACCGGTGCCTCCGTGCCAGTACGACTCGTACTCCGCGAGATCCGTGAGCGACGCCGGGACCTGCTCGGCCGTCGCCTTGATCTCCTGCAGGGCCATGACGTCGGGCCGCTCACGGGCCAGGAAGTCCACGAACTCCTGGTAGCGAGCCCGGATGCCGTTCACGTTCCAGGAGACGACGCGAAGCGTGGCGGTGGAATCGGCGGCCATTCGTGTCCCTCAGAACCGGAGGCCGAACAGCGCGCGGCGATCGATGCGAGCCGCCCGTGCGAGGACGACGCTCTTGGTCTCCGAGCCCGCGTCGGGACTCTCTCCCTTCCACTCCGCGATCAACTCCTCGGCCACGGCGAGACCCGTGGCGGCGCCTCCTTCCATGAATCCTTGCGCTTCGGAGCTCGTGTGCTCCCCGCAGAAGAGGACGTTCTCGTGGCGGAGACCTTCGACGCCGCAGATCGACGTGTATTGCCCGACCTTGTACGCCGAATAGCTGCCCTTGACGAACGGATGTCCCGGCCAGTTCGCGAGGACGACCTTCCCGTTCGACTCCGCCTTCGATCCCGGGAACACCTTGTCCCATTGATCGACGAACGCGTCCCTGTGCGTTTCCGGCGTGCCGGTTCCCAGGGCCACGGCGCTCTTGCCGCCCGTGAAATTCGTCACGATGCCGGAAGCGCCGGGCTGGGCGCGACTCGTTTCCCAGGTGCTCTGGAACGCGAGGTCCGTGAAGACTTCCCCGTTGGAACCGTTCCGCGTCCCGACCTTGGTACGCCAAGGCCGGCTCTTCCATCCGGTCATGAGCTTCGCGTTCGCGCCGTACCCCAACTTCTGGATCGCGTCCGCCTGCGGGGCCGGAAGTCCGACGTCCACGGCCACGTTCCGGAGGATGGAGAAGGGGAGGGCGAGGACGACGTGCGTCGCCGTCACGTCCTTCGTGGACGCTCCGCTCTTGAAGGTCGCGGTGTAGCGACCGTCGGACGCCTTCTTCAACGCGACGAGCTCGTGCTCGAGGGCGATGCGGGCGGGTTCGATGCCGGCGACCAGCTTCTCGACGAACGTCGCGTTGCCCGTCTTCGTGTGGAAAAGTTCGTCGGACTCCCCGAAGAGCGCGAGCTTCTTCGTGTCCGTCGAGATCATGAGGAGGAGGTTCAATGCGTTCGATTCCTCCACGTCGAGACCGAACTCGATCACGAAGGCGACTTCGAGGAGCTTCCGGATTCTCCCGGAAACGGCGGCCGCATCGAGCCACTGCTTGATCGACATCGCGTCGAGCGCCGCGCCGCCGTTGGCGTTCTCCCGGGAGACGCCGTCGTCCTTCACCTGCAGGACCTTCAGCGCCTCGTCGATCTTGGCCGCCACGGGCGCGAACTCGGTGAGGAGCGTCGCCTCGGTCACGAGCTCACCGTCGAAGAAGCCGACGACCGACTCCAGGGCGTCGTCGTCGTCCTTGGAGTAGTCGTAGAGCGGGATGCCGAACTCCGTCGCGAGCGCGTGCATGGTCGTGTGACCCGTGTCGATGAGTTCTCCCCCGATCTCGCAGTGCATCCCGTCGGGGAACGTCGTGCGATCGGTCTGGATGCGTCCACCGAGAGTCTTCTGCGCGTCGTAGAGCGTGACGTCGACGCCCGCTTTCGCGAGACGGTAGGTCGCGTGGACGCCGGCGATGCCGCCGCCGACCACGATCACGTTGCCCGTGCCCTTGGTCGACGCGTCCGCACCGTCCCCGGTCCCGCCCGAAGACGAACACGCGGCGGCACCCACGCCCACGCCCGCGGTGGCGGCGAGCGTTCCGACGTACGTCGCACCCATCGCGAATTGCCGACGGGACAGCCTCCGCGCTTCGGCTTCGATCCCGGCGAGTTCGGTGGCGGGGATACCGTGTTCCCGGGCGCTCCGCAGGATGCGGGCAGCCCGGACGAAAGCGTGCATGAGGCGCGAACGTGCCATTCGAGGACTCCTTGGACCGCCACGATAGGGCTCCATGGCCCACTTCCGGAAGTCCCCGGCGTGACGCCGCGAATTTCACGTCCCCCATCCGCGGGAGCTATAGGGGACAGGTGAAGTCGATCGCGACCGCCTCCCAGGTGCTCGCCGCGTGGTTCGTCGCGTTCTGTGCGCTCGTCCTCGTGACGGGGTGCGAGCGTGACGGTGCCCCCGTGCTCATCACGGTCACCGAGCTCGCACCGAAGCAGGTCGAGGCGGGGGAGCGACTCGAGATCACGGGATCCGGATTTCCCAGGGGCGTGCCCGCGCGCGTGACCTTCCGCGGCACCTTGCACCGTCCGGCGGAGGCACCGGTCCAAGGCGCGTCCATCGCGGCGAACGGTCTCGTCACGAGCTCCGAGCGCATCGAGATTCCGTTCGACGAGAACCTCGAGGCGCTGTTCTCGAACGTCGCGGGCGATCGGGCGCACACCACGTTCGAAGGGACCGTGGAGGTCGTCTTCGCGGCCGCCGTGCGCGGCGCGCCGCCCATCGCGGGGGACCCTCTCCGCGTCACGCTCGACGTCCGTCCGAGCAGCGTGCCGGCCGGTCGCGTCGCGTTCCTCCGCGACGAAGGCCGTCGCCTCCTCGATTTCGCGGGCATCGACGTCGCCATGGCCAACGCAGGGCGCGGACTACCCGTCGAGAACGTGAAGCCGAACTCGAAGGCCGAAGCGGCGGGCATCCTTCCCGGCGACGTCCTCGTCTCGGCCGACGGAGTGCTCGTCCACGAGGTGTCGGACGTGGCCGTCCGGCCTGCCGCTCCGACGGTTCGTTTCGTCAAGCACAAGGGCGACTCGGAAGGCGCGCGCGAACTCGGCGGCACATCCGTCGACGTCGACCTGCGCGGGTTCCGCTCGTCTTCGGCCCTCGAAACCCTTCCCGCGCTCGTCGTCACGTCGCTCGCGACCGCTCTCGTCCTCATCTTCTTCGCGCCGCCCTTCGTGCTGCCCGAGTCCTTCGTGAGGAAGTTCGCGCACCGCGCACGCGGCCGCTTCCCGGGCACCCTCGCCGGCCGTCGCACGAGGCCGTGGACCGCGCTCGTCGCCCTCGTCCGTGACCTCGCCTACGGCGATCTCGTGGATGCCGGGGTTCCGACGGTCCGCGCACGCGTCCTCGCGTACGGCGGTGGAGCGCTCGCGATCGTCGCCGTCGCGGCGATTCCCTACCTCCACGCGACGACGAACCTCGAAGTCGACGTCGTGCTCGCGTTCCTCGTCCTCCTCGCGGTGCTCGCCACCTCGACCGTCGCCTTCGGGGGCTCGCCCGCCTCGAAAGCGACGCATCGGACGTGGCGTCGGCGGTTCGAGGACCTCGTGGCGGTGATCGTCGTGTCGTTGCCCGCCGCCGTGGCCGTCCTCGCCGTCGTCACGTCGACCGGTTCCCTCCGCCTCCGCGATCTCGTCCGGGCCCAGGGCGGCATGCCGTGGGATTGGGCCATCGTCCGCACGCCGGCGAACGTCGCGTTGTTCGCGGTGTTCGTCGCGGCCATGGTCGTCGACCCGTGGTCGACCCGTGACGACGCGACGAGCGGACGCATCGCGGGCGTCGATCGGGCACTGTCGTCCGCGAAGTCGGCGCGGGGGACGGGCCGCTTCCCGGTCACCTTCGCGCTGTCCTGGCTCCGGACCGTCAGCTTCGCGATCCTCGTCGCTGCGGGGTTCCTCGGCGGTTGGACCGTGCCCTTCGCCGCGCCCGGACTCGTCGAGTCCAACTTGGCGGTGGCCCTCGTCGCCAGTCTGATCTTCGTCGCGAAGGTGCTCGCCGTCGTGCTGCTCGCCGGCTGCGTCGAACGCGCGATGCCCGAACTCACGCAGCGTCGCCGCGTGGGGATCGCCTTGCGCGTCCTCGCTCCCACCAGCTTCGTGGCGTTCGTGGCCACGACGATGTGGGTACGATCGTCGCTGTCCCGATCCGCCGACACGTTCGTCCGTACTTCGGTTTTTTGCGTGCTTTCCGTCGTCACGGCTCACCTCGCGGTCCGCACGATCGCCAAGTTCCGCCGGCCCGAGACCGAGGCGCACTTGAATCCGTTCCTTTGACGGAGCAAAAGAGGGGGGCGTCATGTCCGCCTTCCCTCTGGATTCCACCTTCCGTCGTCCCGTGTCGCGCGGTACGGCGCTCGTCGTCGCCGCACTCGCGACGACGGCTTGTTCGAACTCCCCCTCGGGCGCCGCGGTCGACGCCGGGTTCGATTCGCCCGTGGGCGTCAACGACGTCAAGAAGGCGTGTGAGATCCGGACCGCGTGGTCGGGGAAGGGCGACGAGGACTGCCTCGATTGCCAGTCCTACACCCTCACGCCACTCTGTCCGTGCATCCACGATCCCGATCTCGGCAAGTGCGCCGACTTCGGACAGGACCGCGCGAAGGAAGCGGATTGCACGACACCCCTCAGCGACTGCATCGTCGGCTGCGACGGAGACTGCACCTGCCTCGACGGCTGCTACGCCGGCCACGAAACGTGCCGCGCCAAGTCCGCGGCCCGGGACGGGTGCGTCGCCGAAGTGTGCGGCACGCGCTGCTCCCGAGGTTCCTGACGCGGAACATTTCGGCCGGCCGTACGTCGTACTACTCTGGGCGGCATGCTGGTCGCCCGTCCCATCGAGGTAGGCACCCTCCTCGCGTGGACGTTCCCTTCGGACGTCTTCCCGCTCGGGGCGGAGGTCGCCGTCGGGGGCGAAGAAGTGGTCGTGTTCGTCCTCGACGGACGCGTCCTCGGCGTGCTCCCTCCCGGGGTCCACAGGCTCGACCCGGCGACCATCCCGTTCCTCGTCCGATGCCTCGACCCCGGCGGAACACGGGTCCGGGTGGGCATCGTCTTCGTGTCCAAGTCCCTGGTGTTCGAGGTCTCCGAGATCGCGAAGCTCCGCGACGCCGACGGGGACGACGTGGAGATACGCGTGCTGTCGCGCCTCCGCGCGAACGTCGTCGACGCCGGACGCTTCGCCTTGCAGGTCATGACCCAAGGCACCGCCGGCATCCCGGCGTTCGTCTCGCGCACGTTCATGGCGCACCTCACGCGGACCATCGGAACGCGGAGCACCGAGTCGCGCTCGGCCATCGGCGACGTCGCGCGTGGCGTCGGACCCGACGACGAAGCCGATGCCATCCTCGCTGCCGCCAATTCGTTCGGTGGCTTCCTCGAAATCCTGCCGGATGGCCCGTTCTACATCGACGTAAAGGGCGGCGCGGCTCCCCAGTCGGACGTGTACGAGATGCTCTGGGACTGCCGGCACTGCGGCAAGAAGGGGCTCCTCGGCCTGACGCACCGGTTCTGCGCCCATTGCGGTGCGCCGCAAGACGCGAGCGCGAGGTACTTCCCGTCCGAGCAATTGAAGGTCGCGGTCCGGAACCACGAGTATTCCGGCGCGGACGTGTCGTGCCCCGCCTGCCGCCATTGGAACGCGAGGATCGCCAATTGCTGCACCCACTGCGGCGGTCCTCTCCAAGGCGGAGCGTCCGCGGGCCTCAAGGCGGACGTGGTCGTGCCGGAAGGAGCGCCGGCGGGTGGAGCGATCCCAGGAGCCCGCGCGGACGGCCCCGCGGACGCCGCTCTCCCGCTCACGACTCCGAAGGCGGCGACACCTCGGAAGAAGAACGCGGCCGTCGCCGTGTTCGTCGCCGTCCTCGTCGTCCTCGTCCTCGGTGCCTTCGGCCTGGTCTGCACATGCATCTTCTGGAAGAAGCCCGGACACTTCCAGGTGGACGCGCGCACGTGGGAGCGCACCGTGGAAGTGGAGCGGTTCACGCTCGTGAAAGCGTCGACCTGGTGCAGCGATCTCCCGTCC
>JAXLYL010000059.1:0-8759 GCA_046351475.1 Polyangiaceae bacterium
TTCGACTGATCCCGACGTAGGGCGGCCTGCACCTTGCAACGTCGGGGCGCCATGGGAGCGTCCGGTTCGGTCGAGGTGCAGCGCGAAGTCCTGCACGAAAAACCCCGCAGCGCCCACGCGGGCGGGATCGGAGGTCGCCTTCGCGTGCTGCGCGCCGCGGGCGACCTCGCGAAAAAGACGGTATGCCGCTGGATCGACGATCGGGGTCCGAGCCAAGCCGCGTCTCTCGCGTTCTACGCGGGACTTTCCCTGGCACCGCTCGTCCTGATCGCGGTGGCCGTGGCCGGGTGGGCGTTCGGAGACGCCGCAGCCCGTGGCGAATTGACACGGCAGTTCGAGTCCATGGTCGGCTTCGACGGCGCGCAGGCCATCCAAGCGATCCTGGCCAACGCGCGGCGGAGCGACGCCGGCGTGATCGGGACGCTCGTCGGGGTGGTGGTCCTCCTCGTCGGAGCCTCCGGCGTGTTCGTCGAGCTGCAGGACGGACTGAACGCCGTGTGGAGGGCCAAGCCACGGCCGGGGGGCACGCTGTTCCTCGTCCTCCGGCAACGGATCGTCTCGTTCGCCATGGTCCTCGGCGTCGGGTTCCTTCTCCTCGTCTCCCTCGTCGTGAGCGCCGGGTTGGCGGGACTCGGATCACGACTGAGCGCATCGCTGCCCGGAGGTTCGGCGCTCGCGACGGCGGTGAACGTCCTCTTGTCCGTCGTCGTCATCACCGCGCTCTTCGCGTCGATCTTCCGGCTCGTCCCGGACGTCCACGTCGCATGGAAGGACGTCTGGGTGGGCGCGGCGATCACGGCGCTCCTCTTCACGATCGGCAAGGCCCTGATCGGCGCGTACCTCGGGCATGCGAGCGTCGGTTCGGCCTACGGCGCCGCGGGCTCCCTCGTCGTGGTGATCGTGTGGGTCTACTATTCCGCCCAGATCCTGCTCCTCGGCGCGGAGTTCACGTGCGTGTACGCGCACGACCACGGATCGCGGGCGACCAAGGACGGCGGCGGGCCACGCTTGACGGTCGCACCGGCAGGAAGCTAGTCGCTCCACGATGACGACTCCGGTCTCCATGGGCGACGTGACCGCCCGACGCTTCTTCCACGGGACGAAGGCCGATCTTCGCGTCGGCGACGTCCTCGAGGCGGGCCGCGTCTCGAACTACGGCAGCCGGAAGAACGCGCGCTTCGTGTATTTCACCGAGACCCTCGACGCGGCGACGTGGGGTGCCGAACTCGCCGTGGGAGACGGACGGGGGCGCATCTACGTGGTCGAACCGACGGGTCCATTCGAGGACGACCCGAACCTCACGGACAAGAAGTTCCCGGGAAACCCGACGAAGTCCTACCGCACGACGGCGCCCCTCCGCGTGGTCGGTGAGGTCGCGGAATGGATCGGACATACGGAAGAGCAGCTCGGGCACATGCGCACGCGACTGGCAGAGCTCGCGGCCCGGGGAATCGAAGCCATCGAGGAGTGAAGCACGGCTCGGGGGTCGGGACCGACTCCGTGGTCGAGAATCGGGGAACGACCCAACGCCGCGCGATTTCGACGTCCTCCACGCTCGTCCGCTAAAATCGACGGGTGAACCGATCGCACGTTTCCTTCGCCTCCGCCGCGTTCTCCCTCCTCGTCCTCGCGCTGCTCCTGACGAGTGCCTGCTCTTCGGACGAGGGAACGAAGAAAGGGACGCCGCCCGCCGACACCCTCGAGCTCGCGCCGTTCCCGTCGACCAAGATGTTGGACGCGACGACGGCTTCCCTCGTCGTGGAGCTCCGTGGAGACGGACGCCTGAAATTCCGCGGCGTCCCGACCGGACTCGCGGGCCTGTCGAAGAAGGTGATCGTGATCCCGCCGACCGCGACGGTGCCGAACGGATCCATCCGATTCCTCGGCGTCGAGTCGAAGGAGGGCGACGATCTGGTCTATTCGTCGATCGCAGTCCCTCCCCAGGTCGCGTTCCAGAAGCTCCACGTGAAAGCGGCGGAGCGGACGGCGGACGTCGGTTCGACGTGGGAGCGGCCGGACCTCGCGCCGCAATCGGGAACGCACGCCTCGGGTGCGCCACCGGTTCGCATCCACGACTCGCAGACCCTGACGGGCGGTCAATCCGTGGACTTCTTCCCGTACAACGCGGACGGCGATCCCGACACGAAGAACGATCAGGTCCGCGTGACGGGGAGCCTCGGCGGCTCGATCCGTTACGACTTCGGCATGGACGTCGACTGGGGCGACGTCCTCGACTTGCCGGGCGCGGTCGCCGATTGCCTGTACGAACTCGTCACGGGCGGCAGTTGTTCGGTGGAGTCGCTCCTCCCGGAAATCAAGGTCGGCTACGGTGTGAAGGCCGAAGCGAAGGCGTCCCTCCAAGTCGAAGGTTCGGCGTTCGCCGGATTCGAGAAGGAGTACACGCTCGCGAAAGTGACGGTCACGCCGTTCGCCATCGGCCCCCTCGTCTTCTTTCCGGAGCTTCGGATCGTGGCGAACATCGAAGGCGGTGCATCGAGTCGGTTCCTCGTCGGCACGGGGGCGTCCTTCACCGCGGGTGCCGGCATCTCGTTCTCGAGCAAGACGGGCATCGAGGTGGTACCGCCCAGCGCCGATTCGTCCTTCGAGACGCCGAAAGCGGAGGTGACCGCGGGTGCCTTCGCGCGCGCGACGCTCGGTCCGAAGGTCGCCATCAAGCTCTTCGACTTCGCGGGGCCGACGGCGGGCATCGTGGTGGGTGGAGAGCTCGTCGCCGACGCGAAGAAGAATCCGTGTTTCGAGGTGAACGGCCGTGGCGATCTCACCATGGGATTCGAGATCGGCATCGATCTGCCGGTCCTCGGTCGCGTCGATCTCGCGTCGTGGCAGAAGGAGTTCGAACTCTTCAAGAAGACCGTGGCGTCCGGCGGCTGCACGTTGCCTCCGGGACTGAGCACGCTCGCACCCGGCGAAGGTCCCGACGACGCCCACTTCCAGAACCCGACGTTCACGCCCTGGTCACGGCGCATCGACTCCGCCTTGGAGTCCTTCGGGCACGTGGGAGACTCGTTGAACCACACCCAGGTCCTCCGCGCACTCGACGGCCACTACGTCGTTTCGAGCTCCGGCTCGTCCGTCGTGTCCAAGTGGAACGAGGAAGGCAAGTCGATCTGGACACGGAGATTCACCGCACCCGACGAGGACCTGCCCCACCCCGAACTCCGCATGGGGCGCGTCGTCCCGCTCGGGGACACGGCGATGCTCGCGTTCGCGTCCCCGCACCACCTGATCAAGATCGGACAGGGCGGTGGTCTCCTCTGGTCGAAGGCGTTCCACGTCGAACGCGGCAAGGAAGGCGGTCCCTACGGGGACGACACGCTCCAGCACACGATCCTGAGCGCGACGGCCGACGGGAAAGGCGGCGCTTTCGTCGGAGCCACGATCGATCCGAGACCCGAAGGATCCAAGTCGGAAGCGTGGATCTTCCGCGTGGACGCGAACGGCAAGGTCCTCGCGTCGAAGCGCCTGAAGACGTCCGCGTACGCGCTCTATCCCTCGGCCATGACGAGGATCGACGGCGGCGTGGTCGTGACCGGCCTCGCCTGGGAAGGCGGAACGCTCACGTGGCACGGCTGGGTGGCGCGCATCGACGACGACGGCAAGCTCGCGTGGTCGAAACGTATCGACGGCGCGATCGAGGGCGACGCGGCGGACGTCGAGCCCTCCGCGATCGTGACGACGCGGACCGGCAACGTGGTCGTGAGCGGTCGGTACGGCGTGTACCGCCGAAGCTTCCTGCTCTCCCTCCGACCCGACGGCACCGAGATCTGGAAAGCGAACCCGTGGACGGGCAGTAACACCTCGTACATGGTCGTCGACGGCGTGGCGGAACTGCCGACCACGGGATTCGTCGCGGTCGGGCACTACGTCCGCGGCTACGAGAACGAGCAGACGTTCGCGGCAGGCCTCGACTCCGTCGGACGCGTGCTCTGGATCCACGGCTACCGGTTCACCGGGGAGAACGCCCAGTCGAAGTGGGCGTCGATCCGTCTCGCGGACGACGGCGGCGCCGTCGTCGCGTCGAACCAGTCGATCTCCGCGGGCGCCAACGGAAGTCTCTGGATCTTCAAGGCTCGCGTGAAGGACGGCACCGTCGGTATCACGACCGAAGGTCAGGAAGTGACCGATCTTCCCGTCGCCAACGGCACCGCGGGCCTGACGCTCGTCGATCAGACGATCGCGGTGTCCGATTTCGCGACACCTCTCGCGCCGACGAAGGTGGTGGCGACCGATCCGAAGCTCACGGTGGTGTCGCAAACGCCGTGACGGGCGTAGGGTGACGCACCATGAACCTCCGCGCTTCGTGCTTCGCGTTGTCCTTCCTCGCCGCCGGATGTGGCGGGTCCACGAACGGGGCGGTCGCGCCTTCGGTGGGCGCGTCCCATGCGACGAACCACGAAGCCGCGCCCTACGTGGAGTCCCAGGCCCAGCTCGAGGGCTACCTGGCCTACCCGACGGACGTGACGGGCAAACGCCCGGGCATCGTCCTCTTCCACGACTGGATGGGCATGGGCCCGAACCCGAAGAAGCGGGCGGACCAACTGGCGGCCCTCGGGTACGTGGTCCTCGCGGCCGACGTGTACGGCAAGGACGTGCACCCGAAGGACGCGGGTGAAGCCGGCAAGCTCGCCGGCAAGTACAAGGACGATCGGGCGACGCTGCGCGCACGTGGCAAGGCGGCCCTCGACGCCCTCGTCGCGACGGGCAAGGTGGATCCGACGAAGATCGCGGCCATCGGATACTGCTTCGGCGGGACGGCGGCCCTCGAGCTCGCGCGCTCGGGTGCGCCGCTCGCGGGAACCGTGAGCTTCCACGGCGGCCTCGCGACACCGCACCCCGAGGACGCGAAGAACATCCACGGCAAGGTGCTGGCGCTCCACGGCGCGGACGATCCCTTCGTGAAGCCCGAGGAAGTGGCGGCGTTCGAGGACGAGATGCGCAAGTCGAACGTCGACTGGTCCCTCGTGGCCTACGGTGGGGCCGTGCACTCGTTCACGATCGAGGACGCGGGCAACGACAAGGCGAATGGCGCGGCGTACGACGCGAAGGCGGACCACCGCTCCTGGGACGCGATGCTCGGCTTGTTCCACGAGATGTGGGATTCCGCGCCGTCGAGTTCGCCGCGACCCTGAAGGTCAGCGCCCCACGATGACGTGGAGGCGCGCGGTATTCCGTCGCGCGACGGTCGAGCTATTCGGCCGGCCGACGGAAGGATACCGTCGGAACACGTCCGCGGGCGCAACGTCCAGGAATTGAGTGGTCCGAAGAAGTCAGGCAGGTCACTTCCAGGCGGCAGTCACCACTGCGGGGGAGTAGAGAGGACTGTAGAACTCCCACGAGCTGTAGAACGCCTTCTACCCCTTGCGAACGTGGCCTCACGTCTCCCACCGCTTCAAGGCGGCTTCGGCGGCGACGCCCATCCGGACGATGCGGCCATCGCTCACGAGGTCTTCGAGCTTGCGCGACGTGTAGATGAACGGGCATCGCTGCTCGTTCAAGAGTATGAGGTCGTGGCCGAACGTCACGTTCCTCAGCAACTCTTCGACCCCAGCGATCGAACTTCCGTCGGCACGATTGTAGCGGAGGAGCCTGCCACCGTTGTCGGCCCAGCGACGCGTGTAGAACTGCGGGACGTAGTGGTGGTCCATCGACCTCGCTCCGGTATCTTCCGAGAGCGTCTCGTAAGACCACCCCTGGGACCACCCCTACGACACCCGAAACGGAGACGGGCTGAGCGACTCAACGCTCAGCCCGCTTGGTTTTCACTGCTGTTTTGTAGGCGCGATTGGGATTGAACCAACGACCCCTACCGTGTCAAGGTAGTGCTCTACCACTGAGCTACGCGCCTAGGGGAGCGAGCTTCGTAGCCGGCGGTACCCGGGCTGTCAACACGATCGTGAGCACGCCGATCGACGCCTCGCCGGTCCCGGTTTTCGCGCGCGATTCGCGACAATCGCCGTGCCTGGTGTCGAACGCCGCGGGACGGTCCCTCCGCGTCGCGCGCGACCAAGTGGTTTAGCCTCCATGGCGAACGCCTTCCGAAGAACTCCGGGCGCCTCCCCGTTCGGTCCGAACTCGGGCCCATCCTGCCGTTCACGCCCCGTCGAACGCGTCGTTCACGCCACATTCGTCGCAACTCCTCGTCCCGGTGAGCGACACGCGCTTTTCCCCTCCGAGGTTCCCATGGCCCCTTCCCGCTCCCGCACGCTCGAATCCGCCGCCCGATCCCGCACCGCGCCCGAGACGCCGTCCAAGAAGAAGTCCCCGCCCGCCACCTTCGAAGGCTTCGCCGACGCGAAGATGTCCTTCTTCCGCGCCCTCGAGAAACACCAGGACCGCGAGTGGTTCGCCGCTCACAAGGCCGAATACGAGGAAGGTTGGGCGAAGCCCATGGCACTCCTTCTCGACGCGGTGCACGCGAAGATCGACGGCACCTTCACCCATTGCGATCTCACCGAGCCCAAGGTCTTCCGCATCTACCGCGACGTCCGCTTCTCGAAGGACAAGTCGCCCTACAAGACCCACGTCGCCGGCGGCATCGGCATCGGAACGAAGACCATCGCGCCGTCCGCCCCTTCCGCGCTCTACGTGCACCTCGGGATCGAGAACGGCAAGCCGTCCACCTTCGCCGGCTCCGGTCAGTACGGTTTCGACGGCCCCGCCCTCGCCCGCTACCGGAAAGCTCTCCTCGATCCCGCCCGCGCGAAGGAACTCACCTCGCTCCTCGCGAAGCTCGAGAAGAAGGGATTCACGGTCGCGTCCGAATCGTCGCTCCAACGTCCGCCGAAGGGCTTCGAGGATCACCCCCTCGCCGAGCTCGCGAAACGGAAGGGCCTCGTCGTCGACTTCGGCCCCATTCCGGCCGCCGCCATCCCGACGCCGAAGCTCGCGACGTGGCTCGTGGAGCGCGCGAAGCTCGCCGCGCCGCTGGTCGAGTGGGTCACCTTCGCGACGGCGTGACGTCCTTCAGAAGCGTAGCGTGAGCTCCACGCGTCCACCTTCGTACGCGGGGAAGATCCGGCACACGCCGCTCACGCAGCGGAGTCCGCCGCGCTGCTGCCCGAAGAACACGCGCACGTTCGACTCACTCCGGAACCGCCAGAGGATGCCCGCGTTCGCGTAGAAGCTCGGGTAGCCGATCTGGGACGTGTATTCGATGCCCTGACTGATCACCCACTTGGGCGCGATCTTGACCGCCGTGTAGTGCTCGCCCTGCACCCACGGTTCCGGGGTGAACCCGTCTCCGTGCAGGTTCAGGGTCTCCTCGAAGCGGCGGCGGTGGTTGCCGATGAACTCGAGGGACCACGGACCTCCGAGCCACTTGGAGAACGTGTAATCCACACGTTGTTCGCGGTAGTACGGATCCCCGTTCTTCTTGGTGTCGTCGCGCACGGCGACCGACGCGTAGAAGTACGACTTCGCGTCGTCCCACTGGTACTGCATGCCCAGCGTGCCGTCCCAGACGACGTTCGTCACGTCGGCCGCGGAGGCCGTGCTCTTGTTCGTGCCTCCGCGATCGCACGCGCCCGCCACGAGCTCCGTCTGGGAGACGGAGTGGATGCCCTGGGCCCAGAGCAAGAGAGCGTCCGTCACGCGTACGTCCGTCCGGAGACGTCCACCGTTCACGCACGCGTTGAAGAACCCGAACGCGCTGTCCTGCGTGATCACTTCCGCCGTCGGCGGGATCGAATACACGACGTTCGAGAAGGCCGACGCACGCGTCACGTCCACGGCGGCCGCGAGAGGATAGAAGTTCCGGTAGCTTTTCACCTCGAGCGTGTTGCTCACCCGACCGATCGTCCCGGCGTAGGTCCCGTACACCGCGTTGCCGTCGGCGAGAGGATCTCCGGGATCCCCCTCGTGCCGCCGCCGCTGCACGGCGCCGCCCACGTAGAGCGAACCGAATCCTCCGAGGTTGGGGATCTCCACGCTCTGTCCGGCGATGGTCACCTCGTTCGCGTTGATGACGGGCCCGAGGGCCGTGGGCAGGCTCGCGAGGAAGGTGGTCGTGTCGTTCGGAGCGCAGGAACCGAACACGGACGACAGCCCCCCCTCCTCGATGCGGCCTCCGTTGTCGTACGCGTAGGGAGCACAGCGTGTGAGCCGCGCCATGTGCGTCGAGAGCACGACGGGCAGGCCGCGTCCCGCGGTGATGTCCGCTCCGACGATGCGATCCGATCCGAACACCGGCAACGCGCCACGCGTGTCACCGGGCAATGCCGACGGCAGGAAGAGCGACCGCCCCGTCGCTTCGTCGACGCGCGAAGGATTCGCGAATCCCGCGACGAGGGTGACACCGATGGGGTCCTTCTGGAGCGCGATCTTCGCGCCGCGCACGGTCGTGTCGAGACCGAGGTCGTCGAGCTTCCGCATGGAGAGCACGAGGCCGCGTCCGAACTGGACGTACGCGTCTCCCGCCGTCACTTCCACGCCGGGCGCGGCGTACGTCATCCAGAGTTTCGCGGGGTAGATCGCGTCGTGGTAGCGCGAGGCTCCGTCACGGTCGACGTTCCGCTGCGTCGCCGCGTCGAGACCTCCGCGATCGGCGGGTCGCAGCCAGTAGACCGAGGAGTCGAGCCGCGCGCCGAGGGTGAGCTTGTCCCACGAGAGGTTGGCGTTCAGGCGATTGAGCCAGAAGCCCCACCCGTGATCCTCGTAGAGCTGCCCGTCCGCCGTTCGCGCGGCGAAACGCTGGCCGAAGATGGACACCTCGGTGACGTCCAATCGGAGAGGCTTGTCGC
>JAXLYL010000060.1:0-4226 GCA_046351475.1 Polyangiaceae bacterium
CTTCCGTCCGCGCGAAAACGGGCCTCGTCCTCGACGCGTACTTCTCGGCGACGAAGGTCGCGTGGATCCTTGACCACGTCGACGGAGCGCGCGCGCGGGCCGATCGGGGCGAGCTGGCGTTCGGTACCATCGACTCGTTCCTCGTCCACAAGTTGAGCGACGCCTCCGCGCACGTCATCGACGTGACGAACGCGTCGCGCACCTTGCTCATGGATCTGGCCACCAGCGCCTGGGACACCGAACTCTGCGCGATCTTCCGCGTGCCTCCGGCGATGTTGCCGTCGATCGTGGGGAGCGCCGAGATCGTCGCCCGCACGCGCAACGTCGGGTTCCTACCCGACGGAATTCCCGTCGCGGGGATCGCGGGCGATCAGCAGGCCGCCCTCTTCGGACAGGCCTGCTTCCGGCAGGGGGACGCGAAGAGCACCTACGGAACCGGCGCGTTCGTCCTGATGAACGTCGGCCACACGCCCATCGCGAGCCGCTCGGGTCTCGTCACGACGGTCGCGTGGCGCGTGGGGACGAAGACCACGTACGCGCTGGAAGGTTCCGCGTTCATCGCCGGAGCCGCCGTGCAGTGGCTCCGGGACGGACTCGGACTCGTCGCCTCCGCCGCGGAGATCGAGGCGCTCGCGAGGCTCGTGCCTTCGACGGAGGGTGTCTCGTTCGTGCCCGCGCTCTCCGGCCTCGGCGCCCCGCACTGGGACCCGCACGCGCGCGGGACGATCACCGGAATCACGCGAGGAACGACGAAAGCCCACCTCGCGCGCGCGACACTCGAAGGCATCGGATGGCAGGTCGACGATCTCGTCCGAGCGATGCAAGCCGACGCGGGTCGACCGCTCACCGCCCTGAAGGTCGATGGCGGCGCCGCGGCCAACGATCTCCTCATGCAGTTCCAATCGGACGTCTCCGACGTGGTCGTGTCCCGCCCGAAGGAGATCGAGTCCACCGGGCGCGGAGCCGCCATGCTCGCGGCAGTCGGCTCGGGCCTCGTGCCTTGGGACGGAGTTTCGGAGGTGCCCGCGGCACTCTCGAAGCTCGTCGAAGAAGACCGACGCTTCACGCCGTCGATGTCGGACGCGGAACGGTCCGCGAGGCACGACGTTTGGGCGAAGGCCGTGGCCGCCGCGAAGGTGCACTGACCATGGATTGGAAACTCGTCGCCACGACCTTCGTCGCCATCTTCATCGCCGAACTCGGCGACAAGACCCAGCTCGCGACCCTTTCGCTTTCCGCGAGTGGATCGCGCTGGGCCGTCTTCACCGGGTCCGCGCTCGCCCTCGTGGCATCGTCCGCCGTGGCGGTGCTCGGGGGGGAAGTCGTCACCAAGTTCGTCTCTCCGGCCGTCCTCCGGAGAGTGGCCGGAGCCGTGTTCGTCGTGCTCGGCGTCGTGTACCTGGTCAAGCGCGAGAGCTGACCACGTTGGTCGCCCCGCCAAGTGCGCGACTCATGGCCTTCAGCAGACGCTCCGCCGCCGCGCGCTCCTTCGGCGACGCGTCGACGAGGGCGGCCCGCATCGCGGCCTCCACCGTTCCCACTCGGCGTTCCACGGCGCGTTTCCCACGGGGCGCGAGCGAGAATCGGAATCTCCGACCGTCCTCCGCGTCCGCCTGACGGACGATCATCCGGTTCTCTTCCAGACGTCGGAGGACGCCGGTGAGCGTGCTGGGATGGAGGTGGAGCGCGGAGGCGATCTCCCCGGCGGTGCAGCCAGGTGAGCCGGCCACCACCCGGAGCACGAGCCTCTGCGGCCCCGTCACGCCGAGCTCCCGTTGCATGCGCTTCGAGGTCTGCGCCATGGCGTGATGGAGCGCCCATACGACACGCATGAATTCGAAGACCTCGTCCTTCGGTCCGGCGAGCGTTGGATTCACGGCGCGAGTGTCGCACGATTCGTGCACGAACCGCCTCCCGTTCGCGGGATCGTCGTGCGAACCGGTAGGAGATGGGGGCGGGAAGGGGTCGCGAAGTTCATCCCACGCGGCTCGTCCGTGTCGCCACCCCGCGCGGCTCGTCCGTGACGCCCTCCAGTTCCGTTTCCACGGTCGCATTCCACAATTCGTTTGAGGTCAAATTAGTTTCTCTTAGGATGAAAGGTGATGGACCCCTTCGAACTGTACGGAGCGACGAAGGGACCACGACGGCACCGACTCGGCGCCATCGTCCTCGCCCTCCGTGGAGCCGATCTCCTCGTCACCGCCGCCCTCACGATGTCGGAAGAGACCGCGCGTCTCTTCGTCCTCGGGAGCAACGACGCGATCGCTCGCATTCCGGGAGTGCTCGAGCGCGCCGACGTCGTCTTCGACGCGGCGACCCTCCGCGAGATGGACGAATGGCGCCGGAACTTGGTCGCGTCCTCGGCCGCGATCGGCGCCGCGTCACGTTCGGTCGTGTGCGTCCGGATCGCGTTCTCGGAAACGCCGGACCCGTGATTCGAGGCGCCCCTTCCTTGGACCGCGCGCGCGTGCGACGTCCGCACACGTGAACCGCACGACGGGATTCCCGCTGTCGCGTGCGACGTGACCCGTGTGGGACGATCGGCGCGGACGTGAGCCGCGATCGCGCCACGGTCCCCCCCTTCCGCGGGCGACACTCTCGTGCGAACCTTTGGTTCTTACCGAGAATGACTTGCGTCGGTCCCCTCGCTCAGCCCGCGAGGATCCGGGGTGCAAAGCTTGCTCAGCCTCGAAGGGAAGGAACTGGCCATGAGCGAAATCAAGGATGGAGACCGCGCGGGAAACGCGGCCTCGACCCGCGAGGTCCCGGTCGACTGGGAAGCCCTCGAGGACGCGTTCGAGAACAATGCGCCCGAAGTCCACAGCTACCTGCACCTCGCAACCGGCGAGGTCCTTCGCGTGGTCGACGGCGTCGCCGACCCCCAGATGCACGTGCGCATCGCGTCGGACGGCAACTACCTCCGCATCGATCCCGTGAGTTCGCGCGAGCAGTACCGGTGGATGGAACGATTCATCCCGATGGTCGAGGAGGGGGACTTGCGAGGCAAGCTCGCCCACTCGATCGACGGCAAGGGAGCATTCCGTCGGTTCAAGGACGTCCTCATGTCCTACGGGACCGAACGGGAGCGATGGTTCACCTTCCGGAGCGAGCGGCTCCGCACGTTCATGGAAGCGTGGCTCGCCGCGCATGCCATCCGAGCGGTGCCCCGCCCCACGTGGAACGACGCCGCCGAGTCCACCGAACTCGAACCGGCTCCCGAGAGCCTCGTCTCCCTCGCCACGGCGGACGACCCGCCGAAGTCCGTGAGCGGCCGCCGTACGCGGAACGCGGAAGCGTCGCGGCAGCACCTCCGGGAAATCAGCGAAGGACTCGGTCCGCGTGATCTCGAGCTCATCGTCGCGTTCGCGGAGTTCCTCAAGGCACGCCGTGCGGCGCGCGGTTTCGCGCACCACACGGAACACCTCCGCGAGGAACGGAACGACGCCGCGCTGTCCCAACGCAGCCTGCCCAAGAGCGACGGAACGGACGACGGCTCGAGTCCGTGATGCGGGCGTCGGCGTTCGTGGTCGGAGTGACGCTCGCTTTCTCCGCGGGCGACGCGTCCGCCCAGTCGACGGACGCCGGAGCGGCGAAGGAGGTACTCGTCGATCGTGCGGTGGTCCGCTTCTACGCCCCGGAGACGGGTGGCGCCGAGCGTCCTCGCTTCGTGACGGCACGCATGCTCGCCTTCGAGGCCCGGATGGCGGCGATGGCGGAAGCCGGGGGACCCGTGACGGCGGCGATCGACGAGCGTCACGTCCGCGCGGCGCTCGACCACCACGTCGGCGAGGAGCTCCTGGCGAACCTTCCCCTGCAGCGCCAGCCGACTCGGGAGGAGGTCGAGAAGCTCCTCCGGGACACCCGGGAGGACTTCGCCCGTCGCGTCGGAGGTCAGGCGGCCCTCGACGAGGCCGCCGCGAAGGAAGGCATCGACCGCGCCGAACTCGAGATGCTCCTCGTGCGTCAGGTCCGGGCGGCGCTCTACGTCGACCACGCGCTGGCGTCGATCCTCCATCCGAGCGACGACCAGCTCCGCGAGGTGTTCCGGACCGCGTCGCATCCCTACCGGGGACGGACCTACGAGGACGCCCGGGCGGACCTGCTCCGCTGGTTCACGTTCGAGAGGCTCCGCGTGACGGAGAGCTCCTTCTTGCAACAGGCGAAGAGCCGGGTGAAAGTCACGTACCTCTCCAAGTGACCTTCCGGTGATCTCCCGATGACGGGCC
>JAXLYL010000061.1:0-3906 GCA_046351475.1 Polyangiaceae bacterium
GCTCGAACCCGTCCTCCACGTCGGCAAGGAAGGCGTGACCGACACCCTCGTCCGCGAAGCGGAGGCCGTCCTCGCCCGCCACGAACTCGTGAAAGTGCGCGTGCAATCGGAGGCTCCAGAGCACCGGAAGGACACGGCGACCGATCTCGCCACGCGCGCGAAGGCGACGCTCGTCCAGGTCCTCGGACGCACGTTCCTCCTCTTCAAGCGCCACCCGAAGAAGCCGAAGATCGTCGTCCCGGGCCTACCGCTGCCGGACGCGGAGGCGAAGGGTTCCGGCGCCAAGAAGAACCGACGCACCGGCAAGCCGACGCGCACGGGCACCCGCGAACGGAACGCGCGCGCACGCGCACACGGCATGTCGCCGGGCGCGTTCGCCGAAGCGACCGCGCAGCGCGGAGGTTCGAGCGAACGAGGCCGTCGCGGCGCACGCACGACGCCGTCACGGGCACCGAGCCGCGGTCCCTCGCGGCGCACGCGCCAGGACGACGGCGACGAATCGTGACGGACTGACGCGCGCCCGTCGCGACACCGACGCTCCGAAGGAGGAGTGACGTCGGCGCGACGTCACGGCGACGCGATCGCGCCACGACCTGCACGTCGATCCATTGCGTGCAGATCGCACGTGATGGATTCGCGGCGCGACCGTTTCCATTCGGTGGCGAACGGGGCCCCGCAGGTCGTCCCGGGCGCCCCTCCGCCCATGGACTCAATCGGGTCTCCACACCCGAGCTTCGGGGTTCCTGGGCGTGTGGAAAAGGGGTGGAAAACCCCTGAACAGGGGCCCCAACCCAGTGGATAACTTGTGCCCTATTTGTGTTCACCCCTGCGCACGCCAAACTCCAAGTTCAGTGATCCCGTGTGCTTACCCGTGGGCGTCCTGGGGAGGAGCGCCGTGCCTACACTCTGCGAAGGCTGAGCACCCTGTATGCGCAAGATCTCGTGTTTGTTTTTGTTGCCGACCACAACATGTTGTGGTTTCGTCAGTGAACTTCGTGGTTGCGGGGAGAGCCGTTTCGACCCGTCACCGTCCGCTTTTTGACTTCGTCCGAGACACCCCTTTCGGACGGGTCCAGGGACCACTTCCTGAGCTACTTCATGAAGCCCTGAACTTGTCTCCATGACTGAACAACCGGAGCGCGATTCACCCCTTCGACGACGGAAGCGATGTTCACTGGACGACCGGTCCCACCGGTCCCAAGGCTCCTCGATTCCCCCTTCGATGGGATGACACGGCTCCGGCGCCGCACGGTCCCCCGGGACCTTCGTTCCTGGAGAGTCTTCGAAGCCCGAACCGTCCCCGGACGGCACGCCTCACGAAGGCCGCGACAGAGTCGGAACACGAGACGGAAACGACAGAACTGATCGCTCTCTCCCCTTCGCCTTCTCTCACCTCTCCTTTCCGATTCCGAATTCGGCATCCCGAATCCGGCATCCCGAATCCGGGCGACCGATTCGGAAGCGAACGAGTCGGGGAGAACGCGAACGGAGAGTCCTGAGTCCAAGCGCCGAACCGAGCTCGCACCGGAATTTCGTCCACGTACGCGAAGTCCCACGCAGCCCATCGGCATCCTCGACGCGGAGCAGCATGGCTCCCACCGCGGCAGGGAAGCTTTGTCTCGGTCTTTGACTCACGAAGTCATCGGGAAACCCGGACCGAACGAACGGGTAACGCGGCGCAATAACCCACATCGTGGGATACGGCGCAGGGGTTGTTTTTTGTGTGGAGGGTGGACATGGCACAGTCATTCAACGGTTTCGAGTCGACGGGAAAGAGGAACGGCGTGGGTCAGAACGGATCCCAACAGAAGGGTGCGAAGGCGAAAGCCGGTAGCGCCGCGTCCACCGCTTCCACGAAGGCGACCGGATCGTTGGCGACGGTGAATGCCAACGCGTCTTCGGCCCTCAAGAAGGGAACGAAGGGCAAGTCCGTCGGCGGTGTGTCCGTGCCGCGCCAGTACACGTCGCCGAGCGTCAACCCGCTCGATGCCGTCGTGTACGAGCGGCGCTCGAGCACCATCACCAACCCGGACGGGTCCATCGTCTTCAAGATGGAAGGCGCCGAAGTTCCGTCGGGCTGGAGCCAGCTCGCGACGGACATCGTCATCTCCAAGTATTTCCGCAAGGCCGGCATGAAGAAGCCGGGCACCTCCGGCGCGACGGCCCCCTCCGCGGCGGCGCTCCGTGCAGGTACCGAAGGCGAGACGAGCGTTCGTCAGGTGGTGAACCGCATCGCGCACACCATCCGCGACGCCGGTGAGGACTTCGGCGGCTACTTCGCGACCAAGGCCGACGCCGACGCGTTCGAGGCCGAACTCGCGTTCCTCCTCGTGAACCAGTACGGCGCGTTCAACTCGCCCGTGTGGTTCAACTGCGGCCTCTTCCACGAGTACGGCATCGAAGGTCAGGGCGGCAACTGGGCCTGGAACTTCGAAGAAGGCGACGTCGGCGAGACCGCCAACGCCTACGGCCGTCCGCAGTGCTCGGCGTGTTTCATCCAGAAGGTCGACGACGACCTGATGGCCATCTACGACCTCATCAAGTACGAGGCGCGCCTCTTCAAGTACGGCTCCGGCACGGGAACGAACTTCAGCGCGATCCGCGGCAAGCAGGAGAAGCTCTCCGGCGGCGGCACGTCCAGCGGCCTCATGTCGTTCCTCGAGGTGTTCGATCGCGCGGCCGGCGCCACGAAGAGCGGCGGTACCACACGCCGCGCCGCCAAGATGGTCTGTCTCGACATGGACCACCCGGAAATCGTGGACTTCATCCAGTGGAAGAGCCGCGAGGAGAAGAAGGCCCACGCGCTCATCGCCGCCGGGTACCCGAACGACTTCAACGGCGAGGCGTACCACACCATCAGCGGCCAGAACTCCAACAACTCCCTCCGCGTCACCGACGACTTCATGAAGGCCGTCGAAGCGGGCGGGAAGTGGCAGACCATCGCCCGTACCACGGGCAAGGTCGTCGACACGCTCGAGGCCAAGGACCTCTGGCGCATGATCGCGGAAGCCGCGTGGGGATGCGCGGATCCCGGTCTCCAGTACGACACCACCATCAACAAGTGGCACACGTGCCCGAACACGGATCGCATCAACGCGTCGAACCCGTGCTCCGAGTACATGTTCTTGGACGACTCGGCGTGCAACCTCGCGTCCGTCAACCTCACCAAGTTCCTCGAGGACGACGACAAGGGCGAACTCCGGTTCGACGTCGAAGGCTACCGCCACGCGTGCCGCACCTTCTTCATGGCCCAGGAAATCCTCGTGGATCTCTCGTCCTACCCGACGAAGGGCATCGCGAAGAACTCCCACGACTACCGCCCCCTCGGCCTCGGGTACGCGAACCTCGGCAGCCTGCTCATGCTGCTCGGCGTCCCGTACGACAGCGACAAGGGCCGTGCGATCGCGGCCGCCCTCACCGCCATCATGTGCGGTGCGGCGTACCGCTCCAGCGCGGAGATGGCCGGCACCAAGGGTCCCTTCGAGGGCTTCGCCAAGAACAAGGAGCCCATGCTCCGCGTCATGGAGATGCACCGCGAGGCCGCCTACGCCATCGACCGTGACGCGTGCCCGGCGGATCTCTACCGCGCGGCCTGCGAGGACTGGGACGTGGCCGTGAAGCTCGGCAAGCAGAACGGCTACCGCAACGCGCAGGCCACCGTGCTCGCGCCGACCGGCACCATCGGTCTGCTCATGGATTGCGACACGACGGGCATCGAGCCCGACTTCGCGCTCGTGAAGTTCAAGAAGCTCGCCGGTGGCGGGTACTTCAAGATCGTGAACCAGTCGGTCCCGCCGGCACTCCACCGCCTCGGGTACTCCGAGGTCGAGGTGCAGGAGATCGTGGCCTACGTGAGCGGCACGAACACGCTGCTCGCCGCGCCCCACGTGAACCGCCGCACGCTCA
>JAXLYL010000062.1:0-3757 GCA_046351475.1 Polyangiaceae bacterium
GTCCTGCTTGTGCCACCCGGCCAGGTTCCGACCGTTCACCCGGTAGAGGAGCGCCGTTCCGGCGAGGCGCGCGCCGTCGCACGTCGTACACGGGACGTACTCCCGGTAGCGCGCGAGGAACACGCGCACGTGCATCTTGTAGGTGCGGGTCTCGAGCCACTTGAACCATGCGCGGACACCCGGGAACTTCCCACCTTCCCACGTACCTTCGCCCGCGAGGACGGCCTCCCGTTGGGCGTTCGTGAGGGCGTTCCACGGGACGTCCACGGGGATCTTCTTCGCCTTCGCGAACTTCGCGAGCTGGGCGCGTTCCCATTCCGCGCTCTTGCCCGCCCACGCGCGGATGGCTCCTTGCGCGATCGTGCGCGACGGGTCGGGGATGACCTTGTCCCAATCGATGCCGATCACGCGGCCGAATCCGCGGCATGCCTCGCACGCTCCGAGGGGCGAGTTGTACGAGAAGAGGGCAGGGCGCGGCGGTTCGAACGTGCGCGCGCACGAGGGACACGCGAGACCCCGGCCGACGGGAACGTGTGCGGCGTTCGACTCGAGTCGGAGCTCGGCGCGCCCCTCGCCCTCGTTCCACGCGGATTCGAGGGCCTCCTGGATCCGTCGTGCGTCCTTCGCGTCGAGGCGGACACGATCGACGACGACCTCGACACGGACGTCCCGTGCGGTGGCTTCGCTCGGTTTCACTTCGTCGACGTCGCGTACGCGGCCGCCGACGACGAGACGACGGTAGCCCTTCGCGAGCAACGACTCACGCAGCGCGAGGAAGGACTCGGTGTCGCGCGCGAGGGCGGAAGCGACCGGGTAGCTCACGATCGCGCGCTCGCCCCCGTGGTCGCGGAGGATGCGTTTCGTCGTCGCCTCGGGCGACGCGAGTTCGGCGGGCACGTCGCAGTCGGGGCAGACGGGAACCGCTTCGCACCCGAAGAGGGCTGCCACGTAGGGTTCGAGATCGGCCATGGTGGCGAGGGTCGACCGGCTCGACTTCACGGGCGCGCGACGGTCGACGGCGACGGTGGCCGCGACCGGATCGAGGCTCGCCATCGGCGGTCGCTCCAGGCGCTCGAGGAACTGGCGCGCGTACGGGCTGAAGCTCTCGACGAACCGACGCTGGCCCTCGGCGTACAGCGTGTCGAGCGCGAGGGACGACTTGCCCGAACCGCTCGGTCCGGTGATCGCGACGAGGGTTCCGGGGGCGAGATCGAGATCGATGTCGCGGAGATTGTGGGTTCGCGCGCCGCGGAGCCGGATCGGGAGCATGGGGGAACGATGAATCTTCGTCGCGTGGCCCCGAGGCGCAAGGGGGACCGCCTGCCTTCGTCGATCTCCGCCGTTCCGACCGTTTCAACGTGCGGGAACGGTGACCCGGAACGTCGCGCCGGTCACGGCGGGTGAACCGGGTCCCGCGGTCTCGGCCGCCCCGTCCACGAGCTCGATGGTCCCGCCGTGCGCGCGGGCGATCCGCCGGGCCAGCGCGAAACCGAGTCCGCTCCCGCCCGCCCGAGCGGTCACGAGCGGCCTGAACACGCGCGTGCCTGCGGATCCCCTCCGGGACGCCGGGTCCGTCGTCGCTCACGTCGAGCACGACGTGGTCGCCTTCGCGCCGCGCGTGGGTCCGGACGACGGGAGGGCGGGGAGCACTCGCGAGGATCGCGTTGTCGTAGAGCACGTGGAGGAGCCGGGCGACCAGCCCGGGATGCACCACGGCGCGCAGATCGGCTGGAGCGAGAACGTCGTCCCAGGTGGCCTTTCCGGGCTCGATCTCGGAGCGCGCCGCCACGAGGACTTCCGCGACCAACGTCGGACTCGCGCGCGACGCGTCCCCTCGCGCGAGCGCCATGAGATCGTCCACGATGCCGTGCGCGATGCGGGCATGACGATCGATCTTCACGAGATGGTCGAGACTCGCCGCCGGGTTCTGTCGCGCGACGTAGACGCACGCGGAGATGACCTGCAGCGTGTTCCGGAGTTCGTGGGCGATCTCGGCCGCGATCTCGCCGAGTGCGACGAAGCGGTCCCGGGCGCCTTCGTCGCTTTCGGTCACGGGTGGTCTCCGAACGTCGTCACGCCCCGAGTGTAGACCGACCGTCCGCGCGGGTCACGGATCGGGCCGGAACACCATGAGCGCGATCGTGGCGACGAGCGGCAGGAGGGCGGCGAACGCGATCGTCGGCGATCGGCGCCCGTCCTTCCCCACCGAGAAGAGGACGACCTGGAGCGTGACGAACGAGCAGGCGAGTCCCCCGAGGATCCAGGTCGAGAGGAACGAGGTCGACGTCACGCCCGCGAGGACGAATCCCGTGACCCACGACGCTCCGAATCCGGGACCGGCGATCGCGTACGCGAAACGTTGCCGGTCGGCGAGGGACGTCGGGAGGAACGAACCGACGACTCCCGCGACGAAGGTCGACACACTGATCACCTTAACGAAGCGCAGCGCGAGCAGGAGCCAGGGCACGGCGACGGCCGATTCGCCCGTGGACCAGGTGCGGACGACGGCTGCGGCGTGGCCTTCGAGCGACATCGCGGAAACGACATCCTACGCGGAGCGCGAATCCACGCACACCTTCCCAGGGGGGCCCACCTTCGACCGGCGAACGCGCCCATCGCCGTGCTCCGGGAACCGGCGGGGTCCTCGGGTCCCGGCGGGTGCTTCTCCTTTCCCGAAGCGAAAGGAAGGGCGTACGCTCGGGGGGAATCCCTCGGATGGCGGCTCCCCAAATCGATTCGAAGGTACCCGCCGGGACCGTCCTGGTCGGGAAATACCGCGTCACCCGAGAAATCGGTCGTGGCGGCATGGCCGCGGTGTACGAGGCGGAGCAGCTCACGCTCGGCAAACGGGTCGCCATCAAGATCCTCGCGGCGGAGCTGGCGACGTCGAACATCGTCATCGAACGCTTTTTCCGGGAGGCCCGGGCCGCCGCGAGCGTGAAGAGCCCGCACATCGTCGACGTGTACGACTCCGGTCGACTCGACGACGGTCGTCCGTTCATCACGATGGAGCTTCTCGAAGGCGAGTCGCTCTACGACCGGATGGCCCGCATCCGCATCATCGACGTTCCGACCACCGTCCGCGTGATCGCGCATTGCGCCAAGGGCCTCATGAAGGCGCACGAGGCCGGGGTCGTCCATCGCGACCTCAAGCCCGAGAACATCTTCCTCATGCGTACGGAAGACGGCGAAGTCGCGAAGATCCTCGATTTCGGTCTCGCCAAGTTCTACTCGCCCATGGGGGGCGAGGAGAAGGCCGCGCGCCTCACGCGCGAGGGCGCCGTCTTCGGAACGCCCGCGTACATGTCTCCCGAACAGGTGAAGGGGCAGGGCAACGTCGATCATCGCGCGGACCTCTGGGCCCTCGGATGCATGGCGTACGAGTGCCTCATCGGGCGCCCCGTGTGGAACACCGATCAGGGCGTGGCGATGACCTTCGCGGCGATCGCGGCCGCCACACCGCCGCTCCCGAGCAAACAGCGTCCGGACCTGCCCGTCACGTTCGACGAGTGGTTCAAGAAGGCGTTGATGCGGGACCCGAACAAGCGGTTCCAGACGGCGAAGGAGCTCGCCGACGCGCTCGCCCGAGCCCTCGACACCGCCGCGATCTCCCACGTGAGCGTGGGAGAGCTTCCCGAACGCCGTGAGCTCCTCTCGAGCGAGAGCCTCGAGATTCTCGACACGCTCCGGCCGCCGCCGAGGCCCGGCAACTCCCAACCGTCCCCCCAGATCGTCGGGGCGCCGAAGGTCACCAGCA
>JAXLYL010000063.1:0-3531 GCA_046351475.1 Polyangiaceae bacterium
GACGCGGACGTCAAGGCGCAGGCGCTGAAGGCCGATCCGGAAGTCGCGCCACAGGTCGGTGACATCACGCAGGTCCTGAAGGAGAAGCCGTCGTTCGAGGAGGTCAAGTACTCGGTCGACACGTACCGGGACTTCGCCACCCGGGAGATCGACCTCGCCCTCGGGCGCATGCGGCGACGGATCGCGTCGCTCCCGCTCCTCACGCGCACGGACGGATGGCCCGACATCGGCGAGGCCCGGCCCGCGTCGGTCTTCCTCACGTTGAACGAACTCCTCCGCCGCTACTACGACAGCGACGAGTGGAAGCGGGCCGTCCTTCTCTTCTCGGAGACGGCGGATCAACTGTACGGCGAGGTCGAGAAGGAGACCTTGATGGACGAGGACGTCGCCGTCCTCGTCAAGAACGACGACGAGGCGGAAGCGCTCATCGAGGCGCTCCGTCGGCACTTGCTCGCGACCCTGGAGACCCCGGCGATGATCGATTGCCGTGACATCGCCTCGGCGTCGAAGGATCCGGTGCCCTGTTACGTCGACTCCTCCGTGATCCAGCTCGTGGCGAGCCAGAACCAGGAAGAGTTCGACCGCCAGGCGCCGAAGTACCTGGGAGCGATCAACGAGATCTACCTGAAGAAGGGCGAAAGGCTGATCTCGCGGAAGACCTACGACGCGGAGCTCGCGAGCTACAAGGACTCGGTCATCGCCCAGTATACCCGTGCGCTCACGCAGCTCTCGGACCTCGACCTGTGCAAGGTGCGGAACGACGCGTACACGGAGACCATCGCCGCGCGCGAGCAATCGCGGATCGGCGCGTTCATCTACGACACGTGCGATCTCGCGCTCCAGGATTCGTTCGACAAGCGCATCGACGCTGCCGCCAAGACCGAGATCGCGACGCGCATCGGAGGTCTCTCGAGCGACATCCGCGCACGCACGACGTTCCGCGGAATCCGGGAGAACTGGGTCGGGGACGACAAGATGGCCGAAGTGCTGCAGGCCGCCTTCCGGGGCGCGTCCGCGGCCGTCTCCACCTACGTGCAGAGCTACACGAAGGGGATCAAGCGCACGAGCGCGGTCGTGAAGACCGTGGCCAACGTCGCGACGGTCGTGGCCGCCACGCTCCTCGTGCCCGCCACGGGAGGCGCCTCCGCGGTCGCGATGTCCGTCCTCACCGTCGGCACGGCAGCGGGCACCGTGGAGGTCGTGCTCACGAAGCTCGACGACGTCGACGCGAGCGCCGTGAGGGCGTTCGCGCGCGGCTTCGCTTCGGGCGCGATTCCGACCCTGTTCCAGGCGGGGACGACCGCCCTGGTCGCCCAGCTCGCACGCACGCGGCTCCTCTCGGGAGCGACCATGGGCGGGCTTTCGTACCTCGAGAACGTGACCGTGGGCGCGCTCTCCGCGGGCTCCCTCCACGTCGTCGAATCGGCGATCGCGGGGAAACCCATCGACCTGACGGATCTCCTGACGCACACGCTGACCGGCGGATTCCTGGGCGGCGCCATCTTCAGCGCGCACACGGTGGCGAAGCTCGGCTGGGCGGCGCGCATCCGCACGAAGAACCAGAAGCTGCTCGATCCGATGGCGTTCGAGGGCGTCGCCACGAAGCTCGGCTACATGGGACTCGCCGGGCGGAAGGATCCCTCCGGCAACGTGGACTGGAGCGGCGTCTACGACGACCTGGCTCCGCTCCTCGCGACGCAGCAGGGGCGCGCGACGACCCTCGCGAAGTTGGCGAACGATCCGCAGGCGAAGTCCCTCCTCGGACGTCTGGTCGACGGGTACGGGCCGATCTTCGTTCCTCCGACGGCACCGGTCGCGTCGACCACGGCCCTGTCGGCGCGGAGGAAGATCCTCGATCGCATGGACGACATGGTCCACGCGACGGAGCACGTCCGGTCGGAGTCGATCGTGCGCCAGAGCGCCAGCGCACTCGACGACGTCTGCGACTACGCCGGGCGCGTCTTCAAGAGCGACCCCGTCTTCTGGACGGAGGGGCAGGTCTCGGCCGGCGCCGGCTTCTACGTCTCACGCCCGGTGCTCTCGAAGTTCCTCTCCGAGCACACCGCGGAGGCCCTCGAGATCCAGCGCCTGATGCGTCGGGCCAAGGAAGTCTTCGCGGACGCGGACAAGAACGCCTTCTTCGGCAACGTCTTCCCGCGCATGGTGGACGGCAAACTGAAGCGCGGGGCCATCGGCGACATGCTCGACGACAAGGTGCTCTGTGACCTCGGGATCACGCTCAACCCGAAGGTCCGCGGATACACGCCGGTCGAACAGCCGGTCGTCATCAAGTTCGAAGGCGAGATCCCGGCCGTCGTCAGCGATCGCGACGTGACCGAACTGATGAAGACGTTCCGCGCCCAGTTGAAGGAGGTCAACGGACAGGCGCCCGCGGGCGGCGTCTACGTGACACCGGACGGCGGCCGGAAGGGATTCATCGTCACCCCGATGATCGGCGGCGTGCGCACCAAGTCGGGGACGCTCGTCGACATCAACGACCCGCGCCTCTTCCCCCTCGCGAAGCGGTACTACCGCATGGTGAAGGAGGAGATGATGCACACCGTGCAGTTCCGGCCGAAGGACGGCATGGCGCTCTTCTCCGACGACCTCCGGTCCTGGTACCGGCGGCGCTTCGATCGGGGCAGCGAAGCGGAGAAGATCGAGAACATGGCGAGGTTCCGCGAGGAGCTCAAGTACCTCGAGGAGGTCGACATCGTGACCTACCAGTCGCAGGGAACCATGGACCCGACTCTCTCGACCGACGAATTGATCCGGAGCTATCCGCAGCGCCTCGCGTTCATGAAGAAGGTCCTGAACGACCCGTTCGAACGCGGTCGGGACTTCAACCGAGACTGGTCCCACATCCTCCACAAGCAGAACGTCACCGCCGGCGAAGTCCGCACGAGGGGCCAATGAAAGCGAATCTCGTCTTCGCCGCGGTCCTCGCGGTGGCTTCCGTGGGCACCACGGTCGCCGTCGTCGCGTGTGGACGACCGGACGTCGCCCGCACGAACCCGACGCCGACGACCGGAACGTCGAGCCTCGCCTACGGCGTCGGACCGTTCTCCGCGCCGCCTTGGGACACGGCGTCGCCGCCGTCGTGCCAGACGGACGCGCAATGCGAATACGCGGCGACGTTCCCGACCTGCGCCGCGTTGCCGGGCACGGTGCGTGGCCGCTGCGCGATCGCCCAGGGCGCCGAATACGGCACGTGCGTCGACGACGTCGCCGTGGGCTGTTCGGCGGCGAAGGGGTGCGACGAATGCAACGTCACGTGCTCCTGCGATCGGGACGAGGAGGATGCCGGTGCGTCCCCGGACGCGGGGGACGACGGCGGGTCCAGCACACCCGGCTGCGGCGATCAGACCTGCGACGGGGACCAGGGCGAGGACTGCACGTCGTGCCCTTCCGACTGCGGTACGTGCGGGCAATGCGAACCCGGCAAGAAGTACTGCGCCGTCGAAGGCATCTGCAAGGACACCTACCGGTGCCCGAACCCCGGCGCGTTCCGGTACGGCGGCTTCGAGTGCT
>JAXLYL010000064.1:0-3135 GCA_046351475.1 Polyangiaceae bacterium
GCGTGAGGGGTTCGGGGCGGGGCGGCACGTGCGGTTCACGCGCGCCTCGCGGACGGAAAGGAGCGGCCTTCTTCTTCGCCTGGACGGTGGCGGCGAAGGTACCTCGGAGCAGGTATTGGGAGCAGGTGTTGTTCTCGAAGATCGGCGGCGACCACACTTCGAGCAGACATTCGCCCGCGCGTCGGGTCACCCCGCGATCGTCGGTATGCTCGTGCACGCGCACGAAGCGGGCGCACGTTCCGCAACGACCGTCGAGGGCGGTCACGGCCCGACCTTCACGGGGCGCTGTCCTCCGCGGACTCGAAGTCGAGCCCGAAGAGGTCCACGAACCGTTCGAGCACCACGGGCGGGTCCCGTCGTTCGCGACGATCGGCCACGATGGCGTGGGCGAGCTCTTCGACCACCACTCGGAGCGGGGTCTTCTCGAGGACCGCGCCCTCCACGGGGCGACCGCCGTCCTTCGGGGCTTCGGCGCGGCTCCGCAGGGGATCGTGGTACGCGGCGCTGACCCCGGAATCCGGACGGTAGACGCACGTCAAGACTTGCACGAAGTCGAGGTACATGGGCGCGAGCAACGCGCACACGCACGCGCCGTCGTCCGTGGTGCCACGGAGGGCGACGATGGCTTCGGCGCGTGCGCCATGATCGAGGACCGCACGTCCTTCCCCCATGGCCCGCTCGATGCGCGCACGGCGCCCTTCGTCGGACTCGACCGCCATCAACGGGGCGTAGAGGGCGACCGCAGGGACGTCGATGGTGGGCGCGTCCTGGTCGAGCACGTCGAGCCACGCGTCGCGCCCGGTGGCGTCGAGGGCCTCGTACGTGAGCGCCGCCGCCACCGCAGCTTCGGCGTCGGTCGCGAGCGCGGTGAGCCAGGTGCGCCACGCGGCGCGTGCGCGCGGTTCGATCGCGTCGCCGCTCTCGGTCACCGGCGGGGCGGGGATCCGAGGCATCGTCGACAGCGCGATCGGACGATCGCTTCCCTCGTTCGGTGCGCACATGGGACGGCGGAACCTAGCAGACGATTCGCGGCGAGCGAAAGGGCACGTCGTGTCCGTTTTTGGGGGTATTCTCGGTTCGGACGCGTGCCTTTGAGACATCACTTCAAAGATGGTGCGTTCCCTCCCGAGCCCACGAAACGATGAGCGCCAAGGCCCCGCCGACACCGAACGCCCCCGTCGATTCTCCCGAGGTGATGGCGCGCATTCACGAGTGCCTTCCGCTCGTCGACGTGCTCGCGCGTCAGATGCGTCGGCACGTCGGGACGAGCGTCCAATTCGACGAGCTCGTCTCCGCCGGGCGCGAGGGTCTCTTGGGCGCCGCGCGATCGTTCGACGCGTCGCGGGGAGTCCCGTTCCGATGTTGGGCGGCGCTCCGCATCCGAGGATCGATGATCGACGGCGTGCGCAAGATCGGTGGCATCCCGCGACGCGTGTACCAACGCTTGCGCGCACTCGAGGCTGCCGACGCCGTGCAGGACGCCCACGTCGAGGCGGACGCGGGTGCCACGGCTCCCGAGGCCACGACCGCCGATCGTCGACTCGGATCGTCCCTCGCGACCATGGCGACGACGATGGCCGCCGCGATGCTCGCGCCCCAGGCCGCGTTCCGCGAAGGCGAGGAAGCCGTCGACCCTTCGCTCACGCCCGAGGAGAGCTACGAGCGCGCCGAACTCCTCTCGCTCGTCCGGACCGCGATCGGAAAGCTTCCGGATTCCGAGCGCACGCTCCTGGAGAAGCACTACTTCGGCGGTCTCACGTTGGACGAGGCGGCGAAGTCCATCGGCCTTTCGAAATCGTGGGGCAGTCGCCTGCACGCCCGGGCCATGGAGAGCGTGACGAAGGACCTCGCGCGATCGGGAAAATCGAACCGTCGACCGTGAACCAGCACAACCCGGCCCGCGGCGCGTCCGACGGATCGGGACATGGCCGTCGTCCTCGCGCGCGAAGCTCCCCGATCCGCCCCGCCCCCCCTCGCGTCGCCACGTCCTCCGGCTGCGATCCCTCGGGGGTCCCCGGAAGCGGGAGCCCCGCCCCCCGGCCCATCCCACGCCGGCGCGGATCCGAGCCCGTTCGCGTCGGTCCTGGCTTCCGTGGGCCGGCGGGTCGAAGAGGGAGAGCGCACGATCGCACGCACCCTCGGTCGCGCCACGGGCGGCGCGGACCTGTCGACGGGGGAACTCCTGGCGCTCCAGGCCGGCATCTACCGCTATACGGAGGCCCTCGATCTCGCGTCCAAGTTCGTCGACCGCATGGGCAACGGCGTCCGCACGCTTCTCCAAGCCGGATGAGTCCCACGAACCGGTCGGCCCGGCCCCGAGGGACGTCCCGACGGCGCCGTGCTAGGCGACGCCCGTCGTGTCCGGTTCTGCCGCCCCTCCTTCCACGCCGTCCGATCTCCGTTCGCCTCCATCGTCCGATCCCACGACCGTGGCGCCGTCGGGCCTCCGGAAGGGCGTTCGCGAGCGCGTGATCGTCGCGATGAGCGGCGGCGTGGATTCCGCCGTCGCCGCGGCGCGCCTCGTGGACGAGGGACACGACGTGGTCGGCGTCACGCTCCACCTGTGGGACTACCCGGACGATCCCGACGCCAAGGGCGGGCACGCGCGATGTTGCGCTCCGGAAGATCAGTACGACGCGCGACGCACGGCCGACGCGCTGGGCTTCCCTCACTACACGTTCGACCGTCGCGATCTCTTCGCGAAGACCGTCGTCGAACCCTTCGTCGAGGCGTACCTCGACGGCACCACGCCGAGTCCCTGCACGACCTGCAATCGGAGCGTGAAGCTCAAGGAGCTCTTCGCCATCGCCGACCGACTCGGTGCGCGCTACGTGGCGACGGGGCACTACGCCCGCGTCCTGCACGACGCGGACGGTCGCGCCACGCTCTACGCGGGCAAGGACGCGGACAAGGACCAGAGCTACTTCTTGTACGCGACGGCGTGGGACGATCTCGGTCGCCTGGTGTTTCCCCTGGGCGACAGCACGAAACCCGAAGTACGAGCCGAGGCGGTCCGACGGAAAATCCCCGGGGCGACGAAGGGCGAGAGTCAGGAGCTCTGCTTCGTGGGTCAGGGCGCCCACGCGTACACGCGTTTCGTCGAGGAGCGGGCCGACGGTCGCGTGCGTCCGGGCG
>JAXLYL010000065.1:0-2961 GCA_046351475.1 Polyangiaceae bacterium
CGGTTCATCGTCCGGACGGTATCACTTCGGGAAGGTGACGCCGATGCGAGGGTGGGCGGAGCGGCGCGTCCTCGCGAGGGGCCGTGGAGCCGGTGGCGGCAAGGGCGGCAAGGGCGGCAAGGGTGGCGTCGGTCGCGGCGATGGCACCCGCGACGGTGCGAGCGGACTCGTCGGCGACACGAACGGACGCGTCGGCGTCGTGCTACCGTGCGCTGGCAACGATGCTCCCCGAACCTACCCGTGACGGTTCTCCCTCCTTCGTCGACGTGCTGATCGTCGGCGCCGGAATCTCCGGCATCGCGGCGGCGTACTATCTCCAGCGGGACCTTCCGAAGAAGTCGTTCGCGATCGTGGAGCGCCGCGCGGTGATCGGCGGCACGTGGGATCTCTTCCGGTACCCCGGCATCCGTTCGGACTCGGACCTCTACACCTTCGGCTACGAGTTCAAGCCCTGGACGAACGAGAACGCCATCGCGAGCGGGGAATCGATCCTCGCGTACCTCCGCGAGACGCTCGAAGAGAACGATCTCGGTCGCCACGTGCACTTCCACCATTCGGTGAAGCGCGCGTCCTGGTCGAGCGACCGCGCGCGGTGGACGGTGGAACTCGAGGTCACGGACGGCCGATCGCCGGAGGTCGTCTCGCGCGTCGTCGAGTGTTCGCACCTCTTCGCCGGCACCGGCTACTACCGTTACGATCAGGGGTACCGGCCGAAGTTCGAGGGAGAGGACACGTTCCGGGGCACCTTCGTGCACCCGCAAGAGTGGCCGGAGGATCTGGATTACCGCGGCAAGAAGGTCGTGGTCATCGGCAGTGGAGCGACCGCCGTCACCCTGGTGCCCGCCATGGCGGGCGTCGCGGAACACGTGACGATGCTGCAGAGGACGCCGACCTACGTCCTCCCGCTCCCGCAGAAGGACGCCATCGCGAACTTCCTCCACCGTACGCTCCCGCCGAAGACCGCCCACGCCCTCGTGCGGAAGAAGAACGTGACGCTGCAGCGGACGTTCTTCCGGTTCTGCAAGGCGTTCCCGAAGCTCGCGCGATCCTTCATCCGGAAGGAGAACGTGAAGCGGTTGCCCGAGGGCTACCCCGTCGACGAACACTTCAATCCGCCGTACGACCCCTGGGATCAGCGGCTCTGCGCCGTGCCGAACGGGGATCTCTTCCGCGTGATCCGGAAGGGCACCGCGTCCATCGTCACCGATCGGATCCGCACGTTCACCGAGCGCGGCGTCCTCCTCGAATCGGGCAAGGAACTCGAGGCGGACATCGTCGTCACGGCCACGGGATTGAACCTCCAGATGCTCGGCGGAATCGGCCTCGTCGTCGACGGCACGCCGGTCGACTTCTCGAAGAAGGTCGCGTTCAAGGGCATGATGCTCGACGGCGTGCCGAACTTCGTCCTCGCCCTCGGGTACACGAACGCGTCGTGGACGCTCAAGGTGGGGCTGCTCTGCGAGCACTTCTGCCGCATCCTCGCCCGCATGGACGCGCGGGGAGAACGCATCTTCGTTCCCGAACTTCCGTCGCCGACCATGGAGACGAAGCCGCTCCTCGACTTCGGGGCGGGCTACGTGAAGCGCGCCCTGTCCCAGCTCCCGCGACAAGGCCTGAAGGCGCCCTGGCTCCAGTCCATGGACTACGAGCTCGACGTGAAGCTCCTCCGCGACGCGCCGGTGGAGGATCCGTGCCTCCATTTCCGCTGACACGCGCGACGTCCTGGATGGCGCCCTCGGAAGCCTAGGGCAACCCGCCTGCCGGTGGCGACGTTCGCGCGGAGTTCGGTCCTTCCCGGGCGGCGCGTGCGTCGAACACGCGGAGCCCGGCACGGACCGCCTTCCGGAGGACGACGATCGACACCGCGACGAACGCCGCGAGCAGGAGCACGAACACCACGGGGAGAAGGAACGCGGCCGCGAGGCCCACCGCGACGAGCACTTCCTCCGCGAAGGACGTGACGACGTTCGAGAAGGGCTCCGGAGACATGTTCACGAGGGCCCTCGCGCTGGCCTTGGTCGCGTGGGTCGTTGCGGCCAGCGTGCCGCCGAGCACGAACGCGGTGACCACGAGCGCCGGGTGGGCGTCGCCCGTCCACGCGGCGGCGGCGAGGACGGCGCCGGCGGGCACGCGCACGAAGGTTTGGATGGCGTCCCACACGCTGTCGAACGCGGCGATCTTGTCCGCCAAGAATTCCGCGATCGCGAGCGCCGCCGAAACTCCGATCACCCACGACGAGCCGAGAACGGAGAGCGACCCGGGAAGGTGCAGCAGTCCGAATCGCCCGAGGACACCGGCCGCGAGGACCACGGCGTACGGACGGAGTCCACTGCCCCAGGCGAGGCCCGCGGCGACGCCCAACGTGGTGAGGAGATCGGAGGTCGGCATGACGTCCGCGGGGTTAGTCGAACTCGGCGCCGAAACGAAGGGGCGAAGTCGGTGCATCCGCCCGTCCGGCGGTCGCGCGATGCCGCCGCGGGATGGGCCGTGACAGCCGGACAGGTTCGTGAGAATCAGTCGGCCCATGAAGAAACAGACGGCGGAGTTCGTGGCGTTCGTGCGGGAGCAGGGCATCGTCGGGCTCGCCGTGGGCCTGGTGCTCGGGGTGGCCGTGAAGGGAGTCGTCGATCAGCTCGTGGCGAGCTTCATCGACCCCCTCATCGGCATGATCGTCGGGGATCGCGGAGGTCTCGAGGCCGCCAAGTTCACGCTCACCCTCGGGGATCGCACCGGCGAGTTCGCCTGGGGCAAGTTCGCGAGCGTGTGCATCCAGTTCGCGGCCGTCGCCCTCGTCGTGTTCTTCGCCGTGCGGCTCTTGAAGGTGAACGCCGACGACGTGAAGGAGATGAGCAAGGAGAGTGCGAAGGGGTGAACGACGCCGCTGCGTCCGCTTCCGTCTCCCCCTCGCGCAAGCGGTCGGCTTCCGAACGCCCACGAATTCGGAGTGCCGCGCACCCCCGA
>JAXLYL010000066.1:0-2868 GCA_046351475.1 Polyangiaceae bacterium
CCAGGGACTTCGCGGACGGAGGAACGGCGGCGTCGAAGTCCCGGACGGGCATCCCGTTGCCGAGGAGGAGCACGGAGCCGGACTCGAGGGACGCGAACACGCGTCGGCAGACGTCGTGGCCGTCGAACGTCCCGCGGTCGTCGGACGTCGCGGGCGTCCCGTGGTCGGTCGACGGTGCCGCCGGCCCCGGAGCCGAAGTCTCCACGGACGGGGCGAGCATCCCGGCCACGCGGGCGAGCAACTCCGCAGGGTCGCCGACGACGACGTCCGTCGCCGTTCCGGGCGGATCGTGCCACGCGCCGGACGTGAGCACGACACGCGGTGCGCCCACGTCCCTCAACCACTCCTCGACGCCGAACCCCGACGGCATCGCGCCGAGTTGGATCACGAGGTCTGGGGACTCCGACGCGCGCAGTTCGGCGAAGTTCCGGAGGACCGGGATGCCGTCCGTGCCGTGGCGAAGTTGACTCGTGGCGTCCGCGACGAGCGGAAAGCCCGAGGCGAGGACGAACCGTTCGACCGCACGCCGAAGCAGGGGTGCGTCGACCCACGGCGGCATGGGCCCTGCGAGCACGACCCCGCGTCGCGCCGAACGCACGCGATCGACGAAGGCGCGTCGAGCGTCCACGCTCGCGAGGACCTCCGGAGCGAAGGCACGTGGGCCTCCTCGTGCGAGGAGCTCCGCGACTCGCGCTTCCCAGGTCTCCGGCGGCGCGTCCCCGCGCATTTGCGGTTCCAGGGGCTTCGCGAAGCGCGCGTTCAGGTGGACGGCGCCTGGTGCGGGAGACCGGGTCGCGAGGACGCATTGGGCCGCCACTCGCATGGCGTGTTCGAACGACGTCGCGTCCGGGAGTCCGAGCTCGGCGGAGTGCCGCACGTGCGCTCCGAAAAGCTTCGTCTGGTCGATGGTCTGCGGTGCGTGGACGTCCTGGGCGTGCCACGGCCGGTCGGCGGTGACGACCAGCATCGGAGTCTCGCTCGCGGTCGCCTCGATCACGGCGGGGAAGAAGTGGGCGGGAGCGGTCCCGGACGTGGAGAGGACCACGGACGCCGTGCCCGTCCGCTTCGCGCGCCCCAACGCGAAGAATGCCGCCGAGCGTTCGTCCACGATCACGTCGACGTCGAGGCCCTCCTCTTCCTCGAACGCCAGCGCGAGGGGCGTCGAGCGGGAACCCGGACACACGACGGCGTGGCGGACGCCCGCCGTGACGAGCGCGCGCGCGACGAGCCTGGACCACGCCACGTGGAGATTGGAACGATCCTCGTTCATGGCGGTCCGTGGTCGAAGAGGGCCGTGGCCGTCCGCATCTTCAGGGTGGTCTCGTCGAACTCCTCGGACGGGGACGACCCCCGCACGATGCCGGCCCCCGCGAAGAACGAGACCTCGGTCCCTCGCGTCAGGAACGAGCGCAGGGCCACGGCGAACTCGCCGCGTCCGTCGCCGTCGAAGACGCCGACCGGTCCCGCGTAGAGCCCGCGCCCGAGCGCTTCGTTCTCCCGCAACCACGCCGCCGACGTGCCACGCGGGAACCCCGACGTCGCCGCCGTGGGATGCAGTGCGTGGACGAGGTCGAGGACGCGCACGCCTGGATTCGCCACCGCCCGGATTTCGGTCGCGAGATGCGCCGACGCTCCGTGCTCACGAACGGACGGTCCGCGGCGTTCGATCGCGGTCGCGACGGGTCCGAGGGCTTCGACGATGCCTCGCACCACGAGGCCGTGCTCCACCCGATCCTTCGCGGATCCCGACAGTTCGCCTCGGTCGGCGACCGGCCGCGTTCCCGCCACCGCCTCGGTGGCCACGCGGAGGTCCGCGCCGAGGCGAACGAGCCATTCGGGCGCGGCGCCGGCGAACGTCGCACCGTCGCGCTCCACGTGGAAGATCACGCCCCCCGAACGGTCGTTCGCCAGACGTCGCACGAGTTCCGCGGTGTCGACGACGTGGTCCACACGCTCGGTGCGTCGGCGGGCGACGACCACCTTCGCGAAGGTCGCGTCGACGTCGCTCATCGCGAGGAGCGCGCGGCGGACCCGCGTTTCGAAGTCGACGCGGGCCGGCGGAGCGTCCCCGGACGGTCCACGCCACGACGCCGTGGGCACCGTTCGCGACGTACCGTTTCCGAGGGCATCCGCGACAGCGCGGAGATCCCCGTGGACGACGTCGAGGGACACGGAGGAACCCTCGGCGACGGTCCGACGGAGTTCGTAGCCGTCGCCGGTCCGAGCGAGGGACCACTCGGGGACGATCACGGCGCCTCGCCCGAGCTCGCCCCAGGTGGAGTCGGTCGGGCACGTGGCGTCGAACGGGAACGCCGCGAACGCGACGGGGCGCACACGCGCGCTCCACGAGGAAGTCATCGCCCCGAGGAACGCCTCGGCGCGGGTCACGGCTTCCCGTTGGTGGAGGGGATGGGAGAGCGACGTCGTCGTCCACGCCGCGCCACGTCCCGCGACGGCGTAGGTTCCTCCGCGTCGCCGGCCGTCGAACGAGAACGAAGGACTTCCGGAGACGCCGGTCCGCGCGAGCACGTCGAAAAAGCGCGCGAACACCGTCGCATCGTCCCCTCCGACCGCCACGTCGCACGTGAACGTCGCGGCGGTCATGGGCGGACCCCGGTCTCGGCTCCCGACGACTCCGACGACGGGACCGGCTTCACACCCACGAAGAGCGTGGCCGCACCGAAGGCGAGCGCGCGTGTCTCCACGACCTCGACGCCCGACGACGCCATGGTCGCGGCGAACTCTTCCGCGGGCGGGAAGGCGGCGATGGACCGTTCGAGGTACCGGTACTCCCGTGCGCCCGAGAGCCATGCTCCGATGCGGGGAACGACGTCGTGGACGTGCCACCGCGCGATCCTTCCGAGGAAG
>JAXLYL010000067.1:0-2242 GCA_046351475.1 Polyangiaceae bacterium
GGGCCAATTCCGCGTCATCCTGACGCCCGAGGAAGGTGCCGTGTGGCCCGCTCCCGTGTACCTGCGGCAGGGCGTGCGGGCCGAAGGTTGGGTCCAACTCGGGCGCGTCAAGCTCGGGTACGAGCTCTGGCGGCTGTTCAACGGATTCCCCCCGTCCCTCCCGAAGGAGCCGACGGTCGTGAAGAAGGCGGGCGACGGCGACGGCAAGGGAGCGTCGAAGTGAGAAGGACGCTCCGGGCCCTCGGCCTCGCATGCCTCACCTCCCTCGCGTTCGCTGCCTTCGTCCGCGGCACGGCACGGGCGGAGTCCGCAGCCACGACCTCCTCGCCGCTGACGCTCGACGAAGTGCTGAGCGCCGCGGAGAAGTCGTTCCCCCTGCTCAAGGCAGCAGCCCTCGAGCGCGACGTCGCCGAAGCCGACCTCCTCTCCGCGGAGGGCGGCTTCGATCTCTCGTGGAAGACCCGCGGGACGTTGACGCCCGTGGGGTACTACGAATCCCTCCGGGCCGAGTCCGTCGTCGAGAAACCCACGTCCCTCTGGGGCGTGTCCGGGTTCGCGGGATGGAAGTACGGACGAGGCGACTTCGCGACGTACAACGGCAGTCAACAGACCCTCGAGTACGGCGAGGTCCGAGCGGGCGTGAACGTTCCCATCTGGCGCAACGGCCCCATCGACCGACGACGGGCGAACTTGGCGCGCGCCGAATTGGGGCAAGACATCGCGGCGCTCTCGGTCAAAGATCAGCGGATCCAGGTCCGTCGTGCGGCGACCCATCGGTATTGGGCGTGGGTCGCGGCGGGAGCGAAGGTCGCCATCGCGAAGGATCTCCTCGCCATCGTCGAGGACCGGGACGCGGGCCTCGCCACGCGGGTGGAACGAGGCGACTTGCCGAAGATCGAGCGCACCGACAATGCCCGGGCCATCGAGCAACGGCGCGCCCAACTCGCCCTGGCGCGACGCAGCCTGGAGCAGGCCTCGATCGAACTCGGTCTCTACCTGCGTGACGCGGAGGGACGGGCGACGCTGCCTCCGGAGAACCGCCTTCCGTCGGCGTTGGCGGAGCCCTCCGCGGACGACGGGGCGACGCCGAACTCCGACACCGCCTTCGCGTTGGGAGCTCGCCCCGAGCTCCGGCGCTTCCGCCTCCAGATGGCGCAGAACGTGGTCGAGATGGACTGGGCGAAGAACCAACTCATGCCCGGCATCGACGTCCAACTCGCCGGCTCCCAGGATCTCGGCCGAGCGATGCCGTCGCGTCCCGACCTCTCGAAGCCCGTCTTCGAGGCCACGCTGATGCTCGACATTCCGATCCAGACGCGTGCGATGCGCGGGCGACGGGACGCGGCCGCGTTCACCCTGCGCCGCATCGAGCGCCAGGTGGACTTCGCGAACGATCGCGTCCGTGCCGACGTGCAGGACGCCCATTCGGCCCTCCGCGGAGCCCGGGAACGTATCGTCGCGACGCGGAAGGAAGTGGTGCTCGCGCGGGAGCTCGAGGAGGCCGAACGCACCCGGTTCGCCCAGGGCGACAGCCACCTCTTGATCGTGAACCTCCGCGAACAGCAGACGGCGGAAGCGGAGCTGCGGGAAGTGGATGCGCTCCTCGATTTCCACCGGGCCGTGGCCGACCGGAAGGCCGCCCGCGGCGAGTGAACGAGGCGACGGCGAATTCCGCGGGAATGTGAAAATCCGCCGTTGTCGCCTTGACCGAGCACTTACATTGGGTCACCTACGCGCCGTCGCACACACATGTGTGCCGCGAGCGCCCGGGGGGACCTGAGGCGCCGCCCCAAAGACGTCGAACCCTCAGGAATTCCAATGAAAAGCCTTCTCCTCCTCGGCACGCTTGGCCTCTTCACCCTCGTCGGCTGTACCGCCCAGCCCGCCGACCTCGACCTTTCGGACGACGTGTCCGACGACAGCGCCGAGAGCGCCGCGACGGCCCTCAAGACCCGCATCACGCCGGGCACGTTCTCGCTGAAGGACTCCCTCGACGAGGAAGTGAACGAGTTCTGCAACGTCCACACGATCCTCGAGCTGTCCAACGCGCCCGGCGCGAAAGCGAAGCTCCGCGAGGTCGTGGGCGGATTCTGCGAGCTCCACGTCGACCCGAACACCCGGACGTTCAACGTCCGCCTCGAGAGCACGAGCTGCGGATCGAAGGTGTACGTCGGCACGCGCGGCCGTGGTTCCAAGAAGAGCGCGATCCGCATCGTCGATCACCGCGAACGCGTCTGCATGG
>JAXLYL010000068.1:0-2130 GCA_046351475.1 Polyangiaceae bacterium
GAAGTCGTGCGGCGCAGCCGTCGGGCCCCCGCTCGAGTTCCCGCGCCACGGCTCGCCGGATCGAATCCACGGTGCGTCTTTACCGTGCGCGGCGCGCCGTCCACAATCGCCGCATGACGCGTCCTGCCCCACCGGCGCCCGATCCCGGCGCCGCGCGACGATTCTTCGACGCGATCGCTCCCCGCTACGACCGGACCTACGCGCCGTCACGGGACGAGTCGCGTCGCAAGATGGAGCGGGTCCTCGCGAAGTTGCCGCCGAGGGCGACGATCCTCGATCTCGGGGTCGGCACGGGCCGCGAGCTCCCCGCCTTGCTCGACGCGGGGCACGTCCCGACCGGCGTCGACTTCTCGGAGGAGATGCTGGCGATCTGCGCGCGACGCGCACGCCCGATCCCCCTCGTGCACGCGGACTTCTGGGAACCTCTCCCGTTCGAGGCCGGAACCTTCGACGCGGTCCTCGCACTCCACGGGACACTCGCGCATCCCCGCTCCGCCGCCGACGCCGCGAACCTCGTCCGGTCCGTGGGACGGCTCCTGAGGCCGGGTGGGCGATTCGTCTTCGAACTCCCGTCGCCACGGTGGGTCGAGGAACTCGGCGTGAACGTTCCCGGGGTCGCGGACCGCGAGGTCGTGGCGTCGATCTCGCGGGACGGCGTGACCTACGTCGATCGTCCTTCGGGAGCGCGGATCGCCGCGGTCGTCGAGGACGAAGCGACGTGGCGCGGGCGGTTCGACCGCGATGCCTGGAGCGACGTCGAGGTCGACACGGCGGATCCGTTCGAGATGATGTTCACGGCGACGAAGCGCGAGAGGGAGTAGCCTCGGGCAGGATGAACACCCTCGTCCGTTGGTCCCTCGTCGCAGCTCTCGTGACGTCCTCGCTCGCCGGGTCGGAGGACGACGCGCGGGCCAACGGAAGGTTCCCCGCGACGAACCTCCTCGTCGTGCGGACGGGGGCCCCGAATCGGCTCCTCCTCCGCACCACGTTCGGCTTCCTCTTCTCCGCGGATCGCGGGGCGACGTGGGACTGGGTCTGCGAACGATCCGTCGGATTCGGCGGTCAGGTCGACCCGATGCTCGTCTACTTCCCGAACGGGAACGTGGCGTCCGCCATCTTCTCGGGTCTTTCCGTCTCGAACGACAGCGGATGTTCCTGGGCCCTCGTGCCGGGCGACGGGAGCGAGCGGCCGGCCATCGATCTCGTGCAACGGAAGGATCGACCGAACTCCGCGATCGCGCTCATGACGTTCCACCTCGGGCCGGGAACGGGACCGATGGACGCGAGCGTGCCGACCTACGACACCTTCCTCCTGCAGACCGACGACGACGGCGCGACCTGGCAACACCTCGGTACGCGTCTCGATCCGACGATGATCGTGGGGAGCATCGAGGTGGGCAAGAGCGACCCCTCGCGCATCTACGTCAGCGCGATCCGCACGGTCGACGACGTGACCACCGCGTTCCTCCTCGTCTCGGACGACGCCGGAGCCACGTGGACGGAGCGTCCCGTCCCGCTTTCGGACGGGATCGACGGCGGCACGAAGGAGACCTCGGCGTACGTCGCGGCCCTCGACGGCGAGGACGCGAACCGCGTCTACGTGCGCACCATCGGCGACGGCAAGGGACGCGTGCTCGTCACCGACGACGGCGGCCGCACGTACCGCGAAATCTGGCGCGGAGGACCGCCGAAGGGATTCGCGCTCTCGCCGGAGGAGACCAAGGTGTGGGTCGGCAGCGTGGAGGACGGCCTCTACGTCGCGAAGACCAAGGACTTCGTGTTCTCCAAGGTCTCCGACATCCAAGTGCAGTGCCTGAAGACCTCGGGCAGCACGCTCTTCGCCTGTTCCAGCGAATTCAGCGGTTTCATTCTCGGCGCATCCGAGGACGAGGGGCGGACGTTCGCGCCCGTCCTGCACCTCTCCGGCCTCCGTGGTCCCCTCGCCTGCCCCGCGGGCACGAGCACGAAGGTGTGCGAACAGGATTGGCCGAAGTTGAAGTCCGATCTCGCCATCGGGACCACGCCCGTCCCCGGGGACGCGGGCGCGCGAGACTCGGGCACGGCCGGGTCCCCCGCCGTCGTCGGGGCGGACGTTCCCGTGTCGACCATCCCGCCCGGTCACTCGTGCGG
>JAXLYL010000069.1:0-1919 GCA_046351475.1 Polyangiaceae bacterium
CGGAGCCACCGTCGTCCCCCGACGCGCCATCGACCTCGCCGCCGTCCGAGGCACCCGAATCGCTTCCCGTCTCCGACGTCGCGTCGCCGGAATCGCCGCCCGTCGCGTCGGAGCTCGCGTCGGCGTCCCTCACGTCCGGGCTCGCGTCGCCCGGGAGTGTCGCGTCGCGTGCGGCGTCGGCGGTCGCGTCCGGATTTGCCGTCGTCGCGTCCATGGGCGCGCCGCCGTCGCCCGGCGTGGCGGTCTCCAGGAGTTCGCGCCCCTTCGTGGCGACGTCCGCACAGAAGTACGAGGTCGTCGCCGGCGCGCAGGGAGTGACCACGCCCAGGGAGTGGATCACGCCTCCGTGCTCGAATGCGCACAGGCGGTCACCCAGGGTGATCTCGGTGCCTCCGGCGTCCACGAAGTAGTCGTCGACGGTCAAGAACTCCGCGCCCGAAACCGTGCCGTCCGGGAACGTGTACCGGACGTAGGGCGAGGCCGTCGTGACGTCGATGCCGTCGGAAACGACGTAGGTGCAGGCCGACTTCCGATCGAGCTCGAGTGCCTTCGTGCACGAACCGACGGACCCGCATCCCGTGGGATCCACGCGCCCTCGCACGGAGCGCTGGAGCTTCGCCGAGTCGATCGCGGGCGACTGGCACGTCCCGCCACGGCAGGTGCTCCCTTCCGGGCAGTCGAGCTTCGCGCAGCTCAAGGTCAACGGCATCGGGAGATCGCGGACGTCGTCGGGGACGTAGGACGTCACCGCCTCCGATCGGACGAAGGCCCCGCCGAGACGTTTCGAGTCGCATTCGTCCGCGGGTCGCACGTCGTCCGTGTATCCGAGGACGACCACGCGGACGCCCGACGCCGGCGCGGCTCCGGACGCGGGCATGAGCCCGAGGGAGGCCGGCAGGGTGAGAGCACCCGCGCCGCGTTGCGGATCGAGCGCGCTCGATTCGCAGGAGACCCGGCGTCCTGCGGAGTCGTACACGCGCGTGACCACGCGTCGGAGCGGGATCTGGGACTGCACGTACACCACGAACCCCGTCTGCGGTGCCGTCGAACACGCCGCCGCCACGATGGCCAGGACCGTCCCGAGGACGGCCAGCGCGACCCGGAAATGCGACATGCGTCGCGCCGGGGAGTTCGACACGCGATCGCCGGAGGGATTCGCCGAGGTCCCGCGCATGGCCCCGAGGGTACCATGACCGCGCCCGGTCGCCGTGAGGCGCACTGGAGACGAAGGGGCGCGGGAGGTGGAAAGGCCGGGCCTCGCACGTGGTCCATGCACGACGCGCCGACGTGTGGGTGCGCGCCTTCCACGTAGGTCGCGATCGTCTTTCGCGGGGGGACCCGCGCGACGGTTACGCTGCGGCCATGAGGGGAAAGACCTTTTTGGCGTCGTTCGTGACGATCACGTTCATGCTCGGCTTCGTCTTCGCGACCTTCGCCGGTGTCGCGATCGCGTCGAGTCAGGAGAGCGTGATCATCGGCACGGCGATCGGATTCGCGGTCACCGTCGCGTGGGCGGCGTTCACGTGGATCCTGTCGCCGTTCTTCATGGATTTCATGCTCCGGTTCTTCTACTCGGCGAAGACCGTGACGATCGAGGATCTCGATCGCGATCGTCCGCAGGTCGCCGGCTTCGTCCGCCACGTGTGCGGGAAGCACAAGATCCGGATCCCGACGCTGAAGCTCATCTTCGACGAGACGCCGCAAGCCTTCTGCTACGGCGCCTACGCGAACAACGCGCGCCTCGTGACCACCGTCGGACTCGGCACCTACCTCGACGACGAGGAACTGAAGGCCGTCTACGCCCACGAGCTCGGGCACATCGTCCACCGCGACTTCATCGTGATGACGGTCGCCGCGACGCTCCTCAACATCCTCTGGAACACCTACGTCATCGCGCGGAACATCCGCGGCAAGAACGG
>JAXLYL010000070.1:0-1807 GCA_046351475.1 Polyangiaceae bacterium
GGACAACGAGCGGGAGGGGCGGCATGGGGCTCGGGACGACGGGGAGCGGCCCTCGGTTCCTCTTTTCCCCGCCTGAAGAGAAGCCCACCGCCGTCCTCGGCGTCTGGTCGGCATCCGGCGAGTTTCTCCACCCCGCGTCGATCGAGTCTTGGAAGGGCGCGTGGGGACGGTCGGTCGCGTTCGTTCGAGGCGAGATCGCGATCGACGCCGAGCTGCGCGGAAAGGGCACGTTCGGCGCATTGTCGGTGGATCGGGCGGGGTCGCTCCTCGCCGTGGCGAGTCTCGATGGAGTACCGCTTCGGCTCGTCGCGACGTCCTTCTCGACGCACGCGTTGGCCGGATCCGCGGACGGCTTCGCGCTCGCGACGTCGCGTGGCGACGCGGCCGCGCTGGGAGCGATCCCCGACCCCGACGCGGAGGAGGTCATCGTGTTTCGGCGCGGCCCCTTGCCGAGCGCCGCGCGATGACGGCCTCGGCCCCGATCGGCGGTTCCGCGGGCAGCATCGAGTCCGCGCCGCGTCCGGCTCGGCGCGTGTTGAGCGGCTGGCGGACATCACCTATATCGTCGACGTGATCGACACCGAGGAGGGGAACGAGGCCGCGCAGCGCATCCGCACGGAGACCGATCCGGAGGCCACGGCCGCCGCGCTGCTGCGCTCGGTGCGCACGCCGTTCGAGGTCGCGGCGAGGCTCCTCCACCATCCGGACGAGGACGTGCGCGTCGTCTCCAGCCTGTTCCTCGGGCAGATGGAGGAGCTTGGCCTCGGCGCCATCATGAGTGTCCAGGGCCTCTCGGCGACGGATCGCGCGTGGGCCCTTCGCACCGTCGTCCACCAGGAGACGCTCCTCCGCGCCGACGTCGTCGCGTGGATGGGTCCGCTCCTGCGAGACCGAACCCCGCTGTCACCCGATCAACCGCCGCGCACCGCGCTTCGCATCTGCGACGAGGCGCTGCTCTCCGTGCGCAGGATCATCGACTTCGACGAGGCCGTGCTCGGCGCGTCCTTCGACGAGCAGAAGTTCAAGCAAGCGAGCGTAATCGAGCGCGACGGACTCATCGCCGTCGCCTTGAAATCTCCCACGCTTCGTCGAGCTGCCGGCGACGACGACGACGAGGTCTGACATGGGTCGGCACACGCACCATCATCATCACCCGCGAGTGGTCCACGGCTCGCGGTCGGGCGCCGCGTCCCCGCACCCCGCGACGGTGGTGGTTGGGCCGGAGACGCGGCACCTCTGGATCTTCATGGGGGCCGAGTTCCTGAACTTCGATGGCACCCACCAGGTCCTCACGGATCCGACGTCGTTCTCCAGCGCCCGGACGTCGAGCGTCCGCGACGTGAGACACGCCGTGCCGACAGTCACGGCGTTGCCCCCCATCCCGCTCACGCCGCTCGTCGACGACGGCGGTCGGGTCGCGCACGCGGATCGCAAGAGGTGCACGTTCGAGAACCACACCCAGAGGATCAACTACATCATCCACTGGAGAGGTCAGCTCGACGAGTTCAAGACGCAGCTCCAGAACCCGAACGCGGCGGTGATCTACCAGGGCCACGCCCGGTATGGACGCGGACCGTGCTTTGGACCGGCGGGCTCGCCCCCCGCGAACCACGGCGAGTTCTGGAACGACGGCCTCACCTCCCACGAGGGCATCTTCAGGATGGGGCAGGAGTGGCTCAGCGTGACGGGCGAGGAGATCTCGTCGCACCAGTACCACACGAACCTCGCCATCGCGTCCGACACGGTGGACATGACGCGCGCCGATCCGGATCTCGTGCATCACCGGAGGGACATCACGAACAAGGCG